>NZ_CP173704.1:22500-1590000 GCF_045070545.1 Streptomyces sp. RK9 | reverse complement strand
CGGCGGTGCCCGAGCCGGTGCCGGTGAACGTGGCGCGGTAGGCGCGCGGGCTGGTGGCGAGACGCGAGGCGAAGTGCTGGCGCATCGTGATCTCGCTGCCGAAGCCCGCGCGGCGGGCCACCTCGGGCATGGGCAGGTCGGTGCGTTCGAGGAGCTTCTGCGCGGCGGCGACGCGCTGGTCCAGGAGCCAGCGCAGGGGTGTGGTGCCGGTCGCCGCGGTGAAGTGACGGGCGAACGAGCGCGCCGACATGCCCGCCCTGGCGGCCAGGTCGGAGACGGTGAGCGGTTCCTGGAGGTGACGCAGGGCGTATTCACGGACCGAGGCGAGGGCGTCGGCGTCGCGGTCGGCGCGAGGTGTGGGGTGCTCGATGAACTGCGCCTGGCCGCCGGTGCGGAACGGGGCGGTGACCATCGAGCGGGCGACGGTCGCGGCGACTTCCGAGCCGTGGGCCGTGCGGACCAGGTGCAGGCACAGGTCGATGCCGGCCGCGGTGCCCGCGGCGGTCCAGATGTTGTCGTCCTCGATGAAGAGGGCGTCGGGTACGACGGTGACGTGGGGGTGGTGGGTTCGCAGCAGGTCGACGAGGTTCCAGTGGGTGATGGCGCGGCGGCCGTCCAGGAGGCCTGCCTGGGCCAGGGTGAAGGCGCCGCCGCACAGGGCCGCGATGGTGACGCCGCGGGTGTGGGCGCGGCGCAGGGCCTCCAGTAGTGGGGGTGGTGCCGGTGTCAGGTGGTCGTCCAGGCCGGGGACGACGATCAGGTCGGTGCCGGTCAGCCGGTTCAGCCAGGCGAGGGTGCGGTCGGGGGTGAGGGTGAGGCCGGCGCGCATCGGGACGGGGGTGGGGGTGGCGGCGACGCGGTGGAGGTCGAAGGGGGGTACGCCGCGGTCGGTGCGGTCGGTGCCCCAGACCTCGGTGATCACGGAGACGTCGAAGGAGCGGATGCCTGGGAAGGCGAGGAGGGCGATGCGTTGGGGGTGAGGGGTTGTTTTCGGGGTGGGTGTGAGAGGGGTTGCTTCCGGTGTCGGGGGTGGTGTGGGGCGGGGCTCGGGCACGGTGGCAGTAAACCATCGATCGGTGGCTTTTGTAGGGCTGGGGTGGTGGGGCTCCTGGCGGCAGCATCGTGGACATGGAGAACGCACTGAACATCGCGGAGAACGCGGCGCTGGTCGTCGTGGACGTACAGAAGGGCTTCGAGGAGGAGGGGTACTGGGGCACGCGGAACAATCCCGAGGCCGACGACAACATCGCCGCGCTCATCGACGCGTGGCAGGCGACGGGGCGGCCGGTCGTGTTCGTACGGCATGACTCGCCCAAGCCGGAGTCGCCGCTGCGGGCGGGGTATGTGGGCAACGAGTTCAAGGAGTACGTCGAGCAGCGGCGCGGTAAGGGGGGTGGGGGTGAGCTGTTCGTCTCGAAGAGTGTGAACTCGGCGTTTTATGGGACGCCTGATCTGGATGCGTGGCTCAGGGGGGCCGGGGTTTCTCAGATCGTGGTGGCCGGGATTCAGACCAATATGTGTGCGGAGACCACTGCTCGGATGGGTGGGAATCTGGGGTACGAGGTGGTGTTCGCCTATGACGCGACGTACACCTTTGATCTGGTGGGGCCGTTTGGGTGGCGGCGGAGTGCTGAGGAGATTGGGCGGGCCTCGGCTGTTTCCCTGCATGGGGGTGGGTTTGCTCGGGTGGTGCTGACGAGGGAGGTGTTGGGGGGTGTGGGGTAGGGGCCCTGCGGGGCTCTCCCCAGTCCCGCCCCTTCCCGGCTGTGCCAATTTGCGGCTCCGCCGCGTGGGGGCTTCGCCCCTGGACCCCGGGGGTGGGTGTCCCGTTCCGGTGGGACAGCCCTCCCCCGAAATCGGCGCTTCGAGCCTCGTCCTCAAACGCCGGACGGGCTGAAAACTACTGCCCCGGGGGCGGGCTGAGAGGAGCCGGGATGGGGTCAGGAGTTGTTGCCTGAGGCCAGTTCTCGGCTGCGGTCTCGGGCTGCTTCCAGGGCTGCGATCAGGGCGGCGCGGACTCCGTGGTTCTCGAGTTCGCGGATGGCGTTGATGGTGGTGCCCGCGGGGGAGGTGACGTTCTCGCGGAGCTTGACCGGGTGTTCGCCGCTGTCGCGGAGCATCACCGCCGCGCCGATCGCCGCCTGGACGATGAGGTCGTGGGCCTTGTCGCGCGGGAGGCCGAGGAGGATGCCCGCGTCCGTCATCGCCTCCACCAGGAAGTAGAAGTACGCGGGGCCGGAGCCGGACAGGGCGGTGCACGCGTCCTGTTGGGTCTCGGGGACCCGGAGCGTCTTGCCCACGGCGCCGAAGACCTCCTCCGCGTGGGCCAGGTCGGCGGCCGTGGCGTGGCTGCCGGCGGAGATGACGGACATGCCCTCGTCCACCAGTACCGGCGTGTTCGGCATGACGCGGATGACCGGCGTCTCGTCGGCCAGGTGCTCCTCGATGAACGTGGTCGTGATGCCCGCGGCCGCGCTGATCACCAGGGTGTCGGTGCTGACGTGCGGGGCGAGTTCGCCCAGGAGGGAGGCCATGTCCTGCGGCTTGCAGGCGAGGATCAGGATGTCCGCTCGCTTGGCGGCCTCGGCGTTGGTGAGGGGCTCCACGCCGTAGCGGGTGCGGAGTTCGTCGGCGCGCTCCTGGCGGCGGGCCGTGACCAGGAGGTCACCGGGGGCTCGGCCGCTGCGGATCATGCCGCTGAGCAGGGCTTCGCCGATCTTGCCGGTGCCGAGGACGGCGACGACCTTCTGGTTCGGCTTGCTCGGCGTCTTCCGCTTGGTCGCGGTGCGCGGCCTCGTCGCGGACTGCGGCTTGCTCGGCTTGCTCGGCGTGCTCGGCTTGCTCATGGGCGGGGCCCTCCCGGGGTGCGTCGTTCGGGGTCATCCTCGCATCGGGTGGGGGTGGGGTGGCGGGTTGTCCGGTGTGCGGACGGGGGGTGAGGGCGTGGGTGTGTGTGGGCTTCACGGGGTGCGGCGGCGGAGGGTTGCTGCTCCTAGGGTCAGGACCAGGAGGGCGCAGGCCGCGACGATAACCGTGTCGCGGATGAAGTCGCCTGTGATGTCGGGGTGGCGCAGGACCTCGTTCATGCCGTCGACCGCGTACGACATGGGGAGGACGTTCGAGATCGCCTCCAGGACCGGCTGCATGTTGTCGCGGGGCGTGAACAGGCCGCAGAGCAGCAGTTGGGGGAAGATCACCGCCGGCATGAACTGGACCGCCTGGAACTCGGAGGCCGCGAAGGCCGAGACGAAGAGGCCGAGGGCCGTTCCGAGCAGGGCGTCCAGGAGTGCCACCAGGAGCAGGAGCCAGGCCGAGCCCGTCACGTCCAGGCCGAGGGCCCACAGCGCCAGGCCCGTGGCCAGGGCCGACTGGATCACGGCCAGGGCGCCGAAGGCCAGGGCGTAGCCCGCGATCAGGTCGCCCTTCGCCAGGGGCATGGCCAGGAGGCGTTCCAGGGTGCCTGACGTGCGTTCGCGGAGGGTCGCGATGGAGGTCACCAGGAACATCGTGATCAGCGGGAAGACGCCCAGGAGCGATGCGCCGATCGCGTCGAAGGTGTGCGGGCTGCCGTCGAAGACGTAGCGGAGCAGCAGGAGCATCACGCACGGGACGAGGATCATCAGCGCGATGGAGCGGGGGTCGTGGCGGAGTTGGCGTAGGACTCGGGCCGCTGTCGCGAGGGTTCGGTTCGGGGTCATGAGGGCTCCGTGGGTTTTTGAGTGGCCCGGGAGGGGTTCGCTCGGTTCGGGGGCGTTCGGGTCCGGGGGCGTTCGGGTCCGGGGGTTCGTCAGGCGGCGTTTGCCTTGTCCACCAGGTGGAGGAAGGCTTCCTCCACCGTTTCCGTGGCCGTGCGGGTGCGGAGGGCCTCGGGGGTGTCGTCCGCGAGGATCTCGCCCTCGCGCATGAGGAGCAGGCGGTGGCAGCGTTCCGCCTCGTCCATGACGTGGGACGACACGAGGATCGTGGTTCCTCTGTCGGTGGCGATGGTGTGGAAGAGGTTCCAGAGGTCTCGGCGGAGTACGGGGTCCAGGCCGACCGTGGGCTCGTCCAGGACCAGGAGGTCGGGGGTGCCGAGGAGGGCCACCGCCAGGGAGACGCGGTTGCGTTGGCCGCCGGAGAGGTTGGCCGCGAGGGTGTCCGCGTGGGTGGTGAGGTCCACCTCCGCGATGGCTCGGGTCACGTCCTCGCGGCGGCGGGTCGCCTTGGGGCCGTGGCCCGGGGAGAGGATCGCGGCGAAGTACTCCAGGTTCTGGCGGACCGTCAGGTCGTCGTAGATCGACGGGTCCTGGGTCACGTAGCCGATGCGGGAGCGGAGGGTGGGGGCGCCTGCCGGGTGGGTCAGGACGTTCAGGGTGCCCGTGACCTTGGCCTGGGTGCCGACGATGGCTCGCATCAGGGTGGATTTGCCGCAGCCTGAGGGGCCAAGGAGGCCGGTGATCTGGCCTTGGGGGACGGTGAAGGTGAGGTTTTTCAGGACTGTGCGGTGACCTCGGGTGGTGGTGAGGGAGGTCGCTTCGATTGCGGAGGTGGGGGGTGTCGGGTGGGGTGTCGTTGGGGGTGTCGGGTGGGGTGGGGGCTCGTTATTCATCATGTGATGATTATGCGGGGTGGGGGGTGGGGCCCGTCAAGGGTTGGGGGGTGGGGGGCGGTGGCCCTGCGGGGCATTCCCCAGTCCCGCCCCTTCCCGAAACCGGGGCTCCGCCCCGGGCCCCGGGGGTGGGGGTCCCCTTCGGGTGGGGCAGCCTCCGTCGAATCGGCGCTTCGCGCCTCGTCCTCAATCGCCGGACGGGCTGAAGTGTCCCGGGCAGGCCGAAGGTGCCCGTGGGACAGGCTGAGGGTTTCGGGCAGGACGGAGCGGGCGTGGGGGTCAGTGACGCGTCGAGGGCTTGCGTACGAGGGTCAGGTCTACTGCGTAGGCCTCTTCCACCTCGCCGCTGGGGAAGATTTTGGTCAGGTGGGTTCGTTCGTCGGCGAGGACCGGGGCCGAGCGTTCCGGGCCGAGGTTTGCGAAGTAGGAGCGGCTGCTCAGGTGGGCCAGGTGGAGGGAGAGGGGGACTCGGCGGGTCCAGTGGAGGCGGCGGTGGGTCGGGGTCAGGCCCGGGGTCACCGACTCGATCACCGCGGGTGCGCCGCTGCTGATGCCGCTCGCGTGGTAGCCCGGAAGCCGGGACTTCAGGCGGGCCTCCTGTTCCGCCGCCCAGGCGACATCCGGGTCCGGCGTGTTCCACCACACCGCGAGCGCGCCACCGGGGCGCAGGACGCGCAGGGCCTCCGGCACCGAGCTCGCCGGGTCCGTCCAGTGGAAGGCCTGGGCGTACGTGACGAGGTCCGCCGACGCGTCCGCCAAGGGCAACGCGTCCCCCACCGCACGCAACAGCGGGACCTCCGGCAGCGACGCCCGCAGCTGTGCGCCCATCCCCGGGCCCGGCTCCACCGCGATCACCTGCGCCCCGCGGTCCCGCAGCAGGCGCGTGGCGATGCCCGTACCGGCGCCCACGTCCACCACCGTGGCCCCGGCCAGAGGGCGTTCCGCCAGTTGCTCGATCGTGGCGAGGAGTTCGGGCGGGTAGCCGGGGCGGGCCTCCGCGTACTGGGTCGCCACCGTGTCGAAGGAGAGGGCGAGGGAGGAGGTGGAGGGTTCGCTGGTGGTGCGGGGCGCGTTCAGGTGGTCCAGGTGGTCGTCGGTCGGCATGGCGTCATCCTTGCCTCGCCGTCCGCCCCCTCGCCGGGGTTCGCGCGGCTTCGGCCGGCTGTCGCTCCTCTTCGAGCGTCCGGCCGGGCGCCCCCGCCGGCTACTTCCTGCGCTTCCGCTTCGACGGGTTCTTCGTCCTGCGCGACGTCCGCTTCTCGTACTCCTGCCGCGCCGCCTCGTACTCCTCCCGGTGCAGCTTCTCGCCGGGGGCCTCCTTCAGGGCGCGGAAGAAGTACGCGAGGAGGGAGCCGACGAAGCCGATCATCATCAGGCTGCGCATCGACGCCACCGACTGCGGGTCGTGGCGCTTGGCGAAGCCCTCCCACGTACGCCGGAACGCGATCGCGCTGCAGATCGCGAACATGATGACGACGAGGAGGTTCACGAACGCGCCCACGTCCGCGATCTCCAGGCCCTGGTACGCGAAGCGCAGCACGAGGCAGCCCGCGACGGCCGCGGCCAGCGCGCCGACCGCGACGCCGGCGCGGCGCAGGCCGTAGCGGTCCGTGTGGTCGACCCAGCTCGTGCCGAAGAAGCGGATGGGCTCGGGCCGGGGCCCCGGCGCGGTGCCCCCGGACGAGGGCTCGGACGAGAGCTCGGTACGGGGTTCGTCACGCGGTTGGTCACTCACGCCTCGATTATCGCCCGCACAGGCAGGCATCTCCCGCACCCTCGTCCGGCGGCTGCCACAGCCCGTCCGGCGTTTGAGGACGAGGCGCGGAGCGCCGACAGCGGGGGAAAGGGGCGCAGCCCCATGATCACCCTCGTCCACCCAAGGCCCAGGGGCCAGGCCACGCCGAAGACATCCCCCGCCTTGCCCCGCCCGGGCCCCCGGCCGCTAGTTTGTGCGGACAGGCATGACGCACGGGGGACGACCGGAACGGAGGTCGAAAGGTGTCGCTCCGCTCAGGGGATCCCGAGGAGATCGGTGGCTACCCGCTCGAGGCCCGCCTCGGGTCGGGCGGCATGGGCACCGTGTTCCTCGGGCGTACGGCGTCGGGGCGGCCGGTCGCGATCAAGCTGATCCACCAGCAGTTCGCGGACGACGACGAGTTCCGCATCCGGTTCCGGCAGGAGGTCGCCGCGGCGCGCCGGGTGAGCGGCGCGTTCACCGCCGCGGTCGTCGACGCGGACCCCGAGGGGCCGCACCCGTGGATGGCCACCTCCTACATAGAGGGCCCGACCCTCGCGCAGCGCATCGCCCGGCGCGGGCCGATCGGCGGCGCCGAGCTGCGCACGCTCGCCATCGGGCTCGCCGAGGCGCTGCGCGACATCCACCGCGCCGACGTCGTCCACCGTGACCTGAAGCCGTCCAACGTCGTCCTCTCGCCGGAGGGGCCGCGCGTCATCGACTTCGGCATCTCGCGCGCCGCCGACCAGCAGACGCTGACGATGACGGGGCGCGTGATCGGCACGCCGCCGTTCATGTCGCCGGAGCAGTTGCAGAACCCGCGCGGGGTCGGTCCTTCCTCGGACGTCTTCTCGCTGGCCACGCTCCTTGTGTACGCGTCCACGGGGCAGGGGCCCTTCGACGCGGACTCCCCCTATATGACGGCCTACCAGGTCGTCCACGAGCCGCCCGCCCTCGGCGACGTCCCGCACGCCCTGCGCACCGCCGTCGAGCCGTGCCTCACCAAGGACCCGGCCGCCCGGCCCTCCGTCGACGAACTCCTCGTCCTGCTCCGCGACCTGCCCGCCGACCTGGAGGTCGCCGCGGGCGGCGGGCGCACCCGGGACACCCGGACCCAGCACCATCTGTCCCGGGACACCGGCGGCGGGCGCGACACCGGCAGCGGCATGAGTACGGGTACGGGCAGAGGTACGGGCGCGGGCGCGTCCCCCGGCCCCGCCGTCCCCGACCCCACAGCCGCCCCGGCCTCAGCCCCGGCCTCCGCCTCGCCCTCCCCCACCCGCCGCCCCGCCCGCCGCCGCCTGCGCCCCGTCCTCGCCGCCGTCGCCGCCGTCGTCGCCGTCGCCGTCCTCGGCGCGGGCCTCGCCCTCCTCTCCCGGTCCTCCGACGACGGCCCGGACGCCAAGCGGGACGACAAGGGCCGCAACGTCGCCGCGACAAGACCGGCCCTGCCCGACGGCTTCCGGCCGTGGCGGCAGGACGTACCGGCGGGAACGGCGAAGATCCCCGACGAGGTGCGCTGTCTGCCGCACGGCGACTCCGTGTACTGCGGGGGCGGCGGCTCCGTCGCCACCCGCGTCCGGGTCGCCGACGGCAAGCGGCTGTGGACCGAGCGCGGTCCTGGCGTGCCGGTCCAGGACACGTCCCTCGCCGGGCTCGCGAACGGCGGCCGTACCGTCGTCGGCTACCGCTTCGCCACCGAGGGGTCGGGAACCGACGAGGTGGTCGCCCTCGATGCCGCGCGCGGCAAGGAGCTGTGGTCCGCGCCGTTCGGCGCCCGGTCCTCGACCGTCGCCGGCCCCGGCGCCGCGGACGCCGTGGTGGTCGGGGCGACCGTCCTCACGGCCGACGCGGACGGCAACCGGATCGAGGGCCGCGACGCCCGCTCCGGCAGGAGCCTGTGGACGGTCCCGGTCCCCGCGGGCAGCCAGTGCGCGCCCCTCGGCGCAGGCGTCCGCGCGTACGTGATGTGCGCGCCGAAGGCCGACCTCGCCGACGGCCTGGCGCGACGGGCCACGGTCCGCCCGGTCGATCCGGCCTCGGGCAGGCCCGGGCGTGCCGTCACCCTGGACGGTCCGGTCCAGCCGCTCGGCGCGCTGGACGGGCGGCTGGTCCTGGTGCGGCAGCGGGCGGGCGAGCAGATCGGCGTCGTCGTGTACGACGCGGTGCTGCGCCTGGACGCGGCGCGCGGCAAGGTCACGACGACCCGTCTTGCCAAGACGTACGGCGGGACGCCCGGGCTCGTCGGGGGCGCGGTGTACTTCACGGAGCAGAGCGGCCGGGTCAGCGCGGTCGACGCCGGGTCCGGCCGGCTCCGGTGGGCCCGGCACACGGGTGTGGAGGGCGCGGCGGGGCCGACGGCCGGGCCGGGCGGGCTGTACTTCGGGTCGAGCGGGGGCCGGGTCGCCGCGCTCGACCCGCGCGACGGCCGCCGCCTCTGGTCCACCGACCCGAAGATCAACGGCGACGGGGGCCTGCGCACGGGTCCCCGCGTGGCGCTCTCGGGGCGGGTGGCGGTGGTCTCGGGGTCGGACAACCTGCTGTACGCGTTCGACACGGCGAAGCCGCCGAAGTCGGACTGACGGGCTTCTCTCCCGGAGGGGCACACAGCGAAGCCGCCGGAGCCCGGATCCACCAAGGCCCCGGCGGCTTCATGCCGTCGGCGGTCGCCGCGTCTCAGCAGCGCGGCGCCACGTACCCGTTGCTCCCCGTCCGCACATACGTGTCCGACACGTACCGGCCGGTGCCGATCTTGTCCCATATCTTCGACGTGCCGGTCGGGCCCGTGACCGTCTCGCCGGGCCGCTGGCAGCTGATGGAGACGCGGCTGCCCGCCTGGACGCGGCCGACCTTGGCGTAGGACGTGCCGGGTCCCGAGCGGACGTTGACGTCCGCGACGACGGGATAGCTGCGGGCCGCCGCCGCCTCGACGTCGAGCTCGGCGATGTCGGTCCCGTCCGGCTCGGCAGCCCCTACTGCCCCAGCCGTCACCGTGAGTTCCTCACTGCTCATCCTGCTACCCCATATCCCCCGTGGAACGGGCGGCGCGGGCCGCCCATGGCATGTACCTCACACCATAGACGCGCCCGCGCATCACACCAGTTGCAGGACAAAGCAGGACAGTCTGCACCGGCCCGCGGAGGGGGTCAGCCCAGCTTCGACACGTCCCGCACGGCGCCCTTGTCGGCGCTGGTCGCCATCGCCGCGTACGCCCGCAGCGCCTGCGAGACCTTGCGCTCGCGGGACTTGGGGGCGTACACGCCGCCCAGGGCCTCGCGGCGGCGGTCCAGTTCGGCGTCGTCGACGAGGAGGTCGATCGAGCG
Organism: Streptomyces sp. RK9; assembly: GCF_045070545.1. NCBI lineage: Bacteria > Bacillati > Actinomycetota > Actinomycetes > Kitasatosporales > Streptomycetaceae > Streptomyces > Streptomyces sp. RK9. The sequence goes on along the minus strand of NZ_CP173704.1, from coordinate 1,580,354 downwards.
GTTCGGGATGTCGATGCGGATGCGGTCGCCGTCCTCGACGAGGGCGATCGTGCCGCCGGAGGCCGCCTCCGGGGAGGCGTGGCCGATGGACAGGCCCGACGTGCCGCCGGAGAAGCGGCCGTCGGTGACGAGCGCGCAGGCCTTGCCGAGGCCGCGGCCCTTCAGGAAGGACGTGGGGTAGAGCATCTCCTGCATGCCGGGGCCGCCCTTGGGGCCCTCGTAGCGGATGACGACGACGTCGCCCTCCACGACCTTCTTGTTCAGGATCTTCTCGACGGCCTCCTCCTGCGACTCGCAGACGACGGCCGGGCCCTCGAAGGTCCAGATCGACTCGTCCACGCCCGCCGTCTTCACGACACAGCCGTCGACGGCCAGGTTGCCCTTGAGGACGCCGAGGCCGCCGTCCTTGGAGTAGGCGTGCGCGACGTCGCGGATGCAGCCGTTCGCCGCGTCCGTGTCCAGGGTGTCCCAGCGCTCGGACTGTGAGAAGGCCTCGGCGGAGCGCACGCAGCCGGGCGCCGCGTGCCACAGCTCGACGGCCTCTTCGGAGGCGGAGCCGCTGCGGACGTCCCAGGCGTCGAGCCACTCCTTGATGGACGGGGAGTGGACCGTGTGCACGTCCTCGTTGAGCAGCCCGCCGCGGTAGAGCTCGCCGAGGATCGCGGGGATGCCGCCCGCGCGGTGCACGTCCTCCATGTAGTACGTCGTGGTCGGCGCGACGTTCGGCGCGACCTTCGCGAGGCACGGGACGCGGCGCGAGACGGCGTCGATGTCGGACAGGTCGTACCCGGCCTCGGCCTCCTGGGCGGCGGCGAGCAGGTGCAGGATCGTGTTCGTGGAGCCGCCCATGGCGATGTCCAGGGCCATGGCGTTCTCGAAGGCCGCGTGGGTGGCGATGTTGCGCGGCAGGACGGAGGCGTCGTCCCCTTCGTAGTACCGCTTGGTCAGCTCGACGACCGTCGCGCCCGCGCGCTCGTACAGCGCCCTGCGGGCCGTGTGCGTGGCGAGGACCGAGCCGTTGCCCGGCAGGGACAGGCCGATGGCCTCGGTCAGGCAGTTCATGGAGTTGGCGGTGAACATGCCGGAACAGGAGCCGCAGGTCGGGCAGGCGTTCTCCTCGATGCGGAGGATGTCCTCGTCCGAGACGTTCTCGTTCACCGCGTCGCTGATCGCGTTGATCAGGTCGAGTTTTCGGACCGTGCCGTCGACCAGGGTGGTCTTGCCGGCCTCCATGGGGCCGCCGGAGACGAAGACCGTCGGGATGTTCAGGCGCAGGGCCGCCATCAGCATGCCGGGGGTGATCTTGTCGCAGTTGGAGATGCAGATCAGCGCGTCCGCGCAGTGCGCCTCCACCATGTACTCGACGGAGTCCGCGATCAGGTCGCGGGACGGCAGTGAGTACAGCATGCCGCCGTGGCCCATCGCGATGCCGTCGTCCACGGCGATCGTGTTGAACTCGCGCGGGATGCCGCCCGCCTCCTGGATGGCCTCGCTCACGATCCGGCCGACGGGGGCCAGGTGCGTGTGGCCGGGCACGAACTCGGTGAAGGAGTTGGCGACGGCGATGATCGGCTTCCGGCCGATGTCCGCGCCCGGTACCCCGGAGGCCCGCATAAGGGCGCGCGCGCCCGCCATGTTGCGGCCGTGGGTGACTGTGCGGGACCTCAGCTCGGGCATCGTCGCTCGCTCCTCAAGAGTCATGCTTCGGGGCATGTGTGACTTACGGCCGAGCGTACGCCGGTCATCCAAGATCCGGACAGGGTGTCCGGATGCCGGGACGACCGTCTCATCGGCGGGCCCGCGCCCTCCGGCGGACCGCGCCACGCCCCGCCCTGCCCCGCGCGGCTACGGCCCGGTCAGATGCCCCTGCACCACCGGCGCCACCCGCGCCACGATCTGCTCCACGTCCGCCGAAGCCAGCGGCTCGACCTGGATGACGTACCGCAGCATCGCCGTCCCCACCAGCTGCGCCGCCGCGAGTTCCGCGCGCAGCTCGGCGTCGGGCAGGTCGAGGCGCTCGGCGATGCGGGCCAGGAGCTGGGTGGAGATCAGGCGGCGGAAGACCGCGGCGGCCGTTTCGTTGTTGACGGCCGAGCGGACGATCGCGAGGAGCGGCGTACGGGTCGTCGGGTTCTCCCAGACGCCGAGGATGAAGCGGGTCAGGCGCTCCCCGACGTCGTCGAGCGAGCCCTCCGCCACGGCCGTCGGCGCTGCGAGCGCGGGCGCGAAGGCCACCTCGATGGCGGCGGCGAAGACCTGTTCCTTCGTGCCGAAGTAGTGGTGCACGAGCGCCGAGTCCACGCCCGCCGCCTTGGCGATGGAGCGCACGGACGCCTTCTCGTACCCGCGCTCGGAGAACTGCTCGCGGGCCGCGTCCAGGATCACCTCGCGCATGGCGGGGCCCTGCTCGGACTGGGTGCGGGAGGGGCGGCCCCGGCGCCGGGGCGCGGGGGCGGCGCTCTCGCCGGTCACGACCGGGGCACCTTCGCGGCCGACGCCAGGTGCAGGCGCGTGAAGGCGAGCGCCTCGGCGAGGTCGGCCTCGCGCTCGGCGCTGGACATGGCCCGCCGGGTGTTGACCTCGATGACGACGTGGCCGTCGAAGCCGCTGGTCGCGAGGCGTTCGAGCAGTTCGGCGCAGGGCTGGGTGCCGCGCCCCGGCACCAGGTGCTCGTCCTTCGCGGAGCCCTTGCCGTCGGCGAGGTGGACGTGGCCGAGCCGGTCGCCCATGCGGTCGACCATCTGGAGGGCGTCGGCGCGGGAGGTCGCGGTGTGCGACAGGTCGATCGTGAAGTGGCGGTAGTCGTCCTTGGTGACGTCCCAGTCGGGGGCGTACGCGAGCATCTCGCGGTCGCGGTACCGCCAGGGGTACATGTTCTCCACGGCGAACCGCACGTCCGTCTCGTCGGCCATCCGCCAGATGCCCTCGACGAACTCGCGGGCGTAGCCGCGCTGCCAGCGGAACGGCGGGTGCACGACGACCGTCGACGCGTCCAGCTTCTCGGCGGCGGCGCGGGCGCGCTGGAGCTTCACCCAGGGGTCGGTGGACCAGACGCGCTGGGTGATCAACAGGCACGGGGCGTGCACGGCGAGCACCGGGATCCGGTGGTAGTCGCTGAGGCGGCGCAGGGCCTCGATGTCCTGGCTGACGGGATCCGTCCACACCATGACCTCGACGCCGTCGTACCCGAGGCGCGCCGCCATCTCGAAGGCCGTCGCCGTCGACTCCGGGTACACGGAGGCCGTCGACAGGGCGACCTTCGCATCCGGGATGCGCACGACTGGTTCCACCACGGGGACAGCGTACGGGGTGCCCCCGGCGGCGGGGCGGGGGTGGTGGGCCTTCGGCCAGGGGCGGCGGACCCCCGCGTCGGGCCCCTTCTCGTACGTCAAACCGGGCCTTCCTGGTCCGTCAGGTCGTCGGCAGGTGGTCGAGGCGGCGCAGGATCACGCCCTCCCGCAGCGCCCACGGGCAGACCTCCACGGACTCCACGCCGAAGAGGTCCATCACGCCCTCGGCGACGAGCGCCCCGGCGAGCAGCTGTCCGGCCCGCCCCTCGGACACCCCGGGCAGCTCGGCCCGCTCGGCGGTGGTCATGGCGGCGAGCTGCGGCACCCAGTCCTCCAGGGACTTGCGCTTCAGTTCCCGCTGTACGTAGAGGCCCTCCGTGGACCGCGCGGCCCCCGCGAGCCGGGCCAGCTGCTTGAACGTCTTGGAGGTGGCGACGACGTGGTCGGGGCTGCCGAAGCGGCTGAACTCGCCGACGGTGCGGGCGATCTGGGCGCGGACGTGGCGGCGCAGGGCCCGCACGTCAGCCGGGTCGGCCGGGTCGGTGGGCAGCCAGGCCGAGGTCAGACGGCCGGCGCCGAGCGGCAGGCTGGCCGCGGCGTCGGGCTCCTCGTCGATGCCGTACGCGATCTCCAGGGAGCCGCCGCCGATGTCGAGGACGAGCAGCTTGCCCGCGGACCAGCCGAACCAGCGCCGCACGGCCAGGAAGGTCAGCCGCGCCTCCTCCGCCCCAGTGAGGACCTGCAGGTCGACGCCGGTCTCCGTGCGGACGCGGGCGAGCACGTCGTCGGCGTTGGTCGCCTCCCGCACGGCCGAGGTGGCGAACGGGAGGAGGTCCTCGACGCCCTTGTCCTCGGCGGCCTGGAGCGCGTCACGCACCGTGGCGATGAGCAGGTCGACGCCGTCGGGGCCGATGGCACCCGCCTCGTCGAGCAGTTGGGCAAGGCGCAGGTCGGCCTTGTGGGAGTGCGCGGGCAGCGGTCGCGCGCCGGGGTGGGCGTCCACCACCAGCAGATGCACCGTGTTCGAACCCACGTCGAGGACACCGAGTCTCATGTACGGAACGCTACTGCGCCCGGGGCCGCTCCCGGCGTCCGGGCGGGCGTCACTGGTCTTCGGGGACACACGTACGCGCATACCCTGGAGACGTGCCAAAGACGAAAAAGGCGAAGTCCGACAAAACGAAGCCGTCGCAGTCATCGGAGTCCTCGAAGTCGGAGAAGGCCGAGCGGGCGGAGAAGGCCGACAAGGGTGCCAAGGCCGAGCGGAAGGCCAAGGAGGCCGGGAAGGCCGAGAAGGCGAAGAAGCCCGGCAAGGCCGCGAAGGGCGCCAAGGCCGGGGCGGCCGGAGGCGGCGCGGTCCAGGACGAGCAGGGTCTGGACTTCGCGCGCGCCTGGGTGGAGTTCCCGGACCCGGCGGACGACGAGCAGGTCTTCCGCTGCGACCTGACGTGGCTCACCTCCCGCTGGAACTGCGTCTTCGGCAGCGGCTGCCAGGGCATCAAGGCCGGCCGCGCCGACGACGGCTGCTGCACGCTGGGCGCGCACTTCTCCGACGAGGACGACGAGAAGCGGGTCGCGGGTTACGTGGCGCGGCTCACTCCCGACATCTGGCAGCACCACGACGTGGGCACCGCGTCGGGCTGGGTGTCGCAGGACGAGGACGGCGAGCGCCAGACCCGGCCGTACAACGGCTCGTGCATCTTCCAGAACCGGCCCGGGTTCGCGGGCGGCGCGGGCTGCTCGCTGCACATCCTGGCCCTGAAGGAGGGGCGCGAGCCCCTTGAGACCAAGCCGGACGTCTGCTGGCAGCTGCCGGTGCGGCGGACGTTCGAGTGGATCGAGCGGCCCGACGACACGAAGGTCCTTCAGGTGTCGATCGGGGAGTACGACCGGCGGGGCTGGGGGCCCGGTGGTCACGACCTGCACTGGTGGTGCACGTCGGCGACCTCGGCGCACGGTGCGGGTGACCCGGTGTACGTGTCCTATCGGCCCGAGCTGATCGAGCTCATGGGTAAGGCGGGGTACGACCAGCTGGTCGAGCTGTGTGAGGCGCGGCTTGCCTCTCAGTTGCCGTTGATCGCTCCGCATCCTGCGGATCCTGGCGGGGCGCCTGATCGCGGGTGCGCCTGATCACCGTTGGGGGATTCGCCGTCGGCGGGTGCGGGACCGTGCTGGGCTGAGCGCGCAGTTCCCCCCGCCCCTCGGAAGACCCCGTCCGCCCGGGCCTTCGCCCCCGGGCTCAGCCCTGTCCGGGGTCCCCGCCTGGCGGTGGTGTGGGCGTGCCCGGGTCCGACGGGGTCGGGGTCGGGTCCGGGGGTGCCGAAGTGGTCGGGGTCGGGTCCGGGTCGGGTGGTGTCGGGGTGGGGTTGCCCTGGGTGGGGGTCGGGTCCGGGTCGGACGGGCCCGGGCGGGTTGCCGTCGGGCGGGGGCCCGGGTTGCCGGGGCGGTGCGGCGGTGCGGAACTTCCGTAGCCCTCCAGGGAGATGACCGCTCCGGTGGAGGCGATGGTGACGCGGGCGCTCCAGTGGCCCGCGGGTTCGCGGTCGGCGTCGACGTACACCCTGATCGTCACGGACTCGCCGGGCGAGAGGGTCCCCGAGGACTGGCTGAGGGCCAGCCAGGACGCTCCGGTGCTCGCGGACCAGCGGACCGGTGAGCTGCCGCCGCCGGTCAGCGTGATGAGCGTGACGCCGCCGTGCGAGCGGGCCTGGACGCCGATGCGGCCGGCGCCGGGGCCCGACCCCGCGGGTCCGCCGGGGCTGATGACCTCCACGGAGACACCGGGTCCGCCGCGGCCGTCGCGGAAGCGGTCGGGGTCGGTGCGGGCGTTGCCCGCGTTCTCGTAGTCCTCCCTGCCCCGCGGGCCCCCGCCGGCGCCGTCGTCGGCCTCCGCGGCGCTCGCGGAGCGGCCGTCGTGGCCCTCGCCGGTGAGCGGCGCGCCGCGGTAGGCCGCCCAGAGGGCGAGGACGGGGGCGGCGACGACGGTGGCGACGACCGTGGTGGTGACGGCACGCGCGCGCAGGCGTTCGCGGCGGGCCGCGTGGTCCTTGGGGTCCATCGGGAAGCCGCGCCGGTCGAAGCGCGGGCCGCCGCCGCGGGGCCTGCCCTTGGCGCGCGGGGTGTGGGCCATGGCGTGGTGCAGGGCCGCGCGCGGGGCGGAGACGACGGGCAGCGCGGCCGGGGTGACGGCGGTGCCGGGCCAGGCGCTTGAGCCCGTGCGCTCGGCGGTGCGGCGGCACTGCGGACAGTCGTCGACGTGCCGGACGAGCTCGCGGCGCAGGGCGGTGCCGAGCAGGACCTGGTTGTCGCCGGTGAGGCGGGCGACGATGGGGCAGGTTCCGGTCTCGACGACGGCGAGGGCCGCGCGGGTGCGCTCCACCTCGCAGGCGGCGGAGGCCAGCAGGTCACGGGCAGCGGCCGGGTCGAGGCCGAGGACGGCGGCGACCTCCTTGGCCGAGAGCCGGTGCCGGACGGCGAGCTCCAGGGCCTCGCGCTGCTCCGGCGTGGTCCCCGCGGCCTCGGGCCAGGCGAGCTGGGCCAGTTCGCGGCGGCGGGCGCGGGCGGTCTCGTCGACGGGGGCGGCGGGGGCGGCGGGCGACGCGGGGGCGGCCACCGGGGCGGACGTGCTCGCTCCGGGCGAGGCGCCCCCGGACGCGCCGCCCCCGGCCTGCGCTCCGTGGCGGCCCCGCTGCTTGGCCTCGGCGAGGGCGCGCAGGCACATCCAGCGGGCGAGGGCGTACAGCCACGCACGGGTGTCGCCGTCGGGCCGGGCGCCGCGCCGCTCGGCCAGCACGAGGACGTCGCCGAGCGCGGCGGTCGCCGCGTCGTGGTCGCACAGCACCGACAGGCAGTACGTGAACAGGCCGTCCAGGAACGGTTCGTAGTGCGCGGGCGGCGCCTGGGCGACCGTGCGCGGCACCACCCGCTTACGGGCGCCCGGATGCGCCCGGTGCGCGCCGGTGGTGTACGTGGGAGTTTCCGGGCTGCTGCTCATCACCCGTGCGAAGTTAGGCGCATGATGCAGGCGCCTTCTGCCCCCTTGAGCACATTTAATCCTTACGGGTGAACAGATCCCTCAAAAGGGGACAGGAAGCCATGATTCCGTTGCCCGTTCGAGAGGGAGGGGTTCGGGGCGCCTTGTCAGTGGTGGCGGCTACGGTTCGTGCATGGCTGCCCGTACGAAATCCAGTAAGGACCGGCCGTCCTACCGCTGCACCGAGTGCGGCTGGCAGACGGCCAAGTGGCTCGGCCGCTGCCCCGAGTGCCAGGCGTGGGGGACGGTCGAGGAGTACGGCGCGCCCGCGGTGCGCACGACGACCCCCGGCCGGGTCACCTCCTCCGCGGTGCCCATCGGCGAGGTCGACGTCCGCCGCGCCACCGCCCGCTCCACCGGCGTGCCCGAGCTGGACCGCGTCCTCGGCGGCGGCCTGGTGCCGGGCGCCGTGGTGCTGCTCGCGGGTGAGCCGGGCGTCGGCAAGTCCACGCTGCTGCTCGACGTCGCGGCGAAGGCGGCCACGGACGACCACCGCACGCTCTACGTCACCGGTGAGGAGTCGGCCAGCCAGGTCCGCCTGCGCGCCGACCGCATCAGCGCCATCGCGGACCACCTGTATCTGGCCGCGGAGACCGATCTGGCCGCCGTCCTCGGCCACTTGGACGCGGTCAAGCCCTCGCTCCTGATCCTGGACTCGGTGCAGACGGTCGCCTCGCCGGAGATCGACGGCGCGCCCGGCGGCATGGCGCAGGTCCGTGAGGTCGCGGGCGCCCTGATCCGCGCGTCCAAGGAGCGCGGCATGTCCACGCTCCTGGTCGGCCACGTCACCAAGGACGGCGCCATCGCGGGCCCGCGCCTCCTGGAGCACCTGGTCGACGTGGTGCTGCACTTCGAGGGCGACCGGCACGCCCGCCTCCGCCTGGTCCGCGGCGTGAAGAACCGGTACGGGACGACGGACGAGGTCGGCTGCTTCGAGCTGCACGACGAGGGCATCACGGGCCTCGCCGACCCCTCCGGCCTGTTCCTGACCCGCCGCGACGAGCCGGTCCCCGGCACCTGTCTGACGGTGACCCTAGAGGGCCGCCGCCCCCTGGTCGCCGAGGTGCAGGCGCTCACCGTCGACTCCCAGATCCCCTCGCCGCGCCGCACCACGTCGGGCCTGGAGACGTCCCGGGTCTCGATGATGCTGGCGGTCCTGGAGCAGCGCGGCCGCATCAGCGCCCTCGGTAAGCGCGACATCTACAGCGCCACGGTCGGCGGCGTGAAGCTGTCGGAGCCCGCCGCCGACCTCGCCGTGGCGCTCGCCCTGGCCAGCGCCGCGAGCGACACTCCGCTGCCGAAGAACCTCGTCGCGATCGGCGAGGTCGGCCTCGCGGGCGAGGTCAGACGGGTCACCGGCGTGCAGCGCAGACTGGCCGAGGCCCACCGCCTGGGCTTCACGCACGCTCTCGTGCCGGCCGACCCGGGCAAGGTCCCGCCCGGTATGAAGGTCACCGAAGTCGCCGACATGGGCGACGCGCTGCGCGTCCTTCCGAGATCGCGTCGTCAAGAGGCCCCACGCCAGGACGAAGTCCGCCGGTAGACTTTGCCCTGGTCTCGCCCATCCGTACGAAGCAAGGCGTATCGAGGCGTGTGGGGGAGGGCTTGGACAACCTGCGACCGGAGGAGTGCAGTGGCAGCCAACGACCGGGCAGCGGTTCCCGGCAAGCCCGGTGGAGGCTCCGGTGCCGACGGGCTGATGCGCGCCTCCCTGAGCGCGGTCGCGCCGGGCACGGCCCTGCGCGACGGCCTGGAGCGGATCCTCAGAGGCAACACGGGCGGGCTCATCGTGCTCGGCTCGGACAAGACCGTCGAGTCGATGTGCACGGGCGGCTTCGTCCTCGACGTCGAGTTCACCGCCACGCGCCTGCGTGAGCTGTGCAAGCTCGACGGCGGCATCGTGCTCGACAAGGACATCACGAAGATCCTGCGCGCGGGCGTGCAGTTGGTCCCGGACCCGACCATCCCCACGGAGGAGACGGGCACCCGGCACCGCACGGCAGACCGGGTCAGCAAGCAGGTCGGCTTCCCCGTCGTGTCGGTCTCGCAGTCGATGCGCCTGATCGCGCTCTACGTGGACGGTCAGCGCCGCGTCCTTGAGGACTCGGCGGCGATCCTGTCACGTGCCAACCAGGCCCTCGCGACCCTGGAGCGGTACAAGCTCCGCCTCGACGAGGTCGCGGGCACGCTGTCCGCCCTGGAGATCGAGGACCTTGTGACGGTCCGGGACGTCACCGCGGTCGCCCAGCGCCTGGAGATGGTGCGGCGCATCGCCAAGGAGATCGCCGAGTACGTGGTCGAGCTGGGCACGGACGGCCGTCTCCTGACCCTCCAGCTCGACGAGTTGATCGCGGGCGTCGAGCCCGAGCGCGAGCTGGTCGTCCGTGACTACGTACCGGAGCCCACCGCCAAGCGCTCGCGCACCGTGGACGAGGCGCTCGCCGAGCTGGACTCCCTCACCCACGCCGAGCTGCTCGAACTGCCCACGGTGGCCCGGGCGTTGGGGTACACGGGCTCGCCCGAGACCCTCGACTCCGCGGTGTCGCCGCGCGGCTTCCGGCTGCTCGCGAAGGTGCCCCGGCTGCCCGGCGCCATCATCGACCGGCTCGTCGAGCACTTCGGCGGCCTGCAGAAGCTGCTCGCCGCGAGCGTGGACGACCTCCAGACGGTGGACGGGGTCGGGGAGGCGCGGGCCCGCAGCGTCCGCGAGGGGCTGTCGCGCCTTGCGGAGTCGTCGATCCTCGAGCGGTACGTGTAGCCGTCCGGCCCGGTTCGCGGCGGGTACGTCGGCCTGCGGCCCCGCTGGGGCTCGGGGTGCCCTCGGCCTGGGCTTGCCCTCTTTCCGCCGCTCCGCGGCGGCGCGGAAGAAGCCCCGGCGTCAGTCCTTCGTCAGCACGAACGACGCCTGGTCGCCGCCCAGGCCCGCCGCCTTCGCCTCCACCAGGTACGTGCCCGCCTTCGCGCCGCCCGCCGGAGGCGTCGCGCACTGGGGGGCGCTGGCCTTGCGGTCCCACTCGAAGGAGTAGGTGGCGTGGCCGTTCGCGGGGACCCTGAACAGCAGGCTCGCCGCGGCACCGGGGCAGTCGTTCGAGGACCACATCGCGTCGTCCGCACCGGACAGGGTGATCGTCACGACGGCGCCCTTGCCGCCGAGGTCGACCTTGCAGGCCTTCCCGCCGCCATTGACGGCGGTCAGCTCCAGCTTCGGCTTCTGCCCGGGCGCGTACGAGTTCCGTACGCTGCGCAGCTTCAACTTGACCGCGCCGGGCGTGCAGTTGGCGAGGGAGGACCCGGCCGGGAGCCGCGCGCCCGACCCGCCGCCGCCCTTCGCGTCGTCCGAGCCGCCGGAGCCGCCGGAGCCGCCCGCGGAGTCACCGCCGGAGCCCGAGCCGCCGGAGCCCTTCGCGTCACCGGAGCCGTCGGAGTCGCCGGAGCCGTCGCCTCCGCCGTCCTCCCCGCCCTCCGACTCGTCCCGGCCGCCCGGGTGTTCGCTGATCGCGGGCCCGGATCCGGAGGGCCCGGGCGTGATGGACGTGGCGGGGCCGTTGCCCGACGGACCGTCAGCGCCGTTGTCCCCGCCGCCTCCGCCCGAGGCTAGGGCCCACACGACAAGGAGCAAGAGGAGTCCGACGACGGACAGCAGGACGGCCCTCCGACGCCAGTAGATGGAGGAGGGAAGCGGCCCGATCGGATTGCGCAGAGATCCCACGCCCAAACCTTACGAGAGAACCGGGCGTTGTCCTGCCCCACCCGCCGCCTCAGGCCACAACTTTTGCGGATCATCATCCCGGACAGGCCCGCCCGAAGGCCCCGGAACGACCCCCGGGACACCCCGCGACGCCCTCGCGGCGCCGTCCCGGAACGCCCTCCACGGCACCCACCCCTGACTTTCGTCAGGTCCACGATGCGCCCATCGCCGGATGTGACGGTGCCGGACCACTGCGTACGGTCCGGAATCATGGACACCATGGATTCTTCCGGCCTCTACCTAGACGTCACCGAATTCGCCCACGACACCCCTTCGTGGGTGCAGCACCTCGCGGAGGTGTGGACGGAGCTCGGGCTGCTGCTCTTCGGCGTCCTCTTCGTCGTGGCCTGGTGGCGGGCGCGGCGCGGGGACCCGCGGGCCGTGGCGGTTGCGGTGCTCGCGCCGCTCGGCACGGCCCTCGCGTACGTCATCAGTGAGACCGTGAAGTCCTTCATCGAGGAGGAGCGGCCGTGCCGGGCGGTGTCCGGGGCGCTCAAGCCGCTCGTGGAGTGCCCGCCGCACGGCGACTGGTCGTTCCCGAGCAACCACTCGACGATCGCGGGCGCCGCCGCCGTGGGCCTCGCCCTCGCCTGGCCCCGGATCGCCGCCCTGACCCTGCCGATGGCGGTGCTCATGGCGTTCTCGCGGGTGTTCGTGGGCGTGCACTACCCGCACGACGTGGCCGTCGGCCTGGTCCTCGGCGCGGTCGTGGTGTTCCTCGCGGTGAAGCTCGCCGCCCGGCCTGTGACGCGGATCACGGAGACGATGCGGGGGTCGCGGACCGGCGTGGTCAGGTGGTTCGCGGGCGAGGGCACGGGCCCGGCGACCGCTCCGGCCGCGGGGACCGGGCAGTACGTGCCGCAGCAGTCCGGGCCGTACGGGCAGGGGGGCCAGGCCGGGCACGGCGGCCAGTACGAGAACTCGCTGCCGTACCGGCCCGCGCGCGCCGAGCAGCCCCAGGAGCAGACGATGACGCTGCGCCGCCACCAGGACGCGCACCAAGGGGCGCACCAGGGCGGGCATCAGGATCCGTACCAGGGCCAGTACCAAGGGCAGGGCGCCTACCAGGGGCAGCAGGCGTACCAGGGGCAGGGCGCGTACCAGGGCGAGGACCCGTATCAGGGACAGGACGCGTACCAGGGACAGGGCTCGTACCAAGGCCAGGACCCCTACGGCCACCAGCCGCAGTACCGGCCCCAGGGCCCCGACCCCCGCTCCTGAAGCGGGAGTCGGGCGACCTCACCCCGAAGCCGGCTCCCCCGCGCCGTCGTCCGCCACCAGGCCCGCCTCGTACGCGACGACCGCCGCGCGGACGCGGTTCTTGACCTCCAGGCGGTCGAGGACCGCGCTGACGTAGGCCTTGACGGTGCCCTCGACCAGGTGGAGGCGGGCGGCGATCTCCGGATTGGACAGGCCCGCGCCGACCAGGCCGAGCACTTCGCGCTCACGGGGCGTCAGGAGCGCGACCCGGGCGCGCGCCTCGGCCCCGCGCGCCAGTCGGCGGGCGCCGAAGCCGTCGATGACCTGCCGCGCCACCCGCGGCGAGAGGAACGCGGCACCGCCCGCCACCGCCCGTACGCCCGCGATGAGTTCGTGCGGGTCGCCGGACTTCAGCAGGAAGCCGGTGGCGCCGCCGCCGAGCGCCCGTGCCACGTACGCGTCCTCGGAGAACGTCGTGAGCATGGCGACCGCCGTGCCCGGCAGCGTCCGTACGATCTCCTCCCCCGCCGCGAGGCCGTCCAGGCGCGGCATGCGGATGTCCAGGAGCGCCACGTCGGGGCGGTGCGCGCGGGCGAGGTCGACCGCCTCGCGGCCGTCGGCGGCCTCCGCGACCACCTCGATGTCGGTGCCCGCCGCGAGGATGGCGCCCACACCCGCGCGGATCATCGCCTCGTCGTCCGCGAGCAGCACCCGGATCACCGCGCCCACGCCGCCTCACCCCGCATGCTCCGGTCCGCGCCCGCCTTGGGGATCACTGTCTTGTCCACCAGCCTTCCGTCGTCGAAGCAGAGTCTGAAGTGCGTGAGGGAGGTGAAGAGCTCCCCGCTGGAGCGGTAGTAGCGGCAGTCCGCGCCCGCGGGCGGCGGGGTCGGCGCGCGCTCCACCGGCGGGTCCGTGACGCTGCGGTCCGGGAGCACGGCGGCGACCTGGGACTGCGGCTGGCCGACGCGCAGGGCCGCGTAGTCGGCGGGCCGCAGGACGGAGTGCGTCTTCGTGTACGCGTACCAGGTGAACGCGCCCGCCACGAGCACGGCGCCGATGGCGACGGCGGCGCCGAACGTGAGGGCGGTGCGGCGGCGGGCGTGGGCCAGGACGGAGCCCGGGGGCGGGGGCGTCGGCTCGGGCGCCGCGGGGCGGGGTGCTCCGGCCGCCGGCAGCCTCGCCGTGACGCGGAACCCGCCGCCCCGCGGCCCCGCGGTCAGCGTGCCGCCGCCCGCCGCGACCCGGGCCCGCAGGTCGGCCAGGCCGGAGCCGCCGTCCGGCGGGGCGGGACGGGGTGCGTCGCCGTGCGGGGGCGGGCCGTTGCTGACCTCGATCGTCGTGGTGGAGCCGGTGCCGGTCGCCGTGACGGTGACCGGGGCGCCCGGCGCGTACTTCGCGGCGTTGGTCAGGGCCTCCTGGACCACGCGGTACGCGATGCGCCCGGCGCCGTCGGACGCGTCGGTGCCGTCGTCCTCGTACCGCACCGGAAGGCCCGACTCCGCGGCGCGCGCGACGAGTTGTGCCACCGTCTCGCCGGGCGGGGCCAGGGGGGCGCTCTCGTCGCCCTCGTCCCGGAGTACGCCGATGATCTCGCGCAGCCGGTCGGTGGCCGTCGCGGCGGCCTCGCGCAGGTCGGACGCGGCGGCCCGGTGGTGCGCGGGGAGGTCGGCGGCCACCTGGAGGGCGCCCGCGCGGACCGCGATCAGGCTCAGTTCGTGGCCGAGGGAGTCGTGCATGTCCTGGGCGATGCGGGCGCGTTCGCGCAGCCTGGCCCGGTCGGCGACGATGCGCTGCTCGCGCTCCAGCTGGTCGGCGCGCTCCCAGCCCGCGGCGGCGAGGGCCCGGCCCTGGCGCCAGTAGCGGCCCGCGAGCCAGGGGAAGACCACGCCGAACAGCAGCGTGCCCATGAGCACCAGCCACTCCACGACCGGGTCCACGTCCCGGACCAGGATCCTGACCGTGCCCGCCGCCCAGACCGCCGCAAACGCCAGCAGCGCCGGGCGGGCGCGGGTGCCGTGCCGGCCGAGCAGCAGCGCGAGCACGGCGAGGGCGGGGCCGTACGACACGGAGAACAGGGCGGGGGCGGTCAGGCCGAGGGCGGCGGCCAAGAGGAAGGCGGTGGCCGGGCGGGTACGCCAGGTCGCCGTGGCCGCGGCGAGGACCACGAGACCCCCGAACCGGGCCCACAGCGGGCGGGGTTCGTTCAGTCCGATCGCGTCGGCACTCACCGCGGGCACGGCGAGGGCCACCCAGAGGGCGACGTCCATCGTGCGGGCACTCTTCACTCCCTCGACGGTACGTGCCACCGGCCGACCACCGCCCCTGTCGATCGTCAGGTCTCCCCGTCCGGGGCGCAGCCGCCCACCCACCCAGCCCGCCCGGCGCTCGAGGACGAGGCCGCAGGCCGACCGGCAGCACCCCGCCCCACCCGAGGGGAAACCCAAGCCCGATCCAGCCCGCCCGGCGCTCGAGGACGAGACCGCAGGCCGACCGGCAGCACCCCCGGCCCACCCGAAGGGGACACCAAGCCCGATCCAGCCCGCCCGGCGCTCGAGGACGAGACCGCAGGCCGACCGGCAGCACCCCCGGCCCACGCGGAGAGGACACCGAGCCCGCCCGACGTCCAAGAGCGAGGCCGCAGGCCGACACGCGGCTGTTGGCCCCCGGCCCGCCACCCCCGTGGCAGGATCGACCCATGCCGACCGCCCTCGCCGCCGATCTCGTCGCCGCCGGCACTGCCGACGCCCGTTCGCTGGACGAGCAGTTCCACTCCCCCGTCATCGCCTGGTTCGAGGCCAACGCGCGTGATCTGCCGTGGCGGCGGGAGGACGCCGGGCCCTGGGGCGTGATGGTCAGCGAGTTCATGCTGCAGCAGACGCCGGTGAGCCGGGTGCTTCCCGTGTACGAGCAGTGGCTCGCCCGCTGGCCGCGCCCCGCCGACCTCGCCAAGGAGGCACCCGGTGAGGCCGTGCGCGCCTGGGGACGGCTCGGGTATCCGCGGCGGGCGCTGCGCCTGCACGGCGCGGCCGTCGCCATAACGGAGCGGCACGGCGGCGACGTACCGGCACAGCACGCGCAGCTGCTCGCGCTGCCCGGCATCGGCGAGTACACCGCGGCGGCCGTCGCGTCGTTCGCGTACGGCCAGCGGCACGCCGTGCTCGACACCAATGTGCGGCGCGTCTTCGCGCGCTCGGTGACCGGCGTGCAGTACCCGCCGAACGCCACCACCGCGGCCGAGCGCAAGCTGGCCCGCGCGCTGCTGCCCGAGGACGAGCACACCGCGTCCCGCTGGGCCGCGGCCTCCATGGAGCTGGGCGCGCTGGTGTGCAGCGCCAAGAACGAGAACTGCGCCCGCTGCCCGCTGGCCGCGCAGTGCGCCTGGCTGGCGGCGGGCAAGCCCGCGCACGAGGGTCCCGCCCGCCGCGGCCAGACGTACGCGGGCACCGACCGCCAGGTCCGCGGCAAGCTCCTCGCGGTGCTGCGCGAGGCCGTCTCGCCGGTGCCGCAGTCCGCGCTCGACCGGGTGTGGGACGAGCCGGTGCAGCGGGCCCGGGCGCTGGACGGCCTGGTCTCCGACGGTCTGGTGGAGCCGCTGCCGGACGGGTACTACCGCCTGCCGCTGACCTGACACCCGCGGGCCCCGGCCTTCACATCACAGCCCGCTGACACGAAACAGCGACGAAATCAGCGACAAAAAGGGCATCCACGCCCACACTCACCTGCCGATTTACGTCCGGCCTACTTCTGTTACACAACCTACGTACAGCCGTGCGTCCGTCGCGGGCTGCTCCGCACAGCGCCGTGACACGCCCTCCGTAACTTCTTACCCGTACCGCACAGGCAAGGGATCAGCGGTCGAGAGGCACCCGGGAATCGACCGGGGGCAGCCGGGGATGAACGGGATCGGAGGCGGTTGGGTATGGCGCACGGCGAGGTGCTCGAGTTCGAAGAGTACGTCCGCACTCGGCAGGACGCCCTGCTGCGCAGCGCCCGGCGGCTCGTCCCGGACCCGGTCGACGCCCAGGACCTGCTGCAGACGGCGCTCGTACGGACCTACGGCCGCTGGGACGGCATAGCCGACAAGCGGCTCGCGGACGCCTACCTGCGCCGCGTCATGATCAACACGCGCACCGAGTGGTGGCGCGCCCGCAAGCTCGAAGAGGTGCCCACCGAGCAGCTGCCGGACGCCTGCGT
This sequence comes from Streptomyces sp. RK9, assembly GCF_045070545.1. NCBI lineage: Bacteria > Bacillati > Actinomycetota > Actinomycetes > Kitasatosporales > Streptomycetaceae > Streptomyces > Streptomyces sp. RK9. Next base: position 1,563,886 of record NZ_CP173704.1, on the reverse strand, counting down.
CGACGACTCCACGGAGCAGCACGCGGACCGCGCCCTCCTGATGGACATCATGAAGGTGCTCGCCCCCAAGCAGCGCAGCGTCGTGGTGCTGCGACACTGGGAGCAGATGTCCACCGAGGAGACGGCCGCCGCGCTCGGCATGTCGGCCGGCACGGTCAAGAGCACGCTGCACCGCGCGCTCGCCCGGCTCCGTCAGGAGCTGGAGAGCCGCGCCGCCGACGAGTCGGCAGGGCCTGCTGCGCGGATGTTCGAACGTGAGGAGCGGGAGCGTTGCGCGGCCTGAGTGCCCGGACCGGACCAGCGGGCCGGGCCACCAAGGAGTGGAAGGCGGGGAGTACGGCAGTGGCCGTGCTCGCCGCCCTCGGCCTTTTGCTCGCCGTCACCGGCTGCTCCACGGGCGGCTCCGGCACCCGCGACGAGGGCCCGGCCCACGTCGGCGCCGTGCCGTCCACCGCGCCGTCGGCCTCCCCCTCGCCGACCCCGAAGAGCGTCGACGCGGTCCAGCTCGTGAAGGACGACCCGAAGGTCAGCCTGGCCGTCAAGCGGGACCTGAAGCCGTGCGCCGCCGACGAGTATCCGGTGGACGTCGCCTACGGCAACCTGACCGGAGCAGCGTCGGACGACGTCGTCGTGAACGTCCTGACCTGCGGTGACAGGGTGGGCATCGGCAGTTACGTGTATCGCCCCGAAGGCAAGAGGTACGAGAATGTCTTCGCCGACGAGCAGCCGCCCGTGTACGCCGAGATCGACCGGGGCGACCTGGTCGTCAGCAAGCAGATGTTCGGCAAGGACGGCTCGGTGGCGGACCCGACGGGAGAAGAGATCATCACCTACCGCTGGTCGACGAGCCACTTCACCGAGCAGGACCGCACCCGCAACAACTACAGCACCACGGCGGACGGCGACACGACCGATCCGTCGTCGGACTGACGCCCACCTGCCCTGACCGCCGCCCGTCCCACCCCGGGCCGACCCCGACCGACCTCCGACCGACCGCCGCCCGACCGCCGCCCGACCCCCGACCGCCCCCGAACCGAGACCGGAACTGAGAGCACCCGATGGCAGAACACACCCATGTCCTGTTCGTCGAGGACGACGACGTCATCCGCGAGGCCACGCAGCTCGCCCTGGAGCGCGACGGCTTCGAGGTCACCGCCATGCCCGACGGCCTGTCGGGCCTAGAGGCGTTCCGGGCGGACCGGCCCGACATCGCCCTGCTCGACGTGATGGTGCCGGGCCTCGACGGCGTCAGCCTCTGCCGCCGCATCCGGGACGAGTCGACCGTGCCGGTGATCATGCTGTCGGCGCGGGCCGACTCCATCGACGTCGTCCTCGGCCTCGAGGCCGGCGCCGACGACTACGTGACCAAGCCGTTCGACGGCGCCGTCCTGGTCGCCCGCATCCGCGCCGTGCTGCGGCGCTTCGGGCACGCCAGCGGCCCCGGCTCGGCCGCGCCCGCCGCCGATCAGGGCCAGAGCCCCGACGGCGGCGTGCTGAGCTTCGGCGACCTGGAGATCGACACCGAGGGCATGGAGGTGCGCCGGGGCGGCGAGCCCGTCGCGCTCACGCCGACGGAGATGCGGCTGCTCCTGGAGTTCTCCTCCGCGCCCGGCACCGTGCTGTCCCGCGACAAGCTCCTCGAGCGGGTCTGGGACTACGGCTGGGGCGGCGACACGCGCGTCGTCGACGTGCATGTGCAGCGGCTGCGGACGAAGGTGGGGCAGGACCGCATCGAGACGGTCCGCGGGTTCGGATACAAGCTCAAGGCGTGAGCTCGCGGCGTGGGGGGACACAGGGGTCTGCCATGGGCAGGGGCATGAACGGGGCGCGGTCCGCGTCCGGTGAGGGGCTGCGGGCGCGGCTTCGGGGGCTTCGGGGGCGGTTGCGGGGGCTCCAGGGGCGGCGGCCGGGCGACGGGGCGCGAGGGCCGCGGGACCCGCGGGATCTGTCGTGGTCGGAGCGGCTGCAGTCGCTGGTCGGCGCCCGGCTGCGCACCGGCGTGCGCTGGAAGATCGCCGCCGCCATCGGCCTGGTCGGCGCGCTCGTCGCGGTGGCGCTGAGCCTGGTCGTGCACAACGCCGCCTGGGTGTCGATGCTCGACAACGCCCGCGACCTCCAGGACGAGCGCGTCCAGATCGCCCAGCGCAACTACGAGGCGCGCCGCACTACCAGCGCCATCTACGGCACCAAGATCGACGACCCGCAGCTCCCGAAGGAGCTGCGGCAGAAGGTCCTCACCGGCCGCCGCGCCACCTTCGTGCAGGAGCACGGCGACGGTGTGCCCGACATCTGGGGCGCCGTGCCGCTCAGCGACGGCCACGTCCTGTCGGTGCACAGCCGCTTCGCCGACCGCAACACCACGATCATGAAGGACCTCGACCAGGCCCTCGTCATCGGCTCCATCGCGGTCGTCTTCGGCGGCTGCGCCCTCGGCGTCCTCATCGGCGGCCAGATGGCCCGGCGCCTGCGCAAGGCGGCGACGGCCGCGGGCGAGGTCGCCCAGGGCAACACCGACGTGTCCGTACGGGACGCCATCGGCGGGCACGTGCGCGACGAGACCGACGACCTCGCCGAGGCCGTGGACGCCATGGCCGACGCACTCAAGCAGCGCCTGGAGGCCGAGCGCCGGGTCACCGCCGACATCGCGCACGAGCTGCGCACCCCCGTGACCGGGCTGCTCACCGCCGCCGAGCTGCTGCCGCCGGGACGGCCGACCGAGCTGGTCAAGGACCGGGCGCAGGCGATGCGCACGCTCGTCGAGGACGTACTGGAGGTGGCCCGGCTCGACTCCGCGTCCGAGCGGGCCGAGCTGCAGGACATCACGCTCGGCGAATTCGTCAGCCGCCGCATGGCGCTGCTGAGCCACGACGTGCGGGTGACGATCGTGCACGAGTCGGAGGTCACCACCGACCCGCGCCGCCTGGAGCGCATCCTCGGCAACCTCGTCGCCAACGCCGCCAAGCACGGCAAGCCGCCCATCGAGGTCAGCGTCGAGGGCCGGGTGGTCCGGGTGCGCGACCACGGCCCCGGCTTCCCCGAGGCGCTGCTCGCCGAGGGCCCGTCCCGCTTCCGCACCGGCTCCGCGGACCGCGCGGGCCGCGGGCACGGCCTGGGCCTGACGATCGCGGCCGGTCAGGCGCGGGTGCTCGGCGCCCGCCTCACCTTCCGCAACATCCGGCCGCCGGGGGCCTCGCCGGAGGAGGCCGCCGAGGGGGCGGTGGCGGTCCTGTGGCTGCCGGAGCACGCGCCGACGAACACCGGGAGCTATCCGATGCTGCAGCTCCCGGAGAAGCCCGCGAAGTGGCAGAGGTAGCCGGGACGGGAAGGTCTCAGCAGCCCCAGTCCTTGTCCAGGTCCAGCTCGCCCTCGCGCTCCTGGGTGAACGAGAACCAGTTGCCGGAGTCGTCGCGGAAGATCGCCTCCACTCCGTAGGGGCGCTCCTGCGGCTCCTGGAGGAACTCCACGCCGCGCGCCTTCAGCTTTTCGTAGTCCCCGTGGACGTCGTCCGTGCGCAGCGCGCCGCCGCCGAGGACGCCCTTGGTGACCAGCTTGCGCATGGCCTCTGCCGACTCGGCGTCCATGCCCGCGCCGCCCGGCACCATCAGGGCCAGCATCAGCTCGGGCTGGTCCTTGGCGCCGACGGTGAGGAAGCGCATGCCGCCCTCGCCGAGCGTCATGTCGGTACGGACCTCCAGGCCGAGCTTCTCCGTGTAGAACTCCTTGGCCCGGTCCTGGTCGAGGACCCAGACGGTGGAAATGGCGAGTCCCTTGATCATGGTGTGCTCCTGGTGAGGGTCTTTCGTGCTTGCCCGGCCACCGTAGGCAGCGGGCCCGGCGCTCCGCTTCTCAAGAATTGCGCTCTTCGTCTTCTCAAGAATCGTGCTCTCCGTCGGCCTCCGTCCCCGTCCCGTCGAGCCCCGCCCGCGCCGGGAACCCCCCGGCCCACAGCAGCGCCCAGCACCCGGGGATCAGCGCGGCGCCGCGCCCCACGTGCTGGGAGCGGTACTCGCTCGGGGTGAGGCCCGTGTGGCGCTTGAAGGTCGACGAGAACGTGCCGACGCTGGTGAAGCCGACCAGCATGCAGATGTCCGTCACGGACAGGTCGGCCGAGCGGAGCATGTCCTCGGCCCGCTCGATGCGGCGGCGCGACAGATACTGCCCGGGCGTCTCCCCGTACGCCTCCTTGAAGGCGCGCAGGAAGTGATGGCGCGAGTAGCCCGCGTGGGCGGCGACCGCGGTCAGGTCGAGGGCGGGGTCGGCCCAGTCGCGGTCCATCGTGTCCTTCGCGAGGCGGAGCCTGCGCAGTCTCTCCACGCCCTCGATGCTGGCACGGGCCACTGACAACGGCCCCCCGGCACCGAAGTGCCGGGGGGCCGTGGGCCGGGCGGACCAGCGGGTCAGACGGCCTCTGCCACCGTCTTCTCCCGCTCGCCGCGCGCGGAGTCCCCGTCCGCGTCACCGGCCGGCTTCTTGTCCGCGGGGGCGGCGCCCCGCAGCGGCGTCTCCTTCACGAAGAACGCGGCGATCAGCGCGCCCACGGCCATGGCGGCGGCGAGCAGGAACGCCACGTGCGTACCGGCGGACACCGCGTGCTGGTAGGCCTCGCGCGCGGCCTCCGGGAGCTTGGCGAGGCTCGCCGCGTCGAGCTGGGCGGAGTGCTCGGTGACCTTGGCGACGCCGCCGCCCCCGGCCTTGGCCATCTCGTCCTGGACCCGGTTGTTGAACAGGGCGCCCATGATCGCGACACCGAAGGACGAGCCGAGGGTGCGGAACAGCGTGGCCGAGGACGAGGCGACGCCCATGTCCTTCATCTCGACGCTGTTCTGCGCGACCAGCATGGTGATCTGCATCAGGCAGCCCATGCCGGCGCCGAGCACGGCCATGTAGATCCCGGTCGTGACGCGCGAGGTGTCGGTGTCCATCTGCGCGAGCATGAAGAGCCCGACGGCCATCAGGACGCTGCCGGCGATCGGGAACACCTTGTACTTGCCGGTGGCCGTGGTGAACCGCCCGGCGACCATGGAGACCGCCATCATCGCGAGCAGCATCGGCATCAGGAGCAGGCCGGAGTTGGTGGCCGATGCGCCCTGGACGGCCTGCTGGTAGAGCGGCAGGAAGAGCATCGCGCCGAACATCACGAAGCCGGTGAGGAAGCCGATCACGGACATCAGGGAGAGGTTGCGGCTGCGGAAGATGTGCAGCGGCATGATCGGCTCCGCGGCCTTCTGCTGGACGAACCAGAAGCCGACGAGGGCGGCGACGCCGAGCCCGATCAGCTCCATGATCACGGCCGAGCCCCAGGCGTACTCCGTACCGCCCCACGTGGTGACCAGGACGAACGAGGTGATGCCGATGGTGAGCAGCGCGGCGCCGAGGTAGTCGATGCGGCCCTGGGCGCGCTTCTTCGGCAGGTGCAGGACGGCGCTGACCATGAAGAGGGCGACGATGCCGAGCGGCAGGTTGATGTAGAAGGCCCAGCGCCAGCCGAGGTGGTCGGTGAGAGTGCCGCCGACGAGCGGTCCGCCGATCATCGCGACCGCCATCACGCCGGTCATCATGCCCATGTACTTGCCGCGCTCCCGCGGCGGCACCAGCTCTCCGATGATCGCCATGACGCCGACCATCAGTCCGCCCGCGCCGAGCCCCTGGATCGCCCGGAAGCCGATGAGCTGCCCCATGTCCTGAGCGAGCCCGCTGAGCGCGGAGCCGATCAGGAAGATCACTATGGAGGAGAGGAAGGCGCCCTTGCGCCCGTACATGTCGCCGATCTTGCCCCAGATCGGGGTGGAGGCGGCGGTCGCGAGGGTGTACGCGGTCACCACCCACGACAGGTGTTCCAGGCCGCCGAGGTCACCGACGATCGTCGGCATCGCGGGGGCCACGATCATGTTGTCCAGCATCGCGAGCAGGATCGCGACCATCAGGGCGAAGATCACCACTCGTACGCTGCGGGGCTGCGGCTCCGCCACCGCGCCCTGGTTCCCGGCCTGCGCCGACTGCCCGGTCCGCTTCTCGCTGTCTGCCACGGTCCCCGCTCCCCTGTTCCCGTACCCGTACGCCCGCCGTACTTACTTGCCGCCCGGCAAGTTGGCTACAGTAGAGGAAAGTAGACCCCTAACTAGCCGGGCGTCAAGTAAGTTCGGGCGGTACCGGGGAGAAGTGCGAGGATCGCCACCATGAGCAGCACAGGCAGGCAGCGGCGCCGCGGGGACACCCGCCAGCGCATTCAGGACGTGGCGCTCGAACTCTTCGCCGAGCAGGGGTACGAGAAGACGTCACTGCGCGAGATCGCGGAGCGCCTGGACGTCACGAAAGCGGCCCTGTACTACCACTTCAAGACCAAAGAGGACATCCTCACCAGCATCTTCGACGATCTGACGCGGCCCATCGACGAGCTCATCGTCTGGGGCAAGGAGCAGCCGCGCACGCTGGAGACCAAGCGCGCGATCCTGACCCGCTACAGCGAGATCCTCACCGACGCCGCCCCGCTCTTCCGCTTCATGCAGGAGAACCAGGCGACGATGCGCGACCTGAAGACGGGCGAGAGCTTCAAGGACCGGATGCTCCAGCTCCTGGACATCCTCAGCCACGACGACCCGTCGGTGCCGATGACCGCGCAGGTGCGCTGCTTCAGCGCGCTGTTCACGATGCACGGCGGGATGTTCGTGCTCAAAGGCAACGATGGCGACCCCGAGGAGAAGCGGAAAGCCATCCTCGAAGTCGCCATCGATCTGGTGACCCAGGCGCACAACGGCACCTGAGCACCGGGGCGCCGCCCGCGGGGGATCGGACGCGCGCGCCCCGTTCACGGGGTCGGGATCAGACGCGGACGCCCTGCGCGCGCAGGAACGCGACCGGGTTGACGGCCGAGCCGTAGTTCGGCGTCGTACGGATCTCGAAGTGCAGGTGCGGGCCGCTGGAGTTGCCGGTGTTGCCGGACAGGGCGATGCGCTGGCCGGTGGTGATGGCCTGGCCCGGGCGGACCTCGACCTTCGACAGGTGCGCGTACTGCGAGAAGGTGCCGTTGGCGTGCTTGATCACCACGGCGTTGCCGTACGCGGGGCCGTCACCGGCGCCGTTGCCGCCGGCCTTGACGACGGTGCCGGCGTGCACGGCCTTGACCACGGTGCCGACCGGCACGGCGAAGTCCTGGCCGGAGTGCTTGCTGGCCCACATGCTGCCGCCGAGGCCGAAGCTCGCGGACAGGCGGTAGTTGTCGACCGGGTCCTGCCAGGCGGCGGCCTTCTTGGCGGCGGCCAGCTTGGCCTGCGCGGCCTTCTTCGCCACGGCCTGCTTCGCCTGCTCGGCGGCCTTGGCCTGGGCGACGGCCTGCGCGCCCACCGAGGACGCGGTCACGGACCGCTCCCCGCCCTTGGTGTCGGCGGCGGCCGCGATCCCGGCTCCGAGCACCGTCGTCACGCCGACACCGGCGGCGAGGACGGCCGCCCGGGTGCGACGCAGGGACGGGCCGGAATGGTGGGACTTGGCGCGCTTCGACATGGGGAACCTCCGGGACAAGGCAAGGGGGACGGCGGCACGGGGCGTGCCGGCTCTGCGGGGGTACTGCGAGCAGCACGGGGGTACTGCGAGCAGAAACGGGGGTACTGCGAGCAAAAGGGAATCCGGCACGCTCACTGCGCATGCCGGACGGCCATCCCTTGGTAACCCCCACCCCGCCCCGGCCCCAAAACGCCCCTCTACTAGCGGCGGCCGTACCCGGCCCCGCCCGCGATCACCGCCGGAGCCGTCCGCCCACGGCCCCCGAAGCCGCCGGTTCCAGGCCGAAAGTCCCGTCCCGGCGGCCGAAAAGCACCACTAATCCGCCTCGTATGTGACCTATGCCCTGTGCGTCATGTCACCGCGGCGCAAGATCCACCACCCGCGAATGTGACGCCCACTACGCTCTCGACCATGGATCCCGCGGCCATTGGCGTCCGTATCGCGTCCGGTGTCGTCACCCCGCTGATCAGGAAGCTCTTCGTACGCCCCGGACCGGGCGCGGGCCTGGTCACGGAGCCCGTACGGATCGACGCCCTGGTGTCCTTCCGCGGCGAGCGGCGCGACCTCGCCGAGCAGGACGTGCGCCGCCTCGCCACCGCCCTGGTCCGCCAGGCCGTCCGCACCGGCGAGCGCCCCGTCCCCCACGACGAGGAGGAGGCCCTCGGCCACGCCCTGGCCCGGACGCTGCTCGCGCTTGGCACCCTCACGCTCACCGACGTGGAGGCGGTGTCCCTGGGCCACGAGGAGCTGGCGGCCAGGCTGCGCCGGACGGCCGGGGACACGACCCGGGACCTCTCGGCGGACGCCGCCCACCTCCACGAACGCCTCCTCGACACGGCCTGCCTGCACATCCTGAACTTCTTCACCCAGCGGTCCACGTTCGTCGCCCACACCCTCGTCGAGCAGAGCCGACGCCAGGCGGAACTCATAGCCAAGGTCGACGAGCTGATCGCCAGGGACCCCCTGCCCGGCGCCCGGGACGTGGCCTTCGAGCAGCGCTACCTCGCGTACGTCGCGAAGAAGCACGGCAAGCTCACGATCTTCGGCATCGACCTCGCCGACTCGCCCGGCAAGTGGCCCCTGGACGCGGCCTATCTGAGCCTGACGGCCACCGCACGCGGGCGGCACCTGGGCGACATCCGGATCGGCGACGACTGGGGCCAGGTCTTCGAGGCCGACCTCGACCCGACTCCCCGCCCCGCCGACGAGGCCCTCGCCACCCACGACCGCGTGCTCCTGCGCGGCGAGGCGGGCTCCGGCAAGACCACCCTGATCCAGTGGCTCGCGGTCTCCGCGGCCCGCCAGGACCCGGACTCCGGTGCCGGGCGCATGGCCTACCTGCACGACCGCGTCCCCTACGTCCTGCCGCTGCGCACCCTCACCCGCCACGGCGAGCGCCTCCCCGCCCCCAAGGACTTCCTGTCCGCCGTCGGCTCCCCCCTCGCGGGCACGCAGCCCGACGGATGGGAGGCCCGCGTCCTGACCTCGGCCCGCGCCCTGGTCCTGGTCGACGGCATCGACGAGGTCCCCGACGCCGAGCGCGCCCGCACCCGCGCGTGGCTCTCGGACCTGATCGAGGCCTACCCCGGCAACCGCTGGCTGGTGACGTCCCGGCCCTCCGCCGTCCGGGAGGACTGGCTCACCGACGACGACTTCACCGAGCTGACGCTCGCGCCGATGAGCGGCGCGGACGTCACGGCGTTCATCCGGCGCTGGCACACGGCCGCGGCGACGGGCGCACCGGACGAGGACCGGGCCCTGCGGGCGTACGAGGCCCAGCTCCTCGAAGCCGTGCGCACCAAGCCCGACCTCGGTCTGCTCGCCACCAACCCGCTGATGTGCGGCCTCGTCTGCGCCCTGCACCGCGACCGGCGCGGCTTCCTGCCGCTGGGCCGCAAGGACCTCTACACGGCCGCCCTCTCCATGCTCCTGATCCGCCGCGACCGCGAACGCCACATGGACGTGCCCGAACTCCGCGAGGAGCCCCAGCTCCAGCTCCTCCAGCGCCTCGCGTACTGGCTCATCCGCAACGGCCGCACGGCCATGGACCGCACCCGCGCCACCACGATCATCGGCGACGCCCTGCCCGCCGTCCCCGAACTCGCCGCCCTCGGCGACGCGGAAGCCGTCTACACCCACTTCCTCCACCGCAGCGGCCTCCTCCGCGAACCCGGCCCCGGGACGGTCGAGTTCGTGCACCGCACCTTCCAGGACTTCCTGGGCGCACGGGCCGCCGTCGAGGAGGGCGACTTCGGAGTCCTCGCCGGGCACGCGGCGGACGACCAGTGGGAGGACGTCATCCGGATGGCTGTGGCGCAGGGGCGGCCGCGGGAACGGGCGGAGTTGTTGGGGGACTTGCTGGCTCAGGGGGATTCCTTCCCCGCCGGGTCGCCCGGCCGCAAGCGGGCGCATCTCCTCGCCGCGGCCTGCCTGGAACACGCGGCGGAGCTGGCGCCTGCGGTGCGGGGGGAGGTGGAGCGGAGGACGGCCGAGCTGATTCCGCCGCGTACGGCTGCGGACGCACGGGAGTTGGGGCTGGTGGGGCCGGTGGTGCTCGATCTGCTGCCGGGCCTCGACGGGCTGAGCGAAGAGGAGGCGCAGCTTGTGACGATCGCGGCGACCCACGTCCGCTCGGACGCGGCGATCCCCCTCCTCTCACGGTACGCGGACGACCCCCGCGACGAGGTGCGCAGGCAGCTGATGTGGGGCTGGAGCCGCTTCGACTGCCGGTTGTACGCGGACGGGGTGATCAGCAAGCTCGACGACGGCAGGACGAACTTCACGCTCCGCACGGACGAGCAGGTCGACGAGCTGTTCAGGCTGGGTCTGCGCCCCAGGCTCCTGGACATCCGCGAGTCGGTGTCGGGCGAGGCCGCGTCCCGCCTGCTCGCCGCGTGCGAACGTACCTACCTGATCCTCACGGTCACACACCTCAGAACCCTCGCCGACGACCTCGGCCACACGCCGTCCGGACCGTCGCAGCCCGGCGTCACGGAGCTGATCCTCACCGGCCTGGACCTGTCAGGACTGGAACCGATCGACGTGGAGCGGATCCAGATGCTCTTTCCCCGCCTTCAACGCCTGCTCGTCCCCGACGCCTTCGTTGTCCAAGTCCGTTCATCGACCGTCGATTTCACGGTCGAGCCCTACTGAGACCCCACCCCCGGACCCGAACGCCCACCCCACCCCCACACGTTCGGATGATCCACCCCCGATCCCCCTCCCGCACACCACCCCCCGAGCGACCCTCGACCTCATGCGCCACGTCGTCGTCCTGATGGAGCGCCTGGAGACCCGCGCGGAGCTGGAGTTCTACGCCACCGAGGCGGTCCGGCACGGCTGGTCGCGGGCCGACCTGGACCGGGAGATCCGGGAGCACCGGCACACGCGGGCGGGCGCCCCGCCGACCCTGGACGTGACGCTCCCGGAGGACTCGCCCGCGTTCGCGGAGCTGGCGGAGGACCCGTTCCGCCTGGACTTCCTACGCCTCGGCCGTCCCGACCGCCTCGACGGACACGGTGTCGACGCGACGGGGCCGTGGCACCGCTGAGCCACCGCCGACGTGCGCGCCGTGCCGGGCCACGGCGACGACGGTCTCCCGCAGCCGCTCCACGTACAGCCGCATGTTCTTGGCCGCGACGTCGGTGTCCGGGTAGCGGCCCGCGAACCGCAGGCCCTCGTGGAGCCGGTTGACCCAGGCGCACGCCTTGTCCCCGTACGACACCCTGACCAGGCCGTACGCCTTCAGCTCGGTCCAGCGTCCGGAGCCGACGATGCCGCGGGCGTCGACGAAAGAGACGATCGAGTACAGGTCGGGCGACGTCGGCCGGAACTCCGAGCCGAGCAGGCGCAGGACCCGGGCGATGGGCATCCGCGCCAGTGACCTGTTGGCCCGCAGCTCGCCGCGCACACAGTGCAGCGCGCTCTCGAAGTCACGCGCCCGCGCCGCGGGCACCTCGATCGGCGCGCCGCCGACGTACCACCCCACGGAGTCCAGCCACTGCGACTTCACGCGGGTGTGGAACGGCACGATCGTGCGGTAGACGGGCTGCCCGCTGATCTCGTGGGCGATGAGGCTGGTGGCGGCGAGGACGCCGACGAGGGTTCCGCCGAAGGGACGGCAGTACGCCTCGAACGCGGCGGCGTCGTCCGCGTCCACCAGCCTCTCCTCCATGAGTTTCTGCGTGGGCATCCGGGCGGCCGGATCAAGACCGGGATCGACGGGGAATTCCGGCAGCTTTCCACCGCAACGTTTGATGAATTCCCGCCACCGGTCGACGATCGCGTGCGTTCCGTCGATACGGTCCGCGTCCGCGCGCTCGCTCTCGCAGAAGTCGATGTAACTGCTGATCGGCGTCCGCTCCACCGCACGGCCTTCGAGCCCCGCCGCGTAAAGCTCATGGATCTCGGCGGGGATCCGCTGGAGGGAGTACGAGTCGACATTGCTGTGGTCGAACGCCAGATACACGCTCGTGCAGTCCTGCCGCACCACCGCCGTGTAGAGGAAGTTCGGCCAGTTCAGCGCGTCCGCGACCGCATCGAAACGATCCTGGAGACGCTGGACCAGTTTGTCCGCGTCGGGGAAATCGCCGACGACCTCGCGGCGCAGCGACACGGCTTCGGCGTCGAAGGTGAACCGGCGCATTTCGTCACCGGCCCAGCGGAATCCGCTGCGCAGCGTCTCGTGCCGGAGAGTCCAGTTCCGCAGGGCGTCCTGGAGTACGTCGAGATCGACGGCCCCCGGAATGTCGAAGGCCGTACCGAGCCAGGTCGGCATGAACAGGCCGTCCGCGCGCACGGACCGCGCCGTCCGGACGTGGGACTCCTGGACGTACGCCGGCCGCCGGGAGTCGTCCGGCAGGTCGGCCGCCCTGTCGACCGTCGCCGGGTCGAGGGTCCATTCGACGAGCCGTCCGGGGCGTACCTCGCAGCGCTGGAGGTCGGTCATGCGCACTGGGCGTCTCCGTTCATCGGGCGTGGGGGGTTGTGGAACGCACCCTCTGGGCCCAGCGGGAGCGCGCCCTTGGGGCCCAACGAGATCGCCCGCCACGGGGAAACGCCGGACTGTGGAAGCCGTGGAGAGGAACGGGGGAGGTCACGGGAAAAAGGGCTGCCCCGGACCGATTCCTCGGTCCGGGGCAGCCCCTTCGACGCGCCCTGTGCGGGCTATGCCTCCTTGCTCAGGTTCGGCCCGCCGCTGCCGGCGGACTCGATCGGCGGCACGTCCGGGAGCGCCGCCTTCTCCTCGCCGCGGAAGGTGAACGTGGCGTTCTCGCCCTCGCCCTCCGTGTCGACGACCACGATGTGGCCGGGGCGCAGCTCACCGAAGAGGATCTTCTCGGAGAGCGTGTCCTCGACCTCGCGCTGGATGGTGCGGCGCAGCGGCCGGGCACCCAGGACGGGGTCGTACCCCTTCTTGGCGAGGAGCTCCTTCGCGGACTGGGAGAGCTCGAGGCCCATGTCCCGGTCCTTCAGGCGCTCGTCCACCTTGCCGATCATGAGGTCGACGATCTCGAGGATGTCGCCCTGGCTCAGCTGCGGGAAGACGACGACGTCGTCCACGCGGTTGAGGAACTCGGGCCGGAAGTGCTGCTTCAGCTCGTCCGAGACCTTGTTCTTCATGCGCTCGTAGTTGGACTTCGTGTCGCCCTGGGCGGCGAAGCCCAGGTTGAAGCCCTTGGAGATGTCCCGCGTGCCGAGGTTGGTCGTCATGATGATGACCGTGTTCTTGAAGTCCACGACCCGGCCCTGGGAGTCGGTCAGCCGACCGTCCTCCAGGATCTGGAGCAGCGAGTTGAAGATGTCCGGGTGGGCCTTCTCGACCTCGTCGAAGAGGACGACCGAGAACGGCTTGCGGCGGACCTTCTCCGTCAGCTGACCGCCCTCCTCGTACCCGACGTAGCCGGGGGGCGAGCCGAAGAGGCGCGAGACCGTGTGCTTCTCGCTGAACTCCGACATGTCGAGGGAGATCAGCGCGTCCTCGTCGCCGAAGAGGAACTCGGCGAGGGCCTTGGAGAGCTCGGTCTTGCCGACGCCGGACGGGCCCGCGAAGATGAACGATCCACCGGGGCGCTTGGGGTCCTTCAGACCCGCTCGCGTACGCCGGATCGCCTTCGAGAGCGCCTTGACGGCGTCCTTCTGGCCGATGACGCGCTTGTGGAGCTCGTCCTCCATGCGCAGCAGACGCGAGGACTCCTCCTCGGTCAGCTTGAAGACCGGGATGCCGGTGGCCGTGGCGAGGACCTCGGCGATCAGCTCGCCGTCGACCTCGGCGACGACGTCCATGTCGCCGGCCTTCCACTCCTTCTCGCGCTTGGCCTTGGCGGCCAGGAGCTGCTTCTCCTTGTCACGGAGAGAAGCGGCCTTCTCGAAGTCCTGGGAGTCGATCGCCGACTCCTTGTCCCGGCGCACGCCCGCGATCTTCTCGTCGAACTCGCGGAGGTCCGGCGGCGCGGTCATCCGGCGGATGCGCATCCTCGATCCGGCCTCGTCGATCAGGTCGATCGCCTTGTCCGGCAGGAAGCGGTCCGAGATGTACCGGTCGGCCAGGGTGGCGGCCTGCACGAGGGCCTCGTCCGTGATCGAGACACGGTGGTGGGCCTCGTAGCGGTCGCGCAGACCCTTGAGGATCTCGATGGTGTGCGGCAGCGACGGCTCCGCGACCTGGATCGGCTGGAAGCGGCGCTCGAGGGCCGCGTCCTTCTCCAGGTGCTTGCGGTACTCGTCGAGCGTGGTCGCACCGATGGTCTGGAGCTCGCCGCGGGCCAGCATCGGCTTGAGGATGCTCGCCGCGTCGATGGCGCCCTCGGCGGCACCCGCACCCACGAGCGTGTGCAGCTCGTCGATGAACAGGATGATGTCGCCGCGGGTGCGGATCTCCTTGAGGACCTTCTTCAGGCGCTCCTCGAAGTCACCGCGGTAGCGCGAGCCTGCGACCAGGGCGCCGAGGTCCAGGGTGTAGAGGTGCTTGTCCTTGAGGGTCTCGGGCACCTCGCCCTTGACGATGGCCTGGGCGAGGCCCTCGACGACGGCGGTCTTGCCGACGCCGGGCTCACCGATCAGGACCGGGTTGTTCTTCGTGCGGCGGGACAGCACCTGCATGACCCGCTCGATCTCCTTCTCGCGCCCGATGACCGGGTCGAGCTTGGACTCACGAGCGGCCTGGGTGAGGTTCCGGCCGAACTGGTCGAGGACCAGGGACGTGGAGGGCGTGCCCTCGGCAGGACCGCCGGCGGTGGCGGTCTCCTTGCCCTGGTATCCGGAGAGCAGCTGGATGACCTGCTGCCGCACCCGGTTGAGATCGGCGCCCAGCTTGACCAGGACCTGGGCGGCGACGCCCTCGCCCTCACGGATCAGGCCGAGCAGGATGTGCTCCGTGCCGATGTAGTTGTGGCCCAGCTGAAGGGCCTCGCGGAGCGAGAGCTCCAGGACCTTCTTGGCACGGGGGGTGAAGGGGATGTGCCCGGACGGGGCCTGCTGCCCCTGCCCGATGATCTCCTCCACCTGCTGGCGGACCGCCTCGAGCGAAATCCCGAGGCTCTCCAGGGCCTTAGCGGCGACACCCTCGCCCTCGTGGATCAAGCCCAGGAGGATGTGCTCGGTGCCGATGTAGTTGTGGTTGAGCATCCGGGCTTCTTCCTGAGCCAGGACGACAACCCGCCGCGCGCGGTCGGTGAACCTCTCGAACATCGTTAATCGCTCCTCAGAGCGGTCAGGCAGTAAGGGGACGCTCCCCTCCCTGTCCTTCCGCAGCTTAGTCCCGCAAGCGGGGACCGCTCATTCCAACTGCCGACACCCGTCCGGATCACCCTCACTACCGTAGGGAACGGTTCCTGACTCCAACGCCGACACATGCTCCAACCTGATGGTGCGAGACGATGTTCCCGCAGGCCAAGCAGTTACCCTCGCCATCAGTACGCCGTTGGCGAACGTGAGACGCCTGAACGCTGCGTGTCGCCCCTCCCCACTAGGGATGTCTTACCCGTATGCACTGACACTCCATGCAGCGCGCACCGGTTCCCTCCGCTACGGGCGAACACCCTTGCGCTGCGCAGTACGCCATCACGCCCCCTTTTCGGCCACCGTGCGCAGTCACGGCGGCACCCAGCGTGACGCGAGCCGTAACTCCAGTGTGCCCGGCGCTGTTGCTCCGGACATGGCCCTCAGCGTTCCTCACCCCAGGCCGCCGGCCGACCGGCGTGCGGCGCCGGATCCGGCGGGGCCCCGCGCGGCGCGCCAGTGGGACGCGGCGGCGGCCGGATGCTGGGATCCGGCGGCGGTGCGGTGCTGGTACGAGAACGTGCTCGGCTGGGCCGTGGCCCCGGGGCCGGACGTCCGGCTCGTCACGGGGCTGCGTTTCGACGTACTGGAAATGCCCGCTCAGGCGGGTTTCGCGGCGCTGCGGCAGCTGGGCCCGAAGGCGCCCGTGGCGCTGCACGGGGAGACCATGCGGATCCTGGTGGCCGCGGGCAGCGCGGACGAGCTGCCGGGGCTGCTCGACTGGCTGGAGTGGGGGGACATCCCCCTGGACCTCGCGGCGATCGGCGCGGGCGGTCTCGTCGACGCGCCGACGCCGCCCGGGGCCGTCGGCCCTTCGGGGGCCGCCGTGTGGCTGCGGCCCCCCGAGCCCGGCCACGAGGTGGAGCGAGAACTGCCGTCGCTGACGGCCCTGCCCGGCCTGGCGCCGAGCGTCGCTCTGGCCACGGACGGCAGCGGAACCGACCCCCATTCCGGCTCCGCCGCGGGCTCCGACCTCGTACGGCTCGTGGACACGGCGGCCACTGCGTGCCACCGGGTCCGGCTGCGACGTGCGAGCAGTCAGCCGTTGGCCTTGTCGTAGGCCTCGCGGATGGACGCGGGGACGCGGCCGCGGTCGTTGACCTCGAAGCCGTTGTCCTTCGCCCACGCGCGGATCGCCGCCGTGTCCTGGTTGCCGCCGCCCACGGCAGCGGCGCGCGCCTTGCCGCGGCCGCTGGCACGGCCGCCGGTGCGGCGCCCGCCCTTGAGGTAGGGCTCAAGGAGGCCGCGGAGCTTGTCCGCATTGGCGGTGGTGAGATCGATCTCGTACGACTTGCCGTCCAGCGCAAACGTCACGGTCTCGTCCGCCTCGCCGCCGTCGAGGTCATCGACAAGAAGGACCTGAACCTTCTGTGCCACCGGATTTCCTTTCATCGATAACTTCAGGGCCGGACCATGCGGGGTGAGCCGCCGAATCGCCGCCCCCTGTTATATGCAGCACTGCAGTACGTCGGAAAGCAAACCGCTTTTCCCGGAAAAACACAAACCCCTGGGAGAGACCGACTGCACGAGATCCCGGGAAACATGCGCGTTTCGGACATAGGGCACCGGGGCAGGTGACTGCCCGGAATACCTCCGTCACGATCACAGATGCAGAAGCATCCGGCTGTTGCCCAAGGTGTTCGGTTTCACTCGTTCGAGGCCGAGGAACTCGGCGACGCCCTCGTCATAGGAACGCAGCAGCTCGCTGTAGACATCAGTGTCGACGGTATCGACGGGCGTCTCGCCGATCTCCACGAAGCCGTGCTTGGCGAAGAAGTCGACTTCGAAGGTGAGGCAGAATACCCGCCGGACACCGAGCCAACGCGCGGTCCCAAGCAGCTTTCCGAGCAGCTGATGACCCACGCCCGCGCCCTTGACCTGTGGATTCACCGCAAGTGTCCGTACTTCGGCGAGGTCTTCCCACATCACGTGCAACGCGCCGCAGCCGACCACCGTCGTCCCATTGCCGTTGCCGTCCGCGCGTTCCGCGACCCAGAACTCCTGGATGTCCTCGTAAAGTGTGACGGTCGCTTTGTCGAGCAGGACGCCCCTGCGGACGTACGAGTCCAGCAGGTCCCGGACGGCGGGCACATCGGCGGTGCGGGCCCTGCGCACGGAGACCGCATTTGCCGGGGGCGTGCCGTGCGCCCCGAGTTCGCCGGGCGCCGGGGGGAGTTCGTCGGGCTGTGCTGGCATGAGCGGACGCTATCGTTCGGGCCCGGGTCCGGGGCCGCCGGGGTTCTCCGGTCCTTCCCCGCCTCCCGGTCCGCGTTCCGCCGCTTCGGCCTTGCGATCCGCTTCGGCTTCGGCTTCGGCCTTGCGATCCGCTTCGTCTTCCCTGCGAACCGTGTCGCCTTCCACCATGCGAACGGCGTCGCTGAGCGCTTCCCGCTGCGAGGGCGACATCATGCCGAAGAAGGCGACGAGAGCCGCCGCCGGGTTGTCACTCTGCGACCAGGCGTCGTTCATCAGAGCGGCGGCATACGCGGCCCGCGTGGAGACCGCCTCATATCGATAGGCCCGGCCTTCCGCTTCGCGGCGCACCCAGCCCTTCTGATGGAGATTGTCCAAAACGGTCATGACCGTCGTGTAGGCGATGGACCGTTCCTGCTGAAGGTCTTCCAGGACTTCTCGAACGGTCACGGGGCGGTTCCACTTCCACACCCGCGTCATCACTGCGTCTTCGAGTTCTCCCAAGGGGCGAGGCACAGCTGAACAATAGTGGGCGAGACCACTAATGGCGTGATGGACGTGGCATACCGGTCATTTCCGCAACAAAAAGGGCGCACGACTCGGTGGAGTCGTGCGCCGGGCGGCGACCCGCGCCCCGGTGGGGCCGAGGGGGCCGTGGTGTGGCGGTCGCTCAGGCGTCGCTGGTCTTCGTGGTCTGCCGGACGGCCTCGGTGCGGGCGATCGCCGCGTCGACGGCGGCGTCCTCCTTGGCCTTGTTGGCGCCGCCCTGGGTCTTGACGATCGTCACGATGAGGCCGACGAAGAACACGGCCATCACTACGGGGGGCACGAGCGCGGAGACGTAGTCCATGCCCCCAGCGTAGCTAGCCCGCCGCGAGGCGCTGCGACGGGGCGGCGGGCTGTGCCGGACGCTTGGGCGGGAACACCTCGGCCGGCGTCGGCACGGGGCGGGGGCGCTCCTGCGGGGCCGCGGGGCGCTCCGCGGGGGGATTCGGGCGGGGCGCGGGCTTCTTCTCGTCGGCCGCGGTGAGGCCGCCGGGCAGGGCGAGGAGGCGGGTGCGGGACGGGGGGACGGTGGGGCGGGGGCCGGTCCGCGCCGTCTCGTCCACCTCGGGGGCGGCCCCGGGGGTCGCCGCCGTCGTCGCCGCCAGGCGGGCGCGTACGGCCCGTTCGGCGAGCACCCGGCAGCGGTCCAGGAGCGCGGTCGCGTGCGGGTTGCCGCGCAGGGCGCGCAGGGCGGCGAGGTCGTCCGCGCCCGGGCGGTACCCGGTCGCGAGGACGTCCTCGAGGAGTTCCAGATACCCGGCCGCGGTGCCGGGAAGGGCCGCACGGTAGCGCGCGAGGTCGGCCACCAGGAAGGCGCGCAGCCGGGCGCCCTCACGTACCGCCTCGTCGATGTCGTCGGCCAGGCGCACGCAGTCCTGCACGGCCTGGTCGTCAAGGGCACGAACGGTGCTGGGGTGCAGGGCGTGGGCCAGCGCACGGCGGAGCACTCGCAGCTCCTGCGCACCGAAGGCCATGCCGCCCCGGGATCCGTATGGCGTGGGCATGGGGTGACGATACGCGCTGGGGGAACAAAATCCTCTTAACGGACACGTGGGCGTGGCCTGGGGGCCTTGGGGGACGAGGTTGGTGTGGGGCTGGTGGGTGTTTCCTTCTGGTGGGCCGGGGCGCCGCCGGGTCGCGCTGCGCGCTCGTCCTCAAGCGCCGGACGGGCTGGATTTGCCTGGTCGTCCCCTTCGGGTGGGACCGAGCACCGCCGATCGGCCTGCGGCCTCGTCCTCAAACGCCGGACAGGCTGGGCTTGCCCCGTCGTCCCCTTCGGGTGGGACCGAGCACCGCCGATCGGCCTGCGGCCTCGTCCTCAAGCGCCGGACAGGCTGGATTGGTACTGCCGTTTGTCAGTCCGGGCGGCGGCGGGTCGTCGCGAAGGCCACTGCGCCTATGCCCAGGGCTCCTGCCGCCGCTGCCACGATCCAGGGGATGACGCCTGCGCCGGTGTCCGCCATGCGGTCCGTGGGGGTGGGCGAGGATGTGGTCGAGGTGGGGGTCACCGTCGGCGTGGGGGTCACCGTTCGGGTCGGGGACGGGAGCGACAAGGTCGCCGACGCGGACGTGGCCGGGTCCGTCGTCGTCGCCGCTGCCGTCGCCGGGGCACCCGTCAGTGCCACCAGCGCGGCCGCCGTCGCGACACCCAGGCGTGCCTTGCCCCTCATCCGCCCCACACTCTTCAGCCACCCGTACCAGACACCCGGTCAGAACCCCTCCCAGCACAGACTCTTGGACGGGGGTGCTGGTTGTCTCGCGGACGCGAGAAGTTGGCGTCGAGGTGCCGCACCCGGCGGCGTGAAACGGGCGGTCAGCCGCGCGACACGTTCCGTTCGTAGACGAGGCGCAGGCCGATCAGCGTGAGCCACGGCTCGTGGTGGTCGATGACGGACGCCTCGCCGAGCACCATCGGCGCGAGCCCGCCCGTCGCGATCACGGTCACGTCCTCGGGGTCGGCGTCAGGACCCGCGAGCTCGCGCGCCATCCGCCGTACGACGCCGTCGACCTGGCCCGCGAAGCCGTACAGGATGCCCGCCTGCATGGCCTCCACGGTGTTCTTGCCGATGACGCTGCGCGGCCGGGCCAGCTCGATCTTGCGGAGCTGGGCGCCGCGCACGCCGAGAGCCTCGACGGAGATCTCGATGCCGGGGGCGATGACGCCGCCCGCGTACTCCCCGCGCGCGGACACCGCGTCGAACGTCGTCGCCGTACCGAAGTCCACGACGATCGCGGGGCCTCCGTAGAGCTCGACCGCGGCGACCGCGTTGATGATGCGGTCGGCGCCGACCTCCTTGGGGTTGTCCATGAGGATCGGGACGCCGGTCTTGATGCCGGGCTCCACGAGGACGGCGGGCACGTCTCCGTAGTAGCGCCTCGTGACCTCGCGGAGCTCGTGCAGGACGGACGGGACGGTGGCGCAGATCGCGATGCCGTCGATGCCGTCGCCGAGTTCGTCGCCGAGCAGCGGGTGCATGCCCATCAGGCCCCGCAGGAGCACGGCGAGTTCGTCGGCGGTGCGGCGCGGGTCGGTGGAGATGCGCCAGTGCTCGACGACGTCCTCGCCGTCGAACAGGCCGAGGACGGTCTGTGTGTTGCCTACGTCGATGGTGAGCAGCATCAGCTGCTCACCTCTCCGGAGACGCGTGCTTCGCGCAGGTCGAGGCCGATGTCGAGGATCGGGGACGAGTGCGTGAGGGCGCCCACCGCGAGGTAGTCGACGCCGGTCTCCGCGTACGCGCGGGCGTTCTCCAGGGTGAGGCGGCCGGAGGACTCCAGGGCGGCGCGGCCGGCGACGAGGGCGACGGCCTCCTCCGTCTCGCCGGGCGTGAAGTTGTCCAGGAGGATCAGGTCGGCGCCCGCGTCCAGGACTTCGCGCAGCTGGTGCAGGGTGTCCACCTCGACCTCGACGGGCACGCCCGGGAACATCTCCCGTACGGCCTTGAAGGCCTGCGCGACGCCGCCCGCGGCGACCACGTGGTTGTCCTTGACGAGGGCCGCGTCGGCGAGCGACATGCGGTGGTTGACGCCGCCGCCCGCGCGGACCGCGTACTTCTCCAGGGAGCGCAGTCCCGGGGTCGTCTTGCGGGTGTCGCGGACCTTGGCGCCGGTGCCCTCCAGGGCGTCCGCCCACGCGCGCGTGGCCGTCGCGATGCCGGACAGGCGGCACATCAGGTTCAGCGCGCTGCGCTCGGCCGTCAGCAGGTCGCGGGTGCGGGTCGTGACGCTCAGGAGCACGTCACCGGCCTCCACGCGCTCGCCGTCCTCGACGTGCCGCTCCACCTCGAACTCGTCCTCGCAGACGACCGAAAGGACGGCCTCGGCGACGCGCAGGCCCGCGACGGTGCCCGCCTGGCGCGCGGTGAAGTCGCCGGTGGCCACGGCGTCCTCGGGGATGGTGGCGACCGTCGTGACGTCCACGGCGTCCGGCGAGAACTCCATGTCCTCGGCGATGGCGAGGTGCGCGATGTCCTCGACCTGGACGGGATCGAGGCCCGCGTCCTCCAGCATCCGGACGAGCGACGGGTCGAGGCCGCACTCCATCGCGTCGTGCGCCGCGTCGCCGCAGCCGCAGCCGTCGCCGCAGCCGCCGGTGCCGTCGGCGAGGGGGAGGTCGGTGGTGCTCACGTCGGTCACTGCTCCTGGGTGCTGGGGAAACGGGCGTTGTCGGTGGTGCGGGTCATGAGGGTCCGGTCCGGGTTGAGGCGTACGACGATGTGGCGTCCCCACGCCGCGTCGTCGCGGTCCGCGTGGTCCTCGCGCCAGTGGCAGCCACGAGTCTCCTCGCGCTGCCGTGCCGCCGCCACCAGGACGCGGGCGACGCACAGCAGGTTCGTGGTCTCCCAGGCATCCACGCCGGGCTCGGCGGTCTTGCCGTCGTCGGCGAGCGCGCCCGCCGCGTCCGCGTGCACGGCGGCGAGCCGGTCGGCGGCCGCGGCGAGGGACTCGGCGGAGCGGAGGACTCCGGCGCCCTCGGTCATCACCCGCTGGATGGTGAAGCGGGCCTCCGGGGGCAGCAGGGGGTGGGCGGGCCGCTGCGGGGGCGCCGGCTCGGCGGGCACGCGCGCGTGGAGGGTGCCGTCGGCGTGCCGTGCGGTGATGTCGTCCGCGATGCGCTCGGCGTAGACCAGGCCCTCCAGGAGGGAGTTGGAGGCGAGCCGGTTCGCGCCGTGCACGCCGGTGCAGGCGACCTCCCCGCACGCGTACAGGCCGGCCACGGTGGTGCGGCCGTGCGGGTCGGTGCGGACGCCGCCGGAGGCGTAGTGGGCGGCGGGGGCGATCGGTACGGGCTCGGTGACGGGGTCGATGCCGTGGCTGCGGCAGGCCGCGAGGATCGTCGGGAAGCGCTTCGCCCACATGTCGGCGCCGAAGTGGCGGCCGTCCAGGTACATGTGCGTGGTGCCCTGCTCCTGCATGCGGCGCGTGATGCCCTTGGCGACGATGTCGCGCGGCGCCAGCTCGGCCAGTTCGTGCTGCCCCACCATGAAGCGCACGCCGTCGGCGTCCACCAGGTGGGCGCCCTCGCCGCGCACCGCCTCGGAGACGAGCGGCTGCTGGCCCTCCGCGTCGGCGCCCAGGAACAGCACGGTCGGGTGGAACTGCACGAACTCCAGGTCGGAGACCTCGGCGCCCGCGCGCAGGGCGAGCGCGACGCCGTCACCCGTGGACACCGACGGGTTGGTGGTCGCCGAGAAGACCTGGCCCATGCCGCCGGTGGCGAGCACCACGGCGGGCGCGTGGACGGCGCCCACGCCGTCGTGCTGGCCCTCCCCCATGACGTGCAGGGTCACTCCGGCCGTGTGTCCTTCGGTGTCCGTCAGGAGGTCCAGGACCAGGGCGTTCTCGACCGTCGGTATGCCCCGGGCGCGGACCGCCTCGACCAGGGCGCGGGAGACCTCCGCGCCGGTCGCGTCGCCGCCCGCGTGCGTGATGCGGCGGCGGTGGTGGCCGCCCTCGCGGGTGAGCGCCAGGCCGCCGTCGGCCGACTCGTCGAACCTGGCTCCGGCCTCGATCAGCCGGCGTACGGCGCCGGGGCCCTCGGTGACGAGGACGCGCACGGCCTCCTCGTCGCACAGGCCCACGCCCGCCACGAGGGTGTCGTCCAGGTGCTGTTCGGGGGTGTCGCCCTCGCCGAGTGCCGCCGCGATGCCGCCCTGCGCCCAGCGCGTGGAGCCGTCGTCCAGGCGCGCCTTGGTGACGACGACGGTCTTCAGGCCGGCCGCCGAGCAGCGCAGGGCGGCGGTCAGACCGGCCACTCCGGAGCCGACGACCACGACGTCGGCGTCGAGCGACCAGCCGGGCGCGGGGGCGTACAGGCGTATGCCGGTGGCACTCATACGGGGGCTCCGATCCGGATCGGGCGGATGGCGGCGGGGGCGCACGGGCGGGCGCTCGTGCCGGGGGTGCGGGGGCTGCGGGGAGTGCGGGGGCTGCCGCACGGGCGCGGGCTCATGCCGGGGCTCCGAACGTCAGCGGGATGTTGTCGATCAGGCGGGTGGTGCCGACCTTGGCGGCGACGGCCAGGATCGCCTCGCCCCGGTGGTCGGGGGCGATCTCCCGGAAGTCGGCCGGGTCGACGAGCGCCAGGTAGTCAAGGACGAGCGGCGGGCGCAGCCGTCTGGCCTCGTCGAGGACCTGCCGGGCGGCCGCGCGGACGGCGGCGGGGCCCGCCGGGCCCGCGGGGACGGCCTGGGCGACGGCGTGCGCGTCGGCGGCCGCGCGGGCCTCGCCCAGCGCGTTCAGGCCGTCCACGCGCGCGTGGGTGGCGGGGGCGAGCGCGGCCCGGGCGCGCAGCGCCTCCTGTGCGGCGTGCCGGTCACGGCCCGCGAACAGGGCGCGGGACAGCGCGAGCGCGGTGCGGCGCTCCTCGGGCGACAGGTAGCGGTTGCGGCTGGAGCGGGCCAGGCCGTCGTCCTCGCGGACCGTGGGCACGCCGACGATCTCCACGTCGAAGTTCAGGTCCCGCACCATGCGGCGGATCACCGCGAGCTGCTGGGCGTCCTTCTGCCCGAACAGCGCCACGTCGGGCGCGGTCAGGTGCAGCAGCTTGGCGACGACGGTGAGCACGCCGTCGAAGTGCCCGGGGCGCGTGGCCCCTTCGAGGACGGTGCCCATGGGGCCCGCGGTGACCCGGACCTGGGGCTCGCCGCCGGGGTAGACCTCCTCCGCGGCGGGGGCGAACACGACGTCCGCACCGGCCTGGGACGCGGTCTTGATGTCGGCTTCGAGGGTGCGCGGATAGCGGTCCAGGTCCTCGCCCGCGCCGAACTGCAGCGGGTTCACGAAGACCGTGACGACGACCTCGCCGCCGGGTCCCGCCGCCTGCCGTGCGGTGCGGACCAGCGTGGCGTGGCCCTCGTGCAGGGCGCCCATGGTCATGACGACGACGCGGCGCCCGGCGCGGGGGCGGGCGCGGAGGTCCGCCGCGGTGTGCAGGAGGGTGGTGTCGCGGGGGGTCCCGGGCTCCTGCGGCACCCGCGGGTTCGTCTCCTCGCTCATCGGTCCCCTCCGTCCGAAGCGTCCGGGCCATCCGGGCCGTCCGAACCGCCGGGCTCACTCGGCCCGCCCGAACCGCCCGAACCGCCCGAACCACCGGGACCAGCCGGACCACCGAGCCCCGATCCCCCAAGGCCCCCCGGCCCGTTCACCCCGCCCGCCAGCACCCCGAGCAGGTCCTCGGCGAGTTCCGGCTTGAGGAGGCCGTGGGCGAGGGCGCGGTCGGCGGTCGCGCGGGCCATCGCCAGATACCCGGCGACGGTCTGCGGCGCGTGCTTGCGCAGCTCGGCGACGTGCGCGGCGACCGTGCCCGCGTCCCCGCGCGCGACGGGCCCGGTCAGGGCCGCGTCACCGGAGCGCAGGGCGTTGTCGAGGGCGGCGCCGAGCAGCGGGCCGAGCATGCGGTCGGGGGCCTCGACGCCCGCGTCCCGCAGCAGTTCCATGGCCTCGGCGACCAGCGTGACCAGGTGGTTCGAGCCGAGCGCGAGGGCCGCGTGGTAGAGCGGGCGGGCCTCCTCGGCGATCCACTCGGGCTCGCCGCCCATCTCGATGACCAGCGCCTCCGCGGCGAGCCGCAGCTCGTCGGGTGCGGTCACGCCGAAGGAGCAGCCGGCCAGGCGCTGTACGTCCACGGGGGTGCCGGTGAACGTCATCGCCGGGTGCAGCGCGAGGGGCAGGCCACCGGCGCGCAGGGCGGGTTCGAGCACCTTCGCGCCGTACCGCCCGGAGGTGTGCACCAGGAGCTGTCCCGGGCGCACCGCGCCCGTCTCGGCGAGGCCCTCGACCAGGCCGGGCAGTGCGTCGTCGGGGACGGTGAGCAGGACCAGGTCGGCGCGCTCGAGGACCTGGGCGGGCGAGACGAGCGGGACGTCGGGCAGCATGGCGGCGGCGCGCCGCACGGAGCTGTCGGACACCCCGGAGGCGGCCACCGGGCGGTGCCCGGCGAGCTGGAGCGCCGCCGCGAGCGCCGGACCTACGCGGCCCGCTCCGACGACGCCCACGGTGAGCCGCGCGGGGCGGTCCCTGGGGTCCGATCGGGGCTCCGGACGCTGCTCCGGCCGGTGGGATGCGTTCACGCGATGAGGCCTTCCGTTCCAGTCCGCTCGGGGTACCGGACGATTTCTCGTCATGCTAACGCTATCCGTCGGCGGAGCGCCGTCGGCTGTCCACAGGCTGTGGGCATTCGTACGACCACGCGCGATGATCTGTGGATGACCGCACACGACAATCCGGACGACCCCAGCGAGCCGGACGCGTCTGCCGAACCACGCGTTTCCACCCCACCGGACGGGCCCACCGGGCCGGACGGGCCCGCCGAACCGGACGAGCCCACCGAACCTGACGGCCGCGAGCGCCGGATCGCCGCGGCCCGCGGCGCCGCACGCCTCCTGACCCGCTCCCCGATGACCGTGACCCTGGCCGAGCGCGTCACGGCCCTGGCCGAGGGCGTCGCCGACGTCACGGACCCGGACGGGACGAGCGACATGTACGGCGACGGCGTGGTCGCCGACCTTGAGGACGAGGTCGCGCGGCTGCTCGGCAAGGAGGACGCCGTCTTCTTCCCCACCGGCACGATGGCCCAGCAGGTCGCGCTGCGCTGCTGGGCGGGGCGCACGGGCAACGCCACCGTGGCCCTGCACCCGCGCGCGCATCCGGAGGTGCACGAGGGGGGCGCCCTCTCCGTGGTGAGCGGTCTGCGCACCGTGCACCCGACGGACGAGCCGCGCTGCCCCACGGCCGACGAAGTGCGCGACTTCGAGGAGCCCTTCGGGACGCTGATGCTCGAACTGCCGCTACGGGAGGCCGGTTTCGTCCTGCCCGACTGGCAGGAGCTCACGGACGTGGCGGCGGCGGCGCGCGAACGGGACGCCGTCGTGCACCTCGACGGGGCACGGCTGTGGGAGTGTACGACGCACTTCGGCCGCCCGCTGCCGGAGATCGCGGCGGTCGCGGACAGCGTGTACGTGTCGTTCTACAAGTCGCTCGAAGGCATCGCGGGCGCCGCGCTCGCCGGGCCGCGGACGCTGACCGACGAGGCGCGCGCCTGGCGGCACCGGTACGGCGGTCTGATGTTCCAGCAGTTCCCGACCGCCGTGTCGGCCCTGCTCGGCCTCAAGCGCGTGCTGCCGCGCCTGCCGGAATACGTCACTCACGCGCGCGTGGTCGCCCGGGCGCTGCACGAGGGGTTCACGGCTGCACGGGTGCCCTGGTCGCGCGTACACCCCGATCCCCCGCACACCCACCAGTTCCAGGTCTGGCTGCCGTACGACGCCGACGTCCTGAACGAGGCGGCCCTCACGCAGGCCGAGGAGACCGGGACCCAGCTGTTCTGGCGCTGGTTCCCGGAGGGACCGCCGGGCCTGTCGGTCACGGAGGTCACCGTGACCGGACCCGGCCTGGCGTGGACGCCCGACGACGTCAGGGCAGCGGTCGCGGAGTTCGTGCGCCGCCTCCCCTGAGCCCGCGCAGCAGCCGCCCGAGCGCGCCCCGGAAGCGCCCGTGCGCCGGACGCTCGTGGACGACGGCGTTGAAGCGCCCGTAGTCACGCACTTCCCGCACGACCTGCCAGTCGCACACACCGGGCGCGGGCGGCGTCCGCTCCCCGTGCTGGGCGGCGCGGTAGCTGTCGAGGAGGTACTGCTGGGTGACGCTCATGACGTAGACCTTTCACAAGAAATGTTACTTAACGGACACCAGGGAGACCAAGGGAGCCCAAAGGAGTAGGCGACAACGAGACGGCGGGTGACTGACAGCCCGTCCGGCGATCGAGGACGAGCGCGAAGCGCGACAGACGGCACCACAGGCCGACGACCAGGCCACGCAAGAGGACGACACCATCGGCGCCCCGGGCGAGCCGCCGGACCCGGCGACAACCCCACCCTGCGCCCGGCCGGCAGGCCACGTCGCGTCGATTGACGTCAGTCGTCAATCGACGCCGGCGCTGTCAGTGGCACGGTGCACCATGGGGACATGAGCGTGAGCATCGACATCACCGGCCTGACGCCGGAGCGGGTCCATGTCGTGCCCTCGCCCCTCGCCGAGCTGGGCATGGCGCTGCACGCGCTGTCCGAGCCCGGCCACCACCCGGGGCTGCAGGGCTGGGCGACGGCCGTCTCCACGCGCCTTGACCCGTGCCTCGCGGACCGCATGTGCGAGGCGGACTTCCTGTGGCGGACGACGTTCTCGGACGTCTTCGCGCCGTTCGCCGGCATCCCCGGCAAGACCACGCTCCCCGGCGCCACCCTCGCCGAGGAGCTGGACCTCCTGGACAAGCTCACGGACCAGCAGTTCGTGGACGCGGCCCTGGAGTTCACCTGTCAGCTGGCGTACGACACACAGCGCGCGACGGACCCGCTGAACGACCCGGAGACGCGCCGCCACGCCCTGGAGCTGGCCGCGGCCCGCGGTGACCACCAGGTGCGGTTCACCAAGCGCCTCCTGGACGACCCGCCCGCCGTGCGGGCCTGGTTCCGGCAGCTGATGGAGGACTGCGACGAGGCCTTCTTCGCCGACACCTGGTCGCGGGTCAGCCATCAGCTCGCCGCGGACGCCCGGCACAAGACGGACCTGCTGCGCCGCAAGGGCCTCGGCGAGGCGCTGAACGCCATCTCCGGAGCGGTGACCCTGGACGAGGAGGCCCGCAGGATCACCATCGACAAGATGGCCGTGGGCCAGACGAGGACGGGCGAGGGCGGCCTGGTCCTGGTGCCGACCAGCCTCGGCTGGCCGCACCTGCTGGTCCTTCACCGGTTCGGCTGGCAGTCCTCGATCACGTATCCGGTGAACTCCCCCGGGCTCGCCGCCCCCGCCTCCGTGGAGCAGCTCACGCGCCGCATGGCCGCGCTGTCCCACCCGGTCCGGATGCGCCTGTGCCGCCACCTGGCCCGCGGGTCGTACACCACGGGGGAGCTGGCCGACGCGCACGGCATGACGGCCCC
The DNA here is from genome assembly GCF_045070545.1 of Streptomyces sp. RK9. NCBI lineage: Bacteria > Bacillati > Actinomycetota > Actinomycetes > Kitasatosporales > Streptomycetaceae > Streptomyces > Streptomyces sp. RK9. Next base: position 1,535,435 of record NZ_CP173704.1, on the reverse strand, counting down.
GGAGATATCCCGGCACCTGAGCGTCCTGAAGAAGGCCGAGCTGATCACGACCCGCCGCCGCGGGCGGTACGTGCAGCACCAGCTCGACCTGGGCGTGGTCTCCCGCCTCGGCAGCGAGTTCATCGAGGGCGTCCTGCGCTGAGCCGTCACCGGGGGCAGGCCGCGCCCGGCCCACACGGCGGACCGCCCCCGCGCGGGGCTCAGCCCGTCCCGCCGCCCGCCCGCACAAGACCCGTCTCGTAGGCGAGCACCACCACCTGCACCCGGTCGCGCAGCCCGAGCTTCGTCAGGATGCGGCCCACGTGCGTCTTCACGGTCGCCTCGGACAGCACGAGCCGCGCCGCGATCTCGCCGTTCGAGAGGCCCTGGGCGACGAGCACCATGACCTCGCGCTCGCGCTCGGTGAGGCGCCCCAGCTCCTTGTGGTGCGGCTGGCTGCCGGTGCCCGGCAGCATCGGCGCGAAGCGGTCGAGCAGCCGCCGCGTCGTGGACGGCGCGACGACCGCGTCGCCGCTGTGCACGGCCCGGATGGCGGCGAGCAGTTCGGCGGGCGGCACGTCCTTGAGCATGAAGCCGGACGCGCCCGCCTTCAGGCCCGAGAAGGCGTACTCGTCGAGGTCGAAGGTGGTCAGGATCAGCACCTTCGGCGGCTCGGCGGCGGCACAGATGCGCCGCGTCGTCTCCACGCCGTCCAGCTTCGGCATCCGGACGTCCATCAGGACCACGTCGACCGCTGTGGAGCGCAGCTCCTGCAGCGCCTCGACGCCGTCGCCGGCCTCCGCGACGACCTCCATGTCCGGCTGCGCGGCGAGCACCATCCGGAACCCGGTGCGCAGCAGCACCTGGTCGTCGACGAGCATCACGCGGATCGACATCAAGGAGTCCCTTCACGGCCTTCGTGCACGGCCTTCGTGCGTGGCCTTCATGGATGGGTCGTCCGTCCATCATCGCGGACGGAGCGGGGGCGCGGGGCGGGGGCTCGGGGCGGCGGCCGCGCGGGGCGCGCCCCGCGCACGCTCGACATGCGCGGCGGCACGGCACTGACAGGTGTCAGTGTGCGGGTTTCAGTGGCAGCAGAGCACTGATGCGGAATCCGCCGCCCGGACGCGGTCCCGCGTCCAGCGTGCCGCCGACCATGCCGACGCGCTCGCGCATGCCGATCAGGCCGTGGCCGCTGCCGTCGGCGCCGCCGTCCTCGTACAGCTCGTGCGGGGCGCCCTTGCCGTCGTCCTCGACGAGCAGCCCGAGGCCGTCGTCGAAGTAGACGAGCCGGACGCTCGCCCCGGCGTTCTCGCCGCCGTGCTTGCGGGTGTTGGTCAGCGCCTCCTGGACGATGCGGTACGCGGTCAGCTCGACGCCGCTGGGCAGCGGGCGCGGGGTGCCCTCCACCCGGAAGTCGACCGGCAGGCCCGCGCCGCGCACCTGCTCTATCAGCTCGTCGAGCTGTTCCACGTCCGGCTGCGGGACGTACTCACCGCTCTCCTCGGGCTCGCCGGTGCGCAGCACGCCGAGCAGCCTGCGCATCTCCGCGAGGGCCTGGCGGCCGGTGCCCGAGATGGTGGCGAGGGCCTGCTTGGCCTGGTCGGGCGCGGCGTCCAGGACGTACGCGGCGCCGTCGGCCTGCACCACCATCACGGAGACGTTGTGCGCGACGACGTCGTGCAGCTCCCGGGCGATGCGGGCGCGCTCGGCGGCGACCGCGACCTTGGACTGCGCCTCGCGCTCCTTCTCCAGGCGGTCCGCGCGCTCCTCCAGCTGGGCCAGGTAGGCGCGGCGGGTGCGGATGGAGTCGCCGAGCACCCAGGCGAGCGCGAACGGCACCACCATGAAGACCATGAACAGGAGGCTGCCCCAGACCCCCGACGAGCTCTCCGGCCAGCGCAGCTGCGAAAGCGGCGCCGCGGAGAGCCCTCCGACCAGGGCGAACCGCGAGGCCCACGGCGGGCCGTCCGCTGCCGCCGTGTAGATGATCACGAGCATCGCGAAGTTGGCCGGCCCCGGCTCCACGTCGAAGACCATCTGCAGGACGCCGATCCCGGCGGCGACCAGCAGCATCCGGTCGGTCCACCGGCGCCGCAGCGTCACCACCAGGCACAGGCCGATGATGACCGGAATCGACGCGAGGGCCGGGTCGCGGCCGTCAGCCTCCGCGACGGCCACCACGCCAAGCCCGGAGATCCCGAACAGGACGAACGCCCAGAAGGCGTCGACTCCCGTCGGGTGTCTGCGGAGAAAGTCATAGAGGCGCTGCACGTAACCCAGCGTAGGCAACCCGTCGGGCCCCTCGGGTCAACCGGAGGTCCGATCCGTACGGCCGCCTCGTACTCCCCAAGGTGGAGGCCCGCATACCCTTCTCGCTGTGACGAATGAGGCACGGGGAGCGCCGCGAGCGCCAGTCGGCGCGCCGCGCGCCTGGCGGGAAGCCATGGAGGAGGCGCTGTACGGCCCGGAGGGCTTCTACCGGCGCCCGGAGGGACCCGCGGGTCACTTCCGCACCTCCGTGCACGCCTCGCCCCTGTTCGCGGGCGCCGTGGCCCGCCTCCTGTGCCGCGTCGACGCCGCGCTCGGGCACCCCGGGGAGCTGGCGTTCGTGGACATGGGCGCGGGCCGCGGCGAGCTGACGGCGGGCGTCCTCGCGGCGCTGCCGGCGGACGTGGGGGCGCGCACGCGCGCGTACGCCGTGGAGCGCGCCGCGCGCCCCGAAGGCCTCGACCCGGTGATCGAGTGGCGCGCGGAGCCTCCGGCCGACGTGACGGGCCTGCTGTTCGCCAACGAGTGGCTCGACAACGTCCCCCTGGACGTCGCCGAGCGGGCCCCCGACGGGGCCGTGCGCCAGGTCCTCGTGCACACCGACGGCAACGAGGAACTCGGCGCTCCGGTGGCCGGGCCCGACGCCGCGTGGCTCGCGCGCTGGTGGCCGCTCGGCCCGGAGGCGGGCCTGCGCGCGGAGATCGGCCGCCCCCGGGACGAGGCGTGGGCGGCGGCCCTCGCGACCCTCACGCGCGGCCTCGCGGTCGCCGTCGACTACGCCCACACGCGCGCCGACCGGCCGCCCTTCGGCACGTTGACGGGCTTCCGCGCGGGCCGCGAGGAGCGGCCCGTCCCGGACGGCAGCCGCGACATCACGGCGCACGTCGCCCTGGACGCGTGCGCCCTGCCCGACGCCCTGCTCCTCACCCAGCGCGCCGCCCTGCGCGCCCTCGGGGTCTCCGGCGACCGCCCGCCCCTGTCCCTCGCCTCCGGCGACCCGGCCGGCTACGTACGGGCGCTGGCCCGCGCGGGCGAGGCCGCCGAGCTGACGGCGGCGGGCGGCCTCGGCGACTTCGGCTGGCTGACGCAGCCGGTCGGCATGCCCCTGGGGGGCGTACTCACGCCCTGAAGGCAGGGCCCCATGGGCCCGCTACTTGTCGATGTCACCGACGACGAAGAACAGCGACCCCAGGATCGCCACCATGTCGGCGACGAGCTGCCCCGGCAGGAGCTCCGCGAGGGCCTGGATGTTGTTGTACGAGGCGGAGCGCAGCTTCAGCCGGTACGGGGTCTTCTCGCCCTTGGACACCAGGTAGTAGCCGTTGATGCCGAGGGGATTCTCGGTCCAGGCGTACGTGTGGCCCTCGGGGGCCTTGAGCACCTTCGGGAGCCGCTGGTTGATCGGGCCCTGCGGGAGGTCGGCGACGCGGTCCAGGCAGGCGTCCGCGAGGTCCAGGGCGTTGTGGGTCTGCTCCAGGAGGCACTCGAAGCGGGCCAGGCAGTCGCCCTCCTCGCGGGTCACCACCTTCAGGACGTCGCCGAGCTCGCCGTACGCCAGATACGGCTCGTCGCGGCGCAGGTCGAAGTCCACTCCGGAGGCGCGGGCGATCGGACCGCTCACTCCGTAGGCATGCACCGCCTCTCCGGAGAGCACGCCCACACCACGGGTGCGCCCGCGGAAGATCTCGTTGCCGAGCACGAGCCGGTCGTACACGTCCATGCGCGACCGCACCGAGGCGACGGCCGCCCGCGCGCGCGTGGTCCAGCCCGCGGGCAGGTCCTCCTTGAGGCCGCCGACCCGGTTGAACATGTAGTGCATGCGCCCGCCGGAGATCTCCTCCATGACGTTCTGCAGCTCTTCGCGCTCCCGGAAGGCGTAGAAGACCGGGGTGATGCCGCCGAGCTCCAGCGGGTACGAGCCGAGGAACATCAGGTGGTTCAGGACCCGGTTCAGCTCCGCGAGGAGCGTGCGCGTCCACACCGCGCGCTCGGGCACCTCCATGCCGAGCATCCGCTCGACGGCCATGACCACGCCCAGCTCGTTCGAGAACGCCGACAGCCAGTCGTGGCGGTTGGCCAGCATCACGATCTGCCGGTAGTCGCGCGCCTCGAAGAGCTTCTCCGCGCCGCGGTGCATATAGCCGATGACCGGCTCCGCACGCTCGATCCGCTCGCCGTCGAGGACGAGCCGCAGGCGCAGCACGCCGTGCGTGGACGGGTGCTGGGGGCCGATGTTGAGCACCATGTCGGTGCTCTCCGCGGCACCGCCGATGCCGAACGTGGTCTCGGCGGGTTCCGTCGTCCGCGTGCTGGGCGTGTGCTCCGTCGTGGGGCTCATGCCCACAGTCTGTCGTACGCCCGCCGCGGTGCCACGGTCAGATCCCGTACGCCGGGCCGCCCCGCTGTCGGATCCCGTACGTACGCTTGGGTGCATGGAGACCGGGACGGGGTCGGGGCCAGGGGGAGCCACGGGGGAGCGCGACGCGCCGCCCGTGTGGACCGGGCTGCCGCGCGGAGTGCTGACCATGCGCCGGATGCTGCTCGCGGTGTGGCTGGTGCCGATCGGGGTGGCGCTCGGCGTGCTCCTCGGCCTGTTCGCCGGGCCCGGGTGGGCGGCCTTCGCGGCGCTGCCGTTCGCGCTCACGGCCTGGGGCTGGGTCCTGCTCGGGCGCAACTGGCGCTCGTGGCGGTACGCGGAGCGGGCCGACGACCTCCTCATCAGCAGGGGCGTGCTGTGGCGCCAGGAGACGATCGTGCCGTACGGCCGCATGCAGCTCGTCGAGGTCACGTCAGGCCCCGTCGAGCGGTACTTCGGCCTGGCCGGCGTCCAGCTGCACACGGCGGCGGCCGCCACGGACGCCCGCATCCCCGGCCTCGACCCCAAGGAGGCCGAGCGCCTGCGCGACCGCCTCACGGAACTCGGCGAGGCCCGATCGGCGGGGCTGTGAGCGGGGCGCGGGAGCGGGAGCAGGACGGGGCGGGGACGCCCGGCGACGTACCGGCGCAGTCGGAGACCGCAGCGGCCGGCGGCGCCGCACCCGACTCGACAGAGGTACGGGAACGGCGCCTGCACCCCGTCACACCGCTGCGCCGCGCGTGGGCGCCGGTCGCGATCCTCGTCGGCTGGGCCTTCCACGACCCGGACGGCACCCAGCGGCGCCTGTCCGAGCTGACCGCGACGACGCTCGCGCTCGGCGCCACGGCCGTGGTGGTCGGCGGTGCCCTGTACGGCTTTCTGAGCTGGTGGTTCACGCACTACGCGGTCACGGACACGGAGTTGCGCATCCGCACCGGGCTGCTGTTCCGGCGCACGGCGCACATCCGCCTCGACCGGCTCCAGGCCGTCGACATGACGCAGCCGCTCGCGGCCCGCCTCGTGGGCGTGACCAAGCTCAAACTGGACGTGGTCGGCACCGAGAAGAAGGACGAGCTGGCCTATCTCGACGAGCGGCACGCCGCCGCGCTGCGCGCCGAACTGCTCGCGCGGGCGGCCGGTTTCGCCCCGGAGACGGCCCGCGAGGTCGGCGAGGCGCCCGCGCGGAACCTGCTGCACGTGGAGCCCCGCATGCTCGCCGTGTCGCTGCTCCTGACCGGCGCGCCCTGGGCGCTCCTGGTGGCCGCGCTGGTCGTGCCGACGGTGCTGTGGCTGATCACGCACAACGCGTGGACGGTCATCGCGACGGCGCTGCCGATGCTGGGCGGCGCGTTCGCGAGCAGTGTGGGCCGGTTCATCGCGGAGTACGACTGGCGGGTGGGCGAGTCGCCGGACGGCCTGCGCATCGACCACGGGCTGCTCGACAAGGCGCACGAGACGGTGCCGCCGGGGCGCGTGCAGACGGTCCACGTGGTCGAGCCGATGCTGTGGCGGCGCCTGGACTGGGTGCGCGTGGAGCTGGACGTGGCGGGTTCGTCCAACAGCGTCCTGGTGCCGGTCGCCCCGCGGGCGCAGGCCGAGTCGGTGATCGCGCGGGTGCTGCCCGGGGCGCGGGTACCGGCGGCGAGCGAACTGTCGCGCCCGCCGAAACGGGCGGCGTGGTGCGTCCCGGTGTGGTGGCACGGCTACGGCCTCACGGTCACCGACGCCGTCTTCGCCGCCCGCCACGGCCTGCTCCGCCGCCGCCTCTCCCTGGTCCCGCACGCGAAGGTGCAGAGCGTACGGCTGTCCCAGGGCGCCTGGAAGCGCTTCAAGGACGTCGCCGACGTGAAGGTGGACACGGGCGCCAACAAGACGGTCACAGCCCGCCTCCGGGCCACACAGGAGGCCTACGAACTCCTCCACGCCCAGGCAGAACGCTCCCGAACGGGCCGCCGGGAGGCGCTGCCGGATCGGTGGATGGCGGGTGGGGCGGAGGGCTGAGCGCGGCGGGCGCGGGCGCCTCGGGGCGGAGAGCTGGGCGCGGCGGGCGCGGACGCCTCGGGGCCGGGGGCTGAGCGCGGCGCGCTCGGGCACATCGGGGCCGGGAGCACACGGGTGCGCAGGTGCCGGACGGTGTGCCGCGTCCGACCGAAACGGGTGGGCGGGTGGGAGATCGGCCGCCGCGCAGCGGCGGTCGAGGGAGGGCGCACGGCGACGCGGCGACAAGGTCGAGCAGGCCCACCGCCGCCGGACGGCGCCCCGCGTCCGACTGAAACGGGCGGCCGGCCCAAGGCGCCCCGGCCAGGGGAACGCTACGCGCGCAGTGCGGTGCGCAGCCCCTCCACGTCGATCTGCTCCGTCTCGTCGTGGGCCGTCAGGTCGATGACCTGACCGACCCCGCGCTCGGCGTCCGTCGCCGCGTCCGACGGCCTGAACTCGGCCTCGGCCTCCGCCTTGTGCACCGCGAGGGCCTCCTCGCCGACGACGTCCGCGAGGTCCTCGTTCTGCACGGCCTCCAGGGCGGCCGGAGCCACACTCTTCGCGGACGTGCTCTTCGTACCGAAGAAGTCGAAGCCGCCCTCTCCCGCGGGCCGCCGCACCCGCGCAGGCGGCACCACGGCCGCCGCGGCGGGAACCGCGAAGTGACCGGCGACCGCACGCTCGTGACCGTGCCCGTCGGCCGCCGCGGGCTTCCCCTGGCCGTCACCGCCGTCCACGTCACCGGCGGCGTCGCCGTCCTCGGCGAACTCGGCGGCGTCAGCGAACTCGGGGCCGTCAGCGGCGTCGAGCCCGCCCTCCGTCACCGCGGGCCGCGCCTCGGCCCGCGCGAGCCGGTCGAGCGCGTCGTTGGCGCGCCCGTACAGCGAGGGCGTAGGACTGGCGCCGGGCCGGACCGCTACCCGGACGCCCTCGGAAGGCTCGGAGCCCTGGGCGGAACCGACCGCGTCGACGGACTCCCCGGCCGAACCGGAGTCGACAGACTCGACGGACTCCCCCGACGAAGACGCAGACGCAGACGCAGAGGACGCAGACGAACCCGAACCCGAGTCGACGGACTCCACCTCGTCCGCAGCCCCGTCCACCTCACCGGATACGCCGACCTCACCCTCGTCCGCCCCCACCCCGGGCGGCAACGCCCGCGTCGGCGTGGACGTCTCGATGGCGAGCAGCCGCCGCCCTTCGAGGGCACTGGCCCGCTCGGTCTCCGCCGTCGCGTACCGCCGGAGCAGCGCCGCGTGCTCGTTGCGGAGCGCCGCGAGCTCGGCGCGCTTGGAGCGCAGCTTGGCCTCCAGCTTGGTGCGCAGCTCGCGCGACTCCTCGAGGTCGGACTCGGCCTCGGCTATGCGCTCGTCGTAGCGCCACTCGTCGCTCGCCCGGGCCCGGCTCAGCTCGGCGACGCGTTTGCCCGCCGACCGGTCCCACTGGCGCATGACGACCGAGCCGATGACGGCACTCGCGGCCGCGGCGGCGGCGAGGCCGCGCAACACGACTGGTTCCGCGAACATCCAGGCGCCGCCGGCGCAGACGAGGGAGAAGCCTGCGACCGCCGACGGAGGAAGCAGCCTGTGCAGTGGTGGGGAATGGCGGTGACGTCCACGTGGCATGGCCAGAAACTTACCGCGCGTAGGCGAAGTCTGGTGCCCCGCCCGCCAAATTCCCGGTACCCCCACCGCAACTCCCCACCCCGTCGTGCCACTTCCTCTTGGAAGCGTCACTCCATCTCCTCCGCGCGGATTCCGCAACCCGGCGCGCGCCGCTTCCGCATTCCGCCGCGAAGGCTCCCCGGGGATCCGGAGTTCGGCCTGGCCCGGGACCGCGCGAAGCGCGCGCCCGGGCCGTCCGGGGACCTACTTCTTGATCAGGCCCTTCGACTCCAGATACTCCTTGGCGACGTCCACTTCCTTCTGCCGCTCGGCGTCGACCTTGCGGTTGAGTTCGATGAGATCGTCGGTCGTGAGCGTCTTGGTGACCTTGGCGAGCGCCGCGGCTATCTTCTTGTCGCCCGCCTCCTTCTCGTTGACCACGGGAAGGATGTTGTCGGCGTTCTGGAGCTTCTTGTCGTCCTCCAGGATCACGAGGCCGAAGTTCTTCAGCGTCGCGTCCGTGGTCGTCGTCAGGACGAGCTGGTCCGTGCCGTTCTTCACGGCCTGCTTGGACTGGGTGGTGCCGACGCCCTTGGGGTCGATTCCGGCGACGTCGATGCCGTACTTCTTCTTCAGGCCGGGCGCGCAGAACGGCCGGGTCTCGCATTCGTCACCGGCGGCGATGCGGACCTTCTCGCCGGACTTTCCAAGATCGGAAAGCGTCTTGAGCTTGTGCTCCTCGGCGTAATCCTCGGTCACCGCGAAGGCGTTCTGGTCCACGGCCTCACCTGCGGGGAGTGCCTTCAGGCCGCGCGCCCCGGCGAGCTTCGTGAGCTGGCCGTAGGTCGCGTCGAGATCGCTGGAGGCGACCGGCTTGGCGTCCGCGCCGTTCTTCTTCAGGTTGAGGAATTCCGTGAGCGTGGCCGCGTATTCGGGCGCCACGTCGATGGTGCCCTTCTTCAGCTCGGGCTCGTAGACCTCGCGGTTCTGCACGGTCTTGACCGACGCGTCGTACCCGGCGTCGCGCAGGACGCCCGCGTACAGCTCGGCGAGCACCTTCTGCTCGGTGAACCGCGCCGAGCCCACCACGATCTTGCCCTTGCCGCCACCGTCGGACCCCTTGTCGTCCTCCAGGCTGTCGCCGCCGCACGCGGTCAGCCCCGCGGTCAGCGCCACGACGGCCGTGGCCGCCCCTGCCATCCGTCGCGCGCGACGCGTCCTGCTGTTCATCGGTGAACCACCATTTCGAGAGTTTCCACATCAAGCGTCAAGCAGGGCCCCGGCCCGAACGGGCGGAGCCGACACCGGTGGAGCCGCGCGGGCCGGAGCCGACACCGAGCGCCCCGCCCCTCACTCGCTCACACGGGACCGCCCCCGCATCGGATCGAAGACCCACCCGGCAAGGACCAGGACGCCCTCCACGGCCAGCGCGAGCAGCGCCACCAGGAAGGCGCCCGCGACGACCTGCGGGGTGTTCTGGAGGTTGAACCCGGCCGTGATGATCCGCCCGAGGCCCCCCTCCCCCGCCATCGCGGCGAGCGTCGCCGTGGCCACGACCTGCACCGCCGCCGACCGGACGCCCGTCATGACCATCGGGTACGCAAGGGGCAGTTCGACGCGGGCGAACACCTGCCCCCCGCTCATGCCCATGCCGCGCGCCGCCTCGACCACCGACCGGTCCACCTCGCGCATGCCGATGTAGGCGTTGGTGAGCAGCGGCGGCACGGCGAAGAGGACGAGCGCGATGAGCGTCGGCAGGTCCCCGTGCTCGCCGAGCGGGGTGAGCGTGAGCAGGATGAGGACGGCGAGCGTGGGCACCGCACGGCCCACGTTGGAGATGTTGACCGCGAGCGCGCCGCCCTTGCCGATGTGGCCGAGCAGCATGGCGAGCGGCAGCGCGATCAGGCAGGCCACGGCGAGGCACACGCCGCTGAAGTACAGATGCTCGGCGAGCCGGTGCCACACCCCCTTCTCGCCCTGCCAGTTGGCGGACGTGGTCAGCCAGTCGTAGGCACCGGATATCGCGTTCATACGGGCTCAGCCACCTTGGCCACGCTCTTGGCCGCGTCCGCCTTGCGCGCGAAGCGGCCCGGTCGTATTCGATGGGCTCGCGTCCAGGGCGTCAGGAGCCGCTGGAGCGCGAGGAGCAGCAGGTCGGCCGCGACGGCGAGCGCGACGCACAGCGCCGACGCCGTGAGCACCTGCGCCTTGAACTGGGTGTCGAGGCCGTCGAGGATCAGCGTGCCGAGGCCGCCGTAGTCCACGATGGCGCCGACGGTGGTGAGCGCGACCGTGGAGACCGTCGTGATCCGCACGCCCGCGAGCAACGCCGGAAGTGCGAGAGGCAATTCCACTTCCCAGAGGAGCCGCAGCGGGCCGTATCCCATCCCCTTGGCGGCTTCTCTGGCTTCTTCGGGAACCGCCTGGAGTCCCGCGAGGATGTTCCGCACGAGGATCGTCAGCGAATACAGCACGAGGCCCGTGACGACCAGGGACGCCGACAGGCCGAAGAACGGAAGCAGCAGCGAGAACATCGCCAGGGAGGGAATCGAGTACAACACGGTGGTCACGCCGAGAATCGGGGCCGCGAGGAACCGCCAGCGGCGCGCGAGCAGCGCGAGGGGCAGTGCGACCGCCACCCCGATCGCCACCGAGGAAGCCGTGATCGCCACGTGCTCCACCGTCGCGTCGATCAATTCCTGGCTGCGGGAACGGACGTACTCACCGCAGATCCAGTCGTTCGCCACCAGGCAGTCGCGCTTGCTCACCCGCCCCGCCTCCCCCGAAAGCCCGTCACCATGCCCGCCCCTGCACGTGCGGAAAGCCACATGTTCCGCTGTCTGGCGACCCTAACCCCGAGCACTGACAATCACCGAGACGCAGAGAGGCTCTTCGTGCCGGCGCAACACGGCCTTCACAGAACACGCGCCACAATGGGGAATCATGATCCGGTTCGAGAACGTGACCAAGCGGTACGCGGACGGCACGACGGCCGTCGACGACCTGTCCTTCGAGGTGGGCGAGGGTGAACTGGTCACGCTCGTCGGCCCGTCGGGCTGCGGCAAGACCACGACGATGAAAATGGTGAACCGGCTCATCGAGCCCACCGACGGGCGGATATTCCTCGACGGCGACGACATATCCGGAATCGACCCCGTGCAACTGAGGCGCCGCATCGGCTATGTCATCCAGCAGGTCGGCCTGTTCCCGCACAAGACGGTCCTGGACAACACGGCGACCGTCCCGCACCTGCTCGGCGTGAAGCGCGCGAAGGCCCGCGAGCGCGCCGCCGAACTCCTCGACCTGGTCGGCCTCGACCCCGCGACCTTCGGCGGCCGCTACCCCGAGCAGCTCTCCGGCGGCCAGCGCCAACGCGTCGGCGTGGCCCGGGCCCTCGCGGCCGACCCGCCGGTGCTCCTGATGGACGAGCCCTTCGGCGCGGTCGACCCGGTGGTGCGCGAGCACCTGCAGAACGAGTTCCTCCGCCTCCAGCAGGCCGTGCGCAAGACCGTGCTCTTCGTCACGCACGACATCGAGGAGGCCGTCCGCCTCGGCGACCGCATCGCCGTCTACGGAAGCGGCCGCATCGAGCAGTTCGACACCCCCTCGACGGTCCTCGGCGCGCCCGCGACCGAGTACGTCGCCGACTTCGTGGGCGCGGACCGGGGCCTGAAGCGGCTCTCGGTGACCCCCATCGAGGAGGGCGACCTGGAGCAGCCGCCCGTCGTGCACCTCGACGACCCGCTGCCCAAGGAGTTCGCCTCGGACGCCCGCTGGGCCGTCGTCCTGGACGGCGAGAACAACCTGCACGGCTGGCTCTCCGCGGAGCACGCGCGCGTGGGCAAGGGCACGGTGCGCGAGCACGCCCGCCGCATGGAGGCCTGGCTGCCGGTGGGCGCGAGCCTGAAGCAGGCGTTCTCGACGATGCTCCAGCACGACGCGGGCTGGATCGCGGTCATCGACGAGAAGAGCGAGGGCCGCTTCCTCGGGGTGCTCACCCCGGCCCGGCTGCACGAGGCGCTGCGCCGCTCGACGGCGGCGGACGCGCGGGACATCCCGCGCGAGGAGGTGGAGCTGGAGACGGTGGCGTCGGTGCCGGGAGCCTGACCCCCGGCACCGCACGCCGCGCGCCGGGCGTCAGCGCACGTCCGACCCTCCGGTCAGCCGTCCGCTCATCCACACCAGCGACGCCGGGATCTCGCGCCGCCAGGTGTTGAAGTTGTGGCCGCCGCTCTCCAGGGTGATCGACGACACCCGGGTCGGCGCCTTGACCTTGTCGATGAACTTCTTGGTGTCCTTGAAGTTCCCCTCGCCCTTCTTGCTGGTGGTCACGAGGAGGGAGGTCTTGGGCGGCGGCATGTGGTCGAGGTACCACATGAGGTCCGCGCGGCGCTCCAGGTCCTCGTCCCCGTGGAACAGGTTCCCGGTCGTCACGTCCTGGGCCGCCTTGTAGTACGCGGAGAGGCCGACTCCGGCGCCGTACACGTCGGGGTGGTGCATGGCCAGCTTCAGGGCGCAGTAGCCGCCCGTGGAGTCGCCGATGATGCCCCAGCTGTCGGGCTTCTTGCCGACGCGGTAGTGGTCGGTGATGGCGTCGGGCAGGTCCTTGGCGAAGAACGTCTCGGACTGCGGGCCGCCGGGGATGTCCACGCACTCGGTGTCCCGGGGCGGTGCCACCGTCGGCCGCAGCATGACCAGGATCATCGGCTGCATCTTGCCGTCCTTGACCTGCCGGTGGGCCGTCTGCGGGTAGTGCAGGCCCTTGATGAGGGCTTCCGCGGTGCCGGGGTAGCCGGTGAGGACGGCGGCCGCGGGGAAGGTGCGGTGCTTGTACTGCGGCTGGAAGTACTCCGGCGGCAGATACACGTACGCCGGGCTCGCGATCTTGGAGTTCCGGCCCTGGATGTCGATCTTCTGGATCTGTCCGCCCATGCGGGGGATGCCGCCGCCGGGTACGTCCACGGACTTGGTGTCGACCACCCGGACGGGACCCTTCTCGCCCTTCATGGCGTCGTGGTCGACGACCACGCCCTGCGCCGTCTCCTGGCCGAAGAGGTCGGCCCAGGTGGCGTAGAAGCCGAACGCCTGGTTGGCGGAGAGGCCGACCGACGCGAAGACGGCCAGCTGTGTGGCGAGCAGCAGTCCGACGCGGCCGGTGATGGCGCGCCAGCTGCGGCGTGCGAGCCGCGGCCAGAGCCAGATCGTGCCGATGAACAGCAGCACGGCCAGCGCTACCGCAAGTGCCAGCACATTATTGCTCGTCAGACCCATGGGATGATCCTGCCTGCGCTTTCTGCCTGTTCTCTTCCCGGGGGGGGGGCGGAACCGTCGGCTCCAGAGGGGCGACGTTCCTTTTCCGCCAGCTTTACACCGGTTTTCCGGCCGGGAGTGAACCCGTGTCCCCGAAGGACCGTCCTAGAGGGCGCAATATCACCGGACGCCACCTTTGGCACCGGATGGAAGCTCTCTCGCAGAACTACGGGATGCGATGTCTGTCAGGATAGATGGGGAAATGTCGGGTGCGGTTCCAGGAGGCGACGACGGCAGCGACCGGGGGCTGCGCCGGTTCTTCCGCGGCCCCCGCCCCGAAGCCGTCCCGGTCCTCGCAGCGAGAATCTGCACCCTGGTCGCGCTGCTGAACATCGCGGCCGGTGTGTTCCCCCGCTTCCGGCGCAGTCGGCTTCACACCTTCGCGGAGGTCCTGCCGGGCGCGCTCGGCCCCTTCGCGGCCGCGCTCGCGCTGAGCTGCGGCGTCCTGCTGCTCCTGCTCGCGCACGGCCTGCGGCGGCACAAGCGCCGGGCGTGGCGCGCCGCGGTGGTGCTGCTGCCCGCGGGCGCGGTGGCGCAGTTCACGTACCGGCACTCCTTCATCGGCGCGGCGATCTCGCTCGCGCTCCTCGCGCTGCTGCTGCGCCACCGCCGTGAGTTCGCCGCGCTGCCCGACCCGCGCAGCCGCTGGCGCGCCCTCGCCAACTTCGTGCTCCTCGGCGCCGGCTCCATCGCGCTCGGCCTGGTCATCGTCAGCGTCCACCCGGACAAGGTGGTCGGCGACCCGGGGATCGCGGACCGGCTCGCGCACGTCCTGTACGGCCTCTTCGGCTTCGAGGGACCCGTCGGCTACACCGGCAGGACCTCCTGGACGGTCGGCTTCTCCCTCGGCGCCCTCGGCATGCTGACCGCCCTCACCACCATCTACCTGGCCTTCCGCCCCGAGCACCCGGCGGCGCGGCTCACCCAGGACGACGAGAGCCGGCTGCGCGAGCTGCTCGCCAAGCACGGCGGCCGGGACTCGCTCGGCCACTTCGCGCTCCGCCGCGACAAGGGCGTCGTGTTCTCGCCCAGCGGCAAGGCCGCCGTCACCTACCGCGTCGTCTCCGGTGTGATGCTCGCCTCAGGCGACCCGATCGGCGACGTGGAGGCCTGGCCGGGCGCCATCGAGCGCTTCATGGACGAGGCCAAGGCGCACTCCTGGACGCCCGCCGTCATGGGCTGCTCCGAGACCGGCGGCGAGGTCTGGACCCGCGAGACGGGCCTGGACGCCCTGGAGCTCGGGGACGAGGCGGTGGTGGATGTCGCGGATTTCTCCCTGTCCGGGCGCGCGATGCGCAACGTGCGCCAGATGGTCAAGCGGATCGAGCGCAATGGCTACGAGACGCGCGTACGGCGCATCCGTGACCTCGGCGAGAAGGAGCTGGAGCGCATCCAGCGCGCCGCCGAGGACTGGCGCGGCACCGACACCGAGCGCGGCTTCTCCATGGCCCTCGGCCGCATCGGCGACCCGAACGACGGCGACTGCCTGATCGCGACGGCCCACAAGGCCGACGAGAAGCCCGGACCCTACGGCGACCTGAAGGCCGTCATCCACTTCGTGCCGTGGGGCAAGGACGGCGTGTCCCTGGAGCTGATGCGCCGCGACCGCTCGGCCGACCCGGGCATGAACGAGCTGCTCATCGTCGCCGCCCTGCAGGCCGCGCCGAAGCTCGGCATCGAGCGGATCTCCCTGAACTTCGCGATGTTCCGCGCCGCGCTCGCCCGCGGCGAGAAGCTGGGCGCGGGCCCGGTCCTGCGGGCCTGGCGCGGGCTGCTCGTGTTCCTCTCGCGCTGGTTCCAGATCGAGTCGCTGTACAAGTTCAACGCCAAGTTCCGGCCGCGCTGGGAGCCCCGCTTCGTCGTCTACCGCTCCAGCCGCGACCTGCCGCGGATCGGCTTCGCGGCGATGCAGGCCGAGGGATTCGTGACGTTCGGCCTGCCGCGCTTCCTGCGCCGTGCCATCGCGCAGCGCCGCCCCTGCCCGCACCAGACGGCCCCGACCGCCGAGCGGGAGGTACGCGCGGCATAGCCGCCGTCCGCTCGGGCCTAGGCTTGAGGCATGAGTACGTTGCGCGGGCGGGGAACGGTCGCAGGGCTGCCTCAGTGGGACCGCTGTGCGGTCATGGGGGTGGTGAACGTGACCCCCGACTCCTTCTCCGACGGCGGCCGGTGGTTCGACACCACGGCCGCCGTCAAGCACGGCATCGACCTGGTCGCCCAGGGCGCCGACCTGGTCGACGTGGGCGGTGAGTCGACCCGCCCCGGCGCCTCGCGCGTGGACGAGGACGAGGAGCTGCGGCGCGTCGTCCCCGTCGTACGGGGCCTGGCCGCCGAGGGCGTCACGGTCTCCGTGGACACCATGCGGGCACGGGTGGCCCGCGAGGCGCTCGCCGCGGGCGCGGTGCTCGTGAACGACGTCTCCGGAGGCCTCGCCGACCCGGACATGGTGCCGTCGGTCGCGGCCGCCCAGGCGCCGTTCGTGGTCATGCACTGGCGCGGCTTCCTCGCCGACATCCACGCCCGCCCCGTGTACGCGGACGTGGTCTCCGAAGTCGTCGACGAGCTCCACGCGCGCGTGGCGGCCGCCATCGACGGCGGGATCGCCCCGGAGCGCATCGTCGTCGACCCCGGACTCGGCTTCTCCAAGGACGCCGAGCACGACCTGGCGCTCCTCGCCCATCTGAACCGCCTGCACACGCTCGGCCGGCCCGTCCTGGTCGCCGCGTCCCGCAAGCGTTTCCTCGGCCGGGTCCTCGCGGGCCCCGAGGGCGCGCCGCCGCCCGCGCGGGAGCGCGACGCGGCCACGGCGGCCGTGTCCGCGATCGCCGCGCACCAGGGCGCCTGGGCGGTGCGGGTGCACGAGGTGCGGGCCACGGCGGACGCGGTGCGGGTCGCGCGTGCGGTCACCGGCGCGGCCGGGGAGGCGGGCGCTCAGTGACGCGCGCGCGGACGGATGTCGAGCAGGTCGAGCTCGCCAACACCGCCTTCTACGAAGCCTTGGAACGCGGTGACTTCGACGGCGTCTCGGACCTGTGGCTGGACGCCGCGGACCTCGCGGACGCGGAGACGTACACCGGGCCCCAGGACCCGGACGGCGACACCGGCGCGGGCACGGCGCCCGCCGGGGACCCCGACGGCCCCGGCAGGACCGCCGACCCGGACAGCGCCGACGACGGCGAAGACGGCGCGGACGCGGCGTCGGACGGGCCCGCGATCTCCTGCGTGCACCCCGGCTGGCCGGTGCTCACGGGCCGCGGCGAGGTCCTCAGGTCGTACGCCCTGATCATGGCCAACACCGAGTACATCCAGTTCTTCCTCACCGACCTGCGCGTCAGCGTGGCCGGGGACACGGCCCTGGTGACCTGCACGGAGAACATCCTCAGCGGGGGCCCGGCGCCGCAGGAGGGCGACGAGCTGGGGCCGCTCGTGGGCCAGCTCGTGGTCGCCACGAACGTGTTCCGGCGCACGGCCGACGGCTGGAAGCTGTGGTCGCACCACGCGTCACCCGTGCTTGCCGAATCCGGTGACGAAGAGGACGACGAGACACCCGCATGAGTGGTGGCGGGCTGCCGCCGAGTGGGTAGGGGCACCCGCGAACCGTCGTGGGAGGGCCGTCCGGCGGCCCCCGCGGGCGAACACTGTCGGTGCTCGCAGGTAGATTCGAATGTGGCTGGTGTGCCGACCGCACTCGGCGGAACCGGCCGATACCGACGACTGTCAGGAGTGATTCGCGTGGATCGTGTCGCGCTGCGTGGCCTGAAGGCGCGCGGGCACCACGGTGTGTACCCGCGGGAACGCGAGGAGGGCCAGACCTTCATCGTGGACCTGGTCCTCGGCCTGGACACCCGGGCGGCCGCGGCCGACGACGACCTGGCGAAGACCGTGCACTACGGCATCGTGGCGGAGGAGGTCGTGGCCGTCGTCGAGGGCGAGCCGGTGAACCTCATCGAGACGCTCTCCGAGCGCATCGCCCAGGCCTGCCTGAAGCACGACGGCGTCCTGGAGGTCGAGGTCACGGTCCACAAACCGGACGCCCCGATCACCGTCCCGTTCGACGACGTGACCGTCACCATCACCCGGAGCCGCGTATGACCCCCCACAGCGACCCCACCGTCCAGCCGGTCCCCACGTCCGTCGTGGAGCAGGTGGACGCCGCCGACACCACGCTCTCCAACCCCCAGCGCGCGGTGATCTCCCTCGGGTCGAACCTGGGCAACCGCCTGGAGACCCTCCAGGGCGCCGTCGACGCCCTGGAGGACACCCCCGGCCTGCGGGTCAAGGCGGTCTCCCCGGTGTACGAGACCGAGCCCTGGGGCGTCGAGCCCGGCTCCCAGCCGTCGTACTTCAACGCCGTGGTGGTCGTGAAGACGACGCTCCCCCCGGCCTCGCTCCTGGAGCGCGCGCACGCCGTCGAGGAGGCCTTCCACCGCGTCAGGGACGAGCGCTGGGGCCCGCGCACGATCGACGTCGACATCGTCGCGTACGCCGACGTGGTCTCCGACGACCCGGTCCTGACGCTCCCCCACCCGCGGGCGCACGAGCGGGCCTTCGTCCTCGCCCCGTGGCACGACGTCGAGCCCGAGGCACAGCTCGCGGGCCGCGGGCCGGTCGCGGAGCTGCTCGCCGGGGTCGGCCGCGAGGGCGTCGCGCCGCGCGTCGACCTGGAACTCCGGCTGCCCGAGTAATCGTTAGGTCCACAGCACGACGGCACAACAAACACGGCAAGGAACATAAGGGGCGACCGCCGGAATGAAGCAATTGCGCGTGAGGATGCTGGCCGGCCTCTTCGCCGTCGCCGGAGTGCTGTCCTGGGCGGGGGCCCGGCTCTGGGACTCCGTGGGCACGCTGCCCCGGGTGCCCCTGGCCGCGCCCATCGTCCTCGCGCTGATCGCCGTGGTGCTGCTCGCCACGGCGATCTCGCTGCGCGCCCGCCTGAAGGCCCAGCGCGAGCGGCGCCCCGGCGCGAAGGGCGTCGAGCCCCTGATGGCCGCCCGCGCGGTCGTCTTCGGCCAGGCGAGCGCCCTGGTCGCCGCCCTGGTCTGCGGGATGTACGGCGGCGTGGGCGTCTTCATGCTGGAGTTCCTGGACATCCCCGCCCGCCGGGACCAGGCGTACTACGCCGGATTCTCGGTCCTCGCGGGCATCGGCGTGATAGCGGCCGCCTTCTTCCTGGAGCGGGTCTGCAAGCTCCCGGAGGACGGAGACGACGAACACGGCGGGGCGAGCCCCGCCGTGTGACACCGGTACGGCCCGCGCCGGGCGCGGGTGCCGCGCCGGGCGCGGGTGCCGCGCCGGGCGGGCGTCGGACCGACACCCGCCCGCAGCCGCTCTAGCGCGCCATGATCAGGCTCATCGCCTCGTTGCGCGTCGCCGGGTCCCGCAGCTGCCCCCGCACCGCCGACGTGATCGTCTTCGCGCCGGGCTTGCGGACACCGCGCATGGTCATGCACATGTGCTCGCACTCCACCACGACGATGACCCCGCGCGGCTCCAGGATCTGCATCAGGGAGTCCGCGATCTGCGTGGTCAGCCGCTCCTGGACCTGCGGACGGCGGGCGTAGACGTCGACGAGCCGGGCGAGCTTCGACAGGCCGGTGATCTTGCCGTCGGAGGACGGGATGTACCCGACGTGGGCGACGCCGACGAACGGCACGAGGTGGTGTTCGCAGGAACTCATCACCTCGATGTCCTTCACCAGGACCATCTCGTCGTGTCCCAGGTCGAACGTCGTCGTCAGGACGTCCTCGGGCTCCTGCCACAGGCCCGCGAATATCTCCTTGTAGGCGCGCGCCACCCGCCCCGGAGTCTCCCGCAGGCCCTCGCGGTCCGGGTCCTCGCCGACCGCGATGAGCAGCTCCCGCACGGCGTTCTCGGCCCGCTTCTCGTCGAACTCGCCGATCGTGCCCTCGCCGTCCAGCGTCACGGGGTCGGTCATCTGTGCCTCGTTCCTGGGTCCTGTGTGCGGGCGGCCGAAAACAGCCGCGCCCCCCAGGCTAGAACCTGGGGGGCGCGGCATCCATTCCGGGCCTGGTGGAGCGCCCGGGACGGGATGTGGCTCAGCTCTCGGGGCGGTCCTCAGGGGCCACTTCGAGGGACTGGGTCTCGCTCGTGCCGGTCGCTCCGGTCGCTCCGGCGGTCACCGCGGGGGTGGCACCGTTCGCGCCGTTCGTCAGCGACAGTTCCTTCGGCGAGAGCACCGGCGGACGTGTCGACGGCGTACGCCGGGTGGAGCCCGTCCAGGCCGGACGGGCCGGGCGCTTGACGATCGGGGCGAAGATCTCAGCGATCTCCTCCTTGCCGAGCGTCTCCCGCTCCAGGAGCTGGAGGACCAGGTTGTCGAGAACGTCGCGGTTCTCGACGAGGATCTCCCAGGCCTCGTTGTGCGCGGTCTCGATGAGCTTCTTGACCTCTTCGTCGACCAGCGCCGCGACCTCTTCCGAGTAGTCCCGCTGGTGCGCCATCTCGCGCCCGAGGAACGGCTCGGTGTTGTCGCCGCCGAACTTGATCGCGCCCAGACGCTCGGTCATGCCGTACTGCGTGACCATCGCGCGAGCGGTGGCCGTGGCCTTCTCGATGTCGTTGGCGGCACCGGTGGTCGGGTCGTGGAAGACCAGCTCCTCGGCCGCGCGCCCGCCCAGCATGTACGCCAGCTGGTCGAGCATCTCGTTGCGCGTGGTCGAGTACTTGTCCTCGTCCGGCAGGACCATGGTGTAGCCGAGGGCGCGGCCGCGCGACAGAATCGTGATCTTGTGGACCGGGTCCGAGTTCGGAGAAGCCGCCGCGACCAGGGCGTGTCCGCCCTCGTGGTACGCGGTGATCTTCTTCTCCTTGTCGGACATGATCCGGGTCCGCTTCTGCGGGCCCGCCACGACGCGGTCGATGGCCTCGTCCAGCATGTGGTTGTCGATCAGCTTCTGGTTGCTGCGCGCGGTGAGCAGCGCGGCCTCGTTCAGCACGTTCGACAGGTCGGCGCCCGTGAAGCCCGGCGTACGACGGGCGACCGCGCCCAGGTCGACGTCCGGGGCGACCGGCTTGCCCTTCTGGTGAACCTTGAGGATCTCCAGACGGCCCTGCATGTCCGGGCGGTCGACGGCGATCTGCCGGTCGAAACGGCCGGGGCGCAGGAGCGCCGGGTCGAGGATGTCCGGGCGGTTCGTGGCGGCGATCAGGATGACGCCG
Organism: Streptomyces sp. RK9; assembly: GCF_045070545.1. NCBI lineage: Bacteria > Bacillati > Actinomycetota > Actinomycetes > Kitasatosporales > Streptomycetaceae > Streptomyces > Streptomyces sp. RK9. The sequence goes on along the minus strand of NZ_CP173704.1, from coordinate 1,514,756 downwards.
CCCTTCACGTCGAAGCCGTCCATCTCGACGAGCAGCTGGTTGAGCGTCTGCTCGCGCTCGTCGTGGCCACCGCCGAGACCGGCACCGCGGTGTCGGCCGACGGCGTCGATCTCGTCGACGAAGACGATCGCCGGGGCGTTCGCCTTGGCCTGCTCGAACAGGTCACGCACTCGGGAGGCACCGACACCGACGAACATCTCGACGAAGTCGGAACCCGAGATCGAGTAGAACGGGACGCCCGCCTCGCCCGCGACGGCGCGCGCGAGCAGGGTCTTGCCCGTACCGGGCGGGCCGTAGAGCAGCACGCCCTTGGGAATCTTGGCGCCGACGGCCTGGAACTTCGCCGGCTCCTGGAGGAACTCCTTGATCTCGTGGAGTTCCTCGACGGCCTCGTCGGAACCCGCGACGTCGGCGAACGTCGTCTTCGGGGTGTCCTTGGTGATGAGCTTCGCCTTGGACTTGCCGAAGTTCATGACCCGGCTGCCGCCGCCCTGCATCTGATTCATCAGGAACAGGAACACGACGACGATGAGGACGAACGGGAGAAGGGACAGCAGGATGCCGACGAAGGGGTTCTGCTTCGACGGGGAGACGGTGTAACCGTCCGGAATCTGCTTGTCCTCGTATTTGGCCTGCAGCGTCTTGGCGAGCTCGACGCCCTGGTCGCCGATGTAGCTCGCCTGGATCTTGCTGCTGCCCTTGACCTTCTGGCCGTCCTTGAGCTCCACCTTGATGGTGTGATCGTCACCGGTGGTGAGCTTGGCCGACTCGACCTTGTTGTCGTCGATGGCCTGCACGACCTGGCCAGTGTCCACCGTCTTATAGCCACCGGACGAACCGACGACCTGCATCAACACGACCACGGCAAGGACGGCCAGCACAATCCACATGACTGGCCCACGGAAGTATCGCTTCACGTCCATCCACGGAGCGATGACGCTCCGTACCTCCTGCCATAGTGAGATTGATTAAGACTGTTCTTCGGACGGTACCCCAGCATTGTCACCCGAAGCCGCACGGGACGGCTGGCAATCCCGCCTTCGCATGCTCCAACGGCGGGAAGCGGCTGAGGGTTCCCGGGAAGTCAGCCGCCGTACACGTGCGGAGCCAACGTTCCGACGAACGGGAGGTTGCGGTACTTCTCGGCGTAGTCCAGGCCGTACCCGACGACGAACTCGTTCGGGATGTCGAAGCCGACCCACTCCACGTCGATCGCGACCTTCGCGGCCTCGGGCTTGCGCAGGAGCGTGCACACCTTCAGCGAGGCGGGCTCGCGCGAGCCGAGGTTGGAGAGCAGCCAGGACAGTGTCAGGCCGGAGTCGATGATGTCCTCGACGATCAGGACGTGCTTGCCCTTGATGTCGGTGTCGAGGTCCTTGAGGATGCGGACCACGCCGGAGGACTGCGTACCGGCGCCGTAGGAGGACACCGCCATCCAGTCCATCGTGAGCGGCGTGGACAGCGCGCGCGCCAGGTCCGCCATGACCATCACGGCGCCCTTGAGCACACCGACGATCAGCAGGTCCTTGCCCGCGTACTCCGCGTCGATCTTCGCGGCCAGCTCGGCCAGCTTCGCGTCGATCTCTTCCTTGGTGATGAGCACCGACTGAAGGTCGGTGCCCATGTCGTTCGCGTCCACCCGTATCACTTTCGGTCGTCCCACCGGCCGGTCGGGAAAACGCTCCCCAGTCAGCCTTGCCGGATGACCAGTCTGCCACCCTGCCGCTGTGCGACGACTTTGCCCGGGAGATTGATGGCTCCCTGGCCGCGCCAGCCGGTGATCAGCCGGTCCACCTCTTCGATGTGCCGGGCGAACAGCGCGCCGGCCGGGGCGCCCGCCTCGATGGCCGCGCGGCGCACGATGCGGCGGCGCACCGCGGGCGGCAGCGCGTACAGCTTCGCGCACTCCAGGAGGCCGCCGGCGTCCCGCACGGACGACTCGGCCTGGGCGGCCCAGGCGTCGAGGGCGTCCGCGTCGTCGCGGGAGAGCTGCGCGGTGCGCGCGAGGGCTTCCACGACGCCCTTGCCGAGCGCCTTCTCCAGGGCGGGCAGGCCTTCGTGCCGCAGCCGGGAGCGGGTGTAGGCGGGGTCGGCGTTGTGCGGGTCGTCCCAGACCGGCAGGGACTGCACCATGCAGGCCTTGCGGGCGGTCTGGCGGTCCAGGTGCAGGAACGGCCTGCGGTAGCGGCCACCGGCCCCCGAGACCGCGGCCATGCCCGACAGGGAGCGGATGCCGGAGCCGCGGGCGAGGCCGAGCAGAACTGTCTCCGCCTGGTCGTCGCGGGTGTGCCCGAGCAGGACGGCGGCGGCGTCGTGGCGCTCGGCGGCGTCGTCGAGGGCCGCGTACCTCGCGTCGCGGGCGGCGGCCTCAGGGCCGCCGTCGCGGCCGACGTGCACCACCAGGGACTCGATGGGGTCGAGGCCGAGCGCGGTCATGCGGGTGACGACCTCGGCGGCGCGCAGGTCGGAGCCGGGCTGCAGGCCGTGGTCGACGGTCACCGCGCCGGCGCGGATGCCGAGCTTGGGGGCTTCGAAGGCCAGTGCGGAGGCGAGCGCCATGGAGTCGGCGCCGCCGGAGCACGCCACGAGCACGAGCGGCGGGGGCGGCTGCTCGTGCGGGGGGCGGGGGACGGCGGAGTGCGGGGTGAGGGTGCGCCGGGTGGCTACGTCGGTCAGTACGTCGTGAAGTACGCGGCGGACCGCCAGGCGTATCGCCGCGACCGCAGGATGGGGACCCATTCCGGTTGGTTCCCTTCATGAAGTTCGGGGGGTGAGCCTCGGTTCAGTCACTCAGAGTGTGTCGATGGTGACAGAACCGAGCCGTTACCCGAGCATTGCACGCCTACCCATGGCTCACGGTCCCTCGGACGGGTGATTGCGGGGGCGTTCTCCTGCCGTCGGCCGCGTCTGTTCGCTCAGTCTGCCTTACGGTGCACCCGCGCGACCCAGTCCGCCGGTTTGGCGATCTCCGCCTTGGTGGGAAGCGTGTTCGGAGAGGTCCACACGCGGTTGAAGCCGTCCATGCCGACCTCCTCCACGACCGCCCGCACGAACCGCTCGCCGTCGCGGTACTGCCGCAGCTTGGCGTCGAGGCCGAGGAGCTTGCGCAGCGCCTGGTCGAGGCGGCTCGCGCCGCGCTGGCGGCGCTCCTTGAACTTCTCCCTGATCTCCGTCACGGACGGTACGACGTCGGGGCCGACGCCGTCCATCACGTAGTCCGCGTGCCCTTCGAGCAGGGACATCACGGCGGTCAGGCGGGCCAGGATCTCGCGCTGGGCCGGGGTCTGGACGAGCTCCACGAACGTGCGGCCGCCGTCGTCGTCCTCCGCGCCGTCCGTGCGGCCGCCCGCCAGGCTCTGCGCGGCCTCGCGGACGCGTTCGAGGACGGTCATCGGGTCGACCTCGGTCTCGCCGAGGAACGACTGGATCTCGCCCTCCAGGTGGTCGCGCAGCCACGGCACCGACGAGAACTGGGTGCGGTGCGTCTCCTCGTGCAGGCACACCCAGAGCCTGAAGTCGTGCGGGTCCACGTCCAGTTCGCGCTCCACGTGGACGATGTTCGGTGCCACCAGGAGGAGGCGGCCGCCGCCGTTGCCCGCCGCGGGCAGCTCCCTCGTCGCCGGGGCGAACGTCTCGTACTGGCCGAGGACGCGGGAGGCCAGGAACGACAGGAGCATGCCCAGCTCCACGCCCGTCACCTTGCCGCCGACCGCGCCCAGGACCGCGCCGCCCGGGCCGCTGCCCCTGCGGTCCTTCATCTTCTCCAGGAGCGGCTTCAGGACCTCCCTGAAGCCCGCCACGTTCGCCCGGACCCAGCCCGCGCGGTCCACCACGAGGACGGGGGTGTCGTGAATGTCCTCCGTGCCCATCCTCGTGAACGAACGGACGTGCGCCTCCGAGGACTTGGCGTGCCTGCGGAGTTCCGCGACGACCTCGCGGGCCTCGTCGCGGCTCACCTCCGGGCCCGGCCGCACGAGTCGCGTGGCGGTCGCCACTGCGAGATTCCAGTCGACCATCTCCGCACCACCGAGGCTCGTCATGTGTCAACGGTACGTGGTCGGCTGCGCCCGCGTACGGGGTTGGGGGCGCCGTTGTCCGGCCGGGGCGGGTCGGCCGGGCCGTGCTCACCCTCCCCCGGGCTCTCGGCTAGTCGTCCCGGCCCGCCAGGGCCGACGCCATCGCGTCCAGGGCTGATTGGGCGCCCTGGGGGTCCGTGGTGCCTGTGGTCATGAAGGCGAAGGCCAGGAGGCGGCCGTCGGGGTCCACGACGGTGCCTGCGAGGCTGTTGACGCCGGTGAGGGTGCCGGTCTTGGCTCGGACGACGCCGGTGCCCGCGGAGGCGTCGGGGTAGCGGTTGACGAGGGTGCCGGTGAAGCCGGCGACGGGCAGGCCCGTGACCGCGGAGCGCAGGTCGGGGCGGCCGGGTCCGGCCGCGTGCTTGAGGAGGGCGGCGAGGAGCCGCGCGGAGAGGCGGTCTTCGCGGTCGAGGCCGCTGCCGTCGGCGAACCTGGCGCCGTCGAGGGGCAGTCCGAGCTTGTCGAGCCGCGCCCGCACCGCCCTGGCCGCGCCGTCGAAGCTGGCGGGCTCGCCCCCGGCCACGGCGGTCTCGCGGGCGAGGGCCTCGGCGATGTCGTTGTCGCTGTGCGTCAGCATCCGCTCGACGAGGGCGGACAGGGGCTGCGACCGGGTCCGGGCCAGCTCGGCGGCCTTCTCGGGGGCCTTGCCGGACTTCGGGTCGGCCTTGAGGCCGATGCCGCGCTCGCGCAGCAGGTTGGCGAAGTTGTGCGCCGCGTCCCGCGCGGGCTCGGCGGTGCGGGCCGCGGGCCCCGACGAGGAGTCGTCCAGGCGGCCCTCGTCGGCCATCAGGGCGCTGACGGGGGCGATGTTCTCGTTGGGGCCGATGGGGTGCTGCGGCGGCCCGGAGTAGCGGGACGTGTCGTACGACAGGGAGACGTCCTGGTCGGCGCCGCGCTTCTTGAGGGCCTTCGCCGTGTCGTCGGCGAGCTCGCGCAGGCTGGCGGACTCGGCGACGTACCGGCCCTCGCCGCGGGCGGTCAGGGTCGGGTCGCCGCCGCCGACGAGGACGACGTCGCGGGAGTCGCGGCGGATGACCGTCTTCGTGGTGAGGCGGTGGTCGGGGCCGAGGGCCGAGAGCGCGGCGACCGCCGTGGCGATCTTCGTGGTGGACGCGGGCGTCAGGGCCCGGCCCGAGCTCTTGCCGTACAGGCGCTTGCCCGTGGCCACGTCCACGACCACGCCGGACCGCTCGCGGCCGAGCTTCTTGTCGTCCATCAGGGGGCGCAGGACGTCCGCGAGCCGCCTGCCGCCGGTGTCGGGTGCCTTGCGGGCGCTGCGGCCGAGTCCGGCGATCCCTGCGAGCACCGAGGGCGCGCTCGGGGCCGCGTTCGGGGCGCCGCCACCGGCCCCACCGGCGTGATCTGCGCCACCCCCGGCTTCCCGGGAAGCCGCCAGGTCCCGCTCGGCCGTACGCTGGCCGGAGGAGTCCCAGGGGCCGGCCGCGGCGATCGCCACGGCCGCGACGACGAGGCCGACGGCGGCCGAGACGGCCGTGAGCTGCCAGGTCCTGAGTTTCGCGGGAGGCTTGACGGCAAGCCGCCCCAGAAGCTGCAGCAGCTGACGAAGCTGCTGCCCAGGCTTGCGCTCGTCCACGACGACCTGCCCCTTTCGCGATCACACATCTGCGTGAGGGACACTTAACCACCCGAAGTATGTGCTGATCATGGAGGAGCCACCCGTGGAGTTCGACGTCACCATCGAGATTCCGAAGGGTTCGCGGAACAAGTACGAGGTCGACCACGAGACCGGCCGTATCCGCCTGGACCGTCGACTCTTCACGTCCACGAGCTACCCGGCGGACTACGGCTTCGTCGAGAACACCCTCGGCGAGGACGGCGACCCGCTGGACGCCCTGGTCATCCTCGACGAGCCGACCTTCCCGGGCTGCCTCATCAAGTGCCGCGCGATCGGCATGTTCCGGATGACGGACGAGGCCGGCGGCGACGACAAGCTGCTCTGCGTCCCCGCGTCGGACCCGCGCGTGGAGCACCTGCGCGACATCCACCACGTCTCCGAGTTCGACCGCCTGGAGATCCAGCACTTCTTCGAGGTCTACAAGGACCTGGAGCCCGGCAAGTCCGTCGAGGGCGCCGACTGGGTCGGCCGCACCGACGCCGAGGCCGAGATCGAGGCCTCCTACAAGCGCTTCGAGGCGCACGGCGGTCACTGACAGCCAGCCGCGCCCACGGGCCGCGTGACTCCTCCGGGGGGCACGCGGCCCGTTCGCGTGCGCCGACAGATGCGTGCGCATACTCACGTGTCTCGTGCGCATACTGACGTACGTAGGGTGCGCACGACACGTACGTACACAGGAACGAGGCATCACCCAGTGGCAGAGGCGGAGGAGGACCGCAAGCCGCAGTCGGACGAGGCGCACAGCGCCTTCGCCCCCGTCGGCGGCGTCGACCAGGCGACCGGGCCCGAGGAGGACCACCCGTCATCGGAGTTCACGATCCCGACGGGTCTGCGGATCCCGCAGCTGCCCGAGGACAAGGAGTCCTCGGCGTTCACGCCACCTCCCGCGTACGACGCCCAGCAACCGCCCGCCTTCACCCCGCCCGGCGGGGTCCCCGTGGTCCGGCTCGTCAAGGAAGCGCCCTGGCAGGACCGGATGCGCACGATCCTGCGCACGCCGGTGGCCGACCGCCCCGCGCCGGAGCCGACGCAGCGGCACGAGGAGGACGAGGGGCCTGCCGTGCCCCGCGTCCTGGACCTCACCCTGCGCATCGGGGAGCTGCTGCTCGCGGGCGGTGAGGGCGCGGAGGACGTGGAGGCGGCGATGTTCGCCGTCACGCACTCCTACGGCCTGGACCGCTGCGAGCCGAACGTCACGTTCACGCTGATCGCGATCTCGTACCAGCCCTCCCTCGTGGACGACCCGGTGACGGCGTCGCGCACGGTGCGCCGCCGGGGCACCGACTACACGCGTCTGTCGGCCGTCTACCGGCTCGTGGACGACATCAGCTCCGAGGACGTCGACATCTCCCTGGAGGAGGCCTACCGGCGCCTCGCGGAGCTCCGCAGGAACCGGCACCCCTACCCGGGCTGGGCGCTGACGGCCGCGGCCGGGCTGCTCGCCGGTTCGGCGTCCGTGCTGGTCGGCGGTGACGTCCTGGTGTTCGTGGCGGCCGCGCTCGGGGCGATGCTGGGCGACCGGCTCGCGTGGCTGTGCGCGGGGCGCGGGCTGCCGGAGTTCTACCAGTTCGTGGTCGCGGCGATGCCTCCGGCCGCGATGGGCGTGGCGATCAGTCTGCTCGACCTGCCGGACGTGAAGGCGTCCGCGGTGATCACCGGTGGGCTGTTCGCGCTGATCCCGGGGCGGGCGCTCGTCGCGGGCGTGCAGGACGGCCTGACCGGCTACTACATCACCGCGGCGGCCCGGCTCCTGGAGGTCGGGTATCTGATCGTCGGGATCGTCTGCGGCGTGCTGATGGTGCTCTATCTGGGCGTGACCCTGGACGCGGGCCTCAACCCGGAGACGTCGATCCACTCCTCCGACCGGCCGTGGATCCAGATCCTCGCGTCCATGTCGCTGAGCCTGGCCTTCGCCATCCTGCTTCAGCAGGAACGTTCCACCGTGCTCCTGGTGACGCTGAACGGCGGGGTGGCCTGGGTCGTGTTCGGCGCGCTCGCCCGCGCCGGGGGGATCTCGCCGGTGGCGGCGACGGCGGTCGCGGCGGGGCTCGTGGGCCTGTTCGGCCAGCTCCTGTCGCGCTACCGGTTCGCGTCCGCGCTGCCGTACGTGACAGCGGCGATCGGGCCGCTGCTTCCCGGTAGCGCCACGTACTTCGGGCTGCTCGAGATCGCCAGGAACAACCTCAACCCGGGGCTCGCCTCGCTCTCCAAGGCGGCCGCCCTGGCCCTCGCCATCGCGATCGGCGTGAACCTGGGCGGCGAGCTGTCCCGGCTCTTCCTCAAGGCGCCGCGGGCGTCCGGAGGCCAGAAGGGCCGCCGCGCGGCCAAGCGGACGCGCGGCTTCTAGGGCGGGTCAGCACCGGGGGTTGCTCAGTACCTGGGGTTGCCGGGCTGCTGGGGCTCTTCGGGGTACGGGGGCTGCTGGGGCTGCTGGCGGCCCAGGTACTGGGTCTGGTGGTCGCCGTACTGCGGCTGCTGAGGCTGCTGGCCCTGGTACTGCCCGCCGTCGTACTGCTGGGCGGCGGGGTCGTACGGGGCTTGGTACTGCTGGCCGCCCTGCTGGCCCTCGTACTGGTTGCCGTACTGATCGCCGTACTGGTTGCCGTACTGATCGCTGTACTGGCCCTGGTACTGCTGGTGCTGCGCGGGCTGGGCGTGCTGGGCGTGCTGGTCCGGGTAGCCCTGCTGCTGGTGCGGGGCCTGCTGGTCGCCGTACTGCGGCTGCTGGCGGCCCAGGAACTGGGTCTGGTGGTCGCCGTACTGCGGCTGCTGGGCCTGGTAGTGCCCGCCGTCCGCGCCGTTGCCGTACTGGCCGCCGCCCTGCCGGTCCCCGTACTGGCCCTGCTGCGGGTACGGAGACTGCTGGGACTGGTGCGTCCCGTACTGCGCGCCGCCGTGGCCGCCGAAGTCGTCGTGGTCGTCGGCGCCGGCAGTGGCGTCGGTGGCGGCCGCCGGGGCCTCGGCGGACCCCTTCTTGCTCTTGGAGCGGGCCCGCAGGAACTCGATGATGATCGGGACCACCGAGATGAGGACGATCAGGATCAGGATCGCCTCGATGTTCTTGTGGACGAACTCGTGCTTGCCGAGCCAGGCGCCGAGCAGCGTGACGCCCGCGCCCCACAGGATGCCGCCGAGGATGTTGAACGTGATGAACGAGCGGTACCGCATGCCGCTGACGCCCGCGATGATCGGCGTGAACGTGCGCACGATCGGCACGAAGCGGGCCAGGACCAGGGACTTCGGGCCGTGCTTCTCGAAGAACTCATGGGCCTTGACCACGTTCTCCTGCTTGAACAGCTTGGAGTCCGGGCGGTTGAACAGGGACGGGCCGACCTTCTTGCCGAAGAGATAGCCGGCCTGGTCGCCGAGGATCGCGGCGATGACGATCAGGATGCAGGCCAGCCACAGCGGGGTGTCCAGCTTGTTCGTCGTGATCAGCAGACCCGTGGTGAACAGGAGCGAGTCGCCCGGCAGGAAGAAGCCGATGAGCAGGCCCGACTCCGCGAAGACGATCAGGAGCAGGCCCCAGAGTCCGAACTGGTTCAGCAGGTAGTCCGGATCCAGCCAGCTTGGTCCGAGCGCAAGCGTCGTCACGGTTCCGGGCTCCTGTGGGTGAGGGGGGCGGTGGGGCTCTGCGGGCGGGCCGTGCGGTGTGATGGCATCGGTCGCCGCCCAAAGTTACCAACGCGAGGTGACGCGGACAGGTTCCACCGGCCCCCCTCGGGTTCCCCCAGGAACCGCGGTCACTCGCCGCGGGCCCCCGCGCGGGCGCCGTTCGCGTGGATCGCGTCCCGCATGTACACCGCGAGACCCGGCCTGACGGCCTCGTACGTGGCCGTGAAGCGGGCGTCGGACACGTACATGTCGCCGAGGCAGCTGTGCAGCTCGTGGGCGCAGTCGTAGTAGCCGGCGCAGATGAAGAGCCGGTGCTCCTCCGCCACGTCCATCGCCGCCGCGGAGTCCGCGGGCTCCCCCGCGGCCAGCAGGTCGCCCATGCGCGCGTGGATCGCGTCCAGCTCCTCGGTCAGCCGCTTCCAGTCCTCCTTGGTGTACGCGGCGGTGCGGCGCTGCGACTCGGCGTACGCCTCGGTGTCGCCCCAGCGGCGCTCCACCTCCTCCGCGTGCTCGTCGGGATCGAAGTCTCCGAAGACCTCGAACTTCTCCTCGGGCGTGAGGTTGATGCCCATGCGTCTCGCCTCCATGGCGGTCTCGACGGCCGCGGCCATCTGCTGGAGCTTGGCGATCCGGGCGGACAGCAGCTCGTGCTGGCGGCGCAGGTGCGCGCGCGGGTCCGCGTCCGGGTCGTCGAGCAGGGTCGCGACCTGGTCGAGGGGGAAGCCGAGCTCCCGGTAGAACAGGATCTGCTGCAGCCGGTCCAGGTCGCCGTCGCTGTAGCGCCGGTGGCCCGCGTGGCTGCGCTCGCTCGGCGCGAGCAGGCCGATCTCGTCGTAGTGGTGCAGCGTGCGCACCGTGACCCCGGCGAAACCGGCGACCTGTCCCACGGAGTAGCTCATGGATTCCGCCCTCTCTTGCTCGGTACGCGTCCCAGAGTGAGTCCTCACGCCACGTGAGGTGCAAGCCCGAACGCCCGGCCATATCCTCCCGAAAGGGACAGCACCCGAGCCTCGGCCGGAAGGACCCGCGATGCCCCTCCACCACGGCCCCGACCGGCCCGACGACCGCGCCCTCTCGGTGAACCCGTTCTACGGCGAGGCGAACCCCGTCGGCGGCATGACCGAGGCCCCGCCCGAGCACCGCCTCCCCGACGGGCCGCTGCCGCCCATGACCGCGTACCAGCTCGTCCACGACGAACTCATGCTGGACGGGAACTCCCGCCTCAACCTCGCCACCTTCGTCACCACCTGGATGGAGCCGCAGGCCGGGGTCCTGATGGCGGAGTGCCGGGACAAGAACATGATCGACAAGGACGAGTACCCGCGCACGGCGGAGCTGGAGCGGCGGTGCGTGGCGATGCTCGCCGACCTGTGGCGCGCGCCCGACCCCGCGGCGGCCGTCGGCTGCTCCACCACCGGGTCCAGCGAGGCCTGCATGCTCGCCGGGATGGCCCTCAAGCGCCGCTGGGCGCGCCGCAACGCCGACCGCTATCCCTCCCGCGAGGCCCGGCCCAATCTCGTCATGGGCGTCAACGTGCAGGTCTGCTGGGAGAAGTTCTGCGACTTCTGGGAGGTCGAGGCGCGGCAGGTGCCCATGGAGGGCGACCGGTTCCACCTCTCCGCCGAGGCCGCCGCCGCGCTCTGCGACGAGAACACCATCGGCGTCGTCGCCGTCCTCGGCTCCACCTTCGACGGCTCCTACGAGCCCGTGGCCGACGTGTGCGCCGCGCTCGACGCCCTCCAGGAGCGGACCGGGCTCGACATTCCCGTCCACGTCGACGGGGCCTCCGGGGCGATGGTCGCGCCCTTCCTCGACGAGGACCTCGTCTGGGACTTCCGGCTGCCCCGCGTCTCGTCCATCAACACCTCCGGGCACAAGTACGGGCTCGTCTACCCCGGGGTCGGGTGGGCGCTGTGGCGTACGCCCGCCGAGCTGCCCGAGGAACTCGTCTTCCGCGTCAACTATCTCGGCGGGGACATGCCCACATTCGCGCTCAACTTCTCGCGGCCCGGGGCGCAGGTCGTCGCGCAGTACTACACCTTCCTGCGGCTCGGGCGGGAGGGGTTCCGGGCCGTCCAGCAGGCGTCCCGGGACGTGGCGCGGGGGCTGGCCACACGGATCGAGGCCCTGGGGGACTTCCGGCTGCTCACCCGGGGGGACGAGTTGCCCGTCTTCGCCTTCACCACGGATGCGGGTGTCGACTCCTACGACGTGTTCGATGTGGCCCGGCGGTTGCGGGAGCGGGGGTGGCTGGTGCCCGCCTATACGTTCCCCGCGAACCGGGAGGATCTGGCGGTCCTGCGCATCGTGTGCCGCAACGGGTTCTCGTCCGACCTCGCGCGGCTCTTCGTGGCGGACCTGGGGCGGCTCCTCCCCGAACTCCGCCGCCAGCCGCATCCGCTGACCCGGGACCGGGGGGTGGCCACGGGGTTTCATCACTAGGGGAGGGGCGGGTGGGGGTGGGGCCTGCCGGGGGCTCCCCAAGCCCGCCCCTTCCCGAGACTGGGGCTCCGCCCCAGACCCCGCTCCTCAAGCGCCGGAGGGGCTGTATGGAGCCCGTCCGGCGATTGAGGACGAGGCGCGGAGCGCCGATTCGGCGGAGGACCGTCCCACCCGCACGGGACACCGACCCGCCCCCGCGAAGGCGCCCCGCCCGCCTACTTGCTCAGCGCCCCGAACCTCCGCACCGCCAGCGGCAGGAACACGCCCACCAGGGCCAGGGGCCAGGCGACCGCCAGGAGTTCGGCGTGGTCGGCGGCCCAGGACGAGCCGGTCACTCCGGGGTCGTTGCCGAAGAGGTCACGGACGGCCGTGGCGGCCGCGGACATCGGGTTCCACTCGACCGCCGCCCCGAGCCAGTCGGGCATGTTCTGCGGCACGGTGAAGGCGTTGGAGAGGAACCCGACGGGCCAGACGAGGATCTGCACGGCCACGACGAGCTCCGGCTTGCCGGCGACCATGGCGAGGTAGATGCCGAGCCACAGCATGGCGAACCGCAGGAGCATGAGGAGCCCGACGGCTCCGAGGACCCCGGCGAAGGACCCGTGCCAGCGCCAGCCGATGGCGAGCCCGACGCCCATCATGACGATGAGGGAGGCGAAGGACTGGAGCATGTCGGCGACGGAACGGCCCACCAGGACGGCCCCGTTGGTCATCGGCATGGACCGGAAGCGGTCGACGACGCCCTTGTTGAGGTCGGTGGTGACAGCGACCATCGTGGCGTCCAGGCCGAAGACCATCGTCAGCGCGAACATGCCGGGCACCAGGAACTCGGCGTAGTCGCCCTGGATGCCCTTGCCGCCCCCGATCAGGTAGTTGAACATCAGCAGGAGCATCACCGGGAAGGCGAGCCCGACGACGACCTGCACGGGCTGGCGCGCCCAGTGGGCGAGTTCGCGCCGGGACATGGTCCAGGAGTCGATGAGGGCCCAGCCGATCCGGGAGCCGCCCGCCCCGGGGCCGCCCGCCGAGGTCCCGGCCACCATCGTCGGCGTACCGCCAGTCGTCGTACTCACACGGCCTCCTTCATGCGTTCCTGGTCCTCCGTGCGCCCCGTGAGGCGCAGGAACACCTCGTCCAGGGTCGGCCTGCGCACCGCGATGTCCTCCGCCTCGATGCCCTCCTCCTGGAGCGCCCGCACGACCAGGGTCAGCGCCTCCATGCGGTCGGCGACGGGCGCGCTGACCAGGCGCCGGTCGGCGTCGACCGTCACGTCGTCCGCCGCGCCGGGCAGCAGCCGGGCCGCGCGCACCAGCTCGGCCCCGTCGCGCACGACGACGTCGATGCGGTCGCCGCCGAGCCGCGCCTTCAGGTCGTCGGCGGTGCCCTCCGCGATGACCTTGCCGTGGTCGACCAGGGAGATGCGGTCGGCCAGCTGGTCGGCCTCTTCCAGGTACTGCGTGGTCAGGAGCACCGTCGTGCCCGCGCCGACGAGGGAGCGCACCGCGTCCCACACCTCGGCGCGGCCGCGCGGGTCGAGGCCCGTCGTCGGCTCGTCCAGGAAGAGCACCTCCGGTTCCGTGATCAGTGAGGCGGCGAGGTCAAGGCGGCGCCGCATGCCGCCGCTGTACTGCTTGACCGCCTTGCGGCCGGTGTCCGCGAGGCCGAAGCGGTCGAGGAGCTCGTCGGCCCGCACCCGCGAGCGGCGCGCGCCGAGGTGGTAGAGGCGGCCGAACATCTCCAGGTTCTGGTGGCCGCTCAGCTCCTCGTCGACGGCGGCGTGCTGGCCGAGCAGGCCGATGCGGCGGCGCACCTCGCCCGCCTGCCGCCCCGCGTCGTACCCGGCGATCTCCACGCGCCCCTCGTCCGCGCGCAGCAGCGTGGCCATGATCCGCACCGCCGTGGTCTTGCCCGCGCCGTTCGGCCCGAGCACGCCGTGCACCGTGCCGCGCGCGGCCACCAGGTCGAGCCCGTCCAGGGCCTTCTTCTCGCCGTACCTCTTCCGTGCGCCTTCGACGACGATCGCGTCCGTCATCCGACTCCCTCCGGGGTTCACCACTGCCCAGCCCACGCAATTAGTCAAGCTTGACTACCTTGCGGGCTTCGAAGGTAGTGCCCGCTCCGCGATTCGTCAAACTTGATTAGCTGAAAAAGTCGAAGATTCTTTTGTCGCGCCCTGCCCCGTCGTGCTCAGGCGTCGTCGCCCGCGTGCCGCTCCCCCGTCGCGAACGGGTTCTCCTCGCCCTCCGCGAGCACCCCGACGAACGGTTCACCCTCACCGGCGAAGGTGTACGCGCCGCCCTCGATGCGCTCGATCAGGCTGCGGGTCCATGTCGCGCCCGCGTCGGCCTGGTGCAGCCAGAGGTTCATGATCTCGCCGATGTGGCCGAGCTGTTCGGGCCCGTCCTCGGGGGTGTAGTACTCGGTGACGGACGCGCGCCAGTCGCCGAGGCCGCTGACCCGCTGCTTGAGCAGGTCGATGACCTCCGCGCGCGGCAGGTCGACCATGAGGCCCACCGCGGCCGAGAGCATGTCGGGCTTCTGGTTGTACGTCGAGACCAGCGCCTCACGGACCAGGTCGAGGTACTCCACCGTGCCCTTCTCCGTGATCTCGTACTCGGTGCGCGGCGGGCCTCCGGCCGTGGACGGCGCGGTCTCGTGCTCGTACAGCAGGCCTTGCTTCGCCATCTGCTTCAGGGCGTGGTAGATCGAGCCCGGCTTGGCGTTGGACCACTCGTGGGCGCCCCAGTACTCCAAGTCGTTGCGGACCTGGTAGCCGTGGGCCCGCCCGTGCTGACGGACGGCCCCCAGGACCAGCAGCCGGATCGCCGACATTCACCACACCTCTCCGAGACAGCCAATCAACTTTGACTAGCGTATCCCTGGTCCAGCGCCACCAGCTCGAAGGCCGTCTTGCCGTCCAGGGACTCCCTGATGATGTCCGCGTGCCCGGCGTGCCGCCCGATCTCCTCGACCAGGTGCAGCATCAGCCAGCGCATCGACACGGCGCCGTCGTCCGGGAACCAGGGCTGGTCCGGCAACGGGAAGGTGTCGTCGAGGCTCGGCACCTCACGGATGAACGCGTCCGTCTCGGCGGCGACCTCGGCCCAGAACGCGAGGACGTCGGCGAGCGTCTCGCCCTCGACGAGGCGGAAGCTGTCGCCCCAGGTCTCCTCGGTGCGCCGGCGCTCGTTGGGCTTCTGCTGGGCCATGCGCAGCCAGTTCAGCTCGGTCTCGGCGACGTGCTTGACCAGGCCCGCGAGGTTCAGCTCGCTGGCGCTCGGCCGGCCGGACGCCTGCTCGTCGCTGAGCCCGAGCACCGAGCGGCGGATGCCGCCGCGCTGGGCCTCGACGAAGGCGATGAGTGCGCCGCGCTCGTCGCCGGGAGCTTCCGCGTTGACGTGGGTGACCATGATGTCCGCCTCTCCTCGGCCCTGCCGGGCCGTCGGCCTGTCCGACACCACAGACGCTACGGGCCATCGAGGACAGATGCTGTCCTCGATGGCCCGGGTGAGGGAGCGAATTTCCTCGCGCCGCGGTCAGAGCGCCGCGGTCAGAACGGGAAGCGCGACCGTCCGTACTGCACCGAGATCCACTTGTGCGTCGTGAACGCCTCGATCGTCGCGTCGCCGTTGAGGCGGCCGACGCCCGAGTGCTTCTCGCCGCCGAAGGGCACGATCGGCTCGTCGTGGACCGTGCCGTCGTTGATGTGCATCATGCCGCTCTTGACGCGCTGGGCGACCCGGACGCCGCGCTCGACGTCGGCGGTGTGGACGGCGCCGCTCAGACCGTACGGAGTGTCGTTGGCGATGCGCACGGCCTCGTCCTCGCCGTCGAAGGGCAGGATGAGGGCGACCGGGCCGAAGATCTCCTGGCGCAGGACCGGGGCGTCCTCGGGCAGGCCGGTGAGGACGGACGGCGCGACCAGGTTGCCCTCGGTGCGGCCGTGCAGGAGGGCCGTGGCGCCCGCCTGGACGGCCTGCGTCACGAGCGACGAAACCCCTTCGGCCTGCGAGGAGTTGATGAGCGGGCCGATGTGGGTGTCGGGGGACGCCGGGTCGCCGACCTTCAGGGACTTGACCTTGGTGACGAACTTCTCGGTGAACTCGGCCTCGACGGAGCGGTCCACGAGGATGCGGTTCGCGGCCATGCAGACCTGACCCTGGTGGACGAAGCGGCTGAAGACGGCCGCGTCCACGGCGTAGTCCACGTCCGCGTCGTCCAGGACGATCAGGGCGCTGTTGCCGCCGAGTTCGAGGATGCAGCGCTTGAAGGTCTGGGCGCAGACGGTGGCGACGTGGCGGCCGACGGCGTCGGAGCCGGTGAAGGAGATGGCGCCGGGGACCGGGTGGTCGATGAGCGCGTCGCCGATCTCGGCGATGTCCGTGATGACGACGTTCAGGACGCCCGGGGGCAGCCCCGCGTCCTCGAAGATCTTCGCGATCAGGCTGCCGCCGAGCACCGGCGCGTTCTGGTGCGGCTTCAGGACGACGGCGTTGCCGAGCGCGATGGCCGGGGCGACCGACTTGAGCGAGAGGAGGAAGGGGAAGTTGAAGGGGCTGATGACGCCGACGACGCCCACCGGGATGCGGTAGAGGCGGTTCTCCTTGGTGTCGTCGGGCGAGGGAAGTATGCGGCCCTGCGGGGCGAGCGCGAGATGTATCGCCTCGCGCAGGAACTCCTTGGCCAGGTGCAGTTCGAAACCGGCCTTGACGAGCGTGCCGCCGAGTTCGTCGACGATCGCCTCGGTGATCTCGGCCTCGCGGTCCTCGATGATGCGCAGGACACGCTCGAAGACGGCGCGCCGGGCATAGGGGTTGGTCGCACCCCATGCCTCCTGGGCGCGCTGCGCGGCTCGGTAGGCCTGGTCCACCTCGTCCGCCGTGGCGACGGTGATCGACGCCAGCTTCTCCCCGTTGTACGGATTGAAGTCGATGATGTCCCAGGAACCGGAGCCGGCCTTCCACTCACCGTCGATGTACTGGTGAGCCAGATCGGTGAAGAAGGACATGACGCGAGACCCCTTGCCGCAGAGAGCAGACACCTGATTTCACGTCATCCTACTGACGATTCAGGTCAGTTGGAGTAGACCACGGAGAAGGTCACGGCTGTCGGCCGGATTCGGACAGTCCTCCCGCAGTTCGGCCATCACGCGTTCGTACTGGGCGACTTCTTCGCGCTTGTCCAGATACAGGGCGCCCGTGAGCTGCTCCAGGTACACCACGTCGGACAGGTCGGACTCGGGGAAGCTGAGCATCGTGAACGCCCCGGACTCGCCCGCGTGTCCGCCGAAGGTGAACGGCATGACCTGCAGCGTCACGTTCGGGCGCTCGGAGATGTCGATCAGGTGCTGGATCTGACCGCGCATCACTTCCCGGTCGCCGTACGGGCGCCGCAGCGCGGCCTCGTCGAGGACGCACTGGAAGCGCGGCGCGCGCTCGGAGACGAGCAGCTTCTGGCGCTCCAGGCGCAGAGCCACCCGCCGGTCCACGTCCGCCTGGTTGATCCGGCCGCCGCGGCCCGCGCGACCGGACCGACCGCCTCCAGCCGCCTTGCCTGCGGCGGCGGCCTTCATGCCGCGCTCGACGACCGCGTGGGCGTACGCCTCGGTCTGCAACAGGCCGTTGATGAACTGGACTTCGTAGACACGGATGAGGGAGGCGGCGCCCTCCAGGCCGATGTATGTCTGGAACCAGCCGGGCAGGACGTCGGAGTAACTGTGCCACCAGCCCGTCAGGTTGGCCTCCTTGGCGAGCGAGAGGAGAGCGTTGCGCTCGGCCTCGTCCATGACGCCATAGAGCGTGAGGAGGTCCTCGACGTCCCTCGACTTGAAGCTCACCCGTCCCAACTCCATGCGGCTGATCTTCGATTCAGAAGCGCGGATCGAGTAGCCCGCCGCCTCGCGGGTGATGCCCCGCGACTCCCTCAGGCGCCTCAGTTGCGAGCCCAGCAGGATGCGCCGTACCACCGAGCCGCTCGACTCCCCAGCGGTCACTTCGCTCAGTCCTCCCCAAGGTGTGAGACCCGCAGTCTGCCATTAAACGCTTCAGGCCGTACTCGTTCGGTTACGGAAAGGGAAAGCCTCCGGAAGGTCTGCACAAGAAGTCGTAGGAAGAAATGGGCAAGAAGCAGCCTAGGAACGGTCAAGTCCGGCGCGTGCACGTGCATCTGCCCTTGCATCTGCTGTACGCATTCGGAACCATGGTCCGCGCGTCACCGCTGCGCCATCGCTGTGCCGCCCGGCTGTACCGACCGCGCCACCGCTTCATCGCTTTGTACCGCGAACCGCGAAAACCGGGGAGTGCCTCGCATGGGGACGAATGGATCGACCATGCTCGAGCCGTTACGGCAGGGCCTTCCTCCGCTCGACCCCTCCGCGGTCTCCAGTGCGGCCTCCTGCGCTCTTCCCGCCCGGTACGAAGCCGTGGGCAGCGCCCGGCAGTTCACCCGCAAGACGCTGGTGTCCTGGGAGCTGGAGGAGCGGTTCGACGACATCGCGCTCGTCGTCTCCGAACTCGTCACCAACGCCCTTCGGCACGCCCTGCCCGCGGACACCCCGCGGGCCGCGTGTCCGGTCGGCGCCACCGAGGACGCGCCCGTGCGGCTGCACATGATGCGCTGGACCTCACGGCTCGTGTGCGCGGTGCGGGACCCCAGCGACGACAGTCCGGTCGCGCGCGAGGAGGCGGAGGACGACTTCTCCGCGGAGTCGGGCCGCGGGCTCTTCCTGGTGGACTCCTTCAGCGACGGCTGGGGCTGGCACCCGCTCGCGGGCGCGCTGAACGGCAAGGTGGTGTGGGCGCTGTTCCAGCTGGCGTAGTGCCAGGGGAACAGCCCACCCCCGTTTCTCTCCCGCGATCCGTCACGGTGTCCTGTACAGCGGGGTCGAGCCGCTGAGCAGGACCACCGGCGGTGGTCAGCCGCCGATCAGGCCGTCGAACTCGCCGTCCTTCATGCCGAGCAGCATGGCCTCGATCTCGGCGCGCGTGTAGACGAGTGCGGGTCCCTCGGGAAACCGCGAGTTGCGGACGGCCACGTCGCCGCCCGGCAGCCTCGCGAACTCCACGCAGGCGCCCTGCGAGTTGCTGTGCCTGCTCTTCTGCCAGACCACCCCGTGAAGATCCGTGGCCGCCATGCCGTTGAACACGTGGTGCACAGGTCGCTCCCCGGTGGTGCCGTGGCTGTCGTTGTAGCCGTCAACTGTCCCGGATCATAGCCGTGTTCATGTGCCGATGCATGGGCAGATGCACGTGCACGCGCCGTGGTGAGCTGGTTACAGCCCTCCCGCCGCTTCCCCAGTGCCCGCACGACATGCGAACGACGGCCCCCGTCCATGATCTTCCGCGCCAAGTTCCGCGCCGGGTTGTCCGGATCGAATACCTCGTGCACTTGGTACAGACGCCGTGGGAAGCGAAACGGCTGCGTTTTTGGCCGAAGACGCGGTGAGTACGTGTGCAAACGGGGGCGAAAGGGCGCGCTTCAACGGGAGGCGGGCGGAAGCAGCGCCATCTCGCGGGCGTTCTTGATGGCCTTGGCGAGCTGCCGTTGCTGCCGCACAGTCACCCGGGTGACCCGACGGCTGCGGATCTTGCCCCGGTCGGAGACGAACTTCCGCAGCAGATCGGTGTCCTTGTAGTCGATGTACGTGATTCCGGCCTGATCCAGTGGGTTGGGGCGGGACTTGAGCGGCTTGCCGCGGTCGGTGCGGCGCGCGGACGGCGAGGGGGACGAAGGGGACACGGTCAGACCTCCAGGAGGGCGTCGAAAGCGGGGGTGAGGGTCTTCCAGGCGGCGCGCCCCGCGGCGTACTCCTCGTCCGTGAGCAGGCAGGACTCCAGGACCTGGGCGAGCCCGTCGCGGTCGAGGCCGGGCGAGGTGAAGACCAGGTGCTGGCAGCAGTCCCCGTGCTCGGGGTGCCAGTCGAGGGCGGCGGCGGCCCGGCGCACCGGCGGCACCATCTCCCAGGCCGCGTCGGGCAGCGAGGCCAGCCACGGCCCCGCGTTCTCCACGCACAGCGCACCGCCCGCCGCGTCCCAGGCGAGCAGTGTGTCGGGCCGGTCGGCGAGCCAGAAGCGGCCGCGGCTGCGGGCGGCGGCGCAGGTCAGGTCCTCCAGGGCGGCGAAAAGCCGCTCCGGGTGGAAGGGCCGTTCGCGGTGCCACACGAACGTGCCCACCCCGCTCTCGTCGGCCTCGGTCGGCAGCAGCGCGCAGGCGGGGTGCTGGGCCGCGGCCGCCGCCTGCACGTCGAAGCCGCCGAGTGCGGCGCCCACCCCCAAGCTCTCAAGGAGCAGGGAGGTACCCCCGTGGTCACCGTGGCCGATCGGGACCTGGCGGGCTGTCGGGTGGAGCTGCGCCAGCAGGGCCCGGTCCTCTTCATCGGCGACCTCGGACTCCAGGACGGCGAGCACGGGCGGGTATTCGAGCTGGCGCGCCCAGGTGTCGGCGACGGTGCGCTGGTCGGAGGCGGCCGCGGCGATCCCGGCGTCGGCGAGGTCGTCGCCGTTGGCGAGGCAGGGCAGCAGCAGGCTGGGGTCGACGGCGGTGACGACGCCGCTCAGGCGCAGCGCGTCGGAGCCGTGCGCGGCGATGACCTCGGCCATCGCCTTCGGCTCGACGGAGTCCCACAGTTCGACGACGGCGAGCCGGGTGAGCCCGCTCTCGGCGAGCCGCTCCAGCTCGGGCACCAGGTCCTCGCGAAGGGCGCAGCAGGCGCAGTCGTTGACCAGCGGCGCCTCACCGGTGGAGAGGATTCCGCTCGCGTCGCGCAGGGTCCGCGTGACGGTGCCGTGCGCGGCGGTGGACAGGTCGTGGTGCAGGGCGACGCTGTCCGGCACGGTGGCGAGCAGCCGGTCGACGGTGGCGGCGCGGGCGTCGGTGTGCATCCCCGCGACGACGGCGACGTCCATACGGCCGGGGGTGCCGTAGGGGCGGCCGGGGCCGTGGGGGCCGCCGGATCCTCGGGCGCCCATCAGCGCCCGCCCCCGTACCGCCGCTCGAACCGCTCCACGCGGCCCGCGGTGTCGAGGACGCGCTGCTGCCCCGTGTAGAAGGGGTGGCTCGCGGAAGAGACCTCGACGTCGATGACGGGGTAGGTGTTGCCGTCCTCCCACTCGACGGTCTTGTCACTGGTCGCGGTGGAGCGCGTGAGGAAGGCGAAGTTCGCGGCCTTGTCGCGGAAGACGACGGGCCCGTACGGCGGGTGGATTCCGGGTCGCATGGGTCAGCGCTCCTCTCGGAAGTCGACGTGGCGGCCGGCCACCGGGTCGTACTTGCGCAGGGTCAGGCGGTCGGGGTCGTTCCGGCGGTTCTTGCGGGTCACGTACGTGTATCCCGTTCCGGCCGTGGACCGGAGCTTGATGACGGGGCGGAGTTCATTGCGAGCCATGAGGGCTAGTATATGAAAATGAATCCCGTTTCCAAATGGACGGGGCGAATCCGACCGAGAGGTGCGTCACCATGTCCGCCCACTGCCAGCTCACCGGCGCCAAGCCCGGGTTCGGCAACCACATCTCGCACTCGCACCGGCGCACCCCGCGCCGCTTCGACGCGAACATCCAGCGCAAGCGCTACTGGCTGCCCAGCGAGGGCAGGTACGTGCGCCTTCGGCTGAGCGCCAAGGGCATCAAGACCGTCGACACCATCGGGATCGAGGCCGCCGTGGCCAGGATCCGTGCGCGTGGGGTGAAGGTCTGATGGCCAAGAAGAGCAAGATCGCGAAGAACGAGAAGCGGCGCGAGATCGTCGCGCGGTACGCGGCCCGGCGGGCCGAGCTGAAGGAGATCATCCGGCGCCCCGGCACCCCGGACGCCGAACGGCTCGCCGCCCGGCGGGAATTGGAACGCCAGCCCCGGGACGCGAGCGCCACACGCGTGCGCAACCGCGACAGCGTGGACGGGCGTCCCCGCGGATACGTAGGCACGTTCGGGCTCTCCAGGGTGCGGCTCCGCGCGCAGGCCCACGCGGGATTCCTGCCCGGCGTCCGCAAATCCTCCTGGTAGCTTGGCGCGCGATTCGACGGGCCACGGCCCGGAACAGCGCTCCACATAGGGGGACTTCAGTGCAGACCCGTGTCCGCAGCACGACGATCGGCGCCGCGGTGGCCGCGCTCGCCGCCGCCCTCGTCCTGACCGGTTGCAGCAGCGACGGCGACGACAAGGCCGACGGCGACAAGGGCAAGGACAAGGGGGCGTCGGACAGCGCCTCCAAGACGCCGGGCGACTCCGGCTCCGACGACGGCGCCGACTCCGACGGCGCGGGCGCCTCGGGCAAGGACCTGGAGGGCAGCTGGGTCGCCACGACCGGCGGCAAGCCGGTCGCCCTGGTGATCACCAAGAACCGCGCGACGCTGGTCGGCGAGCACGTCTGCAACGGCTTCGCCGCGGTCGGCGGGGACCGGACGATCAAGCTGAAGTGCGCCGACGGGGACATGGACCGCACGAAGGGTCGCATCGACTCCGTCGACGGCAAGACGCTGAAGATCACCTGGGAGGGCTTCGGGAAGGACGAGTTCCTTCGGACGAAGGGCGGGAAGCTGCCGGAGGGGTTGCCGACGGCGGACATTCCGCAGTCCTAGCGCAGGTACGCCGGGGCACCGGCTCATCGGGTCGTGGGGTCCTCCGGGCCCTGCGGCCCGTCGGCTTTTCCCGTCCGTACGTTCGTGTCCGTGCCGTCGACCAGCATCGGTGCGGCCGCCGTGTCCAGGGCGTCGGAGAGGTCGGCGAGGGCGCGCAGGAGGAGGGTGCCGCCGCGACGGACGACGCGGTCGGGGGCCTCGCCAGGATCCCAGGCGTCGAGGGCGTCGCGGACCGCGTCCCACTCGGGTACGCGGCGCTCGCGCACGGCCTGCGCTCCGCGCTCGGTGGCGGTGCGCAGGGCGTCCGCGAGGGCCGCGGCGGCCGGGACCGGGGGTGTGCCGCGGTCCGGGAGGTGGGCCTCCAGGAGCATGGCGACACGGCCCAGTTGGGACAGGGCCTGCCCGGCGTCGGCGGCCGCGGCGCGGGAGAGGCCGCGGTGGCGTACGGGTTCGTGCTCGGCGCGTTCCAGGGCCTCCTGCCAGGAGGCGCGGGCGGTGCGGGCGGCGAGGAGGGCCGTGCGGACGTCGGGGCAGTTCCTGCCCGCGGGGTCGGCGTAGTGGGCGACGACGGCCGCGGCGTAACGGCCGTTCGCGGCGAGCCAGTCGGCGAGGCGGGTGCGCAGGCGCGGGGTCTCCCAGGCGGGGTACAGGGCGTACGCCGCCATGGCGAGGATGCCGCCGATGAGGGTGAGGACGACGCGTTCCGGGACCGTCTGGGTCCACTGTTCGCCGCCCATGCCGAGGAGGAAGACCACGTACGCGGCGACGCAGGCCTGGGCGGCGAACTGGCCCGTGCGCATCAGGAGGTACATCAGGCCCGCGCTCGCCGCGGCGAGGGCGCCCGAGAGGTAGGTGCCCGGGTGGGCCAGCTGGACCAGGGCGGTGGCCAGGGCCACGCCCACGAGGGTGCCGCCGAAGCGGGCGACCGCGCGGGCGTAGGTCTGGGAGAAGTCGGGGCGCATGACCATGACGGCGGCCATGGGGGCCCAGTAGCCGTGGCCCAGGGGGAGGAGGGTGCCGGCGGCGTAGCCCGTGACGGTGACCGTCGTGACGCGCAGGGCGTGGCGGGTCACCGGGGAGCGGGGGTTCAGGTCGGTGCGGATTGCCTTCGAGGCGGCGGGGACCAGGGCGGTCAGGCCTGGGCGGACGAGGTTGCCCTGGGGCGGGGTGGGGGGCCGGGGGCGCCCCTCACCCGACGTCACGGCACCGTCGAACGGGGCTGTGCCCACAGAGGGGGGCGGACGGTGGCCGTCGGCCACGGCTGAGGTGGCCGGGGAAGTCGGGGTGGGTGGAGAGGTGGGGGCGCCTGTTGCCACCTCTACTACGTCTCTGAGGAGGGTGCCCAGGCGGGTTGCTGCCCGGTGGGGTGGGCCCTTGAGGAGGGCGCCGGTGTCGGGGGTGCGGAAGGTGGAGATCGCCGCCGGGGGGAGGTCGACCGGGGTGCCGTGGCGGACGGCGCGGGCGGCCGCGTCGAGGATGGCGCCCGCGGCGGCGAGGAGTTCGCGGACCCGGTCGCGTTCGGGGCCCTCCGCCGGGGCGCCGAGGGCCGGGTCGGCGAGGGACGCGAGGACGGGGCGGATGCGTTCGGCGAGGCCGCGCGCGCCGTGGAGTTCGGCGGGGCGGGTGCGGGCCTGGCGCGGGGTGATGTGGGCGGCCGCGCGGGCCGTCATCAGCGGGGCCGGGTCGAAGGGCGCCACCGGGTCGTGGCGCAGGCGGCGGGCGTAGTCGGCCTCGGCGGCCAGGGCGTCGGCGAGGGCGTCGCGGTGGGCGCCCCAGCGGCGTACCGGGAAGACGATCACCAGGGCGGCCTGGACGGCGCCGCCCACGACCATCATCGCGGCGTGCCCGGCCGCGGCGGCGACGGACGTCGGCAGGGTGATCGTGACCAGCATGATCGCCACGTTGGAGGTGGCGATGAGGCCGATGGTCGGGCCCGCGGACCAACTCAGGCCCGCGAGGAAGGTCCACAGGGCGAGGAGGGCGAGGAAGAGCAGGAGGTGGCTGCCGGTGAGGTAGCCGAGGAAGGTGGAGATCGCGAGGCTGGTGCCGGAGGCGATGGCGAGTTCGGGGCGGGGGCGCCAGCTGCGCTGGAAGGTGGCGATGGCGGCCTGGAACGCGCCGAAGGCCGAGCTGGCGGCGACGGCGGGGCCGAACAGGGCGAGGCTCACCCCGATCACGATCGCCAGACCGGCGGCTCCGCGCAGGGCGACCAGCGGTTCGAGGCGCGTGCGCTCCACGGCAAGCCCCGAGCGCGTGGTCTGTCGCAGCGCTCGCCACCAGGTCACGGTGTGATCGTACGGGTGGGGCCGGGGGTGCGCCGCGTCCGACAGCACGGGGCGGGTGGGTGGGAGAGGCCGCCGCGGAGCGGCGGGCCGGGGAGGGCGCAGGGGGCCGCGCGGACGAGGGCGCGGTGGGGCGGGCAGGGCGCCCGGCCCGAGGCAGGACGGGCAGAGGGCGCCGACGGGCCGAGGGTCGGGCGGGTCAGGCGGGCTGGTCCAGGCGGGCGCGGACCGCGTCGAGGTATTCGATGATCGCGTCCCGGTTCCGGGTCAGACATTCCACCCGCCGCGTCATGCTGTCCCGCTCCCGCTCCAACGTGGCCAGCATCTCCGGCGTGGCGTCCGGGAAGTGGATGACCCGGGGCTTGTCCAGGCACGGCAGGATCTGCTTGATGAGCCGCGTGGGCAGGCCCGCGTCGAGGAGCCCCCGGATCTGCAGGACCCGGTCGACGCACGCCTCGTCGTACACGCGGTACCCGTTGGCCGCCCGATCGGCGACGATCAGCCCCTGCTCCTCGTAGTAGCGCAGCAGCCTGCGCGGTGTGCCGGTGCGTTCCGAAAGCTCCCCGATGCGCATCCGCGTACTCACCCCTGAACCCCCTCCTCCGCTCACCCTTGCCTCACCCCTGCCTCACCCTTCCCGCCCGGAAAGCCTCACACGCGTGTGCAGGCTGGCGTTCGTGGCCGCCGCGGCCCCCTCGGCCCAGCCCGCGCCGTCCCGCACGCCGCGTACCCGCGTGGTCGTCGTCTCCGGGAACATCCGCTCCGCCCGGTCGGTGACGGCGACGTCCCGCGCGGCGAGGACCGGAAGCAGCGCCCCGCCCCCACCGGCCTCCTCGTGGGTGACGGGCGCGGCGGCGGCCTCCAGGCGGGCACCGACGCGCTGGGCGTACGCCATCCAGAAGGCCTGCCGGAACGTCTTGGTGCGCTTGCGCCCGCCCGCGCGCTGCCCGGCCTCCGCCGTCGTCATGGCGGCGAGGCCCTGCACGAGCAGGGAGGTGTGCAGCAGCTCCACCACCTCCAGGTCGGCCTCGAAGCCGACGACCGTGCTGAAGCCGAACGCCTCGTTCCACACCGCGCGGCAGCGGTTCGCCCCGGCGACGGCGTCGAGGAGGATCGCCTTGGCGGTCTCGTACGGGGCGTCGACACCGATGCGGCAGGCCCCTGGCGCGTCCGGGCGGTGCGTACGGGCGGCGAGCAGCGCCTCGTCGACGCTGTGCCGCGCCATCAGCTCCTGCGCCTTCGCCGTGAGCGCCTCCGCCTCCTGCGGA
Source organism: Streptomyces sp. RK9 (assembly GCF_045070545.1). Lineage (NCBI taxonomy): Bacteria > Bacillati > Actinomycetota > Actinomycetes > Kitasatosporales > Streptomycetaceae > Streptomyces > Streptomyces sp. RK9. The sequence goes on along the minus strand of NZ_CP173704.1, from coordinate 1,488,867 downwards.
TAGCCGGTCGCCTCGGCCTTGGCGAGCAGCGCCCGGATGCGGGTGAGGGCGCGCGGCTCGTCGTCGCGGTGCGGCGGCGGTACGTGCAGGGGCGTGCCGGGCGCCGGGCCGACGGGCTCGATCGGGGGCAGCCTCAGCAGGAGCCGGTAGAGGGCGAGCACGGCGGTGGCGTGCGTGAACCGGTCGGGCCCCCGCCAGGGCTCGTGGGCGTCGAGGGCGTCGAGCTGCGCGGGCCAGCGGGCGGGCAGCAGGCCGGGGGCGTAGCGGAGGGTCTCGGTACGGATCAGGGCGGCGGCGAGGCGTACGTGGGGCTCGTCGAGGTCGCGCCGGACCAGGCGCAGGACGTCGGCGGGCTGCCAGCCGCGCTCCCAGGCCCGCCGCAGCAACTCCTCGCCCCGCGCGGCGAGTTCGGCGTCGGCGGTGGGGTCGGCGGCGAGGAGGGAGGCGCCGGTGTCGAGGCCCTCGTCGGCGTGCGCGTGGCGGCCGGCCCCCGCGTCCGCCCCGTACAGCGCCGCCGCGAACGCCCTGTCGATCACCGAATCCATACCCCTAAGGGTAGGCCTGGCCCTACCTTCGACCGGCCCGCCAGTGGTCGTGAGCGCGCGGCCCCGGGGCGGTTGGCTCAAGGCATGGTTCTTGCGTCACTACGGGCCCGGTGGGCCGGATTCCTGGGTGCCTTCGCCGCCGTCGCCCTCGGCGTGGCCCTGATCGCCGCGACAGGGGTGGGGCTCGCGGCGAGCGTGCGCGCGCCGGAGCGGGAGCCGGTGCGGTTCGCCGACTCGCCGGTGGTGGTGACGGGCCGGGACACGCTGACGGTGCCGGTGCTACGCGGGCCCGAGACCCGTCACGTCACGAAGCGGCTCGCTCATCCACACCCTGTGGACAACGAACTGCTGCGCGAACTCCGCCGCCTCGGCCCGCTCAGCCCCGGCCGGACCCACCCCGCCCAGACCCGTACAGACCGTACGGCACCGGACGCCGTCGGCCTCGACGCGCCCGCCGCCCGGGTGCGCGCCGTCGTCGCCGCGTCCGGCACCGGCGCCCGCGTCCTGACCGGCGCCGACCGCCGCCGGGTCGACCCGGACACCGAACGGGACGCGCGGGCGCTGGTCGCCGTGAACGCGTTCCTGGGCACGGCGGGCGGGGTCGCCGCGTTCGTGTCGGTGTTCGTGACCGCGTCGACGTTCGCGTTCGTGGTGGCGCTGCGGCGGCGCGAGTTCGGGCTGCTGCGGGCGGCCGGGGCGAGCCGGGGGCAGGTGCGGCGGTGGCTGCTCGCCGAGGCCCTCGCGGTGGGCGCGGTCGCCTCGGCGGCCGGGTGCGCGGGCGGGGCGTGGGCGGCGCCCGGCCTCGCGCGGGCTCTGGTCGACGCGGAGGTGGCGCCGCCGTGGTTCACCGTCGACGGCGGTCCCTCCGGCTTCGCCTGGACCTGGTGGCCGTACCAGCTCGCCTTCTGGACCGGACTGCTCGTCGCCCTCGCCGGATCGTGGAGCGCGGCGCGCCGGGCGGGCCGGGTGAGCCCCGTGGAGGCGCTGCGCGAGGCGTCGCTCGACACCGGCGTGATGCCGCTAGGCCGCCGGGTCGTGGGCGCGGTGCTGATCGCGGGCGGGGTGGGGCTGCTCGCGTGGACGCTGTGGACGGAGCCGTCGGAGCTGCTCAAGCGCAAGACGTACACGACGCAGCCGATGATCCTTTCGACGGGGGTGGCGGCCCTTTCTCCTCTCCTCGTACGACATGTGGTCGCCGCGTTCCGCCGTCCGGCGTTCTTGGTGCGGCGCCCGGCGTTCTTGGCTGGCCGTCCGGCGTTCCTGGCGCAGCGCCCCGCGTTCGTGGCCCACCACCCGGCGGCCCCGCCCCGCCGCCCCTCCCCCCTGAAGCGCCGCCCCGCCGCAGCCCTCACCCTCGCCCGCCTCGCCCGCGCCAACGCCGCCGGCTCCGTGCGCCGTACCGCCGCCGTCGCCGCCCCCGTCCTCGTCACCGTCGCCACCGCGGGCTGCCTGCTCGGCTCCGCCGCGACGGTGGGCGCGGCGAAGGCGACCGAGGCGAGGGACCGTACCGCCGCCCAACTGGTCGTCACCGGCGACGACTTGAGGCAGCCGGAGCGGATCCCCGGCGCGACGGTCGCCGCGTCGGCGAGCACCGCCGTCTTCGTGCGCGAGGACGACGACACCGCGCTCCTGCGGGCCGAGGCGCGCGCCGTGACCGACCCGGCGGCGTTCGCGGCGACGCACCGGCTGCCCGTGGTCGCCGGTGACGTACGCCGGCTCGACGACCGCTCGATCGTCGTCAACGAGGAGTGGCAGCGGCACCGCGTCGGCGAGCACGTCGACGTGTGGCTCGGCGACGGCCGCCGGGCACGGCTGCGGATCGCGGCGGTCCTCGCGCGCGGCACGGGCGACAACGGGGCGTACGTGACGGCCCGCAACGCCCCCGCCGCCCCGCTCGACCGCGTCGACGTGCGCCTGCGGGACGGCGCCGACCCCGCGGCCGTCGCGGCGGCGCTGCGGACGACCGGCGGGCAGGTGCGCACGGCCGGGGAGTGGCTGGCCGCCGAGTACCCCGGCATGAAGCACCAGACGCGCCTCGGCCTGCACATGCTGCTCGCGCTCTGCCTCGCGTACACGGCGATCTCACTCGCGAGCACCCAGCTGATGACGGCCCCCGTACGCGCCCCCGAGCTGCGCTCCCTGCGCCTCCTCGGCGCCGCGCCCGGCCAGATACGGCTCGTCGTGGCCGCCGAGGCGGTCCTCGCGGTGACGGTGGGCGCCGTACTCGGCCTCGCGGTGACGCTGGTCGGCCTCGGCGGCCTGAGCGCGGGGCTCGCGCGGCTCTCCGCACCGGCGGGGGTGGTGGTGCCGTGGGACGTGATGGGGGTGTGCGTGGGGGTGCTCGCGGTGGTGGCGGTGGGGGCGGGGGTGATGGGGTGCCGGAGGCCGGCGGCTTGAGGGCGCGCCCTGGTCGGCGTGAGCGTCCCCCTCCCCGGCGCAGGAGTCCCCACCTCCCCGGGCAGGAGTCCCCACCTCCCCGGCGCAGGAGTCCCCCGCCTCCCAGGCCAGGGAGTCCCGCCTCCCGGCCTAGGAGTCCCCGCCCTCGTCGATCAGCCGCCGGACCTCCCGGTCGACGAGGCCGAGGCGGGCCTCGGCGACGAGGGGCACCATGCGGCGCTGACGGCGGGCCTCATGGACGTCGATGTCGACGGTGACCAGTGCCTGTTCCCACTTCGGGGCCTGTGCGACGACCGTGCCGCGCGGGTCGACCACCCGCGAACCGCCCCAGAACGTGGCGCCGTTCTCGTTGCCGACACGGTTCACGAAGACGACCCAGCACTGGAGCATGCGGGCGGTGTACGACAGCAAGGTGTCCCAGTACAGGCCCGTGTCCATCGCCTCCGGGTCGAGGCTCGCGGCGCTGTTCGTCGGTACGACGATGACCTCGGCGCCGTCCTGCACGGCGAGCCAGGGCAGGACCGGCTGCCAGGCGTCGTTGCAGACGAGGGTGGCGGCGCGGCCGTGGTTGCCGGGCAGGTCGTACGCGCGCAGGTGCTGGCCCGGGCTGACGTGCTTGCGCTCCTCCCAGGCCAGGTAGTTGGGCAGGTACAGCTTGCGGTGGGCGTGCAGGAGGGAGCCGCCCGCGTAGTAGGCGGCGGTGTTGTACGCGCGCAGGCTGGTGTGCTCGTGCAGCCCGACCAGGACGTCGGGGCCGTCGGGGCCGTGCAGGGACAGGCCCAGGAGGCGGGGGTCGTCGACCGCGAGGGAGGTGTCCCTGCGCAGGGCGCCCAGGTGGTACCCGTGCAGGCTCAGCTCCGGGAACACGACCAGGTCGGCGCCCTGAGCACCGGCCTGCGCCACCTGCTCCCGGGCCACCTCGAGATTCTCGTCCACCTCACCCAGCACACAGTCCGTCTGCGCCAACGCCACTCGCATGCACTGAGCCTGGCAGCGGGGGCCCTGGGCGGCATGCGGACGGGGGCCACCTGGGTTCGCGTCGTGTGGGGGCGTTGTCAGTGGTGGGTGGCATCGTCGGGGGTATGAGTGGTGGGCGGTGGGCGGTGGCCGAGGCGGGTGGAGGGGTGAGCCTTGCCGTGCCTGTGGGTGAGGACGGGGGGCCCGTCGGCGCGGTCGAGCGGTTCGGCGGTGTCGCCGAGGCCGTGCTCGCGCACCCGGAGGTGGAGCGGTGGGTGTGGCAGTCCACGGCGACCAGCTATCCGCGGGTCCTCGCGGCGGGCGCCCGCGTGGAGCGGTGCTACGACGTGGAGGCGGCGGAGCTGCTGCTCCTCGGCCACGAGGGCCGCCTCGGCGAGCCCCGTTCGGCCGCCGCCGCCTGGGCCCGCCTGCACCGAAGACCCGTACCGCCCGATCCCCCGCCCCGCGCCGCCGAGCCGGGCTCCCAGGACTCCCTCTTCGAGCCGGTCCCGGCCCCGCCCCTGCCCCTGGAAGCCCTCCTGGAGGTGTACGCCGACCAGCTCCGGCGGCACGACGCCACCGCCCACCCGGGCCGCATGCGCCTGCTGACGGCCGCCGAGTCGGCGGGCATGCTCGTGGCCGCCGAGATGAACGCCGCGGGCCTGCCCTGGCGCGCCGACGTGCACAAGGACGTCCTGCGCGAGCTCCTCGGCGAGCGGTACGGCGGCAGCGGCGAGCCCCGCAGGCTCGCCGAGCTCGCGGACGAGGTGTCCGCCGCGTTCGGCCACCGCGTGCGCCCCGACCTGCCCGCCGAGGTCGTGAAGGCGTTCGCCCGCGCCGGGATCCGGGTCAAGTCGACGCGGAAGTGGGAGCTGGAGGAGATCGACCACCCCGCGGTCGGGCCCCTCCTGCAGTACAAGACGCTGTACCGCATCTGGACGGCCCACGGCTGGTCCTGGCTCCAGGACTGGGTCCACGACGGCCGCTTCCGCCCCGAGTACACGCCGGGCGGCACCGTCTCGGGCCGCTGGACCACGAACGGCGGCGGCGCCCTGCAGATCCCCAAGGTCATCCGGCGTGCCGTCGTCGCCGATCCGGGCTGGCGCCTGGTCGTCGCCGACGCCGACCAGATGGAGCCGCGCGTCCTCGCCGCGATCTCCCGCGACCGGGGCCTGATGGACGTGGCGGGCAGCGAGGAGGACCTGTACACCCGCCTCTCCGACCGCGCGTTCTCCGGCGACCGCGAGCACGCCAAGCTGGCGCTGCTCGGCGCGGTGTACGGCCAGACGTCCGGCGACGGCCTGAAGAACCTCGCGGCGCTGCGCCGCCGCTTCCCGCTGGCCGTCGCGTACGTCGACGACGCCGCGAAGGCCGGCGAGGAGGGCCGCCTCGTACGGACCTGGCTCGGCCGCACCAGCCCCCCGGCCGTCGGGGCGGCGGACGACGACGGCGGCGAGGCGGGCATCCCCCAGGAGCAGGAGAGCCTCCAGCAGGCCTCCCAGGACAACGAGTTCACCCCCGGGTACGCCTCCACCGACTCCCGCGCCCGCGGCCGCTTCACCCGCAACTTCGTCGTCCAGGGCAGCGCCGCCGACTGGGCCCTCCTCATGCTCGCCGCCCTGCGCAGGGCCACCGCCGGGATGCGCGCCGAGCTGGTCTTCTTCCAGCACGACGAGGTGGTCGTGCACTGCCCCGAGGAGGAGGCCGATGCCGTCGCCGCGGCGGTGCGGGACGCGGGGGACCTGGCGGGCCGGATCGCGTTCGGCGAGACGCCGGTGCGGTTCCCGTTCACGGTGGCCGTGGTGGAGTGCTACGCCGACGCCAAGTGACGCCCCGGTCCCGGGCAGTTCACGCCAGCCGTTCCTTGAGCTCCGCGACCACCTTGGCGTTGACGCCGTCCAGGGATGCGAGGGCGGCGAGGGCCGCCTCCCACTGCGCGTACGCCTCCCGCGTGCGGCCCTCGGCGTGCAGCAGCAGCCCGTGCTGGTGGCGGGCGAGCCCGGCCATGTGCGTGTCGCCGCGGTGCTCGGCGCGGTCCAGGAGCAGGGCGCACTCGCGTGCGGCGTCGGGCGCGCGGGCGAGTTCGCGCAGGGCGCGGACCAGGCCGAGGCGGGACTGGGACTCGCCGTGCCAGTCCTGGTACTCGCCGTGCAGCCGCAGCGCCTCCTCGAAGTGGCCGCGCGCGGCGGCGGGTTCGCCGAGGGTGAGCCGGGCGTAGCCGATGTTGCAGTGGGCGGACTGGCGCACCACGAGGTGGCCGATGCGTTCGCCGATGGCGAGGCTGCGCTCGTGGTGGGTGATGGCGGCGCGCGCGTCCGTGTGCTCGTACAGATTCCCGAGATGGCTGTACGTGATGGCCTCGCTCAGCGGGTCGTCGAGCCCCCGGGCCAGGTCGAGGGCCTGCCGCAGGGCGGCCGCGGACTCGGCGTGCCGGCCGAGGCCTTCGAGGAGCAGCCCCCGGTGGTTCAGGGCCCGCCGCACGGAGGAGGTGTCGCCGAGGGCCCGCCACAGGTCGAGGGCCTCGTCGTTGAGCGCCAGGGCCTCACCGGCGCGCCCCGCCATGAAACGGTGCCCCGCGAGGTCGGACAGCGCCTGCGCACGGGCCCCCGGCTCCCCGCGCCGCCGCGCGGCCCCCACGGCGAGGCCACACAGCCGGTCCAACTCGGTGAGCCTGCCCCGGCGTTGCAGATACGGAAACAGGTACCGGACGAGCCGCGGCACGAGCCCGCTGCCGTCCCCGGCGTGTCGCTCGACGAGCCTGACGACGTTCCCCAACTCCTGATCGGCCCAGGCGAAGGCCTGGTCGGGGGTGGGGAAGGTGAGGGTGTGCGGGTCGGGTTCGGCGCTTGCCCCGGCGTCGCTGCGGGCGTCGGCTTCGGTGCCTGGCTCGGCACGGCCGAGGGCGCCGGCTTCGGTGTGCGGCCCGGCGCGGCCGATGGTGTCGTCGTCGGCCGAGGCATCGGCGTGCGCGGCGAGGGTGCCGGACGCGTGGGGGTGAGCAGAGGCGGCTGCGGCGTCGGCGGGCGTTCCGGGGGTGGGTGCGGGGCGGGGATCGGGTGGGCCGAGGCGGTCCGTCTTGTCCTGGCCGTCGGGCATGATCGTGAGGAGGGCGTTGCGGGCCGTGGCCGTGTACCAGGCGAGGGCCGCGCGGTCGGCCGACTCCGGGGGCGGGGAAGCGTGTTCGCGGGCGAAGTCGCGGACCAGGTCGTGGGGCGCGTAGCGGCCGTACGCGGTCTCGTCGAGCAGGGCGACGTCGACGAGGCGGTCCAGGGCCGACTGGGCGCGGCGGCGGGGCAGGGCGAGCAGGCGGGCCAGCAGCGGGGCGCCGTACTCCGGCAGGTCCAGGGCGCCGACGGCGCACAGGGCGCGGGCCGCGTCCCGGTCGCCCTCGCGGTCGGACGTGCGCAGCGAGGCCAGGGCCACGTCCAGGGAGCGGCGTACGCTCAAGTCGTCGTGTTCCAGGTGGTGCAGCCGGTCCCCGCACTCGGCGAGGAGCCCCGCCAGCGCGTCCGGCGTGAGCGCGCTGCGCGCGGCGAGCCGGGCCGCGACGATGCGCAGCGCCAGCGGCAGGCGGCCCGCGAGCGCCACCAGCGGGTGGTCGGCGGCGAGCCCCTCCCTGCCGGACGCGGCCCGCAGCAGCGCCGCGCTGTCCGCGTCCGACAGCGGCCCCAGCGGGAAGCGTGCCGCGCCGTCGAGGGCCGTCAGCTGCGAACGGCTCGTCACGATGACCGCGCAACCGGGCCCGCCGGGCAGCAACGGCCGCACCTGCGCGGCGCTCGCGGCGTCGTCCAGGACCAGCAGTGTCCGGGTCGGCGCGAGCAGCGACCGCAGCAACGCGGCCGCCGCGTCCGGGTCTTCGGGCGCGTGCCGCGCCTCCGCGCCGAGGTCCCGCAGGAGCGCGGCCAGGGCCTGGCCGGGCGGCAGCGGGGGCATGCCGGGGGTGGCGCCGTGCAGGTTGAGGTAGAGCTGGCCGTCGGGGAAGTCGGCGCGCAGCTCGTGCGCGGTGTGGACGGCGAGCGCGCTCTTGCCCACGCCTGCCATTCCGGCGAGTACGGCCACTCGGGGGCGGCCTTCGCGTGCCGCGGGCCGGGGGCGGGCCTCGGCCTCCGCTCCGGCGTCGGCTTCGACTCCGGCTCCCGCTCCGGCTTCTACTTCGGCTCCCGCTCCGGCTCCGGGTACGTCGTGGTCTGCCGTCAGCAGTTCCCGGAGCCTTCGGGACTCGGATGTGCGGCCGGTGAAGTGGGGTGGTTTGGGCGGGAGTTGGGCGGGGCGGGGCAGGCGGGTGGGGGCGGAGGCGGTTTGTCGGCCGCCTGCCAGGAGGGCCCGGGGCGGTCCCGGGGGCTGTTTCGCCGTCGAGGGGGACGGCTGGGGCGGCTCGGGCTGGTGGGGGCTCCGGCTCTGCTGGGGTTTCCGGGGCGGGGTCTCCGGGTGCGGCTTCCGGGGCGGAGTCCCCGGGCGGGGCGGTGGCTGTCGCTCGGGGGCGGTCCGCGCGGCGGGCTCGGCGTGCGGGTGCGGTCGGTCGGGGGGCGGGGTGGCGCCCGTACGCAGCGGGGCCGCACCCGTACGCAGCGGGTTCGCGTCGTCCGGCGCGGCGCCCCCGGCCGCCTCCCCCCGGAGCACCTCCCCGTGCGCCTCCCGCACCGCCTCCCCCGGCTCCACGCCCAACTCCTCCACGAGGCGGCGGCGGAGCGCGCGGTGGACGGCGAGGGCCTCCGCCTGGCGGCCGGTGCGGTGCAGCAGGAGCATCAGCTGGCGGTGGAAGGTCTCGCGGAGCGGGTGCTCGGCGACGAGGGAGGCGAGTTCCGGGGTGCGGAAGGCGAGTTCGGCGAGGTGGCGGCCGGGTGCGCCGGCGGCGGCTTCGAGGAGCGCGTCGTAACGGCACTCCAGGAGCAGGAGGCGGGACTCCTCCAGGCGTTGTACGAGGGCGTGGCCCGCGGTGGCCGTCGGCAGGCCGGACAGCGGGGTGCCGCGCCAGAGCGCGAGGGCCGCGCGGGCGGCCTCCTCGACGGCGGGCCAGTCCCTTTCGGCGTGCGCGGCGCGGGCCTGCGCGAAGCGGCGTTCGAAGACGCGTACGTCGAGTTCGCCGTCGTCGACGCGGAGGCGGTAGCCGGAAGGGACGGCCCGCAGGCGGTCCGGGTCGTCCAGGAGGCGGCGCAGGCGGGTCACGTGGTTCTGCAGGGAGGCGTGCGCGGAGGCGGGCGGGCCCTCGGCCCACAGCGCGTCCTTCAGGGCGTCGGCGGAGACCGCGCGGTCGGGTTCGAGGAGGAGCGCGGTGAGGAGGGCGCGGGCCTTGGGGCTGCGGACGGGGTGCGGTTCGCCTGCGGCGTCGTACACCGCGGGCACGCCGATGAGACCGAACCGCAGTTCGTTCGCCATGCTCGCCCAACTCCCCGTTGCCGCCGGTCCGGCCACCTGCCGGATTCCGGCCCGCCGCGCCTTCCGAACGGCCGTTGGGCACATGTTAGCGATCTGTTGGCGGTGCCTGATGGGATCACTACATCGGACCTGGCCCCGCCGGTGCGTGCGCTAAGCGCGTGGCTCGGGGGAGTGTCGCCGGCGCGGTCGGGTCCGCCCAAGCTGGCCTCTGGCCTTGGGGGACGTCCCACTTGCTGTGGGACGGGGCTGGGTTGCCCCGTCGGCCCCTTCTGGTGGGACAGCCTCCGCCGGATCGCGCTCCGCGCTCGTCCTCAAACGCCGGACGGGCTGGAATGCCCCCGTCGTTCGCCTCGGGTGGGACCAAGCAGCCCCGATCGGCCTGCGGCCTCGTCCTCAAACTCCCCCAAGCTCTTAAGGAGCAGGGGGGACCTCCACGACGGGCTGGAATGCCTGGCGGGAGCCCCTGGGTCATCGGCGGCTATGTCACCGGCAGCCTCACCGTGAACACGGCACCCTTGCCCCGTTCGCTCTCCACCTCCACCGTTCCGCCGTGGGCCTGGACGAGGTTGCGGACTATGGCGAGGCCCAGGCCGCTGCCGCCGGTGGCGCGGGTGCGGGACTTGTCGGCTCGCCAGAAGCGGTCGAAGACGTGGGGGAGGTCGCCGGGGGCGATGCCGGTGCCGGTGTCGGCGACCTCGATCAGGACGCCCGCGTCGCGCCCGGTGTCGTCGGGGGTGTTCCGGCAGAGGACCGTCACCTCGCCGCCCGCGGGGGTGTGGCGGATCGCGTTGGAGACGAGGTTGCCGATGGCCTGGCGGAGGCGGAGGGGGTCGGCGGTGAGCCAGGGGTCGCCGGTGGCGCGGGCGGTGAGGCGGACGCCGGCCGCGTCGGCGCGGGCCTGGTGGGCGGCGACGACCTGGTCGGCGAGTTCCACGGCGCGGACGGGCTCGCGGTGCAGGCGCAGGGTGCCCGCGTCGGCGGCGGCGAGGTCCTGGAGGTCGTTGACGATGTGCTGGAGGAGCAGGGCTTCTTCAAGGAGCGAGGTGACGAGTTCCGGGTCGGTCGCGACGACGCCGTCCTCCGCGGCCTCCAGCCAGCCGCGGATGTTGGACAGCGGTGTCCGCAGCTCGTGCGCGACGTCGCTGACCATCGCCTTGCGCTGCTCCTCCAGGGCCTTGCGGTGCGCGGCCATGTCGTTGAACGCGGCGGCGAGCTGGCTGATCTCCCCGGCGGAGCGTGCGGGTACGGGCTCGGTGGCCTCGCCGGTCTTCATGCGCTGCGTCGCCGTGGTGAGGGCCCGCAGCGGCCGGGTGAGCCGGGTCGCGGCGAACGCGGTGGCGGCCACGGTGACGGCGAGGATCGCGGCGGCGAGCCCGACCAGGCGGGTGGTGTTGGCGCCGGACAGCTGGAAGCCGCTGTCGGAGGGGCGGGAGCCGTCCGGGCTGGTGATGAACAGGAGCGCGGGCGAGGACACGTACGGGCCGAGCTGCTCGCGGCGGGCGCTGTCGACGCAGTTGGCGGCGAGCGCCTCCTCGGCCTGCTCGGCCTCGCTGCGGGGCCACTTGGCCTTGCGGGCGAGGTCCTCCTCGCGGCGCAGGGACTCCGCGGCCTTGTCCGTGGGCGGGGGCGGCGCGCCGGTGGGAGCGGACGGCGTCGGCTCGGGCTTCACCATCGGGATGCTCGCCAGGTAGAGGCGCGGGGTGCCGCCGCGGCCGATGGTGAGGCCGAACTTCACCGGCTCGGAGCCCTTGCGGCGCATGCAGGCCCAGGCCAGCTTGTTGACCTTGTCGAGCGCCTTGCGTTCGGTCGCGGTGATGTTGATCAGGTCATGGGGGCCGCACCTGTACTCCGAGACGCGGCTGTCGGCGTCCTCGGGCACCTGCACCTGCGGGCGCCCGCTCGGCCCGATGACGAGCTTGGCGTCGACGCCCTCGTCCCGCAGGCAGGCCACGTTCTTGTCGGCGATGGCGCGCAGCGTGCGACGCTCACCGGCGGGCAGCCGGAAGGGGCCGACGGCACGCGGGTCGATGCGGTCGACGGCGCCGGTCCCGGTGCCGAGGCCCGCGCCGGTGCCGAGGCCGCTGCCGCCGACGTCGCCGCCCACGTCGCCGCCGGTGCCGAACCCGGTGCCCCCGCCGACGCTGTCGCCGACGGCCCCGTCGGCGCCCGGCGCCCGCACGTCCTGCTTCGACGGCTCGCTGGGCACGGGCGCGGGGTCGGGCTCGGGGGTGGCGCCGGTGCCCGAGCCCGAGACCTCGTCCTTCCGGCCCGCCGCCAGCGTCGAGTCGACGGCGAGCGGGTCCACGACGGCGGAGGCGCGCGCCGGGAGCCGCGCCCCGCGCTCGCCGCCCGGCCCGGCGGAGTCGGCGATGACCTTGCGGTTCTCGGTGGTGAGGGCGATGCGGCGGCCGGTGTCGGCGGCGAGGCGGCGGACCGTGCGGTCGGCGTCGCGCCAGTTGGGGCGGGTCGCGGCGAGGCCGAGGAGCTTGTCGTAGATCCGGGCGTCGTCGGCGAGGACCTGCCCCTGCTCCTGCCGGATCGCCCCGGAGGTGGTCTGCGCGGCGAGCCAGGCGGTGGCGGCGATCGACATCACGGAGACGAGGACGGAGACGGCGAGCAGCCGGGTCAGCAGGCTCTTGCGGACGGGGACGCGGGTACGGGCGGCGCCGCCGGTGTCGGACCCTGCGCCGGTGCCGGTGCCGGTGCCGGTGCCGGACCCGGGCCCGGGCCCGGTGCCCATGCCGGTGTCGGTACCGGAGGCCCCCCTCTTACGCCTCATGCCGGGCCGCCGCCCCGCCGTGCCCCTCGGCCCCGGCCCCGCCGTGCCCCGCCTCGTGGTGCGCCACGAGCTTGTACCCGACGCCGAACACCGTCACGAGCCGCCGCGGCGCCCGCGGGTTCGCCTCGATCTTCTTGCGCAGGTTCAGTACGTGCACGTCGACGGTCCGCGCGGATATGTACCCCGACGAGCCGTGGATCCGGTCCAGGAGCTGCGGCCGTGTGAACACCCGCTCCGGTTCGGCGGCCATCGCGGCGAGCAGTTCGAACTCGCCGGGCGTGCACTCGACCCGGCGCTCGTCCACGGTCACCTCGTGCCGCCGCTCGTCCACGACGAGGCCCCCGGCCCGCAGCACCCGGGCGTCCGGGTCGGGCGGCGGCAGATGGGCGGTGCCCCCGGCGCGCCGCAGCAGGGTGCGGACGCGGGCCATCAGCTCGCGGGGGCTGTAGGGCTTGGTGAGGTAGTCGTCGGCGCCCAGGTCGAGGCCGAGGAGCAGGTCGTCCTCGGTGGAGCGGGCGGTGAGCATGAGGATGGGCAGGGTGCTGGCGCCGGGGGCCGCGCCGAGCCCCGGGTGCTCCCCGGGCCTGGGCCCCGCCCGCAGCACGCGGGTGACGCCGAGCCCGTCGACCTCCGGCATCATCACGTCGAGGATGAGCAGGTCGGGGGCGTGCCGCCGGACCTGTTCGAGCGCGGCCCGGCCGTCGTGGACGACGCCGACCGTGTGCCCCTCGCGCTCCAGATAGCGGCGGATGAGGTCGGCCTGTTTCTCGTCGTCCTCCGCGACCAGGACAAAAGCGCACATGCGCCCGAGCATAAGTGGACCTCCCCGGTCCACGGCCGTCCCGGGAACGCCCTGACAGGAATCACACAACTCGGCCCGCGCCGGAGCCCGGCCGCCGCGCACGGCCCGGCAGGCGAGCCGAATCCTCCGCCCCACCCCCGCCGACGGCGCCCTCCGTCCCCTCCCCACCCCCCGGTTATCCTGGGCTCTTTCCGTCGGAAGAGGTCGCACCAGTGGAGTTCCGGCTGCTCGGAGCGGTGTCCGTCGCCACCGAGGCCGGTGAGGTGCCGCTGGGTCCCGCGAAGCGCCGCAGCCTGCTCGCCACCCTGCTCCTGCGCCCCAACTACCCCGTCTCCGTGCAGCGCCTCACCGAGGCCCTGTGGGACGACGAGCCGCCCGCCCGCGCCCGCGGCGTCATCCAGGGCCATGTGTCGCGGCTGCGCACGCTGCTGGTCGCCGCCGACGCGGAGATGTACGGCGTGGAGCTGGTCACCCAGGGCACGGCGTATCTCCTGCGGATGCCCGAGACCCTGATCGACTCCCACCGCTTCGAGGAACTGGTGACGCTGGCCCGCGGGCAGCGCACGGTGGCCGACGCGGTGACGATGTACGAGGAGGCGCTCGCGCTGTGGCAGGGCCCGGCGCTGACCGGGGTGCACCCGAGCCCGTCCCTCCAGGCGGCGGCGCAGGCCCTTGAGGAGACCCGGCTCGCGTCGGTGGAACACCTGGCCGCCGGGTACGGGCAGCTGGGCGAGCACGCCCGCGCCGCCGCCCTGCTGCGCGCGGAGGCGACGGCCCACCCGCTGCGGGAGTCCCTGTCGGCGGCGCTTGTCACGGCGTTGCGGCGGGCCGGCCGCCGCTCGGAGGCCCTGGACTGGTTCCACCGCGCCCGGCGGCTGCTCGCGGACGAGCTGGGCCTGGACCCGGGCCCGGAGCTGGCGGACGCGTACGCGCTCGCGCTGCGGGGCGAGTGCGAGGAGCCGGTGCCCGCGAGGGCCCGCCCCGGTTCCCCGCCGCGCCCGACGACACCCGCGCCCCCGCCGGACACCCGCGACACGGCAGTCCCCCTCACCACCACCGCCCCGACACCCTCACAGCCCCAGCCGCATCCCCAACCCCAGCCGCACCCACACGCACATCCCCACCCCCAGGCCCCCCTCGCACCCCCCACCCCCATCGACCTCCTCCCCCGAGCCCCCCGCGGCTTCCACGGACGCGCGGCCGAGTTCACCGCGCTGTCCCGGGCGGCCGCGGGCGAGGCCCCGGTGTGCCTGGTCACGGGCCCCGCGGGCGTCGGCAAGACCGCGGTCGTGGTGCAGTGGGCGCACCGCAACCGCGCGGCCTTCCCCGACGGCCGTCTCTACGCCGACCTGCGCGGCTTCGCGGACACGGGCGAACCGTCCGTCCTCGACGTCCTGCGGGAGTTCCTGCCCGCCCTCGGCGTGCCGCCGCGCCGGATACCGGAGTCGGCGAACGGCGCGGCCGCGCTGTTCCGCTCCCTCGCCGCCGAGCGCCAACTCCTCGTCGTACTCGACAACGTACGAGATTCCGAGCAGGTCAGACCGCTGCTTCCGGGCGGTGCCCGGTGCGTCACCGTCGTCACGAGCCGGAGCCGGCTGCGCGGCCTGATCGCCAGTGACGCGGCCCGGCCGCTGCCCGTGGACGTCCTCGGGCCGGAGGACGGCACGGCGCTGCTCGCCGGGGTGCTCGGCCAGGAGCGGGTGCTCGCGGAGCCGGTGGCCGCGCGCCGCCTCGCGGAGCTGTGCGGCGGTCTTCCGCTCGCGCTGCGGGTGGTGGCGGCGCGGCTCGCGGACCACCCGCAGTGGACGCTGGCGGCGATGGCCGCCGAACTGTCCGACGAGTCGCGGCGCTCGGTGCTCCTGGACGTGGAGGACACCGGTGTGCGGGCGGCGCTGCGGCTGACGCTGCGGCAGCTCCCCGAGGCCGTCGGGCACCACTTCGCGCAGCTCGGCCGCCACCCGGGCACCCACCTGGACCGGTACGCGGCGGCGGCGCTCGCGGGCACGGACCCGGACACCGCCGAGGCCGCCCTGGAGCGGATGGCCGGGGCCCACCTCCTGACCCGGACCGCGCCGGACCGCTGGACCCTGCACGACCTGGTGCGGCTGTACGCCCGCGGCCTGGACGCGGACCCCGAGGCGCTGCCGCGCGTCCTCGACCACTGGGTCGCCACGGCGCTCGCGGCAGCCCAAGCTGCCGAGCCCAGCGACGAGCCGTGCTTCGCGCTCCCGGACGACTTCCGGGAGCCGCGCGCGGTACGGGAGTTCGCGGACCGGGCCGCCGCCATGGACTGGTACGCGGCCGAGCGCGAGGACCTGGCGCTCGCGGCGGGCGCGGCGGACGCGGCCGGTCTGCACGACCGGACCTGGCGGATCGTGCTCGCGCTGTGGCCGCTCGTGGTGTGGCGGGTGCGGGACGGCTGGGCGCCGCTCCTGCAGACGGCGCTGCGGGCGGCCCGCGCCGCCGACGACCCGTACGCGCAGGCGCGGGTCCTCGCGCTGCTCGGCTGGGTCCTCACGGAGGAGGGCCGCACGGCCGAGGCCCTGGCCCACCTGGAGGCGGCACCGCCGCTCGCGGCACGGGCGGGGGACCCGCGCGGCGAGGCGACGGCGCTGGTGAACCTGTCCCTCGCGCAGGCGGCCCTCGGCGGCACGGACGAGGCCGTGCAGGGCTGCCTGCGGGCGGCGGAGCTGGCCCGCACGGCCGGTGACGGCAACACCGAACGCCTCGCCCTGCACCACCTGGCCCGCCTCCAACTGGACGCGCGGGACTGGCAGTCGGCCCTGGACACGGCGCACGCGGCCCTGGCCCTCACGCCCCCGCGGGAGGACCCGAGCGCGGGCCGGGTCCTCCTCGTCACGGCCGCGGGCGAGGCGCTGCTCGGCCTCGGCGACGAGGCGGAGGGCATCCGCCGCCTGGACGCGGCGGCGCGCGAGGCGGAGTCGAGCGGCTTCGACGAGGGCGCGGTGCGGGCCCTGGAGGCGCTGCTCCGGGTGTCGGCGCAGGATGGTTTCCGGGAGCGGCACGGGGCGGCGGCGCGGCGGCTTGCGGCGGCCGCGGATCCGGGCTGACCAGCCGGTTCGCCCCCGTCCGCGCGACGTGAGCGGGACGGCAGCGGCGCGTGAGCGGAACGAAAGCGGCCGGGCCCAGTCTGGTGTCAACGGCGGGAACGACCGCCAGGACCGCACCACCCCAGGGGGAGCACCATCATGCGTACGTCTCGGATCCGCACCGCCGCACTCGCCGCCACCACCGCCGCGCTGGCCCTCGCCACACTGACCGCCTGCGGCAACTCGGACGGCGGCGACGACGCGAAGGGCGCGGGCAAGAGCGGGGGCGCCGTCGTCTCGGAGAAGGCGAGCGGAGGGAAGTCCGGCGCGGCCGAGGGCGGCACGGGCACCGGGGGCGCGACCGTCGACGCGGCCAAGGGCACGGACGCCGGGTCGTCCTCGACGGAGGGCGCGACGGTCAACGCCCGCAAGGGCTCCGGGTCACAGGCCTCCGGCTCGAAGGGCTCCGGCTCGCAGGCCTCCGCCGCCGGGATCCGGGCGTGCGACGGCCAGGAGATCTCGTACTCCGTCACGCACCGCTTCGCGAAGCAGCGCGGCGAGCACCTGCTCATCACCGCCACCAACGCGGACTCCAAGGCGTGCTACGTCACGTCGTTCCCGTCGGTGATGCTCGGCGACACCGCGAACGTCCTGCCCCACTCCGCGAAGGACACCCCCGGCGGCGGCAAGGCCCTCACGATCAAGCCCGGCGGCAAGGTCTACGCGGCCGTGAACCTGTTCACCGACAGCGCGCGGACCCACACCGCCACCGGCCTCAGCATCGCCCTGACGGACCACACCGGCGACACCGGCCCCGGCGTCGACCAGGAGGCCTTCGCCAAGGGCGTGCCGTCGAAGTTCACGTGGTCGACGGCCGACGTCACGAACTGGAACACGGCGAAGCCCTACAACTTCTGACCTCCCGGCACTCCTGCCCTCCGGCACTCCTGCCCTCCCGGTACTTCTGATCGGCCGACTCCCCCAGAAGGCGATCAGTCGCAGGAACGCCCCCTGTCGCGCGTGTGCGCGGCGGGGGGCGTTCTGGTTCCCGGCCTCGCGGGAGACGGGGGCTACGCGGCCTCGTGCGGTACGACGACGACCTGCACGTCGTCCTCGTACACGATGCGGCCGGGGTCGGCCGAGCGGACCGTGCGGCAGGGGACGCCGTGGGCGGCGAGGATGTCCAGGTAGCCGGGGACGCGCTCGATGAGGTGGGTGGCGGTCGCCTTGAACCAGGCGACCGCGCCGGGGTTCGCCTCGCGGTCGTAGGCGTCGGACGGCGTGGTGTACGCGGCGTCGTACCAGTCGTTGTTGGCGCGCCAGAAGCCGCGCTGCTCAGGGGTGAGCTTCCCTTCCCGGGCGAGGCTGTTCACCAGGAAGAACACGCCCGGGTGCACCCCGCGTTCGTGCAGGGTCGGGGACTCGAAGCGGATGTACGCCGTCTCTGTGGCGGCCCTCGCGGCCGTACTCGTCTCGTCGGTCACCGGCGCATCCTCGCATCGGCGGCGGCGAGCCAGTGGGGCGCCCCGGCCCGCTCGGCGAGGACGCGCGCCTGCCGGTGGTGCCGGGCGGCGGCGTCCGGCCGCCCGAGGGCGGCGGCGAGGTCACCGAGGTAGAGGGCGACGGGCTCCAGGGTCAGGACGCCGCTCCCGGCCCCGGCCAACTCGCCGCCTGCGGGCAGCAGTTCGCGATACAGGCCGTCGAGGACGTCCGGCGGGGCGGTGCCGGAGCGGAGGGCGGCGCGGGCGCGGAGACAGAGGCGGGCTTCGAGGAGTTGGTCGTGGGGGTCCGCGCCCGCCGGGCCCACCACCACACCGACCTCGCCGACCTCGCCGTCCTCGCCGTCCTCGCCGTCCTCGCCGACCCCGCCTTCCTCGCCTCCGCTCTGCACGCGCAGACACAGCAGGGCCAGCTCAAGGAGCCCCGCACTGCCGCCCTCGCCCGCCTCTCCGACTCCACCCACCCCCTCCCCCTCCATCCCGCTCATCCCCCCGCCCCGCATCCGCGCCGCAGCCGCCCGGCACCCGGCCTCCGCCTCCGGCACCCGTCCGGCGACGGCGGCACGCAGCGCCGCGTACCACTCCGTGAACACCCCGGCCAGCGGCAGCCCGTGCCGTTCGGCGAGGCGGTCGACGGCGGCGGCGTGGCCGTCCGCGCGGCCGAAGTCGGCGAGCGCGGAGTGGGCCTGGAGCAGCATCAGGTGGCCGAGGACTTCGAAGGCGACGAGGTCGTGGCGGGCGGCGAGGGTGGTCAGCTCCTCGCCGATGCGGGCGCGTTCGGGGGCGAGTCCGGGGCGGTGGAAGGTGTGCAGGTAGCGGGCGTTGAGGGCGAAGGAGAGGAGCGCGGCGGAGTCGGCGCCGCCGCGCGGGGCAGCCTCGACGGCTGCGGTTCCCGCTGCCGGGTCGGCTTCCTCACCGGCACCGGCATGGGCACGGGACTGGGACTGGGCACCGGCCCGGGACTGCGCACCGGCCCGGGACTGGGCACGGGCCCGGGACTGCGCACCGGCCCCGAATTGGGCACGGGCGCCTGCGCCGACAACCGCCCCGGCGCCGAACTCGCCCGCTCCGGCGGCCTCCCCGACCGCCCGCGCCAGCCTCTCCGCCTCCCGGGCCGCCTCAGCGCCGCGTTCCGTGCGGGAACCGCGCGTCTCCATGCCGACGGTGCTGAGCAGTCGGCTGCGGGTGGCCCGGCGGGCCGGGGTGCCGTCGTCCGGGAGGGCGTCGAGGGCGCGCAGGGCGGCGGCGACGATGCGGCGGGAGAGGGCTTCGTCGTCGTTGCGGGCCCAGATGCCCGGTACGTCGAAGGCGCCGATGACGCGGGCGGTCAGCTCGGGGTCGCCGGTCTTCTCGGCGGCGGCGAGGGCTTCGGCGCGGTACCGGCGGGCCTCGGCGAGTCTGCCGGTGACGGCGAGGTTCCGCACGAGCCCCATGACGATCCCGAGCCGCGCCCGGCCCCCGGCCGGATCACCCGACCGCCCCTGCCCCTCGGCCGAGGCGACCGACCTCCCCTGACCCTCGACCGACTCCCCACCCCCACCCCGGTCGTACGCCTCCAACGCCGCCCCCCACAGCCGCACCGCCTCGTGCGGCGCGAACGCGTTCTCGGCGCGGCGGGCCGCCCGCGCGGCGAAGTCGGCGGCGCGGGCGGCGACTTCGCGGGTGCCCGCGCCGAGGTAGTGGTGGGCGATGGCTTCGACGGAGTCGGGCCGCAGGTCTTCCAGGAGTTCCGCGACGGCGGTGTGCAGCCGGGCGCGGCGGGGCGCGGACAGGTCCCGGTACAGGGTCTCCCGTACGAGCGCGTGCGCGAACTCGACCCGCTCGCCCTCGCTCTCGCCCTCCCGCTCGCCCGCTCCGTGCCCTTCCTGGGCTTCCCCGACGAGGAACCCCGCCGCCACCCCGGCATCGACCGCCTCCAGGACGGCGTCCTCGTCCCCGGTGAGCGCGGTCAGCACGTCCAGGTCGACGGCGGGCCCGATCAGCGCGGCGCGCAGCAGCACCGCGCGGGCCCCGGCGGGCAGCGCGCCCAGCCTGCGGCGCACGATGTCCCGTACGCCCGCCGGGACTTGGGAGAGGGCGGCGGCCCCTTCGGCGGCGTACAGGCGGACGATCTCGCGTACGAAGAAGGGGTTGCCGCCGCTGCGCCGGTGCACGGTGCGGAGGGTGGCGGCGTCGAGGGGGCGGGGTGAGACGGTCCGCGCGAGGTCGGCCACGGCGGGCTCGGCCAGCGGTCCGACCCGCACCCGCGTGGGCTCGGCGCGGGCCACGCGGCCCAGCAACTCCCGCATCCCGTCAGCCACTTCTCCGTCCCGGTACGTCGCCACGACCAGCACGGGCCGCTCAAGGGGCCGCTCCACCAGCGAGGCCAGCAGTTCCAGCGTGCCGTCGTCGGCCCAGTGCAGGTCGTCGAGTACGAGCAGCAGGGGGTGGCGGTCGGCCGCCCCGGTGATCAGCTCCCCCACCCGCCGGTACCACGAGAACCGGTCCCCGCCCGCGTCGCCCTCGTCGGAGACCCCCAGTTCCCCCAGCACCTCGGCCCAAGGCCACCCGGCGGGGACCCCGCCCTGCTCCGAGGCCCGCCCCCAAGCGGCGACCCACCCTTCTTCCGAGAGACGCCCCGCCAACTCCCGCACCAGAGCGGTCTTCCCGACGCCGGCGTCTCCGGAGACCAGGGCCAGAAGGAGCCGCCCTTCCCGCACAACGCCACGAGCGGAAGCCTCCAGGTCGCCCAACTCCGCCTCACGCCCGACGAGCTCGCTCCCCCGCCCGGCAGGGGAACCGTCGAACCGGGCTGTGCCCACAGCAGGTGGCGGCATGGACCACGGTGCCGGAGCTGCGGCTGACGCCGAGCGTGCGCACGGTGTGACGCCAGTCCCCGCCCCGAGGGCACCCCCACCCCGCTGCCCCAGAATCTCTCCCTCCAGCCTCCGCAACCCCTCCCCCGGTTCCACCCCCAGCTCCCCCACAAGCCGCTCCCGAGCCCTCCGCAACACCCCCAGGGCATCCCCCTGCCGCCCCGCCCGGTAGAGGGCGACAGCCAGCAGCTCCCAGGCCTCCTCCCGCCAGGGATGCCCCTCGACGTGCGCCTCCAGGTCGAGCACGGCCTCCCCGGCCCGCCCCAGAGCCAGCGCGGCGGACGCCCGTCGCTCCACGGCGAGCAACCGCAGCCCCTCCAGCCGGGCAGCCTCCCCCCGAGCCCACTCCTCGGAGGCCCACTCCGCGTACGCGGGCCCCCGCCAAGCCGAGAGCGCCTCGTCGAGAACCCCCAGGGCCACCCCGGCACCTCCGCCGGACAGCGACCTCGCGGCCTCCCCCACAGCCCCCTCGAACCGCCAGGCGTCCACCGCCCCACCGCCCGCGAGCAGCGCGTACCCGGGCCCGGACGTCACCAGGAGCCGTGCGGGCGCCCGCCGGGCCCGCCCCGGCTCAAGGACCTTCCGCAGGTCACCGACGAACGTCCGGATCGCCCCGACGGCCCTCGGCGGCGGCTCGTCCCAGAAGTCGTCGACCATCCAGTCCACGGGAACGGTCCGCCGCCGGGCGATGAGGAGGCGGGCGAGGACGGCACGGTGCCGGGGCCCCTTGAGGTCGAGGGGGCGCCCGTCCGCGTCCCGGGCGGCAAGGGCCCCGAGGACCTGGAACGTCACGTCACCGGCCCCCGGCCCGGCGCTCTCCTCCTGCGGCACCCCTTCAACGTACCGCCCGTCACCTGCATGGACCCGCTGCTGATCGGTTGCTGATCCGGGCCGCGCAGGCTGAACCCATGGCACCCAAGACACCCGGGACACCCGGGACACCCGGGACACAGACCGCATCCCGCCCCGAGCCCCGCATCGAGGGCTTCAGCTACGACCGGATCCCGGTCGGCGACGGCGGCGTCCACCTGAACGCCGCCGTCGGCGGCGACCCCGACCGCACGCCCGTCGTGCTCCTGCACGGCTTCCCCCAGACCCACCTCATGTGGCGCCACGTGGCGGCGGACCTCGCGGCGGACCACCACGTGATCTGCCCGGACCTGCGGGGCTACGGCGCGAGCGACAAGCCGCCGGAGGCGGCGGACGGCCAGACGTACGCCAAGCGGACGATGGCGGCGGACGTGGTCGCGCTGGCGCGGGCCCTCGGGCACGAGCGGTTCGCGCTGGCGGGCCACGACCGGGGCGCTCTCGTCGCGATCCGCGCGGGTCTGGACCACCCGGACGCGGTCACGCACCTGGCGTCCCTGGACGTGCTGCCGACGCTGGACATGTGGGACGTCATGCGCGGCACGTCCGCCGCGATCGGCTTCCACCTGTATCTGATGGCGCAGCCGCCGGGCCTGCCGGAGCGGATGATCTCGGCGGACCCGGACGGGTTCTTCGGCCACTTCCTGGACGTGTGGTCGGCGTCGCCGGGCGCCGTGCCGCCGGACGTGCGGGCCGCGTACCTGCGGGCGTGCCGCGAGGCGGTCCCCTCGATCGTCGCGGACGTCCGGGCGTCGGCGTTCGCGGACGTCGAGCACGACACGGCGGACCGCGTCGCGGGCAACGCGCTGCGGATGCCGGTCGCGGTCCTCCAGCAGGACTGGGGCGCGGCCCTCGGCTTCGACGCGGCGGACCTGTGGCGCAGGTGGGCCCCGGACCTCACGCACCGGACGGTGTCGTGCGGCCACTTCATGGCGGAGGAGGCCCCGAAGGAGGTCACGGCGGCCCTGCGGGACCTCTTCGCCCGCTGAGGACGGGGGCTCCGGCCGGCCGGGGGTGGATCTAGCCTGACCCCATGCCAACGAACCGGCTCAGCAACGGAATCCAGCTCTCGTACGACGACCACGGCGGCCACGGCGATCACGACGGCCGCCCGGGCCGGGGCGTCCCCCTCGTCCTGGTCCACGGCCACCCCTTCGACCGCTCCCTCTGGGACCCCCAGGTCAGCGCCCTCTCCGGCACACACCGCGTGATCACCTTCGACCTGCGCGGCTACGGCGCCTCCGCCGCCCCCTCGGGCGAGGCCAACGCCCCCGTCACCGACTTCGGCGACTTCGCCCGCGACCTCCTGGCCCTCCTTGACCACCTGGGCGTGGCGCGCTGCGCGCTGGGCGGGGTGTCGATGGGCGGCCAGATCGTGATGGACGCCTGGGCCCGCTTCCCGGAGCGGATAGCGGGGGTTCTGCTCGCCGACACGTCCCCGGCGACGGACACGGAGGCGGGGAAGGCGTTCCGCAGGGAGACGGCGGAGCGGCTTCTGGCGGAGGGCATGAAGGGGTACGCGGAGGAGGTGCTGCACAAGATGGCGGCGCCGTACAACGAGGAGGCCGCCGCGCACGTGCTCCGCATGATGCTGGCGGCGTCCCCGGAGGGCGCGGCGGCGGCCCTGCGCGCCCGCGCCGAGCGCCCCGACTACCGGCCGGTGCTTCCGGGCGTCACGGTCCCCGCCCTGGTGGTCGTGGGCAGGGACGACACCTACACTCCGGTCGCGGACGCGGAGGCGATGCACGCGGCGCTGCCCGACGCGCGCCTGTGCGTGATCGAGCGGGCGGCGCACCTGCCGAACCTGGAGCGGCCGGAGGAGTTCAACGCGGCGGTGCGGGACTGGCTGGCGCGCGTCGCCTAGGCGGGCGTCCCCGGGGCGCCGACACCCCCGGCACCCCCGACGCCGACAGCACCGGCGCCCCCGCCCGCCAGCCGCGCCGCGATCTCCTCGGCCGTCAGGACGAGCGCGAACCCCTTCCGCAGCACGGCGAGTTCCGGCTCCTGCCGGGACTCGTCGTCGGTGGCGGTGACGTCGCCACGAAATCCATGGCCGAAGAGGGGAGTTTTTACCACTGCCTTCCGGCCACGCCGCTTTCGATAATGCGTACATGAAGAGCACACGACAGAACACCGACGCGGCCCCGGGCGGCTTCGAGGCCGCGGGCGGCATCACGGCCTTCCGCCGCTCCCTGACCCTGTGGTTCCAGGCTCACCGCGCGATGTGCCTGTCGCTGTGGATCGGAATCGTCTGGTCGACGCTGCGCGGCCCGGTGGGCCTCAAGCTCCTGCCGGGCACGGTGCGCAGGGTGCGGGCCCTCGCGGACCGGCAGCGGGCGTACGCGGCGCGCTGGTCGGGCGTCGACATCCCCGCGGTGTACCCGGAGCTGCCCGCGTCCGGCGCGGAGCGGGCGAAGGCGCTGCGGTCCCAGCTGCTCGACAAGGGCAACCAGGTGCACCGGGACTGGCGCTGGGTGCACGTGCACGCGTTCGTGGGCGGCGCGATCGCCTTCGGCCCGCTGGCCCTCGCCCTCACCGGCGCCTGGGGCATCTGGACGGCGGCGATGGGCACGGAGCTGCCCGCCGAGTGGGACAGCATGTGGTTCCTGTTCATCCCGGTCGGCGACCCGGCGACGGCGGCGCTCGCGGGCGTGCTCGGCACCGCGCTGCTGCCCCTGTCGGTGTTCTGGGCGGCCCCGTTCGCCCTGCGCCTGCACGGCCGCTATCTGAACCTGCTGCTCGCGCCCAGCGAGGCCGAGCTGCTCGCGGCCCGCGTGGAGCACCTGAAGGAGACCCGGTCCGACGCCGTGGACAGCCAGATGTCGGAGATCCGCCGCATCGAGCGGGACCTGCACGACGGCGCGCAGGCGCGGCTCGTGGCGATGGGCATGACCCTGAACGCGGCCGAGCACCTCCTGGAGACCAACCCGGACGCCGTCCGCGACCTCCTCGTCGAGGCCCGCCAGTCCTCCACGGCCGCCCTGAAGGAGCTCCGTGACCTGGTGAAGGGCATCCACCCGCCGATCCTCGCGGACCGGGGTCTCGGCGATGCCGTACGCTCCCTCGCGATGATCAGCCCGCTGCGGACCGAGGTCGTGATCGACCTGCCGTCCCGTCCCGAACCGCCCGTCGAGTCGGCGATGTACTTCGCGATGTCGGAGATCCTCACGAACGCGGCCAAGCACTCCGGCGGCGAGCGCTGCTGGATCGACCTGCGGTACGAGGCCGGGGCGCTGCGGGCGTCCGTCGTGGACGACGGGCAGGGCGGCGCGGACGTGTCCGCGGGGACCGGGCTGCGCGGGGTCGAGCGGCGTCTCGCCCACTTCGACGGGATCCTCGCCGTGAGCAGCCCGCCGGGCGGCCCGACCCAGATGACGATGGAGCTGCCGTGCGAGTTGTCCTCGCCGAAGACCACTTCCTTCTGAGGGACGGGGTCACGCGCCTCCTCCAGGCCTTCGGCCACGAGGTCCTGGCCGCCGTCGACAACGGCCCTCTCCTCCAGGAGGCCCTGACGTCCCTGCGGCCCGACGTCGCCGTGGTGGACGTCCGCCTCCCGCCGACGTTCAGCGACGAGGGGCTGCGCGCGGCGGTCGCGGCCCGCACGGAGGTGCCCGGCCTGCCGATCCTCCTCCTCTCCCAGTACGTAGAGCCTCTGTACGCCCACGAGTTGCTGGCCACCGGCTCCGAGGGCGTCGGCTACATCCTGAAGGAACGCGTCTCCAACGGCGCCGAGTTCATCGCGACGATTCTGCGGGTCGCGGGCGGCGGCACGGCGATGGACCCCGAGGTGGTGTCCAAGCTCGTCACCGGCAAGTCGCGGGACGAGCCCCTGAACTCCCTCACGCCGCGCGAGCGCGAGGTCCTGGAGTGCCTGGCGCAGGGCCTGTCGAACGCGGGCATCGCGGAGGCGCTGTTCGTGACGGAGAAGGCCGTGGCGAAGCACGTGAGCAACATCTTCATGAAGCTGCGGCTGCCGCCGGCGGAGTCGGCGAACCGGCGGGTGCTCGCCGTACTGGCGTACTTGGACCGCTAGGGCCTGTCCGGTGGGTCGGCGTGGAGCACAGGTGGGGAGCCGGTGGCAGCGCCGCGGGTACGCGTGTCTCCGGGTGGGCCCGGAAGCCCTCGATCATGTACGCGGCGAAGCGGCGGGATGCCGCGAGCCGGGTCTCGGGCGGGGCGTCCTGGATGCCCTGGTGGGCCATGAGCATCAGCATCAGGTCGTCGACGACGAACCCGGACCGAAGGTGTCCTGATCGCTGGGCGCGGCGGGCGAGGTCGGTGACGGCGAGGAGAGCGCGCTGCCGTTCCGCGACGAAGTCGTCGCCCTCGGGGAACGCCGCCATGAAGGCGTCGGCGAACCCCCGGCTGCGGGCGTGCAGTTCGAGGATCTCCTCGATCAGGCGCCGGAACCCGCGCCACGGGTCCGGGTCCGCGAGGGCGTCCCTGACGATGGCGTGGCAGGCCCGCCGCTGCTCGGCGTAGGTCGCCCCGATCAGGTCCCGCTTGGTCGGGAAGTGCCGGTAGAGCGTGGCGGGGCCGACGTCCGCGTGCCGGGCGACCTCGCGCATGGGCGCGGCCAGGCCCTCCTCGCTGAAGACGACGCGGGCGGCGTCCAGGATGCGGGCCCGGTTGTCCCGGGCGTCGGAGCGAGTCAAATGGTCAGTCATGGCGTCTCACTTCGGCTGAACGCACGGCGCGGCCCGTTACGTTCCGATGGCGGTGGTGCGACCCGCCCGGTCGCCCCGCGTCCACCCCTTCACCACCCCTGAGGAGCCGGGATGAAAGCTGTCGTGATCAAGGAGTTCGGGACCGCCGACGGCCTGGAGGTGGTGGACCTGCCCGTGCCGGATCCGGCGCCGGGCCAGGTCCTGATCACCACGGAGGCGATCGGCGTCGGCGGCGTGGACGCCATGCTCCGCCGTGGCACCCTCGGCACCTTCGGCTTCGAGCCGGGCCACGTCCTCGGCAGCGAGGTCGCGGGCCGCGTGACCGCGCTGGGGGACGGCGTGGACACCTCATGGCTGGGCCGCCGCGTATGGGCGTTCACCGGCCTCTCCGGCGGGTACGTCGAGCAGGCCGTCGCCGACATCGAGGAGGTCGTCGTCCTACCCGACGACCTGAGCGGCACCGAGGCGGTGGCCCTCGGCAGCTCCGGCGTGGTCGCCCACTTCGCCCTGGAACGGGCCGGGTTCACGCCCGGCGAGACGGTCCTCGTACGCGGGGCGGCGGGGAGCATCGGCGTCAGCGCCGTCCAGCTCGCGGCCCGGGGCGGCGCGGCCGCGGTGGCGGTCACCACGTCATCGCCGGAGCGGGGGGCGCGGCTGCGCGAGCTGGGGGCGACGCACGTCCTGGACCGCGCGGGCGCGGGGGACGCGCCTGCGGGGTTCGACGTGGTGGTCGACATCGTGGGCGGCGCCCAGCTCCCCCTCTTCCTGGACAAGCTGAACCCCAACGGCCGCTTTGTGGCCGTCGGCCTGATCGCCGGACTCCCCCCGGCCGACTTCGGGGCACGCCTGCTGGCCGCGTTCCGCAGCTCCCTCTCGTACGCCACGCTGAGCCTGGACACGGTGCCCGTTGCCGCCAAGCAGGCGGTGCGGTCGGCCCAGTTCGCCGAGGCGGCGCGCGGGGAGCTGCGCGGGGTCGTGCATGAGGTGCTGCCGCTGGGCCGGGCGGCCGGGGCCCATCGCGCGATGGACGAGGGTCAGGTCTTCGGCAGGGTGGTGCTGGTGCCGTGAGTTAGAGGGAGGCGATGAACGCCGTCCAGGCGGGTGCGCCGAAGAGGACGGCGGGGCCGTGGGGGTTCTTGCTGTCGCGGACGGGGACGCCTGCCGGGCGGTGCGCGTCGTTGACTTCGAGGCAGTCGGCGCTATCGGCAGCGCTGTAGCTCGACTTGCGCCACTGTTCATCGGTGCTGTTCATGCTCGAATTCCTCCGCTACGGACCTGATCAATGCCAGGGACTGAGAGGACGACATGGCGTCACCCACGCTCCGATCGTAGGCGACTTGGCAGCTGAGCACCGCTGACGGAAGTTCCAGCACCTTTCCTGCTTTCAGCGCCTCCACGTAGGCGATGGGTGGAAGGTCGTCGAACCACATCAGCGACACGAAGCCCTCCAGCAACGGGTAGTAACCCACGGAGAAAGGCATCACATGCACACGGATGCGGCGGCTGAGCGCCAGCTGCTCAATGTGACGTAGCTGCTCGCACATCACAGCCGCACCACCCACCGGGCGCCGGATCACCGCTTCGTCGAACACGAACCAGACTTCGGGGGCATGGAAGTTCTCCAGGATGCGGGCACGCGCCAGCCGCGTCTCGACAACCTTGTCGACCTCCTCGTCCGTCCGGGGAATGCATCCGTCCAGGAACACGCTCCGTGCGTAAGCCCGCGTCTGCAACATGCCGGGAATGAGCTGCGACGCGAACGTACGGATCATCGTCGCCCGCTTCTCCAGCTCCAGGACTTCCGCGAAGTGTTCGGCGACGCGCCCCTCCGCCTTGACCGGAAGGAACCGGACGAACACACCCCCCGCGTCCAGCACGTCGTCCAGACGCTTCGCGTCGTCCAACGAAGGCCGCCTGCGCCCCGCCTCAATGTGGGCGATATGCGTCCGCGACATGATCGCCCGCACACTCAACTCCTCCTGAGTCAGCCCCGCGCCCTCCCTCCGCGAGCGCAGCTCCTCCCCGTACCGCAGTCGTGACTCCGGACTGTCCTCGATGGCCATCCCAACGCCCTCCCGTGCCAGCACAGTTGTCAAGCGCTACCTACTGGCGAGGCTAGCCCTGCCGACCGCACTGTGTGATCGGAACGGCACACAGAGCGAGAGGCAGCCCGATGGAAACGGACCAGCAACAGCAGCACACGGAGGGCGCGTACGTGGCGCACGCGAGCACGGACATCTACGGCCCGGGACGGGTCCTCTCGCAGGACGGCGAGTTCCGCCGCGTCCGGTTCACCCACTTCGTGGCGACGATCCGCGTGGGCGACCTGCGGGCGGCGACGCCGGTCGAGGAGAGCGAGATGAAGACGTGGTGGCAACGGAAGACGGAGCTTTACGGGAACGACTGGTAGGCGCCACGCCCGCCTCGTACGCTGACGGCGTGACGACGGCGGGAGCAGACGAGGGCGCGCGGCTCGTCATCGTGGGCGTGGACGCGTACTTGGACGGCCTCTGGGAGCGTTACAACGTCGCCGCGCGGGTTCGCCACCATCGCCTGCGCTCCCTCCTCTCGGTGCTGACCGACACCGTCCGCTTCCACGAATACCTGGAGAGCCAGCCGGACGGCGCCGCGTCGGAGCTGCGCGCGACGATCGCGCGTACGGCCGAGAGGGACACCCGCCTGCCGCAGGCCACGGCACCGTCCATGCACGGCGCACGTGACCCGTTCCGCATGGTGGACAGCGCCGAGTTCGCCGAGGAGGCGCGCCGCCTGGCCGACTCGATGTGCGCCCTCATCGCCCTGATCCGCGCGGACTTGGCGAAGGCGCTCGTACCAGTCGACTACGCGTACGTGGACACCGTCCCAAGAAACGACCGTTCCCCCTGCGGCGTGGTCCGCCTGACCACACCCACGATCCCGCGCGCGCCCGGACGGCCGAACTCCCCATCGATCACGACTCGATGGGGCGTCTCGGCCGCGCGCCCCCAGGGAGAGGCACAAGCGGCGTAGCCGACACGCCCCCGGCTCCGGCTGGGAAGGCCAGCGATGTCTCTGCTCGACCTGCTTCAGGGCGCTCCATGGTGGGCGGTCTGGATCCTCATCCTCCTGGTGGTCGTCGCGTACTGCGTCGCCCGCGTGGCCAAGGCCGTCCTGCCGCCCCCGCCGGACCGGGGCCAGTGGTGGCGGGACTTCTGGAACCGCCGCGAGCGGTGACCCCAGGTGCCGGAAAGGGCAACGCCCCACGGCCTCTGGGGCAGGGACAAGGGCCCACGGGTGCAGGAAGGGCGCCGCACCGCCCGGCCAGGGCCCCGTGCCGGTTAGCGTGAATGATCAAGCAGACGAGGAGCGTCGCATGCGGGACAGGGCCGAGCGTGGTGAGCGATCGGGACAGGCGGCACGAGCGTCGGCCACGGCCCGGCAGGGCTCCCCACGGCAGACGGCCACGTCCTCGCAGCACGCACGCTTCCTCGCACTCCACCCGAAGGCCGGGAACGCGGCGCTGAGCCGGGCCGTCGCGGTGCAGCGGGCGTCCGGGCGGGACGGGGGGAGCAGCAGCAGCTCCCGATCCACCTCGCCGGACGCCGACCTCGCGTACGGCTCGGACCACGAACGGCCCCCGCGGGGGCGCGGCGCCGACCGGCGGTCCGACGACGACGCGCTCGCGTACGGCGAGTTCCACAACGAGGGTCCGTACAGCGGCACGGTGGGAGGCGTGAGCTTCCAGACCGAGCGGGACGGCGGGCTGATGAAGGAGGTCCGCGACTTCGTCGCCCGCGTGTCCCCACACTTCCAGGAGGAACTCGCCGCCGCCGGCAGCGTCACGGTGCGGTTCGGCAGGGCCGACGGTGGAGGCGTGGGCGTGTGGAAGCCGGACAGCCGGACGGTCGTCCTGAACCACCTGCAGGCCGACGTACGCAGGGCGGGCCCGGGACGCCTCTTCGGCGCCGCCGTCTTCGAGCTCCTCAACGCCTCCAAGCAGCGCCGCCGGGCGCGCCTGGACCACCAGGTGAAGAGCGGCGAGTTCGACAGGCTGGCGGAGCGGGAGGGTCTGCCTCCGGAGAAGTACTACGGTCGAAAGGTCGAGTACATCGAGTGGAAGAACGTCGTGATCCACCGCCGGGTCATGAAGGACGCGCGCCTGAAGGGCTCAGTCGCCGACATGTTCTCCGCCGAACCCGGTGACTTCGAGTCGTACTACAAGCGCCAGGTGGAGGGCCGCCACACCCACGGCTACGAGTTCTACTACAACCTCCTCAGGACCCAGGCCCGGGCGCGCGCCGAACGGGGCGAGCCCGGCTCGTCGACGCCCACGTCACCCTCGTCGTCCGACTCGGAGTAATTGAGGGGTGAATAACGGCCGAAACCGGGCCGTATCGGGATCACGGCTTCCGCTTCTAGGCTGACCGCTGCGCACCGCCGGTGCGTGCCCGACCCGACGTTCCGGGAGGTCGACCGTGGCAGCACAAGCAGGCCAGTCAGCAATGTCCGAGGGCATCTACCTCATCAAGAACGAGGCGAGCGGACTGTACGCGGGGGTGCAGCCGGGAGGTGGCGCCAAGCAGGGCGCGAAGGTCGTCCTGGAGGACCTGCACGCCGAAGGGGTGGAGCGGCACCGCCAGTTCTGGCACCTGAAGCCGCACAGCGCGCGCGAAGGCGCGTGGACGCTGCAGAACGTCCACAGCACGCTGCGCATGGACATCATGGTGAACCGGGGCCGCGCGGGCGCGGCGGTGCAGCAGTGCCCGCCGGAGTCGCGGGAGGACCTGCTGGTCACGCAGTTGTGGCGGCCGGAGCGGATCGGCGACGACCGCTACGCCTGGGTGAACGTGAACAGCGGCAAGCACCTCGCGGTGCGCGGCGAGCGCGGGGACGCGGGCGCCGAGCTCGAGCAGGGCGAGCCGAGGACGGGCGAGGACCGCGGCACGCAGGTGTGGCGCCTGGAACCGGCGCCCGCGCGCGGCGAGTCGAAGGCGTTCGACGCGCTCACCGCGCAGATCGTCTCGCCCGGCACCCTCGCGACGCCCGGGAACGTCCTTGCCTCCGCGGTCAAGGGCATCCTGGACGCGGGCGGCGGTGTCTTCGAGACGATGGCCAAGACCGTCCCGGACCCGCGGGCGCCGTATCTGCGCTTCGACGGCTTCCGCGGCGACGAGTTCATCCGCTTCTCGCCCCGGCGCGGCATCGAGTCCGGGCCGAGGAAGGCCAGCGAGCAGTTCCAGCGGCTCCCGCACGGGTTCCCGTCGGCCGCCGCGGACGTCATCAACACCCGTAAGGGCAGCCCCTACACGCACACCGCCGTGCTCGGCCATGAGCTCCGGGAGTTCTCGGAGCGGTCCGCGGACGACCGGGGGCGGCTGCTTCCCGCGAACCTCCAGGGGGCGCAGATCAAGGCCGCCACCGCTGCCGACTCCAAGGGCGATCGCGTCGTGTACTTCCTTGAGGACCGTGCCGTGCTCACCAAGCTCGACGACCCGGAGTTCAACGAGGAGTTCAGGCTGCCGCACGCCCCCGACGCGTTCGTGTACGACCTCGACACCGCCACCTCCGCCCCCTTCGACGACGCCATGCACTACTTCCTCCTCAAGGGCGACCAGTTCGTGATCGTCACCGAGGGCAAGCTGGTGCAGGGGCCGACGAAGCTCACGGACGCCTACCCCTTCCTCACCGGGGTGTGGCTGTAGCGCGCGGCCGGGTCACACCACGGACCGCAGCCAGCTCACCAGGATCCCGTTGACCTCCTCGGCCCGCTCCTGCTGCACCCAGTGCCCGCAGCCCTTGAGGATGTGGGACGCGGCGAGGCCGGGGAGCGTCACGGGATACGCGTCGAGGGCGGCCGACAGCCACTGAAGGGACGGGTCGAGCTCGCCCGCGACGAACAGGGACGGCTGCGTGAGGGCCGCCCCGTCCCACGCGGCCAGGTCCGCCCAGTCGCGGTCCATGTTGCGGTACCTGCCGAGCGGCCCGCTCATGCCGCCCCGCTCGAACTCGGCCGCGTACACGTCCAGTTCCTCCTCCGACAGCCACTCCGGCAGCGGGCCGCCCTGCGGGAGGCGGTCGCGCATCCGGCCGCCCTTCGGCACGAAGTGCGGGCTCGGGGTGTCCGGCGGCGGCATGGTGTCGCCGGACAGGGCCGTGTAGAAGCCCCGGATCCAGCCGCGCACGTCCGGCTCCATCTCGGCCTCGGCGCGGCCCGGCTCCTGGAAGTGGCTGATGTAGAAGTCCTCGTCCCCGGGGATCGCGGCGAACGCGTCGGTGGGCCGGGGGCCGCCCCGGGGCGCGTACGGCACGCTCATCAGGGCGGCGGCCCGGAAGACGTCCGGGCGCAGGAGCGCGGAGTTCGCCGCGATGGGCGAGCCCCAGTCGTGGCCGACGATCACCGCGCTGTCCTCGCCCAGGGCACGGACGACGCCCACGTTGTCGGCGACGTGCGCGAGCATCCCGTACGCCGCCGCCTCGCGCGGCTTCGACGAGCGGCCGTACCCGCGCACGTCGATCGCCACCGCCCGGTACCCGGCCGCCGCGAGTGCCGGGAGCTGGCGCCGCCACGAGTACCAGGTCTCGGGGAAGCCGTGCACCAGCAGGACCAGCGGGCCGCTGCCCTGCTCCACGGCGTGGATACGGATGCCGGTGCTCTCGGGCAGCTCCAGCAGGCTGTGCTTCACGTCGAGCGCGGTCACGGTCATGGCTCCTCCGGATGTGCGGGGTGGCTCGTCACGAGTCTGTACGGGAGCGGGGGCGGACGCCGAGGGTTGTTGCCGGTCCGGCAAAAACGGCCCCGGGCCGGGCGGTCCCGGCAGGGCGGCCTACTCGCGCGGCTTCGCCGCCAGGAGGTGCGCGTGCTGCGTGCGCTCGCCCTCGTACGGCTCCCGGAGCAGATATCCGTGCGCGGCGAACCCGGCTTCCCGCAGCAGCTCCGTGACCTGCTCGGGCCGCCGGCGCTGGAAGTCCAGGTCCACCTCGTGCCCGAACGCCTCGTCGAAGTGCCGGATGTCGTCGCCGACCTGGAAGCCGAGCAGGAGCTGGCCGCCGGGGGCGAGGACGCGGTGGAACTCGGCGAAGACCTGCGGCAGGTCGGCCGGCGGGATGTGGATCGTCGAGTACCACGCGACCACCCCGCCCAGCTCCCCGTCCGGCAGGTCGAGGGCCGTCATCGAGCCCTCATCGAACGGCAGGTGCGGATACTTCGCGCGAGCCAGCGCCAGCATCCCCGGCGACAGGTCGATCCCCCGCATCCGCAGCCCCAGGGAGCTGAGGACGGCGCTCACCTCGCCGGTCCCGCACCCGATGTCGGCGACCGTGCCCCCGCCCGCGTCCCGCACCAGCTCCGCGTACGCCGCGAACATCGCCCGGGCGAGCGGCCAGGAGTCCAGCTCGCCCCGCCACTCCTTCTCGACGGCCTCGGCGATGGTGTCGTAGGAGGTCCGGGTCTTGGTCACGTACGCGTCTTCTGCCATGCGGCGACGCTACTCGGACCCACTGACAACGCCCCCCAAGTCCCGCCCCCGGGGCCCTGGTCCGCCTCAGACCTCCTGCGCCGCCACCGACGGCAGCGGGAGCAGCGGCGCCGACGGGTACGCCGACGGCGCGCCGCCCGCGAGCCGCGACTTCGGCAGCCAGAGGGAGAGGATGCGGCTCGACCGGTCGAAGTACCGCTCGGGCGCGAGGGATTCCGGGAGCAGCGCGCCGAGGGACGGCGCGGCCTCCAGGTCGGCCGGGGTGAGCCCGGTGGCCACCGTGTGCAGGCCGATGAGGCGCTGCTCCGGCTGGTGCAGCAGCCACACGGCCGCGAGCCCGCGCGCCCCGGCCTCGTCGCGGACCGTCCCCCACGCCCGCTCCAGGGCCGCGTCCCCGTCGCCCTCGTACCGGAACCGCTCGAACCGGCTCACGTGGTGCGCGTCCAGGGGCAGGAAGTTGTGCGCCCCCGCGACCCGCCACACGAACCGCTCCACGTCCTGGAAGAACGGGCGGCTCCAGAACTTCACGCCCGGCTCGAACTCAAGCTCCTGGCTGGTGAACCGCTCGTACTCGACGACGTCGGCCCACGTCTCGAAGAGGTACCGGCCGCCCGTGTAGTGCCGCCCGGCCGCCTCGTCGATCCGGCTCGGCATGTACTTCGCGTACATGCCGGGCCGTACGTCCATGACCCGCCGCTCCACCTCCTGCTTGTCCACGATGTCCTGCACGTCCGCCGCGCCGATGCCCGCCGCCAGCGGGAAGTCCGACGTGAACGCGGCCGCCATCGGGATCGGGCCGATGTCGTAGCCCTTGATCGGGCCGGGTCCGTACGTGTGCGTGGTCATGCCACACCCCTTCGCTGCTGCGGGTTGCTGGATGTGCCAGGACCATAGCTCGAACACCGGCCAATTTCCAAACACCGTTCAACCTTTGCTCGCCGTACCATGGAGCCATGCCTGCTGCGAGCCGCCGCGAACGCCATCGCGCCCAGACCACCGCCGAGATCAAGGCGACCGCCCTGAAACACCTGGTGGAGGAGGGTGCCGAGGCCGTGGCCCTGCGGGGCATCGCCCGCGACATGGGCATGGCGCCCGGCACCTTCTACAGCTACTTCGACACCCGCGAGGCCCTCCTCGCCGCCCTCGCCACCGACGCCTACCGCGACCTCGCCGCCCACCTCCGCACTGCCCGCGAGGCCCACCCCGCGACGGACCCCGCCGCCCGCGCCCTGGCCCACGGCCTCGCCTACCGCGCCTGGGCGCTCGCCCATCCCCAGGAGTTCCGGCTCCTGTTCAGCGGGCGGGCCAGGGCGCCGCGCGCGGACACGGCCGAGAGCGCCGAGGCGGAGTACGAGCTGTGCCTGGGGATCGTGGAGGTCGCGACGACGGCTCGGCCCGCCGGGGGTGGCAGTGCCTACGCCTGGGGCGACTTCGACCCGGCGTTCACCGCCGTCGCCCGCGCCGCCTTCCCCGGCCTCACCCCGGCCGTGCTCGCCCTGTCGCTGCGGGTGTGGGGGCGGATGCACGGGCTCGTGACGCTGGAGATCGACGGTCTCCTGCGGCCGCAGATCGACGATCCGGCGGTGCTGTACGGGGACGAACTGCGGGATCTGGTGCGGGGGTTGGGGCTCTGAGGTCAGCGCGGGCCCCTTGGGCGGCTCGGCCTGCTCGGCCTGCTCGGCCTACTTGAGGCCGAGGACCAGCTTCGCCGCCACCGCCGCCCCGTCGTCGATGATCGCCGCCGCCACGGCCGCCGCCCGGTCCCGGGTTTCCGGGGCGAGCGCCGCCGACAGCGCCGCCGACAGGGACGCGAACGTCGGTGTCGGCCCGTCGTGCGCCACGCCGATGCCCAACCCGGCGACCCGGCCCGCCCAGTACGGCTGGTCCGTCGCCTGGGGCACGACCACCTGCGGCGCACCCGCCCGGGACGCCGTCGTCGTGGTACCCGCCCCGCCGTGGTGGACGACGGCCGCCACCCGGCGGAACAGCGCCTGGTGATTGACCTCGTCGACGGCGAAACAGTCGTCCTGGTCGTCGATCAGGGCCAGGTCGGCCCAGCCGCGCCGGATCAGGACCCGGCGGCCCTGAGCGCGTACCGCCTCGATGGCAACCCGGGCGACGTCGTCCGAGCCGTGCATCGGCATGCTGCCGAAACCCACGTACACCGGGGGCGCGCCCGCGTCGAGGAACTCCACCAGGCCCTCCGGGAGCGGGCGTTCGTCCGGCAGGACCCACGCGCCGGTCTGCACGACGTCGAAGCCGAAGCCCGCGCCCTCGGCGGGACGCCAGGGGTCGAGGACCGGGTCCGTCGCCAGCCACGGCCGGTCGCCGATGACGTAGTCGCGGACGCCGGCCACAGGCGGCAGGCCGATCGACGCCCGGTTGCTGTTGACCGCGTCCCCGAACAGGACGTCGATGCTGCGGGCGTCCAGGTCCCACAGCACGCTGTTGTCGGTCACCTCCGGCGGGAACGGGCGGCCCGGGTACGCCAGCGGCGCGTGATGCGGCGACGGCAGCGTGAGCTGCTGGAACGTCACCGACACCGACGGCACTCCCAGCTTCTCCGCCACCGACCGCGCACCCGCGACGGCGGGCATCATGCCGGTCGCCACCAGGGCGTCGCACCCCTCGGCCGCCGCCGTGACCGCGTCGAGCTGGCTCGCGATCAGCTCGGCCGCGCGCTCCGGCAGGGACTTCGGCTGCCGCGCCGTCGTCGTCAGCTCCCGAGCCGAAAGGCCGACCGGCACCATCTCCACCCCGACACCGGCGAGGCGCGCGGCGAACTCCTCGTCCGGCGGCGCGCACACCCGTACCTCCGCGCCCTGTTCCCGCAGCCGCACCGCGAGCCCCACCAGCGGCTCGACGTCCCCACGCGACCCGTACGTCGAAAGGACCACACGCATTTCGCCACTCCTCAAGTCCGCCCGCCGAGGCCGCGGTTCCCGGCCTCGGCGGGCGATTCTGCGGCACCACGGGGGCCTTGCCGCAAGCCCCCCGGTGCGCTATACGTTGAGAGTGGCGGGGAGAGGGTGCCCGCCTTTTTCTGTGCCCGGGTGTGTGTACGGGCGCGGGTACGGGGAGCAGACAGGGCTCAGACGCCGGGCGCAGGCCCCGCCGCCCCGTCGAGGCTAATCTCCCGCCGCAGCACCTTCCCCGCCTCCGACCTCGGCACCCGCTCCCGGAACTCGATCACGCGCGGCACCTTGAACCCGGCGAGCGCGCCCCGGCAGTGCGCGGCGAGGCGGTCGGCGAACGCGTCGTCGCCCACCGTCCCCGGCTCGGGCTGCACGACGGCGGCGACCCGCTGCCCCCACTCCGCGTCGGGCACCCCGACCACGGCCACGTCCGCGACGTCCGGGTGCGCGATGAGGACGGCCTCGACCTCCGCCGGGTACACGTTCACACCCCCCGAGATGATCAGGTCGGTGCGCCGGTCCCGCAGGTACAGCCAGCCGTCCTCGTCGACGTACCCCTCGTCCCCCGCCGTGAAGTACCCGTCCCGCATGGACCGTTCGGTCTTCTCGGCGTCCTTGTGGTACGCGAACGGAACGGCGGGCCTGAAGTACACCCCGCCGGTCTCCCCGGCCGCGACCGGCCGCCCGTCACCGTCCAGGATCCGCACCTCGGTGCCCGCGAGGGGCCGCCCCACGGTGCCGGGCCTGGCCAGCCAGTCCGCGCTGTCCGCGGCACAGACCCCGCCCTCGGTGGCGGCGTAGAACTCGTACAGGACAGGACCGAGCCAGTCGATGGCGCGCCGCTTCACCTCGGGCGGGCAGGGCGCGGCGCCGTGCACGACGGCGCTCAGGCTCGACACGTCGTACCGCCCGCGCGCCTCGGCGGGCAGCCGCAGGAGCCGGTGCAGGACCGTCGGCACGGCGAACAGCGCGTCGACCCGATGCCGGTCGACCAGCTCCAACCAGTCCTCCGTACCCGGCCGTTCGGCGATCACGGCCGTGTGCCCGAGCTGCATCGCCATGTTCGCGAACAGGCCGGGCGCCGCGTGGTACAGCGGGGCGGCGCACAACTGCGTGTACGCCCCCGCGCGCACGCCGACGCGCGCCATGAAGTCCAGCTCGTACGGGCTCGGCCCCGGCGGCGCATCGGACAGCGCGCGGCGGACGGCCTTGGGGCGGCCGGTGGTACCGGAGGTGTAGAGCATGACGGCGCCGGCGCGGGGTTCCGGGAGCGGGGTGGTGGGGGCGGTCGCGAGGAGGGCTTCGTAGTCGGTCCAGCCCGGGGGCGGCTGCCCCGTCCCCCACACGAGCCGCCGCTCCGCCGGGATCCCCGCCGCGTCCAGGGCGGGCCCCGCCACGTCGAGCAGCGAGGCGTCCACGACCACCACCCGCGCCCCGCTGTCGGCGACGACGTGCGTCACCTCGGCGGTGGTGAAGTGGTGGCTGAACGGCGTGAAGTAGAGGCCCGAGCGGCCGGTGGCGAGCCGCAGTTCGAAGAAGGCGCGGTTGTTGGGCAGCATCGCGGCGACACAGTCCCCCGGCCCGAGCCCGAGCCCGGCGAGGGCGTGCGCGAGCCGGTGCACCCGGGCGGCGAGCTCCCCGTACGAGAGCGTGCTGCCGTCGGGCTCGACGAGGGCGGTCCGGTCGGGGTGCGCGGCGGCGACCGCGCCGAACCCGGTCTCCGTGCCCGCTCCTGCGCCCATGTCCGCCTCCTCCTCGCGCTGTCGTGCTGCGTCCATGGCGCATCGTAGGCATCGGGGGGTGGGCTTGGCATCAGGGCGTAGAGGTGGTCTGAGCTGGGCGGGGCCGGGCTCGCCGGTCGGCTCGGGTGGGGCGCGTCCGGCTCGGGTGGGGCGTCCGGCTCAGGCGGGTCCTCCGGGCGGGAGCCGCTGGATGCTGGTGCTGAGCATGCGGGCGCTGCGCCGCGCGACCTCCGTGGTGTGCGCGAGGCGGCGCGGGTCGGGCACGGCCACGCCCACGGCGGCGACGATCTCGCCGGAGGCGGCGTGCACGGGCACCGCGAGACAGAGCCGTTCGCCGCCCCACTCGTACTGGTGGAGGTCGAGGCCCTGCTCACGGGCGGTGCGCAGCCGCCGGGCCCACTGGTTCGCGGTGTGGTCGGGCGGGGGCGGAGGCGGGGGCGTGCGGGCGGACGGGGGCGCGCCCAGCGCCGCGAAGACGACGTCGGCCGCGCTGTCGGGCGGGAGGGTCTGTCCCGGCAGGTGCGGGAAGAACTCCCGGGCCGCGGCGGCGATCCCGGTCACGACCGTCATGCGCCCGCCGGACGGGATGGCCACGCACACCGTGGCCCGGGTCTCCAGGGCGAGGTGCCGCAGCGGCCCGGCGGCGCTCCGCGCGAGGAACCGGTGCGCGGTCCACGACCGCCCGAGCCGGGCGAGGGTCACGCCGACGCGATAGCGGCCCTGGTGCTGCTCCACGGCACCGAGCTCGACGAGCTGCCCGAGGAGTCGGTGCACGGTGGTCTTCGGCAGCCCGGTCCCGGCGGCCAGCGCGCTCGGTCCCGCCTCGCCGACGCGCGCCATCTCCTCCAGGAGCACGAAGGCCCCCGCGAGCACACCCCGCCCGCCCGGGGCTCCGGCCTCCCCGCCCGTCCCGCCCGCACACGTGCCACGCCCCTGCTCCATGGTCCCCCCGGTGCTCCGTGGCGAACCACATTAGGTGTGCAGGGCAAGGGACTTGGAGTCCCAGACAAGCCGAATGCGAAGGCCCCCGCGACGAAGCGGAGGCCTTCTGTTCAGGTGGCTGTTCAGGTGGCTGTTCACGTGCCTGTCCAGGTGCCTGTCGTGGTGCCTGTCCAGGTATTGACCGGCTCGACTACGGGTTGACGATGAAGTAGTCGATGGGCACGCCGAGCGGGCTGCCCCAGTCGATGTGGACGCGCACCGAGATGACGCCGTTGTCGGGCGCCACGTTGTACACCAGGTAGCGCGCGTCGCCGACGAACTTGCCGCCGCCGCCCGTCGGTTGACTCACGGCCACGAACACGCGCGTGTTGGCGGTGAAGCTGGAACTCGTGAGGTTGAAGCGCACGAACCCGTTCCACGTGCCCCAGTCGTGCCGGTAGGTGTAGCCGTTGCCGGACAGCTCCTGCGGGCTCACCTTGCCCGTCTGCCCGACGACCCGGATCTCCGATTCCTCGAGCTTGGCCTCGACGACCTGCTCGGGTCCGTGCGGCGTCTGCTGGTCTGCCATGTCGCTCCCCCCTCGCCACCCGCCGTCCCCGGCGAGCGCCGAATCACGCGGACTTCCTACGCGTTCGAGGCTGCCCGCGGGCGCGGAGCCCGGGCAAGCGTTGTTCCGCTGACCGGACCGGCAGGACCAGGCCGCCCGCCTCACGCCGTCTCGCCGTCCCCGGCGTAGAGGTAGCCGCCGGGGTGGGCCGGGTCGGCGATCAGCAGGACCTGGTCCCCGGTGCGCGGGATCCTCAGCTTGGACACGAGGGTCTGGAGGGCGATCCGGTCGGTGCCGGCTCCGGACGGCTGGAGGACCAGGTCGACGACCGGGTCGAAGTTGACCAGCTTGCCGGTGTCGCTGATCGACACGACGACCGCGGGCACGGTCGGAGCCCCCGCCGCCAGCAACTGCCGCACGGTGACGGCCGAGTTGTGCGCGCCGATCGACTGCTGGACCTTGGCGAAGTCCTCGCCGCCGAGGAACGCCTTCGTCGTACGCCCGTAGAAGCCCTTGCCGCTGGCCACCTTCCCGGCGATCTCGGCGGCCCGCTCCTCGCGGGTCCTGCGCTTTCCGAAGAGTCCCATGGTGTGCCTTCCCCCTCTGGTGGGCTCTGGTGCGGGCGCTGGTGCTTGTGACCGGTGGTGCTGCCCGGCGTCGTCGAGGGGAACGCTAGGAGGCGGCCCTCGCCTACCGATCCCAGGTTCGACCGCCTGTTCCCCGACGACGTAATCTCGGGCCATGCCGTCCGCGAGCACGCTGCCGAGCGACGGGCACCGTCCGCGTGCCATGGTCATCGACGAGGCTTGGCGTGGGATCGGGGCGAGCCCCGGGACGAGGGCGGGGGCGGGGCACGGCTCGGCCTCGGGGCTCGCGTCGCTGAGCGGGCCCGGGGGCGCGCCCCTGACCCGGACGGTCAAGCTGATCGTGCTGCCGCTGATCGTCAGGCCCGCGCTGCACCCGGAGCTGGCGGCCGACTTCCTCAGCCCGCGCGAGGCCGACCGCCTCACCGCGCTCATCCGGGAGTCCGGCGCGCTCCTCGCGGCGACCGCCCAGTGGTACACGCTGCTCAAGAAGACCCGCCGGGCCCTCGGAATCGTGGCGGGCAACCCCCAAGACCTGTACTTCCAGCGCTGCTTCGAGCTGGCGACCGAGCACGGGACGCCCTCGGCCGCCGCGGGTGCCGTGGCCAGGGGTGTGGTCGAGGAGATCGCGGAGGCGGCCGGCGGGCGGACCGTGGCGGCGTTGAAGGAGCATCTGGGGGACGAAAGCCGGTGGGCGCGGCTGGACGGGGAGTTGGCTGCGGCGTGGGGGGCGGGCGACGCGGACTCCGGTGCAGGTGCAGGTACGGGTACGGGCCTGGCAGCGGTGGTCGGCTCGGCCGGGGAGGTCCTTGAGGCGTGCGGTGCGGGTGGGCGCCCGGACGCGGGGCCGCTTCCGGCGGAGGGCTCGTCGGCGTTCGCGGACATGGTCGAGGGCGGGCACGGCAGCCTGCTCGGGCGGGCGCTGCGGACGTGCGCGAGCGGCGTCTGGGGACGTGACGACGTACCGACGCACCTGGCACTGACCGCGCACCGGACACCGCCGCGTCCCGAGGTCGGCCGGAGCGCGTCGACCGCGACGCTCCCCGCACCGCTCGACCGCACGCTCTTCGAACGGCTCTTCACCGTCCTCCAGACGTCCACGCACCGCGAGGAACTGCCGCCGGTCCCGGAACTCGTACGGCGGGAGGTCGGCCGCAGCTGCGCTCCGCTCGGCCTGTACGACGAGAGCCTGCGGGTGGCCGTCGTGCTCGGGGGACGGCTCGCGGTGGGGCTCGACCCGTTGGGCGGCGGAGGGCCGGGCGCCGGGGAGACGGCGGCCCACCGCGTCGTCAACAGCCGCTGGCAGCGCGAGGCCTCGGTCCTGCGGGCCCGCCGGATGACCGTCTCCCCCCGCCCCGACCCGGACGGCGGCACGCTGGAAGCCCTCGCCCACGACCTGCGCACCCCGTGGTCGGCGTACATGCGGCGGCTGTGGGTGCGGCTGCACGGGCGGGACGTCCGCGCCGCGGGACTGCCGGACGCGGCGGCGGCGTGGGCGGTGCTCGACGGGGTCGTGCGGTCGGTGATGATGGACCATCGGGCGCGGGTGCGGGCGGCGTTGCGGGGGTTGGGGGCCGGGGTCGGGGCTGGGGGGTCCGGCGCCACCTCCGCCGACCCCCGGTCCACCACCACCGCGCGTGCCGCCGAGCCGAGGAGCGCCTGATGCCGGAGCCGCAGGCCGGCCTCCCCCTCACCCGGGCCGATGACGGCACCGTACTGATCGGCGCCCCGGCCACCGGGCCCGCCTGCGCGCTGGCCGTCCTCGACGTCGCCGGTGCCGTCCTGACCTGGTCCGTCCTCGGCGCCCCGGGCCTGCCCGCGGCGGAGATCCATGATGTGGGGCGGGCGCAGGGGTGGCTCTGGGCGGTGTACGGGGAGGGGGTTGCCGCGGCCGTGCGGGGGCTGGCGGGGGCGCCTTGGGGTGGTGGGGTGGGCCTTTCCGGCGGGGCGGGCCTTGCCGGTGGGGTGAGCCATTCCGGCGGGGCGGGGCTTCCCGGTGAGGTGCCCGCGGCCGGTGACGTGCCCCCGCCCGGCGAGGTGGCCCCGCCCGTCCACGTACCCCGGCCGGAGCACCCCACCCCCCTCGCGCACCGCGCCGCCCGCCTCGCCCTCGGCCACTGGGCGGCCCGCTGGTGGCCCACGTCCCACCTCGACGCGATACCGGCCCTCGAACCCGACGTACT
This sequence comes from Streptomyces sp. RK9, assembly GCF_045070545.1. Lineage (NCBI taxonomy): Bacteria > Bacillati > Actinomycetota > Actinomycetes > Kitasatosporales > Streptomycetaceae > Streptomyces > Streptomyces sp. RK9. Next base: position 1,446,706 of record NZ_CP173704.1, on the reverse strand, counting down.
CGGCCTGGAGTTGGCCGCCCTCACCCACGCGTGCCAGCAGCTCTTCGACGACGCGGCGGACCAGCCGGACGGTGACGCGGCCGTACTCCTCCAAGAACATCGAGCGGCGCTCGACCCGCTGATCGCGTGGTGGCACGCCGAGCGCCGGACGACGCCCGCAGGGAGCCGACTCGACAGCGTCCTGCGGCTGCTCGACGACGCGGCGGACAACACCGGGGTGGACGGCGAGGGTTGGCACCGACTCCGTACATCCCTGGAATCCGGCCCCGACCCCACCGCCGACACCGCCCCCACCCCCGGCGACGCCCCCACCACCCCCCTCGACCTGACCACCCTCTTCCTCCCCCGCCCCCACGCCTACGCCCTCACCGCCGGAGCCCCCCTCCCCCCGGGCGGCCGCGTCCTCGCCCGCGGCGCGGGGACCAACGACTGGCACCGCTACCCACCCGGCTGCGTCGACGCGTCCGAGACCGCCGTGTCCTGGACGGCGTACGCCCTCGGCGCCGGACGTCGGATCGAGGTCGAGGTGGTCGCCGACGCCGCCGCACCCACCGGCGGCGTACTCCTCGCGGCGGAGGTCGAGGTGGACGGCGGCCCGCCGAACCGCGTCCCGCTGGCCCGCAGCGACGACCTGTGGACCGGCCGGGCGGACCTCGACGTCCCGGCCGCCGCGACGTCGCCGCGCATCGAGGTCGGCGTACTGCTGCCCGGGTTCGACCCGGGCCCCGGCACCGACGACAGCGCCGCCCGCACGGCGGTCCGCGCCCTGGCCAGGCGTCGGCTCACCGTCGCGGCGGGGCCGCGCGACGGCGAGGGCACGGACACGGAGCCGTTCCTCGCGGAGATCGCGGCGTCCGCCGTACAGGAGGACTACTAGCGGATGCCGGAAGACGAGACAGAACACGCGGGACCGCCGCCGGAAGCGCCGACGGCACCCCTGGCCGAAGCGCGGTCCGCACCCCCGGCCGAATCACCGTCCGCACCCCCGACCGAAGCGCGGTCCGCACCCCCGGCCGAATCACCGTCCGCACCCCCGGCCGAAGCGCGGTCCGCACCCCCGACCGAATCACCGTCCGCACCCCCGACCGAAGCGCGGTCCGCACCCCCGACCGAATCACCGTCCGCACCCCCGGCCGAAGAGCAAGCCGAGGCACACGCCGAAGCCCCGCCCGCCCCCCTCAGCTACGGCGAACCCTTCGACACCGGCTTCGCCCTCGCCGAACACCACCAGCTCACCCCCGACCTCCCCGCCGCCCGGGCCGTCTACGCCGAACTCCTCGCCCTCGCCGAGTCGATCGAGGACACCCCCGACGTGCGGCTCCTGCGCGGCCACCTCCTCTCCGACCTCGGATCGGTGCAGCTCACCGCCACCGACCTGCCCGGCGCGACCGACTCCGTCGAGCGGGCCCTCGCCCTGGTCCGGGGAGTCGCGTCCGCCCCGATGGGCCCGCGCGGCCGCCAACTCTGGCTGGAGGTCCTGCTCAAGACGCTCCTCGCCAGGGCCGAACTGCTGCGCAGGACCGGCGACCTGGACGAGGCGCAGGCGACGGCGGACGAGGCGGCGGCCCTGCTGCCCGAGTTCACGGACCCCGAGGGTCTGCGGGGCGCCGAGGTCGGCACGGCCCGCGTACACCTGCTGCTCGACCGCAGCGAGTGGGGCGCGGCCGAGGAACTGGCGTCGGCGCTCCTCGCCACGTCCCCCGCGATCGAGCCGCACCTCTTGGACTGCCTGGGCGTCATCTGCGCGTCGACCCAGCGCTTCGAGCTGGCGGAGGACTACTTCGCCCGCTCGGAGGAGGGCTACCGCGCCCTCGGCCAGACCTCGGGCCAGCAGCAGCTCCTCTCCCACCGGGCGTACGCGGCGATGCGCGCCGGGGAGTTCGACCGGGCGGACCGGCTGTACGCCGAGGCCGCCGCGGTCTTCGAACGGCAGGGCCAGTTCGAGGACCTGGCGGTCTGCGAGCAGGCCCGCGCCGCCCTCGCCGGGTGGCGCGGCGACACCGCCGACGCGCAGGACCTGACGGCGTCGAGCCTGGCCCGCTTCGAACGCCTCGGCGCCGCCGTCGCCGCCGCCGACACGATGCTGATGGGCGCACGGCACGCGTACGAGCGGGGCGACATCGACGAGATGAAGCGGCTCGCGCAGGGCGCGCGGGACGTCTACCAGGAGCGCGGCGTGTACGAGCGCTGCGCACAGGTCGACCTCATGCTGGCGAAGACCCTGGAGGACAACCTCAACCGCACCGACCACGGCGCCCACGAGCGCACGTCCCTCGCCGACGCGCTCTCCCTCGCCCTGCCCGCCGCCCTCACCCTGGAGGCGGCCCGCTACGACTTCGCCGGCGCGCACGCCCGCAGCCAGTGGCATCAACTCGCGGACGACGCAATGCAGTTGGCGTTCCGGCTTGCGGTGCGCGCCGGGGACCAGGGCTTGATCTTCGAGCTGGTGGAGCACCGGTGCGCGGGGGCGTCGCTGGTGCTGAGCCGCGGGGATCGTGCGGGGAGTACGGGGAGTACGGGGAGTACGGAGCGCACGGGGAGTACGGAGCACACGGGGCGTACGGAACACCCGGACGGCACAGACCCCTCGGCACGCCTGGACCGCACGACACCGATCTTCCCGGACGCGGCCATGAAGACGTACCCCCTCGACCAGACCGCCGAGGGCGGCTCCGCGACGCCCCTGGCGCTGGGCGGCGTGGCGGCGGAGGCCGCGGCCTCGGTCGGCCTGCGGGTGGCGCCCCCGCCCCGGATCCTGATGTCGGCGGAGACGGGCCGCATCGCGCTCCAGCAGTACATCGAGGCAGCCGAGTTCCGCTATCACCGGCGGATCGTGAGCGAGGAAGAGGTGCCGTTCTGGCCACCGAGGACGACCTGACCACCGCCGGCGACGACCTGACCACCGCCGACCGCCCGGTGGTCCAGGTCCGCCTGGCCGACGCGGGCGACCTCCACATGACGTGGACGTGGACCTCCGGCGCCCGCGGCTTCGGCACGGGGCACGCCCCGGCGCGGGAGGTGGATGAGGCGGTGGCCGCGCTGACGGCGGCGCTTCCGGGTGGGGGCGGTTCCGGGGAGGGAGACGGATCCGGGGAGGGAGGCGGTTCCGGGGAGGGGAGTGGTGGGGGCGGCGGGGGCGGCGCGGGCAACGGCTCGGCGGCGGGGATGCGGCGCGCGTTCGAGTCCGGGGCGCTGGCCACGTACGAGGACGAGCGCCGCCTCGCCCGCGTACTGTCCGAGGCGCTGTGGCCCCCGGGCCTGACGGACCAGATCCACCAGGTGTCGGCACACCACGGCCGCCGCCCCCTGATCCGCCTCCAGCCCTCCCCCCGGGTGGCCCAGGTCCCCTGGGAACTCCTGTCCCTGGACGCACCCGACACCACGACGGACACCCGCCTCCTGGACCTGGCGGACATAGCCACGACAACCCCCGCGTCCCTACGCGCCCCCACACCCTCAGCCCCCCGAACCCCTGACTCCCCCACCACCCTCGACACCCCCAGCACCCCTAACTCCCCCAACTCCCCCAACTCCCCCAACTCCCCCAACTCCCCCACTGTCCTGATCCTCGACCCCCGGATCCCCGGCTTCCGGGCGGACTCCCCTCTCGGCTCGGTCCTGGGCCCTCCGGGCAGCGACCCCGCCCTCCTCTCCCTGATCGAGCGCCGCATGATGACGAGCCCGATCGCCCCCGCCATCACCACCCCAACAGAGGCGCTGCGCCGCACGGACGTGGACCGCGACTGGCTGAGCGAAGTGCTGCGCAAGGGCGCGCGCCGTCTCCTGTACGTGGGTCATGTGAGCGGCGCGCCGCTGGAGGCGGGCCAGAGCGAGGACGTGACGCTGCACCTCACGTGCGGCCCGGAGACAACAGGCCTGACGCCCCCGATCCGCACCCACCGCCCTCTGTCGGCGAAGGACCTGCTCCTGGGCACGCTCCCGCTCCAGCCGGACGGCGTACCGGGTGCGCACCTGTGGCCGGCGCCGCCGAGGGTGGCGCTGATCGGGTGTGAGAGCGGCGGGGATCTGCGCTTCACGGAGTCGTTCGGCCTGGCGACGGCGATGATCCACAACGGCGCGGAGCTGGTGACGGCGACGCGCTGGGTCCTGCCGACGAGCTTCGCGTTCCACAGCCTGGCAGGGACACCGGATCGGATACGCCCGCTCACCGAGGCGGTGATCGCGGTGGACGAGGCGCACGAACACCCCGACCCGATCAACACCTTCACCCGCTGGCAACGCACCCAACTGGACGCCTGGCGCACCAAGCACACCCCGGAGAACGCCCCGCTCCTCTGGGCGTCCCTGACCAACATAATCAACTAGAAGAACGCCCAAACCCCCGGGTACAGCAGGGAGATCACCCCCACCGCGACGGCAAGGCCTCCCCCGCAGAACACCCCATGAATGAACCGAACGGCAGCGGCACGCTCCCGCCGATCATGTTCAAGGTCGGGCGTGAAAACGGCAGGATCCCCGGGCGCGTAATGCACAACGAGATGCCGTCCGAGGGAAGACCGAGGATTCGCGATCCCGTCCCGACAAAGCGCGGTAACCGTCACACCCTCAAGCGTGTCGAACTGAACAACAGGGGCGTGATTGACGACCTCACCCCCTTCCCCATCGGTGTAGACATCCCGAGTGACGCTCACAACCCGCCCAGGAACGGCAACGGCATCCGCCAACAAAGCCCCCCGCTGTCGAGCAAGCGCGATATCGGGACTGATCACCCCGAAAACACCCAACAACCCCCCGACCCCAAGAAGCCCCACCCCATACCCCCACACGAAAAACGCCTGAACGACCAACCCCACAAACGTCAGAAACACCAGACAGTTGGGCCCACCGAGCCCCCGCGTCTCCCCCGCCGACTCCTCCAACACCCGAAACCGCTCAGTCCGCCCCCGCGGAAACCACACCGCCAACTCCTGCCCCACCCAGGCAACATCCACCACATGCCCCCGCTCCCCCACATGCCGCACCCGCACCTCCCGCTCCCCCACGGGATCCCAAAACACCACACTCACCCCCACCCCACCCCGCTTGGACTCCCCATGCCCAGGCACATGCACCCCCACCACGGCCCCCACCACCCACACACCCCGCTGCACCCGAGTAACCCCACCCAAGGAACACGCATACCCCACGAGGGCAATCCCCCCAGACACCACCCACCACCACCCCAAGATCCCCTGTATCCCCATCCCCGAACGGTCCCCGCCCCAGACCCCCTACCGATCCCAGGTTCCCCCCCGGCGCCCACCCCTCCCGAAGCCAGCCATCAGCCCGCACGCACCGACACCGCCGCACCCGCCGCACGACAAAACCCCAGGCCGGAATATCTTCCGACCTGGGGTTTCAGGTGAGCCGCCTTCGGGATTCGAACCCGAGACCTACGCATTACGAGTGCGTTGCTCTGGCCATCTGAGCTAAGGCGGCGCGCGTCCCGCACCTATGGTGCGATCAGCAACGACGCCAAGTCTACACAGTTTCCGGGGGTGCTCCGTACACCCCTGCGAGGCGGGGCTCTGGAGGGTGGGGTGGGGCGCTGAGCTGGGGTTATGTGCAGCGCTTGTCCTTCTGGGGGGCGCGGCCCGTCAGGAGGTAGGTGTTGATCGTGTCGTCGACGCAGCGGCTGCCGCGGCCGTACGCGGTGTGGCCGTCGCCCTCGTAGGTGAGGAGGCGGGCCGAGGTGAGCTGGGAGGCGAGGGCCTTGGCCCAGCGGTAGGGGGTGGCGGGGTCGCGGGTGGTGCCGACGACGATGATCGGGTCGGCGCCCTTGGCCTCGATGCGGTGCGGCTTGCCCGTGGCCTTCGTGGGCCAGTACGTGCAGTTCAGGGCCGACCAGGCGAGGCCCTCGCCGAAGACCGGGGAGGCCTTCTCGAAGTCGGGGAGCGCCTTCCGCACGTCCTCGGGCGAGGTGAAGGAAGGCGGCAGGTCGAGGCAGTTCACGGCGGTGTTGGCGTACATGAGGTTGGAGTACGAGCCGTCGCCGTCGCGCTCGTAGTAGCTGTCGGACAGTGCCAGGAGCATCGATCCGTCCTTGTCCTTCATGGCCGCGGTGAGCGCGTCGCGCAGCTGCGGCCAGGACGTCTCGTCGTACATCGCCGCGATCACGCCGGTCGTCGCCAGCGCCTCGCCGAGCGTCCGGCCGTCGGCCGGCCCGGTGTCGCCCACGGGGAGTGGGGTGCGATCCAGGTCGGCGAAGAAGCCCTTCAGGCGTTTGCCCGCGTCCGCGGCGTTCTTGGTGCCGAGCGGGCAGTCCCGCTGCCGCACGCAGTCCTTCGCGAACGACTGGAACGCCGTCTCGAACCCGGCCGTCTGGTCGCGGTTCATCCGGCGCGCGGGCAGGGAGGGGTCCATCGCGCCGTCGAGGACCAGGCGGCCGACGCGGTCGGGGAAGAGGCCCGCGTACGTCGCCCCGAGGAACGTGCCGTACGAGGCGCCCACGTACGTGAGCTTCTTGTCGCCGAGCGCCGCCCGCAGGATGTCCATGTCACGGGCCGTCTCCACGGTGGAGACGTGCCCGAGCAGCTTCCCCGACCTCTGTTTGCAGCCCGCCGCGAACTTCTTGTACGACGCGGCGAGCCCGTCGATCTCACGGCGGTCGTCCGGTGTCGTGTCCGTCTGCGTGTACGCGCTCATCTGGCGGTCGTCCAGGCAGGTCACCGGCTCGCTGCGGGCGACTCCGCGCGGGTCGACCGCCACCATGTCGTACCGGGCGCGGACCTTTTCCGGGTAGCCGAGGGCCGCGTACGACTGGAGGTATCCGACGGCCGAGCCGCCCGGTCCTCCGGGGTTCACGAGCAGTGAGCCGATGCGGCCGCCCTTGCCCGCAGCTCCTCCCGTCGCCCGCTTGCGCGACACCGCCAGCTTCACGTCGCCCGCGTCCGGCTTGGCGTAGTCCAGGGGCGCCTTCATCGTCGCGCACTGGAACCCGGGCACCCCGCAGTCGCGCCAGCGCAGCTTCTGGGCGTAGTACGACGTGAGCTCCTTCGGCGTGGCGCGGGGCAGCTCGTCCATGACCACGTCCGTCGACGAACTCGCCGACGAGCAGCCGGAGATGAGCAGGCCGACGGCCATGAAGGTCAGGCAGCCGCAGTGAAGGCGACGGGCTCGGGGAAGGAAGGTTTGCATCTCGCGAGACTAACTCTATGGAGTTGTTGAATCACTTTGCGTGCTCGTTCGGGTGATGCGGTCAACCGGCTGTTGCTGTTGCTGTCGCTCTCCCTCGCGCGGTCGGTGCGCGGTCGCCTTCCGGCGTCGGCGTGCCTCGCCCTCTCGCGGTCGCCGCGGCGTGGGCCCCTCGCCCCGCCCCGCGCCGCGCGCCCAACGACCCTCACCCCGCCCGCAGCGCCACCGTCATCGCCTCCACCGCGAGCAGCGGCGCCACGTTCCGGTCCAGGGCCGTGCGGCACGCGCCGATCGCCTCTATGCGGCGCAGCGTCGACTCGGGCGACGTCTCCCGTGCCATGCGCTCCAGCATGTCCTGCACCTCGGTGTTGGCGAGCGGGACGCGGGAGCCCAACTGGAGGGCCAGGACGTCTCGGTAGACACCGGTGAGGTCGATGAGGGCGAGGTCGAGGCTGTCGCGCTGCGTGCGGGTCTTGCGGCGCTTCTGCTTGTCCTCGAGCTCCTTCATCACGCCCGCCGTACCGCGCGGCATCCGGCCGCCCTGGGCCGCGCCGAGCGCGGCCTTCATGTCCTCGGTCTCCTTGACGTCGACGTCCTCGGCGACCTGCTTGGCCTCCTCCGCCGCCGTGTCGATCAGCTCCTGCGCGGCCTTCAGGCAGCCGCCGATCTCTCCGACGCGCAGCGGCAGCTTGAGGACGGCGGCCCGGCGCTCCCGCGCGCGCTCGTCGGTCGCGAGCCGGCGGGCGCGGCCGATGTGTCCCTGGGTGGCGCGGGCGGCGGCCGCGGCGGCGGTCGGGTCGATGCCGTCGCGGCGGACCAGCATGTCGGCGACGGCCGCCACCGAGGGCGTGCGCAAGGTCAGGTGGCGGCAGCGGGAGCGGATGGTGGGCAGCACGTCCTCGAGGGAGGGGGCGCAGAGGAGCCACACCGTGCGGGGGGCCGGTTCCTCCACGGCCTTCAGGAGGACGTTGCCCGCGCCCTCCGTGAGGCGGTCCGCGTCCTCCAGGACGATGACCTGCCAGCGGCCGCCGGCCGGGGACATCTGGGCGCGGCGGACCAGGTCGCGGGTCTCCTTGACGCCGATCGACAGGAGGTCCGTGCGGATGACCTCCACGTCGGCGTGCGTACCGATCAGGCTCGTGTGGCAGCCGTCGCAGAAGCCGCAGCCGGGCTCGCCGCCCAGCGCGCGGTCGGGGCTCACGCACTGCAGGGCGGCGGCGAAGGCGCGGGCGGCGTCGGCCCGGCCGGAGCCGGGCGGGCCCGTGAACAGCCAGGCGTGCGTCATCTTCGACGACTCGGGCAGCGGGGTGTCGGCCGCGACGGCGGTGACGAGCGCGTCGGCGTCACGGGCGGCGGCGCCGAGCTGCCCGCTCACCTTCTCCTGGCCCACCAGGTCGTCCCACACCGGCATGGGTCACCGCCTTTGCCCTACCGACGCACACCACCCCTCGGCGTACGTCCCATTTCGCACTGTCGGACTCATTGTGGGGCACCCCACTGACAACACTGCCCACGGCGCCCCTGAGCTGGGCCGTTGCCACTTCTCCGGCCCGCCCCGGGGGATATCTCAGCCCGTCCGGCGTTTGAGGACGAGGCGCGAAGCGCCGATCCGGCGGCGCCCCCGTCCCACCCGAAGGGAACACCCACCCCCGGGGCCCAGGGGCAAAGCCCCGGTTTCGGGAAGGGGTGGGACTGGGGCGCCCCCGCGAGGCCTCAGCGCCCCCGCCGCCGCCCCTCGTCCACGTCGTCGTCCTCCCGCGCCCCGAGCAACTCGTCCGCCAGCGACGGCAGGTCGTCCAGCGGCGTCTCTTCGGCCCAGTCGGGCCGAGGCCGCTGCCGCGGCGTACCGTCCTCGTCGACCTGCGGCAGCTCCCGCGTACGGTCGTTGGGACCCCGCAGGGCCTCCCCCGACGGGTCGCCGCCGGACGGGCCGTCGCCCGGCCGCTCGTCGCGGAAGTAGCCCGGCGGCACCTTGTCCGCCACGGTCTCCGCGCGCCCGCCCCGCGCCGGGGGCTCACTGCCCACGGCCGGGAGGACGGCGGTCTCGTCGGCCGCACCGGGCACGGTCGCCTTGGGCAGCTCGGCGGTCACGTCGGACTCCCCGGGCGCACCCGCGCCGGACTGCCCCGCGGCCCCGGCCTCCGGAACCTGAGGCAGCACGGCCGTCTCGTCGGCGGCGGCCTCCGGAACCTGCGGCAGCACAGCCGTCTCGTCAGCGGCCCCCGACACCTGCGGCTTCACCACGGGCGTGGGCACGGTCGTCTCGTTGTCAGGCGTCCCACTGGCCGCACCGGCCGCACCAGCACCCTTGCCCGCCGCATCACCGGACTTGCCGACCGGGCCCGAGGACGTACCGTCCGAACCCGAGGACTTCCCGGCCGACTCAGGAGACGTACCCCCCGCCCCGGCCGACGCCTGCGCCGGCTTGTCGAGCGACGCCTTCCCGGCACCCCCGGCCCCCGCGCCCCGCGAGGAACCCACAGACCCCACGGACCCCACGGACTCCGCGGCCCCCGCAGCCGCCTCCGCCAGCAGCCGGGCCTCCTCCGCCCGCCGCAGCGCCTCCTCCGCCTTGCGCTGCTTCTCCAGGCGGCGGGCCTCGGCCTCGGCGTGCAGCCGGGCCTGCTCCTCGGCCGCGCGGCGGCGCCGTTCCTCCTCGGCGGCGCGGGCCTGCTCCTCGGCCTCACGCCTGGCCTCCTCGGCGAGGACCCGCGCACGCTCCTCCTCGGCCTTGCGGCGGGCCTCCTCGGCGCGCAGCCGGGCCTCCTCGGCCTGGCGCTCGGCCTCGCGGCGCTGGGCCTCCTCCAGCTCGCGCCGCTTGCGCTCTTCCTCCTCCGCGCGGAGCTTGGCGAGCTGTTCCTGCCGCTCGCGCTCCAGGCGCTCCTCCTCGGCCTTGCGCGCGGCCTCCTCCTCGGCGCGCCGCCGCGCCTCCTCCTCGGCCTTGCGGCGGGCCTCTTCCTGGGCCTTCACCTCGGCTTCGGAGAGGGGCAGTACGACATCGAGGCGGTGCCGGATGACGGTGGTGACGGCCTCCGGCTCCTGGGCGGCGTCGACGACCAGGTACCGGCCGGGGTCGGCGGCGGCCAGGGTGAGGAAACCGGAGCGCACGCGCGCGTGGAACTCGGCGGGCTCGGACTCCAGGCGGTCGGGGGCCTCCGTGAAGCGCTCGCGGGCCGCCTCGGGGGCCACGTCGAGCAGGACCGTCAGGTGCGGGACGAGACCGCCGGTGGCCCAGCGGTTGATGCGGGCGACCTCGGTCGGCGACAGGTCACGTCCTGCGCCCTGGTAGGCGACGGACGAGTCGATGTACCGGTCGGAGATCACGACGGCCCCGCGCGCGAGGGCGGGTCGTACGACGGTGTCGACGTGCTCCGCGCGGTCGGCGGCGTACAGCAGCGCCTCCGCGCGGTGGGACAGTCCGGCCGACGACACGTCGAGCAGGATCGACCGCAGCCGCTTGCCGACCGGCGTGGCGCCCGGCTCGCGCGTGACGACGACTTCGTGGCCCTTGGCGCGGATCCACTCGGCGAGCGCCTCGGCCTGGGTGGACTTGCCCGCGCCGTCGCCGCCCTCCAGGGCGATGAAGAACCCGGAGTCGGCGGCGGCCTGCACCGGGTCGTCGCCGCCGCGCAGCGCGTCCCGCAGGTCGTGGCGGAGCGGCACGCCCTGCCGGTCGTCGGCCTTGGCGAGCACGAGCGCGGCCACGGGCAGCAGCAGCGCGCCGACCAGCATCAGCGTGAAGGACGCGCCGCCGTGGTCGAAGACGAACTTGCCGTTGACCATCCGGTGCGGCCCGATGACGGCCGCGAGCAGCGGCGCCACGAGCGCGGCGAGCGCCACGAAGAGGCGGACGACGGCCTGGAGGTGCTCGGTGGTGCGCGCCCTGCGGTAGTCCTCGACCTCCTGGTCGAGCAGCGCGTGCCCGAGGTTCGCGGCGATGCCGGCGGCGATGCCCGCGAGCCCCAGGATCAACAGGACCGTCGTCACGTCGGGGACGAGTCCGGCGGCGAGCAGCGCGACTCCGGTGACGGTGATCGCGAGCGCGAGCAGCCGGCGGCGCGAGAGGGACGGCAGCAGCGCGGGCGCGGTGCGGATGCCCGCGACCGTGCCACCGGTCAGCGCGAAGACGAACAGGCCGTACGTGACGGGCCCGCCCTGGAGGTCCTTGGCGTGCAGCACGGCGACCGCGACGGCCGCGGCGACGGCCCCGGCGACGGCGGTGCAGGCGGCCACGAGCAGCGGGATCGCGCCGGTGCGGCCCTTGTCCGTGCCGCTGCCCGTGCGCGGCCTGCGCAGGCCCTCCAGGGGGCTGCGGGCGCGGGGCGTGTGCGTACCGGGAAGCTCGATGGCGTACACGATCGACAGGGACGCGGCGAACAGTCCGGCCGCGAGGAACGAGCCGAGGCCCGCCTGGTGCTGCTCGAACCAGTCGACTCCGGCGCCGAGCAGGATGCCGACGAGGCTGACGGCGACGAGCGCGACGGCCGCGAGCGGCAGCGCCACGAATCCCGTACGCAGCGACAGGCGCCGCAGGGCGTCCATGTGGTCGGGCAGGGGGCGCACCGTGGCGCCCTCCGGGGGCGGTCCCGGCAGCAGCGCGGGCGCGGCGCTCTCGCGGGCGACCGTCCAGAAGCGCTCGGCGACACCGGCCACGAACGCGGTGACGAGCAGCATCGCGAGCGCGTTGTCGGGCGTCCAGTCGATCCACAGGGGCGCGCAGATCAGCAGCGCGGCCCGGACGCCGTCGGCGCCGACCATGGTCCAGCGCCGGTCCAGCGGGCCGTCGGGCGACGTGAGGGACGTCAGCGGGCCGAGCAGCACCGCTCCGAAGAGGAGGGTCGCGAGAACGCGCGCTCCGAAGACGGCGGTCACCGCGATGGCGACGCCTCTGTAGCCGTCGCCGAACGCCCCCTCCGCGATGGCCGCTTGGAGGGCGAGCATGACCAGGACCAGGAGCGCGAGCGCGTCACCGACGCTGCCGACGAGGTGCGCGCTCCACAACCGCTTCAGCTGCGGTACGCGCAGCAGGGCGCGCACCGCACGCTCGCGGGAGTCCGCGAGCAGGGCGTCATCGGGGGCCGTGGTCATGGCGGGTGGCTGTTCGGCACGCGTCATCCGTCCAGCCTATCTGGACGCCGAGCCTCCCCGTGGGGCCCGCCCGAACACATGGACCCGCACCCTCCCGGCCTGCACCGGAGCGGCCGCGCCGGTCCCGGGCACAGCGACGCGGCGCCGGGGCGCCCGTTCCTCGGGCACTCCGACGCCGCGTCACGCCGACCGGATCGGTCGGGTCGGTCAGGCTTCCAGCCGGGTCAGTCCTCGGCTGCCGTCGCCTTCGAAGCCGCCGCCTTCTTGGTGGTGGTCTTCTTGGCCGCAGTCGTCGTCTTCTTGGCTGCCGTTTTCTTGGCGGCTGTCTTCTTGGTCGCCGTTTTCTTCGCCGGGGCCTTCTTGGCCGCCTTCTTGGCGGTCTTCTTCGCGGGCCCCTTCGCCCGCTTCTCGGCGAGCAGCTCGAAGCCGCGCTCCGGGGTGATGTCCTCGACGCTGTCGCCGGACCGCAGGGTCGCGTTGGTCTCGCCGTCCGTCACGTACGGACCGAAGCGGCCGTCCTTGACGACGACGGGCTTGGCGCTGACCGGGTCCTCGCCCAGCTCCTTCAGCGGCGGCTTGGCCGCGGCACGACCGCGCTGCTTCGGCTTGGAGTAGATCTCCAGGGCCTCTTCCAGCGTGATGTTGAAGAGCTGCTCCTCGGCCTCCAGGGAGCGCGAGTCCGTGCCCTTCTTCAGGTACGGGCCGTAGCGGCCGTTCTGCGCGGTGATCTCCACGCCTTCGGCGTCCGCGCCGACGACGCGCGGCAGCGACATCAGCTTCAGGGCGTCCTGGAGGGTCACCGTGTCCAGGGACATGGTCTTGAAGAGCGACGCGGTGCGCGGCTTGACCGCGTTCTTGCCGGTCTTCGGGGTGCCCTCGGGGAGGACCTCGGTGACGTACGGGCCGTAGCGGCCGTCCTTGGCGATGATCTCGCGGCCGGTGCCGGGGTCCGTGCCGAGCGCGAAGTCGCCGCTGGGCTTGGCGAGCAGCTCTTCGGCGTACTCGACGGTCAGCTCGTCGGGCGCGAGGTCGTCGGGTACGTCGGCGCGCTGGTGGCCCTCGGAGTCGCGCTCGCCGCGCTCGACGTACGGGCCGTAGCGGCCGACGCGGAGCACGATGTCGCTGCCCACGGGGAAGGACGACACCTCGCGGGCGTCGATGGCGCCCAGGTCGGTGACGAGCTCCTTGAGGCCGCCCAGGTGGTCGCCGTCGCCGTTGCCGGCGTCGGCGGCGCCTCCGGAGGGCTCGCCCTCGCCGAAGTAGAAGCGCCTGAGCCACGGCACGGCCTGCGCCTCGCCGCGGGCGATGCGGTCGAGGTCGTCCTCCATGCGCGCGGTGAAGTCGTAGTCGACGAGCCGCCCGAAGTGCTTCTCCAGGAGGTTGACGACGGCGAAGGACAGGAAGGACGGCACCAGGGCCGTGCCCTTCTTGAAGACGTAGCCGCGGTCGAGGATCGTGCCGATGATCGACGCGTACGTCGACGGGCGGCCGATCTCGCGCTCTTCCAGCTCCTTGACCAGGGACGCTTCCGTGTACCTGGCCGGGGGCTTGGTGGCGTGGCCGTCGACCGTGATCTCGTCGGCGGACAGCGCGTCGCCCTCGCCGACCTGCGGCAGGCGGCGCTCGCGGTCGTCCAGCTCGGCGTTCGGGTCGTCGGCGCCCTCCACGTAGGCCTTGAGGAAGCCGTGGAAGGTGATGGTCTTGCCGGACGCGCTGAACTCGGCGTCGCGACCGTCGGCGGCCCGGCCGCCGATCTTCACCGTGACGGAGTTCCCGGTCGCGTCCTTCATCTGGGAGGCGACGGTCCGCTTCCAGATCAGCTCGTAGAGCCGGAACTGGTCGCCGGTCAGGCCGGTCTCCGCGGGCGTGCGGAAACGATCACCCGAGGGGCGGATCGCCTCGTGCGCCTCCTGCGCGTTCTTGACCTTCCCGGCGTACGTCCGCGGCTTGTCCGGCAGGTAGTCGCTGCCGTACAGCTGCGTGACCTGCGCGCGGGCCGCCGAGACCGCCGTGTCGGACAGCGTCGTGGAGTCCGTACGCATATAGGTGATGAAGCCGTTCTCGTACAGCTTCTGGGCCACCTGCATGGTGGCCTTCGCGCCGAAGCCGAGCTTGCGCGAGGCCTCCTGCTGCATCGTCGTCGTACGGAACGGGGCGTACGGCGAGCGGCGGTACGGCTTGGACTCGACCGAGCGTACGGAGAAGGCGGTCTGCTCCAGGGCGGCGGCGAGCGCGCGGGCGTTCGCCTCGTCCAGGTGCAGGGTGTTCTGGCTCTTCAGCTGCCCGAGCGAGTCGAAGTCGCGGCCCTGCGCGACGCGCTTGCCGTCGACCGTGGTGAGGCGGGCGACGAGCTGGGAGGGGTCGCTGGAGTCGCCGGGGCGGCCGGTGCCGAAGGTGCCGGTGAGGTCCCAGTACTCGGCGGAGCGGAAGGCGATGCGCTCGCGCTCCCGCTCGACGACGAGGCGGGTCGCCACGGACTGCACGCGGCCCGCCGACAGGCGCGGCATGACCTTCTTCCACAGCACCGGCGAGACTTCGTAGCCGTACAGGCGGTCCAGGATGCGGCGGGTCTCCTGGGCGTCGACCATGCGCTTGTTGAGCTCGCGCGGGTTGGCGACGGCGCCCTGGATCGCGTCCTTGGTGATCTCGTGGAACACCATGCGCTTGACCGGGACCTTGGGCTTCAGGACCTCGAGGAGGTGCCACGCGATGGCTTCGCCCTCGCGGTCCTCATCGGTGGCGAGGAAGAGTTCGTCGGAGTCCTTCAGCAGGTCCTTGAGCTTCTTGACCTGCGCCTTCTTGTCGGCGTTGACGACATAGATCGGCTGGAAGTCATGCTCGACGTCCACGCCGAGGCGGCGCACCTCGCCCGTGTACTTCTCGGGGACCTCCGCGGCGCCGTTGGGAAGGTCGCGGATGTGCCCGACGCTCGCCTCGACTACGTATCCGGGGCCGAGGTAGCCCTTGATCGTCTTCGCCTTGGCAGGCGACTCGACGATGACGAGTCGGCGGCCGCCCTGTGCGGTCTCGCTGGTCGGGGACAACTTCGCTCTTCTCTCCGGTCGACGCTCGGTGGGCAGTGCTGCGGCGGTGCGGTCCGGCGCCGTGGGGCGCCGCGACCGCGCTTGCGTTGCGCTGACGCTGCGGAGTGTGACGGTACATCCCGCCCCCGTGTCAAACGGGAAAAGCCCGCAACGGCCACTCGAACGGTAACCCGACTACCGCCATTCCTGCCGCCTGGGCTGGCCCCTGGGCCCTGGGCGGTGTCGGTGCGGGTCTCTTTCATGGTGCCGTCGGCCTGGCTCGACGTCCATCGCGCTGCGCGCTCGTCCTCAAGCGCCGGACGGGCTTTTCCCCCACCCACCCCGCCCTTTCCTCGCCGCGCGCGACCTGCCCGCCCGCACGGGCGTTCCGTCACGCGGCCTGGCGTGCCGCGGGGCCGTGCAGCCTCAGAGGCGTGTGAAGCACCACACCGCGAGGGCGAGGGCGCCGGATCCCGCCAAGGTCGCGAGGGTCGCGGCGGCCGTGGGGTGGACGCCGTGGGCCACGGGGGCGCGGTGCGCGACCCGGGTGCCCGTCCACAGCAGCAGGCCCGCCCCGAACAGCGCGAACACCGTCCCGGCGAAGATCGCTGGTCCGCTCTCCATGCCCTGGCCTCCCGCGCCGTCCGTGCGGCACCTGTCGGGTACCCCGGCTGGGGAGGCTGGCACGCCCGGACGGCGGAAGCGCGAAATCCGAGTGAACGGGGGGCGGCGCCCGGGGCCCACAATGGCTGGATTCGCTCCTGGAGGGGCTGATTTCTCCCCTCCTCCCGCCCTGTGGGCGAGCATCGGGCACAACTGCGGGCGGGACCCGGGTACGTCTCCCGGGGCGCGGCCGAGCGTGGATGCGCGGCCCCAGCGGTCTCAAGCAGTCCCTTCTGCCCTTGCCACCCCTACTGCATCTCCTGCCCCTCCAACCCCACAGGCTCCAGGAACCCCTGCTCCACCAGGAGCCGGATCTGGGCCGGGGTGCGGTCGCGAAGGAGCACCGCGTCCTCGCCCATCAACTGCGCGATGGCGTCCAGGATCCGCCCCGCGCTCAGCGTGCCGTCGCAGACGCCCGCGAAGCCCGCGCCCACCGTGTCGACCTGGGTGGCGCGCCGCATGCCGCGGTGCTGGCGCAGCACCACGTGCTCCGGGTCCTCGGCGCCGGGCAGGCCGATCTGCTCCTGCACCACGCCGTCGGCGAGCTTGAAGTGCTCGGCGAGCAGCGCCGCGTCGTCGTGCGCGCGCAAGTAGTCCTGCCGGCCGAAGAACGCCTGCACCGTCTCGCCGAGGGGCTGCTCGACGGGGTGCGTCCACTCCTCGACGGTCACGGACGGCTCGGCGGCGCCGGACTTGCGCAGGGTGATCCAGCCGAAGCCGACGCCCCGGGTCTTGCGGGCCTCGAACTCGTCCAGCCAGGCGTCGTACCGCGCGGCGTACTCGGCCGGGTCCGTGCGGTGGTCCCCGGCGTCGCGCAGCCACAGCTCGGCGTACTGCGTGACGTCCTGCACCTCGCGCTGCACGATCCACGCGTCACACCCGCGCGGCACCCAGGAACGGACCCGCTCGGTCCACTCCTCGCCCTCCACGTGCTGCCAGTTGGCGAGAAACTGCGCGTACCCCCCTTCGTTCAACCGCTCCCCCGCCTCCTGAACGATCGAGCGGCACAGATCGTCCCCGCCCATGCCGCCGTCCCGGTAGGTCAGCCGGGCGCCGGGCGAGATGACGAACGGCGGGTTGGACACGATCAGGTCGTACGTGGTGTCGCCCACCGGCTCGTACAGGGAGCCCTCCCGCAGGTCCGCCTCCGGCGCGCCGGACAGCGCGAGCGTGAGGCGGGTGCAGTGCAGGGCGCGGGGGTTGAGGTCGGTCGCGGTGACCCTGGTGGCGTGGCGGGAGGCGTGCAGGGCCTGGATGCCGGAGCCGGTGCCGACGTCGAGGGCGCTCGCGGCGGGCGTCCGCACGGTGATGCCCGCGAGTGTCGTGGACGCGCCGCCGACGCCGAGCACCACGCCTTCGTCGCGGCTGCCGATGCCTCCGGCGCCGCCGACCGCGCACCCCAGGTCGGAGACGATGAACCAGTCCTCGCCGTCGGGGCCGCCGTAGGGCCGCACGTCGACGGTCGCCCGCAGCTCGTCGGCCCTGCCGGCCCCGTACGCCCCGGCCGCCCCGGCCTTCTCGGCGCCCTCCGCACCCTCCGCGCCGACGAGCCAGCCGCTCTCCAGGAGCGCGTCCACCGGCAGCACGTCGGCCACGCGCGCGTGGGGCACGGCACGCTGCAGCAGGAACAGCCGTACGAGCGACGCCAGCGGGCCGTCGTCGCGGGTGGCCCGGAGCGCGGGCACGGTCTCGCTGCGGGCGAGCGCGGTGTAGGCGGGCGCCCCGAGCAGTTCGAGCAGTCCGTCGGCGGTGAAGTCGGCGGCGAGGAGGGCTTCCCGCAGCCGCGCGGTGACGTCGGCGCGGTCGGACGAGGGCAAGGGCATGCTGGCGTTACTCACCCCCCAATTGTGACCCGCCCGCTCAAGACGGCGCCCCCGGCGCCACTGGGCACCGGGGGCACACGGCCGTACGGATGAGCGAACGCGCTAGCCGTCGGTCTTCGGGGAGGACGCCGCCGACTTGCAGCCGTCCTGCTCGCGCATGGCCTTGCCCACGTCGCCCGCCTCCAGCTTCTTCTGGGCGGTGTTCTCGCTCTTGCTGAGCTTGCCCAGCTCCTCGGCGATCTTCGCGAGGTCGTCCGCGAAGGCCGACTGGTCCTTGGTGTCGAGCTTGTCGGTCTGCGTCTTCAGGTCGGCGTACGACTTGGAGAGGCCGTCCAGCTCCTTCACGGCGTCGTTCAGCTTCTTCTCGCCGTCGTCGGTGGGCGGGGCGCCCGCCTTCTTCAGGGCGGCGCTCCGCTGGGCGTACGCCGCTGAGATGTCGCCGAACGCCTTGGAGTCGGTGCTCTTGACCTCGTCCGGCGAACTGTTGTCGGCGGTCTGCTTCTTGATGGCCGCGTTGGCGTCGGCGATCTTCTTCGACTGCGGCCCCACGGCCGTGTCACAGACCTTCTTGGCCCAGTCGTCCAGCTTCTTGTCACCGTCGTCACTGCTGCATCCCGACAGCGCCAGTACCAGTACCGCACCGCCGGACAGTGCGGCCGCGAGCTTCTTGTTCACCGGATTGGTCCCTTCCATGGCTCTCGGCCCCGGAACTTACACGCCAACTGGGCGACAACCTCATGCCAGGGTTCGTTACGACCCCTATTGCAGCCATTTGCACCAAGCTACAGGTACGAGAGAAGGCTCACGAGGTCCGCCCCGTGACCCCGCGCACACGCCCGCGGGCGGACAGCGCCTCAAAATGCGCCGCCCGCCCGCGTGTTGAGCGGATCCACCGCGTCCGGCCGGCCCGGGTCATCCCCGTCCCGGCCCGGCGCGGCCCCGCGTCGGACTACGTCACGAAACCACCGCCGGATCCGCCGAATTGGCGACCTTGCCCTGGGGCTCGGCGTCGCCCACGGCGATCCCGCGCCGCTTGGACACGTACACCGCCCCGACGATGACCGCGATGGAGAGCACGGCGATCAGGACCCGCATCGCCACGCTCTTGTCCTCGCCGTAGCTGAATTTGACGACCGCGGGCGCGATGAGCAGCGCCACCAGGTTCATCACCTTCAGGAGCGGGTTGATCGCCGGACCGGCGGTGTCCTTGAACGGGTCGCCGACCGTGTCACCGATCACCGTCGCGGCATGGGCCTCGCTGCCCTTGCCGCCGTGGTGGCCGTCCTCGACGAGCTTCTTGGCGTTGTCCCAGGCGCCACCGGAGTTGGCGAGGAACACCGCCATCAGCGTGCCGGTGCCGATCGCGCCCGCGAGGAACGAGCCGAGCGCGCCGACGCCGAGGCTGAAGCCCACCGCGATGGGCGTGAGCACGGCGAGCAGACCCGGCGTGGTCAGCTCCCGCAGCGCGTCCTTGGTGCAGATGTCGACGACGCGCCCGTACTCCGGCTTCTCCGTGTAGTCCATGATTCCGGGGCGCTCGCGGAACTGCCGCCGCACCTCGTAGACCACGGCTCCGGCCGACCGCGACACGGCGTTGATCGCGAGCCCCGAGAAGAGGAACACGACCGCCGCACCGAGGATCAGGCCCACCAGGTTGTTGGGCTGGGAGATGTCCATCACCAGGTTCATCGGGGCGCCGTCGCCGAGCTTCTGCCCGACGTCGTCCGCCGCCTCGGCGATCGCGTCGCGGTACGACCCGAAGAGCGCCGAGGCCGCGAGCACCGCCGTGGCGATGGCGATGCCCTTGGTGATGGCCTTGGTGGTGTTGCCGACGGCGTCCAGGTCGGTGAGGACCTGCGCGCCCGCGCCCTCGACGTCGCCGGACATCTCGGCGATGCCCTGCGCGTTGTCGGAGACCGGCCCGAAGGTGTCCATGGCGACGATGACGCCGACCGTGGTCAGCAGGCCCGTACCGGCGAGGGCCACCGCGAACAGGGCGAGCATGATCGACGTACCGCCGAGCAGGAACGCCCCGTAGACACCGAGGCCGATCAACAGCGCGGTGTAGACCGCCGATTCGAGACCGATCGAGATGCCGGCGAGCACGACCGTGGCCGGGCCCGTCAGCGAGCTCTTGCCGATGTCCTTGACGGGACGCCGGTTGGTCTCGGTGAAGTAGCCGGTGAGCTGCTGGATCAGCGCGGCCATGACGATGCCGATGGCGACGGCCACGACCGCGAGGATCCGCGGGTCGCCGTCCTTGGCGAGGATCGCCGCGTTCGTGACGCCGTCCAAGTCCGCGTACGACGACGGGAGATAGATGAAGACAGCAGCGGTGACGAGCGCCAGCGAGATGCCCGCGGAGATGAAGAAGCCGCGGTTGATGGCGGTCATGCCGCTGCGGTCGGAGCGCCGGGGCGCGACCGCGAAGATCCCGATCATGGCGGTGATCACGCCGATCGCGGGCACGATCAGCGGGAACGCGAGTCCGGAGTCACCGAACGCCGCCTTGCCGAGGATCAGCGCGGCGACGAGCGTGACGGCGTACGACTCGAAGAGGTCGGCGGCCATTCCCGCGCAGTCGCCGACGTTGTCGCCCACGTTGTCGGCGATGGTCGCGGCATTGCGCGGATCGTCCTCCGGAATGCCCTGTTCGACCTTGCCGACCAGGTCGGCGCCGACGTCGGCGGCCTTGGTGAAGATGCCGCCTCCGACACGCATGAACATCGCGATCAGCGCTGCCCCGAGGCCGAAGCCTTCGAGGACCTTGGGGGCGTCGGCCGCGTACACGAGCACCACACAGGAGGCGCCGAGCAGACCGAGCCCCACCGTGAACATGCCGACGACGCCGCCCGTACGGAAAGCGATCTTCATGGCTTTGTGCGAGACGGCGGTGAGATCCTTTTCCGGCTCGCCTTCCGCCGGTGTCGCTTCCCGCGCGGCCGCGGCCACGCGCACATTGCTGCGTACGGCGAGCCACATGCCGATATAGCCGGTGGTCGCCGAGAAGGCCGCGCCGATCAAGAAGAAGATCGAGCGTCCCGCCCGCTGATTCCAGTCGTCCGCGGGCAGCAGCATGAGCAGGAAGAACACCACGACGGCGAATACGCCAAGGGTGCGCATCTGACGTCCCAGATAGGCATTCGCGCCTTCCTGGACCGCCGCCGCGATCTTCTTCATGCTGTCGGTGCCCTCGCCTGCCGCGAGGACCTGGCGCACCAGGATCCAGGCGAGCACGAGCGCCGCGACCGCGACGGCCGCGATCACCATCACGATGAGCCGGTTGTCGTCGGTCAGTACCGCGGCTGCGAGGGTTGAGGGGTGGTCAAGCTGATGAGGGGTAGAAAGCCCCGCCATTCGTCCTCCTTGACGCTTGGGCTGAGCTCAAGATGTGGACGGATTGTAGGGAGCCTGACCTGATCAAAACAGTGTGCCGCAAACGGAATTGGCGCGGGAGTGCGTGTCCGCAAATGATCGCGCCGCTGGATTGACCCCGAAAGCGGTAATGCCCCAAAAGCATTGACGCCACGACTGACGCCGACTTCTCTTCTTGATCGCCGCAGTCCTGACGTCCGGAATCACTAGTAACACAATTTAAACTCCGAACGCCCACGCCGATAACCGAACACCGTCGGCCTCACGCAACGCTCTGGCCCCACCCGTCCCGAACTCTGGTCCGACCCGTCCCCTGGCCTCTTCCGGGTCGCTGGCGCCATCCTCCAGCCCGTCGTGGGGGCACCCCCTGCTCCTTAAGAGCTTGGGGGAGTTTGAGGACGAGGCGCGAAGCGCCGACAGGGGGGCAAGGGGCGCAGCCCCATACGAACCACGGGGCCGGGGGCGAAGCACTGGGAGGGGTGGGTGGGGGAAGCGCAAAGCCCCGGCGCGGGCCGACGCGACAGCGCACGGCGGCAAGCCGGGGCACAGCAAGTACACGGGGGGGGGCGGCCCCGGACCCGACCGAGGTCAGGCCACCACAGCCGACCGTCAGGCCGTCGTGGGCCAGGTCATCCGAATCGACCCGCCGTTCTCCCCGGCGGTCACTTCCACGTCGTCCACAAGCCCACTGATGACCGCGAGGCCCATCTCGTCCTCGCCCTCGGCCTCCAGATCCTCCCCGGATCCGGGCGGAGCACCGGGCGCCCGCTCCCCGGGCGCGGAACGCGGAGCCTCATCCCCGACCTCGATGGAGAACTGCTTCTCCTCCTCGACCAGGGCGACCCGCACGGGCGCGGGAATGTCGGCGGCCTGATGCAGCCCGACGGCACGGGTGCAGGCCTCGCCGACGGCGAGCCTGACCTCGTCGAGGACCGCCTCGTCCACACCCGCCCTGCGCGCGACCGCGGCCGCCACCAAGCGGGCGGTCCGGACGTGCTCGGGCAGCGCGCTGAAGCGGAGTTCAACGGTGGCCATGCATCCCCCTCGGACATACACGCGTGCTGTCAGGGGGCCCGGCCGTCGGCCCGGCCCCCTGCCGTACTGCCACTCCGGGCCAGCGGCCCGGAAGCCCCGGGACGAGTCCCGGGGCGCCCGGCCGCAGCCGGGCAACCGGCTCAGTCGGTGGCGGCGACCGCTTCCTCGACCGAGGTGTGGATCGGGAACACCTTGGTCAGACCGGTGATACGGAAGATCTTGAGAATGCGCTCCTGGTTGCAGACCAGGCGCAGCGAGCCCTCATGGGCACGCACCCGCTTCAGGCCACCGACCAGCACGCCGAGTCCGGTGGAGTCGAGGAAGTCCACTCGCTCCATGTCGACGACCAGATGGAAACTGCCGTCGTTCACCAACTCGACCAACTGCTCGCGCAGCTTGGGCGCGGTATAAACATCGATTTCGCCACCGACCTCGACGACCGTACGATCGCCGACGGTACGGGTCGACAGAGACAGGTCCACGGATCCTCCAGCACCTTGCTATCGAGCGGTCGCCCCTCGGGACACCTCGGCCCACGCCCTCGGGACGGATCGCCAGCCGCGATGGCATTCAATCACTTACCGGCAGGCGCGCACGACGCCTTCGGACCATTGTCCATCCCGCCGGTGACACACTCGGTGCCGATGGCCAACTTTTCTCCCTCCGGAGGACCCTCTCGGGACACCCCGGCCCGCGTCTCCCCGCAGTCGGTCCTTGACCGGCTGACCACGGGGCCGAGCCGGGCTGCGCGCGTCACTCATACGGAGCACCTGCCCCCACGTGCGGCCCGTTATGCGGTCTGGCCCGATCGCATCCGCGCCGAGGTGGTCGCCGCCGTGCGGTCGGTCGGAATCGATCACCCGTGGGCCCACCAGGCGCGGGCCGCCGAACACGCCCTTGACGGCGAGTCCGTCGTCGTCGCGACCGGCACCGCGTCCGGAAAGTCATTGGCATATCTCACACCCGTCCTCTCGGCGCTGCTCGACGGCTCCGAGGCTCCGAACGGCCGCGGCACCACCGCGCTGTACCTGGCCCCCACCAAGGCCCTCGCCGCCGACCAGCGCCGCGCCGTGCGCACCCTGGCCGCGCCGCTGGGCACGGCCGTGCGGCCCGCGGTCTACGACGGCGACACCCCCGTCGAGGAACGCGAATGGGTACGCCAGTACGCCAACTACGTCCTGACCAACCCCGACATGCTGCACCGCGGCATCCTCCCGTCCCACCCCCGCTGGTCCTCCTTCCTGCGCGCCCTGCGCTACGTCGTCATCGACGAGTGCCACACCTACCGTGGCGTCTTCGGCTCCCACGTGGCCCAAGTCCTGCGCCGCCTGCGCCGCTTGTGCGCCCGCTACGGCTCCGACCCCGTCTTCCTCCTCGCCTCCGCCACGGCCGCCGAACCGGCCCTGGCCGCCGAACGCCTCACCGGCCTCCCCGTCACCGAGGTCGCCGACGACGCCTCTCCCCGCGGCGAGGTCGTCTTCGCCCTGTGGGAGCCACCGCTCACCGAACTCCACGGCGAGAAGGGCGCCCCGGTCCGCCGCACCGCCACCGCCGAGACCGCCGACCTCCTGACCGACCTGACCGTCCAGGGCATCCGCTCCGTCGCCTTCGTACGCTCCCGGCGCGGCGCCGAACTGATCTCCGTCATCGCCCAGGAACGCCTCGCCGAGGTCGACCGCTCCCTGGTCCGCCGCGTGGCCGCCTACCGCGGCGGCTATCTCCCCGAGGAGCGCCGCGCCCTGGAACAGGCCCTGCACTCCGGCGAACTCCTCGGCCTCGCCGCCACCACCGCCCTCGAACTCGGCATCGACGTATCGGGCCTGGACGCCGTCGTCATCGCCGGCTATCCCGGCACCCGCGCCTCCCTCTGGCAGCAGGCGGGCCGCGCCGGACGCTCCGGCCAGGGCGCGCTCGCGGTCCTCGTCGCCCGCGACGACCCGCTCGACACCTATCTCGTCCACCACCCCGAGGCGCTCTTCGACCAGCCCGTCGAATCGACCGTCCTCGACCCCGACAACCCCTACGTCCTCGCCCCCCACCTCTGCGCCGCCGCCGCGGAACTTCCCCTCACCGAGGACGACTTCAAGCTCTTCGGCCCGGCCACCGGGGACCTGCTCCCCCAGCTGGAGGCCGCGAAGCTGCTGCGCCGCCGCACGAAGGCCTGGCACTGGACCCGCCGCGAGCGCGCCGCCGACCTCGCGGACATCCGTGGCGGGGGCGGCCGGCCCGTGCAGGTCGTCGAGGAGGGCACCGGCCGCCTCCTCGGCACCGTCGACGCCTCCGCCGCGCACACGACCGTCCACGAAGGCGCGGTCCACCTCCACCAGGGCCGTACGTATCTCGTCCGCGGCCTGGACCTGGACGACTCCGTCGCCCTCGTCGAGGAGGCCGTCCCGCCGTACTCGACCACCGCCCGCGACACCACCGCCATCTCCGTCCTCGACACCGACACCGAGATCCCCTGGGGCCCCGGCCGCCTCTGCTACGGCTCCGTCGAGGTCACCAACCAGGTCGTCTCCTTCCTGCGCCGCAAGCTCATCACCGGCGAGGTCCTCGGCGAGACCAAGCTCGACCTGCCGCCCCGCACGCTGCGCACCCGCGCGGTGTGGTGGACGGTCACCGAGGACCAACTCGACGCCGCCCGCGTCAATCCGGAGATCCTCGGCGGCGCCCTGCACGCCGCCGAACACGCCTCCATCGGCATGCTGCCCCTCTTCGCCACCTGCGACCGCTGGGACATCGGCGGCGTCTCCGTGCCCCTGCACCCGGACACCCTGCTGCCGACGGTCTTCGTGTACGACGGCCAGCCCGGCGGCGCCGGATTCGCCGAGCGCGCCTTCCACACCGCCCGCACCTGGCTCACCGCCACCCGCGAGGCCATCGCCTCCTGCGAGTGCGAGGCCGGCTGCCCCTCCTGCATCCAGTCCCCCAAGTGCGGCAACGGCAACGACCCGCTGCACAAGCGCGGCGCGATCCGTCTCCTCACCACGCTCCTGAAGGACGCCCCCACGGCCTGACCCCCGGGCGGGGGCGGGAGGCCCGCTCCCGGCGACGGGCGAGCCCTTGAGAGCGGGCGCCCTCTCGGCGACAGGCGCCGTCCCGGCCTCGGCGACGGACGCCCCCTTGACGGCGGGCGCCCTCTCGGCAACGCCCGCACCCGGCACGGAGCCCGCAGACACCACTGGTCCACCAGACCCCACAAGCCCTGTAAACCTCACCGACCCTGCAGGCCCCGCAGGCCCCGCCCGCGACCTGACCTCCATCTCGAACGGCCCGAACTCCGCCGCCGCCGTGACGTCCGACACCTCCCCCGTCACCGCGCACCGCACGACCCGTGTGTCCTGTGCCCGCGCCACCTTCTCGGCCCGCGCGCACGCCCCCGCACGCCCCTCGCTCCAGTGCTCCGCCGCCGCAAGCGCCGCCAAGTCGGCTGCGCCTCCCGCCCGATGACGAGCCACCGTCACCTGGCCCATCGCCAGGACGACCCCCGCGACCGCGCACAGCACGGCCATCACCACCACGGTCCATACCGTCGCGGCACCCCGGTCCCCAGCCACCACGGCCCCACTGACCCCACCCGACCCGGACGCAGCTCCCACCCCAGGCCCGGCTCCGGGACCAGGCCCAACTTCCGACCCAGACGCGGCTCCCGACCCGGACGCGGCTCCCGACCCGGACGCGGCTCCCGGCCCGGGCACGGCTCCCGACCCGGACGCGGCTCCCGACCCAGGCACAGCCCCGGGCCCAAGCCCCGGCCGCCGACCACCCGCACACCCCCTCCTCACGCCCCCACCCCCACCGTCTCCTCCGCCATCGCCACGGCCTCCGCCCGCAGCCTCAGCCCGAGCCCGAGCGCCCGGGGCCCCGGCGACCGCGCCACGACCTCCACCCGGACCAGGTCGCCGTCGCGGCTCACCGCCACGCTCGCGCCGCGCGGGGCCGCCTGCCGGGCCACCGCGACCGCCGTGGCCTGCGGGTCCTGGCGGGCCATCGCGCGGGCCCCCGCCCGGGCCGCGTCCACGCACTGGATCTGCGCGGACGCGGCCAGCAGGGCCCACACGAGCGCCATCGTGAAGAGCACCAGCGTCGGCAGCACCACCGCCGCCTCCGCCGTCACGTACCCGCCGTCACTCCGGCCGCGGCGCCACCCGGACCGGTACCCGGAGCCCGATGCAGAGCCGGATCCAGCGTCGTACTCGGCATCGGACCCGACATCGGACCCGGCGCCGGGCTCAGAACTGGACATTCAGTGCTCTCTCCACCACCGCCTGGAGGGCGGCCTTGACCGGTCCGCTCGTCACGACCTTCAAGAGCAGTCCGGCGAACGCCACGGTCGCGATGATCCCCATGGCGTACTCGGAAGTGACCATTCCGGAGTCCCGCGCGGCGCCCCGCATCCGCCCCAGCGGCCGCACCGACCTCTCTGACCTCTCTGACCTCAGAGAACGCATCGGCCACTCCCGCCGCATCCACCGCGCCAGTCGCGCCACGTACAGCCGCGCCCGCGCGCGCACCTTTCCCCACATTTCAACCCCCATGGAATCTCTGTCTGTTGTTCACAGCTGGTTGTTCACAGCTGGTTTTCGAGAGCCGTTCGCCCCCGATGTCCTGCCACCCGTACGACATTTCGCCCAGGAAGCCCCCAGAACCCCACCCGCACACCGGGCCGGAGGTCCCCCTCACTGCCCACTCATCAAGCCCCCCGCCAGCCCGATCACCACCGGCGCCACCCCGATCGCGAGGAACGCGGGCAGGAAGCACAGGCCCACCGGTGCCGTCATCTGGACCGCGGCGCGCCGGGCGCGGGCCGTCGCCGTGCGTCCCTGTTCGGTCCGGCAGTCCGCGGCGAACCGGGCGACGGGTCCCGCGGCGGGCGAACCGGACTCGGCGGTGCGGTCCAGGAGGCGGGCCAGGGCGTCCGCGCCCGGTATCTCGCCGACCCTCCGCCACGCGTCGGCCGGTGTGCCGCCGAGCCGGACCTGCGCCGCTCCCCAGGCGAGCCGTTCCCCGACGGGTCCTCCCAGGGACTCGCCCACGGCCTGCGCCGCCATCACGGGCCCGGCCCCCGCCGCCACGCAGGCCGCCAGCAGATCGGCCGCCAGGGGCAGCTGCCGAGCGGCTTCTGCGGCTTCGCCCTCGGCCTTCCGGTCGGCACCCGGCCGCAGCCGCCAGACACAGCACCCCGCGGCCACACCCACCAAGCAGCCCACGATCCCCCCGACCAGCGCCCACCCCGCGCCGACCACCGCGGCCACCGTCAGCCATCTCCGCGCCAACGCCCGCCGCCCGGACTCCGCGTCGCCCCACAGCCGGAGCCACGCACGGCCGCCGGCTCCCTCGTCCCCTTCGCCGCGCCCCCAACCCCATGACCGCCCCGGCCTTCCCCCGGCCCTCAGGAGCGCCGAGGCCCGGTGTCCCGCAGCCCGTTCCCTCCGTGCCGCCACCAGGGTCAGCAACAGCCACGCCAGGGCCGCCACCGACCACACCACCGCCCCCAGGCTGTGGAGAACCCCGGCGTCGACGCCCACCTCGTCCGTCATCGCCCCTCCGCCTTCCGCATGATCCGCAGCGCCCACCACACGCCCGCGCCCTCGAACAGCCCGCCCACGACCAGGCAGCCGAGGCCCGCCCCGGTGTGCAGGAGCACCCGCAGCGGCTCGGCGCCGAGCGCGGCGCCAAGGAGCAGGCCAAGGACGGGGAGTCCGGCGAGCATCAGGGCCGTCGAGCGGGCGCCCGCCAACTGCGCGCGCAGGTCGGCCCGTTGGTCCCGCTCCGCGCGCAGCGCCGCTTCCAGGCGCTCCAGCCCCGCGGCGAGGCCCGCGCCCCGGTCCACAGCGACCCGCCAGCACGCCGCGAGTCCGAGGAGCCCTTCGGCGCCGGGGCCCGGGCGGCCCCGCGCAGCGCGCCGGGCACGTCCCCGCCGAACCGCGCCGCCGCGAGCACCCCGGCCCGCGCCCCACCGAGCCCCCGGCCGACGCTCCCGCCCGCCTCCGAACCCGCCTGCGCGCCTACCTCCGCGGCCGTCCGCAGCGCCTGCCCGGGCTGCCGCCCCGCCCGCACCTCACCGGCGAGGGTCCCGCACAGGGCGATGACCTCGTCGGCCCTGCGATCCCGTGCCCGGGCGGCCTCGCGGGCCCGGCGCACCCGGCCCGCGAGGGGCACCCCGACCGCCCCCGCGACCAGGGGCAGCACGGACTCCCCGAGGAGCCCGACGGCCGCCCCGCCCACCAGGAGCCAGACCTCGTGCCCGAGCCGTCCTCGTACCCGCGTGATCCCCCGCCGCCACCGGGGCTCCGCCGCCGGACCACCGGCCAGGAGGAGGGACCGCGCCCTCCGCAGCCCCCGGAGGGACCGCACCCGCCCGCCGAGCAGCCACACCGACCCGCCCGCGCACAGGGCGGCGCCGCACGCCGTCGTCGCGCTCATGTGTCCGCTCCCCGCTCCGCGAACAGGGCGCTCAGCCGCGGCCAGCCGCGCTCCCGGACGAAGCCCCGCTCGCCCCAGCGCAGCGCGGGCACCGTGGCCACCAGGCCCGACGGGGCGCGCTCAAGGACCTGCACCTCGGCGATCCGGCGCCGTCCCGCCCGGTCCCGTACGAGATGGAGGACCACCGACAGGGCCGCCGCCAACTGGCTGTGCAGGGCCGCCCGGTCGAGCCCGGCGGCCGTGCCGAGTGCCTCCAGGCGGGCCGGGACGTCGGCGGCGGCATTCGCGTGCACCGTGCCGCAGCCGCCCTCGTGGCCGGTGTTCAGCGCGGCCAGGAGGTGCACCACCTCGGCGCCCCGCACCTCGCCCACCACCAGCCGGTCGGGGCGCATCCGCAGGGCCTGGCGCACCAGGTCGTCGAGGCCGACGCGGCCCGCCCCTTCCTGGTTCGCGGGCCTGGACTCCAGGCGCACCACGTGCGGGTGGTCGGGGCGCAGCTCGGCGGAGTCCTCGGCCAGCACGATCCGCTCGCCCGGTCCGACGAGGCCGAGCAGGGTGCTCAGGAGCGTCGTCTTGCCACTGCCCGTGCCGCCGCTGACGAGGTACGACAGGCGGGCGTCGAGGAGGCGACGCAGCACCCGCTCGCCGCCGGGCGGCACCGTGCCGGCCGCGACCAGTTCGGCGAGGGTGAAGGCGCGGGGCCGCACCACGCGCAGCGACAGACACGCGGAGCCGACGGCGACCGGGGGCAGCACCGCGTGCAGCCGGGTGCCGTCCGGCAGGCGGGCGTCGACCCACGGCCGGGCGTCGTCCAGGCGCCGCCCGGCCACGGCCGCGAGCCGCTGGGCGAGGCGCCGCACCGCCGCCGGGTCACGGAAGGAGACCTGCGTGAGCTCCAGGCCGCCGCCGCGGTCCACCCAGACGCGGTCCGGCGCGGACACCAGGACGTCGGTCACCGAGGGGTCGGCGAGCAGCGGCTCCAGCGGGCCCGCGCCCACCAGCTCCGAGCGCAACTGCTCGGCCGCACCGAGCACTTCGGCGTCTCCCAGGATCCGGCCCTGCGCCCGCAGGGCCTCGGCGACCCGGGCCGGGGTGGGCTCGGTGCCGTTCGCCGCGAGCCACTGCCGGACGCCGTCCAGCATCCGGGCGCCCACGACGGCGGTCATACGCCCCCTCCCGCGTGGGCCGGAAGCTGCTCCCAGAAGGCCGCACAGAACCGGGCCAGGGGCCCTCGGGCCGCGCCGCCGGGCGGCTGTCCGCCGCCGCGCGCGGTGCCGAGGCCGTGCTCCCGGGGCAGTTCGCCGACCAGGGGCAGTCCGAGCAGCCGGGCCACCTCGTCCGCGTCGAGGCCGTCGCCGCCGGGCGGTCCGGGGGTGGTGACGAGCCGCAGGTCCCGCAGCACCATGCTCACGGCCGACGTGACCCGCCGGGCCCCGGCCACCGCGCGCAGCTCCGCCGGGACCACCAGCAGGCCGAGGTCCAGCTGCGCCAGCGCCTCCGCCACCGACTCGTCCACGCGGCGCGGCAGGTCGACGACCACGACGCCTCCGCGCCTGCGGGCGGCGGCCAGGACGGCCCGGACGGCCTCCGGGGCGATCGCCACCGTGTCGCCGCGGTCCCAGCTGAGGACGCGCAGGTCGTGCAGGGCGGGCAGGGACTCCTCCAGGGCGCCGCCGCCGACCCGGCCGCGGGACTGCGCGAAGGCGGGCCAGCGCAGCCCTTCGGCGGTCTCCCCGCCGAGCATCACGTCGAGCCCGCCGCCCAGCGGGTCGGCGTCGACCAGCATGGTGCGCCGTCCGGCGCGCGCCGCGGTGACGGCGAGGGCGCAGGCGAGTGTGGAGGCCCCGGCGCCGCCGCGGCCGCCGATGAGGCCGACGGTCAGCGCGGGCCGTCCGACGCCCTCGGCCACGTCGGCGATGCGGTCCACCAGCCACCGCTCGCCGTCGGGCAGGACGAGCACGTCGTCCGCGCCGATCTCCACGGCCCGCCGCCACACGCCCGAGTCGTCCTGGTCGCGCCCCACGAGCACGACCCCGCGCCGGCGTGCGGCGCCGCGCACCCGGTCGGCCGCGTCGTCCCCCACGAGGACGAGCGGGGCGGACTCCCATCCGCCGCCGCGCTCGGGCACGCCGTGGTGCACCTCGGGCCGCGCTCCCGCCGCGGCGCACAGCCGCAGCAGGTCGTCCAGCAGGTCCACGTCCTCCGTGACGATCAATGGTCCACCGGCGCGCCCTTCGGACGTCGGCGGTGTGTCGTACGCAATGACTCCAGCCATGATCTTCCGGCCCCCTCTCGCTGCAAGTCCTTCGAATGCGCGTGTGTGCGCATCCGGATCCGCGTCCGCGAAGACCGGCCAATGGAATCCGGCCAAGAACTTCACGAACGGAATCAAGCGTGCGGCGATCCCGGAAATCATGTGGATCTTGGTCAATAACTGTGGAGAAGACGTTGGCTGTGAATAACTCCTTCACCCATACCGGTGACGCCCCCGGCGCCTTCCACAGCGCAGCCTCACGGCTACACACAGTGACGGATCGCGGGCGCGCGACATCGACGTCGCTTCGACGCGCACGGCATCACGACGATCGGAAAAGATCAGGAAAGGGGCTCAAAAACCCACCCGGACATGCGACGACCCCCGCCGGGGGGGAGAGCGGGGGTCGTCCCCTCGGTCCGACTCGGGGGGGGGGGAGGAGCCAGACCGGGTTAGCACGGTCGCGAACGATCCGTGACTTCCATGGTGTACCCGAGAGCCTTCTCAGGCAAACCCACGCGCCTCAGCTTACGCCGAATGGTGGGCGCCTATGCTCAACCTCGTGGAAAACCACTCGTCCCCCCGCACAGCCGCGTTCTTTGACCTGGACAAGACGGTCATTGCGAAGTCGAGCACGCTCACCTTCAGCAAGTCGTTCTACCAAGGCGGTCTGATCAACCGCAGGGCGGTACTGCGGACCGCATATGCCCAGTTCGTGTTCCTCGCCGGCGGGGCCGACCACGACCAGATGGAACGCATGCGCGCGTACCTGTCCTCGCTCTGCCGCGGCTGGAACGTGGAGCAGGTCAAGGAGATCGTCGCGGAGACCCTGCACGACCTGATCGACCCGATCATCTACGACGAGGCGGCCTCCCTCATCGAGGAGCACCACACCGCGGGCCGCGACGTCGTCATCGTCTCCACGTCGGGCGCCGAGGTGGTCGAGCCGATCGGCGAACTCCTGGGCGCGGACCGGGTGGTGGCCACGCGGATGGTGGTCGGCGACGACGGCTGCTTCACGGGCGAGGTGGAGTACTACGCGTACGGACCCACCAAAGCGGAGGCGATCCGGGAGCTCGCCGAGTCCGAGGGGTACGACCTGGAGCGCTGCTTCGCCTACAGCGACTCGGCCACGGACGTGCCCATGCTCGAGTCCGTCGGCCACCCCTACGCCGTCAACCCGGACCGGGCGCTGCGCCGTGAGGCCCTCGCGCGCGGGTGGCCGATTCTCGATTTCCACCGCCCTGTGCGGCTCAAGCAGCGACTGCCCGCACCCCGCCGTCCCGCGCTCGTCGCGGCGGCCGCGGTCGGCGCCGCGGCGGCCACCGCGGGCCTCGTGTGGTTCGCCAGCCGACGGCGCGCGGCGGCGGGCTGACCTCGCACGACGGGGGCGCGCGCCCCCGCGCTCGGGTGTGCCGCGAGGGGCGGCCGGAACCCTGCGCCCGTTTCACCCTTGTTTGAACCTAAAAGTAAAGAAGTGCAGCCAGGGCTTCCGCTTCCTCCAGGACAGGAGTACAAAGGAGTCAACGGCCCGCGAGACCAAGGACATCCGAGAGGATTACCTTTAACCGCATTGTTTGGCCCCACGGACCGAAGCATGGTCATCGAGCACCCACGCGACGTCGACCCGTCGATTACGGGCCAGCCGCACCAGGTGACGGGCAAAGTTCCCGACCTGATGGGCAAATTTTCGAGGACGCTTGGTAACCCGGTGGACATGCCAGCGGCGGTACGAATTCTCGTACCGCCGCATCCTTGCTCAGGGCCTCTCGAAGCTCAGGGCCCCGTGAAGGTCCTGGCTACGCCGCCCCGCGCTGCAGCGCCTCGCACACCGCCGTCGACTCCCTGACGCCCAGCTCAACCGCCTTGCCGCAGTGAGCGATCCAGGCGGCCATCCCCTCCGGAGTGCCGGACACGTACGCCTCCAGGGCGCCCACATAGGCGGCGCGCCCCAGCTCCGCGTGGCCCGCCTCGGCCGGGCAGATGGACTTCGGGTCGAGGCCGCTGCCCACCAGGACGATGCGCTCGGCCGCGCGCGCCACCAGGCCGTTGCACGAGCCGAAGGGCCGCAGCGCCGCGAGTTCGCCGTGCACCACGGCCGCCGTCACCAGGGCCGGCGCCGAGCCGCCCGCGATGATCAGCTGCGCGAGGCCTTCGAGCCGCCCCGCCACCTCGTGCGCGTCCGGCAACTCCAGCTCGATCAACGGCTCGTCGACCGGTTCACCGGCGAGCCGCGGACGGCCCGCGGCCTCGTCGGCGTCGGCCGCGGCGACCAGGTGCAGCCGCGCGAGGACCCGCATCGGCGACTGCCTCCAGATGGACAGGAGCTGCCCCGCCTCGGCGGTCAGCCGCAGCGCGGCGCCCATCACGCGCGCGTCGCCCTCGCCGCCGAAGTCGGTGCGCCTGCGCACCTCCTCCAGGGCCCACTCGGCGCCGGACAGCGCCGCGGACCCGCGCGCGCCGCGCAGCGCGGCCTCGGCGGTGACCTCGTTGCTGCGGCGGCGCATGACCCGGTGGCCGTACACCCGGTCCACGGCCTTGCGCACGGAGTCCACGGAGTCGGCGACACCGGGCAGCGTGCCCAGAGCCGCCAGCGGATCGGCTTTCGTACTCATGAGTACGACCCTACGCACCAGGGGCCCGCCCGCCACGAAGGAGTGGTCTTCTTCACGCGATCCGGCCCCTCCTGAGGCGAACAGGGCCCGGCGCCAGGGCGCGCGGCTACGCTACATGAACATGAAGATCGCTTTCGTGGGGAAGGGCGGCAGCGGCAAGACCACGCTGTCCTCGCTCTTCATCCGACACCTCGCCGCCACCGGCGCGCCGGTCATCGCGGTGGACGCCGACATCAACCAGCACCTGGGCGCCGCCCTCGGCCTCGACGAGGAGCAGGCCGCCGGGCTGCCCGCGATGGGCGGCCGACTGCCGCTGATCAAGGACTATCTGCGCGGCACCAATCCGCGCATCGCCAGCGCCGAGAAGATGATCAAGACGACCCCGCCCGGCGACGGCTCGCGACTCCTTCGGGTCTGCGAGGACAACCCGGTGTACGAGGCGTGTGCGCGGGCCGTGGAACTCGACGGCGGCGCCGTGCGTTTGATGGTCACCGGGCAGTTCACCGAAGCCGACCTCGGTGTCGCCTGCTACCACTCCAAGACGGGAGCGGTCGAACTGCTCCTGAACCACCTGGTCGACGGCCGCGACGAGTACGCGGTGGTCGACATGACCGCGGGCTCCGACTCCTTCGCCTCCGGGATGTTCACCCGCTTCGACATGACGTTCCTCGTCGCAGAGCCGACCCGGAAGGGGGTCTCCGTCTATCGCCAGTACAAGGAGTACGCACACGACTTCGGCGTCACCCTCAAGGTCGTCGGCAACAAGGTCCAGGGCCAGGACGACATCGACTTCCTGCGCGAGCAGGTCGGCGACGACCTCCTGGTGACCGTCGGGCACTCCGACTGGGTGCGCTCCATGGAGAAGGGCCGTCCGCCCCGGTTCGAACTCCTGGAGGAGCACAACCACTTGGCCCTGAAGACGCTCCAGGCAGCGGCCGACTCCGCCTACGACCGCCGCGACTGGGAGCGCTACACCCGCCAGATGGTCCACTTCCACCTGAAGAACGCCCAGAGTTGGGGCAACGAGCGGACCGGGGTCGACCTGGCCGCCCAGGTCGACCCCGACTTCGTCCTGCGGGAGCACGCGCCGGCCACGGCCTAGCCCGGCCCAGCCACCACCCGGCCCAGCCACTGCCCGGCCCGGCCCGGCCACCACCCGCGCCGGGCGGTGGCCGCCACCGGCCGGGACGGGCTACCGCTTGGCCGGCTCCGCGCCCGGAACGCCCTTGGGTGCCGGGGCGGGCCGGGCGGACAGGAAGGCGGGCCAGCCCTCCTTCGGGGTCTTGCCGACGCCGAGCCGGGTCAGCTTGCCGAGCACCTGCGGGTCCTGCGCGTCCAGCCAGTCGGCGAGCTGCCGGAAGGACACACAGCGCACCTCGCGCTTGGTGCAGACGCGCTCGATCGTCTCCTCGATGGCGCGCATGTACGTGCCGCCGTTCCACGACTCGAAGTGGTTGCCGATGATCAAGGGGGCGCGGTTGCCGTGATAGGCGCGGTCGAAGCCCTTGATCAGGCCGTCCCGCATCTGGTCGCCCCAATACTCGTGCTTGTCCGGGTCACCGTTGGAGGTCGAACCTGACTGGTTCACCATGAAGTTGTAGTCCATGGTGAGCGTCTCGAAGCCGCGCCCGGGGACCGGGACGAGCTGCATCGACAGGTCCCACAGGCCCTCCTTCTTCTTGGGCCAGAGCTGGTTGTTCACACCGCTGGTGTCGTAGCGGAAGCCGAGGTCGCGGGCCGCGCGCATGAAGTTGGTGCGGCCTTCGAGGCAGGGCGTGCGGGCGCCGATGAGCTCGCGGTCGTAGTCGAAGGGCAGCGGCTGCGCCTTCCCCATGCCGGTGTTGGTCTTCCAGGCCTTCACGAAGGACTTGGCCTGGTTGATCTCGCTCTTCCAGTCGGCGACGGACCACTCGCCGACGCCGCGGCCGGTGCCGCAGAAGTGGCCGTTGAAGTGGGTGCCGATCTCATTGCCCTCGAGCCAGGCGCCGCGGAGCTGGTCCACGGTGTCCTTGATCCCCGCGCGGTCGTTGAAGCCGATGTCCGAGCTGCCGGCGAGATGCTGCGGCGGCTTGTAGAGCCTGCGCTTCTCCTCGGGGAGCATGTACACACCGCTGAGGAAGTACGTCATCGTGGCGTTGTTGCGCTTGGCGACCTTGCGGAAGTGGGAGAACAGCTTCTGGCCGTCCTCGCCCGCGCCGTCCCAGGAGAACACCACGAACTGCGGGGGCTTCTGGCCCGGTTTCAGGCGCTCGGGTCTGGGGAGCAGCGGCTGCTGACCGGTGAACGCGGTCGAGCCGTCGCCGATCAGGCGCACCGCGGCCTTGGGCGCCGGGGCACCGGCGGGCTTCTTCGCGCCATGCGCGGCCCCGGGCGCTCCCTCCTTCGTGCCGGACGAGTCGTCGGCGCACCCGGCCAGGGCCGCCGTGCAGACCATGAGCGCGGCGAGGCCCGCGGCCGTCCGCCGCACCCCCGCGCGCGTGCTTGGGTTGGCGGCCATCTCCGCCCACCTTCTTCCGTGCAAGTCGGGACAGAACGGCAGCAACTTCGCACGGGGGCTCGAGTGGCGGATTCCGACAAGCCGATCAGTATTTTTATTCACTCGTTAGAGTGATCACTTACCCCATATGCCCTGATGATCCGGCTAAGACCTTTACGCTGCATTACGATTCGTTTACCGAGAGTTGAGATATCCCGCCGCTGCAACGCCGTGACCCACGGCCGCGACCCGCCCTCCGGCCCCGCCGGAGGACCCCCTGTTCCGCGACCGCGCCGCCCCGGAGGAGACGGGAAACATGTCTGCCTGCGTCCCCACAAGCGCCGCCGACTCGGCGCACGGCCCACGCCCCCAGCAGCCCCACGCGCCGCCGCCCCGCAAGAAGTTCCGCATCGCCGGCGCCGACGTGTCCGCGTCCATCGCCGTCTTCCTGATCGCCCTGCCGCTGTCCCTGGGCATCGCCCTCGCCACCGGCGCCCCGCTCCAGGCGGGCCTCGTCGCCGCCGCCGTCGGCGGCCTCGTCGCCGGACGCTTCGGCGGCGCCCCGCTCCAGGTCAGCGGCCCCGCAGCCGGACTGACCGTCGTCACCGCCGACCTCATCCAGCGCTACGGCTGGCGGACGACCTGCGCCATCACCGTCCTCGCCGGACTCGCCCAGATCGGCCTCGGCTGCCTGCGCGTGGCCCGCACAGCGCTCGCCGTGAGCCCCGCCGTCGTGCACGGCATGCTCGCCGGAATCGGCGTCACCATCGCCGCCGCCCAACTGCACATCGTGCTCGGCGGCACCCCCCAGAGCTCCGTCACCGCCAACCTCGGGGCGCTGCCCGCCCAGTTGGCCGACCTGCACCCGGCCGCGCTGTCCGTCAGCGCGCTCACCCTCGGCGTGCTGGTCCTGTGGCCCCGCATCCCCGGCCGCGCCGGACGCGCCGCACGGGCCGTCCCCGCACCCCTCGTCGCCGTCACGGCGGCCACCGCGCTCTCCGGCCTCGCCGCGCTGACCGTCGCCAAGGTCGACCTGCCCTCCTGGCGCACCCACGCCCTCGCCGGACTGCCCGAAGGCCCCGCGCTCGGCCTGGTCGCCGCCGTGCTCACGGTCACGCTGGTGTGCGGCGTGCAGTCGCTGCTCGGCGCGGTCGCCATCGACAAGCTCACGGCCAAGCGCACCGGCGCCGAGGAACTCGTGGGCCGCTCCGACCTCGACCGCGAGCTGCGCGGCCAGGGCATGGCGAACATGGTGTCCGGAGCGCTCGGCGGACTGCCCATCGCGGGCGTCGCCGTGCGCAGCGTGGCAAATGTGCGCGCCGGTGCCGTCAGCAGGAACTCCTCGATGCTGCACGGCGTTTGGGTAGTAGCGGCATCGCTGCTGCTCGTGCCGGTCCTGGAGATGATCCCGCTCGCCTCCCTGGCCGCGCTCGTCATGGTCGTCGGCGCCCAGATGGTCAGCATCAACCACATCCGCACGGTCACCCGCCACCGCGAAGTGCTCGTGTACGCGGCCACCACCCTGGCCGTGGTGTTCCTCGGCGTCCTGGAAGGCGTGGCCATGGGCGTCGCCGTGGCGGTGGCCGTCGCCCTGCACCGCCTCGCCCGCACCCGCATCACCTGCGAGGAGGACTCGGAAGGCGTGCACCATGTGCACGTGCGGGGCCAGTTGACGTTCCTCGCGGTGCCCCGGCTGAGCCGCTGCCTGCACCACATCCCGCAGCGGGCCCACGCCGTCGTGGAGCTGGACGGCTCCTTCATGGACCACGCGGCGTACGAGTCGCTGCACAGCTGGCTCGACGCGCACGCCGCGCAGGGCGGCAGCGCCGAGGTCACCGGCCGCGGCGGCCAGCGCATCACGGAGCCCGCAGCCACCGCCCACTGCGGCTGCCGCCCCTGGACGCCCTGGCGCAACCACCAGTGCGACACCCCGCAGGAACCCCCGCGCACCGACCGCCCCGAACAGCACCAACTGGCCAAGGGAATCAGCGCGTTCCAGCAGAACACGGCGCCGCGGGTGCGGGGCGAGCTGGCCCGCCTCGCGCGCGAGGGACAGCGGCCCGCGCAGCTCTTCCTGACGTGCGCCGACTCCCGCGTCGTCACGTCGATGATCACGTCGAGCGGCCCCGGCGACCTCTTCGTCGTCCGCAACGTCGGCAATCTGGTGCCGCTGCCCGGCGCCGAGAGCGGCGACGACTCGGTGGCCGCCGCGATCGAGTACGCGGTGGACGTGCTGAAGGTCAAGTCCATCACCGTGTGCGGGCATTCGGGCTGCGGAGCCATGCAGGCCCTCCTGAACACGCCGCCGACCGGGGCGCAGACGCCGCTGAAGCGCTGGCTGCGGCACGGCCTGCCGAGCCTGGAGCGGATGGCGGAGCAGACCGCGGAGGCGACCGACCACCCCCTCGGCCCCGCCGACCAGACCCTCCGCACCGCCGACCACCCCCTCGACGCCGCCGACCAGACCCTGCGCGGAATGCCCCGCCTCGCGGGCCGCGCCCCCGCCGACGCCGTCGAGCAGCTCTGCCTCACCAACGTCGTCCAGCAGTTGGAGCACCTGCGGGCCCACGAGGCGGTCGCAAGGCGGCTCGCCGAAGGGAGCCTGGAACTGCACGGGATGTACTTCCACGTGGGCGAGGCCCAGGCATATCTGCTGGCCGAAGGCGTGGCGGAGGAGGAGGGAGGGAGAGAGGCGGGTGAGACGACGCGCGCGGGGCAGGCACCTGACGAGGTGTTCAGCCAGGTGCCACCCGCTCACCCGGTAGAGGTCTAAACCAATTTTCGGCAAGCCCTTGTCACCAGGGCCGAGTGTCTGATGAGCTGTGGTCTGGGACACAACGGACACCCTGGGAAAGGGAGATGTCGTGAGCAACGAAAGCCTGGCCAACCTGCTCAAGGAGGACCGCAGGTTCGCGCCACCGGCCGAGCTGGCGGCGCACGCCAACGTAAAGGCGGAGGCGTATGAACAGGCCAAGGCTGACAGGCTCGGCTTCTGGGCCGAGCAGGCCCGCCGGCTGACCTGGGCCACCGAACCGACCGAGACGCTCGACTGGTCGAACCCGCCGTTCGCGAAGTGGTTCGCCGACGGCAAGCTCAACGTCGCGTACAACTGCGTCGACCGCCACGTCGAAGCGGGCAACGGCGACCGCGTGGCCATCCACTTCGAGGGTGAGCCCGGCGACAGCCGGTCCCTCACCTACGCGGAGCTGAAGGACGAGGTCAGCCGCGCGGCCAACGCCCTGACCGAGCTGGGGATCACGGCGGGGGACCGGGTCGCGGTCTACCTGCCGATGATCCCCGAGGCGGTCGTGGCGATGCTGGCGTGCGCCCGCATCGGCGCCGCGCACTCCGTGGTGTTCGGCGGCTTCTCCGCCGACGCCATCGCCGCACGCATCAAGGACGCCGACGCCAAGCTCGTCATCACCGCCGACGGCGGCTACCGCCGGGGCAAGCCGTCCGCGCTCAAGCCCGCGGTCGACGAGGCCGTCGGCCGCGTGGAGGGCGTCGAGAAGGTGCTCGTCGTCCAGCGCACCAAGCAGGACGTGGCCTGGACCGAGGGCCGCGACCTGTGGTGGCACGACGTCGTCGGCAAGCAGTCGCCGGAGCACACGCCCGAGGCGTTCGACGCCGAGCAGCCGCTGTTCATCCTCTACACCTCCGGGACGACGGGGAAGCCGAAGGGCATCCTGCACACGTCCGGCGGCTATCTGACGCAGACGTCGTACACCCACAACGCGGTCTTCGACCTCAAGCCGGAGACCGACGTCTACTGGTGCACGGCCGACATCGGCTGGGTCACCGGACACTCGTACATCACCTACGGCCCGCTCTCGAACGGCGCGACCCAGGTGATCTACGAGGGCACGCCGGACACCCCGCACCAGGGCCGGTTCTGGGAGATCGTGCAGAAGTACGGCGTCACGATCCTGTACACGGCGCCGACGGCGATCCGTACGTTCATGAAGTGGGGCGACGACATCCCCGCCAAGTTCGACCTCAGCAGCCTGCGGGTGCTCGGGTCGGTGGGCGAGCCGATCAACCCCGAGGCGTGGATCTGGTACCGCAAGCACATCGGCGCCGACAGCTGCCCGATCGTGGACACCTGGTGGCAGACCGAGACCGGCGCCATGATGATCTCGCCGCTGCCCGGCGTGACCGAGACCAAGCCGGGCTCCGCGCAGCGGGCGCTGCCGGGCATCGCGGCGACCGTCGTGGACGACGAGGCGAACGAGGTGCCGGACGGCGGCGGTGGCTATCTGGTGCTCACCGAGCCGTGGCCGTCGATGCTGCGCACCATCTGGGGTGACGACCAGCGGTTCATCGACACGTACTGGTCGCGCTTCGAGGGCAAGTACTTCGCCGGGGACGGCGCGAAGAAGGACGACGACGGGGACATCTGGCTGCTCGGCCGGGTGGACGACGTGATGCTCGTCTCCGGGCACAACATCTCCACCACCGAGGTCGAGTCGGCGCTCGTGTCGCACCCGTCCGTCGCGGAGGCCGCCGTCGTCGGCGCCGCGGACGAGACGACGGGCCAGGCCATCGTCGCCTTCGTGATCCTGCGGGGCACGGCGAACGCGGAGGACGCGGAGCTGGTGGGTCAGCTGCGCAATCACGTGGGGACGACGCTCGGCCCCATCGCCAAGCCCAAGCGGATCCTGCCGGTGGCGGAGCTGCCGAAGACGCGGTCCGGGAAGATCATGCGGCGGCTCCTCCGGGACGTCGCGGAGAACCGCCAGCTCGGTGACGTGACCACGCTCACGGACTCGTCCGTGATGGACCTGATCCAGTCCAAGCTGCCGGCTGCGCCCAGCGAGGACTGAGCCCCCCCGGGGGGGGGGTCGCCCCCCTGTGAGAGGCACCGAGAGCCACCGAGAGGCACCCAGCGCCACCCGCGCCGGGTGCCTCTTTTGTGCTTAAGGTGATTTTCGCCGGATAAGTCCGCGCGCACGGTTAGGTAAGCTAAGGATCAACGTCAACAACGCGACAAGAAACACCTAGGTGCGCCGGGAAGTCTGGTCGGCATGTGCTCAGCCCTGCCTACCGACCGGAGGTCGACTCCCGTGGCCGCGCCCACCAGCAGCAACCGCAAAGTACTCGGACGCCTCTCCCTGCCCGAGCGGAACTTCGTCGCGGAGGCGCTGCGCACCGAGACGGTCGGTGGCGTACTCCTGCTCATCGCCGCCATCACGGCACTGATCTGGGCGAACACCCCGATCAAGGAGAGCTACGAGAGCGTCAGGGACTTCCACCTCGGACCCGCTTCGCTCGGCCTCGACCTGTCCATACAGCACTGGGCGGCCGACGGGCTGCTCGCCGTCTTCTTCTTCGTCGCCGGGATCGAGCTCAAGCGCGAGCTGGTCGCCGGCGACCTGCGCGAGCCCAAGGCCGCCGCGCTGCCCGTGATCGCCGCGATCTGCGGCATGGCGGTGCCCGCCCTCGTCTACACGGTGGTGAACGTCGTCGGCGGCGGCGCCACCGACGGCTGGGCCGTGCCGACCGCGACCGACATCGCCTTCGCCCTCGCCGTCCTCGCGGTCATCGGCACCTCGCTGCCGTCGGCGCTGCGGGCCTTCCTGCTGACCCTCGCCGTCGTCGACGACCTCTTCGCGATCATGATCATCGCGATCTTCTTCACCAGCGACCTGAACTTCGCGGCGCTCGGCGGCGCGGTCCTCGGCCTCGCGGTCTTCTGGCTGCTGCTCCGCAAGGGCGTGCGCGGCTGGTACGTCTACGTTCCGCTGGCCCTGGTCATCTGGGGCCTGATGTACAACAGCGGCGTCCACGCCACCATCGCCGGTGTCGCCATGGGCCTGATGCTGCGCTGCCACAAGGAGGAGGGCGAGCCGCACTCCCCCGGTGAGCACATCGAGCATCTGGTACGCCCCCTCTCGGCGGGCCTCGCCGTGCCGCTGTTCGCGCTGTTCAGCGCCGGTGTCGCGGTGTCCGGCGGGGCGCTCGGCGACGTCTTCACCAAGCCGGAGACCCTCGGCGTGGTGCTCGGCCTCGTCGTCGGCAAGACCCTCGGCATCTTCGGCGGTACGTGGCTCGCCGCCCGCTTCACCAAGGCCGAGCTGAACGAGGACCTGGCCTGGCCCGATGTGTTCGCAGTGGCCTCGCTCGCCGGAATCGGCTTCACTGTCTCGCTGCTCATCGGGGAACTCGCCTTCAGCGAGGATCCGTTGCTCACCGACGAGATCAAGGCCGCCGTGCTGATCGGCTCGCTGATAGCGGCCGTGGTCTCCGGCGTCCTGCTGAAGGTCCGCAACCGCAAGTACCGCAAGCTGTGGGAGGACGAGGAGCGCGACGACGACCTCGACGGCATCCCCGACATCTACGAACAGGACAATCCGGACTACCACCTGCGGATGGCGGAGATCTACGACAAGAAGGCCGCCGAGCACCGCAGACTTGCTCGACTGTCAGCCGGATCGAGCGACACGCACGATGGTCCGGCATGATCTGATCTGACCAGAAGGCACAGCAGAAGTCAGAGAAATTCAGAGGAATGAGGAGCAAGCGATGAGCGCACCCGACGGTCCCGTCGGCACCGAACGCAGCCTCGGCCAGCTCGTCTCCGCGGCGAGCAAAGAGATGTCGGAGCTCGTGCACGACGAGATCGCGCTGGTCAAGGCCCAGCTGACGCAGGACGTCAAGCGCGGTGCGATCGGCAGTGCCGCGTTCATCGCGGCCATTGCCGTCCTCATCTTCTCGCTGCCGATGCTGAGCTTCGCCCTGGCCTACGGCATCCGCACCTGGAGCGGGTGGAACATGGCCATCTGCTTCGTGCTCTCGTTCGCGGCGAATGTCCTGGTGGCCGGCATCCTCGCGTGGATCGGCGTGATCTACGCGAAGAAGGCCGCGAAGGGCAAGGGCCCCCAGAAGGCCGCGGCCGCCGCCAAGGAGACCGCCGCCGTCCTCGGGAACGTCAAGCCGCATCCCCGCCCCGTGGCCCCTGCGGGCACCCTTGCGCTGGAGTCCGGTGAGCGGGCCGACGCTGTGGCACGCTCGACCACATGACGGACCAAGGCCCACCCCCGGACAGGACCACCGCGCCGACCCCCTCGACCGTACGGATCGAGGGCCCCTGGACGCACCGGGACGTCGCAGCCAACGGCGCCCGCTTCCACATCGCGGAGGCCGGTGAGGGCCCGCTGGTGCTGCTCCTGCACGGCTTCCCGCAGTTCTGGTGGGCCTGGCGGCACCAGCTCGTCGCGCTCGCCGACGCGGGCTTCCGGGCGGTGGCGATGGACCTGCGCGGGGTCGGCGGCAGCGACCGCACCCCGCGCGGCTACGACCCCGCGAACCTCGCCCTGGACATCAC
Organism: Streptomyces sp. RK9; assembly: GCF_045070545.1. NCBI lineage: Bacteria > Bacillati > Actinomycetota > Actinomycetes > Kitasatosporales > Streptomycetaceae > Streptomyces > Streptomyces sp. RK9. Next base: position 1,403,470 of record NZ_CP173704.1, on the reverse strand, counting down.
GGGCGTCGTACGGTCCCTCGGCGAGCCCGACGCCGCGCTCGTCGGGCACGACCTGGGCGGGTACCTCGCCTGGACGGCCGCCGTGATGCGGCCCAAGCTGGTGCGCCGCCTCGCCGTCTCCTCGATGCCGCACCCGCGGCGCTGGCGCTCGGCGATGCTGCGGGACCACAAGCAGACGGCGGCCGGGTCGTACGTGTGGGGCTTCCAGCGGCCGTGGCTGCCGGAGCGTCAGCTGGTCGCGGACGACGGGGCCCTGGTGGGGCGTCTGATCCGGGACTGGTCGGGGCCGAGCCTGCCGGACGACGAGGCCGTGGAGACGTACCGCCGCGCCATGTGCATCCCCTCGACGGCGCACTGCTCGATCGAGCCGTACCGCTGGATGGTGCGCTCCCTCGCCCGGCCCGACGGGATCCAGTTCAACCGGCGCATGAAGCGGCCGGTGCGGGTGCCGACGCTGCATCTGCACGGCTCCCTGGACCCGGTGATGCGCACCCGCAGCGCGGCGGGCTCCGGCGAGTACGTCGAAGCGCCCTACCGCTGGCGGCTGTTCGACGGCCTCGGGCACTTCCCGCACGAGGAGGACCCGGTGGCGTTCTCCAACGAACTGGTGGCGTGGCTGAAGGACCCCGAGCCGGACCGGTAGCACGCGGGTCCGCGCCGGACCGGCGGCACGCATTCCACCACCGGACCGGTCAACCGTTCGTCACGGTTCGTCACCCCCACAGGGAACTACTGTCCTACGAACGCCAATTGCCTGCCGCATAGGCCAATTGAGGCCCTTGGGCGCGGTTACCGACCTTGAGGCACGGGCACACGTCCGGGTATGGGCTGGACGCACGACTACAGTGACGTAGCACGCAAGCGCCGGACGGCCACCGTGGTGAACGGCCACGAGAGGGGCGGCCCGCACGATCCGGGACACCCCGGTGACGCGGCTTCCGCCGAGGCCATCGGCATCCCCCGCATTCTTCGCCGCCGGGCCCGCTGGATGTCCGCGCGGCTGCGGCACACCCGCGACTGACCCGCACCCGCGCACACCCCCGCGCAGCGGATCCCTCCAGGGGCGCGCCTAGAGCGCGCACCCCTGGCTGTCGACCTCCTGGTTGGCGGTGCGGCCGCGCTCGATGTCCTCGCGCACCTCGTCCACCGTCAGGGCGTATCCGGTGTCCGGGTCGTCGAGCGACTTGGCGAACACCACGCCGTAGACCTTGCCGTCCGGGGTGAGCAGCGGGCCGCCGGAGTTGCCCTGGCGGACCGTGGCGTACAGCGAGTACACATCGCGGCGGACCGTGCCCCGGTGGTAGATGTCGGGGCCCTTGGCCGTGATGCGGCCGCGCACGCGCGCGGAGCGCACGTCGTAGGGGCCGTCCTCGGGGAAGCCCGCCACGATCGCGCTGTCGCCGCTCTGGGCGTCGCGCGAGGTGAACTGCAGCGGCGGGGCGGGCAGCGTCGGCACGTCGAGGACGGCGATGTCGCGCTCCCAGTCGTAGAGCACGACCTTGGCGTCGTACTTCTCGGCCTCGCCCCCTATCTGCACCTTGGGCTCGTCGACGCCGCCGACGACGTGGGCGTTGGTCATCACGCGGCGCGGGGCGAACACGAAGCCGGTGCCTTCTAGGGCCTTGCCGCAGCTGTGCGCGTCACCGCTGATCTTCACGATGGAGCGCTTGGCGTCGGCCGCGACCTTGCTGCCCACGAGCTTGGGGTCCGGGGGCGCGACGTCCTTGATGGGCTCGTTCGAGAACGGGCTGAAGACCTGCGGGAAGCCGTTCTGCGCGAGGACCGAGGAGAAGTCCGCGAACCAGGTGTCGGCCTTGTTCGGCAGGGTGCGGGAGACCCCGTGCAGCACCGTGGAGTTGCGCACCTCCTTGCCGAGCGTCGGCAGCGTGGTGCCCGCGAGGGCGGAGCCGATCAGCCAGGCGACGAGCAGCATGGCGACGACGTTGACCAGCGCGCCGCCGGTGGCGTCCAGGGCTCTTGCGGGCTGCCAGGTGATGTACCGGCGCAGCTTGTTGCCCAGGTGGGTGGTGAAGGCCTGGCCTACGGAGGCGCAGACGATGACGACGACCACGGCGACGACGGCCGCGGTCGTGCTGACCCGCGCGCCCTCGTCGGTGAAGGCGTCCCAGATGACCGGCAGCAGATACACCGCGACGAGGCCGCCGCCGAGGAAGCCGATCACCGAGAGGATGCCGACCACGAAACCCTGGCGGTAGCCGACGATCGCGAACCACACGGCGGCGAGCAGCAGCAGGATGTCCAGCACGTTCACGGAATTCAGTCCTCGCCTCGCATCATTCCCCGCCTCGCCTCGCGGTCTTCGCGCGTCACTGCCCTCGCGCCCGCCCCGCGAGCGGTACGCACCCTCACGAGCCCCGGTCGGCCCGGTCCCCGCAACCTTGTCATGAGCCCCAGTCGAGCGGGACCTCGCGGCCGCGGTCCCAGGGGCGCTCCCAGCCCGCGTAGTGCAGCAGTCGGTCGATGAGCCCGGCCGTAAAACCCCAGACCAGGGCGGACTCGACGAGGAACGCCGGGCCGCTGTGGCCGCTCGGGTGGACCGTCGTCGCGCGGTTCGCCGGGTCCGTGAGATCGGACACGGGGACCGTGAACACCCGGGCCGTCTCGGCCGGGTCGACCACGCCGACGGGGCTCGGCGCACGCCACCAGCCGAGCACCGGCGTCACGACGAAGTCACTCACCGGGATGAACAGGCTCGGCAGCACGCCGAAGAGCTGCACGCCGCTCGGGTCGAGGCCGGTCTCCTCCTCGGCCTCGCGCAGCGCGGCCCGCAGCGGGCCCGCCACGCGCGGGTCGCCGTCCTCCGGGTCGAGGGCGCCGCCGGGGAACGACGGCTGGCCCGCGTGCGAGCGCAGCGAGCTGGCCCGCTCCATGAGCAGCAGCTCGGGGCCCTGGGCGCCCTCGCCGAAGAGGATGAGGACGGCGGACTGGCGGCCCGCGCCGTTCGCCGGCGGCAGGAAGCGGCTGAGCTGGTCGGGGCGGACGCTCTCGACGGCGCGCAGCACGGGGGTCAGCCACGCGGGCAGTCCTTCGGCGGAGAGCAGGCCCTCGGCGGTGAGGGCGTGGTGGCCGTTGCGGCGCGCGGGGTCGGTCGCGGGGCCCTGGGGGCGCGCCGGGTCCTGGTCGTGGCCGTCGCTCATGTCCGTCTCGCCTGTGTGCGTGTCGCTCTCGCCTGTGTGCGTACCGCTCGCGTGCGTCATCGGCACCCCCGTCCGTCTCTGCACAACGCCTGTCGGCCCGCTGATGGTTCCTCGTCCCGGGGACCGTCCGGGCGCGCTCCCGGCCGCCCGGTCACCCGGCGGCTCCCAGGGGCGGTGCCGCCTTGCCCGGATAGCCCGGCGGGGGGTTGAGCCGCTGGCCCGGCATGCCCCCCATCTCGTACTTCAGGAGCTTCCTTGCCTTGTCGGGGTCCGTCTCGCCCTCTCCGTACGAAGGGCAGAGGGGGGCGATCGGGCAGGCGCCGCAGGCGGGCTTGCGGGCGTGGCAGATGCGGCGGCCGTGGAAGATCACGCGGTGCGAGAGCATCGTCCAGTCGCTCTTCGGGAACAGCCCGCCGACGACGGTCTCGACCTTGTCCGGGTCGGTCTCCTCGGTCCACTTCCAGCGGCGCACCAGGCGGCCGAAGTGCGTGTCCACAGTGATGCCGGGGACGCCGAAGGCGTTGCCCAACACGACGAAGGCGGTCTTGCGGCCCACACCTGGCAGCTTGACCAGGTCCTCGAGGCGGCCGGGGACCTCGCCGCCGAAGTCGTCGCGCAGCGCCGCCGACAGGCCCATGATCGACCGTGTCTTGGCGCGGAAGAAGCCGGTCGGGCGGATCAGCTCCTCGACCTCCTCGGGGTTGGCCGCGGCCAGGTCCTCGGGGGTGGGGTAGCGGGAGAAGAGCGCCGGAGTCGTCTGGTTCACCCGCAGGTCCGTCGTCTGGGCCGACATGACGGTGGCGACCAGGAGCTGGAAGGGGTTCTCGAAGTCCAGCTCCGGGTGGGCGTACGGATACACGTCGGCCAGCTCGCGGTTGATGCGGCGGGCCTGGCGCACGAGGGCGGTGTGGGACTGCGGGGGTTTGGGCTTTTTGATCCGGGTGGCCGAGGCCGCCTTCTTCGCCGTCTTCGGCGCAGCCCTCGTCGTCTCCTCCGGCACCGTCCCGCCTCCGTTCCTGGAGCCTTCTGACACGCCACGTTTCGCCATGGCGCCAGCGTACGGGCCGTCACTGACACGGACGGGGGAGATGCGCAGTTGTCACGCGCCGGAGATCATCGAGCGGACCGGGACGGACCGCCGCGCCCCTCCCGGCCACCCACCCCACCCCGCCCCGCCGCACCTCCGTTGGCGGAAAGTCGACGCACCCGGCCGAGCGCACCGAGGAGCACGCTCCGGCACGCACTCCGACACCACGCCGGGCACGCCCCCAGCACCCCCGCGATCCACCCCTCCCCCCACCCCCCAACACGCCGAACGAACCCCGCCCACACCCCGCCCAACGCCCGATATGTCCGGTTCCTCGGGGTAACGTAAGCGTGTTCGCCCACAGCAGAATCACCGGAGGTGCCCGTGACCGCTGCCGCCGTGGCCTGTGCTCTCACGGGCCAGGGAGCAGGTGTCCGACCCACGTCCGGACGTCCGTATCCGTCGCCGGTCCCCCGGATCGGCCCCCAATTGGCCCCCTTCCGCATTGCCCCCGTCGCAAGTGCGGCAGACTTGAGTGACTGATCACACTGTTTGAACCGTCCGGCAAACTGGGGGCACGGTCCCCTGATGCAGGTCGACAAGGAGAGAACTCGTGGACGACGTTCTGCGGCGCGCCCCGCTCTTCGCGGCGCTCGATGACGAGCAGGCCGCGGAGCTCCGCGCCTCCATGAGTGAGGTGACGCTCGCGCGCGGGGACGCGCTTTTCCATGAGGGCGACCCCGGAGACCGCCTGTACGTGGTCACCGAGGGCAAGGTGAAGCTCCACCGCACGTCCCCCGACGGCCGCGAGAACATGCTCGCGGTGCTCGGCCCCGGCGAGCTGATCGGTGAGCTCTCGCTCTTCGACCCGGGCCCGCGCACGGCCACGGCCTCCGCCCTCACCGAGGTCAAGCTGCTCGGCCTCGGCCACGGCGACCTCCAGCCCTGGCTGAACGCCCGCCCGGAGGTGGCCGCCGCCCTGCTGCGCGCCGTCGCCCGGCGCCTGCGCAAGACCAACGACCAGATGTCGGACCTCGTGTTCTCCGACGTCCCCGGCCGCGTGGCCCGCGCCCTGCTCGACCTGTCCCGCCGCTTCGGCGTGCAGTCCGAGGAAGGCATCCACGTGGTGCACGACCTCACCCAGGAGGAGCTGGCCCAGCTGGTCGGCGCCTCCCGCGAGACGGTCAACAAGGCCCTCGCGGACTTCGCGGGCCGCGGCTGGCTGCGCCTGGAGGCCCGCGCGGTGATCCTGCTCGACGTGGAGCGCCTGGCCAAGCGTTCGCGCTGACACCGCTCTTCCGCATCTTCCGTACGGGGCCCGAGGCGCCGTACGCGATCGGGGCCGCCCCTGGAGTCAGGGGCGGCCCCGCCGTCGTATCCCGCGCCACCAGACGACTTCAGGGCGGAAAGTGCGTGCTCCGGAGCGCGGCACGCTGCACAGTGGGCCCATGGGCACCGTCAGTCGGGGACTGGACAGTCAGGGCTACATCGAGCGTGAGGGCTCGCTGGGGCGGGTGGGCGACGCCTTCAGGCCCGTCGTCGCCGCCGCGCGCGACCGCGTCGCGGAGACCTTCGGCAAGCGCCTCGACAGCGCGTACCTGTACGGCTCCGTGCCCCGCGGCGCCGCCCGCGCGGGCCGCTCCGACCTCGACCTGCTGCTCGTCCTGCGCGAGGAGCCGACGCCGGAGGACCACGCCGACGCGGACGCCGTCGCCGCCGCCGTCGACAAGGAGTTCACCGAGGCCGACGGCGTGGGCATCCTGCTTGCGAGCCGCGCGGCCGTCCTGAGCGACCTGGAGACGTACGACCTCGGCTGGTTCGTGGCCTGCCTCTGCACGCCCCTGCTCGGCGAGGACCTGGCCGAATTCCTGCCCCGCTACCGGCCCGACGGCCTCCTCGCCCGCGAGACCAACGGCGACCTCGCCCTGTTCCTGCCCCGCTGGCGCGCGCAGGCCGCCGCGGTCGCCGACGACCCCGAAGCCCTGCGCGCCCTGGTCCGCCGCGCCTCCCGGCACCTCGTCCGCACCGGCTTCACGCTCGTCATGCCGCGCTGGGGCGGCTGGACCAGCGACCTCACGGAGATGGCGGCGGCGTTCGCGCGGTACTACCCCGAGTGGGCCGACCCGATGCGGGCGACGGCCGCCATGGCCCTCGAACCGGCCGCCGACGCCGCCGCGCTGCGGGAGTACGCCGACGTGATCGGGCCGTGGCTGGCCGAGGAGTACACGGCGGTACACGGAGTGAAGGCACCGCGCCCGGAGCAGGGCGAGCCCGGGGCGCACTGAAGAGTCCCCCGGCGCGTCCGTCGGGCCCGCGCCGCGGCGACCCACCGGACATCCCTAGATGAGCCCGTGCTCCCGCAGGTAGTCCAGCTGCGCCCGCACCGAAAGCTCCGCCGCGGGCCACAGCGAGCGGTCCACGTCCGCGTACACGTGCGCCACCACGTCGCCCGGCGCCACGTGCCCGTTCTCGACCGCCGTCTCCACCTGGGCCAGGCGGTGCGCCCGGTGCGCCAGATAGAACTCGACGGCGCCCTGGGCGTCCTCCAGGACCGGGCCGTGGCCCGGGAGCACCGTGTGCACGCCGTCGTCGACCGTCAGGGAGCGCAGGCGGCGCAGCGAGTCCAGGTAGTCGCCGAGGCGGCCGTCGGGGTGGGCGACGACCGTGGTGCCGCGGCCGAGGATCGTGTCGCCCGTCAGGACGGCCCGGTCGGCGGGCAGATGGAAGCAGAGGGAGTCGGCGGTGTGCCCGGGCGTCGGTACGACGCGCAGCTCCAGGCCGCCCGTCGTGATCACGTCGCCCGCCGCCAGGCCCTCGTCGCCGAGGCGCAGGGCCGGGTCGAGGGCGCGGACCTTGGTGCCCGTCAGCTCCGCGAACCGCGCGGCGCCCTCGGCGTGGTCGGGGTGGCCGTGCGTGAGCAGGGTGAGCCCGACGCGCGCGCCCTGCTCCTCGGCCGTCGCGATCACGTGGGCGAGGTGCGCCTCGTCGAGCGGGCCCGGGTCGATGACGACCGCGAGGCCGGAGTCCGGCTCCGTGACGATCCAGGTGTTGGTGCCGTCCAGGGTCATCGCCGACGGGTTGGGCGCGAGGACGTTGACGGCGCGGGCGGTGGCGGGGCCGCTGAGTACGCCGCCGCGGGGCTGGCCGGGGAGGGCGGCTGCTTCGGTCATGCGGGGGTGACTCCCGTCGGTTCCGGGTGGGTGCGGTGCCGTGGGGCGGCGGGGCGCCTCATGCCGTGCCGCCGACCGGGATGTGCTTGGTGAACTCGTCGTGGCCGGGCCAGGACAGGATCAGCTCGCCGTCCTCCAGGCGGGCCCTGGCCAGGACCGGGGTGAGGTCGCGGGACCCGGCGGCGGCCAGGGCGTCGGCGGCGGTGGCGCAGCCGTCGAGCTGGCGCAGCGTGGAGATGGTCGGCGGCATCATCAGGAGTTCGCCGCGGTCGTAGCGCTCGGCGGCCCTCCGGGGGCGGATCCAGACGGTGCGGTCCGCCTCCGTGGAGACGTCGCGGGTGCGCTGGCCGGCCGGGAGCACGGCGACGAAGAAGAACGTGTCGTAGCGGCGCGGTTCGAACTCCGGGGTGATCCAGCGGGCCCACGCGCCGAGCAGATCGCTGCGCAGGACCAGGCCCCGGCGGTCGAGGAACTCGGCGAAGGAGAGGTCGCGGGCGACCAGGGCGACGCGGTCCGCCTCCCAGTCGTCGCCGGTGGTGTCGTCGATGACGGTGTCCGGGGTCGGCCCGGCGAGCAGGACGCCCGCCTCCTCGTACGTCTCGCGCACGGCCGCGCACACGATGGCCTGGGCCGCCGTCTCGCCCACGCCGAGGCGGGCCGCCCACGCGGTGCGCGGCGGGCCCGCCCAGCGGACGTGGTGGTCGTCGTCGCGGGGGTCGACGCCGCCGCCGGGGTAGGCGTAGGCACCGCCCGCGAACGCCATCGAGGCGCTGCGGCGCAGCATGTGCACCTCGGGGCCCGCGCCGGTGTCCGGCCGGGCCCCGGTGTCTCCGGTGGTTCTGATGTCTCCGGTGTCCCGCAGGAGCATGACCGTGGCCGCCCGGCGGGGCGCGGCAGGCGTCAGTTCGCCTGCCGCGAGGGCACGGATGCGGTCGGGCCACTCCGGTGGGTACCACTGCCCATTTGCCATGGGCGGAGGCTATCCGGTGTGGTGCGGATGTTCGAGGGGCCGCTGGTACGCCGACCTGTACGGCGACCGCGTCGGCACCCCCGGACCCGCTACTGCGGCAGCAGCTCCACCTGGATCTCGACCTCGACCGGCGCGTCCAGCGGGAGCACCGCCACGCCCACCGCGCTGCGGGCGTGCACGCCCTTGTCGCCGAGGACCTCGCCGAGGAGTTCGCTGGCGCCGTTGAGGACGGTGGGCTGGCCGGTGAAGTCGGGGGCCGAGGCGACGAAGCCGGTGACCTTCACGACGCGCGCGATGCGGTCGAGCTCGCCCGCGACCGACTTGACCGCCGCGAGGGCGTTCAGGGCGCAGGTGCGGGCCAGGTCCTTGGCCTCCTCCGGCGTGACCTCCGCGCCGACCTTGCCGGTGACCGGCAGCTTGCCGTCCACCATGGGCAGCTGGCCGGCCGTGTACACGTACACGCCGGACTGGATCGCAGGACGGTACGCCGCGAGCGGCGGGACGACGCCGGGCAGGGTCAGGCCCAGCTCGGCGATCCGGGCCTCGACCACGCCGCTCATGCCTGCTTCTCCCGCTTCAGGTAGGCCACCAGCTGCTCGGGGTTGTTCGGCCCGGGCACGACCTGGACGAGCTCCCAGCCGTCCTCGCCCCAGGTGTCCAGAATCTGCTTCGTGGCATGGACGAGCAGCGGCACGGTTGCGTATTCCCACTTGGTCATACGGCGACTGTAATGCCTGGCACCAGGGGGCCCGCGAACACCCGCTGTCCGGCGCCCCTAAGGGGCGGGTCAGGGGTCGGTGGGGGGCAGCCACATGCGTAGCCCGCCGGGCGACTGGTTAGGCTCGAATACGTGAGCAGGCTCCAGGTCGTCAGCGGCAAGGGCGGTACCGGCAAGACCACGGTGGCCGCGGCCCTCGCGCTCGCCCTCGCGACGGAGGGCAAACGCACCCTCCTCGTGGAGGTCGAGGGCAGACAGGGCATCGCGCAGCTCTTCGAGACAGAGGCGCTGCCCTACGAGGAGCGGAAGATCGCCGTCGCTCCGGGGGGCGGGGAGGTGTACGCCCTCGCCATCGACCCCGAACTGGCCCTTCTGGACTACCTCCAGATGTTCTACAAACTGGGCAGCGCGGGCCGCGCCCTGAAGAAGCTCGGCGCCGTCGACTTCGCGACCACCATCGCGCCCGGTCTGCGCGACGTCCTGCTGACCGGCAAGGCCTGCGAGGCGGTGCGCCGCAAGGACAAACGGGGCCGGTACGCGTACGACTGCGTGATCATGGACGCCCCGCCGACGGGCCGGATCACCCGCTTCCTCAACGTGAACGACGAGGTGGCGGGGCTCGCCAAGATCGGGCCGATACACAATCAGGCGCAGGCCGTGATGCGGGTCCTCAAGTCGCCCGAGACGGACGTGCACTTGGTGACGCTCCTGGAGGAGATGCCCGTCCAGGAGACCGTGGACGGCATCGCCGAGCTGCGCGCCGCCGGCCTCCCGGTGGGCCGCGTCATCGTGAACATGGTGCGTCCGGCCCTCCTGGACGAGGCGGAGCTGGAGCTCGGCCTGGAGCGCACGCCCCGTACGGCCATCGCCAAGACCCTGGCGGCCGCAGGGCTCGGCGGGGCCCGCGGCGCCGCGGGACGGCTCGTGGACCCGCTCCTGGCCCAGGCCGCCGAGTACGCCGAGCGGTACGCCCTGGAGGGCGCCCAGCGGGCCGTGCTCGGCGAGCACGGCCTGCCCCTGCACGAACTGCCCCTGCTGGCCGACGGCCTGGACCTCGGGGGTCTGTACGAACTCGCCACCGAACTGCGACAGCAGGGGGTTTCATGAGCCTCGACCCGGCAGGTGACCCGCTCGACGTCGACGCCCTGCTCGACGACCCGAAGACCCGCATCGTGGTGTGCTGCGGCTCCGGCGGCGTCGGCAAGACGACCACGGCGGCCGCCCTCGGCCTGCGCGCCGCCGAGCGGGGCCGCACGGTGGTGGTCCTGACGATCGACCCGGCGCGCAGGCTGGCGCAGTCCATGGGCATCGACTCGCTGGACAACGTGCCGCGGCGGGTGAAGGACGTCCAGGGCGCCGGGGAACTGCACGCCATGATGCTGGACATGAAGCGCACCTTCGACGAGATCGTCGAGGCGCACGCGGACGCGGACCGGGCCAGGGCGATCCTCTCCAACCCCTTCTACCAGTCGCTCTCGGCGGGCTTCGCGGGCACGCAGGAGTACATGGCGATGGAGAAGCTGGGGCAGCTGCGCTCCCGCGACGAGTGGGACCTGATCGTGGTGGACACCCCGCCGTCGCGCAGCGCCCTCGACTTCCTGGACGCCCCGAAGCGGCTGGGTTCGTTCCTGGACGGGAAGCTGATCCGGCTCCTGATGGCCCCGGCGAAGGTGGGCGGCCGGGCCGGGATGAAGTTCCTGAACGTCGGGATGTCGATGATGACGGGGGCGCTCGGCAAGCTGCTCGGGGGCCAGCTCCTGCGGGACGTGCAGACCTTCGTGGCCGCGATGGACACGATGTTCGGCGGCTTCCGCAAGCGGGCCGACGCGACGTACCGGCTGCTGCAGGCGCCGGGGACGGCGTTCCTCGTGGTGGCGTCGCCGGAGCGGGACGCGCTGCGGGAGGCTGCGTACTTCGTGGAGCGGCTCGCGGCGGACGACATGCCGCTGGCGGGGCTCGTCCTGAACCGGGTGCACGGCAGCGGTGCCGCCGAGCTGTCGGCGGAGCGGGCGCTGGCCGCGGCGGAGAGGCTCGAGGAGGAGGTGGCGGAGGGCCGCGGGGAGCAGGACGCGGAGGGCTCCGTGGAGGGCTCCGGGAAGGCCGCCGGGGAGGGCTCCGGGAAGGACGCCGGAGGCGCCGCCGAGGAAAATCTTGCGGCGGGCGGCATTGTGGATCAGGAGGACGGGAATGTTGGTCTGCGTAACTCCTCAGAGTCCGAGGCTCCCAACTCCCCTGAGGCGATCGGCACTTCTCCTTCAACCAAAGACGACGACTCCGGCGCGTCCGTCGAGCAGCTGACCGCGGGCCTGCTGCGGCTGCACGCCGAGCGCATGCGGCTGCTCGCCCGCGAGCGGCACACCCGGGACCGCTTCACCGCGCTGCACCCGGAGGTGGCCGTGGCGGAGGTGGCCGCGCTGCCGGGCGACGTGCACGACCTCGACGGCCTGCGCGCGATCGGCGAGCGGCTCGCCGCGGCCACCGGTGACCACGCGTGACCGCCCGTCCAGGCGTGCGCGCACGCCCTTCGTACCTCTGCCGCACAGGACACCGCCTGTCCTGACGCGCGCTGTCGAATCACCTGGCGTACAGCCCATACGTCAGGTGTCGCACAGTCCGTGCGTCAGGCTGCCCGGCAGCCCCGGTGCCGCCTGTGAACGGCGGCACTCCTGGGGGCCGGTGGTCGGCGGTGGTGCTGCGACGGATGCCGCGTGGTGCCACCTGGCATGGCGTACGACGCGGCGTGATGCTGCGCGACGAGGGCTCAGCCCACGGCCGCGTAGCTCTCGTAGGTCTCTTCGTCGTCCAAGTCCACGGGCAGCAGGCCCGTGCCACGCTCGTACTCGGAGCGTGCTGTCTCAAGGAGCCTGCGCCACGAGGTGACCGTGGGACGCCTGCGCAGCAAGGCGCGGCGCTCCCGCTCTGTCATGCCACCCCACACGCCGAACTCGACGCGATTGTCCAGCGCGTCGGCCAGGCACTCCGTGCGCACCGGGCAGCCGGTGCACACCGCCTTGGCCCTGTTCTGCGCTGCTCCTTGTACGAACAGTTCATCCGGATCGGTAGTGCGGCAGGCGGCCTGCGCACTCCAGTCGGTTACCCAGCCCATACCGGCGCCGTCCTCTCCCGAATCGAGGCTCCCCCACGGCGGCAGCGGCATATTCACCGCCGCCAGTTGAGGACGTTACGGAAGGTGGGCACAGCGCAACACCCCCTGCGGGCCCAATCTTGAATGGCCCGAACGGACTATGCGTAAGCGGCAGATCACCCGACGGAGTGAGCTGGCGACATGCGTGACCAACCCGGCAAATGCGGGCAGTTCAGCTGGGTCACAGCGGACGCGAGGAGACGGACGAGGCGGATTCGGACATCGTTTCCAGCTGCGCTCGTCCTGCACTCGTCGTGCGCTCGTCCTGCACTTGTCGTGGCACGAGGCTTGTTGCGCGACCGCACTGCTGTGACAGTTGAGAGCAGCTTAGGCCAAGGCATATACGCGTGTCCGGCGAATCAGAACGTAGGCTGCCCCCATGGCAAACAAGCGATCGGGCGGTGGTCTCTCCCCCGCGCAGCAGGCCGCCAAGTTCCTGGGCGTGAGCGTGCTCGCGGGCGCGGTGCTCGCCGGGATCGCGCTGCCCGCGGCGGGCGTGATCGGCCTCGCGGCCAAGGGGTCGGTCGAGGGCTTCGACGAGATCCCGGCCAACCTGAAGCAGCCGCCGCTGAGCCAGCGCACCACGATCCTGGACTCGGCGGGCGGCGCCATCGCCACGGTGTACTCGCGCGACCGCACAGTGGTGCCGCTGAAGGGCATCTCGCCGTACATGCAGAAGGCGATCGTCGCGATCGAGGACTCCCGTTTCTACGAGCACGGCGCGGTGGACCTCAAGGGCATCCTGCGCGCGGTGAACCAGAACGCGCAGAGCGGCGGCGTCGCGCAGGGCGCCTCCACGCTCACGCAGCAGTACGTGAAGAACGTCTTCGTGGAGGAGGCCGGCGACGACCCCGACAAGGTCGCCGAGGCCACCCAGCAGACCCTCGGCCGCAAGATCCGCGAGCTGAAGTACGCGATCCAGGTCGAGGAGGAGCTCGGCAAGAAGCGGATCCTCAAGAACTACCTGAACATCACGTACTTCGGTCAGCAGGCGTACGGCGTCGAGGCCGCCTCCCAGCGGTACTTCTCCAAGCCCGCCAAGGACCTCAAGCTCCAGGAGGCCGCCCTCCTCGCCGGCATCGTGCAGTCGCCGAGCCGCTACGACCCGGTGAACGACCCGGCCGAGGCCAAGCAGCGCCGCAACGTCGTGCTCCAGCGCATGGCCGAGACGCACGACATCTCGCAGCGCGAGGCCGACGAGGCGAAGCAGACCAAGCTCGGCCTGGACGTCAGCCGCCCCAAGAACGGCTGCATCACCGCCGTGAAGGGCGCCGGGTTCTTCTGCAAGTACGTCGAGAAGACCTTCCTGAACGACCCGGTCTTCGGCAAGACCAAGGAGGCCCGCGCCAAGCTGTGGAACCGCGGCGGCCTGCGCATCAGGACGACGCTCGACCCGCAGACCCAGACCTCGGTGCAGGCCTCGATCAAGGATCACGTCTACCAGACCGACGACGTGGCCACCGCTGCCACCATCGTCGAGCCCGGCAGCGGCAAGATCCTCGGCATGGGCCAGTCCCGCCCGTTCGGCTACAACAAGAACGAGACGGAGATCAACCTCTCCGTCGACGACAACATGGGCGGCGGCGCGGGCTACCAGCCCGGTTCGACGTTCAAGCCGATCGTGGCCGCGGCGGCCCTGGAGCGCGGCATGTCGCCGGGCAAGCGGTACGACTCCCCGTACGAGATGCCCTACCCCGAGCGGGTCTCCGCCTGTGACGGCAAGACCTGGCGGAACTTCGGCAACCAGAAGCTCACCAACGAGAACGAGTCCGAGGTCGGCCCCTACCGCATGCGGGAGGCCACCGCGAAGTCGGTCAACACCTACTTCGTGGAGATGATCGGCGACATCGGCATCTGCCCGGTGACGAAGATGGCCGACAAGATGGGCGTCCAGCGCGCCAACGGCAAGCCGATGGACCAGGCGCCGTCGATCGCGCTCGGCACCCAGGAGGTCTCGCCGCTGACGATGGCCAGCGCGTACGCGACCTTCGCGGCGCGCGGCAAGTACTGCACGCCGATCGCCATCGAGTCGATCCGCACCCTCGGCGGCAAGTCCCTGCCGGTGCCGAAGTCCACGTGCTCGCAGGCCATGTCGGAGCGGACCGCCGACACGATCAACACCCTCCTCAAGGGCGTGGTCGAGGACGGCACCGGCAAGCAGGCCGGCCTCGGCTCCCGCGACAGCGCGGGCAAGACCGGTACGACGGACTTCCGCTACGCCGCCTGGTTCGCGGGCTACACCCCGAACATGTCCGGCGCCGTCTGGGTCGGCGACCCGGCCCACGACCGCCGCATGGTCAACATCACCATCGGCGGCCGCCCCTACGGCAAGGTCTTCGGCGGCGAGGTCCCCGGCCCGATCTGGCGCGACGCCATGAGCGGCGCCCTGGAGGGCAAGCCCGACCCCGACTTCGAGACGGTGCGCCTGCCCGGCGACAAGGACCGGGACCGGGATCGCGGTGACGGCGACGGCGGCAATGGGGGCAACGGCGGCGACGACGGGAAGCCGGGCAACGGCAACGGCGGCCACAACGGTGGGGGCGGTGGCGACGACGATGACGACAACCCGTGGCCGGACCTGCCCGGGGTCATCGGTGGTGGGGACGGCGGGTCCGGGGGCTGGCGGGACTAGGCCGGGCCGGGGGCCTCGGGGCCGCTGAGTGCGCCGCCCCACGGGGCGTCCGCATCCGCAGATACAGATGGGGCGCCGCCCGAGTCGGGAAGTTCGACTCGGACGGCGCCCCATCGACGTACGAGACGGCGCCCCGCCGACATACGAGACGGCGCCCCGCCGACCTACGAGAACGCGGAAACTCAGCCGCCGGCGAGGAGCTTCTTGACCGTGGCGGCGACCCGGCCGCCCTCCGCGCGCCCGGCGACCTTCGGGTTCACGATCTTCATGACCTGGCCCATGGCGCGC
Source organism: Streptomyces sp. RK9 (assembly GCF_045070545.1). NCBI lineage: Bacteria > Bacillati > Actinomycetota > Actinomycetes > Kitasatosporales > Streptomycetaceae > Streptomyces > Streptomyces sp. RK9. The sequence goes on along the minus strand of NZ_CP173704.1, from coordinate 1,388,362 downwards.
GGCCCCTCGGCGCCCGCGCCCTTCGCCTCGGCGACGGCCGCGGCGACGATCTGCTCCAGGTCGTCGTCGGAGAGCTGCTGCGGCAGGTACTCGGCGAGCACCTCGCCCTCCGCCTTCTCCCGCTCGGCCTGCTCGGGGCGGTTGCCCTGGGTGAAGGCGTCGGCGGCCTCGCGGCGCTTCTTCGCCTCGCGGGTGATCACCTTCTGCACCTCGTCGTCGGAGAGCTCGCGCTTCTCCTTGCCCGCGACCTCCTCCTTCTGCACGGCGGCGAGGGTCATCCGCAGCGTCGAGGAGCGCAGCTCGTCGCGCCCCTTGATCGCGGCGTTGAGGTCGTCCTGAAGCTTCGACTTGAGCGTGGTCATGGGGCAATTGTGGCAGGTGGACCGTGTGTGTGGCCCCTTCATTTCCGGGGGCGGCCGCCCGGGGACCCCGGGGCGTCCGACGGGCGTACGGGGTCTGACACGATGGAGGCATGCGCGCGCGATACGCAGTACCTCTGGGAATCACGGCGACGGCCGCGGCCGGAATCGCCTACTCGGTGGGCATCGAGGCCCGCTTCTTCCGGCTGAGGCGGGTGACGGTCCCGGTGCTCCCCGCCGGAATGCGCCCCTTGCGCGTGCTACAGGTCTCCGACATCCACATGGTGTCCGGTCAGCGCAAGAAGCAGCGCTGGCTGCAGTCGCTCGCGGGCCTGCGCCCGGACTTCGTGATCAACACGGGCGACAACCTGTCGGACCCGCAGGGCGTGCCGGAGGTCCTGGACTCGCTCGGCCCGCTGATGTCCTTCCCCGGGGCGTACGTCTTCGGCTCGAACGACTACTACGGCCCGACGCTGCGCAACCCCGGGCGCTACCTGATCGAGAAGATGCAGGGCCGCCACGGCCTCAACGGCAACAAGCCCGTGGTCGGGGCGGTCCACAACCCGTGGGAGGACCTGCGGGACGGCTTCGACGCGGCGGGCTGGGTGAACCTCACGAACACCCGCGGGGCGCTGAAGATCGACGGCTACGACATCGCGCTGACCGGCCTTGACGACCCGCACATCAAGAGGGACCGGTACGCGCGCGTGGCGGGCGGCCCGGTGGCCGACGCCGACTTCTCGATGGGCATCGTGCACGCCCCGTACCTGCGCGCCCTCGACGCCTTCACGGCCGACGGCTACCCCCTGGTCCTCGCCGGCCACACCCACGGCGGCCAGCTGTGCATCCCCTTCTACGGAGCCCTGGTCACCAACTGCGACCTGGACACGGACCGGGTGAAGGGCCTGTCGACGCACGAGGCCGAGGACCACACGTCCTACCTGCACGTCTCCGCGGGCTGCGGCACCAGCCGCTACACCCCCCTCCGCTTCGCCTGCCCCCCGGAGGCCACCCTCCTGACCCTCACGGAACGCTCCCCCGCCGCCTGAGCCCCACCCGCGCCCCACCCCGCAAAACCGGATTTCGTCTCCGGCCGCCGGTCCGCTAAAGTAATCGATGTCGCCGCGACCTGCCCAGCAGGACCGCCGGAACAACGACATCGGGGTGTGGCGCAGCTTGGCAGCGCGCTTCGTTCGGGACGAAGAGGTCGTGGGTTCAAATCCCGCCACCCCGACACAGGTCAGAGGCCCATTCGCTTGATCGCGAATGGGCCTCTGTCGTGCTCGGGGAGCCAAACAGGGGGCCAACCGCTTCTGATCAGGCGCCTGCGTCGCCCTCTTCCGGGTCGCGCGCCTCGTCCTGTCCCTGGTCCTCGGCGAAGATCACATCCATCGCTTCGGCGCCCTTGGTGATCACAGGCCGTAGCTGTTTGCGGTAGACGACCTCCGTGGTCGTCTGGCTGGTGTGTCCGACCAACAGCGCGATGGTCTCCAGCGGGACGCCGTGGTCGGAGAGCAGGGACACGAAGCTGGTCCGCGTCTCCCGCGTCGTCCACTCGTGCGGCTTCAGCTCGATGCCCGGCATCTTGGCCGCTTTGGCGACGATGGCACGGAAGTCACGCCGGACGTTGGCCGCATCGATCGGCTCGCCGCTCCGGGTCGTGAAGACTAGCCCGTTCGGGCTCCACTCCTTCCCCTTCGACGCGCGCTCCTGCTTCTGCCACCGCATGTGCTCTTCGAGCACTTCGACCACCATCGTCGGCAGAGCGATGGTCCTGCGGCTCTTCCTGGTCTTGGTCTCGCCGTGCTTCCGGACCGAGCGCCACACCGCGACGTGCGGCGGGATGCCGTCCTTCGTCTCCAGGAAGACGTGATCCCAGGTGAGCGGCCGTGCCTCCTCTGTGCGTACGCCGCTGAGGAACGAGAGGACGAGGTAGGCGTAGAGCCGTGACGGGCGAGCCGCAACAAGCACGGCCTTCGCTTGCTCCAGGTTCAACGCCTTGCTCGGGCGACCGGGGCGCCCTTCTGGTGCAGTGACGAGCAGGGCGACGTTCCGCGCCGCCTTATCGCGGCGCTGCGCGTGCGCGGTGGAACGCCGCAGGATCGCGAGCAGGTCCCGGAGGCTTCGCGTCGCGAGGAACTCGGACCGGTCGTCCAGCCAGTCGTCGATGTCGTCCGCACTCAGGTCCTTCAGCTTTGCCTTGCCGATGAACGGGATCAGGTGCTTGTCCGCCACGGAACGGTTCTTGCCGATGGTGCCCTTCTCGTCACGTCCCTTGAGGCCGCGCTGCAGCCAGTCGTTCACCGCGTCGGCCACGGTGTAGTTGGCTGGGGCCTTGACGCCCGACTGCACCTCCTTCTTCAAGTCCCGGATCTTCTGCCGGACTTCGGTCTTCGTCTTGCCGTAGACCTTCGGTCGTCGGCGCTTGCCGTTCGGGGCGTACCCCAGGGACACGGCACCCACGAAGCGGTTCTTCGCCGCGTCCCAATAGATCGTGTCCTCACCGTGGCCAGCTCTGCGGGCAGGCTTCGGGGTCTCGCTCATGCGGTGCTCTCCAATCGACACAGCCGCGCCCCCATGGGAGGCGCGGCTGTGTCGAAGTGCGTAGGGACGGAAGGGGAGTTCAGGCAGCGGCTTCGGCCTCGCGCTTGAGGAGTTCGACGTACTTCGCGACGTACTCAAGCGGGACTAAACGACGGCGGCCGATGCGAACGGTCTGGAGCCGTCCGAGGCGGATCTCCTCGTAGACCATCGAGCGGCCGATGCGCAGCACCACTGCGGCCTCTTCCGGTCGGTACAGGAGCTGCTCGGCGGGGGCGGCGAGCGCGGTGCTCATCCGGGGTGCCTCCTCGGTGGGAAGGTCTTGAGTGCTCCTCGGGGGACTGCGTCTGTCCGAGGTTCGGATTTCTGCGTCATTGCGTCATCAGCGTCATCCGGGCTTCTGACCTGGGGCTTTGCGTGACGCATGGATTCGGGCGTGCGTCATCGGCGCGTCATGGCCTGCGTCATCGCATGACGCAGATGACGCAGGATGACGCAGGGCCCGTCGTCTGCGTCATGGCTGTAGCCGCAGGCCAGGGGCCGTTTTCCCGGCCGGATGACGCAGATGACGCAGCGTCTTCCCTCTTAGGACAAAAGAGGGGCTGTCTGTTGTCATGGGGTGCGCCTCACAGCGTGGAGGTGGAGAAGGAGCCGCTTCGCGGCGCGACCTTTGGGCGGCGCGGTGCGCCGAACAGCAAGAAGAGCACGCCCGCGCGGGGTGCTCTTCTTGCTTGTCCGCGCGAACGCCTGGCGCGGGTTAGAAGATCGGCTTCTGCTCGTGTGGGGGTGGGGTGGGCAGGCGGGTCATTTCGAGGTAGCGGCCCTCGCTGGTCCGGCCGGAGTCGATGAGGACGCCCCGGGCGGCCAGCGTCGGCTGGAGACGCTTGAGGCGGTCGGAGAGGACCTTTCCCGTGGTCGGCCACCCCTTGGGCAGGGGACGCAGGTCCTCGTCGCTGTAGAGGCCGCTGAGGCTGTGCAGCCACTCAGTTGAGGTCATCCGCTCCGCTGCGCCCTCCTCCATGGTCTCGGCGTGCCGGAGAACGGTCTGCGCCAGGAGATCGCCCTCGATCACGTCGTCGTTCAGGTCATCCAGGCTGGCCCGGTACGCGCTGAGTGCCCCCAGGCCGGTTGCCGCGTCGAGCTGCGCGCACAGGTGCGCGAAGTCCGCCATCCGCAGATCGGTGGGGGTCTCCGCCTCGGCCGCGCGGACCTTGACCGTCAGATCGAGCAACGACCCGAGCACGACGGGCAGCACCTCCGCGTACTCCGCCCACAGTTCCGCCTCGGTGCGCCGAACTTGGGGCCGCTCCAGCCGCAGGGGCAGGAGCCGTTCGGCGAGGTCGGGCCGGATGACGCCGACGTCGATGCCGGTCAGCAGCAGAGGGCGTCGGTAGCGGGCCCGGAAGACGTCCCCGTCGGTGAACAGGGCGCGCTTGACGCTCTCGGCGCCGGTCACGATGCAGCACATGGCATCCGACAGGTCCGGGGTCATGTGGGACAGGTTGTCCAGGGCCGTGACCCAACCGGCCGCGACCGCCGCGATCAGGTTCTCCTCATCCTTCGGCGCGCGTCGAAGGTCCCCGCTCATGCCCTCCACGATCCTGATGAGCATGCGCCCGCCGGTGGACTTGCCCGCGCCCTGCGGTCCGGCGAGGAACGGGGCGGGGACGGGCACGGACGGACCGAGGCAGCCGATCAGCCAGGCGATGGCCAGGCACTCGGTTTCCGCATTGGCGAAGTTGCACAGGCGGAGCAGGAGGTCGATGCCCTTGCCGTTGGTGTCCTTGGCGGGCAGGGGGAGTTCGCCGGTGAGCTGGGTACGGCGCCAGCACACCTCGCGGGGGTCGGGAACAGCGATATCCCAGCCGGTGGGGTGGATGCGGACGGACTGCCCGTCGTTGCGGCCCAGGTCCAGCCAGGTTGCCCCGTCGAATCCGGGGGCGATGCGGATGTGCACGGCCTGTGTGTCCTCATACAGGGCGAGTGCTTCGATCAGGTCCAACGCTTCTTTGAGGGCGGTGCCGTTGAATACGCCGTGTCCGTCGCGGTAGAGGCCGACCATGAGTTCCTGGCGGTGGCTGCCTGTGGTGCCCTGGGAGCGGATCGGGCGGGCCACGGGGTGGCCGTTCTTCTGCGCGTACACGGTGCCGTCGGCGGTGCGGAAGTACCGGAAGTGCGCTTGCGCGTAGTCGGTGATGACCTCGCGGGCAGGGTTCTTCTCGTCCTCGCCCATGGTCACAGCCCCAGCCTGGTGCGGGCGTTGGTCCACGCGTTTGTGCAGTGCCGGGGCGACTCGCCCTTGGCCTGCGCGGCGGTGAACAGGCGCCCGATGTGCGTTTCGGTGAGGCAGCCGCACCGGCCGTGCACGGACAGCACGGCCAGGAACGTCCGGTAGACGGTGGCGTGCACGCCACTGCGGGCGTCGGTGATGCGCTGCTCCGCCATGGCGATGCCACGGTCCAGATACGTGGGCGTGCGGTGCCGGCACTCCTTGCTCCCGGTCGATGCGGGCACGGCGATGGCCCGTAGGGCGGGCTGGTCCGCGACGGGCTTCGTCGCGGCGAGCGTGCGCACGGCGTCCGGCAACGGCGTGGGGGTGTCGGTGCCGTGGCCGCGCCAGCGGGCGTAGGACATCGTGGACTTGATGTCGACGCCGGGCCGGACTGCGTTGGCGGAACCCATCGCCCCGAGGTAGATCCAGTGCTCACCCCGGGTGGTGGCCACGCTCTGCGTGGCGGGCAGGTGCTCGCGGGCCCATGTGATCGCGTCGGTGTTGTCCAGGTCGACGACCGTCAGTCCCGCCCCGCCCGGGTGGTAGGCGACCGCGCTCGCGCGCATCCATGCCCACCGCCAGATGCTGGAGTTGATGACGTCCCTGTCGGTGGTCGCGGCGGCCCATGCGTGGCAGACGCCGGGGCAGGCGCACGGCCCGGCGTTCTTCATGTTGGGTCGGCCGCCGCAGGTGTTGTCGGTGCAGCGGCGACAGTTGCCGAACGGCATCTTCCCCGCTCGTAACGGCAGCACAGGCAGGCCGGAGGCTGCCAGGGCGAGCGCGGTCGACAGGTGCCCTCGCCGAATGTCGGTGGGTTGCGTCATGCTGGGAGACCTCCACAGCTCTGATGTGGGCAGGTGGACAAGGGCGGCCCCGGTTCTTTGGCGAGAGGGGAGCCGCCCTTGGCGTAGCTACTGCTCGTCGTCGGCGGGCAGGGGGGTGTGCCAGGTGGCGAGCTGATACATCTCCAGGACCTCAAGCAGGAGTTCGTCCGTCTCGCCGGTGGGGTCGTCGGGGTCGGTGACCAGCACGCGGGGCGGGCAGGTGAGCCGGTCGCGCACGCTCAGGCGGTGGGCGGGGGCGTCGTCGGGGTTGGTGTCGGCGCGCAGCGTCCAGACCTGGCCGGGCGCGGCCAGCACTATCGGGTCACCGCGCAGGATGCCGCGATGGATGAGCCGTAACGCCACCAGCTCGGGGAGGTAGTCGAGTTCGGTCAGCTCCCGGGCACGGGAGTGGAGGAAGACATGGGCCTGGTCGGCGCCCACGATCAGGGCGAGGGGTGTGGTGTGGACGGTCATGGCGGGTGTTCCTTCCAGGTCACTTGGCCTTGGGGCGGGTGAGTTTGACGGTGATCCCGCCGACGCCGAGCGGTCCGGCGACGGCACCGATCGTGGCGGCGGTGTGCGCGGCGATGTCGAGCAGCGCGAGGAACGCCACGACCAGGCCCATGCCGCCGACACAGGCCGAGGTGACCACGGCGGCGCCGACCAGGTAAGTGCGGGCCGTACGGCGCGCAGGGGCGGGCACGGGCTGCACGAGGATGATCGGCTGGCCGGTGGCCTGTGCGCGCCGGTAGGTGTCCGCGGGGATGTGCGGGGCGAGAACGCCCGGGATGACCGCGGGCGGTTGACGGTGGCGCATGGGGCGCCTCCTACCGGTCGGAGATGGTGTCGGCGATGGACTGGATGGAGTCGCTGATGTCGGGGCCGGCGTCGGTGGAGGCGAGCAGGAACCCGAAGAGGACGGCGACCAGCGCGCCGCCGACGGCAACCTTGCGGTGGTGCACAAGCAAGACCAGCACGACACCGGCGAGCAGGACGAGCGAGATGGTCACGGCCATGCCTGGTCTCCTTTCGTGGTGGTGGAGTTGGGCTTAGCGGCGGCGCCGGTAGGCGCGTTGACGGCACGCCGGGGAGCAGTAGCGAGGGGGCCGCCCTGTTGCGGCGCGGGTGATTGGCCGCTTGCACTGCGGGCAGCGTTTACGGCGGTCGCGCGTCGGCCGGGTTTCGTCACTCGTTTCGTCACGCAACTCCGGTAGCGGCGGGGCGTTGTGGGTGGTGATCTCCCAGAGCGCACGGGCGATGTTCTCGGTGCCGAGTACGTGGCGGGGGCGGCTGGGGGCGTCCCAGCCAGGGCGGGCGGGCAGGTCAGCGACCTTGCGCCAGCCAGCGGCGCGCAGGCTCGCGCCGCTTTCGCCGTCTTGGGTGTATGTGATGGCGCGGCGGTAGCCCGCGTTGCGGGCGGTGCGCCATGCAGCTGCGTACAAGGCGGAGCAGGCGTTCGTGGTGCCGTCCGTCGCGACGCGGGTGACTTCGATGGTCAGGCCGTTGTCGAGATGGCGGTTGACAGGGCGGCCCACGATGGCCACTCCGGCCAAACGGCCGTCGTCCGTTTGGACCCCGAGGGAGAACTGATGCCCTTGTGGCGGGTCGTGGTGTCGGTGGTGGGTTTCGACGTAGGCGCATGCGGCCTGCCACTTCATGGGCCGGATGTGCAGTCGTTGCAGGACTGATGGCGCGGTCACTGGGTGCCTGCGCGGTAGGTGCGGGCCCACCGGTTGTAGAGCCAGCGGCCGGTGCGGATGCGTTTGCCGGTGGCGTGGCAGCGGCGGCAGTCCTTGCCGCGCTTGAGGCGGCCCTTGCGGTCGGTGGTCATCGCGAAGCCCCATCCGGAGCACTTGCGGCAGGTGCCGAACGGCGAGGCAGTACACACCGCGACGTAACACAGTGTTATGCCGATGGTGAGGGTGATAGCGAGCAGGGCAGGGGTCATCACGGGCCCTCCCAGGGCGGTTTCAGGGGTTTCCGCAGATGGGCCGCTATCCGCTAGCGGCCTGATCAGATCAGGTTTGGGGTGCTAGCGGGGCCGCTAACGTTAGCGGGGTGTGCCGCTATCGTTAGCGGCCCCGGACCCTCAGCCCGCGTCCCGCTTCCCGTCACGCTCCGCAATCGCGGTGGTGATGTGGGAGCGGTCAATGCCGCGCCGGTTGACGACCTTGCCGTTCACGCGGCGGCCGACCTGGATGGTCGCGATGCCGTGCGGCTTCAGAGCCGCGGCAAGCGCGTCGGGGTCCCAGCCCTCGTAGACCTCCGGGCGCAGCTCCGACAGGCGCGCGGCGACGGTCTCCGACCACAGCTTGGGTTCCTTGGCCGCGACCACGGCCAGGATGTCGGCGAGCAGGTCGTAGGCGGCCACGGTCGGCTCCGGTGCCTCGCCGAGCGCGTGCCCGGACAGGGTGCCAGCGCGCTCGCGGGCGGTGCGGGCGCGGGCGCCGATGGCTTCGGCGGCGCGGCCGTCGATGTAGACGGAGCGCACGATGCGGGCGTCGGAGCCCTCGCCGACCAGGTAGTGGATGCCCTTGTCGCCCCAGGCGAACATGGTCGCGCGGACCCCGCGCTTGTAGGCGGAGGTACCGAGCACCATGTCGTTCTCCAGCTGGCCCATGACCTTCAGGCACATCCGCAGGGAGGCGTTCGCGCTGATGCCGGTGGGCAGGGACTTGGCGTCCGGGCGCTGGGTGGCGAGCAGCACCACGATGCCGGTGGCAGGGCCGCGCTTGACCAGGTCGGTGATGATCTCCTCGAACTCCTTGCCGTGGTCGGCGTGCTCGAACAGGACCTGGCACTCATCCACGCCGACCACGATGGGGTGCAGGCCCAGCGCGCGCTTGTCGGCGAGCGCGCTGGTGACCTTGGACTCCGGGCAGATGTCCCGCGGCAGCGCACGGATCGCCTTGGTACGGCGGCGCAGTTCCTCGCGCAGGGCACGGAAGTCGTTCAGCGCGTAAGCGATGACCTCGTCATCGTCACCCGCTCCGTGCCGGTGCGAGACCGCATCGCCCACCGGGTCGAGGTCGCCGGTGCCCTTCATGTCGTAGGTGTGCAGCTCCGCCCGCGGATCCAGCGCCGCGATCAGCAGGAGCAGTCGGAGGAGGAAGGTCTTGCCCATGCGCGGGATCGCGCCGATGACTCCGGCGATGTACATGAGGGTGAGTTCGACCCAGCGTCCGCGCTGGTCGGTGCCGTAGGCGACGGGCTTGAACAGGTCCGTGGTGCCGGACTTCAGCAGCGGCCAGGCGGGCTGCTTGGCCTTGGACATGTCCTGATCTCCCACCCACAGCACCAGGTGCCCGGTGTGCTCGTCCGGCACCGCCTCAGGCCACACACACCCGAGGGGGCGGCGCAGGCCGGAGGCGAGGCGTTCGCGGCGCTCGATGATGTCGGTGACCGTCACCCCGTAGGGCAGGTTGCCTTCCGCACGCCATCCGGGCCCGTCGCGGGTGATCGGGGCGGTGAACTCGAACCCGTCCCGGCCCTTGCCCTGTGCCTGGTTGATCGCAGGGATACCGAGGGAGCCGAGGGCGCGCAGCACAATGCCGCTGGTGAGCTTCACCGTCTTGGGCAGGTCGACCGCCCGGTGGACGACCGGGGCATCCGCCTTGCGCCCGGCATAGCCGAGCGCCATGACCAGCGCGCCGACAGAGATCGCCTGAAGCCAGCCGGGGGCGAGCACATAAATCGCGAGCGCTGCCCCCAGGCCGACGAACAGCGCCAGCGTGGCGACCAGGGCGCGCAGCCGGACCCGGCCGTCGCGCTGACGCGAGAGCTTCAGGTACTCCGCCGCGTCCTCGCGCCGCACCGCGGCCAGCCGCACCGGCTCGCCCTCGGTGTCCGCGACCCAGCGCATCGCGGCACCGGTGAACTTCGCGGCCCCGGCAGGGGCTTGGAAGGTGAGACGGGCGGCGTACCAGGGCGAGCGCAGCGCGTGATAGCCGACCGTGTGGGCGTAGTGGCGGGTCACCCAGGCGGTGGCGGTCTTCAGCTCAGCCACCGACCGCAGCCACACCGGCACCACATCCCGGCGCCGGGCCCCCATCAACCGACCCAAGTACCCGGGACCGGCCGACTTCGCCTCCGGCTGGTCGACCATCACGCGCTGGTCCAGGTCGGCCGACTCGGTGACCGGCGCGGGGCCCTGCTCGACCGGGCCGGAGTCGGCCGACTCGGTCCGGGCGGCACGGGCCTTGTCCAGGTCGACCACCTCACCGCCGGAGGTCAGGCCGCGGGGGGTGCTCATCTCTGCTTCGAGCCGGTTGAACAGTTCGTTCTCGTCGTCGGAGTGGTTCATCGATTCCCTCCCGTACGGGTCAGAGCGCTGTGGTTCTGGGTGTCGTGGCACAGCAGGCACATGCCGAGCGAGACCGGCAGGCAGTAGCTGTAGGTGACCTGGCACACGGGGCAGGTGCGGCGCGCGAGCATCGCCAGCGCGAGCGCGCCCCACTTGCGCGAGGTCATCGGCCGCACCGGCTTGGCCAGGTCCTCGCGGTAGAGGTAGGCGACCAGCGCACCGGACTTGCGGCCGCGGTGGCGCAGCATGAGCTGCGCCGCTATCGGCTGGCCGCCCGGACGCAGGCCGCGTGCCCGGAGCTGACGGCGCGTGGCCAGGCCGTCGGGGGCGTACTTCCAGGGGTAGGTGGGGATGCCGAAGCGGGCGCCGGTGGGGTCGTAGCACTTGCTGTACGCGGCGCCCATCACGCCACCTCACAGCCGCGCTCGCCGCGCAGCGTGTCGCGCAGCGTCCGGGCGTTCGCGGGCGAGGTGTGCACCGCCTTGCGGATGCCCTCGGCCGTCAGTTTGGCGTCGGGCCAGTCGGCCGTTGCCGTGCGCGCCTCATCGAGCAACTGCGCCGGGGTGCGCTTGGGCCGGGTCGACTTCGCGACGTCCGGTACCCGACCGGTCGCCCGGCGCGGCTGCTTGGACTGAGCGGGCACCGTACGCGCCGCGATCGGGCGGGCAGGGGCCGACTCGATCGCGTGGACGGGCTTGCTCGCCACGGCCGACTTCAGGAACCCGACAGCCACCGGTCGGGGCAGCGCCGTGACGTTCGCAGTGATCGGCGCGGGTGTCGATTCGGGGAAGTCAGCCGTAGACCGAATCCTCCCGGTCTCGGTAGATTCCTCCTCATTCGCAGTCGGGGGCTCGATCGGGTCGGGGCGGTGGTGCAGGACCTTGGCGACCAGATCCGACCCGAAGTAGATAGCCCCGACCGGAAGCGACGTGGCGAGCAGGACCAGCGCCCAGTTCGCCGGGTCCCAGTCAGCGAGTCGGCCCCAGTCGACCGTCTTGCCGTGGAGCTCCGGGACGAGGCCGTGCACGTAGTTGAGGACCAGCGACGCGAGGGTGTAGGTGCCCAGGACGCGCAGGGCGAACTTCCGGGCGTCACCGGTCAGTACGAGGGTGGCGACCAGGGCGAGGGCCATCAGGCCGTCGACGACGAACGGGTACAGCGTCGCGGCCGTATCGTCCGCGCCGATCGCGCGGGCCACGTCGCGCAACGCGTTCCACGAGACCCGAAAGGCCATGGAGACGACGGCGACCAGAGCGAGCACGAGCAGGCTCTTGCCCTTGTTGCTCTTCACCGGTCCGCCTCCCCCGCGTCGTTGTCCGCCTCGTTCGTGGACGGGGCGGGCACCTGGGTGGCGAGGTAGCGGGCGATCAGCAGGCACCCCACCGAGAGGGCGAGGGCGGGCCAAGGGAGGGCGTAGACGAACGCCGACACGCTCGCGGCGACCGCACCCAGCACGCACACGACGGTGGCGACCAGCCGCCACCCCTTGCGACCGACGGCGCTCATGCCGCACCCCCCAGCGCGAGCAGCACCGCCAGGATGAGCAGGGCGCCACCGGCGCAGGTCAGGTCGACCGCGCGGCGCAGGCAGGTGAACTTGGCGACCGCCATCCGGGACAGCCCGGCAATGTCGGCAGCCAGATCGTTCGCCATCGCGGCGGGGATCTCTTCGGGCGTGAGCGTGGCCCACAGCGTGAAACCGTGCCTGCCACGCAAGTTCGGCCGCGCGGAACGCAGCAACAGACCGGCCGCCGTGACCAGCAACCCCATGCCGAGAGCCCCGGTCACGCAGGTGGCAGGGTTCAGGGACAGCGCACGGGCGACGGTCCAGGCGCCGGCGAACACCGCGCCGACGAACGCCAGCAACAGCCCCGTCTTGGTGTCCGTACGCGTAATCTCCGCCTTCACCTCAGCGAGCGCGGCCATCAGATTCCGGTCGGGGGCGCTCACGCGGCACCACCGGGAAGGCTCGCACCGGCCGCAAGGTTGACCAGCGAAACCCGGGCGGCAAGCGCCCGACGGCGGGCCCGGCGGATACGGCGCTCGTCCAGCTCGTTCGGCGTGCGGTCGAGGGTGATGATCTGCGCGTCGAGCAGGTCGACGTCCGCGAGGATCACGGGCATCTCCCGCTCGATCGCGGCCAGCTCCGCACTGGTCGGCTCGATCCAGTCGGCGAACGCCGTAACAGCGTCCTGAACAGTAACGATGTGGTCCATGGGTCGTGTTCTCCCTAGCAGGTGGAACGGCCCGAACAGCGCCCCCGGAGGGCCAACTCCGGGGGCGCGCGCCGTTGAAATTGGGTGGGGGTGGGTCAGGCGTAGATGTGCTGGGCACCGGCCACGCGCAGCGCGGTGTGTGCCTGGCGGGCCCGCAGACCCGCCGCGTCCAGCTCGTCGGCCGGGACGTCGCCCACGGCCATCGCGGCGTCGACCGCTTCCTGAGCAACCGCCAGAAGCCCGCCGACCTGCGTGGTCATGAACAGCGTGTCCATCGCACTGGTGACAGCCGAGCGGGCCGCATAGCGGGCCTGGCGCGTCTCGGCCGTGTCGGCCACGCCTTCCCGGCGGGCCACGATCTTCAGGTACTGCTGTTCACGGTGGCGGACCAGCGCGGCCAGCAGCGCCGGGACCGCATCCGCCAGTGTGCGACGGCGCTGCTCGGCCGTCGCTGTGCGGGTTGTTCGGGTGGTGCTCAGGTGCTGCATGAACCCGGCGACGACGGCCCCGGCCAGAGTGCCGAGAACCGCGATCAGCGTTGCAGTCATGAGGACTCCCAAAGGGTCGTAGGAGCACGTTCCGGCTCCCCTCAGCGCTGCTCGTACGAGACGAGCAGCGGAGGCAACCGGCCGCAGCAGACGAGCTGCGGAGCAGTCGAACCGCTCTGTGCATCACGCGAGGGACCTCGCGTGGCCGCCTACTTGCCCGAGGAGAGGCGGCGTGATCCCCATGCAGTTGTCAAGGAACGATCAGCGCGGGGCCCGCGGCGTGCGGCCTGAGCCGCCTTCCTGTCGGGCAATCCCGGTCGCGATGTCACTGTTCTAGCACGACTGATACAGCTAGAACAAGAGGTTGTGCTGTTCGTGCTACTTGATCTAGATCAGAGGGGGCTAGCATCGAGGCATGACGCTTACCGCTGACGACGCGCGACGGGTGAACGAGCAGATCGCCGAGACCCTGCGAGAGGAGATCAAGACCGGCAAGCTGAGAGCGGGGGACAAGCTGCCATCGGTGAGGGCGATCGCGGAGCGCTTCGAAGTCGCCGCAGGGACGGCAACGAAGGCTGTCCAACTCCTCACGAAATGGGGCTTGGTGACCCCGGACTCAACGCGTGGATACTTCGTGAGCGCCCAAGCCTCGGATGCCCGAGAAGAGCCATCTCCCAGCCCTGAGTTCACTGCGATCATGCGGGAGATCGAATCGGTGCGTGAGCACCTGGGGCGTCTCGATGAACGCCTCCGCCTGTTGGAGGGCTCGGAGGAGAAGAGCTGAAGGGCTCCGCTAAGCGGCGCGCCCGCTCGGCGAGCGCTCCCACTTCCGTGGAGAGGTCTGCAAGAGCCACCATCACCTGGTGCCGTTCATCAGCCGTCAGAGACATGGCTGTGCCTCCTTGCCGCCGTGGTTGTCTCGGTCTCGACAACTACGACGCTAGGACCAGGCCTTGAAGCGACCCCGGAAAAACCTTCCGGGGTCCTCATCCAAACCGAGGTGACGCTGAAGTCATGCGAGGAATGACGCAGCAACTCACGATCGGCGAGCGCGTGGCTTGGTACCGCCACCGCCGCGGAATCTCCCAAGACGTGCTGGCCGGATTGGTTGTCCGTACGCCGGACTGGCTCGGCAAGGTTGAGAACAACCGCATCCAGCTCGATCGGCTCTCTGTGATCCGCGCGTTGGCGCATGCGCTGGATGTGTCCGTCGGCGACCTCATCGGCGAGCCGACTCTGTTGGAGTGGTCGAACGAGAGTGGCCGGCACACGGTCCCCGCGCTGCGTGAAGCGCTCATGGACTACCGGCAGTTGACGCCTCTCCTGAGTGCGCCTACCGATGGCGAGCCACCGACCTTGACGAACTTGCGGTCCGACGTGAGCGAAGTGTGGGGTGCCTATCAGGACTCTCGATTTGGCTTCGCCACGCGGCAGTTGCCGCTCATCCTGTCGGACGCACTACTCGCCGCGCGTACGTACGCAGGCGAGGAAAGGGAGGAGGCGAACGCCCTGCTCGCGCTGACCTATCAGGGCGCGGCCATGGTGCTCGGCAAGCTGGGGGAGAACGAACTCGCGTGGATGGCGGCGGACCGCGGGCTAGCCGCCGCGCAGCAGAGCGGGAACAACGTCATCGTTGGGTCGCTCTTCCGGTCCGTGACGCATTGCTTGCTGTCCACCGGCCGGTACGAGACGGCCGTTCAGCTCGTGAGCGATGCGGCAGGGTTCTTGGAGACAGGGCTCGAAGCGGCCTCGCCCTCGTACCTGTCCGTCTACGGAACCTTGTTCCTCACCGGGGCGATGGCGGCCGCTCGCGCGGAGGATCGCGCGACGGCGCAGACCTACCTGCGTGAGGCGGAAACGGCGGCCACACGCCTGGGAACAGACGCCAACCACATGTGGACCGCCTTCGGGCCAACCAACGTCGCGATCCACAAGGTGGCCACCGCTGGTGAGCTCGGAGACTTCCAGATCGCTTCGGAACTTGGGCCGCAGGTCGATACGAGCGGTCTTCCAACCGAACGCCGTGTGCGGCACGACCTCGAAGTAGCGCGGGCGCTCACCGCTCGAAACCGCACGGATGAAGCGCTCGCTGTAGTCCTCGAAGCCGAGCGGATGGCCCCGGAGCAGGTCAGACACCACTACATGAGCCGTGAACTCGTACTCGGCTGGGTCCGCGGTACCCGCGGGCGACCGAGCCGGTCCGTGGCTGACCTGGCCGAGCGGCTGCGCGTGGTGTGAGCTGGTTAGGCTCGGTCACGTGAGTGAGACCGAGAACGAGCACGAAGCGAAGATGGCGCGTCCGCGCATGGCTGCGGGCGCGCTCTTCTTCGATGACCAGGACCACGTCATGCTCCTTGAGCCGACGTACAAGGACTACCGGGACATCCCGGGGGGCTACGTCGACTCAGGCGAGTCCCCGCTCCAAGCGTGCGTCCGTGAAGTCCGGGAGGAGCTGGGCATCACGCCGGGGATCGGGCGCCTACTTGTGGTCGACTGGGCACCAAGCCCTTCCGAGGGCGACAAGGTGCTGTATCTCTTCGACGGGGGCACTCTGCCGGCGGACGTTCAGAAGCAGATCCGCTTGCAAGTCTCGGAGATCAAGGGGTACGCCTTCCACCCCGTCGACGCCGTGGACGATCTCACCATCCCGCGTCTCGCACGGAGAATCCGATCGGCCGTCACAGCACGTGGTAACGGCACGGTCGCCTACCTCGAACACGGTCGAGCTGCCGAGCAGTGACGCGAGTTTGAGTTGGCGCTCGCTCCACTCTCGGGCCGTCTTTGGATCGTCCGATATCATGACCAGGCACGAACTCGCTGCCGCGATGAGGCACCGGTATTGCACTGAGCCAGCAGCCCAGGACTACCTCAGGTGACTTAATTCTCTCGCACAAGCGAAGCTCGGCTTCTTGCCGCAGTAAGAACTTTTAATCTAACCTGTCAGCGCCTTTTCTCGCCTACCACTTCTTGCGCAAGCTTCTTAGCTTCATCATGTACCGCTTGAGCATCCTCATATACCGCTTTAGCATCCTTCAGGACTTTCTTTGAATCGTCCAGCGAATCCTCCGCCTTACTCATCACGCTAAACACATACCCAAGAATTAGAAAACATACCACCGTCATCACCACGGAAGCCCTAAGCGCCCCCTTAGCGAAGCGTGCCTGAGCAGCCGTTAGAGGGCTCTCCGGCTTGCGCTCCTTAACCGGAACGTCGACCAGGGAGGACCTGCATTGCAGCTCAGCACGCGGCCCGTCGACCAAAAGGGTAAAAGACGTGGACTGCTTCGACGAAAGAAGGGACGGCTCAATCCTGAGCACGCTACCCGCGAGCGAGGAGTTCGGTACACGACTATGAGACGGCACCGTATCGCTCTCCAACAGGGCAATGATGGGTGCACCGACCTCGAATTCAATGGAATCTCCACCATGGAAATCCTGAGCCGTCACAGCCCTGCGCCCCTCATTCTTTACCTCAATTTCCACAACCCGTGGACGACTGAGCCGAGTAGTGCCATGCGCCACACTGAGAGTTCCCGACACTTGGCCTGATGCATTTAGTAGCGATGTGTTCTTCCGCAGGCAGTAGGTGAAGAGGCACTTCGGGTTGACTATCCGGTAGTTCGAATACGCCGCAAAAATTCCAACGCCTACAGCGACGATGGCTCCGACGAAAACGGTCCAGAATGTCCCCGACTCGTACCAGGGAGCTGAGACTGTCATCATGTCGGCATCTAACCAGGCCAGATGCCCGCAGAGCAGCTACTCGAGCAAGCCTCGTCACGGAACTGGCTGCCGCCCTCGCAACGCGCCTCGTCGCTAGGGCAGTCTCAGGCCGTTGTCCCGGACAGTGATGGACAGCGCCGGAGCCGAACCAGAAGATCAGCGATCTCGATGTCTGGTCACGTAGGAGCCCGATCGCGTTCGGGAGGAAGAGCTCGTGGTTCAAGTCTGTTCCCCAACATGGGTAGGCCCTGAGGTAATAGCCTTCATGCGTGATGATCTGCCCTGACTGCCGAACCAGCCTGGACAACACACCTGTTGGGCAGCCGTGCCCGAACTGCGGTGGCAGCCAACGCAACGCCGTGGTGTACGTAGAAGCTGCCTTGGGGGCCAGCGCCACCCTCAGCGCCACGTCGAGTATTGGGTACAACCCCCAGAGGCCGTGGCAACAGAAGTGGCGCGACGTCATCAGCGACCTAGATGCCCTTCAAGCTACCTACCAGCGAAGTGACGTTGATAATGAGGTCGTGCGTCGGCAGGTCGAGAACTTCTTCAAGGACTGCCGTGAGCTCGCCGACTGGCTACAGGAGCAAGCTGGCAAGCCTGCGGCCATGACGTACGTCAACAATGACCCGGATCTGAAGCTGTGCGACGGCATGGCTCAAACTGCAAAGCACCACACGCGAAGGGCTCGCGGCAGCGGACATGACCCGGTTACCGCAAGGATCTCCGCGGTACACGGAGGCCAAGGGGCGCGAGCCGAGATCACATGGTCAGCCCCCAGCGGGCCAGCCGGTACTGAAGATGCTCTCGACCTTGCTCAGCGTTGTAAGTCTGCTTGGGAGCGGTTCTTTCAGGCACATCACTTGACTCCGTGACGAGTAACTGCCTGAGCGTTTGGCTCCGCGCCGCAACAGCTTGCGACTTCCTGACCAGGCGCTGGCGTGGACGGTCCCCACCTGGGCGATGGGGATTCGGGGGCCAAACGGGGGGCCAAACGGAGCGACCTCTCGAAGACCGTCCCGGACAGCTATGGACAACACCGGAGGCGGACAAGCAGGTCAGTGACATGCGATGCAAGGTCGCGAGGCACCTGATCGCGTTCGGGACGAAGAGGTCGTGGGTTCAAATCCCGCCACCCCGACAGCTGAAACACCAGGTCAGGGGCCTGATCCGCATTGCGGGTCAGGCCCCTGAGTGGTTTCCGGTGGCCTTGGGAGAGGTCTGCCGAGCGGGGGGGCGGAGGGGGCTTCGTGGGTGAGGGCGACAACAGGTGCGACGCCAGTCACGGCGACGTCCTGCACGGCGTCGAGGAGATCCGGAAGCGGCCCGGGATGTATGTCGGGTCGGTCGGTGAACGGGGGCTGCATCAGGCTGTGTTCGAGGTCGTGGGGCGGGGGGTGAATGAGGTTCTGGCTGGGCGTGCGAGTTCTGTCGAGGTCACCCTCATGGCCGGTGGAGGCGTGAGGGTTGTCGATGACGGGCCTGGGGTTCCCGTCGAGGGCGGCGGGGATACCGGTGGTCTCGGCGGGCTTGAGGCTCTGTTGACCCGCGTCCATGCCGGGTCGCGGCCCGTCGGGCGCGACACCGCGGTCGTGGGTCTGGGTGACTTTGGGCTCGGCGTCGCCAACGCGCTGTCGAGCCGCATGACGGCCGAGGTGCGGCGTGAGGGTGTCCGCTGGGTCCAGAGGTACGAGCGCGGGGTCGCCGTCGCTCCGCCCGGCGCCGTGGGGCGGACGTCCGGCAGTGGGACGAGCGTCAGCTTCTGGCCCGATCCCGGCATCTTCGCGACCGTGCGGTGCTCGTTCGACGTGCTCGCGGAGCGCTTTCGTGAACTGGCCTTTCTGAACAGGGGTTTGGGCGTCTCACTGTCCGACGTACGGGATCCGCGTGAGCCCCGGGCGGTGCGGTTCCTGGGTGAGGTGCGGGACTTCGTTGCCCTCCTTGATGACCCGGACACCGTTGGCGGCTCGGCAGGCAGTGGCGTTTCGGCAGGCAGTGGCGTCTCGGCAGGCACTGGCGTCTCGGCAGGCACTGGCGGCTCGGCGAGGCGGCCGCCTGTGCACCCGGATGTCATCGCCTTCGCCTGGGAGGACCCGCGGATGGCGGGGACGGCGGAGGTCGCCCTGCGGTGGTGCGCGTCCCGCGAGGAGCGGGTCCGGGGCTTCGCCAATTGCGCGCCCACCCCCGTCGGGGGCACCCACCTGGCGGGCTTCCGCGACGGGGTGACGGCCGCGGTGAACGCCTGGGCGCGGGAGCGGCGGCGGCTGATGCCGACGGAACCAGATCTGGGCGCCGATCGGGTCTGCGCCGGGCTGACGGCCGTCGTGTCGGTGAAGCTGGACCGTCCGGAGTTCGAGGGCCCCACCCGTGGCGTGCTGGGCAACGCGGCGGTACGCGCCTCCTTCTCCGAGGCCGTCCGGGAGCACCTCGGCGGCTGGCTGGCGCGCCACCCGGAGCAGGCCGAGGCCGTCGTCGGCCGGATCCTCCCCGGCGGTCGCGGCGGCCGGATCCTCCCCGGCGGTCGCGGCGGCCGGATCCTTCCCGGCAGCCGCGACCTCGCTGAGGGGTCCGGTCCGCGGTGAGCGGCAGACCCCTCAGCGACTTCGCGGGTTCGTCAGCGGTTCCGCAGGCCCGTGAGTGGTGCCGCGAGTCCGCCGGCGGCCGGGGCCGTCACGCGACAGCTACGCGCCCGCCCTCCGCGGTGTCACGATCGGGAAGCGCGGGTCCGGGAAGACCAGGTAGCCGAAGACGGTGTCCGCGGCCGAGCGGTCGTCCACCTGGATCGTGCCCGCGGTGACCTGGTCGTCGAAGTTCTGGGTGAAGCGGGGGCCAGAGAGGGCGAGTTCGTCGAGGGACGTGCGGGTGAGGGTGATCGTGGCGGTGGGCTTGCCGGCCAGGTGGTCGGGGCCGTCCACGTAGATCAGGGCGCCGTTGCGCAGGGTGGTGGTGCACTCCTGGCGGGGGGTGTCGAGGATCCAGCGCAGGACGATGGGCGTGTGCTGTTCCTCCGCCGCTCGGGGGCCGTCGATGCTCTTGGCCATGGCCTGGAAGAAGAGGTTCAGGGGCATGCTCCGGACCAGGTCCGCGGCACCGTGCCGGACTCCCTGCTGGGGGCCGTCGACGACCTCCTGGGCGCCGGTGAGGTAGAAGTTGCGCCAGGTGCCGTTCTCGGCGCCGAAGCCGAGTTGGGTGAAGGTCTGGGACTGGAGCTGCTTGGCCGTGTCCAGGGCGGCCTCGGAGATGGTGAAGTCCGGGGCGCCGGAGGCGAAGATGACGTGGTTGAGGAGTTCGGCCGCCCAGCGGTACTGGGGCGGATCGGCCGAGAGTGCCTGCTGCGCCTGGGAGTTGACGGCCTCGGGGCCGCCCATCGCGGTCACGTACCGCACCCCCGCCTCGACGGGCGGCAGCGTCCACAGGTGGGCGGGGTTGCCGTCGAACCAGCCGATGTAGCGCTGGTAGACGGCCTTGAGGTTGTGGCTCATCGAGCCGTAGTAGCCCTGGTTGTACCAGTGCTCGGCCAGGCCGCGCGGCAGGTCCTTGAGCTTCTCGGCGATCTCGATGCCGGTGTGGCCCGCGTCGATCAGACGCAGCGCCTGGTCGTTGAGGTAGGAGTACATGTCCCGCTGGTCGGAGAGGAATTCGAGGATTGGTTCCTTGCCCCAGCGCGGCCAGTGGTGCGAGGCGAACTCGACGTCGGTGTACTCGCCGAAGGTCTGGATCGCCTCGGTGAGGTACTTCGACCACGCCTGCGGGTCGCGGACCTGGGCGCCGCGCAGGCTGAGCACGTTGTGCATGGTGTGGGTGGCGTTCTCCGCCATGCACAGGGCCCTCAGCTCGGGGAAGTAGAAGTTCATCTCCGCGGGCGCCTCGGTGCCGGGCGTCAGCTGGAAGACGATCGGCACACCGTCGACGGTGTGCGCGTACAGGCCGCGCCGCCACGGGATCACATACCGCGAGGACCAGGCGTTCTCCGGCGTGGGCGGGATCTCCGGGCCGCCGACGTAGTGGCGCGGCGGGATCAGCGTCACCTCGCCCGTGGAGATCGTCAGGCCGAGGCCCGCGCCGACCTGCGCGTACGGGCCCTTGTCGAGGCCCGCCGCGTACATGTACTCCGCCCGGCGCGCCATCGCCGGGCCCGCGAGGACGTTCTCGCTGATCGCGTGCTCCAGGAACCCGATCGGCGCGTACACCGCGAGGTCGGCAGGGACCTCGTCGCCCTTCTCCGCGAACAGGCCGCGGGAGCCGCCGAAGTGGTCGACGTGGCTGTGGGTGTAGACGACCGCGCTGATCGGGCGCTGGTCCTCGGTGGTGTCCCGGTAGAGCTTGAGTGCGTACCGGGCCGTCTCGTACGAGGCGAGCGGGTCGATGACGATCAGGCCGGTGTCACCGGTCACGATGGTCATGTTCGACAGGTCGTAGCCGCGTATCTGGAAGATCGACCGCGACCCGTCGCTCGTGACCTGATACAGCCCCGCGTACGCCGTCAGGACGCCCTGGCGCCAAAGGCTCGGGTTCACGGAGGCGGGCCCGGTGTCCGGCTCGCCGTCCCGCAGGAAGTCGTAGGCCGTGAAGTCCCAGGCCACTTGGTCCTTGCCGCTCTTGGCCGGGATCACCGGCAGTTCGGGCGGCGGCACGGCCAGCAGGCCTCGCTGGGCGTCGGCGAAGTCGGTGGACTCCGGCAAGGACGTGGCCTGCCGGTTGCGGTTCAGGATGTACTCAGAGGGCTCGACGGGCTCAGTGGGCTCGGTGGTGCCGGCCATGCGCGATCTCCTTGAGAGGCGTGCGGGAATCCGCCGGGAAGGACGGACAGGTGTGACTCTCTGTCGATGCCTCGCCGACGCTAGGCAACGCCGATGCCCTCTACAAGGAAGCGATCTCGCCACTCCGAACAGCCGGTCACCGGCTGGCCGAAAGCCCCCGTCACCTCACCGAAAAGCCGCCCCGTTCCGCCGCGCCCACTCCCCGTACGCGCGCGGCGCGCGGCCGAGGATCCGCTCGGCGTCGGGGCTGACGCGGGCCTCCTCGGGGGTGGGGGTGCCGAGGATGGCGAGGGTGGTGTCGGCGACCGGGGCGGGCATGAAGTGGAGCAGTTGGGCGCGGGCCTCGTCGGGGGTCTGTTCGGTGAAGCGGATCGGGGTGCCGAGGGCCGCGGCCAGTGCCTCGGTCTGCTGGCGGGGGGTGATCAGGGACGGGCCCGTGAGGGCGTGGACCTGCTCCGCGTGGCCCGGCTCGCGCAGCGCCGCCGCGGCCACCTCCGCGATGTCGGCCGGGTCGATGACCGGCAGACCCACGTCGCCGAACGGCGCGGCGACGGTACGTGTCGTCCGTATCGACTCGGCCCAGGCGTAGGTGTTGGACGCGAAACCGCCGGGGCGCAGGACCGTCCACTCAAGGCCCGACCGCCGGACCGCGTCCTCGATCGACCGCATCAGCACGCCGTGCGAGGGCGAGTCCGGCCGCGTCGCCACGCCCTGGGAGGAGAGGAGCACCACCCGCTCCACGCCGCCCGCCGCGGCCGCGTCGAGGATCGCCGCCGGGTCGAGCCGGTGCGCGCTCGCGCCGCCGCTCTGCAGGAACAGCGCCCGCGCGCCGTCGAAGGCCGGCCGCAGGCTCTCGGCGTCCGCCAGGTCCGCGCGGCGCCAGTCGGCTCCCTCCGGCACGTCCGGGCCCGAGATGTTCCGGGACGTCGCCCGGACCTTCTCGCCCGCCGCCGCCAGCGTCCGCACCAGCGAGCTTCCTACGTTTCCGGTCGCTCCGGTCACCACGATCATGTCGTCTCCCGAGTTGGTTGTTGGTCGGTGAGTCAGCCTGGTCGTTCGTCAGTCAGTGAGTTAGTTAGTTGGCTGACTTAGTTGGACGCTAGCACGAGGCCCCGGGGCGCTGTCTATAGTCAGTCAGGTGACTGACTCAGGGAAACGTCGCGGCTCCGGGAAGCGGCAGCGGCTCATGGCCGCCGCCGCGCAGGTCCTGCACCAGCAGGGCGTCGAGCGCACCACCATCGCCGACATCGCGGCCGCCGCGGACGTGCCCGTCGGGAACGTCTACTACTACTTCAAGACCAAGGACGAGCTGGTCCGGGCCGCGCTCGCCGAGCACTCCGGGCATCTCGCCGCGCTCACCGCAGGGCTCGACGCGCTGCCCGATCCGCGGGAGCGGCTCAAGGCGCTGGTCGGGATGTGGGTCGAGCGGCGGGACACCGCGGCGCGGTACGGCTGCCCCACCGGCACCCTGGCCGCCGAGCTCGACAAGCGGTCCGCGGGCGGGCTCGACGAGGAGGCGGGCCGGGTCGTCCGGCAGCTGCTCGACTGGGCCGAGCGGCAGTTCCGTGAGCTGGGGCTGCCCGATCCGGGCGGGCTCGCGCTCGCCTTCGTGGGCGCGTACCAGGGCATGTCCCTGCTGGCCAACGCCCTCCGCGACCCGGAGGTGATGGTCGGCCAGGGCGCCCGCCTGAACGACTGGCTCGACGGCCTCGGTGGCGTCGGCGGTCCCGGCGGCAGCGGTGAGGCCGACGGCGCCTGACCGGCGTACCGGCAAGAGCCGCCGCGTCGTATCGGTACCGGTCCCTCCCCTCGTGGGGACCGGTACCTAACGAGGCGGGCGGCGTCGACCCGCGCCGGAGCGGCGTGGATCGGTGAGGGTCCGGAGTCGCGGTCGACGTGGCAGCGGTCCGGGTGCGACCTGTTCTCCACGTGTCTGGCGAGTCCGTGAACCGGAACCCTCGCCACCGCTTTTTACTCCGGCGAGAACCAGCCAGGAGGGTGCAGCGCCATGAGTCACCTCTCCGAGCGCCGGGCCCGGTGGCCTGCCCTGACGCCTCGCGGTTGGTTCGCTACTGCGCCGCGATCCTGCCAGTTGAGGGTCCGGCTGAGGAGCTTCCGGTATCGTCCGGCCCACGTTGCCGCAGGTCAGGCATATAGAGTGAGTTTTCCGGTCCGGATGTCCAGGTGCGGCGGAAGTGAGGGGTGGAGGCCTTGGGTTCCGACTCGGGGGCGCGTACGGCCTTCGCGGAACGCCTCGCGCTGCTGTATCAGGAGGCCGGGAATCCGCCTCTCAAGCGCGTCGCCGAAGCGGTCGGACAGCTCCAGCGCGTCGACGATCGCGGGCGGCCCGTCCGGGTGTCCGCGCAGCGCATCAGCGACTGGCGGCGGGCCAAGAACGTGCCCGCCCACTTCGCCGCCCTCGCCGCGGTCCTGCACGTCCTCATCCCCGAGGCCCGGCGCAAGCGGCCGACCCCGGTGTCCGCCGGCCTGTACGACCTCGCCCAGTGGCAGCGCCTCTGGGAGCTCTCCGTCGCCGACCCCGCCGACCGGACCGCGGCCGCCGGTGAGGACGAGGAGCGGCCCCCCGCCGACGCCCCGGCCGTGCCCGCCGTGTGCCCCTACCGCGGCCTCGCCTCGTACCGCGAGCAGGACGCGCAGTGGTTCTTCGGCCGGGAGCGCAGCACCGACGCCCTCGTCGCCCAGCTCCGCGCCGCCGAGCGGTCCGGCGGCCTCGTCATGCTCGTGGGCGCCTCGGGTGCGGGGAAGTCCTCCCTGCTCAACGCCGGTCTGGTGCCCACCTTGCAGGGCGGCGCCCTGGGCGCGGGGAACGGCCCGGTGCTGCAGCTCGTCCCGGGCGCCGACCCCGTCGGTGAGCTGACCGGGCGCATACCCGGGCTCGCCGACGCCGTCGCGGGCGCGGGTGCCGATACGTCCCGGTTCGCCGGTGCCGTGCGTGCCGCCCTCGGTGCCTGGGCCGAGGGGCAGAGTGCCGTCGCGGCCGACGGGCAGGACGCCGCAGGGGCCGAGCCCCCAGCACCCCCCACCCCCCGCCCCGTCCTCATCGTCGACCAGTTCGAGGAAGCCTTCACCCTCTGCTCCGACGAGGACGAGCGGCGTACGTTCATCCAGCTCCTGCACGCGGCCTGCTCGGCCGGCGACCCCGGAGCCCCCGCCGACCCCGGGGACCTCACAGCCCCCGGCAGCCCCGGCGCCCCCGCCCCCGCCCTCGTCGTCCTAGGCATCCGCGCCGACTTCTACGAGGAGTGCCTCGGCTACCCCGAGCTCGCCGACGCGCTCCAGCACCGGCACATGGTGCTCGGCCCCCTGACCACCACGGAGCTGCGGAACGCGGTGACCGGACCGGCCAAGGCCGTCGGGCTCGAACTCGAACCCGGGCTCGCGGAGCTGATCGTGCGGGAGGTGAGCACGGGCGGGCCGCGCGGAGCGCACGACGCGGGCGTCCTGCCGCTCCTCTCCCACGCCCTGCTCGCCACCTGGCAGCGGCGCAAGACGGGGAAGCTGACGCTGGCCGGGTACCGCGCGGCGGGCGGCATCCAGGGCGCGGTGGCCGCGACCGCCGAGCGCGCCTGGTCCGGGCTCGACCCGGCGGCACGCTCCGCCGCGCGGCTCCTGCTGCTCCGCCTCGTCCACCTCGGCGAGGACACCCAGGCCACCCGCCGACGGGGGACGCGGCGGCAGCTGGCGGCGGAGTCGGCGAACCCGGACAAGACCGAGGAGTCCCTGGAGGCGCTCGTACGCGCCCGGCTCGTGACCCTCGACGCTGGCACCGTGGAGATCACGCACGAGGCACTCCTGCACGCCTGGCCGCGGCTGCGCGACTGGATCGACGCGGACCGCGGCGACCATCTGCTGCGCCAGCGCCTGGAGGAGGACGGCAGGGCCTGGGAGGACTCCGGCAGGGACGCGGCGCTGCTCTACCGGGGCTCGCGCCTGGAGCGGGCGCGCGCCTGGGCGGAGTCCGCCGGCGACACCTTCCTGACCCGCGGCGCCGCGGAGTTCCTGGCCGCTTCGGCCGGGCTGCGCCGGCGCATCCTGTGGATCAGCAGGGGCGCGGTGGCGGCGCTCGTCGCCCTGGCGCTGGTGGCCGTGGTCTCCGCGGTGGTCGCCTCGCAGCAGCGCAACGACGCGGTGACCGAGCGGAACGACGCGGTCTTCGAGCAGGTGACCGCCGAGGCCGACCGCGCCCAGTCCACCGACCCGTCCCTGTCCGCCCAGCTCGACCTGGTGGCGCACCGGCTCCGGCCGGACGACGAGGGCACGAGGAACCGGCTGATCTCCATCGTCAACGCGCCCCTCGCCACCCCGCTGCTCGGCCACACCGGCGCCGTCTACCTCACCTCGTTCAGCCCGGACGGACGGCTCCTCGCCACCGCCAGCTACGACCGGACCGTCCGGCTGTGGGACGTCCACGACCGGTCCCGCCCCAAGCCCCTCGGCAAGCCCCTCACCGGCCACGGGAGCTGGGTGAGCACCGCCGTCTTCAGCCCCGACGGCACCACCCTCGCCAGCGCGTCCGACGACGGCACGATCCGGCTGTGGGACGTATGGGATCCGCACCGCCCGCGCCCGCTCGGGAAGCCCGTGACCGGGCACGGCGGCACCGTCTACCTGCTCGCGTTCAGCCCGGACGGGCGCACCCTCGCCTCCGCGAGCGAGGACCACACCGTCGGCCTGTGGGACGTGCGCAGGCCGAGCCGCCCGAAGGCGCTCGGCTCCCTCACCGGCCACACCGCCGCCGTGCGCTCCGTGGCGTTCAGCCCCGACGGGCGGACCCTGGCGGCCGGGGGCGACAACGGCACCATCAGGCTGTGGGACACCGCGGAGCCGCGCCGCCCGGAGCCGATCGGGCGGGCCCTCACCGGCCACAAGGACACGGTGCACTCGGTGGCGTTCGACCACGAGGGCCGCACCCTCGCCAGCGGCGGCTCGGACAACACCGTACGGCTCTGGAACGTCACCGACCCCCGCCGCGCGACCTCCTTCGGCGCGCCCCTGACCGGCCACACCGGACCCGTCTGGTCGGTGGCCTTCAACCCCGCGGGGACCATGCTGGCGGCCGCCAGCGCGGACAGCACGGCGAGCCTGTGGAACGTCCGCGACCCGGCGCACCCCTCGCAGGTCGGCGTGGAGCTCTCGGGCAGCGGCGGCGAGGTGTACGCCCTCGGGTTCAGCCCCGACGGCCGCACCCTCGCGACGGGCAGCGGCGACAACAAGGTCCGCCTGTGGTCGATACCCACGTCGGACATGATCGGCCAGATCGGCTCGTTCCGCCCCGACGGGAAGGTGCTCGCCACCGCCGCGCGCGACGAGAAGGTCCGGCTGTGGGACGTGCGCCGACCGGAGCGGCCCGAGGCGCTGAGCAAACCGTTCAAGCCAGGGGCGGGGGCGGTGCGCACGCCGACGTTCTCCCCCGACGGGGACACGCTGGCCGTGCTCACCGGGGCCCGCGCGGTGCGGCTGTGGAACGTGAGCGACCCGTCCCGTCCCGTCTCCTACGGTCCCGCCGTCGAACTGCGCACCCGATTCGCGGCCGCGATGGCCTTCAGCCCCGACGGCCGCGTCCTCGCGACGGCCTACGAGGACCGCACCGTCCGGCTGTGGAACGTCAGCGACCCGGCCCGCCCCCGCCCCCTCGGCGCCCCCCTCACCGGCCACAAGGGGTACGTCAACGACCTCGCGTTCAGCCCCGACGGCCGCACCCTCGCCAGCGGCAGCTCGGACGCCACCCTCCGGCTCTGGGACGTGGCCGAACCGCGCCGCGCCACCCCGCTCGGCAAGCCCCTCACCGGCCACCTCGGCCCCGTCAACGCCCTCGTCCTCAGCCCGGACGGCAAGACCCTGGCCAGCGGCAGCGACGACAGCACGGTGCGGCTCTGGGACATCACCGAACCGCGCCGGGCGACCCGCCTCGGCAAGCCCCTCACCGGCCACACCGACGCGCTCGTGTCCCTGACGTTCAGCGAGGACGGCCGCACCCTGGCGAGCGGCGGAAACGACAACACGGTCCGGCTCTGGGACGTGCGCCGTCCCGCGCGGACGGCCCCGATCGGCCAGTCGATGAGCCCCAACGCCAAGACCGGAAGTTTCCTGTCGTTCAGCCCTCACGGTCACATGCTCGGAGTTTCGAGCGGCACGGATACGGTCCGGTTGTGGAACCTGGACACCGACGAGGCCATTCGCCGTATTTGCTCGACCACACAGGGTGTCCTGACGCCGGAGAATTGGCGTGAGTATCTGCCCCGGCTCTCGTACGCACCGCCGTGCGAAAGGTGAAGGGTCACAGTTTTTCCGCCGCGCCCTGCGGCGTGATCCCGCTCACAACTGGCCAACTCCCGCTCATTCCTTCCCCCCACGCGAGCAGGCTTGTTACGGTTGGGCACAGCCCGATCGCTGGTGCATCCCCCGTCGCCAGCGATCGGGCCCTTCCATGCCCTCTTCGACCTGTGCGTTTACCGCGATTGCGCCCTCCGCAACGCCGTGCGCCAATGCGCCGAATTGCAGAGCTCTTTCAATACTCGCGACCCAGGACCGGATTACGGCAAAAGATCTGTTCCGCCTACACGCAACCCCTGTTACCCCCTGTCCGAACCCCTGTCGGCGAATATCTCGTTGAGGGGTGTACGTCACCCCTTCACCGTTCCACGGAAAGGTGGTGCGTGCCGTGCGCAGGCGCGTCGTCATCATCACGGCAGTCCACGGCCCCTCCGCCCCGTACCTCACGGGCGCCTACGAATCGCTGCGCGCGCAGCGGCTGCCCGAGGGGTGGGAGTGGCACTGGGTGATCCAGCAGGACGGCACCGGCGAGGGCGTCGCCCCGCACGTCCCGGACGACGGCCGCGTGACGTTCCGCCAGGGCCGTCGCGGCGGGCCCGGCGTCGCCCGCACCTTAGCCCTGGGCCACGCCGACGGCCCGTACGTGAAGGTCCTCGACGCCGACGACCAGCTCTCCCCCGGTGCGCTGGCCCGCGATCTGGCCGCCCTGGAGAGCGATCCGACGCTGGGGTGGGCCACGTCCCGCGTCCTCGACCTGCTGCCGGACGGCAGCACCGTGGGGTTCCCCGGGGATCCCGGGGAGGGCCCGATCGAGCGCCGGGCCGTGCTCGACCACTGGGCCGCGCACGACTACCGCGCGCAGGTCCACCCCGCGACGCTCTTCGTACGCCGCGACCTGCTCGTCGCCCTCGGCGGCTGGATGGCGCTCCCCGCCTCGGAGGACACCGGCCTCCTGCTCGCCCTGAACGCGGTGTCCCGCGGCTGGTTCTCCGCCGAGGTGGGCCTGCTCTACCGCAAGTGGCCCGGCCAGGCGACGAGTCAGCCCGCGCACACGGACGCCGCGGAGCGGGACGTGCGGATGGCGGTGGTGCAGGCGCGGGCGCGGGCGCTCGGGGGGTTCGAGTGGAGCTGCTGAACGGGACTGCGCGCGACCGCGCCACCGCGTGCGAAGCCACCGCCCGCAACGCCACCGCCCACGACGTCTCCGCCTACAGCGTCTCCGCGTCGACCCGCGAGAAGATCAGGTCGCTCTCCTCGACCACGGGCCCCCGCAGCCGCACCGGCGCGACGGCCGGGCCGCGCAGGGCCGCCGGGTAGGTCCCGACGGCGTACTCGTTGGCGATCCGATAGGCGTGGAACCCGTGATCGCCCATGGTCGCCATCAACTCGTCCACGGAATCACCGAGTTGGCGCATGCGGTCCGGGGTCACCTCCACGGTCACCTCGGCGTCGGGGCGCAGCCGGTCGAGCATCGGGGCCAGGCCGCGGACGACGCCGCCCTCGGCGCCCTCGACGTCGATCTTGACGACGCGGGCGGTGGCGATCTCCTCGTCGTCGAGCAGCTCCGGCAGCGGCCGGGCCTCGATGTCGAACGTCGACTCCGCGGGCCCGTCGTAGGGGACGATGCTGTTGGCCCCCATGTTGTGCGAGCTGGCCAGGACGAACGTCAGCGTCCGGGCCCGGTCGGACACGGCGGCGTTGAGCGCGCGGACGTTCCCGCAGCCGTTGAGCCGCACCTGCCGCAGCAGCCGCTCGTGGAACACGGGCGAGGCCTCGACCGTCACCACCCGCCCGGTCGGCCCGACGAGCCGCGAGGCGAGCACGCCGTAGTAGCCGATGTTGGCGCCGACGTCGACGAACGTGTCCCCGGGGCGGAGCCGGCCGCGCAGCCACCGCGTCATGTGGGGCTCCCACGAGCCGAACAGGTAGAGGTAGCGCTGGATGAGGTCCTGGGTGTCGACGGCGAACCGCGCCCCCGGCGCACCCTCCGCCCCGCACGCCCCGAAGTCGACGTCCACCACCCGGCGCCGGGGGTGCTCGCGCAGGCGGGAGTTGAGGTAACGGGAGGCCAGGGCAGCCTTGCCGATGGCGCCGGGCGCCCGGCGCACGTACGCCCGCGCGAGCGTGGTCAGCACCTCCGAGGCGGGACGGACCTCTGAGGCGGGACGGCCCTCCGGGACGGGACGGACCTCCGCCGTGGGGTGCCCCTCCGAACGTGGACGCGACATCCGGTCCGCCTGCCTCTCCGCACGGTACGGCGCGGACCGTGGCGTCAGGCCGTGGCCGCGGCCGTCCGGTCTTGGTCAAACGGCAGCTCCAGCATACGAATCGCGTTGCCGCGCAGCAGCTTGTAGGCCACGTCCTGCGGCAGGTGACCCACGTGGTCGGTCGCGACCTGCTTGGTGTGCGGCCAGGTGGAGTCGACGTGGGGGTAGTCGGTCTCGAAGGTGGCGTTGTCCACCCCGACGGTCTCGATGGCCTCGATGCCGTGCTTGTCGCGGAAGAAGCAGCAGAAGATCTGCCGGTAGTAGTACGTCGACGGCGGCTCGGGGACGAGGTCCTTCACGCCGCCCCACGCCCGGTGCTCCTCCCAGACGTCGTCGGCGCGTTCGAGGGCGTACGGAATCCACCCCATCTGCCCTTCGCTGTAAGCGAGCTTCAGCCGGGGGAACTTCACGAGCACCCCCGAGAACAGGAAGTCCATCATCGATGCCATCGCGTTGTTGAAGGACAGCGAGGCCTGGACGGCGGGGGGCGCGTCCGGGGACGCGGCGGGCATCTGGGACGACGAGCCGATGTGCATGTTCACGACCGTCCCGGTCTCCTCGCAGGCGGCGAAGAAGGGGTCCCAGTAGCCGGAGTGGATGGAGGGCAGCCCCAGATAGGTGGGAATCTCGCTGAAGGTCACGGCGCGCACGCCACGGGCGGCGTTCCGCCTGATCTCCGCGACGGCGAGGTCGACGTCCCACAGCGGGATGAGGCAGAGCGGGATCAGGCGCCCCCCGCTGTCCCCGCACCACTCCTCGACCATCCAGTCGTTGTACGCGCGGACGCAGGCGAGCCCCACCTCCTTGTCCTTGGCCTCGGCGAAGGTCTGGCCGCAGAAGCGCGGGAAGGTGGGGAAGCAGAGCGAGGCCTCGACGTGGTTCATGTCCATGTCCGCGAGGCGCGCCTTGGGGTCCCAGCAGCCCCGGCGCATCTGCTCCCGGGTGATCCCGTCGAGCGTCATCTCGTCCCGGGAGAAGCCGACGGCGGCGATGATGCGCTTGTACGGGAAGATCTCGTCCTCGTACCGCCACCAGTCCGTGACCTGGCCCTCCGGGTCGGTGGTGAAGCGGTACTTCCCGCCCACGTACGCCAGTTCGCCGATGCCCGCGGTGAAGGGCTGCGGGCCCCGGTCGCGGTACTTGGCCGGGAGCCAGGTCGCGAAGAGGTGCGCGGGCTCGATGACGTGATCGTCCACGCTGATGACCTTCGGGATGTCCCTGGCGCCGCTCTCGTTGCCGCTCACGCTGTGTCCCCTTCACCGCCCGCCGGATCCACCGGCCCGAATCTGACGACCCATCAGATCGAGGCTATGGCGCGGAGGGCTGGACGGCAAGCGGCAGTACGGAGTCGGGCGCGGGGGCCTCGGGGGGCCGCACCGGGTCGTACGGGGCCCTTGCGGTCTCGGCGGGCATCCGCTGAACTGACGGATCGTCAGACATGGGTGCGAGCGGGGACGGACACCGGGCGGCGGGAAGGGCACGCGATGCAGACGATCTGGCTCAGCGGCGCGGAGTGGTTCGCGATCCTCCGGATCGGGCTCGGGCTGTGGTGGCTGGAGAGCTGGCGGCACAAGGACAAGAAGACCTGGTTCACCGGCGGGGGCATCGGCTGGGCGGCCGGCATCGCCGAGAAGCACCGGTGGCCCGTCGTGCGCCGCGGCTTCGACACCGTGGTGAAGCCGCGCCCACGGCTGATGGCCTACGTCGTCGCGTACGCGGAACTGGCCCTGGGCCTCGGCCTGATCGCCGGCTTCCTCACCCCGATAGCGCTGGCCTGCGGCCTCGTGCTGAACCTCATCTACCTCGTCCTGATGATCCACGACTGGGCGGAGCAGGGCCAGAACCTGATGATGGCGCTGATCTCGGCGGTGGCGCTGCTCGCGATGAGCTGGCAGGTGTGGTCGGTGGACGAGGCGGTGGGGTGGTTCTTGTGAGGGGGCGTCCTGGGGGGCGCCGGGGGTGGTGGCCGTGAGGGCGGCCGAGGGGGCGCCAGGGACGGCGGGTGGAAGGGCGCCTGAGGGGGCGTCAGGGACGGCGAGTGGAAGGGCGCCTGAGGGGACGTCAAGGACGGCGAGTGGAAGGGCGCCTGAGGGGACGTCAGGGGCGGCGGGCGAGGGTGGGTCCGAGGGGACCTCGTGGTCGGGAAGGAGATGGGGCGTGAGCGGATCTGGGTGGGATGAGGGTTCGGGCGGGGTGCCTGGGGTCGAGGGTTCGGCCGGGGCCGATGGTGTCGCCGGGGCCGAAGGTGCCGCCAGGGCCGAAGGTGCCGCCAGGGCCGAAGGTGCCGCCAGGGCCGAAGGTGCCGCCAGGGCCGAGGCCGGGGTGGAAGTCGACGTCACGGCAGGGGCCGAGGCCGGGGGCGGGGCCGAGGCCGAGGGCACGGCTGACGGGGCCCTGCGGGCGGGGCACGCCGCTCGGGCGCGGAGTGCTGCTGCGCGGGCTGCCGCTGTGAGCCGGTACATCGAGCGGGGGCGGGAGGCGGGCGGTGCTTCCGAAGCAGACGGGGGCGCGGACGGCGCTTCCGAGGCGGCCGACGTGGACGAGGGGGTTGTCTGGAAGGCGGCCCATGCGGCCCGGGTGTCCGCGCAGGCCGTCGCCGTACTGGCCGAGACCGACCCCGACCCGGCGGCGGACTCGCGCTGCGCGCGGAACGCCGCAGCATCCGCCGCGCAGGCCGCCCGCATGGGGCAGATCCACGACGGCGACACCGAACTCGCCGTGACCGCCTGCGAAGCGGCCCTGAAGGCGGCGCAGTCGGCGGGGGCGGCCTCGAAGGCGGGCGAGCTGGGCGCGAACCAGGAACTGAACGCGGCGGCCGACGCGGCGGAGGCGGCGGCGGTCGCTGCGGCGGAGCGGGCCGGGTGGGTGCGCCCCGGGGAGGAGGCGCCGCGGGTGGCGACGGGGGTGCGGAGCGGGGAGTTGATGCGGATGCTGCATCTGTGAGGGAGCGGCGGGCGCCTGGGGCGGGACCGGAGGTGAGGCCGGTCCTGGTCGTCGCCCCGTGGCACCTCGGCGAGGCGACGGCGCCTCCGACTTCGCCACCGACAACGGTGACGTGGCCATCGCCGGCGACTCCGGCGGCGTCCTCAACACCTACGGCGCCCCGCTCGTCGACGTCGACCCGCGCTGCGCCGTCCCGCAGCCGGAGGACGAAGGCATCGGCGGCCGCCTCCTCGGCGGCCCGAAGGCCGCGTGCAACGTGGCACCGGTCGACCAGTACCAGGCGCCGCAGCGCCTGGTACTGCCCTTCGGGCAGCAGCCGTACGCGACACGGCCCTCGCCCGCGCCGATTCCGGTGCGGGCGGGGGCTGTCGGCGAACGGGCCGGGCACGCGCGCGTCTACCGCGCGTCCCGTTCCGCGGCCTCCGCCGCCTCCGCGATGCGCTTGACGGTCGCGAGGCGCCGGTCCCAGTCGGCCGCGAGCGCGGCCATCCAGCGGGCCGTGACGTCCAGCGCCGCGGGCCGTACCGCGTACCGCACCTCGCGTCCGACCCGGTTGCCGGAGACCAGCCCTGCGGCGTCCAGGACCGCGAGGTGCTTGACCACCGCCTGGCGGGAGACGGGGAGTTGGTCCGCGAGCGTCGTCGCGGTGGCCTCGCCCCGCGCGGCGAGCAGGTCGAGGAGCCGACGCCGGGTCGGATCGGCCAGCGCGGCCAGAACGCCGTCCACGGCCTCGCCCACGACCTCGGTCCCGCCCTCGGTCGGGTCCTGATCGGTCACGCGGCCGGCTGCTCGGCTCGCTGCTTGAGCGCGTCGAGCTCCTGGGGCCAGCCGCCGGTGTTGTCCCGTACCGCCTGGGCACGCAGTTCCTCGGACCCGGCGAGGGCCGCGAAGCCGCTCTCCACGACGCGCAGCCGCGTCTTGTCGCCCTCCGGGGTCAGCGTGAACTCCACGAGGGTGCTGTTGTCGGCCCGCAGCTCCTCGCCCGGGAACGCGCTGGCCCAGCGGTACGCCACGTACGTCTGCGGCTCGACCTTCTCCACCCGCACCGGATAGTCCCCGTACTCCGGATTCCTCGCCAGCGTCGACTCGCCCTCCCGGGCCGTGGTCCCCGCCAGGCTCGCCTTGTCGGCCACCCAGAACCCGGGCTCGGTCACCAGGGACCAGACCCGGCCCAGGGAGGCGGCGATCAGGGTCTCGCGCTCGATCCGGTCCTGCGGGCCATTCGGGTTGTGCGGGTCCCGCGGGCTGCTCCCGGTGTCACTCATGGCTGGCTCCTTCGGTCGTCTCGGCCTCAAAGGGTCGCTTGGTGCAACCTCAGAGTTGCACATCGAGGAGATCGACGCAACCTATGGGTTGCACATCGGGAGCGCCCGGCCGCACGTTGTCAGTGGGTGCTGTCACTCTGCGCTCATGGGATTCTTCGAGGAGTTAGTGCTGCCGGAGGAACCGGCGGAGGCGCGCGGCGAGTTGCTCCGGCTCGGCCCCCCAGGGGAGGACGCGGGGCGGGAACAGCCGCCCGTCGACTGGTTCGTGCCGGTGCTCGTGTCGCAGGCGGGCGTGGCGGGGGCCGGGGCCACCGCCAAGGTGATGGTGGTCGGCTGGTCCGTGTGGCCGCGGTCGGTCACGCTGCATCTGGCCGTGTTCGAGACCGTCCACTGGCAGGGCGAGCGCGGGGGACGGCAGTCCGGGCTGCGGGTGGGTCTCGCGCTGTCCGACGGGCGGCGGGTGACCTCGCTGGGCAGTGCGGCGGAGCCGCGCGTGCTGGGGCCCGCCGCCTACGCGTCCGCCGAGCCGTCCGGAGGACTCGTCCCCCTGGACCCCGGCACGGACTTCCTCCACCAATCGCTGTTCAAGACCGACGTCGACCTGTACCTCGGGGAGCTGCCGCCCGCCGGTGAGACGCAGCTCGTGGTGGAGTGGCCCGACGAGGACATCCCGGAGACCAGAACCCCGGTCGACGCCGACGCCCTGCGGGCCGCCGCCAGGCGCTCCGTGGAGGTGTGGCCGGACCTCAAGGCGCCCGACCCGGCCACCCAGCCGAGCGCCTTCGGACTCTTCCGGCGCAGCGGCCCGCCGAGCCTCCTCGCCCCACCTCTCACCCGATGGCAGCGCGACGCACTGCGCGAGCAGGAAGAGGCCCGGCAGCGCTATGTGCCGCGGGGTGACTGGGAGCGTGTGGTGTACGCGGACTGGGGCGACGCGGCGCTGATCCGCGCCCGCCTGGAGGGCGGCGCGCCGGCCGACGCCGACCTCTGGGGCTCAACCCCCCTGCATTGTGCGGCCGAGCAGGGTTCCGCCGACGCGGTCGCCCTGCTCCTCGAACACCTCACGGAGGTCGACGCGTTCGACGACGAGGGCAACACCGCCCTCTGGCACGCGGTGTGCAGCATGGACGAGGGAAGCATCCGCGCGCTCATCGACGCCGGGGCCGACGTCTGGACGCCGCAGATCGGCGACTGGTCACCCGGCCGCCTGCTGCTCAGCACGCCGTACGCCCCGCTCGTCGCGGGTCTGCCGGGCGCCGTTCCCCTCTCGGCCGAGGACACCGCCGCCTTCCGGGCCGCGGACGCCCTCATCAAGGCGTTCGGCGACGAGGAGTTGCACACCGAGGGCCTCGGCATCGCCTTCGTACGCGACCTGGACGGAGACGAGTTGATACGACGGCTGGGAGCGGACCCCGGGCGGATCCCCGAGACCCGTCCGCACGACACCCCGTTCGACGACCGGGACTTCGACACGGCGCTCCGGCACGTGGCGGTCAGCGAGATATCCGGAACGCCCGGCGGCTGCGTCCTCACGCAGTGGGGGTACATGCCGAGCGACGACGCAGTCCTGCGCGCCATCACGGCGGGCACCTCGGCGTACGGCGTGTACTTCAACGCCAAGGGCGGAACGCACGGCACCCTCGCCCGGGACGGCGAGATCATCGAGGGCGAGGAGATCGGCCTCTCCCCGTTCGAGTCCGACCCGCCCTCCTACTGGCACTTCCGCTTCTGGCAGCGCGGCGCCCGCTTCCCGCACGACGCGCCCAGCCTCGCCTACGCCTGCGCGGCGGCCGGGATGCGCGTCAGCGAGGGCCGCGCCGCCGTCACCCGGCAGGGTCCGCTGCGCCGGGTCGAGCTGCCCCGGAGGCTTCGACGCTGAGCGGGCGGCCTCGGAGCCAGCAGGGCCTGTGATGTGGATCACTTCACGAAGGCGATGAGTTCCGGGGCGAGGGCGGTCCAACCAGCAACAAGACCAAACGTGAGACCCAGGGAGGGCGTTGAGATGTCTGCTGCCGCTGTGAAGGGGCCCGCCAGCTACTTTCCTTCGATCGAGGCGAAGTACGGGCGGCCCGTCGCCGAGTGGGTGGAGCTCATTCGGGGGTCCGAGCTGAGCAAGCACATGGAGCTCGTGAAGTGGCTCAAGGACGAGCACGGTCTCGGGCACGGGCACGCCAACGCGCTGGTAGCCCACGCCCGGAGGTGAGCGCGGCCGCCGCCCCCGCAAGCACCGCGGCCGTGATCGTCAGCGTCAGCGCCGCCGGATTGACGTACTCGGGCACGCCCACCGAGTACGTCGTGCCGTCCGCCGCGTGGCAGCCGAAGCGCAGCGGGATGTACGTGGCGCTGTAGCGGTCGATCGTCGTCACGTCGGCCGGGTCCTCCGCCCGGACGCAGGCCGGGCCCGCCTCCGTGTCGTCGAAGGCGAGCAGGCTCAGGGCTCCCCGGGCGTAGACGGCCAGGGCGCCCGCGCCGGCCAGGGACGCCGTGGCGCGGAGGGCAGGGAGGGTGCGGAGGGCCGGGAGGGTGCGGGGCTGTGCGGGGGGCGCGCTCGCCGCGTGTGTGCGGCCCGTGGCCATGCGTACCAGCGTGATCGTCGCGTACGCCGTCAGGCCCACGGCCAGCGCCCCCGCCACGAACACGATGCCCATGAGCGAGATGACGTTGTGGCCGGCCATCGGATCCGTGGACATGTTCCCCCGCTTGCTCGCCCTGCCTGGATCCCACCGAGTGCGTGTCCCGCGCGCATGGTCCGTGCGCGCGTTCCGATTCCGGGCTGTTGTCCGAATATCGGTGGGTGGCTGGGAATCTACCAGGGCAGGAAATGTCCCGAGTCGCGGCATGCGTACCGCTTCAGCGCGCGGGGGCTCGATGCGCCTGCGCGGCCGCTCCCCTGCGGCCGCGCAGGCGGGTGCGGTGGTCGCTGGACATGTACTCAGCCATGCCGCACCGGAACGGACCCGGTGCGGCGGAGTGCGGCTCCGCTGCGGCACCGGAATCCCGTGTCGAGGGTTGTTCCGTACTCAACAATGCCCGGTGCGGGGCGCGTTGCGCGAGGGCCGAGTGGCCCTCGTACGGGGCCGCTCGGCCCCTGCGTCCGGGCCCTGCCGGGCCGTTCGGCCCCTGGCAGGGAGCAAGCCCTTACCGTCACCCTCGAAGGGGCACGGTTCACCGCCCCCGTACGGACATGAATGCCCTGCCGTACGGGCACGGACACGGGCACCGGCGCCCCCTCCGCGTGGCAGAGCCGCCGACCGGCAGACCGATGGACACGCCCGGGCCGACCAAGGGGTAGACATGGACAGCACTGCCGCAGCACCGGACCCTGCCCCCACCGACCCCGGCGAACCCGCCGAACCCGGCACCCCGCCACGCCCCATCCGCGTCTTCCTCCTCGACGACCACGAAGTCGTCCGGCGCGGGCTGCGCGACCTGCTCGGCGGCGAGCCCGGGATCGAGGTGGTCGGGGAGGCCGCGAGCGGGGAGCAGGCGCTGGCCAGGGGACCCGCGCTGCGGCCCGACGTCGCCGTCCTCGACGTCCGCCTGCCCGACGGGAACGGCATCACCGTCTGCCGTGAACTGCGCGCGCTCATGCCGGGGCTGGCGTGTCTGATGCTCACCTCGTTCGACGACGAGGACGCGCTGCTCGACGCCATCATGGCGGGCGCGGCGGGCTACGTACTCAAACAGATCAAGGGATCCGACCTGGTGACGGCGGTGCGGACCGTCGCATCGGGGCAGTCGTTGCTCGACCCGGCCACGACCGCCCGGCTGATGCGGTCGCTGCGCGGCCCGGAGAGCGAACTGCCGCCCGAGGACGCCCGGCTCTCCGTCCTCAACGAGCGCGAGCGTGCCATCCTCGCGCTCATCGGGGAGGGACTCACCAACCGCCAGATCGGCGGGAAGCTGTATCTCTCCGAGAAGACCGTGAAGAACCACATCTCCCGGATGCTGGCCAAGCTGGGCGTCGAACGGCGGGTGCAGGCCGCCGTCATCGCCGCGCAGGTCGCTCCGCTGGGTGATCGGGCCCAGGCTGGGCCCGGGGCGCCGCCGTCGCAGGGGCGGCCTGGCCGGTGAGCCCACCCCGGCCCCGCCCCTTCCCGAACGGGGGCTACGCCCCCTGGCCCCCGCTCATCGGCGCTCCGCGCCTCGTCCTCAAACGCCGGACGGGCTAGGACTGTGCCGGGGCGGGCCAGAACCTTGCCGCCCCCCCCGGGAATGGATCAAGGCACTCCATGGCTGTCCCGCATGGATCACGCCACCGTCCCGAAGGAGTGTCATCAGCATGTCCACTGCCAAGCCCGCCGCCGAGCGCGTACGCGTCACCGCCGACCCCGACTGGTACGAGTCCGCGGGCATCTCCCTCGGCGTCCGCGTCGGCAACCTGGTCTTCACCTCCGGCCAGGCCCCGATCGACGCGCAGGGCGCCACCGTCGGCGCCGGGGACTTCGAGGCGCAGGCCCGGCAGGCGCTCGCGAACCTGTCGACCGTCCTCACGAACGCGGGCTCCAGCCTCGCCGACGTGGTCAAGGCCACCGTGTTCGTCACCGACATAGCCCGGCAGGACGTCTTCGCGGAGCTGCGCGCCGAGCACTTCCCCGACAAGCCGCACCTCGCGGAGTCGTTCGTGGAGGTGTCCTCGCTCGCCGACCCGGAGTGGATGATCGAGATCGAGGCGATCGGGCTCGTGCGCTGAGGCCGTCCGTCCGGCCAGGGGTGACATCGGGCGGGGTACGGCCGCCCCCGGCCCTACCCCGCCACCGGCACCCGCCACTCCAACCGCGTCCCCCTCCGCTCCCCCGCCCGCACCACCAGCTCGCCCCCGAGCCGCTCGGCCCGCTCGGCGAGGTTCCGCAGCCCCGCGCCCCGCTCGGCCCCGGCCTCGGCCCCGACCCCGACTCCGGCCCCGGCGGCCTGCCCCGCCCCCGCCTCGATCCCCACCCCGTCGTCCACGACCGCCAGTTCGAGCACCCCTTTGCGTACGACCAGAGAGACCTCGGCCCGGCGGGCGCGGGCGTGCCGGGCGACGTTGGAGAGGGCTTCGTTGAGGACGGCGACCACGTCGTCGGCGACCGCGCGGGGGACGTCGGTGTCGACCAGACCCTCCATGCGCAGGGCGGGCGTGAAGCCGAGGGCGGCGGCCGCGTCCTCGATCGCGCGGACCGTGCGGACCCGCAGCCCGGCCGCGCCGCCGGGCGCCTCGTGGTCGCGCAGGCCGAAGATGGTGGAGCGGATGATCTTGATGGTGGCGTCGAGGTCGTCCACGGCCCTGCGCAGCCGCTCGGCGGCGCCCGGGTGCTCCACGAACCGCTGCACGCTCTGCAGCGTCATGCCGGTCGCGAACAGCCGCTGGATCGCCAGGTCGTGCAGGTCGCGGGCGATGCGGTCGCGGTCCTCCAGGAGGCTCATCTGCTCGGCGTCGCGGCGCCGGTCGGCGAGTTCCAGGGCGAGCGCGGCCTGGCCCGCGAAGCCGATCAGGGGGGTCGTCTCGGCCTCCGAGAAGCCGGGGCGGCCGCTGCTGCGGGCGAGCACCAGGACCCCGCGCACGTCGTCGCGCGTGCTCATCGGAACGGCGACGGCGGCGCCGAGCCCCTCCCAGCGGTCGGCCTTGAACGTCACCCGGGCGTCCTTGCGCACATCCGACGCGGACACCAGGGCCTGGGCGTCCAGCGCGGCCCCCGCGAACGAGCCCTCGCGCGGCAGGGTGGCGCCGCGGTGCGCCTCGGCGCCCAGGCCGAGGGCGATCTCGACCCGTAACTCGCCCTCGCCCCGCACGAGTTCGATCACGCCGAGGTCGGCGGACGTGATCTCCCGGGCCCGCTCCACCATCAGCTCGAGGACCTGTGCCTCCGGCGCGCCCGAGAGGACCGCGCTGGTGACCTCCGCGCTCGCCTGCAGCCAGCGCTCGCGCAGCCGTGCCTCCTCGTACAGGCGGGCGTTCTCGACGGCCACCCCGGCCGCGACCGCGAGGGTGGAGAGCACCGACTCGTCCTCGGCGTCGAACTCCGCGCCGCCGTGCTTGCCGGTCAGGTAGATGTTGCCGAAGACCGTGTCCCGTACGCGGATGGGGACGCCCAGGAACGAGTGCATCGGCGGGTGGTGCGGCGGGAAGCCGGACGACGCGGGGTGGTCGGACAGCTCCGCGAGGCGCAGCGGCTGCGGGTTGCGGATCAGCTCGCCGAGCAGGCCGTGCCCGGAGGGCAGGTCGCCGATCTCGGCGCGCAGTTCCTCGCTGATGCCGACGGGCAGGAACTCGTCCAGCATGCGGCCCTGGCCGATCACGCCGAGCGCTCCGTACTCGGCGTCGACGAGGGCGACCGCCGTCTCCACGATGCGTCTGAGCACCTGGGCCAGGTCCAGCTCCCTGCCGACCGAGAGCACCGCCTCCAGGAGGCTGTGCAGCCGGTCGCGGGTGCCGCGGACGGTGCTGATCCGCGCGGCCAGCTCCTCAAGCAGTTCGTCGAGGCGCAGCCGCGTCAACTGACCTGCGTCCGCCCGCTGTTGGCCCATCAGCTCCTCCGCCCGAGCAGACGTGCGCTCACCGCCCCGCGTCCAGACGCTCACCGTAGCCGGTGCGTGGCGCTGCGTGGAGGTTCTTCACATGCTTGGCTCCCCCACCGGAATCTTCCGGACGACGGGAACCCCATCGGCGTACCGCACGACCAACTGTCCACACCCGTACGGGAGTTGAACAAGAGCGAGGACGGCGGCGACGGCCGCGGGAGCGAGGAGGGCCGGGATGGACCGCAGGGGTCTGCTGAGGTCGACGGCCGCCGTGGGGGCGGCGGGGGCGACGGCGTGGGGCGCGGGGGGCGTGGTGAGCGCCGCGGCGCGCGAGCGGCGACAGGAGGGGCGCGGGCCGGGTCCGCTGCGCGTGCACATCGTCGTCTTCGACGGCGTCGAGGAGCTGGACTTCGCCGGTCCCCTGGAGGTCTTCGGCGCCGCGCGCTCCGTCGGGCAGCGGGTCGAGACGGAACTGGTCACGAGCGGCGGCCCGGGCGGCTTCACCGGCCGCTTCGGTACGCGCGTGACGGACGTCGGCGCCTGGGACCCGGACGCGGCCGACGTGATCGTCGTGCCCGGCGGCGGCTTCGCGCAGCGGGACGGCGCCGGGATCTGGGCCGAGATCAAGAAGGGCCGCCTGACCCGCGCCCTGCGGGACGCCGTCCGGCCCGACCTCACCCTGCTCGGCGTCTGCACCGGCGTGATCGTGCTGCACGCGGCCGGCGTCATCGGCGACCGCCCCTGCACCACGCACCACCGCGCGAAGGACTACCTGCGCGAGCGGGGCGCCGACGTCCGCGACGCCCGCGTCGTCGACGACGGGAACCTGGTCTGCGCGGGCGGGGTCAGCTCCGGGATCGACGGTTCGCTGTGGCTCCTGGAGCGGGCGCTCGGGACGGCACCGGCCGGGCAGGTGGAGGCGCTGATGGAGTTCGAGCGGAGGGGGACGGTGCTGCGGACGTGAGGTGGGGGGGGCTGTCGGCGGGAGCGTGTCGGCGCCGATCCGCGTACCGATCCGCGTACCGACCCCGCGTACCGATCCGCGTACCGGCCCATGTGCTGATACGCGTACCGACCCGTGTGCCGACCCGTGTGCCGATCCGTCCGCGTCGAGGGCCGCCGCGTACGAGCCTCAGCGCGCGCCCGGGCGCGAACTCGGCGCGTACTGCCCGCAGCTCGTCGTTCGCGCGTAGTTCCGCGAGCGGTCGTGTGGTGTCACCATGCGGAGTCCAGGTGCGGCGCGCGGGGCGGGGCGGCTCGGGGTCGCGGGGCGCGGGGTGGGAGGCGTGGATGACTGAGGTGTTCTTGCGACGGCTGACTCGGTGGCAGGCGGAGCAGCAGCGCGAGTCGATCGCGAACGTGTACGTGGAGTGCTACGGGCCGCCGGGCGGGACCGGTGAGCCCGGCGGCGCCGACCGGAAGGCGTTCCTGGAGCGGTTCGAACGGCACGTCCAGGAGCCCGACTTCGACATGGTGACGGCCGACTCCGGTGCGGTGCTCGCCGGTTGTCTGTACGGGTTCCGGGGCACCCGGGGCAGCGCGCTCCTGGAGTCCCTGCGGGACGTGCTGCCCGCCGACGCGGCCGGGCGCGCCGCGGTGGGCCGCCTCTTCGTGCTCACGGAGCTGATGGTCCTGCCGGACTACCGTCTGGAGGGCGTGGCCACCCGGCTGCGGGACCTCCTGCTGTCCCGGCACACGACCGACGTCGTCGTCGCCGCGGTGCCGCCCGGGGACGGGGTCGCCCACGAGGTGCTCCGCGCCTGGTCGTACACCAAGCTGGGCGAGTTCGGGCCGCCGCAGCGGGAGGCGTGGCTGCGGCCGGGACCGGGCTGACAGGGCTGAGCGGACCGACCGGGCGGGCGGGCCCGTCCGGAAAGTTATCCACAGGCTGGGGACCCTCGCCAGCGGGCGGACGCCCCGGCCAGGCACTATGGGGCCATGAGTGACACGGGTACGCAGCCGAACGCGGGTACGCAGCCGAACGCAGGGCCGGGTGAGGGCGAGGGCACGACGTCGTCCGTGACCACGTCGTCGGGGACGGGGGCGTCGCCGTCCGGGACGGGGTCGACGCCCGACTGGGAGAAGCGCTTCCGCGCGCCCCGCGTCTCCCTGCCGGACTGGGCCGAGGACGCCCCCGACCACTGCCTGTTCGTGTCGAACGCCACAGGGACGTACGAGCTGTACGCGTGGGACCGCGCCACGGGCGAGCAGCGCCAGGTCACCGACCGGCCGAACGGCACGACGGACGGCCTGCTCGCGCCGGACGGCCGCTGGATCTGGTGGTTCAACGACAAGGACGGCGACGAGTTCGGCGTGTGGATGCGCCAGCCCTTCGACGGCGGCGGCACGGACGAGCCCGCGGTGCCGGGCCTGGAGCCGTCGTATCCGGCGGGCCTCGCCATCGGCCGCGACGGGCGCACGGTCGTCGTGGGCCGCTCCACGGACGAGGTCGGCACCACGATCCACGTCGTCCGCGCCGACGCCGCCCCCGGCGAGGCGCCCACCGAGATCTACCGCCACCGCGAGTCCGCGGGCCTCGGCGACCTCTCCCACGACGGCACCCTCATCGCCATCGAGCACACGGAGCACGGCGACGCGATGCACCCCGCGCTGCGCGTCGTGCGCACCGACGGCTCGACCGTCGCCGAGCTCGACGACAGCGAGGGCGGCACGGTCGAGCTGGGCCTCGAGGTCCTCGGCTTCGCGCCGGTCGACGGCGACACCCGCCTCCTGGTGGGCCACCAGCGCCGCGGCCGCTGGGAGCCGATGGTCTGGGACGTGGCCACGGGCGAGCAGACCGACCTCGCCCTCGACCTGCCCGGCGACGTCTCCGCCGAGTGGTATCCGGACGGCTCCGCGCTGCTCGTCGGGCACGGCTTCGAGGCCCGCGGCGACCTGTGGCGGTACGACCTCGCGGGACGGGAGCTGACCCGGGTCGAGACCCCCCGCGGCTCCGTCTCCGGCGCCACCGTCCGCCCCGACGGCACCGTCGAGTACATGTGGTCGTCCGCCGCCGAGCCGCCCGTCCTGCGCTCCACCTCCGGCAAGGTCGTCCTGGACCCGCCCGGCATGAAGGCGCCGCGGTCCGTACCCGTCGAGGACGTGTGGGTGGACGGGCCCGGCGGCCGCATCCACGCCCTCGTCCAGAAGCCCGCGGGCGCGAGCGGTCCTCTGCCCACCGTCTTCGAGGTGCACGGCGGGCCCACCTGGCACGACAGCGACTCCTTCGCCGCCGGGCCCGCCGCCTGGGTCGACCACGGGTACGCGGTCGTCCGCGTCAACTACCGCGGCTCCACCGGGTACGGCCGCGAGTGGACCGACGCCCTCAAGCACCGCGTCGGCCTCATCGAGCTGGAGGACATCGCCGCCGTCCGCGAGTGGGCCGTCGCGTCCGGGCTCGCCGACCCCGACCGCCTCGTCCTCTCCGGCGGCTCCTGGGGCGGCTATCTCACCCTCCTCGGGCTCGGTACGCAGCCCGACGCGTGGGCCCTCGGGCTCGCCGCCGTCCCCGTCGCCGACTACGTGACCGCCTACCACGACGAGATGGAGGCCCTGAAGGCCATCGACCGCACCTTCTTCGGCGGCACCCCCGAAGAGGTCCCCGACCGCTTCTCCGCCTCCTCCCCCCTCACCTACGTCGACTCCGTCAAGGTGCCCGTCTACATCTCCGCCGGGGTGAACGACCCCCGCTGTCCGATCCGCCAGGTCGAGAACTACGTCGACCGCCTCGCCGCCCGCGGGGCCGTCCACGAGGTCTATCGCTACGACGCCGGCCATGGCTCCCTCGTCGTGGACGAGCGAATCAAGCAGGTGGCCCTTGAGCTGGACTTCGCGGGGCGGCATCTGGGGTAGCGGGGGGGCGGCGTCCCTGCCGGGGGCACCCCAACCCCACCCCTTCCCGAAACCGTGGCTCCGCCCCGGACCCCGGGGGTAGGTGTCCCCTTGCCGTGAGACGGCGCACCCCCGATCGGCGCTCCGCGCCTCGTCCTCAAACGCCGGACGGGCTGAAAACTTCCCCGAGGCGGGCTGAAAACTTCGCCGGGCGGGCTGAATACTTCG
The DNA here is from genome assembly GCF_045070545.1 of Streptomyces sp. RK9. Lineage (NCBI taxonomy): Bacteria > Bacillati > Actinomycetota > Actinomycetes > Kitasatosporales > Streptomycetaceae > Streptomyces > Streptomyces sp. RK9. The sequence continues at coordinate 1,343,548 of NZ_CP173704.1, read as the reverse complement.
CCGGGGCGGGCTGAAGGGTGCGGGGCGGGGCGGGGCGGTCCTGAAGGTGCCGACTGCCGGGTCGAACGCATGGTGGGGGCGGGTGGGTGGGAGAAAGCCGGTCCGGCGCTTGAGGACGAGCGCGCAGCGCGATACGGGGGTGACCCCGGCAGGGCTGACGGTGCCGGGCTGCTGCTCAGCCGAAGCAATGGTGGGGGCGGGCGGGTGGGAAAAAGCCCGTCCGGGGCTGAGGGTGCCGGGCTGTCGGGTGGGCCGGTGCGAGTTGGGGCGGGTGGGTGGGAGAGAGCCTGTCCGGCGGTTGAGGGCGAGGGGCGGAGCGCCGTAGCGGGGGAGCGCCGTAGCGGGGGAGGGCCGTAGCGGGGGAGGGCAGGGCCAGGCGTGGGGACGCCCACCCCGGGGGCGGGGCCGCGGCCGGGCGGCCGTACGGTGGGGGTGTGTACCGGTTCCTGCTGACGCCCCGCTGGTGGGGCATCAACCTCTTCGTCGCCCTGGCGATCCCCGTATGCCTCTTCATGGGCTCCTGGCAGCTCACCCGCTTCGAGGACCGCGTACAGGACCACAAGGACGCCGAACGGCAGGCGACCACGGACACGGGCGCGGCCCGCCCGCTGACGTCCCTGCTGCCGGTGGACCGGAAGACCTCGGGCGAGACGGCGACGGCGACCGGCCGCTGGGGCAGGCAACTGCTCGTTCCGGACCGGGAGTTGGACGACAAGAGCGGGTTCTACGTCCTGACGATGCTGCGGACCGACGGCGGCAGGTCACTGCCGGTGGTGCGGGGCTGGCTGCCCGGGACGGCGGACGCGAAGAAGGCTCCGGCACCACCGAAGGGCGAGGTCACGGTCACCGGCGCGCTCCAGGCCTCGGAGAGCCGGAGCTCGAACGGCGTGACCACGGCGGGCGGCCTCCCGTCCGGCCAGGTGGGCATGATCAGCGCGGCGTCGCTGGTGAACATGGTCCCGGACGACCTGTACGACGCGTGGGTCACGCTCGACCGGGGCACGGGGCCGCTGACGCCGGTGCCCGCGACGGCCCCGGAGGACTCGGGCCTGAGCATGAAGGCCTTCCAGAACCTCGGCTACACCGGCGAGTGGTTCGTCTTCGCGGGCTTCCTGGTGTTCATGTGGTTCCGGCTGTTCCGCCGCGACCGGGAACTCGCACGGGACGCCGAGCTGGGACTCGTACCGGACGCCACGGAGGCGTAACCCGGACACCCTCGCGTGCCGAGGAGCCCCATGGGGCGCCCGGCACGTGTCACCACACACACCGCGCGCGTCACTGCGCCGCGAGCACCCCGGTCTTGTACACGGTCCCCGCACACGCGTTGGGCACCGTCGCACCCGCGGAGGGCGAGCCCGGCTCGGCCGTCAGGGACACGGCGACCTTGCCGTCCTCCGTGCCCTCGTCCCGGGCCAGCTGCGTCGTCGTGCCGTCCGGAGCACCGCTCTCGGAACCACTGCTGCCGCCGCCGCTGTCGCTGGGCGTGGGGTTGGGCGAGGGGTCGCCGCCGTCGGACGGACAGGTCCCCGAGGGGACGAAGGCGAACCGCACCTCGTACGAGGCGCCGGGCTTCAGGACGAGCGCGCTGGACTCCTGCGCCGGGTCGGGCAGACCGGTCGCGGCGTCGCCCGCCGTGTGGTCGACGACGTTCACGTTCGCGGGGTCGGCCGCGCCCAGGGCCGCGGCGTTGACGCTGCCGGCCGAGTTGACGGTGCAGCTGTTGCCGGAGTTGTTGGAGATCCGGAAGGTGCCGTAGACCGTGCCGTTGGCCTCGGCGGGGGCGACGGAGCCCGTGGCGCCGAGCTGGGCGGCGTCGCAGCTGGGCGAGGACACGGCGTCCGTGTCGTCGTCCGTCGGGTCGGGGCCGCCGGTGGCGCCGCCCTGCTTGCCGTCCTTGTCCTTGCCGTCCTTGCCCTTCCCCTCCTTGCCCTTCTCTTCCTTCTTGTCCTTCTTGTCTTCCTTGTCCTTGACTTTGTCGCCCTTGCCGCGCTCGTCGCGGTCCTTGCTGCCGCCGGTGTCCTCCTGGCTGGGCTGGTTGCTGCCCGCGCCGATGATGGAGGGCCGCGCGTCCGAGTCGCCGCCGGACCCGGCGACGTGCACGAGGGCCGGGATGGCCGTGCCGACGAGGAGCGCCGCCGCCGCCATGCCGACGAGGGCCTGGCGCTTGCGGGCCCGGCGCGCGGGCACCGCGTGCCGCAGCCGCTCCAGGGCGGCGTCGCCCGGCTGGATCTCCTGGACGACCTGCTGGAGCATGCGCCGCAGCGCCAGCTCCTCGCCGTGCAGACCGTCGGCGTCGTCGGCGTCGTCGTGGTCGTCGGGGCCGCCGCCGAACGGGCCGCCGCCGAAGGGGCCACCGCCCGAGCCACCGGAGCCCGAGCCACCGCCCGGCCCCGTCCCGCGCGGACCGCCGCCCGAGCCCCCGGCCGCGCCGCCACCCTCGGCACCGCCGTCCTTGGCACCGCCGTCCTTGGCACCGCCGTCCTTGGCACCGCCGTCCTTGGCACCACTGCCCTGCGCACTGCCGCCCTGCGCACTGCCGCCCTGGGCGCTGCCGCCCGGGCCGCCGCCGCGGGCGGGGCCGTCGCTCGACGCGCCCTCCTGCGGGCCGTCGCCGGATTCGCTCACGATCAGGCCGAGTACGCCGAGTCCGCGGTCGGGGCGGCCCTTGCCGCTCGGCCCGTGCTTCACAGTTCCGTTCCCAGCGTCTTGCCCGCGGGCGCGCCCGGCGTCCCGCTCTTCGTACATGTCCCGCTTGTCCAGTGCGCTCGGCTTCTCCAGCGAGCCCCGCGCACTCGGCGTGCTCGGCTTCTCCAGCGAGCCCCGCGTGCCGGGCTTCCCCGGCGCACCCCGCGTACTCGGCTTGGTCAGCGAGCTCCGCCTGACCCGCACGCCCGGCTTGTCCGAAGCGGCCAGCTTCTCCTTGCCCTGGTGTCCCCTGTCCGTCATGCCGGGGCCTCCATGGCGACGCGCAGGGCGGCGATGCCCCGCGAGCCGTACGCCTTGACCGAGCCGAGGGATATCCCGAGGGTCTCGGCGACCTGGGCCTCGGTCATGTCCGCGAAGTACCGCAGGACGAGGACCTCGCGCTGACGGCGCTGCAGGCCGCGCATGGCCTTGATGAGCTCGTCGCGCTCCAGGAGGTCGTACGCCCCCTCCTCGGCGCTCGCCATGTCCGGCATCGGCTTGGTGAGCAGCTTCAGGCCGAGGATGCGGCGGCGCAGCGCGGACCGGGAGAGGTTGACGACGGTCTGGCGGAGGTACGCCAGGGTCTTCTCGGGGTCGCGCACGCGCTTGCGCGCCGAGTGCACGCGGATGAACGCCTCCTGCACGACGTCCTCGCAGGAGGCGGTGTCGTCCAGGAGCAGCGCCGCGAGGCCGAGCAGCGACCTGTAGTGGGCGCGGTAGGTCTCGGTGAGATGGTCGACGGTGGTGCCCGCGGTCACGCTCAACTCATCGCCCTCGCGCTGAGTCGGGATGCGGGCGGGCCGCGCTGCGGGCATGGGGGCGATCACCGGCATGCCGCCGGGTACGCGCGGGCGCCGGGGCGGTCGCAAGGCCACCGCGCCGCTCGCTGCTGTGAAGTCCAGTACCTCTGCCACGCCTGTTTGACACGCTTCCCCCCATCAGGGTTGTACGCGTCGGGTGTGGCGTTCCGCATCGCCTGCCCGGTGCGGGCCGCAGGCGCCGTGGTCGCGGCGTGCGCCGCGGTTGCGGGAACCGCTCGCGACGATGCATCAAAAGCCCCCATGCGTACCAGCTCTTCCCCTATGCCCCATATTCTTTTTCGCAGCGCTTCAGGCCGCCCACTGGAGGGCGACGGCGAAGACGCGCGCCACGCCGTCGCGGTTGCACGACGCGGAAGCCGAATCTTCGAACGCGGAGACGCCCCAGTTCAAGCGGTCTGGACCATCGGATTGAACACAGAACTTACACAGTTCCTACAGGGCGTTCCGCTCCGGGAGGCCTCTACGACGGCGGAAGCAGCGCCTCCGCGGCTCCGGGCCGCCGACTCCGCCGCTCCGGGCTCCCGCCCTCAGCCGCCGCCGGTGAACTCACCCGCGATCAGCTCCGCGATCTGCGTCGTGTTCAGGGCCGCGCCCTTGCGCAAGTTGTCCCCGCACGCGAAGAATTCGAGCGCCGTCGGGTCGTCGAGGGCGCGGCGCAGCCGTCCGACCCACGTCGGGTCGGTGCCCGTGGCGTCGGCGGGGGTGGGGAACTCACCGGCGGCGGGGTCGTCGAAGAGCACGACGCCCGGCGCGGTCGCCAGGATCTCGCGGGCGTGCGCCACGGTCACCTCGTCCTCGAAGCGCGCGTGCACCGTCACCGAGTGGGTGGTGACGACGGGCACGCGGACGCAGGTGACGGCGACCTTCAGGTCGGGCAGGCCGAGGATCTTGCGGGACTCGTCGCGGACCTTCATCTCCTCCGAGGACCAGCCGTCCTCACGGAGCGCGCCGACCCACGGCACGACGTTCAGCGCGACGGGCTCCGGGAAGGGCCCGGTGTCGTCGCCCACGGCCCTGCGGACGTCCCCGGGGCCGGTGCCGAGCTCCGAGCCCGCGACGAGCTTCAGCTGCCGCCGCAGGGTGTCGATGCCGTCCTTCCCGGCCCCGCTCACCGCCTGGTACGAGGAGACGATCAGCTCGCGCAGGCCGAACTCGGCGTGCAGGGCGCCGAGGGCGACCATCATCGACAGGGTGGTGCAGTTGGGGTTGGCCACGATGCCGCGCGGCCGGAGCCGGGCGGCGTGCGGATTGACCTCGGGGACGACCAGGGGGACGTCCGGGTCCATCCGGAAGGCGGCGGAGTTGTCGACGACCACGACACCGCGGGACGCGGCGATGGGCGCCCACTGCTCGGCCACGTCGACGGGGACGTCGAACATGGCGACGTCCACGCCGTCGAAGACGTCCTCGCTGAGCGCGAGGACCTCGACCTCCGCACCGCGCACGGCCAGCTTGCGGCCGGCCGAGCGCGGTGAGGCGACGAGTCGGATCTCGCCCCAGATGTCGGCGTGCTGCGACAGGATCTGGAGCATCACCGTGCCGACGGCTCCGGTCGCTCCGACGACCGCGAGCGTCGGCTTGCGGTTCATCGCCCGGTGCCTCCATAGACCACGGCCTCGTCGGAGTCCGAGTCGAGGCCGAAGGCGGTGTGCACGGCGCGCACGGCCTCGTTCACGTCGTCGGCGCGGGTGACCACGGAGATGCGGATCTCGGACGTCGAGATCAGCTCGATGTTCACGCCCGCGTCGCTGAGCGCCTCGAAGAAGGTCGCCGTGACGCCGGGGTTGGTCTTCATGCCGGCGCCGACGAGGGAGATCTTGGCGATCTGGTCGTCGTAGCGCAGGGAGTCGAAGCCGACCTGGGCCCGGGTCTTCTCCAGCGCGTCGATGGCCTTGCGGCCCTCGGTCTTCGGCAGCGTGAAGGAGATGTCGGTCAGGCCCGTCGAGGCGGCCGACACGTTCTGTACGACCATGTCGATGTTGACCTCGGCGTCGGCGATCGCCCGGAAGATCGACGCGGCCTCGCCCGGCTTGTCCGGGACGCCCACGACCGTGATCTTGGCCTCGGACGTGTCGTGCGCGACACCGGAGATGATGGCCTGCTCCACCTTGCGGTCCCCTTGCGGTTCGTTGCTGACCCAGGTGCCCTGCAGTCCGCTGAAGGACGAGCGCACGTGGATCGGGATGTTGTAACGGCGGGCGTACTCCACGCAGCGGTGGAGCAGCACCTTGGACCCGGAGCTGGCGAGCTCCAGCATGTCCTCAAAGCTGATCCACTCGATCTTCCGCGCCTTCTTCACGACGCGCGGGTCGGCGGTGAACACACCGTCGACGTCCGTGTAGATCTCGCAGACCTCCGCGTCGAGCGCGGCGGCGAGGGCGACAGCGGTGGTGTCGGAGCCGCCGCGGCCCAGCGTGGTGATGTTCTTGCCCTCCTGGCTGACGCCCTGGAACCCGGCGACGATGGCGATGTTGCCCTCGTCGATCGAGGTCCGGATGCGGCCGGGCGTGACATCGATGATGCGCGCTTTGTTGTGAACCGAGTCGGTGATGACACCGGCCTGGCTGCCGGTGAACGACTGGGCGGCGTGGCCCAGGTTTTTGATCGCCATGGCAAGGAGGGCCATGGAGATCCGCTCTCCTGCGGTCAGCAGCATGTCGAATTCGCGCCCGGCAGGAATCGGCGATACCTGTCCGGCGAGATCGATCAACTCATCCGTCGTGTCACCCATCGCCGACACCACGACAACGACCTGGTGGCCGTTCTTCTTGGCGTCGACGATCCTCTTGGCGACCCGCTTGATGCCCTCGGCATCGGCTACGGAGGAGCCTCCGTACTTCTGCACGACAAGGCCCACGTGCGCTCCTCGCTCAGTCCGTCTCGTTCCGCATCACTGCGGTCGGCTCAGTCTAACGAGCGGCCGAAATTCGCCCCGCGAGTATCAGATCGTGAGATGTCCCGCTCACTCCTTGATCAACACGGTGGCTCCATGCCCTCCGGCCGCTCCGGGGAGTCCTCTGCCCGCTGCGGACCGGGACACTCCGGAAAGTGGGCCGCGTCACATGCGGGACGGCCCTCAGTCAGTCCGCGCACGCCTTGAGCTTTTCCGTGTCGAGCGTGATGCGGAGATGAAGGCCTTCCAGGCGGGTGCGGCGACGTGCAGGTACTGGCCGTGGGCCTGCTTGGAGTCGCGTATGTGGACGGCGTCGGGCCCGCCGAGGGCCACTTCGACGCAGGCGCCGCCTTCGCCGTCGCTATGGCTCGACTTGAACCACTTCAGCTCATCACTCACAGCTTCCCGCCATCCGCTCGATGAAGTGCGCCGAGTCACCAGGGTCGAGGGCCATCGTGCGGATCATGCTAAGGCGTTCGGTCTGATCGCTCACCACCCTTGGTTCAGCCGTCAGTTGGCTGACTGATGGAGCTTCCGTATACGCGAGCCGTTCATGGTCCTGGGTCTCCAGCAGCACCAACTGCCCGTGGAGCGCCGCTGTCATCGCCCGGCCATAGGGCAGCACCTGGATCGACACGTTGTGCCGCACGCCCACATCCAAGAGGTGCTGCAATTGCTCCCAGTCCACGTAGGGCCCACGCAGCGCCGCCTCGTACACGACGTAGCTGCACGCGACTAGCGGCTTGCGGGTGTGGATTCCCTGGCGCTCCAGCCTTGCCTCGACTCGCTCCTCGATCACGTCCTCGTCGAGGGGCGGGATGTGGCTGCCGATGAGCTTGCGGGCGTACGCCTTGGTCTGCAACGGGCCGGGGATCAGCAGCGGCTCGTACCACCACACGTTGATCGCCTCGCGCTCGTGGACCATGAAGTCCTGCGCCCTCGGCGGAAACGGCTCCCGCCTCACGTAATCCTTAGCCGCGCTCAGCAACCCTTCCGCATGGCACAACTCGTCCGCCACGTCCAGGACCCGGGCCGTCGGCATCCGTACGCCCTGTTCCATCGCCTTGATGGTGTCCGGCGAATAGTTGGACGCGGCGCCCAGCTCCTCGCGGGTGACGTTCGCCTTCGTGCGCCAGCGTTTCAGCTGGTTGCCGCCGTACCTCCACGTACCGGGAGACGAGGAGTTGTACTGGACCGACACAGCGGCCACCTCCCACAGCTACACGTGCGCGTGTCACCCCGCAGTCACTACCGAGCGTAGCCCGCCGGGCAGCACCGTGTGACCATGAACAACGCGATTCACTGGCCCGACTGGGTCCCGGTGGCGGGCCACCAACTCCGGGTGTCCGGAGTGCACTTCGACGCGCTGCGCGTCCCCGGCGTACGCGGGGAGCTGGTGGCGGCGCGCCTGATCGAGGAGGCGGACGGGGACGCGGGCCCCGTGATCTGCGAGGCCGTCGGCTTCCGGTGGATGTACTTCCTGGTGGCTCCCGGCGCCGCGAGGGCACACTCCTGGCCGCTCGGCGTCCAGCGGTTCGGCGGGGCGGGCTGCCGCACGGTGACGTACATCGGCGTACCGGCCCTGGACGGCAATACCTGGCCGCTGCGCTGGTACAGCGAGCCGACGCCGACGGCCCCGTTCGTGGACCCGGCGGGGCTGCGGGCGGCGCTGGGAGGCGGGTCCGCCTAGGCCCCGGGGCCAGGCCCCCTCGGCAGCTCCACGGTGACGCGGAGCCCGCCCTCGGGGCGCGGGGCGAGGGTCAGGGTGCCGTCGTGGGCGTGGGTGATGGTCTTGACGATGGCGAGGCCGAGGCCGAGGCCCGCGTGGTCGGCGGTGTGCAGGCGTTCGGCACCGCGCTGGAAGGGTTCGGTGAGGGTCGCGGCCAGCTCGGCGGAGACCTCCTCGCCGGTGTTCTCGACGGTGAGCGCCACCGTCCTGGGGCGCAGGGCGGTGGTGACCCACACCGTGCCGCGCGCGGGCAGGTTGTGGACGATCGCGTTGTGCACGAGGTTCGTGGTCAGCTGCAGCAGGAGCGCCTGCGAGCCGGTCGTGGGGGTGATGTCGCCGGAGGTCTCCAGGGTGATGCCGCGCTTCTCCGCGAGGGGGAGGAGGGTTTCGGTGGCCTCCTCCGCCATCAGGGACAGGTCGATGTGCTCCCGGGTGAAGGAGCGCTGGTCGGCGCGGCTGAGCAGGAGCAGCGCCTCGGTGAGGTCGATGGCCCGGGTGTTGACGGTGCGGAGGCGGTCGATGATCTCGCCCCGGTCGTGGTCGGGGTCGGTGCGGGCCACGTCGAGCAGGGTCTTGGAGACGGCGAGCGGGGTGCGCAGCTCGTGCGAGGCGTTGGCGGCGAACCTCCGCTGTTCGCCGACGTGCGCTTCGAGGCGTTCCATCATCGTGTCGAAGGCGTCGGCGAGTTCGCGGAACTCGTCCTTGCGGCCGGGCAGCCGGATCCGGTGGGAGAGCGATCCGTCGGTGGCCGTGCGGGTGGCGTCCGTGATGCGGGTCAGCGGGGCGAGCATGCGCCCGGCGAGGAACCATCCGCCCAGGAGGCCGAAGACCAGCAGGAACACCATGACCCCGGCGGCCGTCGGCGCGAAACCGCGGACCATGTCCGTGCCCGGAGTCTGCTTCCACGCCCCCTCCTCGTTGGTCCGCAACCATCCCTGCCTCAGCAGGAAGAACCCCGCGGCGCCGATCAGCAGCACCCCCGCGAGCATGAGGAACCCGGCGTAGCTGAGGGTGAGCTTGAGGCGGACGCTCAGGCCGGGCCGCCTATCCACGGCCGCCGCCCCCATGCCCGGCGCCGGGCTGCGCGTCGATGCGGTAGCCGACACCCGGCACCGTGGCGATGACCCAGGGTTCGCCGAGCCGCTTGCGCAGCGCCGAGACGGTGATGCGTACGGCGTTGGTGAACGGGTCGGCGTTCTCGTCCCACGCCCGCTCAAGCAGCTCCTCGGCGCTGACGACACCGCCTCCGGCGGCGACGAGGACTTCGAGGACCGCGAACTGCTTGCGGGTGAGCGCGACATAGCGGTCGTCGCGGTAGACCTCGCGGCGGAACGGGTCGAGGCGCAGGCCCGCGATCTCCTGCACCGGCGGCCGGCTGTGGGCGCGCCTGCGGTCGAGTGCCCTGAGCCTGAGCGCGAGTTCCCTCAGCTCGAAGGGTTTCGTGAGGTAGTCGTCGGCGCCGAGTTCGAACCCGGACGCCTTGTCGTCGAGCCGGTCGGCCGCGGTGAGCATGAGGACGGGCATGCCGCTGCCGGAGGCGACGATGCGCCTGGCGATCTCGTCGCCGGACGGGCCGGGCACGTCACGGTCGAGTACGGCGATGTCGTACGCGTTGACGCTCAGGAGCTCCAGGGCGGTGTCGCCGTCGCCCGCGATGTCGGCCGCGATCGCCTCCAGGCGCAGGCCGTCGCGGATGGCCTCCGCCAGATAGGGCTCGTCCTCGACGATCAGCACACGCATGACACAGACGCTACAAGCGGGCGCATATCGTCGGCATATCGAAAACCGCATACCCGCCGGCAACACCCCGGTTCCTTCACTGGCGGTATGACGCGAACCTCGCCCTCAGCACGCACAGCACCCCGCCGGATCCCCTGGCTCCTCGTCGTCGGCCTGTTAGTGGTCGTGACCCTGGCCACCGCGGCCCTCGTCGACCAGACGCGACAGCCCGCGTCCTCGTCCTCGTCCGGGTCCGCCCTGTCGCCCCCGGACCACGCCCCCAACGGTGAGCGCCGTGGTCCGATCGGCATGGCCGACGGTGTCGTCCCCGACCACGTGACGGTCTACGACGACGGGATCCCGGCCGTGGCCAAGCTCGACGCGGACCTGCGCGAGGCCCTCCGCGAGGCGGCGGGCGACGCCGCGGACGCCGACGTCGACTTCTACGTCAACAGCGGCTGGCGCTCCCCCGGTTACCAGAACCAGCTCCTGCGCGAGGCCGTCGCCAAGTACGGCTCGAAGGACGAGGCCGCCCGCTGGGTGGCCACCCCGGAGACGTCCCCGCACGTGGCGGGCGACGCGGTCGACATCGGGGACTCCGACGCCCAGAAGTGGCTGTCCGAGCACGGCGCCGCGTACGGGCTCTGCCAGATCTACCGCAACGAACCGTGGCACTACGAACTGCGCACCGAGGCCGCCGACGAGGGCTGTCCGCGCATGTACGCCGACCCCACCGAGGACCCGAGGACACGCAAGTGACCAGCACCATCACGAACACAGCCCCAGCCCCAGCCCCAGACACCGGCACCGGCACCGGCACGAACACAGGCCCCGGCCCAGCCACCCCGCCCTGGCGCGCGGCCCTCCACCGGGCGAAGCTCGCCTGTTCCCGGCCGGACCCCTGGAAGCGCGGCCCGCTCCTCACCGCACTCGCCCTCCTCCTCGGCCTCTTCCTGCTCCTGCACGGGTGGATCCCGAACCGGATCGGGAACGTCGGCAGCCTGGTGGAGACCTTCCTGCCGTGGTTCGGCCTGTTCGTCCCCGTGCTGCTCGCCGGGGCGCTCTGGCGCCGCTCCGCCGCCGCGCTGTGCGCGCTGCTCCTGCCGGTCACGGTGTGGCTGAACCTCTTCGGCGGGCTCCTCGACGACAAGTCCCGCGCGGGCGGCGACCTCACCGTGGTCAGCCACAACGTCGGCGCCGACAACCCCGACCCGGCAGGCACCGCCCGCGACCTGGCCGCCTCCGGCGCGGACGTACTGGCCCTGGAGGAGATCAGCACGCAGGCCAAGCCCCGGTACGAGAAGGCCCTGGCGACGGCGTACCCGCACCACGTGGTCATCGGCACGGTCGGCCTGTGGAGCAAGCTGCCGCTCTCGGACACCCGGCCGGTCGACACCGAGCAGGACGTGGGGCCGCTGGGCGACGCCAAGCCGGCCGACGTCACGCTGACGGACACCCGGGCGCTGCGCGCCACGGTGGCCACGAAGCAGGGCCCGCTCGCGGTGTACGTGGCCCACCTGGGGTCCGTGCGGGTGGTCCCCGGGGACGGCTTCGCGACCGAGCACCGGAACCGCGGCGCGCGGGCGCTCACCAAGGCCGTCGCGGCCGAGCGGAACGAGCGGGTGGTGCTGCTCGGCGACCTCAACGGCGCCCTGGACGACCGCGCGTTCGCCGGGCTCACCGCGCGGATGGACTCGGTCCAGGAGAAGGCCGGGGACGGCTTCGGCTTCACCTGGCCCGCGCGGTTCCCGGTCGCCCGGATCGACCAGATCCTGGCCCGTGGCGTACAACCGCGGGGCGCCTGGGTGCTGCCCGCCACCGGCAGCGACCACCTGCCGGTGGCGGCGGGCATCGACTACCGATGAGTTTTCCCGTGGCGCTCGGTCTCAGTAGTCGTAATCATGACGGGCACCGGACACCGAGTCCGGCACCCTCCGAGAAGTCCGGCACCCTCCGGACCGAGATACCGAGGAACTCCGATGCGCACTCTGATCAGCACCGCTTTCATCTCGCTCGACGGTGTCGTCGAGGCCCCGGGCGGCGAGCCCGGCTACCGGAACTCCGGCTGGACGTTCAAGGACGTCGAGTTCGTGCCCGAGGCGTACGAGATCAAGGAACGGGAACAGCGGGAGTCCGCCGCGCTGCTGCTCGGCCGGACCAGCTACGAGGCGTTCAGCCCCGTGTGGCCCGGCATGGCGGAGTTCGCGGACTACAAGGTGATGCCGAAGTACGTCGTCTCCACCACCCTCGCCGAGAGCGACCTGGTGACGGACTGGGGCGACACCACGATCCTGCGCTCCCTCGACGACGTAGCCGCCCTGAAGGAGACCGAGGGCGGCCCGATCATCGTCCACGGCAGCGCCACCCTGAACCGGGCCCTGTCGGACGCGGGCCTCATCGACCGCTACCACCTGCTCGTCTTCCCGCTCCTGCTCGGCGCGGGCAAGCGGCTCTTCAGCAGCACCGACAAGGACACCCAGAAGCTGAAGCTCGTCGAGCACGAGGCCTACGCCAACGGGCTGCAGAAGAACGTCTTCGACGTCGTCCGCTAGGTCGCGGGGCTCATACCGCGAGGCTCAGGTCGCGGGGCGCAGCCCCAGCGGGCCCGCGATCTCCTCGGCCATGACCTTGCCCGCCTCCTCGGCGAGGGCGTCCTCCATCAGGTCCTCGTCGGTGTCCAGGCCGTTGAGGTCCTCAAGCGGCTGGTTGAGCCGGACGTGGGCGACCAGGGACTGCAGGGCGCGCAGACAGGCGGACGCGGTGGAGCCCCAGTTGGAGAAGTAGGAGAACTGCCACCACCACAGGGCCTCCGTGGTGCGGCCCTCGCGGTAGTGCGCGAGGCCGTGGCGGAGGTCGGTGAGGACGTCGGCGAGGTCGTCGGAGATCCGGCAGGCCACGGGGGCCTTGCGGGGCTCGTAGGGGTCGAAGACCTCGGAGTAGACGTCGATGGGGTCGAGCAGCCGGGCCAGGCTCTCGCGGAGGTCGTCGACGTCCGCCTCCGGGCCGAGGTCCGGTTCGTACCGCTCGTCGGGGACGATGTCCTCGTGCGCGCCGAGGCGGCCGCCCGCGAGCAGCAGCTGGGAGACCTCGAGGAGCAGGAAGGGGACGGCCGAGTCCGGCTCGTCGCCCTTGGCGATCTCCGTGACCGCGACGATGAAGCTCTCGATCTGGTCCGAGATCTGGACGGCGAAGTCGTCCGGGTCCTGGGTGATCGCGTGCAGCGTGGCGTCAGACATCTAGGAGTCGTCTCCCCTCGAAGGCGCGGCCCAGGGTGACCTCGTCCGCGTATTCCAGATCTCCCCCGACCGGCAGTCCGCTGGCCAGTCGGGTCACTTTCAGGCCCATGGGCTTGATCATGCGCGCGAGGTACGTCGCCGTGGCCTCGCCCTCCAGGTTCGGGTCGGTGGCCAGGATCAGCTCGGTGACCGTGCCGTCGGCGAGGCGCGCGAGGAGTTCCCTTATCCGCAGGTCGTCCGGGCCCACGCCCTCGATCGGGCTGATCGCGCCGCCGAGGACGTGGTACCGGCCACGGAACTCACGGGTCCGCTCGATCGCCACGACGTCCTTCGGCTCCTCCACGACACAGATCACGGAGGGGTCGCGGCGCGGGTCGCGGCAGATGTTGCACAGCTCTTCCTGCGCGACGTTCCCGCAGGTCGCGCAGAAGCGGACCTTGTCCTTGACCTCGAGGAGGGCGTGCGCGAGCCGGCGGACGTCCGTGGGCTCGGCCTGGAGGATGTGGAAGGCGATCCGCTGCGCGCTCTTGGGACCGACGCCGGGCAGCCTGCCCAGTTCGTCGATGAGGTCCTGGACCACGCCTTCGTACACGGATTGCCTTCCTGTCTCCGGCCGCCGCCTCGGCTTGCCGGATCTTCAGTCTTCGGGGCTCAGGGAGCTTTTGTACGTACCGTAGTTGGCCGTCGGCCGACATAGAAGGGAAGCGCGGGCCACAACGGCGGCCCGGGCGCGGCCCCGCCACGCGGCGGGCGACGTCCTAGAACGGCAGGCCGGGGATGCCGCCGCCGCCCAGACCCTGGGCGAGGGGGCCCAGCTTCTGCTGCTGCAGCGCCTGGGCGTTCTCGTTCGCCGCCTGCACCGCCGCGACCACCAGGTCCGCGAGGGTCTCCGTGTCGTCCGGGTCCACCGCCTTCGGGTCGATCACGAGGCCGCGCAGCTCACCCGAGCCGTTGACCGTCGCCTTGACGAGGCCGCCGCCCGCCTGGCCCTCGACCTCGGTCCGCGCGAGCTCCTCCTGCGCCGCGGCGAGGTCCTGCTGCATCTTCTGGGCCTGCTGGAGCAGCTGCTGCATGTTGGGCTGGCCACCACCGGGGATCACGATCAGCTCCTGGTTCCTCTGGTCCGTATGGCGGGATTTTCCCGTCTGGCACGAGCCTACGTGGTCACTGCCGCACGCGCCCCAGCACTCCGGCCGCCACTCTTTCGGGTGAGATCCGCCCAGCTCCTATACCTGATCAAGCGACCCTTCCAGGCGGAAAAGCCGCGAAAACTGCCGCATAGCCACCCATTGGGCGGTAGGACTGGTTGCCGCGCAGCGGCACCAGCCAATTACGTTGCGCCACCAAGCGGAAGCCGAGGGAGTGCCGGGTGAGCCACCAGCCGGAGATGCAGCCTGAGGGGGTGCCCCATGACGGGGACGGGACCGGCGCGGGGACGCCCGGGGCGGCGCCCGGCGACCTGGTGGGGCGATCGTTTCCGCAGGGCGACTGGGGAGAGCCCGCCGAGCGCCTCGACGAGCTGTACCGGTGGGTGGAGCGCGGGGCGCTCGACACCGCCGCGTGGTATCTGCGCGACCGTACGCGCAAGCGGCTCGGGGCGCGGCTGCTGCGGGGCGGCGCCGCGCTCGGGGCCGCGGGGGCGGGGGTGCTGCCGCTGCTCGATCTCGCCGGGGGCGTGGGCGGGGTCGCCACCTGGGGATTCGTTTCGCTGCTCGCCGGGGTGGCGTGTGTGGGGTGCGACCGGTTCTTCGGGCTCACCTCCGGGTGGATAAGAGATGTCGCCACCGCGCAGGCCGTGCAGCGGCGGTTGCAGGTGCTGCAGTTCGACTGGGCCTCGGAGAGCGTGCGGGAGGTGCTCGGGCCCACGGAGGGGACCGCCAGTGAGGCGGCCGAGCGGTGTCTTGGGGTGTTGCGGCGCTTCACGGAGGACGTGACGGAGCTGGTGCGGGCCGAGACGGCCGACTGGATGGTGGAGTTTCGGGCCGGGCCCGCGCCGCTTGTGATGCAGGCCGCGGTTCCTGGCGGGGGCGCCGGGGCGGCTCGGGAGGGCTCGGGTGGGCCCGGGCGGTTTCCGTTGCCGCCCGGGGCCCGGCCGAACATGCCTCGGCAGCGGCCGCCGGAACCCAGGTAGGGGCTGGGTGGGGGCCCTGCCGGGGGCTCCCCAAGCCCGCCCCTTCCCGAAACTGGGGCTCCGCCCCAGACCCCGCTCCTCAAACGCCGGAGGGGCTGAAAATTACCGTCGCAGGCCCGGTTCAGCTGTAGATGATCATCGAGCCCTGCGCCAGGCTCCTCGTCGTCGCCGCGTGCAGGCCCAGCCAGACGTGGCGTTCGCGGGCGAAGGGGCTCGGGTCGTGCGGGGGCGGGGTGGCGGGTTCTTCGAGGGTGGTGGGGGCCTGGGGCGGGGCCGGGGGGAGCGGGGGGTTGGCCGGGTCTATGCCGATGGCGGGGGCCACGAACTCCAGCTCGCGCAGGAGGGCCTGGGAGGAGCCCAGGGGGCCGCCGCCGGAGAGGAGTTCGTCGTTGGACAGCGGGGCGGGGAAGTCCACGGGGACGTACGCGCCCGCGTGGTCGTAGTGCCAGACCAGGTGGGACTGCTGGGCGGTGGAGTCGAACATCTCCAGGAGCTGTTCGTAGTCGCCGCCGAGTTCGTCGACGGGGGTGACCTCCAGGCCGCAGATCTTCAGGAGGTAGGCGCGGCGCAGGAAGTGCAGCGCGTCGTAGTCGAAGCCCGCGACCGGGGCCACGTCGCCGGAGAGCCCCGGCATGTACGCGTACACGGGCACCGCCGGAAGGCCCGCGTCGCCCAACGCCTTGTCGTACGCGGCGAGTTCCTCGGCGAAGGGGTTGTCGGGGCTGTGGCACAGCACGTCGACGAGGGGGACCAGCCACAAGTCGCAGGCCAAGAAATGCTCCTAGGGTCGGTGAACGGGTTCCTCTGTACACAGCTACCGTGCGTGTTGTTCCGGCAGCGTAGTGGCACCGGGGCCTGCTCAGCCTCCCCCGTGCACGTCCCAGATCCACACCCCGTCTACCCACTTTGCGCGCTGCCCAAGAAGGTCGTCGACCGTCGTGCGCAGCGCCGCGGCGCCGGGCTGCGGCGCGAGGACGAGGAGGCCCGCCTTCCAGTACCGCAGGTCGACGCGGGCGGCCTCCCGCCAGGCGTCGGTGATCCGCACGGCCTGACCCGAATTGCGCACGTCCCGCAGGAGGTTGGAGGTGTTGCGGGGCGAGGCGCCGTAGATGCCGACGCGGTCGGGGCCCCAGGGTCCGTTGAAGTAGCCGCCGGGCAGCCGGAATCCCAGGTCGGCGGTGGTCTGCCAGTGCAGGGCCTCGGCGTAGGCGGGGTCGGGCAGCGGCACCGGTACGAGGGTCTCGCCGGACGCCGTGTCGACGTACCGCTTCCAGGTGCCGTCGGCGATGAACGCGGGGACCTCGGTGCGGTCGACGGCCCTCAGGGGCAGCGGGAGGAGGGGGAGGAGGGCGAGGGCGACGGCGGCGAGTCCGGCGTACCGGAGCGGCCGTCCCCACATCGGGCGGCCCTCGGCGCCACGCGCCACGAGCCGCCCCACCGCGAGCGCCACCAGCATCCCCAGCGCGGGCGCGCACACCATCGCCACCCGTGACTCGATGACCGACTCGAACAGCGGCTTGTCGGAGAGCAGCGCCCACGGCCCCGAGAGGACGACGTCGGTCAGCGGGATGCGGAACTTCGGGCCGAGGGACAGGAACGCCGCCGCGACCGCCGTGAAGGCGAGCGCCTTCACCACCGCCTCACGCCACAGCCACACCACGATCAGCAGGGCGAGGGCGACGAGCGGCCAGCCGTAGAAGGCGTTCTGCTCGGTGGGGTTCATGGACAGCGAGGCCGCGGTGTCGGCGTCGCCCGCGAGGGAGCGCTCGGCGAAGGACAGCAGGGCCAGCGGGCTGTTGCCCGCGTTGTCGCCGTGCAGGACGCTCTTGTAGCTCTGCGGCCCGAAGAACTGCCACCAGAGAGGGAAGGCCACCAGGGGCAGGCAGACGGCGAGCCCGATGCCGATGCCGCGCGCCAGCGGACGCCAGGCCGCGCGCGCCACATCGCGGCGCACCACCGCGTACGCCACCGTGAACAGCAGCATGCCCATCGCGGCGAGCAGCAGCGGCTCCTCGCCGAGGAAGATCTGGTACGTCGCGAAGAGCCCGAGGACGACCCCGTCCCGCACGACCCGCGTGCCCTCGCAGAGCCGCAGCGCGCGGTCGACGATCAACGGGATCATGAAAAGGACGATGAAGTTCGGGTGCGCGTGCGCGTGGCTGATCATCGGGGGCGCGAAGGCGGCGAGGGCCGCGCCGAGGACGGCGGCGCCCCGGTGGCGCACGAGACGGCGGACGATCAGCCAGTACCAGGCGAAGGCCGTCGCGGCGAGGCCGAGGGTCATCGCCAGATTGAGGCTGACGGCCGGGCCGAAGAGCCAGGTGACGGGCGCGAGCGGGACGGAGAGCCCGAGCATGACCGTGTTGGCCATGAGGTTCACGCCGTCGGGATACCCCTGGAGATCGGTGAACAGGGGGTTCTGCAGATGCCGCAGGTTGTGGGCCGTGACCTCGAAGAACCACTCCCACTGGTTCTGGTCCTGGAGGGAGTGCGGGAGGTAGCGGTGGTCCGGCGATATCCAGCGGGACGAGTACAGGACCGTCGTGAAGGCGACGAAGAGGGCGGCGACCAGGAGGTCGGCGCGGCGCACGGAGCGGATCCTGAGGGCGGAGACCTCGGCGAGCACCCGGACGTAGTCACCGGGCCTGACCTTCGATCCCTCCTGGTGCGACCAGCGCACCGGAACCTCGGCGACCGGCCAGCCCTCCCTCCTGAAGTGGTGCAGGATCTCCACGTCGATGCCCCAGCCGCTGAGGCGGGACGCGGCGAAGGCCGCGCGGGCACGGTCGCCGTCGAAGAGCTTGAACCCGCACTGGGTGTCGCGGATCCCGGGGACGGCGACCGCGCGTATCAGGAAGTTGCCTCCCCGGCCGAGCAGCTCGCGCAGCCGGTGCTGGTGGACGTCGATCGTCGCGCCCGGCCGCGCGCGCGAGCCGACCGCCGCCGCGTGCCCGTCGGCGAGCGCCTTCTCCAGGGCCTCAAGCTCCTCGATGGGCGCGGCCAGGTCGGCGTCCGTGACGAGGACACGACGGCCATACGAGGCGAGGACGCCCTGGCGCAGGGCGTGGCCCTTGCCGCGGTTGCGGCCGCCGCGAAGCAACTGAATTCTCGGGTCCGCGGCGGCGGCCTCGGCGGCGATCTCCGCCGTGCGGTCCGTGGAGCCGTCGTCGACGACGATCAGCTCCCACTGCGGGCGGCCCGTGTCGGCGGCCGGTCCGTCCAGGTAGGCGCGGATCGCGTCCAGGGTGGGGGCGAGGCGGCGTTCCTCGTTGTAGGCGGGGATGACGATGGTGAGGTCGACGCTCATGCGGGGGCCTGCGGGGAGTGCGGGCCCGGGCCCTCGCCCGGACGGGCCTCCTGGCCGCCGCTCGCGGCCAGACCCTCCACCAGCTCCAGCGAGTGGACGTTGTACTCCGCCACGATCGCGTGCGCGAGGACGGCGTCGCGGCAGGTCAGGGCCTCCACCAGGTCCAGGTGGCGGGACCAGAGGCGGCCGCGCAGGTCGCCGCCGCGCTCCGCCTCGCGGCGCAGGTGCGGGACCGCGCACACCCAGGACTGGACGCGCAGGCGGTGCAGGAAGTCCGAGAGGTAGGCGTTGCCGAACAGGGCGCTCAGTTCGCGCCAGAAGCGCAGGTCGTAGCCGATCAGGACGGTGAGGTCGCCGGCCGCCGCGGCGCGGGCCGCCTCCTCGCCGCGGCGCTTCACGGACACGAAGCTCGCCGCCGGTACGGCCTGGTGGGCCGCCGTCGTCGCGACCTCGCGGAAGATGGCGTCCGCGATGAGGCCTCTGGCCTGGAGCATGCCCCGGTAGTCGGCCAGGGTGTGCTCGTGCACGCGGAAGCCGCGGTGCTGCACGGAGTCCAGGAGGCCCTGCGCCGAGAGGTTCACCAGGGCCTCGCGGACCGGGGTCGCGGAGACGCCGTACTGGTCGGCTATCTCCTTCACCGTGAACTCCTGGCCCGGCACGAGGCGGCCCGCGAGGATCTCGTCGCGCAGGGCGTCGGCGATCTGCTGGCGCAGGGTGCTGCGGATGACGGCCGGGCCGTCGGGTCCGGGCATGGTGGTGGGCCTCCCCCTACGCATTTCTCTGACGTGGGCGTCCTCGAACGGACGTGGGTAAGTTCCGGTCACTTACGAGCACGTCAGACTACGTGGTCGAAGTTCCCCTGCCCCGTGACCGACGTCACCGCACGTCACAGGGGGGCGGTGGGGTGAGCCCACACGCTCACCCCACCCACCCCCGGTCGCCGCGTCAGGCCACGTGGGCGTCGGCGGCGTCCAGGGCCGCGTCCAAGGCCGCGAGGCCAGCCTTCGCGTCGGGCTCCGAGATGTTGCACGGCGGCACCACGTGCGTACGGTTCATGTTCACGAACGGCCAGAGCCCCTGCGCCTTCGCGGCGGCGGCGAACGCGGCCATGGGGGCGTTGGCGTCCCCGGCGGGGTTGTAGGGCACCAGCGGCTCCCGGGTCTCCCGGTCCCGTACCAGCTCAAGGGCCCAGAACATCCCGAGCCCCCGCACCTCGCCCACGCTCGGGTGCCGCTCGGCCAGCTCCCGGAGCCCGGGCCCGATGACGTCCTCGCCCATCCGGGCGGCGTGCTCGACGACGCCCTCGTCCGCCATGACGTTGATCGTGGCGACGGCGGCCGCGCAGGCCAGCGGGTGCCCGGAGTAGGTGAGCCCACCCGGGTAGGGCCGCTTGGCGAAGGTCTCGGCGATCGCGCCGGAGATGGCGACACCGCCGAGCGGCACGTACCCGGAGTTCACGCCCTTGGCGAAGGTCAGCAGGTCGGGGACGACACCCTCGTAGTGGTCGACGGCGAACCACTTGCCCGTACGCCCGAAGCCCGCCATGACCTCGTCGAGGACCAGCACGATCCCGTACCGGTCGCACAGCTCGCGGACGCCCGCGAGGTAGCCGGGCGGCGGCGGCATGATCCCGGCGGTGCCGGGGACGGTCTCCAGGATGATCGCGGCGATCGTCGCGGGACCCTCGAAGGCGATGGTGTCCTCGAGGTGCTGAAGGGCCCGCTCGCACTCCTGGGCCTCGTTCTCGGAGTGGAACGGCGAGCGGTAGAGGAACGGCGCCCAGAAGCGGACCACGCCCGCGGAGCCGTTGTCGGACGGCCAGCGGCGCGGGTCACCGGTGAGGTTGATCGCGGCGGCGGTGGCGCCGTGGTACGAGCGGTACGCGGAGAGCACCTTCGGGCGGCCCGTGTGCAGACGGGCCATGCGGGTGGCGTTCTCCACGGCCTCGGCGCCGCCGTTGGTGAAGAAGATCTTGTCCAGGTCGCCGGGGGTGCGCTCCGCGATGAGGCGGGCGGCCTCGCTGCGGGCCTCCAGGGCGAAGGCGGGCGCGAACGTCGTCATCGTCGCGGCCTGCTCCTGGATCGCGGCGACGACCTTCGGGTGCTGGTAGCCGATGTTCGTGTAGACGAGTCCGCTGGTGAAGTCGAGGTACCGGTTGCCCTCGTAGTCCCAGAAGTACGAGCCTTCCGCGCCGGCCACGGCGAGCGGGGTGATGAGGTCCTGGGCGGACCAGGAGTGGAACACGTGGGCGCGGTCCGCGGCGGACACGGCTGCGCCGAGCTGCGGGTTTGGCTGAGGGGTCATGGGGCCGAGGGTAGATGTCCACTTCGTGGACGGGACATGGGCGTCCTGTCTGGCGGCTGCCGGGGAACGCGACACTTTGTCGGGCGGGGGCGCCTTCCGGGGCTTGCCCCCCCGTCGTCACGGTGCCGTCGGACTGGGGCGTGCCCCTCCCCCGTCGTGACGGTGCCGTCGGACTGGGGCTGTGCCCACCCGTTCCGCCCTCTGGGCGGCCCAGCTGCCCACAGCGTGGGGGACCCCCGTCGCCCCTGGCGGCCCAGCTGCCCCCAGCGGGAAGCCGTCACGGCCTGGGACGCCACAGCGGGGCGGGGGTAGGAGGGGTGGGTCAGTCGTCGTCCGGTTCGGGGACGGCTCGGGCGTGGGGGACGGACCGGGTGCAGTGGATTTCGTAGGTCAGGTCGGGGTGTGCGTCGTCGTCGTTGGCCTCGGCTTCGAGGTGGGCCGTGGGGGACGGGCCGCGGGTGACGTCGTCGTCTATGTGGTAGCCGTCGGCCGGGCTCCAGGAGAGGAGGTAGACGGTGCCGTCGGGGCGGCACTCCACCGTCGCCGTACCGCCCGTGAAGCGGACCGTCGACCGTTCGACGGCCCGTTCCGTCGGCTCGGCCGGGCGCGAGGGCGAGGCCGACGGGGAGTGCGGCGTGGCCGCCAAGGCCCGCCGCACGGCACCCTCGTCCAGGGGCCTGCTGTGGGCGGCCCCGCCGGCATCCGCGCTGGCCAACTGCCAAGCCCCCAGCGCCCCCGCAGCCGTACCCACCGCCACCCACGCCGCCGTACCCGCGGCACTCCACCACTTGCCCACCCCCACACCCTCCCCCACCGTTCCCTAACGTCCGGTTAAAAGCCCGGTTAAGGTCGCCCCAGGGAACGCGAACCGGCGTGAATCGGCGCCCGATTCCCGGTGAACCCCTGGTTACGGTGGCCGCATGGCCCACCTGCTCGTCGTCGAGGACGACCCCCAGCTGCGCGGCGCCCTCGTGCGTGCCCTGCGCGACAAGGGCCACGCCGTCGCGACCGCGCCCACCGGCATGGCGGGGCTCGACGCGGCCGTGACCCACCGGCCCGACCTCGTCGTCCTCGACCTCGGACTGCCCGACGTGGACGGCGCCCAGGTCCTCCGGATGCTGCGGGCGGTCAGCGACGTACCCGTCATCGTGGCGACCGCCCGCGACGAGGAGCCGGAGATGGTGTCCGTCCTCGGCGCCGGGGCCGACGACTACATCGTGAAGCCGTTCGGCGCCGCGCAGTTGGAGGCCCGGGTGAAGGCGGTCCTTCGGCGGCTCGGCGCCGGTGCGGAGGGCGCGGAGCCGCTGCGGGTCGGCGGGCTCAGCGTCGACGTCGCCGCCCGCGAGGTGCGACTTGACGGGGAGCCGGTCGACCTCACGCCCCGCGAGTTCGACCTGCTCGCCCATCTCGCGCGCCGCGCGGGCCAGGTCGTCTCCCGACGCGAACTCCTCGCCGAGGTCTGGCACCAGCCGCTCGGCGGCGCCGACAAGACGGTGGACGTCCATCTGTCGTGGCTGCGGCGCAAGTTGGGCGAGACGGCGCTCGCGCCGCGCTACCTGCACACGGTGCGCACGGTCGGCGTCAAGCTCAGCGCGCCGGACGAGTCCGCGCCGGACGTGCCCGCGGCGGGTGGGTGCGCGTCGGACGAGTCCGCGCCGAATGGGCCCACGGCGGACGGGCCCGCACCGGATGCGTCCGCCCCGGACAGGCCGTCCTCGGACAGCCCCGCGCCGGACGGACCCGCGCCGGACGGACCCGCCCCGAACGGCCCCCTCTGATGCGGCGCCGCCTCCTCCTGCTCACCGCCGCCACCACCGCCCTCGTCCTCACCGCCCTGCTCGTCCCCCTCACCCTCCTCACCCGCAGCCACGCCGCCGACCGCGCCACCGCCGAGGCCACCGCCCGGGCGCAGTGGGTGGCTCATGCGATCGGGCCCGCGCTCGCCTCGGCCGGGGAGCGGCCGACCGCCGAGCAGACCGTCGCCGGGGTCAACGGGGACGGGCTGCCCCGTACGTCGCTCGTCCTCGGGGACGGGACCGTCGTCGGGCCCGGACACCGCTCCGGCGGCGCCGCCGTCACCGACGCCGTGCGGCTCGCCCGGACCGGGCGGGCCTTCACCTACGAGCCCGCGGGCGGCGGACGTCAGGTCCTGGTGCCCGTGCACGGGGCCGCCGACGGCACCGCCGTCGTCCAGGTCACGCTCACCGAGCGGCAGTTGTACGCCGGTACGCTCACGTCCTGGCTCGTCCTCGCCGGGATCGGGGTGGGGCTCGTGCTGCTCGGGCTGCTGCTCGCCGACCGGCTCGGGGCGCGGCTCGTGGGGGCCACGCGGGGGCTCGCCCGGACCGCGGACCGGCTCGCCGCCGGGGATCTCACGGCTCGGGCCGTGCCGGACGGTCCACCGGAACTGCGGCTTGTCGCCGGGGAGTTGAACCGGCTTGCCGGGCGCATCGACGAACTGCTCCGGGCCGAGCGGGAGAACGCCCGCGAGAACGCGGCCGACCTCGCGCACCGGCTGCGGACCCCGGTCGCCGCGCTGCGCCTCGACGCCGAGTCGCTGCGGGACTCCGGGGAGGCCCGGCGGATCGCCGAGGACGTCGCCGCGCTGGAGCGCAGCGTGGACGACGTGATCCGGCGGGCCCGGCTGCCCCTGCGCGGGGAGGCGTGTGCCGACCTCGCTGCCGTCGCGCGTGAACGTGCGGCGTTCTGGGCGCCGTTGGCCGAGGACCAGAGCCGGGGGCTTCTGGTGGACGTACCGGTACGCGGCGGGGACGAAGCCTCCGGCCCCGCGCTCGTCCCCGTCCCCCCGGACGAACTCTCCGCCGCCCTGGACGCTCTCATCGGGAACGTTCTCGACCACACCCCCCACGGCACCGCCTTCCGGATCGCCGTCGAGGTCACGGGGGACGGGCACGCCCGGGTCACCGTCGCGGACGAGGGGCCCGGGTTTCCCGATGGTTACGAGGAGGCCGCCGCGCGTGGGGCGAGTGGGGGCGGGTCGACCGGGCTCGGGCTCGACATCGCGCGGCGGACCGCCGAGGACGCGGGGGGCGGGTTCGTGATCGCGAGCGGGCCGACCCGGGTGACCCTCAGCTTCCCGCTCGCGGGAACACCGTCCGGACCGCCCGCGCCCAGCGGTTGACGCCGAGGTCGGGGCGGACGGCAGCGAAGCCTCCGCAGTACTTGGTGAACTCGGCGGCGCGCAGGCCGTAGCGGTGCAGGACGCGGTCGGCCTCGGTGAGGCGGCCGCGGGTCTTGGTCTCGACGAGGACGAGGCCGCTGTCGGCGGCGGCGGTGCGGCCCGTGGCCACGTCCCGCACCACGAGCGCCGCGTCGCAGGTCACGCGCTGGCCGTCGGCGACGAAGGTGGCGCGGCGGTAGTCCGTGACGAGGGAGGCGGTGAGTCCGTGCGGGGCCTCGATGCCGTACGAACCCCTCAGCACCCCGGCGAGGAAGCCCCGCCGGGTGGCGTCGAGGGCGTGGTCGGCGCCCTCCATCCGCTGCCGGTGCTTGACGGTCTCGCCGCGCCCGGTCTTCAGCTTGATCTCGAACTGCCGCTCCCCGCTGTCCTGGTAGACCCGCTCGCGGACGCGGTAGCGCAGCCTGCGGCCCTGGCGGTGGTCGTGGTACGTGCGCAGGGCGGGGGTGTCGTAGTACGTGGAGAGGTAGCCGAACGAGCGGCGGCCGCCGATGCTGAGGGCGCGGAACGGGCCGCCCGCGCGGCGCGGGTCGGTGAGCAGCGCCGCGAAGTCCTCGAAGATGTCGACGGGGACGAGATAGCTGTGGTCGTAGCGGGCGAGGAGCTCCGCGCGGACGTTCAGCTCGTCGAGCGAGACGGGGTGCGCGGCGAGTGCGGCACGGCTCAGGGCACGTACGGCGGGTTTCACGCGGCCTCCTTGGCGTACGGCGGGGTCACTCGTACGAACTCCCCATCGTGGGCCATAGGTTCCGGCTGGCGGAAGCGGACTTCCAGCACCATGAGGTCGCGTACGTAGTCGACCTCCTGGACGGTCCAGCCGAGCGGTTCGCCGAGGCGCCGGGCCAGCTCGGCGCGGAGGGCGTCCTCGTGCCGGTACACGGCGTCGAGGGTGACCAGGGCGCGGCGGTCGCGGGCGTACAGGCGCGGGTGGTCGCCGACGTACATCACCAGGAGCAGCACGCCGGAGAGACCTGCGGCCAGTGGCAGGGAGAGCCCGGGCAGGCCGCAGAGAAGGCCGAGGACGAGGGTCGTGAAGTAGTACGCGACCTCCTGGTGGCGTACGGAGTCGGAGCGGAGCCGGACGATCGACAGGACGCCGAAGAGCCCGAACCCGAGCGCGAGCCCGCCCCCGCCGGACGCCTCCGACAGCGCCGCGACGACCGCGAACAGGGCGACGTTCAGGGCGAGGTAGGCGGGGACGAGCTCGCGCCTGCGGTGCCGTGGGCAGAACACGGCGAAGGTCAGGAGCGAGACGGCCACGAGGTCGAGGCCGAGGTGCGCGGAGAGGGTCGGGATGTCCATGGGCCGGACGCTAGGGAGGCGGGGGTTAAGGGGACCGCCGACGGGGGTTAATCCCTCGCGGGTCGATCCACCGCGGGTCGATCCACCGCGGACTGCCCACCCCGGACCACCCCCACCATTGACAGCACACTGTCGAGATGACAGCATCCTTACATCAGCCACCGAGTGGAGGTCACCATGAGCACCACCGCTGTCGTTCACCTCGCCGTCTACGACGCCCTCGCCGACTGGGAGACGGGCTACGCCACCGCCTACCTCGCCCGCGCGGGCCACACGATCCGCACCGTCGCCGCCACCCGCGAGCCCGTCACCACGGTCGGCGGGGTCCGCGTGCAGCCCGATCTGACCCTCGACGAGCTGCGGCCCGAGGACAGCGAGCTGCTGATCCTGCCGGGCGGCGACCTGTGGGACACCGGCGACTCGCTGGCCCCGTTCGCCCGCGCGGCCCGCACGTTCCTGGCCGCGGGCGTGCCCGTGGCCGCGATCTGCGGGGCCACGGCGGGGCTCGCCAGAGAGGGGCTCCTCGACGACCGGGCGCACACCAGCGCGGTGTCGATGTACCTGGACGCGACGGGCTACAAGGGCGCGGACCACTACGTCGAGTCGGACGCCGTCACCGACGGCGACCTGATCACGGCGGGCCCGACGGAGCCGGTCGCGTTCGCCCGCGAGGTGCTCAAGCGGATGGGCGCCTTCGAGGGCGAGAAGCTGGACGCGTGGTACCGCCTCTTCCACGACTCGGACCCGACGGCGTACGAGACACTCGAGTCATGAGCAGCGAGAAGCAGGCCGGCCGGCTCGGGAACGGGGAGCCGGCCGGCGGGGACGGGGAGCCGACTGGCGGAGACGGGTCGCAGGTCGTCAACGTCACCGTCGGCGACGGGGTCCTCGCCCGCCCCGAGCAGGACCTGCTGACCCGCACCGCCCTCGGCGTCTTCCGGCTCAACGGCCAGTTCCTCACCGTCTCCGAGGAGATGGCCCGCCCGGCCGGACTGACGGCCGCCTGGTGGCAGGTGCTCGGCGCGGTCCTGCGCGAACCGCAGCCCGTCGCCGGGATCGCCCGCACCATGGGCATCACCCGCCAGAGCGTGCAGCGCGTGGCCGACCTCCTGGTGCGACAGGGCCTCGCCGAGTACACCCCCAACCCGGCCCACCGCCGCGCCAAACTGCTGCGCCCCACGGACGAGGGCCGCGCCGCCGTCCACCGCATCCAGCCCGCCCACGCGGACCTCGCCACCCGCCTCAAGGAAGCACTCGGCGCCGACGGGTTCGCGCGCACAGCCGATGTGCTGGAACGCCTCTCCGAGGTCCTCGCGGGGCTGGAGGCGGACGTCACGCCCTAGACAGGGCGGAGGCGTCGGACAGCGGCGTCAGCGCCCCCCGGGGCGGGGCGAGGACGCGCTCGCGCACCTGCGGTGTGGCGGTCGTCACGCCCAGCTGGTGTCACGTCGGATGCCGCTCCCGTGTCTCAGTGCGGAAGGCGAGAGAAGGGATCGTGAGGATGAAGACCGTCATCGTGTGCGCGTCCGTGTCGCACGGCAATACACGTCGTATCGCCGACAGCATGGCCCAGGTCCTGGGCGCGAAGGTCGTCTCCCCGGAGGAGGCCGACCCGGCGGAGCTGGCCGCGGCCGACCTGGTGGGATTCGGCTCCGGCGTGTTCTACGGCAGACTCCACTCGCGCCTGACCGACTTCGTCAAGGCGCTTCCCACCGGGCGGGGCCGGGCGTTCGTGTTCGCCACCAGCGGGCTCCCCGAACTGCCGGTGGCGCCGTACACCCGCCCTCTGGTCAAGATCCTCGAAGGCAAGGGATACGAGGTGGACGGGCGCTTCACGTGCCGGGCGCTCGACACCTGGGCCCCGTTCAGGCTCGTCGGCGGGATCAACAAGCAGCGGCCGAACTCCGGGGATGCGGCGGCGGCGCGGGCGTTCGCCCGCAGTCTCACGGATGTGTCACAGATTCCGTCGACCGACTGCGGAAAAGGCGCCCATGTAGTGGGCTTATAGAGGACTCGGGGGCGTCCCATGGACCGTACGGACGGTGCGTAGACTCCTCGGTCTGTCGCACGGCGATGTACGCGAGGTCGCCGCACCGCGGTGGCTGAAAACCAGGGGGAGGACGGCGCCGATGGCCATGGAGAAACTCGGCCCCGGGGATCCGCAGCGGATCGGTGCCTACCGGCTGCTCGCGCGGCTCGGCGCGGGCGGCATGGGGCAGGTGTATCTGGCGCGCTCGGACCGCGGGCGCACCGTCGCGGTCAAGCTGGTGCGGGAGGAGCTGGCCGCGCAGGACGAGTTCCGCGGGCGGTTCCGGCAGGAGGTGGGGGCCGCTCGGCGGGTCGGCGGGGCGTGGACCGCGCCGGTTCTCGACGCGGACACGGAGGCCGACATCCCGTGGGTCGCCACGGGATACGTCGCCGGGCCCTCGCTGCAGGCCGTCGTCTCGCACGACCACGGGCCGCTGCCCGAGCGGTCCGTGAACATCCTCGCCGCCGGGCTCGCCAACGCCCTCAAGGACATCCACGCGGCCGGGCTCATCCACCGCGACCTGAAGCCCTCCAACGTCCTCGTCACCATCGACGGGCCCCGCGTCATCGACTTCGGCATCGCCCGCGCCCTGGAGACCGTCACCGACGGAGGCCTCACCCGCACCGGCGCGCTCGTCGGGTCGCCCGGGTTCATGGCTCCCGAGCAGGTGCGCGGCGACCGCGTCACCGAGGCCTGCGACATCTTCTGCCTCGGGTCCGTCCTCGCCTACGCGGCCACCGGAGCGCTGCCCTTCGGCACCGCCAACAGCGGCGTGCACGCGCTGATGTTCCGCATCGCGCAGGAAGAGCCCGACCTGGAGGCCCTGCCCGAGTCCCTGCGTGATCTTGTGGGGCACTGTCTCTCCAAGGCCCCGGGGGACCGGCCTTCCCTGGACGAGATACTCGCCCGGACCGGTGCCGAGGACACCCTCTCCGAGGGCAAGTCCCTGGAGCCCTGGCTCCCCGGGGCCCTCGTCGCCCAACTCGGGCGGCACGCCGTGCAGTTGCTGGAGATCGAGGAGCCCGAGGGGGCGGCGGCAGCCGGGGGCGCGACCGGGTCCGGTGAGTCCAAGTCCGGTGAGTCCAAGTCCGGGGCTGCGGGAGCGGCTGCGGCAGGTGCGGCCGCGCCCTCCGCCCAAGGCGCCCCCGGCCCCGGCACCCCGCCCGCCACACCCCCGGGCGACCCGTCCGGCCCCGACACCCCACCCCCACCCGGCACCCCCGGCCACGCCCCCGTCAACCACCTCCCCACCATGGTCAGCGGCCTGCCCCCGGCCCCGACGGCCGCGCCGACGCCGACCCCCGGACACACGCCGACCCCCGGGCCCACGCCCACCCACTCCCCCGCGTACGCCTACCCCCACCAGTCCCCCGGCTACGGCTATCCGCACCCGCAGCAGCCCCCGTACGGCGCCACCCCGCCCTACGGCCCCACGCCCCCGTACGGCCTCCCCGCCGGGGAGCCGCAGCGGCGCAGCGGGCGTTCCACCGCGCTGCTCGTCGCCGTGGCGCTGATCGTCGCCCTCGGCGCGGGCGGCACCGTGTACGCGACGATGAAGGGCGACGACGGGGACCCGAAGGCGCGGGGCGGAGGCGACGGGAAGAACCGGCAGAGCAGTGCGCCAAAGACGCCCGGCTCGCCGTCGGAGTCCGACTCAGGGCCTTCCCCCTCGCCGTCCACGTCCGCCGTCTCGGACAAGACGGTGCCGGACAAGTTCATCGGGACCTGGAACGGCACGCTCAGCGGCGACGCCGGGGTCAGCACCCGTCGGCTGACCATCCAGCAGGGCGAGCAGGGCGACACCATCCTGTCCATGACGGCCGACGGGCCGCTGGAGGGCGGCGGCACCTACCACTGCGTGTTCCAGGGCGAGTTGAGGTCCGCGAGCGAGGACCGGCTGACCATCGGCCCGACGCGGGTCACCGTCGGCGGCCCCCCGGCCTGCGACCCCGGCAAGCCGACCGTCGTCACGATCCTGCCGAGCGGCGAACTGCACCGCGTCAACACCGACGGCACCCGCGCCCTGACGTACACCAAGGGCAGCTGACAGCGACGACGACCGGCCGCACGGCAGGCGGCAGCGGCGAACACGACCGGCGGTCAGGGCAACCCGCCCGCACGGCAGGTCAGTTGAACCGGCGGCGAACGTCCGGCGGCGGAAGGGCGAAGTCCCCCGCCCGGGCGTTCCCCGCTCCGGGGGCGCCTCCGTAGCGTGCGGGCGTGGACTGGTTGAGCCCCGAGAATGTCGTCGCTGTTCTGACCGCCGCGCTCGGGCTCCTCGCCACGCTGGGTGCCATCTGGTACGAGCGCCGGGTGCCGCGGCGCAAGCGCATCGGCTACCGCGTGCAGATGGACACCGCCATAGGCGACAACGTCCGCACGGGCGGGGCGAACGCGCGCCTCGGGCTCTTCGACGAGACGCCGGAGATGTCCGACGCCACGCTGGTGCTGCTGCGGGTGGAGAACGACGGCTCACAGTCCATCAGCGACGCCGACTACACCGGGCGGGCCCTGCACGGCCTGACCGCCGTGTTCACCGGGCGGACCGTGCGCGGCCTCGCCGTCACCGCGCAGGCGGGCGCCGACCACCTGATGGAGCACTTCACCCCGGCGGCGGGCCTGCGGTACGACGGCTCGACGCTGCACATCCCGCGCGTCCCGCTGAACCGCGGCCAGCACTACAAGCTCCTCGTCCTGCTCACCGGCGGCGCCGTCGGCTGCGAGATCACCGTGTCCGGCGGCATCCAGGCGGGCGAGGTGAAGCCCAACAGGTCCACCACGCCCGACGACAAGCCACCCCTGTTCAGCCGCCCCGCGAAGATCCTGACCGCCCTGCTCACCGCGTCCGTGGTCACGCTCGCCGCGATGATCCTGGTGGGCGAGGACGACCCGACGCCGATCGAGTGCGCCACGGGCCGGCTGACCGTCGTGGGGTCCACCGCGTTCCGGCCCGTCGCCGAGGAGCTGAAGGAGAAGTACGAGGACGACTGCCCGGGCGCCGACATCAGCGTCAACGCGCACGGCAGCACGGCGGGGATACGCGAACTCGACGCGGAGGGCGCCGAGTCGGCGAAGTCGGCGAAGAAGTCGCCGCCCCTGATCGCCCTGTCCGACGGGCCCAAGTCGGACGGCTATCCGCGGCTGGTCGAGCACCGCGTGGCGGTCTCGGCGTACGCGCTGGTCGTCAACGACGGCGTACGGCTGCGGAATCTGTCCCTGAAGGACGTGCGGCGGCTCTACCGCGGCGAGATCAAGAACTGGGAGCAGCTCGGCGGGCCCGACCAGGAGGTCGTCCTCGTCAGCCGCGGGTCCAGCTCCGGCACCCGCGACACCCTGCAACGCCGCCTGCTCGGCGGCGACTTCGAGATCAAGGCGTCGTCCAACGACTGCGTGCGCAAGGACGACGCCCGCGCACCCGTGATCCGCTGCGAACTCGACTCCACCGAGCAGGTCATCGACGCCGTCGGCCGCATCCCCGGCGCCCTCGGCTACAGCGAGCTGCGCGCCGCCACGAGCCTGAAGGGCCTGCACCGGCTGTCCCTGGACGGCACGGAGCCCTCCACGGACGACCTCGCGGGAAGCGACGGCTACCCGTACCGCGAGATCGAGTACGCCTACACCTACGGACAGCCGCCCGCCGACTCGCTCGCGTCCGGCTTCCTCGCGTACGCGCGCGGCAGCGGCCAGGACGTGATCCGCACCCATGGTCATCTGCCGTGCGCGACACCCGAGGGCCTGCGCGCCTGCTCCGAGCTTCCGGACGAGCCGGACTCCCGGACCAGGCGCGCGGGTCGACCCCTCGACGAACGAGCGGACCGCTAGATGAACGAGTTGATCTCGATCGTCTCGGTGCGGCCCGGGCCCACGCCGATCGCGGAGATCGGGGCGCCGGACATCTCCTCCAGGGCCTTCACATAGCCCTGCGCGTTCTTCGGCAGGTCGGAGAAGGTCTGGGCCTTGGTGATGTCCTCGGACCAGCCCGGCAGCGTCTCGTAGATCGGCTTCGCGTGGTGGAAGTCCGTCTGGTTGTACGGGAGTTCCTCGACGCGCTTGCCGTCGATCTCGTACGCGACGCAGACCGGGATCTGCTCCCAGCCGGTGAGGACGTCCAGCTTGGTGAGGAAGAAGTCCGTCAGGCCGTTCACGCGGGTCGCGTAGCGGGCGATCGGGGCGTCGAACCAGCCGCAGCGGCGGTCGCGTCCGGTGGTGACACCGCGCTCGCCGCCGATGGTGCGCAGCGCCTCGCCGTCCTTGTCGAACAGCTCGGTCGGGAACGGGCCCGCGCCGACACGCGTGGTGTACGCCTTCAGGATGCCGATGACCCGGCTGATCTTCGTCGGGCCCACGCCGGTGCCCGTGCAGGCGCCGCCCGCGGTCGGGTTCGACGAGGTGACGAAGGGGTACGTGCCGTGGTCCACGTCCAGGAGCGTGCCCTGGCCGCCCTCGAACAGGACGACCTTGTCCTCGTCGAGCGCGTTGTTGAGGATCAGCGTGGTGTCGGCGACGTACTGCTTGATGTTCTCGCCGTGCTCCAGGAGCTGGTCGACGATCTGCTCGGCCTCGATGGCGCGGCGGTTGAACACCTTCGTCAGGAGCTGGTTCTTCTGCTCCAGGGCCGCTTCGACCTTCTGCTTCAGGATCGACTCGTCGTAGAGGTCCTGGACGCGGATGCCGGTGCGGTTGATCTTGTCGGCGTACGTCGGGCCGATGCCGCGCCCGGTCGTACCGATCTTCCGCTTGCCGAGGAAGCGCTCACCGACCTTGTCGACCGTCACGTTGTACGGCGTGATGATGTGCGCGTTACCGCTGATCAGCAGCTTCGACGTGTCGACGCCGCGCTCGTTCAGACCGCTCAGCTCGGAGAGCAGGACCGACGGGTCGACGACGACTCCGTTGCCGATGACCGGGACACAGTCCGGCGAGAGGATCCCGGAAGGGAGGAGATGCAGCGCGTACTTCTGGTCGCCTACGACAACCGTGTGGCCGGCGTTGTTGCCGCCCTGGTAACGCACTACATAGTCCACGGAGCCACCGAGCAGGTCGGTGGCCTTTCCCTTGCCTTCGTCACCCCACTGAGCACCGAGCAGCACGAGTGCGGGCACA
Source organism: Streptomyces sp. RK9 (assembly GCF_045070545.1). NCBI lineage: Bacteria > Bacillati > Actinomycetota > Actinomycetes > Kitasatosporales > Streptomycetaceae > Streptomyces > Streptomyces sp. RK9. The sequence goes on along the minus strand of NZ_CP173704.1, from coordinate 1,311,090 downwards.
GGCGTACACCCCTTCCGGGCGGGGCATGTCCAAGGTCAGGGGCCACAGCGACAGGCCGTCGGCCGTCGATGTGGGTGTGCCTTGGTTGCCCCGGAATAGACGAAGCCCCTGGCGCAATAGCGCAAGGGGCTCTTGCACAAAGATGCTACCCGAGACCTAAAGAAAGGGCGCACGTGTCGGCTCGCGACCAGCTTCTGGTGGTCATCGACCCGGTCGCCCGGCGCACGGACGGGGAGTCCGTGCGCATCGCCAAGGACGTGCTTGGCGCGGGCGCGGGCGTCAGGGTGTGCCTGCCTGAAAGCCCCGAGGAATTCACGAAAGCGCTGGTCAGACGGGGGACACGGCGGCCCGTGGTGGTGGGCGACGATGCCGCGCTGCTGCGTGCGGTCGGGGTGCTGCACCGGGAGCGGGCGCTCGCGTCCGCCGTTCTCTCCGTCGTGCCCGTCGGCTCCGCCGCGTCCGCCGTCCGGCTCGCCCGGGGGCTCGGCGTGCCCGCCGGGGCGGTCGCGGCGGCGCGGGCCGTCCTGGAGGGCGCGCCCCGGCGGCTCGATCTGCTCGTGGACGACCGGGACGGGGTGGTCCTCGGGGATGTGCTGATCCCGCCCGTGGGGGCGGTGGGGACCGGGCTCTCCGGCGCCGGTGGCGCTGGGGACGCCGGGGGCGGGGAGCGGCATCCGTGGCTGCGGACCTGTCAGTCGCTCGTGCGGACGCTGGCCGTGCGGCCCTCGCGGGTGGTGCCCGGCGGGCCCTCGCGGCTGCGGGTCGAGGCGGACGGGGTGACCCTCGTGGACCTCGACCAGCCCGTCGAGGGCGTGTCCGTGCGGCCCGGTGGCGCGGGGTTCGCGCGGGTCGAGGTGCATCCGGCGTCGGTCGGGGCGGAGGTGGCGCCGGTGCGGGCGCGGGCCCGGTCGGTGACGGTGTCGGGGCCGGACTTCCGGTACCGGGCGGACGCGGTGGTCACGGGTCCGGTGCGGAGCCGGACGTGGCACGTGCGGGCGCAGGCCTGGGGGCTCGTGCTGCCTCGGTGAGGCGCCGCCGACGCGCGGGTCAGCGGGGCTGCGGGCCGAAGAGGGTCTCCCGGTGGGCGCGCCAGCGGGTCATCATGCCCGCCAGTTCCACCTGGACGAACTCGAAGAAGGCGAGGGTCTCCTCCAGGCGGTGGCCCGCCGGGGAGTCGGGGCCGAGGCTCGCGATGCCGTCGCGCAGGGAGGTCTCCCAGCGCTTGAGGACGGAGTCCCGGTTGGTCAGCGCCTCGTACCACTGGTCGCTGTGCACCCGGAAGATGTCGCGCCGCGAACCGGGCTCCCGCTCGCGCGCGACCATGTACTGCTGGCTGAGATAGCGCACCGCCCCCGACACCGCCGCCGGGCTCACATGCAGCCGCTCCCCCAGCTCGGCCGCCGTGAGCGAGCCGGACTCGGAGGCGAGCAGCGCGGCGAAGACCCGGGCGGGCATGCGCGGCATCCCGGCCCAGATCAGCTGCGCGGCGAACTGCTCGGTGAACCGGGATGCGGCCGCCAGGTCCTCCGTACGCCCCGCCGCCGTGTCCTTCTCGTCCGTGCTCATCCCTGGATCATCTCCCTTGCTCGCCCCGGCCCACCCAAGTTTATACAGTTCCTTAACTTCACAAATTTGTGAAAGCAGCGTACTTTCAAAAACATGACGAAGGCAATCACCGTCTCCGGGCTGCACAAGTCGTTCGGCCGGACACGCGCACTGGACGGCCTCGACCTCGACGTCGAGCGCGGCGAGGTCCACGGCTTCCTCGGACCCAACGGGGCCGGCAAGTCCACCGCCATCCGCGTCCTGCTCGGCCTCCTTCGCGCCGACTCCGGCGCCGCGCAACTCCTCGGCAAGGACCCCTGGCACGACGCCGTCGAACTGCACCGGCGCCTCGCGTACGTGCCGGGCGACGTCACCCTGTGGCGGAACCTCTCCGGCGGCGAGGTCATCGATCTGTACGGCAGGCTGCGGGGCGGCCTGGACAAGGAGCGGCGGGCCGAGCTGACCGAGCGGTTCGAGCTCGACCCGACGAAGAAGGGCCGCGCCTACTCCAAGGGCAACCGTCAGAAGGTCGCCCTGGTCGCCGCGTTCGCGTCGGACGTCGAGCTGCTGATCCTCGACGAGCCGACGTCCGGCCTCGACCCGCTGATGGAGGAGGTCTTCCAGAGCTGTGTGGTCCGTGCGCGCGCGGAGGGCCGCACGGTCCTGCTGTCCTCGCACATCCTCAGCGAGGTGGAGACCCTCTGCGACCGGGTCAGCATCATCCGCAAGGGCAGCACGGTGGAGTCCGGCTCCCTCGCCGACATGCGCCACCTCACCCGCACCAGCGTCCGCGCAGAGCTGGCCACGGCCCCCGACGGGATCGCCCACCTGCCGGGCGTGCACGACCTGGAGGTCGAAGGACACCGCGTCGCCCTCCAGGTCGACACCGACAAGCTGGACGCCGTCCTGCGCGCCCTCACCGACTCCGGCATCCGGTCCCTGACCAGCACTCCGCCCACCCTGGAAGAGCTGTTCATGCGGCACTACCAGGACGACGTGGACCCGGCGGGCGCCGGGCGCGGGAGCACGGAGGCGATGGCGCGATGACCGCCGTGACCACCGCGCCGCCCACGACCCCCGCGCGCCGCACCGGCGGCCGGGGCCACCTCGCGGGCACGGGCCCGCTGCTGCGCCTCGCGCTGCGCCGCGACCGCGTCGTCGTCCCGGTCTGGCTCGCCGTCATCGCGATGATGGTCCTGAGCATGCCGAACACCCTCAAGGAGGTGTACGGCACGGCGGCCCAGCGCGCCGACCTGATGGACTCCCTCGCCACCAACGCCTCCCTGCGCGCCCTCTACGGCCCGGTGTTCGACCAGTCCTTCGGCGGGCTCACGGCCTGGCGGGTCGGCACCTTCGCCGGGGTGTTCGCCGCCGTGATGAGCCTCGTCATCGTCGTACGGCACACACGCGAGGAGGAGGAGACCGGGCGCCAGGAGATGATCTCCTCGGCCATGGTCGGGCGCCGCGCGCCGCTGACGTCGGCGCTGCTCACGGCGCTCGTCGCCAACGCGCTCCTCGGCCTGCTCGTCACCGCCGGGCTCGCGGGCGAGGGCGGCGCGGGGGCGCTCGCGCTGGGGCTCGGCATCGCCTGCGTGGGCATGGTGTTCGCCACGATGGCGGCGATGGTCGCCCAGTTCACGGAGAGCGCCCGGCTCGCCAAGGGCCTCACGTCGGCGCTGCTCGGCGCGGCGTTCGTCCTGCGCGCGGCGGGCGACTCGGCGACGGCCGACGGCTCCTCGCTGCTCACCTGGCTGTCGCCGGTCGGCTGGCTGGAGAACATGCGCGCCTTCGGCGCCGAGCGGTGGTGGGTACTGCTGCTCTTCGCGGGCGCCGTCGCCGTCCAGACCATCGGGGCGTACGAACTCGCCGGGCGCCGCGACGTCGGCATGAGCTTCCTGCCGTCCCACCCAGGACCCGCGCACGGCCGCCTCGGCACGGCGGGCGCCCTGGCCTGGCGGCTGCAACGCGGCGCCGTCGTCGGCTGGAGCCTCGGCTTCCTCGCCGCCGGAGTCGTCTTCGGCGGCATGACGGAGGGCGCCACCGACCTGGTCGGCGACAACGAGAACACCCGCGAGATCTTCGAGCGCATGGGCGGCCAGACCGGCCTCACCGACGCCTTCCTCGCCGCGATCGTCGGCATCATCGGCATGGTCGGCGCGCTCTACGCCGTCGCCTCGGTCCTGCGGCTGCACGCCGAGGAGACCTCGCAGCGCGCCGAGCCGGTCCTCGCGAACGCCGTGGGCAGGCTGCGCTGGGCCGCGGGCCACCTCGTCATCGCCTTCGCGGGCGCCGCGCTGATCATGCTGCTCGCGGCCTGCGGACTCGGCATCGGGTACGGACAGGACTTCGGGCCGATCGTCGGCGCCTGCCTGGTCCAGCTCCCCGCGATCTGGCTGATCGGCTCCCTCGCGGTGCTCCTTCACGGCGTCTCGCCCCAACTGGCCGTCGGCGCCTGGGGCGCGGCCGGCCTGGCCCTGCTCATCGGCTGGATCGGCCCCGCACTCGACGTACCGCAGCCGATCATGAACCTGTCGCCGTTCTCGCACCTGCCGAAGCTCCCGGGGCAGGACATGGCGTGGACCCCGGTGCTGCTGCTCACGGCGGCCGCGGTGGTCTTCACGGCGGCCGGGCTCGCGGGGCTGCGCAGGCGGGACCTGGCGACGGGCTGAGCGCGCCCCCGGTCACCTGGTCCCTCAGCACGCGACGAGCAGCTCCTCGAGGCCCCGGATCACGAAGCCCGGCTTGCGCACGGGCTCCGCGGCGAGCCGCAGGTCCGGGGCCCGGCGCAGCAACGCCCGCAGCGAGGCCGCCAGTTCGATGCGGGCGAGGGGCGCGCCGACGCAGTAGTGGATGCCCGCGCTGAAGGAGATGTGCGGGTTGTCGGCGCGGGCCAGGTCCAGGGTGTCGGGGGCGGTGAAGGCGTCCGGGTCCCGGTTCGCGGAGCCGAAGAGCAGCGCGACCTCGCTGCCGCGCGGGATCCGGGTGCCGCCGACCTCGATGTCGTCGAGCACCCACCGCTCGAAGAGCTGGAGCGGGGTGTCGTGGCGCAGCAACTCCTCGACGGCGGTGGGCAGCAGCTCCTCGGGGGCGGCGCGCAGGGCGGCGAGCTGGTCCGGGTGCCGGAAGAGAACGTGCCACCCGTTCGCCGTGGAGTTGACGGTGGCCTCGTGGCCCGCGTTCAGGAGCAGCACACAGGTCGAGATCATCTCCTGCTCGCTCAGCCGCTCGCCCTCGTCGTGCGCGGCGATGAGGGCGCTGATGAGATCGTCCCCGGGCTCCTTGCGGCGCGCGGTGATCAACTCCCTCAGGTACGCCGAGAACTCCACCGACGCGTGCACGGCCCGAGCGGCCGTCTCCGCCCCCGGATTCAGCTCGTACATCCCGCAGATGTCCGCCGACCACGGCCGCAGCGGCCCCCGGTCCGCCTCCGGGATGCCCAGCATCTCGGCGATCACCGCGACGGGCAGCGGCTCGGCGACCCGCGCCACCAGGTCCCCGCCCCCGTCCGCCACGAGCCCCCGCACCAGGTCGTCGGCGAGCCCCTCGACGTACGGCCGGAGCCGCTCGACCGTACGCGGCGTGAACGCCTTCGCCACCAGGCGGCGGACACGGGTGTGCGCCGGGGCCTCCAGGTCGAGCATGCCGTGGTCGTTGAGGACGTGGAACGGCGCGTGCTCGGGCGGCGGGGCCTGGCGGCCGAACTCCTCGTGGCTGAACCGGTGCAGGTACGTGCGGCCCAGGCGGCGGTCGCGCAGCAGGGCCGAGACGTCCGCGTGGTGCGGGATCAGGTACTGGCGGCTGGGTTCGTAGTAGTGCGCGCGGCCCCCGGCGCGGAGGGCGGCGTAGGCGGGGTAGGGATCCGCCACGAACTCGGGCGACCAGGGGTCGAAGGGGGCGTCCATGCACGGACGCTAGCCCCGCGCACCCGGCCTGACCAGCCCCCGCCCAGCCCTCGGCCCTTCACCCCTCGCAGCCCTCGCGCCCCTCTCAGCCCGGCGTGACGAGCCGCGCCTCGTACGCGAACACCGCCGCCTGGGTGCGGTCGCGCAGGCCGAGCTTCACCAGGACCCGGCTGACATGCGTCTTGATCGTGGACTCGGCGACGACGAGACGGGCGGCGATCTCCCCGTTCGACAGGCCCTGCGCGATGAGCACCAGGACCTCCGTCTCGCGTTCGGTCAGCTCGCCGTACTGCGCCTGAGCCTGCGCGGACGCCGCGAGCCGCGGGTTGTCCGACAGCTTCGAGAACTCCGTGATCAGGCGGCGCGTCACGCTCGGCGCGAGCAGGGCCTCGCCGGAGGCCACCACCCGTACACCGTCGGCGAGTTGGCGGGCGGAGGCGTCCTTGAGCAGGAAGCCGGACGCGCCCGCGCGCAGCGCCTGGTACACGTACTCGTCCAGGTCGAACGTCGTCAGGACGAGGACCTTCGTCTCGACCCGGGCGTCCGCGACGATCTCGCGGGTCGCCTCGATGCCGTTCAGCTCCGGCATGCGGATGTCCATCAGGACGACGTCCGGGGCGAGTTCACGCACGCGCTCGACGGCCTCGCGCCCGTTCACCGCCTCGCCGACGACCTCGATGTCCGGCATCGCGTTCAACAGCACGGAGAAGCCCTCGCGGACCATCATCTGGTCGTCGGCGATCAGGACGCGGATGGTGCGGTTCATCAGGCGTGACCTCCGGCGGGCTTGTCGAGGGAGAGGGTGCGGGTGGAATCGGGGGAGGCAGGCCCGGCCGGGGCGGCGGACGGCCCCGGGGCGCCCCCGGTGTCCGCGGCCTTCGGGACACCGCCCGCGTCGGCGGCCCTCGGGGCACCCCCCGCGTCGGCGGCCCTCGGGGCGTCCACCGGCACCGGCAGGAACACCGTCACCTCGTACCCCCCGTCCGCCGTCGGCTCCGCCGTCATGTCGCCGTCCAGCATCGACACCCGCTCCCGCATCCCCGTGATGCCGTGCCCGGCGCCCGGCGAGGGCTTCACCAGCTCCGTCGGCGGCCCGTTGACGACCCGCAGGCCCAGCCCGCCGAGGACGTAGCCGATCTCCACCCGGGCCGTCGCGCCCGGCGCGTGCCGCAGGCTGTTGCTCAGCGCCTCCTGCACGATGCGGTACGCCGACAGCTCCACGCCCTGCGGCAGCTCGCGGGCCGCGCCGGTGACGACCTTCTCCACGGCGAGGCCGGTGCCGCGCACGTTGTCGAGCAGCCGGTCGATGTCGGCGAGGGTGGGCTGCGGGGCGTCCGGGGCCTCGTAGTCCTCCGCCCGGACCACGCCGAGGACGCGGCGCAGCTCGGTCAGGGCGATCACCGCGTTCTCGCGGATCGTCGCGAAGGCCTGCTCCAGCTCCGGCGGCGGGTTCTCCACCCGGTACGGGGCGGCCTCCGCCTGGATCGCGACCACCGACATGTGGTGGGCGACCACGTCGTGCAGCTCCCGGGCGATGTTCGTACGCTCCTCGAGGAGCGTGCGCCGGTCCCGCTCCACCGCCGTGACGGTGCGCTCCGCCACGACCTCGCGGCGGGTGTGGGAGTTCACGGCGATCAGGCTGACCAGGGCGACCGCGACGCCGCTGACCACGGCGAGCGCGCCGCTGTTGGAGGCGTAGTGCGAGCCGCCGGCGTCCGCGACGAACGAGTACACCGTCGTGAGGATCCACATCCAGGCCGCCGTGCGGGGGCGGGTGCGGGCCGCGACCACCATCATCACCATCGTGTGGCCCGCGAAGGAGCCCGGCGACCAGGGGTAGTCGACGCCGCCGCCCACGGCCACGAGGAACGGGGTCACCGCCAGGGACAGCCACCACGCCAGGAGCGGGCGCACCAGCGTCAGGGCCACCGTGGCCGCCGGGACCAGTGACGCGAGGACCTCGATCAGGCCGTTGCCGCCGTAGCCGCCGGACATCCCCGCGTACGTGATCATCACCGTGAGCGCGGCCATCGCCAGGACCACGCCGTGCGGGAACCACACGGCGAGCCTGCGTATCCGCCCCGGCAGCCACTGCACCGGCGCGGCGTCCGGGCTCAGCGGGGGCAGGGGGCGGTAGGCGAAGGCGTCGTGGAAGAGGTCCGTGCGCAGGCCCTGGAGGGCGTTCTGCGCGAGGTGGAACTCCGGGCTGCGCGTTTTCTCGGTCACGCGTTAGACGGTACGGGGCGGGGGGACGGCGCCGCGTCCCCTCCGGGACGGGTTCGCGGGGGTCCGTCCCAGGTACTACGTGCCGAGGGCCGAGCCCCTGCCGGGAGCTCCCCAACCCTCGTCCCAGGCACTACATGCCGAGGGCCGAGCCCTGCCGGAAGCTCCCCAACCCTCGTCCCAGGCACTACATGCCGAGGGCCGAGCCCTGCCGGAAGCTCCCCAACCCTCGTCCCAGGCACTACATGCCGAGGGCCGAGCCCCTGCCGGAAGCTCCCCAACCCCACCCCTTCCCGAAACCGTGGCCCCGCCCCTGGCCCCCGGGGGCGGGTCTCCCCTCCAGCCAGCACAGCTCCCGCCCGGGGGGGGTGGGTCTCCCCTCCAGCCAGCACAGCTCCCGCCCGGGGGCGGGTCTCCCCTCCAGGCAAGACAGCTCCCGCCGATCGGCCTTCGGCCTCGTCCTCAAACGCCGGACGGGCTTTCTCCCACCCACCCGCCCCCGCCATTGCTTCGGCAAGGGTGGGTCGCACTGCCTGCCCGGTGCGCCTCCCGCCCACCCCGGCTGAATCTCAGCCCGTCCGGCGCTTGAGGACGAGGCGCGCAGCGCCGATACGGGGGCGACCCTCGCGGGGCTGAAGGTGCCGGGCTGCCGGGCAGGCCGGTGCAAGTTCGGGCGGGTGGGTGGGAGAGAGCCCGTCCGGCGATTGAGGACGAGGCGCGCAGCGCCGCATCGGCGGTGACCCCGGCGGGGGTGGGGGTGCCGGGCCGTTGGGCAGGACGGTGCAAGTTCGGGCGGGTGGGTGGGAGAGAGCCTGTCCGGCGATTGAGGACGAGGCGCGGAGCGCCGCATCGGGGGTGCCCCCGGCAGGGCTGAGGGTGCCGGGCCGTTGGGCAGGACGGTGCAAGTTCGGGCGGGTGGGTGGGAGAGAGCCCGTCCGGCGATTGAGGACGAGGCGCGGAGCGCCGCATCGGGGGTGACCCCGGCAGGGCTGAGGGTGCCGCCGGCGGGCAGGCGGTGGGACGGGGGGACGCCGGTCAGAAGGCCAGCTGGGCGATTTCTTCTGCGACGACCGCGCACGCGTCGGCCGCCGGATCGATCAGGGGAAAGTGACCGACGTCCTCAAGAAGCGTCAAGCCGACCACCTCTCCGGCCTTGGCCGCCGCATCCGCGTACGCCTCGGACACGGCCTGCGGCACGACGATGTCGGTACGCCCCTGCACGACGGCGGTAGCGATCCCGGTCGGCAGCAACACCGCCGGATCAGCCTGGGCAAGCCGCTCCTCGAACAGCACCTCGGCGTCATCCACGCCGGAACCGACCGCACCAGAACCCATCGGACCAGCCCCAGCCCCAGCCCCACCCAAGAACTGCCGCACCGCCCCCGAACACACCCCCAGCTCATCCGCCACCCGCAAATCCCCGATAGGCGCCAGCGCCACCACCCCCCGCAACGGAGCAGGCCGCGCCAAGTGCCACGGCGAGCTCTCCGGCAGGACATGCCGCGCGGCCGCCCACAACGCGAGATGCCCCCCGGCCGAGTGCCCGGTCAGCACGACCCGGTGCGGGTCGGCCACGGGCAGGGCCGCCCGGACGAGCCCGGGCAACGCGTCGAGCGCGGCGGCCACGTCGTCGAGGGTGTCGGGCCACCGCCCGGCGAGGGGCCCGGCACCGCCCTGCGCCGGCACAAGCCCTCCCGAAGCCCCCCGCCGATACTCGACGTTCGCCACGGCGAACCCCCGCCGGGCCAGGAAGTCCGCGAACGGTGACACGTGCGCGCGGTCGTACGGAGCCCGCCACGCACCCCCGTGCAGCACCACGACGAGCGGAGCGCCCCGATCGGCGGCGCCGCGCGGGGCGTAGAAGTCGATGACCTGGTCCGCGTGCGCCCCGTACGCGGCGGTGGCGTCGGGCGGGACCGCGGGATGCGCGAACGCGGAGTCCTGCTCGGCGGCATCGCGGGCCACGGCGGCGTCGTCCGGCATACGGCAACCCTCTCAAACTCGGCCACTGGCCGCCCCTCGACCACCGCCGGCAACTGTCCGGCGGCCGACGGGCGTTCGTACCATGATCCAGATTTGCCGGACGGTATCAGGATCCGGCCGACATCCGTGCCGCAGGGCCCACCGCACCGCCCCATCCAGCGACCCCACCCGGCGCTCTCCCCGGCCACGGGGAGCCCTCGGGGGCCGCGGGACGCCACGGTGGGCACCCCCGGCTACACCGCCGCCCCGGGCGCCTCCGCCAGCGTCCGCGCGAGGACCCACGCGGCCCGCTCCGCGTCCGCGAACGACACGTACAGCGGCGTGAAGCCGAAGCGCAGCACGTCCGGCGCCCGGAAGTCCCCGACCACGCCCCGCTCGATGAGCCGCTTCATGACGTCGGCGGCGTCCGGGCAGCGCAGCGCGATCTGGCTGCCCCGCTCGGCGTGCGCCGCGGGCGTGACCACCTCGACGCGGCCCGCGGGGACGTACGCGGCGACGCACTCCAGGAAGAAGTCCGTCAGGGCGAGGGACTTGGCGCGCACGGCCGCCATCGACACGCCGTCCCAGACGTCGAGCGCGGCGTCGAAGGCGAGCAGCGACAGGATGTCCGGCGTGCCGACGCGACCGCGTACGGCATCGGGGGCGGGCTCGTACGCGGACCGCATCCCGAAGGGCTCGACGTGCGAGTTCCAGCCGGGCAGCGGCGAGTCGAAGTGCGGCTGGTGCTCCCGGCGCACGTACAGGTACGCGGGCGAACCGGGGCCGCCGTTCAGGTACTTGTAGGTGCAGCCGACGGCCAGGTCCACGCCCTGCTCGTCGAGGCCGATGGGCAGCGCGCCCGCCGTGTGGCACAGGTCCCACACGACGAGGGCGCCCACCGCGTGCACGGCGGCGGTGAGGCCGGGCAGGTCGTGCAGGCGCCCCGACTGGTAGTCGGCGTGGTTGAGCAGGACGGCCGCGGTACGCGGACCGAGCGCGCCGGGGACGTCCGCCGGGGCCACCGGGATCAGGCGGCAGCCGGTGAGGCGGGCGGCGGACGCGGCGATGTACCCGTCCGTGGGGAACGTCGTGGCGTCAACGACGAGTTCGTCGCGCCCCTCATCCGGGGAGGTCCCGTCCCCGTCCCGCTGACGGACGATGCGTACGGCCGCCACGAGCGCCTTGAAGATGTTGACGCTCGTCGAGTCGGCGACGACGACCTGTCCGGGGCCGGCGCCGATCAGCGGGGCGAGCCGGTCGCCGATCCGCTCCGGCGCGGTCCACCAGCCGCTCTCCTCCCAGGAGCGGATGCGCATCTGGCCCCACTCGCGGGTGATGACGTCGACGACGCGGGCCTCGACGCCCCGGGACAGCGCGCCGAGCGAGTTCCCGTCGAGATAGACAGTCTCGTCGAGGACGAACTCCGCGCGCTTGTGGGCGAGTTCGTCCTTGCCGTCCAGGACGGCGGCGGCGTCACCGAGCCGCGCGCGCCCGACGTCCAAGGCCACCTCGCCCGCTTCCGACACCTCTGCCGCCATCTCCGACCTCCGTGTCTCAGACATGGCTGCGCGCCGTCCACAGCTCGGGGAACACGTTCTTCGTGGCCCGTTTCTCCAGCCAGGCCACCCCGGCGGAGCCGCCCGTGCCGGTCTTGGAGCCCATGGCGCGGCGGGTGGCGACCAGGTGGTCGTTGCGCCATCGCCAGACGAGTTCGCCGACGTCGGTCAACGCCTCGCCGAGCCGGGCGAGTTCGTCGCCCTCGTCCCCGGCGTACAGGGCCGTCCAGACGGCCTCGACCTCGGGCGAGGGCTCGTACTTGCGGGAGATGTCACGGTCGAGCACCGCGGCCGGTATCGGGTGCCCGCGCCGGGCGAGGAGCCGCAGCACCTCGTCGTACAGGCTCGGCTCCTGCAGCGCCTTCTCCAGCTCCGCGTGCACACGCGGGGCGCCGCGGTGCGGCACCAGCATGGACGCGGACTTCTCGCCGAGCAGGAACTCCATGCGCCGGTACATCGCCGACTGGAAGCCGGAGCCCTCCCCGAGCGCGCCCCGGTAGGAGTTGAACTGGGCCGGGGTGAGCTGCCCGAGCGGCTTCCACGAGTGGTTCAGGGCCTCCAGCTCCCGCACCGACCGCTTCAGGGCGGCGACGGCCACCGGCACGTCGTCCTCGCGCAGGGCGCGTGCGGCGGTCTCCCACTCGTGGACGATGACGGTGAACCACAGCTCCATCACCTGGGTGGTGACGAGGAAGACCATCTCGCCGGGGTCGTCGGACCGCAGATGCTGGAGGTGGGTGAGGACGTCCGCCTGGACGTAGTCCTCGTAAGGGGTGGTGCCTGCGAAGTCGAGGTTCGGGCTGTCCGGGCTGTCGTCCGTGGTCACGGACTGTGGCCGGGTCTCGTGCGCCGCGTGCGCCTCGTGGGACATCGCTGTCTCCTAGATGCGTACTCCGGGTAGCGGTCCGCCCCTGCCGGTACCGGCACGGGGGCCCCGGTCCCCACCCGCATCCTCCGCAACATCCCGGGAAACGGCAAGACCTGCCTGGTCACACCGGGTGTCCAGGCAGGTCGTGTGCGGCCCGCGGGTGCGGGGGCCCGGCGGGGCCGCTAGCCAAGCGTGTCCGCCGCCGCCGGGGAGGAGTCGCGCAGGAACGTCGAGCAGCGCTCGTACTCCTCCTGCTCGCCGATCGAGCCCGCGGCGCGGGCCAGGGCGTGCAGGGCGCGCAGGAAGCCGCGGTTCGGCTCGTGCTCCCAGGGGACCGGGCCGTGGCCCTTCCAGCCGCTGCGGCGCAGGGAGTCCAGGCCGCGGTGGTATCCCGTACGGGCGTACGCGTACGACTCGACGACGCGGCCTGCCTCGTACGCCTCGTCGGCGAGGCGGGCCCAGGCGAGGGACGACGTCGGGTACTTCGCCGCCACCTCCGTGGCCGGGGTGCCGGCCGCGAGGAGCTCGCGGGGCTCGGGGTCGTCGGGCAGGTGGGTCGGGGGCGGGCCCCCGAGGAGGTTCTCGTGAATGGACATGGGGCAAGTCTGCATGAGCCTGGCGGGGCGCCCCCACCAGGTCGACGGCCTCAGCCCGGAATGCGCCACCCCCGGCCGCGCTCCGCGCCTCGCCCTCAACCGCCGGACAGGCTCTCTCCCACCCGCCCAGACTTGACCGACCTCGGCGACAGCCCGGCACCCCCACCCCCACCGGGGCCACCCCCGCATCGGCGCTCCGCGCCTCGTCCTCAAGCGCCGGACCGGCTTTCTCCCACCCGCCCGCCCCCACCATGCGTTCGACCCGGCAGTCGGCACCTTCAGGACCGCCCCGCCCCGCACCCTTCAGCCCGCCCCGGCGAAGTATTCAGCCCGCCCGGCGAAGTATTCAGCCCGACTCGGGGAAGTTTTCAGCCCGTCCGGCGTTTGAGGACGAGGCGCGGAGCGCCGATCGGGGGTGCGCCGTCTCACGGCAAGGGGGCACCTACCCCCGGGGTCCGGGGCGGAGCCCCGGTTTCGGGAAGGGGTGGGGTTGGGGAGAGCCCCGCAGGGCGCCTACCCCCGGACCGCCCGCACCCCCCGCACCAACGCCTCCACCCCCACCTCGACCTTCCCCCGCGGGCACCCCACGTTCAGCCGCACGAAACCGGGCGCCCCATACGTGCCCCCGGCCATGACGGCGACCCCCTGCCGCTCCACCAGCTCCCGCTGAAGCCCGGCGTCCCCCACACCCCCGAGCACCCCCCGCAGATCGACCCACGCGAGATACCCGGCCTGCGGCGCCACCCACCCCAGCTCGGGGAAGGCCTCGTTCAGCCGCTCCCCGACGTACCGCAGGTTCTCGTAGGTGTAGGCACGCACGGCGTCCAACCACTCCGCGCCCTCCCGGTAGGCGGCGATGTGCGCGACGAGGGAGAGGACGGCGGGCGAGGCCAGCCCTTCTCCCGTGTTCATCCGCCGCACGAAGGCCGCATGGTCGTCAGGATCCCCGACGAAGCCGTAACTCCCGCTCAGGGAGGGGAAGTTGAAGGCCTTCGTGCCGGAGGTGACGAGGGCCCACCGCCCCCGCGCGTACCGGGTCCACGGCAGATGGACGGCCCCGTCGTGCGTGAGGTCGGCGTGGATCTCGTCGCTGATGACGGCGACCCCGTACCGCTCGCACAACGCGGCCATCCCGCCGAGCTCGGCGTCGCTCCACACCCGCCCGGTGGGATTGTGCGGCGAGCAGAGCAGCAGCACCCGCGCGCCGGGCCGGGCCAACTCGGCTTCGAGGAGGGCGAGTCCGGGATCCTCGACGGGCACGGTACGCAGCTCGCGGCCGAGCCCGTCGACCGCCTTCCTGAACCCGTCGTAGGTGGGCGTGTGCACGACCACCCCGTCGCCGGGCTCCGTCCACATCCGCAGGAGCTGGGATATCTGGTTGAGGACGGACGGCGCGTAGACGAGCGAGCCGGGGTCGACGTCGGTGTCGTGGCGCTGCTTGAACCAGTCGCGGACGGCGCCCCGGAAGTCGTCGTTGCGCCAGTCCGTGTAGCCGAAGACGCCGTGCGCGACCCGCCGCTGGAGCGCGTCGAGGACGGGCGGCGCGCAGGCGAAGTCCATGTCGGAGATGGTGAAGGGGAGGAGGTCGGCGACGCCGTCCCACTGCACGCACCAGGTGCCGTGCCGGTCGACGGGGGTGTCGAAGTCGTAGGCCGCTGTGGTCACGGGCGGATCCCTCCGGGCATGCCGCAGGCCCGGCACCCGCGCTGTGGCGGAGTACCGGGCCCGGCGGACGGTGTGGACGGCGTTACTTGAGCTTCGTACCGCTGGAGCGCAGGTTCGCGCACGCCTCGGTGACGCGCTTGGCCATGCCCGCCTCGGCGGACTTGCCCCAGGTGCGCGGGTCGTAGGTCTTCTTGGAGCCGACCTCGCCGTCGACCTTCAGGACGCCGTCGTAGTTCTTGAACATGTGGTCGGCGACGGGACGCGTGAAGGCGTACTGCGTGTCCGTGTCGAGGTTCATCTTCACGACGCCGTTCTCCAGCGCCGTCGCGATCTCCTGCTCGGTGGAGCCGGAGCCGCCGTGGAACACGAAGTCGAAGGGGGACTGCTTGCCGTACTTGGCGCCGACACCCTCCTGGAGGTCCTTCAGGAGCTCGGGGCGGAGCACGACGTTGCCCGGCTTGTAGACGCCGTGGACGTTGCCGAAGGAGGCGGCGAGCAGGTAGCGGCCCTTCTCGCCCAGGCCCAGGGCCTCGGCGGTGCGGATCGCGTCGTCGACCGTGGTGTACAGCTCGTCGTTGATCTCGTGGGTGACGCCGTCCTCCTCGCCACCGGTCGGGGTGATCTCGACCTCAAGGATGATCTTCGCGGCGCGGGCGATCTCAAGCAGCTCCTGGCCGATGGCCAGGTTGTCGGCGAGGGTCTCGGCGGAGCCGTCCCACATGTGCGACTGGAAGAGGGGGTCCCGGCCGGCCGCGACGCGCTCGGCGGAGACGGCGAGGAGCGGACGGACGTAGCCGTCGAGCTTGTCCTTCGGGCAGTGGTCGGTGTGCAGCGCGACCGTGATGTCGTACTTCGCCGCGACGATGTGCGCGAACTCGGCGAGGGCCACCGCGCCCGTCACCATGTCCTTGCTGTACTGGCCGCCCAGGAACTCCGCGCCACCCGTGGAGATCTGGATGATGCCGTCGCTCTCCGCCTCCGCGAAGCCGCGCAGCGCAGCGTGCAGGGTCTGCGAGGACGTCACGTTGATGGCCGGGTAGGCGAACTTGCCTGCCTTCGCCCGGTCGAGCATCTCGTTGTAGACCTCGGGGGTTGCGATGGGCATGTGTCCGCTCCTTGTGATGTGCGGGGTGAGTGCTGCTCTGCTGCTGTGTCCCTGACCTGGGGTACCTGGATGACCGGTGGGACCGGTGGTACCGGGGGCGACGCCGTCGTCGCCCCCATCTTTCCAGACTCGCCGGATTGCTCCAGCTCTACGTCATGTACCGATCAGTCGAGGCCCAGCTCGTCCTTCGAGTACGCGAAGAGGTACGGGACCCCCGCGCCCTCGGTGATCTTCTCGGCGGCGCCGGTGGCGCGGTCCACGATCGTCGCCACGCCCACGACCTCGGCGCCCGCCTCGCGGACCGCCTCCACGGCGGTCAGCGGGGAGCCGCCGGTCGTGGAGGTGTCCTCGACGACCAGGACCCGGCGGCCCGCGATGTCCGGCCCTTCGACCCGACGCTGCAGCCCGTGCGCCTTCGCGGCCTTGCGCACCACGAAGGCGTCCAGGCGGCGGCCCCGGCCCGCGGCGGCGTGCAGCATCGCGGCGGCCACCGGGTCGGCGCCCATCGTCAGGCCGCCCACCGCGTCGAACTCCAGGTCCGCGGTCAGGTCGAGCAGGACCTCGCCGACCAGGGGGGCGGCCTCGCCGTCGAGGGTGACGCGGCGCAGGTCGACGTAGTAGTCGGCCTCGATGCCCGAGGAGAGCGTCACCTTGCCGTGCACGACGGCCTTGTCCTTGATCTGCTGCAGCAGGTCGCCGCGTACGTCGTTCGTCATGGCTACGAGCTTAAAGGCGCCGCCAGGTCCAGGTGGTCGACGTCTCCAGGGGCTCGAGGGGGGTGACGAGGCGCGGTGCCGTGTTGAGGCCGTTCGGCGGGCCGGTCTGCGGTTCCACGCACACCGCTTCCGCGGGCTCGTCGTACACCACGACCCACTGCTCCCTGCTCGCCACCTTCAGCTCCAGGCGGCCCGGCCAGGTCAGGGTCACGTCGACGCCGTCGGGCATCCCGAAGCAGTCGTCCCAGGGGCCGGGGGTCGGGTCGATCCTCGTCCCCGTGGGGAGGTGGTCGTCGCCGCGCAGCTCCTGCCAGGCGGCGTCGAAGCGCAGCTGTACGCCCTCGGCGTCCTCGGGGTCGCCCGCCAGGTGGCGGTTGAACCACGGGTGCCAGCCCGCCTGCGCCGGGAACGAGTCCTCGTACGTCTCGATCGCCATCCTCAGCGTCAGGGCGTCGTCGGTCAGCTCCACGATCTGCGTGACCCTGCCCGGGTACGGCCAGGGGTCCGTCAGGTCGTACGTGAACACCGCCTCGCGGTCGCTCACTCGGGCCGTCTTCCACGCGGCGTCGCGGGCGGTGCCGTGGATCGCGTGCGGCGGCGAATTCACCGGCAGCTGGTGCAGGACGTCCCCGTTCCTGAACTTGCCCTCCCTCGTCCGTCCGCACCACGGCACCATCGGGAAGCTGCCGTACCGCTCCCCCTGCCGCAGCAGCTCGACCCCGTCGACCCGCAGACTCCCGACCCGGCACCCGTCCCCCGGCCGCACGGTCACGTCCGCGCCACCCGCACCCAACCTGATCTCATCGCTACTCACCCCCCGACCTTACGACCCGCTCCCCTGCGGGGCCCCCAATCCCACCCCTTCTCCGATCCCGGGGCTCCGCCCCTGGACCCCGTAGCCAGACGTCCCATGGCGGGCAGACCAGTCCTCCCCCGATCGGCGCTCCGCGCCTCGTCCTCAATCGCCGGACGGGCTGAAAACTCCCCCGAGGCGGGCTGAAGACTTCGCCGGGCGGGCTGAAGTACAGCCGGGGCGGGCTGAAGGGTGCGGGGCGGGGCGGGGCGGTCCTGAAGGTGCCGACTGCCGGGTCGAACGCATGGTGGGGGCGGGCGGGTGGGAGAGAGCCGGTCCGGCGTTTGAGGACGAGGCGCGAAGCGCCGATTCGGGGGTGAGTCCGGCGGGGCTGAGGGTGCCGGGCTGTCGGCCAGGCCGGTGCGAGTCGGGGCGGGTGGGTGGGAGAAAGCCCGTCCGGCGTTTGAGGACGAGGCGCGGAGCGCCGTATCGGGGGCGCCCCCGCCAGGCTCACCGGCGCCGACGCAAAACCCGCCCCACCACAATCGCCGAAGCCAACACCACAGCCGCAGCAGGCGCGGCCCACCGCAACGTGGCGACCCCGCCGGACATCGCCTCGGGCACCGGCACCGGCGCATACCTCCCCCGGGGCGGAGCGTGGTCGACCTCCTCCGCACTGCGCCCGATCATCGTCCGCCGAGCATGCGCGGCCTCAGCAGCGGCCCCGACCTCCAACGGCCGGTCGAAGTCATCGGCCAACGGATCCAACGAAGGCGGCGGCACCTCGGCCTCGTAAATCCCCCCGACCTCCTTGGCGGAGCCGTCGGAGGCATCACCGACGTCGGAGCTGCCGACGACATCGGCGTCGTCGTCGGCGTCGGCGGCGGCGTCGTCGACGTCCCCCACCCCCGGCCCCCGGCCGCCCCCCTCCACAGAAGCCGCAGAGGCCAACCCCTCGCCGAACCGCCCCAGCAACCTCCGCACAGCGGCCTCCACAGCCTGTGGAGAACTCCCGGCGATCTCGGCGATGCGTCCGTCCCCGGAGCCCGTCCCGGTGAAGGCGACGCTGGTGCCGCCCTCCGCACCGGGGGCGAGCCGCAGGACGAGGGAGAACTTCACGGAGCCGTCGCCGCGCACCTCGGTGCCCTCGCCGTCGAGGGAGTAGGAACCCCCGCTCCGGGGGGCGAGCCGCAGGGCACCGCGGTAGGTGATCGTGTGCCCACCGACCCGCACCCGCAGCCGCCCGGACAGGGGCGGCGACTCCGCGTCGGCATCACGCTGCAACCCCGGCACAGCGCCGGCGACCCGCTCGGGGTCGGCCAGCGCTTCGCGGAGCGGCTCTTCCGGGACCGGTACGAACACCTCATGCTCCATGACAGTCGAGCGTACCCACGCCCACCGCGTGATGTACGCCACTTGCCCGCGCGGAGGGCCGGACGACCCGTCAGTCGGCGTACCGCGGATGCACGAGGGTGGAGGGCGGCATGGGTTCCCGGGGTGTGGGGCGGACGCGCTGGGCGGCGCGCGCGCCGGACCGCAGGATGGCGGAGTCCGCGGCGGCGACCAGGCCTTCGTGGCCGCGGGCGGCGAGGACGAAGCCCCAGTCGCGGGCGTGCGCGGAGCCGTCGGCGGTGCGGTCGGGTCCGGCGGCGAAGCCGGAGTGACGGCCCGTCACGCGGTAGGGCGTGGTGGCGAGGCCCGCGGCGCGCAGGGTGGCGTCGACGGTCCAGTAGGTGTGGGCGCGGGTGACGACGGGCCCGGCGTGCACGGCGAGGCGGCCGCCGTCGGTGAGGGCGCGGGCGACGAGACCGTAGAACTCCTGGGAGTAGAGCTTGGTGCTCGCGGTGATGCCGGGGTCGGGCAGGTCGGCGACGACGACGTCGTAGGGGAGGCGGCGGGCGTGCGGCCCGCGCAGCCAGTGGAAGGCGTCGGCGTGCACGACCCGCACCCGCGGGTCGCGGTAGACGTGGCCGTTGAGTTCGCTGAGCGCGGGATCGCTGCGGGCGAGCCGCACGACGCCGGGGTCGATCTCGACGATGTCGACGCGGCGCACCCCGGAGTGGCGCAGGACCTGGCGGGCGGCGAGCCCGTCGCCGCCGCCGAGGACGAGGACGCGGGCGTGCGGCCCGCCGCGCATGGCGGGCTGGACGAGCGCCCGGTGGTAGCGGTGTTCGTCGCGGCCGCTGACGCGGAGCCTGCCGTCGAGGAAGAGGTCGAGGGATGCGTGGCGGCCGCCGGTGAGGACGACTTCCTGGACGCCGGTCCGGACGGCGACGCGGATGTCGGAGCCGTAGACGGCGCGGCGGGCGGCGCGCTCGAAGTCGTCGACGAGGACGGCGGCGGAGGCGAGCACGGCGAGGACGGTGACGTTGGTGGCGAGGAGTATCCAGCGCCCGCGCCCGCTGAGGTCGCGGCCGAACAGGCCGAAGACGAGGGCCCCGCCCGCGAGGACGTTGACGGCGCCGGTGAGCAGCGCCCCGGTGAGCTGTCCGAACCAGGGCAGCAGCAGGAAGGGGAAGGCGAGTCCGCCGACGAGCGCGCCGACGTAGTCCGCGGCGAACAGGTCGGCGACGGCGCCGCCCGCGTCCTGCCGCCGCACGCGCTGGATGAGCACCATCAGGAGGGGCACTTCGGCGCCGATGAGGACGCCGATGGCGAGCGAGAACGCCACGAAGAGGTAGCGCGAGCCGCCGGCCCACACCTCGCCGCGGTCCCCGGCCCACGCGAAGGCCGCGTACAGCGTCATGGCGCTGAGGCCGCCGACGAGGGCGAGCGCGGCCTCGATGAGCCCGAATCCGGCGGCGGCGCGGCAGCGCAGCCGCTTGGCGAGCAGTGAGCCGATGCCCATCGCGAACACCATCACGGACAGGACGACGGAGGCCTGGGTGACGGAGTCGCCGATCAAGTACGAGGCGAGGGCGACGAGTTCGAGTTCGTACACGAGTCCGCAGGCGGCACAGATGAACACGCCCGCGAGGACGAGGAACCGGCCTGTCCGGGGCGTGACGGGCAGACGCTCGGGCGGCTCGATCACGCTGCGAACGCTACGTCACCGAACGCTTACGCCAAGTCCCCCACAAGGGTGGAGGTGCCCGGGTGGACGTGTAGGACGCGTAAAGGGCCGCACGGCGTGTGCGGGTGACACCGGTGTCGCGCCCGCGCACACGGGTCCGCCCGCACCCCGTCCTTCCCGCCCGTCACCGGGCGTCCGCCGGGGAGTTGTGGCACGTCACAGCGGTGCGGGCATCCGCACGCCGACGCGGGTCCTGGTCGCCACCAGCTGTCCGTCCTGCGGATAGGCGTGCCAGGTGCGCCACATGACCGATCCTTCGTGACGCTGGGCGAGCATCGCGGTGAAGGCGTGCGGGATGCCGGGGAAGACTCCGGCGAGGCCGTGCGGGTGCTCGGTGACCAGGGCCAGCAACTCCTGGGCGCGGCCCGCGAACTGACCCCGCGACAGGGTTTCGACGCAGGCCGCGAACTCGTACTCCCACTCCCCCACCCGCTTGGACACGCCGAGCGGCAGCGGGGTGCTGCTGCCGGGGATGCAGGCCACCGTCTCGGAGCAACTGCCGCCGCGCTCCTCCTCCAGGAGCACTTGGTGGGACGCCCCGAGGAGCCTCAACTGCACGGTGGCGCCGGACAGTTCGAGGTCGAGCGTGGCCAGGGCGGGCAACGGCTCGCGGCCGAGGGCCCAGGCCAGGTCCCCGGCGCGCGTGTCGGTATAGACAGTCTTCAGGGTCGTGAGCATGGGTCGGCTCCGCTAAGCACGCAATGGAGGTGGGGGGGCCGGCGCACCCGGTCGGACACCGAGTGGTCGGAATGCCGGCTCGTGCCCACGGAGAAGTCCCGATCGTTGATTGAACTGAGAACGTCCGAGGGCGGTGTGACGGTTAAGAGGGAATCATGAACTGCGACACTGCCACAGCGTTTTTACCCAACTTCGTAGGGTTTCCATCCCCTAGAGGGCCGAACAGTTCATCTGTTCACGTTTCTGCAAACTCAGACGATCCAGAAGCGTCCCGGTACGGTCGCCAATAGCCCCATTTCGCCCCTGCCACTCCGCGCCAACTCCCTGCGCAGCACTTTCTCCGTGCGAGCCGTCAACATCCGTCCCCTGCCCCCGGCGACACCGGCACACCGCACCACCGGACGCCCACAACGACGAAGCGCCCGCCGGGAGTTGACTCCCGCCGGACGCTTCGCCCAGTGGACCAGCTGCCCCGTGTCAGCTGCCTCCGCCGCATCCACCCCCGCCACCGCCGCCGCCACAGGACGAGCCGCCGCCGCAGGACGAGGAGCCACCGCCGCAGGACGAGCCACCGCCGCAGGAGGTGGCCCCGCTGTGGTTGCCGCTGCTCGAACTGCCCGACGCCCACCAGCTGCCGCCGCCGGCCCCGGACGCCGTACGCCGTCCGCGGCTGCCGCGCACCCGGGCGGCACCGATCGCCAGCCCCGCGATCATCAGCACCACAAGCCCAAGGAAGAGGACGACAAGAATCATGTCCCTCACTCACCTTTCCGTTCCCCCGATGCACCGGACGCCTCGTGTTCCCCCGGGACCACGAAGCCTCCGGCGCCCTGCGGTTGTTGTCCCGCGTCGTTGCGTGACAAGGGGATGCCCCCGGCCATTCGCGGCCAAAGCAGAGTTGAGGAAGTCCAGAGGTTCGGCGCAGGATGGCGGCCATGACGTCCTCTCCCTCTGGTCCTGGCTCAACCGGCACCACCGGCGCCCCCGGCGCCCCGGGCTCCTCGGCGGGCGGCCGCCCGCTGCTCAACCGCCGCCTGGCCGAATTCGGCACGACGATCTTCGCCGAGATGTCCGCCCTCGCCGTGCGGACGGGGGCGATCAACCTGGGCCAGGGCTTCCCCGACACGGACGGCCCCGAGGAGGTCCGGGAGGCGGCGGTGCGGGCGCTGCGCGACGGCCGCGGCAACCAGTACCCACCGGGCCCGGGCGTCCCCGAGCTGCGCGCGGCGGTCGCGGCGCACCAGGCGCGGCTCTACGGCCTGAGCTTCGACCCCGACCGGGAGGTCCTCGTCACGGCGGGCGCCACCGAGGCCATCGCGGCCTCGCTGCTGGCCCTGGTCGAGCCGGGCGACGAGGTCATCGCCCTGGAGCCGTACTACGACTCGTACGCCGCCTCCATCGCGCTCGCGGGCGGCACCCGCGTGCCCGTGACCCTGCGGCCCCGTGACGGACGCTTCGTCCTCGACCTGGACGAGCTGCGCGACGCCGTCACCCCGCGCACCCGCCTCCTTCTCCTCAACACCCCGCACAACCCGACGGGCACCGTCCTGACCCGCGAGGAGCTGGCCGCGATCGCGGAACTCGCCGTCGAGCGGGACCTGCTCGTGGTCACCGACGAGGTCTACGAACACCTGGTCTTCGCCGACGCCCCGGCACCCGACGGCTCCGGCTCGCCCGCGCACATCCCGCTGGCGTCCTTCCCCGGCATGCGCGAGCGGACCGTCACCATCGGCTCGGCGGGCAAGACGTTCTCCTTCACCGGCTGGAAGGTCGGCTGGGTGACGTCCACGCCGGAGCTGGTCACGGCGGTGCGCTCGGCCAAGCAGTACCTGACGTTCGTGGCCTCGGGTCCCTTCCAGTACGCGGTCGCGGAGGCCCTCGCACTGCCCGAGTCGTACTTCACGGGCGTCCGCGAGGACCTGCGCGCCAAGCGGGACCTGCTGTCGGCGGGCCTGACGGCGGCGGGCTTCGAGGTCTACCGCCCGCAGGGCACGTACTTCGTCACCACCGACATCCGCCCCCTCGGCGAGGACCGTTCGCACGGCGGCGACGGCTTCGCGTTCTGCCGCGCCCTGCCCGAGCGCGCCGGTGTCGTCGCCATCCCGAACGCCGTCTTCTACGACCACCGCGAGGCGGGCGCGCCCTTCGTGCGGTTCGCGTTCTGCAAGCGCACGGAGGTCCTCACGGACGCGGTGGAGCGGCTCAAGGCGCTGTAGGGCCACCGCACCCACCCACACGGACCCACCCGGCTCGCGCCCGCCGCCACGACCCCGGAGGGTTCGGGTGTGACCCACCCGAGCCCCACCGTCCCGGCCCCGCTCACCAAACCGCCCCGCACCCGCTGCCTCGCCCTGGAGCCCAAGGGCCCGACGGCGGTGCGCGCCCTCGGCGTCTTCGCCGCCGCCCGCCTCACCGGGCTGCTCGCGGTGACGGCCGTGGCGCACGCCACCGGCCAGGACACCTTCCGCCTGCTCGGCCGCTCCTGGGACTCCCGCTGGTACACCGGCATCGCCGCCCACGGCTACGGCCGCACCCTGTACTTCGAGCCCACCGTCGTCCAGAGCGACCTGGCGTTCTTCCCGCTGTACCCGGGCCTGATCCGCGCGGTCACCACCGTCACACCGCTGTCCCACGGGGCGGCCGGGCTGCTCGTCTCCTGGCTCGCCGCCGGGGCCGCCGCCCTCGGCGTCTACGCCATCGCGGCCCGCTTCTACGACCGCCGCACCGCGACCGTCCTCGTGCTCCTGTGGGGCCTCATGCCCCACTCCGTCATCCTGTCGATGGCGTACACCGAGCCGGTCCTCACCGCCCTCGCCGCCTGGTCCCTGTACGCGCTGCTCACCGGGCGCTGGGTGTGGGCGGGCACGCTCGCGGCGCTCGCGGGCCTGGCCCGGCCGAACGGCTTCGCGGTGGCGGCCGCGGTCCTGGTCGCCGCGGTCTGCGAGATCGTCCGGCGGCGCGGGCGCGGAGTTCCCCACAGGCTGTGGACGGGCGCGCTGCTCGCCCCGCTCGGCTGGGGGGCGTACGTCCTGTGGGTCGGGGCCCGCGAGGGCGATGTGCTCGGCGGCTACTTCGCGGTGCAGCGCGGCTGGGGCTCGCGCTTCGACTTCGGCGCGGGTTCGCTCGCCTTCGTCAAGCACCTGCTGCTCGACGGCGACAAGCTGGTCTTCTCCATGACGCTGGTGATCGTCGCGGTGGCCGTGCTCCTGTACGCGCTCCTGGTGGCCGAGCGGGCGCCGCTGCCGCTGCTCGTCTACACCGGCGTGCTGCTCCTGATCACGGTCGGCGGCTCCGGCTTCTTCGAGTCCAAGCCGCGCTTCCTGCTGCCCGCCTTCCCGCTGCTCATCCCGCTCGCGTGCGCGGTCCTGCGCACGGCGAGAGCCCGGCCGCGGGCCGCCTTCCTGGTGGTCGGCGCCCTGGCCGGGCTCTCGGTGGCGTACGGGACGTATCTGGTGACGATCGCCCGCATGCCCTTGTAGTCACCGCGGTGCGGCGGGCCCTCAGGCCTCGTCGTCGCCGGGCTTCTCCTCGCCGTCGGCGGAGTCGACGGCCTGCTCCAGGCCCAGCTGCTCGACGAGCCAGCGGTCGAACTCGATCGCGGCGCGCACCCAGCTGACGGTCGACGAGACGAAGTGCTCCAGGGAGACACCCGTGCCGATCAGCATCTGGGCCTCGCCGATGAGGCGGACCGTGCCGTCGTCGTGGGTGTGGCTGTAGACCTTGGGCCACAGCGTGCGGCGGTTCCAGTCGTCGATGGACTCGAGGAGCTGGAGCTTCTCCTCGATGCCGTGCGGCCGGTCGTAGAACGTCCGCACCGAGAAGACCGCCTGGTCGTCCTCGCCGCGGAACATGAAGTACGTACGGAACTCCTCCCACGGCGCCGCGAGGTCTCCCTCGTCGTCGACGACGTACTTGAGTTCCATCTGGTCCAGGAGCTGCTTGACCAGGTCCTGGTCAGGGACGACGGGGCCCGCCGGTCCTGCGCCCTGCTGCGGTTCGGGCTGGCCCCCGAAATTCGGAATCGAGGACGGGTCGATGCTCACCGTGTATTTCCCTTCGTACGGATTGAGCCATCCTCTCCCATGCCGGGCGGGGGCTCGCAACCCCCGCCCGCCCATGTGTCCGGTTACGGCGCCTTACAGCGTCTTCCCCGTCGTCCCCGGCCCCGCCCCGGCCCCGGCGGGACCGACGATGAGCCCGTCCCCGAAGACGTCCACGCGGACCGTGTCCCCGTCCTTGACCTCGCCCGCCAGGATCTCCTTGGCGAGCCGGTCGCCGATGGAGGTCTGGATGAGGCGGCGCAGCGGCCGGGCTCCGTACGCCGGGTCGTTGCCCTCGTCGGCGAGCCAGGCGAGGGCCGCGGGCGTGACGTCGAGGGTGAGCCGCCGGTCGGCGAGGCGCTTGGCGAGCCGGCCGATCTGGAGCTCGGCGATGTGGGCCAGCTCGTCCTTGCCGAGCGCGGAGAACACCACGAGGTCGTCGAGGCGGTTCAGGAACTCGGGCTTGAACGAGGCCCGGACCACCTCCAGGACCTGCTGCTTCTTCTCCTCCTCGCTGGTCAGGGGCTCGACCAGGTACTGGCTTCCGAGGTTGGAGGTGAGGATCAGGATGGTGTTGCGGAAGTCGACCGTCCGTCCCTGCCCGTCGGTGAGGCGGCCGTCGTCGAGGACCTGGAGCAGCACGTCGAAGACCTCCGGGTGCGCCTTCTCGACCTCGTCGAGCAGCACCACCGAGTACGGCCGCCTGCGCACGGCCTCGGTGAGCTGGCCGCCCTCCTCGTACCCGACGTAGCCGGGCGGGGCACCGACCAGCCTGGCGACGCTGTGCTTCTCGCCGTACTCGCTCATGTCGATGCGGATCATGGCCCGCTCGTCGTCGAAGAGGAAGTCGGCGAGGGCCTTGGCCAGCTCGGTCTTGCCGACGCCGGTCGGGCCGAGGAACAGGAAGGAGCCGGTGGGGCGGTCGGGGTCGGCGATCCCGGCGCGGGTGCGGCGGACGGCGTCGGAGACGGCCTGGACGGCCTCGGTCTGGCCGATGAGCCGCTTGCCAAGATCACCCTCCATGCGCAGCAGCTTCTGCGTCTCGCCCTCCAGGAGGCGCCCGGCGGGGATGCCGGTCCAGGCGGCCACGACGTCGGCGATGTCGTCGGGCCCGACCTCCTCCTTGACCATGGTGTCGGCCTCGGCGGCCTTCTCCTCCTCGGCCTCAGAGGCGGCCTCCAGGTCCCGCTCCAGGTCGGGGATCTCGCCGTACAGGAGCTTCGAGGCGGTGTCGAAGTCGCCGTCGCGCTGGGCGCGCTCGGCCTGCCCGCGCAGCTCGTCGAGCTTCTCCTTCAGCTCGCCGACGCGGTTGAGGGACTGCTTCTCCTTCTCCCACCGCGCGGTGAGTCCCCGCAGCTCCTCCTCCTTGTCCGCGAGGTCGCGCCGCAGCTTCTCAAGACGCTGCTTGGACGCCGGATCGGTCTCCTTGCTGAGCGCCAGCTCCTCCATCCGCAGCCGGTCGACGGCGCGCTGCAGCTCGTCGATCTCGACGGGCGAGGAGTCGATCTCCATCCGCAGCCGCGACGCGGCCTCGTCGACGAGGTCGATGGCCTTGTCGGGAAGGAAGCGCGAGGTGATGTACCGGTCGGAGAGGGTGGCGGCGGCGACCAGCGCGCTGTCGGCGATCTGCACCTTGTGGTGGGCCTCGTAGCGCCCCTTGAGCCCGCGCAGGATCGCGATGGAGTCCTCGACGGACGGCTCGGCGACGAGCACCTGCTGGAACCGCCGCTCCAGGGCGGGGTCCTTCTCGATCCGCTCGCGGTACTCGTCGAGGGTGGTGGCGCCGACCATCCGCAGCTCACCGCGGGCGAGCATGGGCTTGAGCATGTTGCCCGCGTCCATGGCGGAGTCCCCGCCGGCCCCGGCTCCCACGACGGTGTGCAACTCGTCGATGAACGTGATGATCTGCCCGTCGCTCTCCTTGATCTCGGAGAGCACGGTCTTCAGGCGCTCCTCGAACTCGCCCCGGTACTTGGCCCCCGCGACCATGGCGCCCAGGTCCAGCGAGACGAGCCGCTTGTTCTTCAGCGACTCGGGCACGTCCCCCTTCACGATGCGCTGCGCGAGCCCCTCCACGACGGCGGTCTTGCCGACGCCGGGCTCGCCGATGAGCACGGGATTGTTCTTGGTACGCCGCGACAGGACCTGGACGACCCGCCGGATCTCCTGGTCCCGCCCGATGACCGGGTCGAGCTTGCCCTCGCGGGCGGCGGCGGTGAAGTCCGTGCCGAACTTCTCCAGGGCCTTGTACTGCCCCTCGGGGTCAGGGGTGGTCACGCGACGCCCTCCACGGCTCGTCTCGAAGGCGGCGAGCAGCTTCTTCGCGCTCGCGCCGTTCTGGTTCAGGACCTCTCCGGCGGCGCCGCCCTTCGCGGCGAGGCCGATGAGCAGGTGTTCGGTGGAGAGGTAATCGTCGCCCAGCTCCTTGGCGCGCTGCGCCGCGTCGGCGACCACGGCGAGCAGTTCGCGGTCGGGCCCCGGCGGGGAGACCGTCGACCCGGTGACGCTGGGCAGCCCCGCGAGGACGCGCTCGGCTCCGGCGCGCACGGCCGCCTGGTCGGCGTCCACCGCGGCGAGCAGGTCGGTGATGTTCTCGCTTGCTTGGCGGCCTCGCCCCTCCAGCAACGCCAGCAACAAGTGCGCGGGCGTCAGGTCGGGGTTGCCGCCGGACACGGCCCGGCTGGTGGCCGCGTTGATCGCGTCCCGGCTCCGGTTGGTCAGCTCGGCGTCCACGTGCGGTTTCTCCTCCTGGGTCGCGGTCTGTCGGGGCTCCCGGCCCCATGCTGACTTAGACAGCGTACATAAAGTTGAGTCTATTCCGCTCAAGGATGGCAGCCTAGGGTTCTTGCCCATGAGCATCGACCTGGCCGACCCGCCCGCCGCCTACCTCAGCTTCTGGCGGGAACGCCACCTGTGCACCCTCACGACCCTGCGCCCCGACGGCACCCCGCACGTCGTCCCGGTCGGCGTGACCTTCGACCCGGAGGCGGGTATCGCCCGGGTCCTCGCGAACAAGTCCAGCAGGAAGGTGGCCCACGTCCTCGCGGCGGCCGGAGTCGAAGGCCCGGACGGCCCCGGGGCCCGGGTCGCGGTCTGCCAGGTGGCGGGGCGGCGCTGGGCGACCCTGGAGGGACTGGCCGAGGTGTCGGCGGAGCCGGGGCGGGTGGCGGAGGGGGTGCGGCGGTACGAGGAGCGGTACGGGCGGGTGCCGTCGCCGAACCCGGACCGGGTGGTGGTCGAGATACGGGTGACTCGGGCGTTGGGGAAGGCGGGCTGAGGGGGCGCGCCTCTGTACCTGCACACACCACAGCGGCGCCACCGTGTTCAGGTCCACGGTGGCGCCGCTGCTGGGGGAAGCACCTGCGCGATTTACAACGACGGGGGAATCGCGTCAGGCGCTGCGGGGGGTGGCTGCGAGGGAGTCTGCGGAGGCGGTCTGCCGCTCGACGGCTTGTCGGTCGGCCTCCCGCTTGCGCTTGTCGATCACTTGGTGGTCGCGCTGGTCGAGGTTCACGAAGACCATGCCGTACCGCACGGCACAGCGGACCGGCTGCGGCGCGCCGCGGGGGCGGCGCAGGCAGCGGTAGGCACGGATGTCCTCGTCGTCGTCGCGGACGATGACGACGGGCTCTCCGACCAGGGTGACCATCAACGAGTCGCCGGGGTGGGGGATCGCGGTGACGAGGTCGATGAAGTGCCAGCCGGAGCGGTAGGCGGTGGCCATTTCGCGGCGGAAGGTGCGGTCGTCGGGAGGCGTGGTCATGCTGCGCCTCCCGCCGGGGCGACATTCCAGATGATGTCCGGCGGTGCCGACTGGGGCGACGCCGTGGCCGTGGCTGCGCTCTCCGTGTTCCCGCGCACTTCAAGACCACTCAGCGCGCCAACCGTCATCACGACTGAGAAGGCACCGATAAGCACTGAGCGAAGCATTCCCTTGCACATAGCGGGCTTCGTCCTCACTTCCATAGCGACTTCCCCCGGCCTCCCAAGACGATGGCTCATTCGGCCATGCCAACACCACAGAGGCGATGCATCATGTTCCTGCACGTTCATGACCCTGGGGGGTGGAGCTATGACTACAAACGGCCCAATTCGGGCGCATCCGCACTCGATGGCCGATCTATGCGAGGACGGCAAGAAGCTCTACGCCAGCGCACTGCGGTCAGGACGCATCACACGCAGCGAAGCTGCCGCAGCTCCTTGCCTGATGGACTTCGCGCTCCTGCACCCTGATCCGGACGAACCGGAATGGCTCCGACCCATCCCGCCGACGGCAGCGCTCACTCAGCGGCTCCTGCCCATCGAGCGCGAGATCCGGGAACGCCGGAGCCTCGCGACCGAACTGACCGACACCTTTGAGCCATTCATGGCCATCAGTGCTCAGGACCGCCCCGCCGTCCATGCGATAACAGTCCTGGAAGGTGTCACCCGGATCAACGCCGCCATACAAGCTGCCACGGCGGAGTGCGAGTCGGAAATCCTGACCGTCCAACCCGGCGGCGCACGAAACGAGGCCACCCTCACCGAGGCTGTGAAGCAGAGTCAGAGCATCATCGAGCGAGGCATCACGATGCGCACCCTCTACCAGCACACCGCCCGGCACAGCCAAGCAACCATTGCCTACGCCGAGTACATGAAACAAGGCAAAGTGGAGGTGCGCACCCTCGAAGAGCTCATCGAGCGGCTGATGATCTTCGATCGTACGGTCGCCTTCATCCCCGCCCGGGACGA
Source organism: Streptomyces sp. RK9 (assembly GCF_045070545.1). Classification (NCBI taxonomy): domain Bacteria; kingdom Bacillati; phylum Actinomycetota; class Actinomycetes; order Kitasatosporales; family Streptomycetaceae; genus Streptomyces; species Streptomyces sp. RK9. Next base: position 1,281,637 of record NZ_CP173704.1, on the reverse strand, counting down.
CCGCCAAGTCGCCCTGGAACTCAGGCACCCCGGGCTCGTCGAGTACCTCGCGAAGGTCTTCGACCAGCTCTGGCAGCGCGCGGCACCGCTCCTCGAGGAGATGCCGTACGACCCGCCGACGGGGGGCATCACCGGCGTCCAACGCTCCATCGCCCGCCTCCTCATCGAAGGCCACGTGGACGAAGCCATCGCCCGCCGCCTCGGCATGAACGTGCGCACCTGCCGCGCCCACATCGCCAAAATCGCCGCCGCCCTGGGCAGCGGAAGCCGCGCCCAGCTCGGCTACCTCATCGCCCAGTCCGGCATTCTCGAGCAGGACAAACCGAGATGACCACCGAACCCCGCCCGCACCCTCACGGCCCCGACGAGCTGTGCGACGCGGGTTCGGCCCTCTACGCCCGTGCCCTGCGCGAGGGCCGCGTCCGCCACCGGGAGGCCGACACCGCCCCCTGCCTCATCGACTTCGGCCTCCTCCACCCCGACGTCGAGGACATGGCGTGGCTGCGCCCCACCGCGCCCGCCGTGGCCCTGCCCCAACTCCTGCGCGGCATCGAGGACCACATCGCCCGCCACCGCGAGCGGGAGGAGCGCCTCACGGCGATGTTCGAGCCGCTGATGGCCCTGGACGCACGGCAGGCGGCCGGCGGAGAGCCCCCCGAGATCACCGTGCTCGACGGCTTCGAGCGGATCAACGCGGCCATCGACCGGGCCATGGCCGACGCCACCGTCGAAGTCCTCACCGTCCAGCCCGGCGGCGTCCGCTCCCCCGAGGTCCTGGCCGACGCGCTCCCCCGCGAACAGGAGCTGCTCGCCCGCGGCTGCCGCATGCGCACCCTCTACCAGCACACCACCCGTCACTCCCTCCCCGCGCTCGCCCATTACGAGCAACTGGACGGGGACGTAGAGGTACGCACGCTCAATGAGGTAACCGAACGCATGGTGGTCCTGGACCACTCAGTGGCTTTCATCCCCGCGAGCAAGGACCGCACGGTCGCCCTCGAAGTACGCCAACCGGCCATCGTCGACTACCTCATCACCACCTTCGAACGCCTGTGGCGACTGGCCACCCCGATGTTCCCGCACGCGGCCCAGCTCCCCGCCGAGAACGGCATCACCACCCGTCAGCACGCCATCGCCGAACTCCTCGTGGAGGGCCTCACCGACACCGAGATAGCCGCGCGGCTCGGCATGAACGTCCGCACGGCCCGCGAACACATCGCGAAACTCGCCGCGATCCTCGGCAGCAACAGCCGCGCCCAGCTCGGATATCTCATTGGTCAGTCAGGGATCCTCGACCAGAATCACTAGTCGGCGGGCGACCGTCGACCCCGTAGGTGATGCAGGGAGAGGGACGGCGAAGGCAGTGGCGGAGCACAGACCCCACGAGGACGGTGCGTTGTGCGAAGCGGGCAGAGGCCTGTACGTCCACGCACTGCAATCGGGTCGGATTCACGCCGAGGAGGCCCGCGAGGCTCCTTGCCTCGGCGGACTGGGCCTTCTCCAGCCGGACACGGAGCACGCGGAGTGGCTGCTGCCCATCGCCCCGTCCGTGGCCCTGCCGCGCATCCTGCACACCATCGATGTGAGCGTCACCGCGCAGCGGCAACGGGAGTCGCGACTGGCCGACGCCTTCGCGCCGCTGATGACCCTCGGCAGCGAGCGCACCCGTACCGCGCGTTCGTCCGGCACGACCCTGCACACGGGCGTTTCGCACGTCAATGAGGCCATCGACCGCGTGGTGTCCCGGTCGAGGTCGGAGGCCCTCGCCATTCAGCCGGGCGGAAAGCGGTCCGCCGACGAGCTGGTGCGCTCGCTGCCGCGGGTGAACCACATCCTGTCCCTGGGCGGCCGAATGCGCACGCTCTATCAGCACACCACGCGCTACTCCGGCCCTGCGCTCGCCCACTACGAACAACTGGACGGGGACGTGGAAGTCCGCACGCTCGACGAACTGCCGCACCGCATGATGGTGTTCGACCGCTCCGTGGCCTTCATCGCCGTCAGCAAATCCCCCGACGCCGCGCTCGAGATACGCCAGCCGGCCATCGTCGACTACATGGTCGCCACCTTCGACCTGCTCTGGCGCCTCGCCGTCCCCAGATGGCCCCAGCCCATCCCCCAGCCGACCCCACACGGCATCACCCCCCGCCAACAGGCCATCGCCGCCCTCCTCACCGAAGGCCTCACCGACGCCGACATAGCCGCCCGCCTCGGCATGAACGTCCGCACAGCCCGCGTCCACATAGCCAAACTCTCCGCAGTCCTGAAGAGCACAAGCCGGGCCCAACTCGGCTACCTCATCGGCAAGTCCGGCATCCTCGACCGTACGACCGGCTGAGCCGGAGCCGGGCCGACCCGGCCACCGCCCCCCTAGTGGTAGAGCGCCCGCTGCAACGGCAACCCCAACGCCCGCAACGCCCCCCGCACCACACACTCCGCGTCCAAGCCCTCCGCCCCCAGGTCGAGCACCGCGGACTGTTCCCACCGCACCGACGAGGGGCGGCCCATGCTGACCTGCCAGGTGGGGCCGCGGTCGTCCAGGGCGATGTTGAGGACGCGGACCACGGAGACCTTGGCGACGACCTGGAGGGGGAAGTCGCCCGCCAGCATCTGGCGGTCCACGACCCAGGTCACGGGATAGCCGCGGCCGTTGAGGTCGGCGGCCATGGCGTGCAGGAGCGTGGCGAGACCGGCGCGCTCCAGGACCGGACCGACCACCAGCGGCGGCATCACCGGGTCGGGCGCGGCGGCCTTCTCCAGCCTCATGCCGATGTCGGCTTCTCGTCGAGCAGGTCGAAGAGCAGCACGACATGCCGCGCGCCCGGCGAACTCGCCGGTTCCGAGACGACCATCGTGATCTGTCCGGCGCCTTTTCGCGGGTGGTAGAGGGGCCGGACATCACCGTCGGGGTGGATGTACACCTCGGTGCTGCGCTCGTAAATGGGCCCCGCGTACTTGTCGCGTTTCACGTCCGCGTTCAGCCGCGCGAGCGAGCGGTTCTCCGGATGCTGAATGTGGGCGAGCCGGATCTGGTTGAGAATTCCGGGCGCCCAGCGCGTCTCCCAGTCCGTGAGAATGTGATCGCGGGCCTCGTCGGCGAGCGCCATCCACCGCATGGTGTTCTCCGGCGGTATGCCGCCGTCGAAGATGTCGGCGAACGGCTGGTTGTACGCGACCAGGTCCCATTGGACGTTGTTCACGTACGAGATCTCGCGCTGCCCGGAGACGGCCCGCTGCCACGCCGCGGCGGCGGGCATCAGGACGCCGTCCGTGGGGTCCAGGGGGTGCGGCGGCCGCTGGCCGAGGCTGAGCAGATAGACCTGGGTGAACTCGTCCTCGCTCATGCGCAGGATCCGCCCGACCTCGCGCAGGTAATCGTCGCGCGGGGACATCTTTCCGCTTTCGAATCGGTGGTACGTGCCCACCGAGCGGTTCATGAGGATGTCCATGTCGGGTTGTGCGAGACCGTTCACACGAGGCCCGGGACGGCCCGTCGGCTTCGGCGTCAGGCCCACTTCCGCGGGTGTGACTCTGGAACGCAGTTCTTTGAGTATGCGACGCAGCGCTTCCTCGTCCACCGCGTCCCCCCTTTCCCGCTTCCCCGCTCCCCGTAGCCGTGAACATGGCCTGCCACGGGCACGGTTCCTGCACCATAAGCCCAAACGAGTCGCCGACCAACAGATCGTATTCATCGGGCTCTTCCGCGTAGCGGCCGGGTGGTCGCGGCGGGGCGCGGACGGGCGGGGGAGCGGTTCGGACGCGGAGGTCAGCCGGCCGCCGCCGTGGCGTGGTGGTGCGTGTACGCCCAGCGTGCCGCCTGCGTGGCCAGGTCCACCATCTCGATGGGCGCCGTGGCCTCGCCGAGGTGGTGGTACTCGATGAAGGTCAGCATGACGACCCGCTCCGGCGCACCCAGGTGCGGGTGGAATCCGCCGGCGAGGATGTCCGCCGCGGCCTCGTACGCGCCGAGCCCCCGCCCGTGCCGCTCCCTGATCTCCCCTTCCAGGTCGCGCAGATAGCCGATGTACGCGCGCACCCCGTCGGGCCCGATCACCCGGCCGTGGCCGGGCACGATGTGCTCGGCGTCGAGCGCGAGCACCGCCTCGGCGGCCCGGACGACCTCGGCGAGCGGCCCCTCCCAGTGCACGGGGTGGTCGCCCTCGAAGATGACGTCGCCCGCCATCACGACGCCCTGCCCCGGCAGATGCGCGACCAGGTCCCCGGCCGTGTGCGCCGGACCCACTTCGAGCAGGCGCACCTCGATGTCCCCGACCCGGAGGTCGTACGAGCCGTCGAAGGTGACGGTGGGCGGGACCACGGTGATGCCGGTGTAGTCGTACGCCCCGAAGCGTTCGCGCGCGTACCAGCCGAGCGGGTTGGCCGGATCGCTCGCGTGCACCAGGTACTGCATCTGCTGCGGGGAGATCTCGCGGCAGTGCCGCTCCAGGCTCGCCCGGGAGCTGATGATCTCGGCGCCGGGGAAGAAGGCGTTGCCGAAGCAGTGGTCGCCGTTGGCGTGGGTGTTGACGATCGTGCGGACCCGGGCGCCCGGGGGCAGGGCGCGGTCGGCGGCGGCGATGAGCGCGCGGGTCATGCGCTCGTCGTAGGGGGTGTCGATGAGCGCGGTGTCGTCGCCCGAGGTGACGAGCAGGCAGTTGGCGAGGCCCCAGGAGCCCGCGGCGCCGCGCGGCGCCCAGAGGTAAAGGCCGTCGCCGCTCAGGGCGGTGAGGTCCACAGGAAGGTCCATGGACGTATTTTCGTCGGGAGTCGGGGGTTCCCCGGCTGTGGGGATGGCCACAGTGGCGGCATCCGGTATCGTTGAATCTTGAATAATTGGATCCGCATCGCAGGGGATAAACCCGCCATTGATATCGGCTCCCTCGTTGACAAGGATGGCGAGTCACGAAGGATGACAGCTCACGGAGGATGACGGCCCAGGCTCACAACTCGCGGGTGCCCGCCCGAGGGTGACGGCTCGTCGGTGACAGCCGACCGCGGCCGCCGTCATTCGCGCGATCACTGCAATCCGAGCAGGGGGAGCATGTGCAGGACGTAGCGACGCAGGCAGCCCCCACCGTCCGCGGTGGCCCGCAGGGCACGGCCGGGTTCCGCCTGACCGGACCCGCCCCGGGCGGCGAGCCCGCCGCCCGCCACCACGTGCCGCACGAGCCCGTGGACGTGTGCGAGGCCGGCCGCGCGCTGTACCTGCGAGCCCTTCAGGAACGCCGAGTTCCCGCCAAAGCCGCCGCCGCCACCCCCTGCCTCATCGACACCGGGCTCCTCCACCCGGACCCCGACGACGCCACCTGGCTGCGGCCCACCGCGGCCGCGGTCGCCCTGCCGCGCCTCCTCGAGGACATCGAGGGGCGCGTCGCCCGCCAGCGCGGCCGCGCGACCCGGCTCGCCGCCTCCTTCGAGCCCTTCCTGCGGCTCGGCGCCGACCGGACGTCCGACCTCCCGGCCTCGCCGGTCACCGTGCTCAAGGGCGTCCCGCGCATCCGCCTCGCCGTCCGGCAGGCGATGGCCGAGGCCTCCCAGGAGATCCTCGGCATCCAGCCCGGCGACTCCCGGCCGCGGCTCCTTCCGCACAACGAGCCCTGGCGCCTGGAGGAGTTCGCCGGGCGCGGCGGGCACATGCGGATGCTCTCGCGGCCGCGTACGGCCGACGACGTGCTGCCGGGGCTGCGGCGGCCCGAGCCGTCCCCGCACGGACCCTCCGTCGCAGGACCCGCCGCCCCCGGCCCCTCCCTGCCGGGCTCCTCCCTGCCCGGCCCCGGACAGCCCGGATCCGCCCCGGCCGGACCAGGACAGCGCGGTCCCGGCGGGTCCGGGCCCGCGAGCCCCGCCCGTACGGCTCCCGCCGCCTTGGCCCCCGCCCCCGCGAGGGCCGTCGGACGTGAGGTCCGCACGCTCGACGAACTCCCGCCCTGCCTCCTCGTCTTCGACCGGGACGTCGCGTTCATCCCGGCCGTCGAGGACGGCTCGGTCGCCTTCGAGCTGCGCTCCAGCGCCCTCATCAGCTATCTCGCGACGGCCTTCGACATCCTGTGGCGCCTGGCCACGCCCCTGTACCGCGAGGACGCCCCGGCCCCGCCCGAGCAGGAGATCAGCGACGTCCAGCGCGCCATCGCCCACCTCCTCACCGAGGGCCGCACGGACGCGGAGATCGCCCGGCACCTGAACATGAACGTCCGCACCGTCCGGCTGCACGTGGCCAGGCTCGCCGCCCTCCTCGGCAGCCGCAGCCGCACCCAACTCGGCTATCTCATCGGCCGCTCGGGCCTGGTCGAGCACCACCAGTAGGCACACCGCGCGCCCGCGCCCACCCCCGCGCACGGCACGCCGTCTCCGCGATCCCACGCACCCATGGCCTCATGGAGGTGCTGCCCCCGGCACGCACCGCACCGCCGAGCGCGGGCAGCCTGATCGGAGCCTGATCGGGGAGGGAGTACGACCATGTCCGGCGAGCAGAGACCCGGATCCGAGCAGAGACCCGGATCCACGGAGGACCCAGCACCCACGACCGCCCCGCCCGACCCACCCCCCTGCCCCGACCCGAACGCCCCCCACACCCCCCACGCCCCCGACAGCCTCTGCCCGCCCGGCGCCGCCCTCTACGCCCGGGCCCTGTGCGCGGGCCGCGTCCACACCCGCGAGGCCGAACCGACCCCGTGCCTCGTCGACTTCGGACTGCTGCACCCCGACATCGACGACATGCAGTGGCTTCTTCCGAGCGAGCCCACGAGCGCGCTGCTCGGCCTCCTGCGGGGCATCGAGGAACAGGTCGGACAGGAGCGGCAGCGCGAGGCGGAGCTGATGGCGGCCCTGGAGCCCCTGCTCACCCGCGTCCCCACACAGCCGGAGAGCCCACCCGGCGCCCCCACACAGCCGGAGAGCCCACCCGGCGCCCCCGCCCGGCCGGATGAGCCCACCGACACCACACCCGAACCCGAACGCCCCGCGCGTCCCACCAGCCCCGCCCTCACCCTCCACACCACCCTCCCCCGCATCACCCACGCCATCGACGCGGCCGTGTCCCGGTGCGCGGAGGAGGTCCTGACGATCCAGCCGGGCGGGTTCAGGCCGATCGCGGACCTCGGTGCCGCGCCGCCGCGCGAGCAGGCGCTGCTGTCCCGGGGCTGCCGGATGCGCACGCTGTACCAGCACACGACCCGGCACGCCTTCTCCGTGATCGCGCACTTCGAGCGGCTCGACGGCGACGTGGAGGTGCGGACGCTGAGCGAAGTCACCGAGCAGCTGGTCGTGTTCGACCGGGCGGTCGCGTTCGTACCGGCGGACCGGGACTCCACCGAGGCCCTGGAGATCCGCGCGCCCGCCGTCGTCGGCTATCTGGTGGCGCTCTTCGAGAGGCTGTGGCGCCTCGCCACGCCGATGTTCCCGCACCCGGCGGCGCCGCAGCCCGCCAAGGACGGTGTCACCGCGCGGCAGCGGGCCATCGCCGAACTCCTCGTCGAGGGCCTGACGGACGCCGAGATCGCCGACCGGCTCGGCATGAACGTGCGGACCGTCCGCGTCCACATCGCGAAGCTCACCGGCACCTTGGGCAGCAGCAACCGCACGCAACTCGGATTCCTCATCAGTCGCTCAGGAATCCTGCGCCCCGGACACCCCGCGTGAAGCACGATCGTCCGGATTTGCCGCCACTTGCCCCCACCTCCGCCCCTTGCACCGCAACAAGTTGACGGTAGCGGAGCGTGGGCGGGCCGTTGCATCGTGGTGATGGCGGCAGGGAGCGGCCAGAGCCGTCTCAGGTACTGGAACCGACCGCTCCCGGCGGCCGAGTGGCTCTGTCGTGGTCTCCCCCCGCAGAGTCGCGCTTCCCTAAGGGGTTGCCCCGGTTCGGCTACGCCCCGTGGCCGGCCGGGGCGCTCGCGCTTCGGGGGGTGTGAGCGCCCCGGCCCACGGGTGACCCGGGGTGGGGGCTGCTCAGGCGTGTGCCGCGTTGTCGTCGGCCCACTCCTGCAGCAGTCGCTCCCGCTCGTCGCGGCGCGGCGAACCGCCCTCGTGCGCGCGGCCCCACGCGGCCATCGCGGCCAGCGTGGTCATGAGCGTGGCGGCGCCCTCGGTGAGGCGGGCGAGCAGGGCGCGCGAGAGGTCGTACTCCTTCTGGGAGTAGCCCGCGGCCGCGGCGACGTACGCCGTCAGTTCGATCTCCTCGTCGGCCGTCCCGACGCACACCGTCATCGTCGGGGCGTCGTCACCGCCGCCCATGCCCATCGTGAGCGCCATGTCGACGACGGCGCCGACCTGCCGCTTCAGGGACCGCACGGGCACGTCCTCGACGGTGAGCGCCTGGACGTCGTCCCACAGCCACAGGCCGGACTGTCCATGGCCGATACCGGCGATGCCCTCGGGTGTCAGGCGCACCCCGGGGGCGAGCCCGGCCGGTTTCGATCCCACGTACACATCGCCTTCGGCGATCCAGAACAGCCCCACCATGGCCATGGTCTTCCAGCTCCCCCTGTGCCGAGCACAGCGCTCGATTCGATTGCGCGGTCGGGCGAGACGGGCTGGTCAGGGGCGCTCCGCGCCCGGCCCGCGATGATGAGTGCCTCGCCCCGCCCACTATAAGGAGGCAAGCGACCGGGCCGGGAGTTCCCCGAGGGAGCCCCCGGCCCGGACAGAGCGCGGTGCGTGCGCCGGAGCGCGCGGTCAGGCCTCCGGCGACCTCTTCGGCCGCCACACCACGAGCGCGCTGGTCTGCTGGACGTCCTGGTACGGCACGAGGTCGCGGCGGTACGAGGCGTGCACCGCGGCTTCGCGCTGCTGCATCGCCGCCGCGGCGCCCTCGACGGCCGCCGACAGCTCGGCGACGCGGGACTGCAGCGCCGTGACCTGGTTCTCCAGCTCGATGATGCGCTTGATGCCCGCCAGGTTGATGCCTTCCTCCTGCGACAACTGCTGGACGGTGCGCAGCAGTTCGATGTCGCGGGCGGAGTACCTGCGGCCCCGGCCCGCGGTGCGGTCGGGCGAGACCAGGCCCAGGCGGTCGTACTGCCGCAGGGTCTGCGGATGCAGGCCGGAGAGCTGGGCCGCCACCGAGATGACGTACACCGGGGTCTCGTCCGTCAGTTGATACGGGTTGCGTCGGCGGCCGTCCCGCTCCATGAGGTCACGCTCCCTTCGCGGCCTTGAACAGTTCTGCCCGCGGATCGGTGTCCGCAGTCGCCTTGCGGTAGGCCTCCAGGGCCTCCTGCGCGGCGGGGGTGAGGGCGGTCGGCACGGCCACCTCCACGGTCACGAGCAGATCGCCCCGGGTGCCGTCCTTGCGGACCGCGCCCTTGCCGCGGGCGCGCATGGTGCGGCCGTTGGGCGTGCCGGGGGGCAGCTTCAGGGTGACGGGCGGGCCACCGAGGGTGGGCACCTTGACCTCGCCGCCGAGCGCCGCTTCCGCGTACGTCACCGGCACGGTCACCGTCAGGTTGTCGCCCTTGCGGCCGAAGACCGGGTGGGCGTCCACGTGCACGACCACGTACAGGTCGCCTGCGGGGCCGCCGCGCTCGCCCGGAGCGCCCTTGCCGCGCAGGCGGATGCGCTGGCCGTCGCTGACGCCCGGCGGGACCCGGACCTGCATGGTCCGCGAGGACTTGGCGCGGCCGCTGCCGTGGCAGACCTCGCAGGGGTCCTGCGCGATCAGGCCGCGGCCCTTGCAGTCCACGCACGGGTCGGTCAGCGAGAAGCCGCCACCGCCGCCGCGCGAGACCTGTCCCGTGCCCACGCACGTCGGGCAGACGCGCGGGGTGCCGTTCTTGTCGCCCGTGCCCGAACAGGCCTTGCACGGGGCCTGGGACGACATGCGCAGCGGGACCGTCGCGCCGTCCACCGCCTCCGTGAAGCTCAGCGTGACCTCGGACTCGATGTCCTGGCCGCGGCGCGGCTGCGTACGCGTGCCCGCGGTCGCGCCGCCGCGGTTGAACAAGCCCCCGAAGACGTCACCGAGACCGCCCCCGAATCCGCCGGCGCCCGTCTGTCCGCCTCCGCCCGGGGCGCCGCCTCCGAAGAGGTCGCCCAGGTCGAAGTTGAACGATCCGCCGCCGCCGGGGCCGCCGGGGCCCGGCCTGAATCCTCCGCCGTTGCCGAAGAGCGCGCGGGCCTCGTCGTACTCCTTGCGCTTCTTGGGGTCGCCGAGGACGTCGTTCGCCTCGGAGATCTCCTTGAAGCGCTCCTCGGCCTTGGCGTTGCCCTTGTTGGCGTCCGGGTGGTTCTCGCGAGCCAGCTTCCGGTACGCCTTCTTGATCTCGGCTTCGGTGGCGTCCTTGGGGACGCCGAGGACCTTGTAGTAGTCCTTCTCGATGAAGTCCTTGGTGCTCATCCCCGACGTCCCTCCTTCCCTGTCATCCGGCGGGCCCCGGCGCCGAGGTCGCCCTCGGCGCCGAAGCCGCCGTCCGTGTCGGCGTCAGCCCTCGTCCGGGCCACCGCTCTCCTTGCCCTTGGCGTCCGTGGTGTCCGCGGCGCCGTCGGCCTTGCTCTCCGCGTCCGCGGGCGCGCTGTCGTCGCCCTCGGCCGCGTCCGACTTGACCGTCTGCGCGCCGGGCTGCGGCTCGGCCACCGCCACGCGCGCGGGGCGCACGACCCGCTCGCCGATGCGATACCCCGGCTGGAGAATCGCGACGCACGTCGTCTCGGTGACGTCCGGTGCGTAGCTGTGCATCAGCGCTTCGTGGATCGTCGGGTCGAAGGGCTCGCCCTCCTTGCCGAACTGCTGCAGACCCATCTTGGCGACGACGGTCTCAAGGGCTTCGGCGACGGACTTGAAGCCGCCGACGAGCTCGCCGTGTTCCCTCGCCCGGCCGACGTCGTCGAGCGTCGGGAGCAGTTCCGTCAGGAGGTTCGCCGCGGCGATCTCCTTGACCGTCACCTTGTCCCGCTCCACCCGGCGGCGGTAGTTCTGATACTCGGCCTGCAGCCGCTGGAGATCCGCGGTGCGCTCGGTGAGCGCGGTGCGGACCTGGTCCAGCTGGGCGGTCAGGCCCACGATCTGGCTTGCGTCCCCGGCCGGGGCCGCCGGGCCCTCCTCGGTGGAGGGCCCTTCGGCCTGCGGCGCCTTCTCTTCAGGGGTGGCGCCGCCGGAGGGGACGTCGGGCTGCTCGGCGTTCTCGCCGAAGCCCGGGGTCTCCTCCGTCATCAGGCAGCGCCGCCCTTCGCGTCACCGGGCTTCTCGTCGTCGACGATCTCGGCGTCCACGACGTCGTCTTCCTTGGACATGTTCGGGGCCTCGGCGCCCGGAGCGGCACCCTCGGCGCCGCCCGCGGCCTGCGCGCCCTGGGCGTCGGCGTACATGGCCTGGCCCAGCTTCTGGGAGACGGCGGCGACCTTCTCGGCGGCGGTGCGGATCTCGGCCGTGTCCTCGCCCTTGAGCTTCTCCTTCAGCTCGGAGACGGCTTCCTCGACCTCGGTCTTGACGTCGCCGGGGACCTTGTCCTCGTTGTCCTTGAGGAACTTCTCGGTCTGGTAGACGAGCTGCTCGCCCTGGTTGCGGGACTCGGCGGCCTCGCGGCGCGACTGGTCCTCCTCGGCGTACTTCTCGGCCTCTTCGCGCATGCGGTTGACCTCGTCCTTCGGCAGCGAGGAGCCGCCGGTGACGGTCATCTTCTGCTCCTTGCCCGTGCCGAGGTCCTTCGCGGTCACGTGCATGATGCCGTTGGCGTCGATGTCGAAGGCGACCTCGATCTGCGGGACGCCGCGGGGCGCCGGGGGCAGACCGGTCAGCTCGAACATGCCGAGCTTCTTGTTGTACGCCGCGATCTCGCGCTCGCCCTGGTAGACCTGGATCTGCACCGACGGCTGGTTGTCCTCGGCCGTCGTGAAGATCTCGGAGCGCTTCGTCGGGATCGTGGTGTTGCGCTCGATCAGCTTGGTCATGATGCCGCCCTTGGTCTCGATGCCGAGGGACAGCGGGGTGACGTCGAGGAGCAGGACGTCCTTGACCTCGCCCTTGAGGACACCGGCCTGGAGGGCTGCGCCGATGGCGACGACCTCGTCCGGGTTCACGCCCTTGTTGGCGTCCTTGCCGCCGGTCAGCTCCTTGACGAGCTCGGCGACGGCGGGCATGCGGGTGGAGCCACCGACGAGGACGACGTGGTCGATCTCGGAGAGCTGGATGCCCGCGTCCTTGATGACGTTGTGGAACGGCGTCTTGCAGCGCTCCAGGAGGTCGGACGTGAGCTGCTGGAACTGGGCGCGGGTGAGCTTCTCGTCCAGGTGCAGGGGGCCCTCGGCGGACGCCGTGATGTACGGCAGGTTGATCGTGGTCTCCGTGGAGGAGGACAGCTCGATCTTCGCCTTCTCGGCGGCCTCGCGCAGGCGCTGGAGCGCCATCTTGTCCTTGGAGAGGTCCACGCCGTGGCCGTTGTTGAACTGCTTGACCAGGTAGTCGACGACGCGCTGGTCCCAGTCGTCGCCACCGAGGTGGTTGTCGCCGTTGGTGGCCTTCACCTCGACGACGCCGTCGCCGATCTCCAGGAGGGACACGTCGAAGGTGCCGCCACCGAGGTCGAAGACGAGGATCGTCTGGTCGTCCTTGTCCAGGCCGTAGGCCAGGGCGGCCGCGGTCGGCTCGTTCACGATGCGCAGGACGTTCAGGCCCGCGATCTCGCCGGCCTCCTTGGTGGCCTGGCGCTCGGAGTCGTTGAAGTACGCCGGGACGGTGATCACGGCGTCCGTGACCTTCTCGCCCAGGTACGACTCGGCGTCGCGCTTCAGCTTCTGCAGGATGAAGGCGCTGATCTGCTGCGGGTTGAAGTTCTTGTCGTCGATGCCGACCTTCCAGTCAGTGCCCATGTGGCGCTTGACGGAGCGGATGGTCCTGTCGACGTTGGTGACCGCCTGGCGCTTCGCAACCTCGCCGACCAGCACTTCACCGTTCTTCGCGAAGGCGACGACGGACGGCGTGGTCCTGGCACCCTCGGCGTTGGTGATGACGGTGGGCTCGCCGCCCTCCAGAACGCTGACGACGGAGTTAGTCGTGCCCAGGTCGATGCCGACCGCACGTGCCATTTCAATGCCTCCAGATAACTTCTTGAGTGGAACTGACTCAAGGATGCATCAGGGGTTCCCAGGAGTCAACAGACCTGAGTCGGGTCGACTCAACTCTTATCTCTTCCTTACGCGCAACCCGGGGCTGCTGTGCGAGGAGACGCAGCACCCGGGGGACACGGTTGCGCGACGCCGTGGATAGGGCAGCCTGAGCGACGCAGATCACCGCCTGGCTGGCTACAGTGCGGCGATGTAAGTGGGTAGTCTCAGACGGACTGCATAAGTTACCGCTTAGTAATACGTTGGATTGCCCACCCTCGCAGGCCCGAGGAGCCCCGAAATGCAACTCGCCGCGATCATCGTGTCGCTGGTCCTCATCGCAGTCGGCGTCGCCCTGTTCGGCCGTGCCATCCTGCAGATCTACCAGTTCATGCGGCTCGGTCAGCCCGTGCCCGCGGGAACGAGGACCGACGCGCCCGCCGAGCGCACCCTCACCGTGGCCAAGGAGTTCCTCGGCCACACGCGCATGAACCGGTGGGGCGTCGTCGGTGTGGCGCACTGGTTCGTCGCGGTGGGCTTCTTCTCGCTGCTCCTGACGATCGTGAACGCCGTCGGCCAGCTCTTCAAGGCCGACTGGATGCTGCCGATCATCGGTGACTGGGCGCCGTACAACATGTTCGTCGAGTTCCTCGGCACCATGACGGTCCTCGGCATCCTGACTCTGATCGTCGTCCGGCAGCTGAGCCGCCCCGACCGGCCGGGCCGCAAGTCCCGGTTCGCGGGCTCCAACACCGGCCAGGCGTACTTCGTCGAGTCCGTCATCCTCATCGTCGGCGTCTGCATCTTCACGCTGCACGCCCTGGAGGGCGCCCAGCACCACGTGGACGGCTACGAGGCCTCGTTCTTCATCTCGTACCCGTTCGTCTCGTGGTTCGGGGGCATGGACGTCTCGACGCTCCAGAACCTCACGTACTTCTTCGCGGGCCTGAAGATCGCGACCTCCTTCATCTGGATGATCACGGTCGCCCTGAAGACCGACATGGGCGTCGCCTGGCACCGCTTCCTGGCCTTCCCCAACATCTGGTTCAAGCGGAAGGCCGACGGCTCCACCGCGCTCGGCGGGCTGCTGCCGATGACCTCCGGCGGCAAGGAGATCGACTGGGAGGACCCGGACGAGGACACCGTCTTCGGCGTCTCCCAGGTCGAGCAGTTCTCCTGGAAGGGCCTGCTCGACTTCTCCACCTGCACCGAGTGCGGCCGCTGCCAGTCGCAGTGCCCCGCCTGGAACACCGGCAAGCCCCTCTCCCCCAAGCTCCTCATCATGTCGCTGCGCGACAACGCGCACGCCAAGGCGCCGTACCTGCTCGCGGGCGGCGGCAAGACGATGGAGGGCGAGGAGAAGGCGTCCGAGGAGCAGCTGAAGGACGTCCCCGCCACCGCCCTCGCGGAGGCCGAGCGCCCCCTCATCGGCACCCTCGAAGAGAACGGCGTCATCGACCCCGACGTCCTGTGGTCCTGCACCACCTGCGGCGCCTGCGTCGAGCAGTGCCCGGTCGACATCGAGCACATCGACCACATCGTCGACATGCGCCGCTACCAGGTGATGATCGAGTCCGCGTTCCCGTCCGAGGCGGGCACGATGCTCAAGAACCTGGAGAAGAAGGGCAACCCCTGGGGCCTGGCCAAGAAGCAGCGCCTGGAGTGGACGAAGGAAGTCGACTTCGAGGTGCCGGTCGTCGGCAAGGACATCGAGGACCTCACCGAGGTCGAGTACCTCTACTGGGTCGGCTGCGCCGGCGCCCTGGAGGACCGCGCGAAGAAGACCACCAAGGCCTTCGCGGAGCTCCTGCACATGGCGGGCGTGAAGTTCGCGATCATGGGCGGCGACGAGAAGTGCACGGGTGACTCGGCACGGCGTCTCGGCAACGAGCCGCTGTTCCAGCAGCTGGGCGCGGAGAACGTGGCCTCGCTGAACATGGCGTTCGGCGAGTCCCTCGACGAGGACGGGGGCGTGGACGAGTCGACCAAGAAGCCCAAGACCGCCAAGAAGATCGTCGCGACCTGCCCGCACTGCCTCAACACCCTCGGCAACGAGTACCCGCAGCTCGGCGGCGACTACGAGGTCATCCACCACACGCAGCTGCTCCAGCACCTCATCGACGAGGGCAAGCTGATCCCGGTGACCCCGGTCGAGGGCCTCATCACCTACCACGACCCGTGCTACCTGGGCCGCCACAACAAGATCTACACGCCGCCGCGCGAGATCATGGACAAGGTCCCGGGCCTGCGCCAGCAGGAGATGCACCGCCACAAGGAGCGCGGCTTCTGCTGCGGCGCCGGCGGCGCGCGGATGTGGATGGAGGAGCGGATCGGCAAGCGCATCAACACGGAGCGGGTGGACGAGGCGCTGTCCCTCAACCCCGACATCGTGTCGACGGCCTGCCCGTTCTGCCTCGTGATGCTCACGGACTCCGTGAACGGCAAGAAGAACGACGGCGCGGCGAAGGAGTCGCTCCAGGTCGTGGACGTGGCGCAGCTGCTCCTCGACTCGGTGAAGACGCCGGTGGACCCGGCGGGCGACGAGGAGTCGGCGGACGCGCCGGAGCCGGAGCCGGTGAAGTAGCCGCTGCGGCGATACGTGAACGGAGGGGCCGGTTTCGCCTGGGGGCGGGACCGGCCCTTCGTCGTTCGTGTAAACCTGTGGTGCTGTCGTGCACATGAAGTCATCGGGTGACGCTGGGGTGGGTGGGGCATGAGGAGTTCCGGGAGACGTCTGCTGGCCGCCGTCGTGGGCGGCGCCCTGCTCCTGACGGGCTGCTGGGGCGGCGACGACAAGTCCTCCGCCCGCCCCGCCGAGAGCACCCCCGGCCTCGCGGGCAAGAGCGCCCCCCACCAGCCCGTCCCCCGCGGCAAGGGCAGCAAGGTCGACGACGACTTCAACGGGGACGGCGCCCGGGACCTCGTACTCGACGCGCTGGCGCACCGCGGGCAGGGCGACGACCCCGGCATCGGCATCGTCTACGGACGCCGGGGCGGGCTCGCCCCCGGCGCGCGGCAGTTGCTGACGGCGCACGCCAACGGCGCCCGTACGAAGGGCCAGTTGCCCGCCGCGTTCGAGTCCGAGGCGTCCTGCGACCTGAACGAGGACGGCTTCACCGACCTGGTCGTGTCGACGGACCCGCCCTACGACGGCCAGGGCCGCCCCCCGGTCCCCCTCCAGCTCCTCTTCGGCTCCCCCACCGGCCTCACCGGCAAGGCCGTCAAGCTCCAGGTGCCCGCGCGGGCCCGCCTCGGCAACGACTGGGCGGACCAGCCGGTGTGCGGCGACTTCGACGGCGACGGCGCGCACGACCTCGTCCTCCATGCCAGCGGCGCCCATCTCACGTACCTGCGCGGCCCGTTCACGCGGAAAGGCGCCCCGCGCGCGGCGGGCAAGCCGATCACCGCCCCCGGAAACGACCTGGCCACCGGCGCGCCCGCGACCGACGTGAACGACGACGGCTACGACGACCTGCTCGTCCGCGAGGAGGCCCGCGCCTCCAAGGGCAGCCTCGTCCTCGGCGGCCCCAAGGGTCCCACCCGCACCGGCGTCCTCTTCCCCGCCTCGACCGACGTCGCCTTCGGGACGTTCGGCCGCGCCAAGGACATGGACGCGGCCCTCGCGGCCCCCGGCGGGATCGCCCTCCGCTACGACGTCCCGGGCACCGCCCGCGCCAAGATCGGCGTACGGAACGCGAGCGTGTACGCGGGCGACCTCGACGGCGACGGCCGCAGCGAGCTGGTCGTGGGCGGGGGCGGGCCCGGCGAGGTGTGGGTGTACCGGGGCCGCGCGTCCGGCCTCGCGGCCAACGCCACGGCGACGCTGGTGCCCTCCCGCGGCCGGGACGGGACCGTCCAGGTCCTGAAGGTGGCCGACTTCGACGGCGACCGGCGGGCCGACGTGGTCGTGCGGACGGCCTGGGGGCAGGGCCGGGACCGGGTGGAGGTGTACCCCGGCAGGGCGGGGGCGGAGGGGCCGGTGTCCCGGAAGCCGGGGGTCACGTTCTCCACGGCGGGGTTCAAGTAGTCGCCGGGTGCGCCGGGCGGTGGGCGCGCAGGGAGGTGTTCCTGGCCGCCTTCCACGCCTCGCGCAGGCGGGTGCCGGGGGCGCAGTCGTCGCCGCCCTGACAGGGGAGGCATCCGTGCAGGTGGCTTACGTAGGCGGTGTAGGCCTCGGCGGCCCGCGCGTCCAGCTCGGCGACGCTCACGGTTCGACCGCCCTCAGCGTCTCGGCGGTCAGGAGCAGCGCGGCCAGGTGCGCGGGGTCGCACAGGTCGCCCGGGGCGCCGGGCGGGACCACCCACCGGGTGAGGGTCGACACCGACTGGCCCAGGCACGGGACGCCGAGGAAGGTGTGGGTGCTGAGCCGCTCCTCGGCCCCGTTCCAGGGGGAGTCCGGGGCGATGAGGACGTAGTACGGGCCGGGGGCGCCGCGGGTGTCGCGGATGACGGGGCCCGCGAGCCAGTCGCGCAGGAACGCGGCCACCGTGCGGGGGTCGTCGCTGTGGACGGCGGCGTGGATCCGGGCGGCGGGCACGCGGACGGCGTCGAAGCGGGGGCCGAGGGGGAGGAGGGCGACGCCGCGCTCGGCCCAGGCGGCGTGGACGGTGGCGGGGTGGGGGTCGGCGCTCGCGAGCCAGGCGCTGATCCGGTGTGCGTCGTGGCCGAGCATGGGTGTGGAGGGCGCCGGGGGCGGGGGGATTCGGGTCACGTGATGGACGGTAGGCCCGCCCGGGCCCTGCAAGGGGCAGGGCCCGTACCCCCTCGCCGAGGGGTAGCGTTCCTACCTGCTGCGTGATCAGACGGGCACGCCTAGTTCCCGCGCCAGCCCTTCCGCGTCCTCACGCACCATCTGCGGCCCCGACGTCACGAGACCCGGCAGTGCCGACCGCGTGTAGAGGTTGAACTGGATGGTCTCCGGGGACTCCCGGTGGGCGCGTTGCAGGTACGACACGACGGCAGCGCCCTCGTTGCGCAAGCCGTGCGCCCGCGCTGTCTCGATGAGGTGGTACGAACGGCGGGTGGCCGAGGGGATCCCGCGCAGGTTGAGGGCGTCCGCGACCTCCAGCGCCTTGCCCGGTTGTACCAGGTCGTTGTGCATGGTGATGGCGTACGCGGCGACGATGCCCCGCCCGAAGATCAGCCACGGGTGCGCGTAGTCGTCGCCGAGCCTGCGCGCGGCCGCGTCGGCCTTGTCCCAGTACCGCCACGCGTCCCCCGCCTGCCCCGTCTTGGCGTAGGACAGAGCCACCGCCAGGTACAGCAGACCACGGCGGGCGATGCACTCCGGGTCGTCCGTGTCCGGCAGCAGGGCGACGGCCTGCTCGGCAAGTTCGACCCGCGCCTCGGCCGCCTCGCCCGCGTCGCGGTGGACATGGTTGACGTACCAGGCCGCGGCGGCAATGGCGCGCGGGCTGTCGGCGTCCTGCGCCGCCGTCATCGCCCGGTCACCGGTGAGCAGGATCAGGTCCGGGGCGGGCTGGAAGGACAGGAACAGCTGCGCCAGGTGGTACGCCTCGGCCTGCGCCATCAGCGCCCTGCGGCGGTCCGCACCTTCGAGGGTCCGGGCGGCGTGCCGGGTGTCGGCGAGCAGGGCGGGCAGGAGCCGTCCGATGCGGGTGCGGTTGCCCTCGCCGGAATCGATGCGGCCTGCGGGCCGCTCAGCCGCGTGCCACAGCTTCCATGCCTGCCGCAGCCTGGCAGCGAGCACCTCGACCGGCTCGGCCGGTCGGGCGGCGGCAGCCAACTGGGGCTTGTTCAACGCGTCCTTGACGACGGGCAGTTGCCGGTGCTCGGCCTTGGTGAAACTTGCGGCGGCGATGCGGTCGTCCCCGGTCAGCTCCGCGATGTCCTCGACCCCGAGGACCTGCGCGAGCCGCAGCAACTTGGGCAACCGGGGCATCCCGATCGTGCCGCGCTCGACAGCCTTCACCCACTCCTCGGAGTGCCCCATCACATCCGCGACGTACGCACGGGTCCTGCCCGTACGGGTCCGCGCGCGCTGCACACGCTGGCCGAAGGTGAGCTGAGGTACCTCACCGGTGTCGGGGGTCTCGGTCATACCGGCGCCTCCGTTCAGGGCTCGACCCTCCGAACGTACCCCTGGAGGCCGTCCCGTAGGGCGGAACAACAGCCCCGCCCTCGCACGAGGCAACGAGCAACCTGCCCCAGAAGCCCCCGCCTCGCACAACCTTTCCCACCCCCCGCCGGTCACACCCCCGGAACCCCACACCACCGTTCACCCAAGGTCCACCCCCTGGTGACCCCCCGTGAACCCCACGAGCCCGGGAGCCCCACGTGCGCGCAAGAAGCCTGGCCGTCGCGGTCACCGCCGCAACCCTCGCCGCCGGAGGGCTCACGCTGCCCCTGGCCGGGACGGCCGCAGCGGCCCCCGCCGCCCTGAAGGACGACTTCAACGGCGACGGGTACCGCGATCTCGCGGTGGGCGCCCCCAAGGGCAACTCGGTCACCGTGACGTACGGTTCGGCATCCGGCGTGAAGGCGGGCAAGGGCACCACCGTCACGCAGAACACGGCCGGGGTGCCCGGAGCCACCGAGTCCGGCGACGAGTTCGGCGAGAACGTCACCAGCGGTGACGTGAACCGCGACGGTTACGCCGACCTGATCGTCGGCGCCCCCGGCGAGAAGACGGCAGGCAAGCCCGACGGCACCGTCACCATCGTCTGGGGCGGCAAGAACGGCTTCAAGGCGGGCGGCAAGACCCTCACCGCGCCGAGCACCGACGACCGCCGCTTCGGCGAGGCCGCGACCTTCGTCGACATCGACGGCGACGAGGTGGCCAACCTCGCCGTGATCAGCGGCAACCACTGGTGGTACTACGCCGACGGCACCCCGCAGGACGGCCGCGCGATCCCGCTCGAAGTCGACTTCCTGCCCAAGAACGTCCGCCTGGACGACATGACCGCGGGCCACTTCACGAACAAGGACGGCTACACGTACATCCTCGCGGGCGAGCGCGAGGACGGCGGCGCCTACACCGCGTACATGAAGGGCGGCGCCGGTGACCTCGGCTACTGGTCGGGCGTCCTGGCCGAGGGCGACGACCCGACGGCGACGCGCGGCCCGCTCGCCGGGGCCGACGTCGACGGCGACGGCTACGACGACCTGATCAGCGGCAACCCGCGTACGGGCAGGGGCGGTTCGGTCAGCGTGCGCCTCGGCGCGGACTCGAAGATGGGTGCGCCCGTGACGTACACGCAGGACAGCGCGGGCGTGCCCGGCGCGGACGAGGCGGGCGACGCGTTCGGCGCGGCCGTGGCCGCGGGCGACGTGACCGGGGACGGCCGCGCGGACGTGGCGGTGGGCGCGCCCAGGGAACAGGTGGGAACCGTTCCGGGGGCGGGGAGCGTGACCCTGTTCAAGGGCGCGGCGAACGGCCTGACCGGTGGCAGGTCCTGGCACCAGGAGACGACGGGCGTCCCTGGAGTCGCCGAGAGGAACGACCAGTTCGGATCCTCCGTGCGCCTGAAGGACATCAACAGGAACGGCAGGGCCGACCTGTCGATCGGCGCGCGCGGCGAAGCCATCGGCAGCTCGGCGGACGCGGGCGCGGTGTGGGTGCTCCGCGGTACGACGACGGGGGTCACGTCGTCGTACGCGACCTCCTTCAACGGCTCGGACTTCGGCGCGGGCGGCGCGGGGCGCGGCTTCGGCGAGACGCTCCGCTAGACACCCCGACCGACCATCAACTCACGTACGTACAACGCTGGTTGGAGCTACCTTGCGTAAGAAGACTCTCTCCGCCGCCGTGCTGTGCGCGGCGACCGTACTCAGTGTCGCGGGCCTGTCCGCGACCCCCGCCGCCGCGGCCGAGCCCGCCCCGAAGCCGAAGTCCGACTTCAACGGCGACGGCTACGCGGACCTCGCGGTCGGCGTGCCCGGCGCGACGGTCGCCGGCAAGGCCAAGGCGGGCTACGTGAACGTGGTCTGGGGCGGCAAGAAGGGCCTCGGCGGCCACGGTTCGACGACCGTCAGCCAGGGCACCGCCGGGGTTCCCGGCACCGTCGAGAAGGACGACGGCTTCGGGACGGACGTGGCGACCGGCGACATGAACGGCGACGGCTTCACGGACATCGTCGTGGGCACCCCCGCCGAGGACAACGACGCCGGGGCCTCCGCGGGCACCCTCACCGTCCTCTGGGGCGCGAAGTCCGGCATCAAGGGCGGCTTCACGGCCGCCAACGGCCGCTACGCGGGCAACCAGATCGGCGGCCTCCTCTCCACCGGCGACTACGACGGCGACGGCGACCAGGACATCGCGCTCAGCACCAGGAACGACGAGAGCGCCGCGATGGAGGTGCGCCCGGGCCCGTTCAAGGCCGGGTCCCCCGCGACCCTGCAGCGCGTCGACAGCTGGCACTTCAGCGGTCCTCGCGCGGTGACGTCCGGCGACTTCGACGCGGACGGCCGCGACGACCTCGCGGTCACGTACGGGGGCATGGAGATCGCGGGCACGGCGGTGTACGCCACGGGGTCCGCCGGGGCGTGGAAGCAGGCGTGGCGCGCGGGCGACACCGCGACCGCCCTCGCCACCGGCGACTTCGACGGCGACGGCACCGCCGACCTAGCCCTCGGCGAGGTCCGGCCCAACCCCGAGGCGGAGGAGGGCGACGAGGGCTTCTGCGCGAACCGCCTCGGCGGCGCCATCGCCACCGTGTACGGCAAGTCGGGCACGACCCTCGGCGGCGCCGTGTCCTGCACGAACCAGGACACGCCCCGCGTCGACGGCAACGCCGAGGCCGAGGACAACTTCGGCGCGGCGCTCGCCGTGGGCGACCTCGACCGCGAGGACGGCGACGAGCTGATCGCGGGCGCGAGCGCCGAGTCGGTCGGCAGCGACAAGGCCGCCGGCGCGTACTGGATCCTGGAGTCCACCGGCACCGGCAAGGAGCTCTACGGCAGCGGCCTCAACCAGACATCCCCGGGCGTCCCCGGTACGTCCGAGGCGGGCGACCGCTTCGGCGCGGCACTCGCCGTGGACGACTACAACGGCGACACCTACCCCGACTCGGCCGTCGCCGCCCCCGGCGAGAACGCCTCGTCCGGCGGCGTCTGGTACGGCACCCCGAAGGACCGCCCGTCCCCGCAGGTCTCGGTGACTCCGGCGAAGCTGGGGCTCGCGGGGGCGCGGGCTTACGGGGCGGTGCTCGGGCAGTAGGACGGTGAGGTGGGTGCCCGCGGCCGCGCAGTGCGGTGAGGTGGGCACCCGAGCAGTGCGGTGATGTGGGTGCCCGCGCCTCCCCGGCGAGCGCGGGCGCCTCACTCTCACCACACCCCTTCATCACTGCCCCACCGCTCCCCCTCTATAACGACACAGCAACTCCTCATCGACCTCATACAACCCACACATCCCACAAGTGGTCTCTCCTAGGCCGAGGTTGAGGACAACGCGCCCACGAACGCGCGGCCAACCCCCGGCAAACACATTCGCCGGACCGCAGGAGAGACCACCGCATGGCCCAGCTCAAGCGCACCACCGCCCGCGCCACCGCCACGGCTGCCGTTCTGGCGCTGACGGGCGGGCTCCTCACGCTCGTGGCACCCACGGCATCGGCGGCACCCCGGCCCCATCTCACGTCCCCGGACGCGGACTTCAACCACGACGGGCGCTCGGACGTCGCCACGTCGGCCTCCGGCACGTACGTCGGCGGCAAGGCGGCGGCGGGCGCCGTCACGGTGACGTACGGCAAGGAGGGCGGCGTCGGCCGGAGCGTGGCGTACACGCAGAACAGCTCGGGTGTGCCCGGGTCCGCCGAGAAGGGCGACGGGTTCGGCGCCGACCTGGCGTACGGCGACTTCGACGACGACGGCTACGACGACCTCGCCGTCGGGGTGCCGGGCGAGGACGTGGGCGGCGACAAGGACGGCGGCTCCGTCCAGATCCTGTGGGGCTCGCCGAGCGGCCTGAAGGGCGGCACCACCCTCAAGGACCCGCGCTCCTCCCGGCACGACCGCTTCGGCGGCTCCCTGGAGGCCGCGGACTTCAACGGCGACAAGAAGGCCGACCTGGCCGTCGGCACCGGCACCACCGCGGTCGTCGACATCCTGCGCGGCGGCTTCAAGCGCGGCGGCGCGACGGGCGGGCACTCCACGGTCAAGGCCCGCATCCACGGCAACGGCGAGGTCGGCGTCCTCAACCTGCACTCGGGCGACGCCGACGGCGACGGCTACGAGGACCTGATCGTCAACGGCTACGAGAACACCGCTGCGGCCCCGAACGCCAACTTCTGGATCCCCGGCTCCCGTTCGGGCCCCAAGGCGTCCGCCGCCAAGAAGCTCCTGCCGGGCATCATCACGGACCTGGGCGACGTCAACAAGGACGGCTACGACGACGTGGTCATCGGCACGTCGTGGGACAACGGCGTCGCGGGCGCGGCCAGGGGCGGCGCGGTCAACGTCCTGTTCAGCGGCCGCGGCGGCCCCGACAACGACGAGCGCGACCAGATCACCCAGAACACCTCCGGCGTCCCCGGCAGCGGCGAGAAGGGCGACTCCTTCGGCAACGAGCTTGACCTCGGCGACATCAACGGCGACGGCAACCTCGACCTGGTCGTCGGCGCCCCCGGCGAGACCGTCGACGGGATCGAGGACTCCGGCGCGGTGACGATCCTCTACGGCAAGTCGGACGGCTCCGGCCTCACCGGCCGCGGCGCGAAGCTCCTCACCCAGAACACCCCCGGCGTCCCCGACTCCGACGAGAAGCACGACTTCCTCGGCTCGGACGTCCACGTCGACGACCTGAACGGCGACCTCCGCGCCGACGTGATCCTGGGCGCCGTCGGCGAGAACGGCGGCAACGGGGCCGTGTACCCCCTGCTCTCCCGCCCCTCCGGCTCCCTCACGGGCACGTCCGGCATCTACCCCGGAACGGCGAACCTCTCCGGCACGGGCACCCCCCGCCTGGGCGCGAACTTCGCCGACTGACCTTCACCCCACAACCGTTCCCCAACCCCACGTGTCACACAGGTGAACTCAAGCCACCACCAACGAGTTGGAGCCCCTGTGCGCACACGCACCCTCGCCCTGGCCGCCGCCACGGCCCTCGCGGCGACCGGACTCGCCCTGCCGTTCGCCGCGGGCGCGGGCGCCGCCGAGCCGCCCGCGAAGCCCGTCGAGAGCGACTTCAACGGCGACGGCTACGCCGACCTGGCCGTGGGCGTCCCCGACGCCTCCGTGGGCGGCAAGGCGAAGGCCGGGTACGTGAACGTGGTCTGGGGCGGCCCGAAGGGGCTGCGCGGGGCCGGCAACGTACGCGTCACGCAGTCCACCAAGAACGTCCCCGGCACCCCGGAGGCCGGGGACAGGTTCGGCGCGGCCGTCGCCGTGACCGACGTGGACAACGACGGGTACGCGGACCTCGCGATCGGCGCGCCCGGTGAGGACATCGACGGGCGCGCCGACACCGGCGGCGTCACCGTCGTGTACGGCGACGCGGGCGGCTTCGCCGGCTCGCACACCGCCGCGCGCGGCGAGAAGCCCGAGGACCAGTACGGCAACGCCGTCGTCGCCGCGGACTTCACCGGCGACACGGACATGGACCTCGCGATCGGCGGCACCGACAAGGTGGTCGTCAACTACAACCCGCGCGCCGACCGCACCCAGCCCGGCATGGGCGACCGCATGGGCGGCCGCGCCCCCGTCCTGTCGACGGGCGACTACAACGGCGACGGCCGCAGCGACCTGGCCGTCGCGTACTACACGAAGCAGCAGCCGTACACGCAGTCCCACGTCATGCTCTACCACTACGACAGCCGCGAGGGCCGTCTCCTCCTCGACTGGGCCAACAGCAACGGCGCCACCTCCGCCTTCGCCACCGGCGACTTCAACGGCGACGGCCACGACGACCTCGCTCTGGGCAACTGCCGCGAGATAGCCGACGAGAACATCGACGACCCGTGCGGTCCCGAGGAGCTGACGAAGGGCGGCGGCATCCACATCCGCTACGGCGGCGACCGCCCCGACAGCTTCGGCACGCGCAAGCAGACCCTCAACCAGGACACCCCGGGCGTCCCCGGCGTCGCCGAGGCCGGCGACGGCTTCGGTGAGGCCGTCACCGCCGCGGACGTCAACGGCGACGGCCGCGACGACCTGATCGTGGGCGCGCCCGGCGAGGCCATCGGGGCCAAGAAGAACGCGGGCAGCGCCACCGTCCTGCTCGGCGGCAAGAAGGGCATCCTCGACGCGGACGACGAGATCGGCGACGGCACCGCCAAGGGCTACGCGTTCCAGCAGGACACGTACCAGATCCCCGGCACCGCCGAGACCGGCGACCGGTTCGGCGCGGCGCTCGCCACCGGCGACCACGACAAGGACGGCACGCCCGACCTGGCCGTCTCCGCCCCCGGTGAGAACGCCTCGGCGGGCGGCGTCTGGGCCGTCCCGGGCGCGCTCCCGCCCGGCACCACCGCCCTCACCCCCAACTCCCTCTCCCTCCCGGCGACTTCCACCGCACTGGCGTACGGAAGCGTTCTCGGGCGCTGACCCGAGCCCCTGACCTGGGGTTGTCCCCTCAGGGTCCCCCTAGGGGTTGTCACAGCTCAGCCGCAAAGCCGCTCTCCTCCACAGGACGGACGACCGCACCCCGCCAGACCAGGTACGTTCGATTCCGTGGCTGGATTCAGGATCGGACGCGGCGGCCGGGACAACCGCGCACAGCAAGGACCCCGACAGGGCCCGCCCCAAGGCGGGCACCCCGGTCAGGGCGGTCACCCGGGGCCGCACCAAGGACCGCGGCAGGACCCGTACGGACAGCAGGCCCCCCAGGGCGGCCAGGCGCCGTACGGGTACCCGCCCGCGCCCGGCGGCGGCCGCCCGGCCCCGCAGCCGTACGGGGGACAGCCGCCGTACGGCGGCCCGGGCCCCGGCCAGTACGGCGGCGGGCAGCGCGGCGGCCCGCAGGGCGGGGGTCAGCACCACGGCGGCGCCCAGCAGTGGCCGCAGCCTCCGGGCGGCCAGGGCGAGCCCGAGTACTTCGGCGGCCAGGGCGGGCACGGCGGCCACGGTGGCCAGGGCGGACCCGGCGGACCCGGCGGGCACGGCGGCGGCCACGACCCGTACGCCGCCAACAACCCCGGGCACACCCAGGCCTTCTCCCTCGGCGAGGACCCGTACAACCACGGCGACACCTACCGCGCGGGCCAGGCCCCCGCGGGCCCCATCGGCCCGAAGCTCCCCTGGAAGGAGCTGCTGCGCGGCATCGTCTTCCGCCCGGTCCCGACGTTCCTCCAGATGCGGGACTACGCGATGTGGGCCCCGGCCGTCATCGTCACGTTCCTCTACGGCCTGCTGGCCGTCTTCGGCTTCGACGAGGCCCGCGAGGACGTGCTCAACGCCACGCTGTCCACGGCGATCCCGTACGTCATCACGACCGGCGTCGCGATCTCCCTCAGCGCCTTCATCCTCGGCATCGTCACGCACTCCCTGGCCCGCCAGTTCGGCGGCGACGGCGCCTGGCAGCCGACGGTCGGCCTCTCCATGCTGATCATGGCGATCACGGACGCCCCGCGCGTCGTCGTCGCCCTGTTCCTCGGCGGCGGCAACGGCTTCGTCCAGCTCCTCGGCTGGGCCACCTGGCTGGCGGCCGGCGCGCTCCTCACCCTCATGGTGAGCAAGTCCCACGACCTGCCGTGGCCGCGGGCGCTGGGCGCGTCGGCGATCCAGCTCCTGGCGATCCTGTCGATCGTCAAGCTCGGCACGTTCTGAGCTTCCGTACGCGGCGAAGGGCCCCGGCGAGCACAAGCTCACCGGGGCCCTTCGCCGCGCACAAGAACCGCTGACCGCTACGCGTCGAGAACCTGCCCCTGCCGCTTCACGACGGGCGGCTCGACACTCCACGGGAAGTTGATCCACTCATCGGTGCGCTTCCACACGTACTCGCACTTCACGAGCGAGTGGGACTTCTCATAGATGACGGCGGAGCGCACCTCGGCGACGGTGTCGAGGCAGAAGTCGTGGACGAGCTTCAGCGTCTTCCCGGTGTCGGCGACGTCGTCGGTGATGAGCACCTTCTTGTCGGAGAAGTCGATGGCGTTCGGGACGGGAGCCAGCATGACCGGCATCTCCAAGGTCGTCCCCACCCCCGTGTAGAACTCCACATTCACCAGGTGGATGTTCTTGCAGTCGAGGGCGTACGCGAGCCCGCCCGCGACGAAGACGCCGCCGCGCGCGATGCTCAGCACGATGTCGGGCTCGTACCCGTCGTCGGCGATGGTCTGCGCGAGCTCGCGGATCGCGCCGCCGAACTTCTCGTACGTAAGGTTTTCGCGAACGTCACTCATGCTGGGGCTCACACCTGGGTCCGATGGAAATTGAGGAAGGAACGGGAGGCGGTGGGTCCGCGCTGGTTCTGGTAGCGCGAGCCGTAGCGCTCGGACCCGTAGGGGGACTCGGCGGCGGAGCTCAGCCGGAACATGCACAGCTGGCCGATCTTCATCCCCGGCCACAGCTTGATGGGCAGCGTGGCGAGGTTGGAGAGCTCCAGGGTCACGTGACCGCTGAATCCCGGGTCGATGAACCCGGCGGTGGAGTGCGTGACGAGCCCGAGCCGCCCGAGGCTGGACTTGCCCTCCAGGCGCGACGCCAGGTCGTCGGGGAGGGTGATGACCTCGTACGTGGAGGCGAGCACGAACTCCCCGGGGTGGAGGATGAACGGCTCGTCCCCCTCCGGCTCGACGAGCCGGGTCAGATCCGCCTGCTCGACGGACGGGTCGATGTGCGGGTAGCGGTGGTTCTCGAACACCCGGAAGAAGCGGTCGAGGCGCACGTCGATGCTCGACGGCTGCACCATGGATTCGTCGTAAGGATCGATCCGGACCCGCCCGGCGTCGATCTCGGCCCGGATGTCCTTGTCTGAGAGAAGCACGCACCGAGGATACGCAGAGCGCGCGGGACCGCCCCAATCGGACAGACCCGCGCGCCCCGGTCAGGGAGGCTGTGCCCCCTTCCCCTGCCGCTACCGCTTCTGCAACTCCACCGGAACCGCGTGCCGGAGCCGGGCACAGCGAGGACATCGGATCAACCGACCCGGGCCGAGCCGGTCGGCCTGCTGCATCGGGAACGAAGCGGTGCTGAACACGTGCCCTTCGGCACAACGGACGACGGTGCGCTCCATCAAGTCCTCGGGTCCCTTCCCCAGAGCCGTTACGCAAGTGCCGTCCACCCACGAACGGAGGCCGTTCCCGGCCTTCCGATCCGACCTTCCGGCCGACGGCGAAAGCCACATTACGGGATGAAAGGGACGCCACTCCAGGCGGCACTCCGTCTCCGACGGGGCCCTCACGGAACCCTCACCGCAACCCCGACCGACACCGGAGCCACACCCCCGAGGCGGCCCCCACCGTACGCCCCAACTCCCTTCGCCCGCAGTCACGCAGAGCCCACACAGCGCAGCGGGGCCTCGGCGCGGCGGCGCCCGGGGCCAGGGATGGGGTAGAGTGTGCGAAGCTACGAAACCGGTTCAACCGGGAGCGTCGCGCGGGTGTAGTTTAGTGGTAGAACATCAGCTTCCCAAGCTGAGAGTGCGAGTTCGATTCTCGTCACCCGCTCCACAGTTGAGGCCCAGGTCGGACGACCTGGGCCTTCTTGTTGCCCGCGCGGCGGCGGCCTTCGCGGCCTGCCCGATCAGCCGCTGCGGCGAGGTGCGGGAGTGCCCTCGTCACAGGGGCAAGTCGTCGGGCAGGACCCGGAAGGCCTTGTGTCGACCCAGAGGGCGTACCGCTCGGAAGTCGCGTCGGTCGAGGGTGAGGATCGCGTCGGTGTCGTAGTCCGCGGCCAGGGCCACGTTCACCGCGTCGGTGAGGTCGAGGTCCAGTGCGCGGTAGCGGCCACGGACCGACTGGGCAGCGCCCAGATGTCCCTCCGTGATCTCCGGTACGACGACGCGGCCTCGACCCATCCAGCGCCGGAGGTCGTCGATCGCGCTGATGGCGGCCTCCCGCCCGAGTTCGCGCGTGGCCAGGTGGTCGAGTTCTGCCAGCAGGAGCGGGGACATGACCAGGAGGCCGGCCGCCATGATCGCCTCGTTCGCCGCCCCGTGCTCCGGATGGGCCGAGTCGAGAGCGGCGAGGAGGCCGGACATGTCCGCGATGACGATGATCACGCGGCGGTTCCGGGATCCGTCTCGCGCCGGACCGCGTCGACCACCGCGTCCTGGACCTCGGCCTTGGACGGCGTACGACCCGGCCCCTCGAAGGTCCGCGAGAACAGCGGCTCGTCCCAGACCCGGTTCGCCATCGCCGCGAGGTGGATCCCCTGACGGATGATCTCGGCCTCGCTTATCCCGCGCCGCTTGGCCGCCTCCTTGATGATCGCCAGGTCCTCGGGGTCGGCGTAGACGTTCGTGCGCTTCATGGACATGTACCAAGAGTAGTCCATACACCAGTTTGGTGTATGTCCTGTCGATCGCCTACAGCAAGGGCCACACCGAGGTGACGGCCGCCCGGGCCACCGACCCCGTCCCACCCCGGCGGAAGCCGAGCCCGCGCCCGTCGTCGCACGTCAGCGCACCCCCCACCCCGCACGCCCCACCTCACTGCTACGACCCCGCTCCTTCAGGTGATTTCGTCAGGTAAGCCGGTTTCGTGGCACCTACGATCCCGGTTTGTGACAGACGTGCAGGGGCGGCGTGAAGCCGATGTGGTGGTTCTTGGGGCTGGGCCGGCCGGGCTTGTGGTCGGGAATCTTCTTCAGGGGGGTGGGGTCGACTGTGTCGTTCTGGAGCGGGCCGAGCGCGCGCATGTGCGGGCGCGGGCGCGGGCCGGGTTCCTCGGTGCGAACACCGTGCGGATTCTGGAGCGGCACGGGCTGGATGAGGGGCTGCGGTTGCGGGGGCGAGCGCACAGCACGTGTGAGTTCCGGAGTGAGGGTGGGCGGTTTCGGCTGGATTACAGCGGGCTCGGGCGTGGTGAGCGGCACACCGTCTATCCCCAACAGGAGTTGGTCGATGATCTGTTGACGCGGTTTCTGGGGCTCGGCGGGCGCGTCCACTTCGGCGTCGAGGCCCTCGCCGTCCACGACGCCGACACCGGCCGGCCCTCCGTCACCGTGCGCGACGCGGAAGGGCGGCCCGGGCGGTGGCACGCGCGGTACGTCGCCGGGTGCGACGGGCGGCACGGGGCGGCACGGCGTTCGCTGCCCGCCGGATCGGTGCGCCGTCACCACCTCGACCACGGCGTGACCTGGCTCGGGCTGCTCGCCGAGGCGCCGCCCAGTCTGGACGCCGTCGGGTACGCCGTGCACGAGCGCGGTTTCGCCGGGCACATGGCGCGGACCAGTGAGGTCACCCGGTACTACGTGCAGTGCGCGCGCGGGACTCCGGCCGACGCCTGGTCCGAGGAGCAGGTCTGGGAGGAGTTGGAGCTGCGGATGCGGGCGGATGTGTACGGTCCGCTGCGCCGGGGGCGCCTCGTGCAGCGCGCCGTCGTCGACCTCGACTCCGACGTGCTCGAACCGCTGCGCCACGGCTCGCTGTTCCTGGTCGGCGACGCCGCCGCACTCGTCAGCCCCTCCGCCGCGAAGGGCGCCAACCTCGCCGTCCTGGAAGCGGAGATGCTCGGCGGCGCCCTCATCGACGACCTCGTCCACGGCGACGACAAGGGCCTCGACGCCTACTCCGCGCGCTCCCTCGCGCACATCTGGCGCGCGCAGGAGTTCTCGCACTGGATGATCCGGCTGCTCCACGGCTCCCCGTCCGGCGAAGCCGACGACTCGGCGGCCTTCCACGACTCCCTGCGGCGCGCCCGGCTCACCTCGCTGCGGACTTCGCGCAGCCAGCAGGACTGGTTCGCCGAGCACTACGTCGGCCTGTGACTGCTTTTCCCCACCCTCACCCCCACCCCCAACCCCTGAGGATTCGCGCCATGATCACGACGTTGTCGGGCGACACGTCCCGCCTGCTCTCGACCGTCGACTTCGTCAAGGAGCAGGACACCGCCGCCCTGCTCCCCCTCCTCTTCCCCGGGCTCGACGGGCCCGAGCTGCGGACCCTCGTGGAGCACTGCCGTTTCTCGCATGCCGCGCAGCTCGTCTTCCCCGCGGACGATGCGGAGTTGCGGAGCATGCTCACCACGTGCGGGCTCGTCCCGGCGCTGCCGCCGGGGCCGAGTGTCGTCGTACGCGAGCGACTTGCCGTACGGCATCGGCGGCGGGCGGGCGAGCTGGACGTCGGCATCCTGCGGCCCCCCGTCGTCGGCGTGGACGGGGCGCACCGGACGGTCGAGGTGTTCGTGCTGACCGTGCCGCCGGGGTCGGACCTGGGCGCCGTCGCCGAGGCCGAGCGGGAGGGGCAGCACGAGGCGCACGTGGCCTTCGAGGTCGTGGCGCCCGACCCGCTGGTGCTGCGCGGCCTGTGTGCGACCTTCGCGCGCTACGGGGCCACCGCGGACGGCGGCGGCTACAACCCGCACGAGAACGGCACGGTCTTCTACTTCGGTGCCGCTGCCGAGACCAAGGTCGGGTATCGGCGCGTGGAGTTGTACGTCCCCGGCGACCACCGCGACGTACTCTCCGCGCACCTCGCGGAGCATCGCTCCCGGCAGCCCGCCGAAACGGTCCTTCGCCTGCTGACCGGGGCGTGGACGACCCAGGCGCTCGCCGCCTTCACCGAGCTGCGGGTGCCCGACGTCATGGAGGGGGAGGGCGGGCGCGGCACCGGCGTCGAGGAGTTGGCGCGGCAGGTCGGCGCGCGGCCGCGGAACCTGGCGACGCTGCTGCGCTATCTCGCGATGGTCGGCGTGGTGGTGGAGGGCCGCGACGGCTTCCGGCTCACCGCGGTCGGCGGCCTGCTGCGGGCCGGTGACCGGGGGTCGATGCGGGCGCTCGCGCTGATGTACGGCGGACCGTTCTACCAGTCCTTCGCCGGGCTCGGGCACACCGTGCGCACGGGACAGGTCGCCTTCGAGCACCACTTCGGCGAGAACCACTTCGACCACTTCGCCCGCGACCCCCGGCTCGCGGAACTCTTCGACCAGTCCATGGCCGCCGGGTCCGCCATGTTCGACCCGGTCCCCACACACCCGGTGCTCACCGCAGCGGCCGGGGCGCCCGCCGGGGCCACGGTGGTCGACGTCGCGGGCGGCAACGGGGAGTTGCTCGGCCGCGTCCTCGCCGCGCACCCACGCCTGAACGGGGTCCTGCTGGAGCGCCGGCACGTCGTCGAGGCCGCCCGCCGACGGCTGGAGGACCTTGGCCCGCGGTGCGCCTTCCTGGTCGGGGACTTCGCGGACGTACCCGAGAACGGTGACGTCTACGTCCTGTCCCGCGTCCTGCACGACTGGGACGACGAGCAGTGCCGCGAGATCCTGCGCCACTGCGCCCGCGCGATGCCCGCCCACGCCGACCTCCTCGTCGTGGAACGCGTCCTGCCCGCCGACGGGGCGTTCTCCCTGGCGACCGCCTGGGACCTCCACATGATGTGCAACGTCGGCGGGCGCGAGCGCACCGCCGCCCACTACGGCGGGCTGTTCGCCGACGCCGGGCTCGCCCTGGTGGGCGAGGTGCCGCTGCCGCTGGACGGGACGGTGTTGCACGTGAGGAAGGCTGATCGGTCGGCCTCGGCGTAGGGGCGGACATGGCGCGGCGCGGCGGTGGGAGGGGCCCAGGGAGGGGGAGGCCTTGGGCGCGCTCCGGCCGGGCGGCGTCGGTCAGTGCGCCACCACCGGCCCGCTCCTCCTGCGCGCCCGGTACGCCGCCGCCTTGATCTTGTTGCCGCACGACTCCATCCCGCACCACTGCCTGCGCGTGCCCCGCGAGCGGTCGATGTACGTGCGCGTGCACTCGGGATCGCCGCACTCCTTGAGCAGCGGTACGTCCGGGCCGCCGAGCAGTTCCACGGCGTGCCGCGCCACCATCGACAGGGCCTCCCCCGGGGTGGCCTGCGTCCAGCGGCCCGCGGGGGTGAGCTGCGGGACGGCGGGCTGCCCGCGGGCCGCGTCGTTCAGCACCGTCAGCGCCGTCCCGCCGTACTCCTCGCCGAGGCGGCGCGCCGTGACGAGCAGGTAGATCGCTTCCCGCACCGCCTTCGCCTGCGCTACGTCACCCTCCTGCCCCGGGGAGACCGCGTCCACCAGGCCCGACTCCACGTACCAGGCGTTCAGCCGCTCCGGCGACACGAACATCTCGAAGCGCAGGGAGCGGCGGGCGCGGAGGGTCGCGGCGAAGTCGAGGGCCGGGTTGCCGCAGACGAAGACGTGGCCGAGGTTCACGTCACTGTTCCGGCAGGTGCCGGGGCGGGCTCAGAGGCCCAGGTCGGCGGCCACGCAGGCGAAGGACCGCCATGATCCCTCGGGGTCGTAGGAGTACCGCGACGGGTGGTGCGGTGTGGCCGTCCGCTCCTCGACCATGTCCTCGTAGCGGATGCGGGCGGGGAGTTGGCCGAAGGTCGCGCGACGGGCTGCGGATTCGATGGCGTCCGCGCTGCCCTGTGTGTGCTGGTTGCTCTCCATGGTCGAACTCCGTTCTCACTGTCGGAAGTTGTCCGCGTCGTCAGAAGTTGTCGACGTCCACGACCGCCTGCGCGAAGGCCGCCGGGGCCTCCTGCGGGAGGTTGTGGCCGATCCCCGCCAAGGTCCGGTGGTCGTACGCGCCCGTGAACCGGTCGCGGTACGAGGCTCCGTCGCCCGGCGCGGTGAAGGGGTCCCGTTCGGGGTCGAGGGTGATGGTGGGGACCGTGATGACGGGGCGGGTGGCGAGTCGGCGCTCCAGGGCGTCGTAGCGGCGCTCGCCGTCGGCGATGCCCAGGCGCCAGCGGTAGTTGTGGATGACCACGGCCGCGTAGTCGGGGTTGTCGAAGGCCGCGGCGGTGCGCTCGAAGGTGGCGTCGTCGAAGTCCCACGTCGGGGAGACGGTGTCCCAGACGAACCTGGTCAGGTCGTGGCGCAGGGCCTTGTCCTCCATGGCGCGGCGGCCGCGCTCGGTGGCGAAGTAGTACTGGTACCACCAGGTGCGTTCGGCGGCGGGGGCCAGGGGCTTCTGGTTGGCTTCGAGGTTGGTGATCAGGTAGCCGCTCACCGAGACGAGGGCCTTGCAGCGGTCGGGCCACAGCGCGGCGATGATGTCGGCGGTGCGGGAGCCCCAGTCGAAGCCCGCGAGGACCGCCTTCTCGATCTTGAGGGCGTCCATGAGGGCGACGATGTCGGTGGCGATGGCCGACTGCTGGCCGTTGCGGAAGGTCCGGGCGGAGCGGAAGCGGGTCGGGCCGTGGCCGCGCAGGTACGGGACGATCACTCGGTAGCCCTGTTCGGCGAGGAGCGGGGCGACGTCGACGTAGCTGTGGATGTCGTACGGCCAGCCGTGCAGGCAGATGACCACGGGGCCGCGGGCGGGGCCCAGTTCGGCGTAGGCGACGCGCAGCAGGCCGGCGTCGACGTGCTTGAGGCGGGGGAAGGCGGGTGTGGCCCTCGGGGCGGCGGTGGACGTCGTGCCGGGGGTGGCCGCGGACGCGCCCCGCACGCCTGCCAGCGACGCGGCCGTCGCCCCCGCGCCCAGCCCGAGACCCTTGCTGAAGCCACGCCTGCTGATCATGCGTATTCCTCCGCGTGTCCACGAATCCACGTACACCGGCTTGCCCGGTGACTGACTTTTGCATGGGCGACGTCACCAGTCAAGACGGTGACGTACGAGGAGTATGCGTCAGGTGGGCGTCATGCATCACCATTTCAATGGGTGACGACACATGCACCGAAGCCGGAGAGCCCCCTCCCACCGACGGCAGGCGTCACGTCGCCCTCAGGTCATCAAGAAAGCACCGGTACGTCCCGTCCGGTTCATGTGGCGCTGGTGAGGTGGCTGCACCGTACAAGCACGTGACAAAGCACGTTTTGAGGAGTTCTCCATGGCCGGACCGCGTCTGTCCCGTCGTCGCCTGATAGCTGCCGGTTCCGTGGCCGCCGCCACCGCGGCGGCCGTGACCCTCACCGCGTCGGCGGGGGCGTCCGACACCGAGGACCAGGCCCAGCGGGCCATCAAGGGCGGGAAGGCGAAAAACGTCATCCTGCTCATCGGCGACGGCATGGGCGACTCGGAGATCACGCTCGCCCGGGACTACACGGTAGGCGCGAACGGCCGCCTGAACATGGACAAGTTCCCGCTGACGGGCGCGTACACGACGTACGCGGTGCACAAGGACGGCTCGCCCGACTACGTCACCGACTCCGCCGCGAGCGGCTCGGGCTGGGCCACCGGCGTGAAGACGGTCAACGGGCGCATCTCGAAGACGCCGGGCACCGACAAGGCCGTACCGACGATCCTGGAGCTGGCCCAGAAGAAGGGCTACGCGACCGGCTCGGTCACCACCGCCGAACTCACCGACGCCACCCCGGCCGTGCTCGCCTCGCACGCCACCGACCGCAGCTGCCAGGGCCCGGCCGACATGGCCAAGTGCCCGAAGGACACCATCGCCAAGGGCGGGCCGGGCTCGATCGCCGAGCAGAGCGTCAACCACAAGGTGGACGTGCTCCTCGGCGGCGGCAAGCAGCGGTTCGACCAGAAGGTCACCGACGGCAGGTACAAGGGGCTGACCGTCACGGAGCAGGCGAAGAAGCTCGGCTACCAGGTCGTCACGAACAACCGCGAGTTGAAGAAGGTCAAGTCGGTCGGGAACGGCAAGCCCGTGCTCGGCCTGTTCGCGCCGGGCAACGTGCCCGTCGAGTGGACGGGCAAGGCGGCGACCAAGGGCGGCACGGACCCGCAGCGCTGCACGACGTCCAACCCGGGCCGTCCGTCGGGCACTCCGGAGCTGAAGGACCAGGCGAGCAAGGCCCTCAAGCTCCTCGAGGCCAAGCAGAAGAGCGGCAACAGCAAGCAGGGCTTCTTCCTGCAGATCGAGGGCGCCTCGATCGACAAGCAGGACCACGCCGCCGACCCGTGCGGCCAGATCGGCGAGACCGCGGCGTTCGACCGCGCGGTGAAGGTCGCCCGCGACTACGCCAAGAAGCACCCGGACACCCTGGTCGTCACCACCGCCGACCACGCCCACACCAGCCAGATCGTGCCCCTGGAGGCCCAGCCCCCCGGCCTCTCCTCCACCCTCGTCACCAACGAGGGCCAGCAGCTCAAGGTCAACTACTCCACGAACACCCCCGGCCAGTCCCAGGAGCACACCGGCACCCAGGTCCGCATCGCGGCCCAGGGCCCGCAGGCGTACCGGGTCCTCGGGGTGACGAACCAGACGGATCTGTTCACGACTGTGCGGGAGGCGCTGCGGCTCGGCTGAGCCAGGTCCAGCACAGAGGTGAGGGTGCCGACCACGGTGTCGGCACCCTCACGCATATGTGCCGGCCGCCGACGGCCGCCCCTCAGCGGCTACCGCCCCGGCTTCCCCTCCGCGTCCTCGCGTACATGCGGGCCTGAATGGGCGCGTTGAAGTGCGAGCTAGTCGACTCCACGCCCCCGTGCACGCGCCGGAGCAATCGCGGCCTCTCTCACCCCCAAGCCCCCGACAACCCCCTCCGCACCACCGAACTGAGCACCCGCACCCCCCGCGTCGACCCCGGTGCGAGCCCCGTCAGTTCGCGTACGCGGCGCAGGCGGTAGTCCAGGGTGCGGGGGTGGACGTTGAGGGCCGTTGCCGTGGTCGTGCGGTTCATGTCGTGGGTGTAGTACGCGTCGAGGGTGAGGAGGAGGTCCGGGCCGGGGGCCAGGCGGTGGGCGAGGGTGTGGAGCCAGGCGTCGACGAACGGGACGTCTGCAACGGCGAGTTCCACGAAGACGTCGGCTGTCGTGTGGGGGTGGATGGGGGTTCGTCGCAGGGGGGCCGCCCTGCTGATGCGTCTCGCTCGGTCGAGGGCCGTGGGCAGGTCGGGGAGGTCGGCCGTGGTGGTGCCTGCGGCGCAGGGGGTGGGGAGGGACCGGGCGAAGTCCTGGATGAGGGTGAGGACTTCTTTTGGTTGTGTGGGGGCGGGTGGGGCTGCGGGTGGGGCTGCGGGCGCGGGGGCCATGGGGGGCAGTGGGGTCAGGGCTATCAGTTCGCCTGGGATCGACTCCGTCGGTGGGGACCACATCAGGGGGGTCTGGTGCTCCTTGATCAGTGCCTCGATCTCGCCCTCCGGGCCCCGGGCCCGCTCCGCGCCCGGGGTGCCGGGCGGGCCCGGGACCCGGATCACCGTCACCGCGCAGTACGCGGGCATCTCCATGCCGACGGCGCGGGCGAGTTCGGCCGCCATGGGGTCGCCGGACAGGAGGGCCTTGACGAGGAGCGCGACCTGGTCGACGTACGGGAGCCGGTGGCGCAGCGCGGAGACGAAGCCCTGGCAGTAGGCCTCGATGCCGCGTTCGCCCTGGGCGGCGAACCAGCCGAGGAGGCGGACGAGTTCGTCGGCGTCGCCGTCGCGCTGGGCGTCCGTCGCCTCGTTGACCTCGCGCAGCATCAGCGCGGTGTGCAGGCGCAGGACGCGCTGGCGGGATTCCAGGGACAGGCCCGTGGCGGCCCGGGCCTCGCCCATCGCGGCGATGGCGGTGAGGTCGGAGGGGGTCAACTCGTCGTTGGTGGGCGCCAGTTCACCCGTCCGGCGGCGCAGCCACACCGCGTACTCCAAGGTCTCCGCCCTGGCCCGGGCGTCCGTGTCCAGGATCCCGAACTCCGGGATCTCGCGCGCGTACGCGTCGACCTCCCGGCGGGCGCTGCTCGACGCGCGCCGGGCCAGCTCCGCGAAGAGGTCGCCCATGGCCGGGAGCATGCCATTCCCGTCGAATTGATCGACAGGTCAGATCCGGACGGGGTTTGTCACTTCGCGTGAGTCGGGGGTGAATTCGCACGGGATTCGCGTTGTGCATTTATCAGGGTGCGCAAAGTTTTCCGGCGGCGACGGGCATGTCGTTCTCTTCGCTTGTGGGGCGCCGACGGCGCGGGCTTAATGGGGGGTCCGGTCATACCAGAGCCATATTCACGTCCGTCCGGCCCTCTTCATTCGGGAGGAAATCAATGAGACGCGATCTCAGAACCAGGACGCGGACCACCAGGTCCAGGAAGAGCACGAGAATCGTGGCCGCCCTGTCCGCGTCGGCCGCCTGCGCCGCCCTCCTGGTCGCCGCGCCGGGCGCCAGCTCGGCCCCCGACCCGGCGGGGAGCACCAGAGCCACCACCGCCACCAAGAGCCCCGCCGCCACCCCGAGCCTCCGCGCCTTCGGCATCCTCGTGAACGGCACCCGCATGGCCACGTTCACCACCGACAAGCCCGGCCAACTCGACTGGGTCAAGATCATCAAGGGGCTCAAGGGAGACACGAGGCTGATCGGCATCGACTACCGGGTGCAGAACGGGCTGCTGTACGGCGTCGGCGACCAGGGCGGGATCTACACGATCAAGACCCCGCCGGACGTCCCGGACGTCGAGGTCACCAAGGTGTCCCAGCTGCAGATCGCCCTGTACGGAACGAAGTTCGGCGTCGACTTCAACCCCGCCGCCGACCGGCTCCGCGTCATCAGCGACAACGCGCAGAACCTGCGGCACAACCTCGGCAACGGCACCACCGAGGAGGACGGCATCCTCACCACCCCGCCGAGCCCCTCCCCCGCCCGGGGCGTCACCGCCGCCGCGTACACCAACAACGACCTCAACGGCGCGACCGCGACCACCCTGTTCGACGTCAACACCACGTCCGACCAGGTCGTCATCCAGTCGCCCGCCAACAACGGCACCCTGGCCCCGACCGGCTCCCTGACCCTCGACGCGGGCGCGGATTCCGGTCTGGACATCTTCAGTTATCTGACAGGCGGCAAGACCACCTCGAATATCGCCTTCGCCTCCCTCACCCCGTACGGGGCGGAAGGCCCGTCCTTCTACAGCGTGAATGTCTTCACCGGTGAGGCGACCGTCATCGATCAATTCCCGCTGGATGTCACCGACGTGGCGATCAAACTCGGCGGCAGCTGAAAGGATATCGGGTAACCGCCCGCTATCCGATCTCCACCACCCGCGCCCACTCCGGTGGTGTGTCCGGTACGTAGTCGGGGTCGCTCTCGTCCCGTGTCGAGGTGTCGCGGCGAGGGCGGGGAAACAGGCCGACCACCGTCCGGCACGACGGCTGAGCGCTCGGCCACGGCGTCCGGCCGTCGGTGAGGACCACGACGACGTCCGGCCGTGGCCGGGTCCGCAGCGCCCGGGCGAAACCCGTGCGCAGGTCCGTGCCCCCGCCGCCGATCAGCGGGATGCCCTCGCCCGCGCACAGGGGGTGGACGATGCGGGCCGACGCGTCGCAGGGCAGCACGGACACCAGGTCCCTGCGGCCGCCCACGGCGCGGGCGATCGCCGCCACCTCCAGGAGCGCGCTGCCCAGTTCGGCGTCGCTGACGGAACCCGACGTGTCGACGACCACGGCGACGTGCGGGGGCCTGCGGCGCAGGCTGGGCAGCAGCACGCCGGGCACCCCGGCCGACCGCCGCGCGGGACGCCCGTACGTGTAGTCCGCGCCCGCACCCGGCCCGGACGCCGCCGAGCGCACCGCGGCGCCCAGCAACTCCCGCCAGGGCTGCGGCGGATGGAACGCCTCCTCCGCCCACCGCTTCCACCCCTTCGGCGCCTTCCCCGGACGCCCGTTCAGGCCCTGCGCCACCCGGAACCGTACGGCGTCCCGCTCCTGCGCGCTCAGGCCGTGGGCGCCCTCCGGGCCGAGGTCCCAGTCCCGTTCCCTGCCGTCGGCGCCGCTGCCGCAGTCCAGCCAGGACAGGTCCGCCGTGCGCGGCCCGAGCCGGAACTGCCGCAGGTAGTCCTCCATCAGCTCCCCCGGCGGCAGCGCCAGCGTCTCCGGCCGCACGGCCCCTTCGGGCCGCGCGAGCCCGTCCCCGTACACGTCGTCGTTGATCTCGCAGTCCGCCGCGATGTTCATCCGCAGCCTGTCCCCCGCGCCGGTCAGGCCCCGCTCCCGCGCGACCCGGTCCCCGCGCCCGTGGTGGTCGCGCAGCAGGTGCGACACCTCGTGCACCCACACCCCGGCCAGCTCCGCGACCGGCGTCCGGGCCACGAAGTGCGGCGAGACGTAGACCCGCCAGTACCGGTCCACGGCCATCGTCGGCACGTCCCGCGACTCGACGACGTGCAGGGCGAACAGCGCCGTCGCCAGGTACGGCCGCACCCGTGCCGCGTGCAGCCGGGCGGCGAAGAGCTTGTCGCGGTCCAGGGGAAGGGGCCGCGCGTCCGCGAGGTCGGGGTTCGGTGAGGTCGCCGTCATCGCGCCGCCCTCGCCGCAGGCGCCGTCGCCGCACCGGCCCCCGTCCCCGCCTTCGCCGCCTTCGTCCCGCCCCTCGCCCGGTCCGCCCGCTGCGAAAGCGACACCGCTCCGGCAAGCCGCTCGATCGACTCCGGTACGTCCCAGTCCTCCTGCCGCAGCGACGCCAGCGTGGTAGCGGGTACGACGACCAGGTCCGGGGCGCCGGTCTCCAGGGCGCGGACGAGCAGCGCCCAGGCCGCGTCCCAGCGGGCCCGGTCCGGGCGGTTGCGGACCGCGGCCACCACGCCGTCGAGGGCGGCCTGGCGCAGGTCGCCGCGCTCGGGCAGTTCGGCGACGGCCGGGTCGGCGAGCAGCAGTTCGGGGTCGGGGAGGTCCATCCGGTCGATCCCGGCGAGGAGTTCGAGACCCGGCCCGTCCCCCACCGTGCCCCTGGCGAGCAGGGCGAGCACTTCCCGCGACGAGCCCGCCGCGGTCGCGAACGCGATCAGGCGCAGGGTCATCTCCCAGCTCCGCGGCGAGGGCCAAGGACCGCCCCTGCGCGTCTCGTTGCTCGGCAGCCGGTGCACGAGGGCGGGGCGCGCGGCCAGCAGTCCGCACACCGCGCGCCGGGCGAACTCCACGGCCTCCGGCAGCTTCCCGGGGTCGAGCCGGGGCAGGGTCGCCCGGGGCCAGGTCCCGCCGAGTCCGCGTACGACGACCTCGTGGTCGTGGGTCCACTGGAGGTGGACGAACCGGTTGGCCAGGGGCGGGCTCAGCTCCCAGCCGTCGGCCGCCGACGAGCGGGGGTTGGCGGCGGCCACGATCCGTACGTCCGGCGGAAGTTGGAGGGTGCCGATGCGGCGCTCCAGGACGAGCCGGAGCAGCGCCGCCTGCACGGCCGGGGGCGCGGTGGACAGCTCGTCGAGGAACAGCAGCCCCCGGCCCGCCCTCACCAGGCGCACCGCCCAGTCCGGCGGGGCCATGGGGACGCCCTGTTCCGCCGGGTCGTCCCCGACGACGGGCAGCCCCGAGAAGTCCGACGGCTCGTGCACGCTGGCGATCACCGTGGTCAACGGGAGGCCCAGGGACGCGGCGAGCTGGGTCAGCGCGGCGGTCTTGCCGATGCCCGGCTCTCCCCACAGGAGCACGGGCAGGTCGGCGGCCACGGCCAGGGTCAGGGCCTCCAGCTGGATGTCGGGGCGGGGTTCGGTGGTGGTGTCGCGGAGGAGGGTCAAGAGGTCGGCGGCGACGTCGAGTTGAGTGGTGGTGTCGGTGGTACCGGCCGAAGAGGCGGACAGCGCGGGCAGGACGGACGGCGTGCATGTGGGCATGTGTCATCACCTTTGGGTTCGGTGGTCGGCCACGTGCGGCCGACCGCAAGCGAGAAAGAGGGAGGGCGCGTCAGTACGCGGCGGTGCGGCGCGGCTGCGCGCGGCGATCGCGGGCCCGGCCCCGGCCGGGACGGAGCCGGGTCCCGGGGCCACCGCCACCCCTCGCCCCCGCGCCCAACAGCCCCGCCCGGAAGAGCCCGTACGTGATCCGCCGCGCCGCCGCGGCCTCCAGCTCGTCCCGCAGCGGGCCCGCGCGCAGGACGGCCTCGGGGCCGAGCAGGCCCTCGACGACGGCGAGCGCGCCGGCGGTGTCGCCGTGGTCGAGGCGTTCGCGGACGCCGGTGAGGCAGTCGGGGCGGCGGTGGGCCTCGTCGATGGCGCGCAGGCACGGCAGCGGGGGTCCGCCGAGGGCGACGAGGAGTTCCTCGCGCCGCACCTCGACCGGGTCGTGGTCGAGCGCGGCGAGGACACCGTCGACGAGTCCGATGCGGTGCCGGGCGCCCCGGCAGTCCACTACGCGCGGGTCGCCGGCCCGGTCGGGGGTGCGGGACGGCGGTTCGAGCGGGCGGTCCGGTACGAGCGCCGAGGCGACGAGGGGGTGCAGCCTGTCGGCGTCGAGGGCACCGGTGCGGAGCAGGTCGAGGTCGGGCAGGACCCAGGTGGCGGCATCGGGCAGGACGGGCGGCGCGGCACGGTCCTGGCCACGCCCGCCGGCACGGCCCTCGCCACGCCCGCCGACACGCCCCTCGGCCCGACCACCGGAACGTCCGCCGCCCCCGTCGCCCACAACCTCCACCCCGCCCGCCCCGCCCGCCCCGTCCGCCCCGTCCAGGCGCAGCACCACCCGCCGCCCGCCCCCGAGCCGCACGGCGAACACCCCGTCGGCCCGCCCCTCGGCGCGCAGCAGGATCTCCGCCTCGGCGGCCCAGCGGTCGACGGCGCAGCCGAGCGCGGGCGGCGCGGGCGGCGGCAGTTCGAGGTCGGCGAGGAAGAGGGAGTCGGCGGGCGTCCGGTCGGCCCCGGAGCGTACGCGCAGCTCACCGGCCCTGCGCGCGTCCCACAGGTGCCGGTGCAGGTCGAGCCGGAACCGTCGGCTGGGATACGGGTGGGGGTGCGGGTACGGCCGCGCACGCGGGTACGGGGACCGGGGCGAGGGCGGGTCCTGGTGGCCGAGGGCACCGGGCCCCGCGCGGGACCCGTCCCACAGCGCGAGGCTGACCCGCTGCCCCGCGTCCGCCCACGCGGGCGGCGTGCGGACCACCAGGTGCACCGGGTGCGGGGCGCCCGCGCCGCCCCACGCGCCCGTGTCGTACCGGGGCTCCCCCGTGCCGTACGGGAAGTCCCCCATGTCGTACCGAGCGAGCGGAATCGTGAGCCCCGGCCGCAGCAACCCGTCCGGGGCGATCCTCGGCAGGTGCCAGCGCAGCAGGTCGGGCGCGAGGTGGCGGAGGTCGTCGCGGACGCGGGCGGCGAGTTCGCGGCCGTGCGTGCGCGTCAGGGAGCGCGGGCTGAGGTCCACGTCGACGCCCGCGGCGGCGCACGCCCCGGCCCAGTCACCGGCACGGCGGCGGGCGGTCGCGGTCTCGATCATGGCGGGCGGCACGGCGAACTCGCGTACGCGCGGCCAGAAGGACGGGCGCCGGTCGAAGGGGCGCCGGAGGGAAGGGCGGGTGTGCCCGTTCGCGATGTCGGTGAGCATCAGCACTCACCTTGCGCGGACGGGTCCCCCAATCTGTCAACAGAGTGAGTCGTCATCGCGAGGGATGGTACGGCCCCGCCCCGCGCCCTGTCAGGTGTTTTTCCCGAGCTGTACCGAGTCCTGGTCCGCGCTGTACTGACACTGGAACTTCGGGGAACGTGAGGGCGTTGGCAGAAGGACGCGCGGAACGCGCGCGCACGAGCGGTTACATGGCAGAAGCTGAGGTGGCACGGATGGCTATGTGGGACAAGCTCAAGGAGCAGGCCAAGGGTCTGCAGCAGGCGCAGGGTTCGCGCTCGGGCGGCAGCTCGGGCGGGCACGGCAGCGGTCGGCCCGGCGGGTCCTCCGGCGGCTCGAAGGCTCAGCTGATCAGCGCGCTCAAGTCCCAGCTCACGTCCCTCAAGACGGAGCTGAAGAGCGGTTCGTACCGCGACGCGAGCATGGCCATGTGCGCCCTGGTCGCGGCCGCCGACGGCCAGGTCGACCCGGCCGAGCGGCAGCACGTGGAGTCGCTGATCCTGCAGAACGACGTGCTGCAGAACTTCCCGCCGGAGCAGCTGCGCCAGCGGTTCAACAAGCACGTGGACCAGCTGGCGTTCAACTTCCAGCAGGGCAAGACGGAGGTCATGCAGGAGATCGCCAAGGCGTCCAAGAAGCAGACGGAGGCCCGTGCGGTCGTGCAGACCGGCCTGGTCGTCGCGGGTGCGGACGGGTATGTCGCCCCGGCCGAGGAGCAGGTCCTGCGCGAGGCGTGCGCCGCACTCGGCCTGTCCCCGCAGGAGTTCGGCCTCTGAGACGGCCGGGCGGCGGCCGCCGGGACGGACGGCCGGGCGGCGGCCGCTGAGATCCCGGCGGGACAATATCTGTCGCGGCGGCATGAGGAATTGCGGCGAGGCGCGTTGAGGATTCCTCGCACGGCAGCCGGAGCAATTCCTTTTCCCACCGTTTCCAGGACCTGCCGTGCTACGGTCGATCTCAGTTGCAGTTGTGGTTCCCGAAAACGGTTCATCTTTCCGACGGGGTCATCACGGCGACACGGGGTCCGCACAGGGCGGGCTCCGAGCACCGCCCCGAAGGAGAATAAAATGGCTGCCGGTACCGTGAAGTGGTTCAACTCGGAAAAGGGCTTCGGCTTCATCGAGCAGGACGGCGGCGGCCCCGACGTCTTCGCCCACTACTCGAACATCGCCACCCAGGGCTTCCGTGAGCTGCTCGAGGGCCAGAAGGTGACGTTCGACATCGCGCAGGGCCAGAAGGGCCCGACGGCGGAGAACATCGTCCCCGCCTGACGCAGCGGATACACGCACTTCGCAGCTGGGGCCCGCACCTTGGGGTGCGGGCCCCAGCTCGCTGCGTTCTCG
The DNA here is from genome assembly GCF_045070545.1 of Streptomyces sp. RK9. Taxonomy (NCBI): domain Bacteria; kingdom Bacillati; phylum Actinomycetota; class Actinomycetes; order Kitasatosporales; family Streptomycetaceae; genus Streptomyces; species Streptomyces sp. RK9. The sequence continues at coordinate 1,237,053 of NZ_CP173704.1, read as the reverse complement.
GCGAATTATCGCGGGAAAAAACCCGCCACTCTTGGCTCGTTCTTGCGATTCTCTGCGCCGCCCCTTGTGCTGCGGGAATTCCTTGATACCTGCCGATACGTGCCACATCGAGGAAGGCCCCGCATGAACCGCGCCCGCAATGGCGACCGCTACACCCGTACCCGAACCGGAAGTTCCGGCCGCCCGAATTCCACGGGCCGCACCGGCTCCGGCCGACCGAATTCCAACGGCCGCGCCGGCGGCCCGTCCCGGCCGAACGGCCACGCCCGGCAACGCGCGGCGCTCCAGGGCGAGTTCGCCCCGCCGAAGACGATCACCCCCGCGCTGCCCGCCGTCGAGGCGTTCGCCGACCTGGAGATGCCCGCGGAACTCCTCACCGCGCTCGGCCGGGAAGGCGTCACCGTGCCGTTCCCGATCCAGGCGGCCACCCTGCCCAACACCCTCGCAGGCCGTGACGCGCTCGGCCGCGGCCGCACCGGCTCCGGCAAGACCCTCGCGTTCGGCCTGGCCCTGCTCGCCCGCACGGCGGGCCGTCGCGCCGAGCCCCGGCAGCCGCTCGGACTCGTCCTCGTACCCACCCGTGAACTCGCCCAGCAGGTCACCGACGCGCTCACGCCCTACGCCCGCTCGCTGCGGCTGCGCCTCGCCACCGTCGTCGGCGGGATGCCGATCGGCCGCCAGGCGAGCGCGCTGCGTGGCGGCTCGGAGATCGTCGTGGCGACGCCCGGGCGCCTGAAGGACCTCATCGACCGGGGCGACTGCCGCCTCGACCAGGTCACGACCACCGTCCTCGACGAGGCCGACCAGATGGCCGACATGGGCTTCATGCCGCAGGTCACGGCGCTGCTCGACCAGGTGCGGCCCGAGGGGCAGCGGATGCTGTTCTCCGCCACCCTCGACCGCAACGTCGACCTGCTGGTGCGGCGCTATCTGAACGACCCGGTGGTGCACTCCGTCGACCCGTCCGCGGGGGCGGTGACCACGATGGTCCACCACGTGCTGCACGTGCGCGCCGCCGACAAGCGCCGGGCCACCACGGAGATCGCGGCCAGGGACGGCCGGGTGATCATGTTCCTGGACACCAAGCACGCGGTGGACCAGCTCACCAAGGACCTCCTGAGCAGCGGTGTCCGCGCCGCCGCGCTGCACGGCGGGAAGTCCCAGCCGCAGCGCACCCGGACCCTCACCCAGTTCAAGGACGGGCACGTGTCGGTGCTCGTCGCCACCAACGTGGCCGCGCGCGGCATCCATGTCGACCAGCTCGACCTGGTCGTGAACGTGGACCCGCCCACCGACCCCAAGGACTATCTGCACCGCGGCGGCCGCACGGCCCGCGCAGGGGAGTCCGGCAGCGTCGTCACCCTCGTGACCCCGAACCAGCGGCGCGCGATGAGCCGCCTGATGGCGTCCGCGGGCGTCACCGCGCAGACCACCGAAGTACGCTCCGGCGAGGCCGAGTTGAGCCGCATCACCGGAGCCAGGGAGCCGTCCGGGATCCCCGTCGTGATCCGCGCGCCCGCCCCCGAGCGGCCCCGCCGCAGCGCCTCCTCCACACCCCGTGGGCGCCGCGGCCGCGGCGGTCGGAACAGGTCCGCATCCCCGAGGACCCAGGGTCGGCCCGCCGGACAGGCCCTAGAGTCTCCCTGAGGGCCCCGTGGCCCGGTGGACCCGCAGCCACGCCCGGGCCGCCCGGCCCCCTCGCCACCCGGCCCCGTCAGGACCGCTCAGCCCGTAGCCCCGCTCAGCCCCTTCTCTCCCCGTCTGTGAGGCATCATGCGCTGCGTCATCGCCAGGTTCCCGTTCGACCTCTCCAAGAGCGAAGTGCTGGCCACGATGAAGGACGTCGAGCCCGAGCCGGTCACCGGCGGCGAGTACGTGATCATCGGCCGCCGCAACTACCCCGCCAAGCAGGTCGGCGCCGTCATCACCCGCCAGGACCGCCGCGACTTCACCAGCGGCGAGGTCACCCGGGCCATGACCCGGCTCGGCTTCACCTGCCGCAGCGCCCAGGAGCCCGCGCCCCAGCAGCCCCTCGCCCCCGTGGCGAACGCCTCGGCGCTGCTCGGCGGCCCCGTCCCCGGCCCCGTCGCGCCGGAGGCGTGAGCAGGCGCTCGCAAGCTGTGAAGGGCCCCGCCGGCAGACGTCGGCGGGGCCCTTCCTTCATGCGGCCGGCCACACGGCCCGCGTGATCACTGGTCGGAGTAGCTGAGGTCACCCACGGTCCAGGCGCTGACGTCCTTGATCGCGACCCGGTACATGCCCCCGGTCTCGGGGATCCCCACGCTGCCCTGGAGGATCCGGGCGAGGTGGAAGTGCAGATGCGTGGGCGCCGTGCCGCCGGTGTCGCCGGAGTCCGGGACGGACCGGACCGGCGCGCTGTGACCGGCGAAGACGTCGGAGAACGGGCCGAGGCGGTCCGAGTCCTTCAGGACCTCGGAGACCCGCTGCCTCCACACGCGTTCGGGAGCGAGGCGGCCGGTGAGCACGGCACCCGCGACGACCACGGTGAGCGACATCTGGTTGCTCTGCTCCGACTCGACCATGGCGGAGATGTTGACGAGCAGCTCGTCAGGGTTCGACATGACAGCGGATTCTATTCAGCGGCCCGTCCCGGCCCCACCCCGCGTACGGCCCCGGCCGGGCCGTAACCGGAAAGTCGCCGGGGCGGCGGGGGCGACGCATGGTGTTGAATTCGTTCGGGGTCCCGGGTGCCGTACGGCATCGGGGCCCTTCGACGCGTTGCACAACGAGGTGACATGACAGCAGATATCCCCCTCAGTGGTCGTCTGGACGACGACGACTACCCCGCCTACACGATGGGCCGAGCAGCGGAGATGCTCGGCACCACCCCCGGTTTCCTCCGGGCCATCGGCGAGGCCCGCCTGATCACCCCGCTCCGCTCCGAGGGCGGCCACCGGCGCTACTCCCGCTACCAGCTGCGCATCGCCGCCCGCGCCCGTGAACTCGTCGACCAGGGCACCCCCATCGAGGCCGCGTGCCGCATCGTCATCCTTGAGGACCAACTTGAGGAGGCCCAGCGGATCAACGCGGAGTACCGGCGGGCGGCGAGCGAGGCGGCGGGCGGCGCGGCTGCCGCAGCGGACGGGGCGGACGGCCCGGCTCCCGCGAAGGACGACCCGGCCTCCGGCGCCTAGTCCGCCCGCAGCGACCGCCAGATCCGGTCCGGCAGGACCCGCACCGCCTCGTCCAGATCCACCTCGTAGGTGCCGGAGAGCCAGCGGTGGGCCGTCTCCGCGACCGGGCCGAGGAGCAGGACCTCGATCATCTGGTCGGGAAGCACCGCCACCTCGCCGGCGGCGACGCGGGCGTACATCCAGGAGGCGATGGCGGCGAACTTGGTCTCCTTGGCCGCCGCGACCTCCTTGGCGTGGGCCGCGAGATAGCGGGAGTACGCGGAGGCGTGCACGAAGGTGGCCACGTCGCGGTGTTCGCGGGTGAAGTCCAAGTACGCCTTGACGAAGGCCTGGACGCCCGTGCGGGCGGTGCGGCAGCGGGTGACGGCGGCCACCACGGGGTCGCACAGCTGGTCCTGACAGCGGATGTACAGCGCGGCGGCGAGTCCGTCGAAGCTGCCGAAGTGGTGGTAGAGGCTGCCGAAGCTGACGCCGCTCGCGGCCGTGACCGCGTTGACCGTGAATCCCTGCCGTCCCGATGCCGCGTACACCCGCAGGGCCGTGTCCAGGAGCAGGTCGACCGTGGCCTCGCCACGCTGCTGCTTAGGCGCCATGCGGAACAGCGTAGTTCAGATCCAGCATCGGAAACTTTTTCTAGAAAAAGTCTCTAAAAAGTCCGTTGGTTGGGACACACTCTCTGCCATGGTCAGTCATGAGCCCGAGTCGGGTCGCCCACCGGCACACCAGCCGGTCCCCGGCAACCCCTACGCCCAGCCGCTGCCACAGCCCCCCGCCCAGCCGCCCTTCCCGCCCCCGGCCGGACCGCCGCCCGCGGGCCCCCGCAGGCGCGGTGCCCTGATCGCCGGCGTCGGCGCCCTCGCCCTGGTGCTCGTGGGCACCGGCGTCTTCGTGCTCACGCGGGGAGACGGTGACGGGGACAAGGACGGTTCCCGCAAGCCGGTGGCGCAGGACTCGGACAAGCCCGCGCGCGACGGACGCGAGTCGGCGCCCCCGCGCGACGGCAGCGACGACGACGGCGGCAAGGGCACCGGGTCGGCAGGCCAGATCGACGTCAACGCGGGACGCAAGCCCGGCGACGCGAAGGCCTGGCTCGCCGTCAACGACGTGAAACTGCCGGGCAAGGGCGGCCAGTTGCTCGACCTGTGGCGCGTGGACGGCCTCGTCGCGCAGGCCGAGTACGACGAGGTCACCGCGTTCAAGGTGGCCGACGGCACGCGGGCGTGGCGGGTGCGGCTGCCCGGCGAGGTCTGCGACACCCCGGTGAACCCCTCGCCCGACGGCAAGGTCGTCGTCGTCTACACCAAGAGCGAGGCCCGGGTCGGGGGCAAGTGCGACCAGCTGCAGCAGATCGACCTGAGGACCGGGAAGAAGGGCTGGCACAAGCAGCTCAAGGAGCACGGCACGCAGGACAGCACCACCGCCACGCACGTGGCGATCAGCGGCTCCACCGTGATGGTCGACCAGGACTCGACCGCGCACGCCTACCGCATGCGGGACGGCAAGCGGCTGTTCACGACCAAGCACCAGCGCGAGGGCGCCTGCTTCCTGCGCGGTGTCGCGGGCGGCCCCGCGCTGCTCCAGGTGCGGTCGTGCGCGGCGGGCTCGGAGCTCACCCACGGGCGGTTGCGCAAGCTGGATCCCCGTACCGGCAAGACCGAGTGGGAGTACCGCAACAAGAAGGGCTGGACCCTCGACAAGGTGTTCTCCGTCGCTCCCGTCGTCGTCGCCCTGCGCAGCCGCGCCGAGCCGGACAAGTGGGCCCTGGCCGCCGTCGACGAGCGGGGCAAGCAGCGCTCGTGGATCGACCTCGACCGGCGCAAGGAGAAGTTCGAGCAGTGCACCGGCGCCGGGGACTCCGGCGAGGGCGTGCAGAACTGCGTCGGGGGTGTCGTCGCCCACGACACCCTCTACCTCGCGAGCAAGCCCAAGAAGATCCTCGGGCCCAACAGGATCGTCGCCTTCGACCTCGGCACGGGCAGGGCCAAGTGGTCCGTCGAGGCCGGGGGACGGCAGCTTCTGCCCGTCACCGTCAGCGCGCGGGAGGGCAAGGGGGTGATCGTGTACGGGCGGCCGTACCGGGAGGAGACCGGGCGGACCCTGTTCCTGCCCTCCGGCGGCGGCAAGCCCAAGGTGCTCCTGAAGCACACCGCCGCCGCGCAGAAGATCGAGGTCTTCATGTTCGCCGGGAACACCCTGTACGCCGACGGCCGGCTGTTCGTCACGCCGACGCGCCTCGACGGCAGGAGCCACGGTTCCGCGGGCGAGGAGGGGAACGGGCGGATGCTCTCGTTCGGACCTTGACGCAGCCGTTCCCGCGGCCGCTGCGGACCTTGACGCAGCCGCTTCGGCCCTCGCCCGCACCGCCGTCCCCTCGCCGTTCCTGGAGCCACGATGACCAACCCGCCCCCACCGCAGTCGCAGCCGCCCCTGCCCGGCGGCTTCGGGCCGCCGCCGCCCCAGCAGCCCCAGCAGCCCCAGCAGGGGCCCCAGGCGGGCGGCTTCGGCCCGCCGGTCGACCCGCCGCCCGGCGGGTACGGGCAGCCCGGCGGGAACCCGCAGCAGGGTCCGTACGCGCAGCCCGGCCCGTACTCACAGCCGGGCGGCTTCGGGCCGCCCCAGCCGGTGACCACGCCGGACCCGACACCGGGTGGGGGCGGGCGCTCCCGGGGCCGGGCGGCGATCATCGGCTCCGCGGTGCTCGCGGTCGCACTGATCGTCGGCGGCGGTGTCTGGTACGCCACCCAGCAGGGCGATGACGACGGCTCGAAGGACAAGGCGGCGGGCAAGCAGCGGCCCGACGGCGCCGGACCCGCGTACGAGAAGCCGAAGGAGCCGGTGCCCGCCGACCCGAAGGCCTTCTTCAAGGGCGCGGCCGGGCAGCCCAAGTTGCCGAAGGGCGCGAGCACTTATCGGGTGAAGGGGTCCTGGCTCACCGACAAGGTGTACGCGAAGGCGTCGGTCAAGCGGATCACCGGACTCGACGCGGCCACCGGCAAGGACGTGTGGAAGCTGGACAAGCCCGGCATGTCCTGCGCGGGCTCCACCAACCTCGGCAACGGCAACATAGCCGTCGTCGTCACCCAGCCGGCACCGAAGGCCGGGGACGACGAGCGGAGCTACGCGCCCTGCACCGAGGTCATGGCGTTCGACGTCGACACGGGCGAGAAGCTGTGGACCAAGTCGGTCGGCATCGGCTACCAGAAGGACAAGACCCAGTTCAGCCAGGCCACGATCGCCGGGAACACCGTGGCGCTCTCCGGCCTGTACGGCGGCGCCGCCTTCGACCTGCGCTCCGGCAAGCTCCTGTGGAAGCCGAAGCTGGGCGAGAAGTGCCGGGACGTCGGCTACGGCGGCGGCGACCGGCTCGTGGCGGTGCGCTCCTGCGGTGAGCTGAGCACGCCGAAGTTCAAGGTCGAGCTGCTCGACCCGGCCACGGGCAAGCCCAAGTGGAGCTACGGGATGCCCGAGGGCGTCAAGTCCCCGAACGTCATCTCCACCTGGCCGGTGGTTCTCGGCACGGACTCCGGCGAGATCACCTCGTCCGGCGCGTCCGACATCTTCTCCCTCGACGACCGCGGCAAGCTGCGCACGAAGTTCCAGCTGCCGGACGGCCAGTACATGCACACCTGCGGGACGTCGTCGACCAACGAGGACTGCAAGGGCATCGTCGCCGGGAACGGCAAGCTGTACGTGGCGACGGCGCGGCGCGACGGCGACAAGGAGTACACGACGACCAACGACATCGTGGTGTTCTCCCTGGCCACCGGCAAGACCACGGGGCAGCGCCTGAAGGGCGGCGACGAGGCCCCGATCTTCCCCCTCCGCATGGACGGCGGGAACGTCCTCGTCTACAAGAGCGGCCCCTACGCCCGGGTCTACTCCGTCCACGGCCGCACGATGAAGCAGACCCTGCTGCTCGACGCCACCACGCGCCCGACCGCCCTGCCGCCCCTCATCTCGGAGGTGCACTACAAGCACAACAAGCTGTACCTCAGCTCCGACCTGCTGTCCCGCCCGGTCTCGGACCGCAAGTCGATCATGATGATGGGGTTCGCCGCGAAGTAGCGACCGCGCCCGAAGCGCGGGCGCAGCGAGGGGCCGGGGCGTCGCAAGCATGATCTAACCTGGCCCTCGACGGACATATGTGTGCGAAGTGCCGGGCGGCGCGACGCGGTGGGGAAAGAGGACGGTCAGCCGATGCCGCGAGCTGTGCGGGCCGTCCGCCGCGTCCGCGCCGTCCTGCGGGCGGAGTGGCAGTCCCTCTGCCTGGCCGCGTGGCGGGAGCTGCGGGAACGCCGCCTGGCCGGGGTCTCCCTGGCCGTGGCGGCGGCCCTCGCCATGATCTGCCTGCACGAGCTCCAGCAGATCCCGTCGAGCGACCGCGTCGTGCGCCGCGCCAGCGAGGTCCGCGCCGACCAGCCGCTCTGGCTCTCGCTCCTGCGCACCCCCGTCTCCGTCCTGGTCCCGACCCGGGACCAGCCCGTCTGGGGCGGCCTGCCCCGCCTGCTCCTGTCCCTCGGTCTCGCCCAGCTCCTCATCGGCTGGAGACGCACCCTGCTCGTCGCGTACGCGGCCACGCTGGCCGGCACCCTCAGCGCCCGGGTCATGGTGGCCATCGGCCCCGACCACTTCGCAGGGGTACCGGCCGCGTACGCCCACGACGTGGACACCGGCGCGTCGGCGGCCGTCGTGGGCCTCTTCACCTACCTCTCGGTGCGGGTGCGGGCCCCCGTCCTGTGCCTCCTGACCGTCGTGCCGACGGTGGTGGGCTCGCTCCTGAAGCCGAACCTGGCGGGCCGGGAACACCTGGTGGCGGTGGTGTGCGTCCTCGCCGTGGCCCTGGCCCAGGAGTACCGAAGACCGAACGCGTTCCGCGGGGACGGGGCCCGGGCCACCTGACGTCAGACCGACCCGAGGTCCGACGAGACCCAGTGCTCCGGCCGCAGCCGGATGACGATCTGCTCGCCGTGCTCCTTCAGAGCCATCTCCACATACCCGTCGACCTTCTCGGCGGGCAGATACCGGGCGGAGATCTCCCGCAGCTGCCCCACCGTGGCGTCCTCCGTGCCCACGACGGCCCCCTCGACGCTCACGTACCGGATCGTCGGCTCCAGCCGCTCCACCATCAGCGAGAACCGCCCCGCGGCACCGATCAGCCGCGCCTTGCGCGAGTCCCGCCCCGTCAGGACCCACACGTCCCCACCGGGCGCGTACTGGTACCAGATCGGCACGACGAGCGGCGCCCGCCCGTCCTCCCCCGAGTCCACGGCCAACGCCGCGATGTGCGCCTCGGCCAGGAACTGCTCGCGTTCGTCACGGGTGAGAGCCATCGTCGATCCCCTTTGCCTCGTCGAACTCGCGTGTCCCTCCTGCCTACACGTCCAGCGCCGTCCCGTACACACGGGACACCCGGATCCGGATCACCACTCTGTGGTCCTTCGCCATCTGGTCCAGGTAGGCCCTCTCGTCCTCGGGGTCGGGGAAGCCCGGGGTCATGGCGAGGAGTTCGCGGCCCGTGGGGTCGCCGGGGGTCGTCGAGGGGGGTGAGACCTCGGCCTCGCCCTCGGCGACCGCGAAGGTGAAGGGGTCGGGGGACACGTGCAGGGAGGCGTGCGGGTCGCGGGACAGGAGGCGGGGCTTGAGGCGGTCGGCCGTGGTCGAGACGCGCAGGGTGCGGGTGTCGGGGTCCCAGTGGTGGGCGACCGTCGACAGGTGCGGGTGGCCGGTGGAGCGGACCGCGGCCAGGACGCCGAAGGGGTGCTTGTGGAAGATGTCGGTGGCTTCGGCGTCGGTCAGGGGGCGGGGGGCCGGGCCGGTTCCGGGCTTGGGGTCGGGGGCGGGGGTCGGGGCGGGGGCGGGCGTCGGTCGTGTCGGGCGCAGGACCGTCAGCGTCACCACCAGGGCCGCCGCCAGGAGGGCCGCTCCGACCGTGAACGCCAGGTGGTAGCCGGACGTCAGGGCCTCCGCGCGGGTGCCGCCCGCGGCCAGGGTCTTCTCCGTGCGGGAGGCGGCCAGGGTGGACAGGACCGCCACGCCCAGGGCGCCGCCGATCTGCTGCGTGGTGTTGAACAGGCCCGAGGCGAGGCCCGCGTCGTCCTCGCGGGCGCCGGACATGCCGAGGGTGGTGAGGGCGGGCAGGGCCAGGCCGAAGCCCGCGGCGAGGAGCATGACGGGGAGGAGGTCGAGGGCGTAGGAGGAGTGGACGGGGACGCGGGCCAGGAGGGCGAGCATGGCGAGGAGCAGGAGCAGACCCGCCAGGAGGACGTTGCGCTCGCCGAAGCGGGCGTTGAGGCGGGCCGAGACGCCCAGGGACACCGCGCCGATGGCCACGGCGGCGGGGAGCATGGCGAGGCCGGTGGCCGATGCTCCGTAGCCGCGTACGTTCTGGAGGTAGAGGGCCACCAGGACCTGGAAGGCGAACAGGGCCGCCACCATGAGGAGTTGGACCGCGTTGGCGCCCGTGACGCTGCGGGAGCGGAACATGCGCAGGGGGAGGAGCGGGGTGCGGGCGCGGGTCTGGCGGATCACGAACGCGGTGAGCAGCAGGGCGGACGCGGCGCCGATGGCCAGCGTGTGGGTGGACAGCCAGCCGTGCTCCTCGACCTTCACCACGCTGTAGATCCCCGCCATCAGGCCCGCCGTGACCAGGAGCGCCCCGGTCACGTCCGCCCCGGCCCTGATGCCGAGGCCCCGGTCGGCGGGCAGCGCGGGCAGCGCGAGGAGCAGCGCGGCCAGGCCGATCGGCAGGTTGATGAAGAAGATCCAGTGCCAGTTCAGGGCATCCGTGAGGACTCCGCCGAGTACCTGGCCGAGGGAGGCGCCCGCCGCGCCGGTGAAGCTGAAGACCGCGATGGCCTTGGCCCGTTCCCGCGGCTCCTTGAACAGGGTCACGAGGATGCCGAGGCTCACCGCCGAGCTCATCGCGCCGCCGATGCCCTGGAGGAAGCGGGCCGCGATGAGGGTGGCCGGGTCGGCCGCGAAGCCCGCGAGGACCGAGGCGAGGGTGAAGACGGCCGTGCCCGCGAGGAACATCCGCTTGCGGCCGATCAGGTCGCCCAGGCGGCCCGCCAGGAGCAGCAGGCTGCCGAACGCGATCAGGTAGGCGTTCACCACCCAACTCAGGCCTGCCGAGGTGAAGTTCAGGTCCTGCTGGATCGCCGGCATCGCGACGGTCACGATCGACCCGTCGAGGATGATCATCAGCATTCCGGTGGCGATGACGCCGAGGGCCAGGCGTTTCTGGCGGGCGGTGGGCTCCGGATCCGGCTCCCTGGCCGCCGCGGGGGCGGGTGTCGGGGCGGAACCGGTGGGGGCGGTGGTGGTGGCGGACATGGGCTCTCCCGTTGACGAAGGCGCGGCCCGGTGCTGCCCGGGCCGTCCGATGTGCAGGACCGTAGCAGATAGTTTTGTTGCAGACTATCTATCTCGGGCACACATCCGTCTTCTCGGCTACGCTGGCGACATGACCGCCATGGCACCCGCCCGCACGGAACCGGACCTCTCCTTCCTGCTCGACCACACGAGCCACGTCCTGCGCACGCAGATGGCGGCGGCGCTCGGCGAGATCGGGCTCACGGCGCGCATGCACTGCGTCCTGGTGCACGCCCTGGAGCAGGAGCGCACCCAGGCGCAGCTCGCCGAGCTGGGGGACATGGACAAGACGACGATGGTCGTGACCGTGGACGCCCTGGAGGAGGCCGGGCTCGCCGAGCGGCGGCCCTCCAGCCAGGACCGGCGGGCCCGGATCATCGCGGTCACCGCCGAGGGCGCGAAGGTCGCGGCCCGCAGCCAGCGCATCGTCGACCGGGTGCACGAGGAGGCCCTCGGCGCCCTCTCGGCGACGGACCGCACGGCCCTGCTCCGCGCCCTGAACCGGCTGGTGGACGGGCATCTGGCGACCCCGGCGGAGAGCCCGCGCCCGGCCCGCAGGGCACGTCAGCGCGGGTAGGGCCCGTCCGGGGCCCGGGCCCCGCGGGCGGGCGTTCACGTACGGTGGCTGGACGCATCGTCACACGGACGCATCGTCACACGAGGGGGCCTGACATGGCGCTGTTCGGAAACGCCCACACCGTCGACCCGGCGTCGGCGCAGCAGGACTACGCCCGGCTCATGGGCCACGGCGAGCAGGTCTACGCCGCGTACAAGCTGATCCGCGACACCATCCTGCTCACCGACCGCCGCATGGTCTTCATCGACAAGCAGGGCATGACCGGCAAGAAGGTCGAGTACCACTCGGTGCCCTACCGCAGCATCACGCACTTCGCGGTCGAGACCGCGGGCCACTTCGACCTCGACGCGGAGCTGAAGATATGGATCTCCAGCAACCCCGTGCCGATCGAGAAGACCTTCACCAAGGGCGTCGACATCTACGAGGTGCAGGCGATACTCACCCAGTTCGTGGCCAGGTAGGCGCCGAGCAGTCGCCAGGTAGTCGAAGGCCCGGGGACGGGGTACGTTCATGGGTGCACTGCACAGCAATCCAGGGAACGACCCCCCATGATCTTCATCACCGTAAAGTTCACCGTCCGCCCCGAGCGGAGCGACGACTGGCTCGACCTCGTCGACGACTTCACGCGGGCCACCCGCGAGGAGCCGGGCAACCTGTTCTTCGAGTGGTCGCGCAGCGTCGACAACCCGCACCAGTTCGTCCTCGTCGAGGCGTTCCGCGACGGCGAGGCGGGCGCGGCGCACGTGGAGTCCGCGCACTTCAAGACCGCGATGGACACCATGTCGTACGCCATCGCCGAGATCCCCCAGATCGTCTCCACCGAGATCCCCGGCATGGACGGGTGGGGCCGGATGGGCGAGGTCGCGCCGCGCGAGGCCTGACCGATCCGTACGCGCGTGGGGCCCCGGACCAGGACGGTCCGGGGCCCCACGCGTGCGCGGGCGCCGTTCAGGCGGCCGGCAGCCGGTCGAGGAACCCGTGCACCGCCCGGATCCGGCCGTCCTCCGCCAGGACGATCACGTCGAACCCGGCCACCGGCGCCGAGCCGTCCGCGTCGGACACCAGCTCCCAGGTGAAGCGGGCGATGCCGTGGTGGCCGTCGACCGCACCGGTGTGGCGGAACGAGAAGCCGGGGAACTGCTCCCGGGCCCCGGCGATCACCGCGGCGACGCCCTCGTGCCCGGCGACGTCGGCCAGCGGGTCGGTGTAGGTGCCGTCCTCGGTCCACGCGGCGGCCACGGCCTTGCCCAGGCTCGCGGGGTCGGCGCTGTTCCAGGCCTCGAAGTAGCGGGCGACGGCGGTCTCGTGAACGTCCTGTGCGGCCATGGGTGTTCGCCTCCGGCGGTGTCGTGGGTCAAGGGCTGTGTGCGGGTCCCGTGCCCCGAAGACCGGGCGGAGTGCGCCGCCCGGGCTCCGGTGAACCCAAGACTGCCGGGCGGGCTCGCGGGGGTCGATTACGCCCGAGGTAATGGCCGGGGCGGCGCCGGGGCGCGGCCGACGGCGCCCCGCCACGGCCCACGGCACCCCCGTTCCGGCACGGTCGGCGCACGCATGACTTTCGCCGCCGCCCCACCTGTGCTTGCCTGGGGGCCGATTCCGTGGGGTGGGACGGGAGTTGCGGATGCGTAAGGCGTGGTGGGTCGGAGTGCTGCTCGGCGCGCTCCTGGTCGGCGGGTGCGGGGACCCGGGGTCCGACGGCGAGGGCGGACAGGGGGCGCCGCCCGCGCCCGCCCCGGGCGACCCCACCGACGGCGCGTCGCAGACCACCCGGGGCCGCGCGGAGGCGGACCGCGGCGCCCGCGAGAAGGGCGACCGGGGCGAGGGCGGCGACAAGGGCGAAAGGCCCGGCGGCAAGAAGGCCGCACCCGTCACGCGCCCCGCCACCCGCCCCGAGGTCCTCTACCTCGGCGACTCCCTCGCCATGGAGAACCAGAGCGACCTCGGCACCCTCCTGCGCGACCAGGTCGGCGCCCGCTACACCAGCGCGCCCTACTCCGGCACGACCCTCTGCGACTACCTGGAGGGCACCGGCAAGGACTCCCTCGTACCGGACAAGGACAAGGCGGCCACACTCGTGCGCGAGCTGCGGCCCGACTATGTGGTCCTTCAGTTCTGGGGCAACGCCTGGGGCTACACGCCCTGCATGGAGGGCATCACGTACGACAAGGCCCGTGGCAGGTACTTCTCCCGGTACGCGGCCGACGCGCGCCGTCTGACCGGGCAGATCACCGACGCCGCGCGCGAGGCGGGCGGCAAGCGGCCCAAGGTGGTGTGGGTGTCGCAGGGCCCGGACCCGATGACCCCGGACCGGGTCCGCCGCGTCAACGCGCTCTACCGCCAACAGGCCGCCGCGACGGGCGACTTGGTGTCCGACGCGGGCAGGTCCGTCAGCCCCGCCGCCGCCCGCCACACCTGGGCGGAGAAGCTGCCCTGCACGGCGTACGAGCGCGCCCACCGCGCGTACTGCACCGAGCCGGAGCGGGACCGCACCGCCCTGCACCGCTCCGACGACCCGCTGCACTTCTGTCTGGCCCCCACGACCGCCAAGTCCCGCCCGTGCCCGGTGCGTTCACCGGGCATCCGGCGCATCACGCAGGCGGTCACGGACACGCTGCGGGCGCACGCGACCCGCTGACGGCCGCGGGGCGTCCGCTAGCGCCGCCAGGCGCTGTACGACATGACGTCCCCGGCCTCGACCGCGAACCGCGGCCGGTCCTTGGTGAAAAGGACCTCGAGGCCCAGTGGCCCGCCCGATTCGGGGTCGAGGATCAGCATGTACCGCAGGTGCTCGGCGCGGGAGTCGTGGACGTAGGCCTGGCCGGAGCGGCCGAGCCGGTCGGTGACCGTGCCCGCGGGGCGCAGGCCGCCGCTGTCGGCGAGGAGCCGGGCCAGGGCGGCGCTCTCCCGGGCGCCGAGCGTCCAGGCGTCGAGGAGCGAGGGCAGCGCGTCCAGGATCTCCTGGGTGCTCGCGGGCGTGGTGCGGCGCGGGAAGCCCGGGTCGTGGACCTCGGTGAGGTAGTCGCGCAGGGCCGCCGCGGTGTGCGGTGGGCGGGACCGGGGCGGGGCGTCGGACCAGCTCGGCGGGAAGACGCGCTCGCCGAGCAGCTTGCCGTCGGCCTTGACGCGTTCGGTGCGGCTGCCGTCCGGGTGCCAGCGGACCTCCCGCTCCTCGGGCAGCGTGACGGGGCGCTTCGCGTCCGGGCCCTCGTCCATGGCGAGGCTCCAGGTCTGGACGTGGGAGCCCTTGCGCAGCCGCGGTCCGCCGTCGCGGGCGGCGGCCCCGGCCCGGTCCGCGAGGCGGTCGAGCGTGAGCGTGGCGCCGTCGCGCGGGTGCAGGGCGCCGGGCACGGCGGCGGTGGCGGGCGCGGCGGCCAGGTCGGGCACGGTGAGCGCGAGGACGGCGGCGAAGGCCACGGCGGCGGCCTCCGCCCACAGCACCACGCGGCGGCGGGCACGGCGGGCCCGGGTGCGGTGCAGGAGCTGGTTGAGGCCGCGCTCGGCGACGGCGTTCAGGGGGCGGTCGCGCCAGGGGCCCGCGGTGGCGGAGACCGGGTTGGCGGCGCGCAGCAGGTCGAGGTCGGCGTCCGGGCCGGAGGTGTCCGGGCCGGGGGCGTCGCGCCGGTCGTCCAGGTGGTCAGTCACGGCTCTCAGCTCCCGCTCGTCCCGCAGTCACGTTCATCTGCATCCGGTCGATCTCCGCGCGGAGTCTGCGCCGGGCCCGGTGCAGCCGCATCGCCGCCGCGCCGGGGCTGCACTCCAGGGCCACCGCGAGCTCGTCGACGCCCAGCTCCTCCCAGGTGGTCAGGCGCAGGGCCTCCTGGTCGGCGGGGGAGAGCCGGGCCAGGGCCTCGTGCACCCAGGAGCCGGGGCGTTCGGTGTCCGGGCTGTCCACGACCTGGTTGCCGTGGGCGCTCTCGTTGAGGCCGATGCGGTGCAGCAGGCGCCGCCGGCGGCCGAGGCCGCGCACCGTGTTGGCCAGGCAGTTGCGGGCGACGGCGTACAGCCAGGGCAGCGGCACCTCGGGGAGTTCCGCGCGGCGCCGCCAGGCTATGGAGAAGACGTCCGCCACCACCTCCTCGACCTCGTGGGCCTCCCCCGCGTCGAGCCTGCGCGCGACGAACCGGCTCACCGCCCAGTAGTGCTCGCGGTAGGCGGCCGCGAAGGAATCGTCCGTGCTCATGGACCGTAGGTGTCCGGCATGCGTCCGATCCTCACACCCGGCCGCTGTGATTCTCGCGGCAGGGGGTGACGGTGATGCCGCCCCGCCCTCCGGACACCTACGGGGCATGAGGTCAACCGTGAAGTGGCTGACGACCACGGACCACAAGACGATCGGCACGCTGTATCTGGTGACGTCGTTCGCGTTCTTCTGCATCGGCGGCGTCATGGCGCTCTTCATGCGCGCCGAACTGGCCCGCCCCGGCACGCAGATCATGTCGAACGAGCAGTTCAACCAGGCGTTCACGATGCACGGCACGATCATGCTGCTGATGTTCGCGACGCCGCTGTTCGCGGGCTTCGCGAACTGGATCATGCCGCTCCAGATCGGCGCGCCCGACGTCGCGTTCCCGCGCCTGAACATGTTCGCCTACTGGCTGTACCTGTTCGGCTCGCTGATCGCCGTCGGCGGCTTCCTCACCCCGCAGGGGGCGGCGGACTTCGGCTGGACCGCGTACGTCCCGCTGTCGGGCGCCGTGAACTCGCCGGGCATCGGCAGCGACATGTGGATCATGGGCCTGGCGTTCTCCGGCTTCGGCACGATCCTCGGCTCGGTCAACTTCATCACCACCATCATCTGCATGCGCGCCCCCGGCATGACGATGTTCCGGATGCCGATCTTCACCTGGAACGTGCTGCTCACGGCCGTCCTCGCGCTGCTCGCGTTCCCGGTGCTCGCGGCCGCGCTGTTCGCCCTGGAGCTGGACCGGAAGTTCGGGGCGCACATCTTCGACGCGGCGAACGGCGGGGCGCTGCTGTGGCAGCACCTGTTCTGGTTCTTCGGCCATCCCGAGGTCTACATCATCGCGCTGCCGTTCTTCGGGATCATCTCCGAGGTCGTCCCGGTCTTCTCGCGCAAGCCGATGTTCGGCTACATGGGCCTGGTGGGCGCGACGATCGCCATCGCGGGCCTGTCGGTGACGGTGTGGGCGCACCACATGTACGTGACGGGCGGCGTCCTGCTGCCCTTCTTCTCGTTCATGACACTCATGATCGCCGTCCCGACGGGCGTGAAGTTCTTCAACTGGCTCGGCACGATGTGGAAGGGGTCCCTGTCCTTCGAGACGCCGATGCTGTGGGCGGTCGGCTTCCTCATCACGTTCGTCTTCGGCGGTCTGACGGGCGTGATCCTGGCGTCACCGGTGATGGACTTCCACGTCTCGGACTCGTACTTCGTCGTCGCGCACTTCCATTACGTCATCTTCGGCACCGTCGTCTTCGCGATGTTCGCCGGATTCCACTTCTGGTGGCCCAAGTTCACCGGCAAGATGCTCGACGAACGCCTCGGCAAGATCACCTTCTGGACGCTCTTCGTCGGCTTCCACGGCACGTTCCTCGTGCAGCACTGGCTCGGCACGGCCGGCATGCAGCGCCGCATCCCGGACTATCTGGCGGCGGAGGGCTTCACCGGCCTGAACACGCTCTCCACGATCTTCTCGTTCCTGCTCGGCCTGTCCCTCCTCCCGTTCTTCTACAACATCTGGAAGACCGCGAAGTACGGCGAGCAGGTCACCTCCGACGACCCCTGGGGCTACGGCCGTTCCCTGGAGTGGGCCACCTCCTGCCCGCCGCCCCGCCACAACTTCACCTCCCTGCCCCGCATCCGCAGCGAGTCGCCCGCGTTCGACCTGCACCACCCAGACATCGCGGCGGCCGACACCGGGCTCGCGGCGGCGCCCGAGCCCGAGGAGGTGGCCGCGCGGTGACGGCGATGGACGAGCGCGGGGCCGACGCGCGGGCGCTGGTGCGGGACCTGGAGGGGCTGCTCCTCGTCGAGGCCGCCCGGGCGGAGGGCCGGGCCGCGGCCGAGCGGTTCGCCGACCGGCTCCCCTGGCTCACGGACGGCCAGCGCGAGGATCTCGAACGGCACTACACGGAGGAGCACCTGCTGCTCGCCCGCCGCGCCTGGGACCGCACCGCGGCCCGCTCGCGCGAGCTGCGCGCCGAGTACGAGGAGGCGTACCGGGTGCTCCAGCGGCGGACGTTCGCGTGGTGCCTGGTGGGGGCGGCGCTGTTCATGGGGGCGGTGCTCGAACTGAGCCGGGGGTGGGGCTAGCCGGGGCGACCGCCCCGGGCCCCGCCCCCGCCTCCCCGACACCGACACCGACGCCCCGGCCCCCGGCACCGGGGCGTCGGCCCGTCAGCTCAGAGCGGCAGCCCGTAGTCCTCACACCTGGGCTTGAAGTCCGGCTTGTCCGCGCCGAGCGCGTTGACGACGTTCTGGGTCGTCGGGCCGTCGGTGAACAGGCCGACGTGGCCGACCGGGTTCTTCGGGCACTGGTCCTGCACGACGATGTTGCGGACGTTGTCGCCCTTCAGGAAGCCGTTGCCGTACGGGCTCGCGATCAGGTCGTACTTGGTGGCGATGACCGTGTAGCGCACGCCGGGGACGGTGTCGCCGTCGGCCCACAGCGCCTTCTGGAAGTCGGAGCCCTCCTGCTGGTCCTTGAGGCCTTGCAGGTTCAGGTGGTCGAAGGCGCCGTTGACGATGCCGAGCACACCGAGCGCCTTGCCCAGGTTCACCAGGCCGCTGAGGGTGGTGCCGTGGTTGGTGGGGGCGAGCGCGACGAGCCGGTCGACCTTCTGCGCGCCGCCGAGCCGCTTGATGTAGTAGTTGGGCATCATGCCGCCCTGGGAGTGCCCGAGGACGTCGACCTTCTTGGCGCCGGTGGCCGCGAGCACCTTGTCCACGAACGCACGCATCGTCTCGGCGGACTCGGCGATGCCGGTGAGGCCGCCGACGCGCCCGCCGAAGTTGAACGGGCTGCCCATGCCGTAGTTGAAGGCGTAGACGCAGTGGCCCTCGTTGGCGAGCGTCGGGCCCATCTTGACCCAGTTGGCGCCGAGGTTCACGCCGGTGCCGTGCACGAGGACGACCGGGTTGGGGTGGGCCGAACCGGGCTTGCAGTTCCAGTCGTTCACGCCGGTCACCGCGTTCGGGCTCAGTAAGAAGTTGCTCACGCCCTCGGCGACGCCGCCGACGGGGTACTGCCTGCGCGGCTTCTCGTCGGCCTGCGCCGGGACGGCCGCGGCGGTGAGCGCCGTGGCGGCCAGGGCGAGGGCCGCGGCCAGGCGGGCCGGTGCGGAGGTCTTGTTCATGGTTCCGGTCCCTTCGGATGCACGAATGGGTCGGCCGGACGCGGCTCCGCCAAGGAGCTTCGTCATACGCGTGACAGATCTCCCGAGCGCCTTGTCATAGGCATGACAGATCTCCGTCCGGCAATCTGAAACGACCTCACTTCAGATTTGGTTACTTGAAAGTAGGGCCACGGAAACACCCGCGCAAGACTTGCGCGTACGAGAATTTCCCGACAGGACAAGGGAGTTGGTGCCGACGCGCGTGACCTCGGCGGATGCGGTCCGGACGGGTCGGACGCGGCCCGAACGCGGCGGACGTAACCCGAACGCGGCGGACACGGCGCCCGGGTTACGGCTGGGGCCTGGCCGGCCGCGACCGTGCGCCCCGCTCCTGCTCCACCGCCATGAGGCTGTGGGTGGGCTGGGCGATGACGATGGTGAGGTCGTCCCCGAGCGGAGCGCCGCCGGTGTGCCGGACGACCAGGTCCGTCAGGCACTCAAGCGCGTCGGGCAGGGCGGGTTCGGCCAGCGCCGCGTGGACCTGGGGGACGTCGAGCCGGAACGGGACGCGGTCGCCGTCGCGGGCGTCGGTGAGGCCGTCGGTGTGCAGCAACAGGCGCTGGCCCGCCGAGAGATGGACGCGCTGCACCTGCGGGACGGGGCCGAGGCCCAGCGGGGGCGAGGGCCGCGGCGGGGCGAGCGGGCACAGGCGGCGGCCGACGCGCAGCGGCGCCGGATGGCCGCAGTTGACGATGCGGACCTCGCCGGGGCGGAAGTCGGCGAGCAGCAGCGTGACGAAGTCCTCAGGACCCAGCTCGGGGCGCAGCAGCTCGTCGAGGGTGTGGGCGAGCCGGACCGGGTCGGGCTCGGTGGCGGCGGCGCGCCGGAAGGCGGCGAGCACCGCGGCGGACACCCGGATCGCCTGCGCCCCGTGCCCCTTGACGTCGGCGAGCAGCAGGCGCGGACCGGCCGAGGTGAGCACGGCGTCGTGGACGTCGCCGCCGAGCAGGGCGTACGGGTCGCAGGAACGGGTGTACGCCGCGAGGTCGACGTGGCCGACGCGGTCGGGCAGGGGGCGGGCCAGGGCCTTCTGCGCGGTGGCGGCGAGCCGGGTCACGTCGTCGAGGGCGCGCTCGGCGCGTGCGCGGGTGTGCGCCGTGAGCACCGCCCACAGCGAGACCGCGGCGACGTTCAGCGCGACGCCCAGCGCGCTCGACCGGGTGGACGACGCGCCGAGGAGCGTCACGGTGACGGCGACCGCCCCGAGGACGGCCGTGACGCGCGCCGACAGGCGGTGGGCGGCAAGGAGCGGCCCGATCAGCGACAGCCCGTACGAGGGAACCTGCGCGACGAGCTCCACCGAGGCCGCGACGGACTGCGCGCCCGCCGCCGCGGCCAGCCCTTTGCGCCGTGTCTCCACTGCGTCCCCCCGGTCGTTCGGCGAAGTGCGTCTTCTTCGCGCACGGCCCATGTGTGCGGGGGTACTGTGCCAGTTTCGATGACGGTCCGTGGCCGATTCGCCACAGCCTGCGCGCCGACCGCCCGGCGTCGGCAGCATGGAGGGCGGAACCGCCGGGACACGACGCAGGGGGCGAAGGTGGCTCAGTCGCGGGGACCGAGGGTGGGCGACCTGCCGCCCGGGAGCGACACGGGACTTGTCGGCCGGCGACGCGAACTCGCCGAGCTGCGCGGACGGTTGGCACAGCACCGCCTCGTCACGCTGAGCGGCGTCGGCGGCGTCGGCAAGACCCGCCTCGCCCGGCAGGCCGCCGCCGCCCTGCGCCCCCGCTTCCGGGACGGCGTCTGGTGGGCCGAGCTGTCCCCGCTGGCGGACGGCGCACTCCTGACGTACGCGATCGCCGAGGCGCTGCCCCTGGTCGACCAGAGCGGGCGGCCGATCCTTGAGGCGGTCGCCGAGTACCTGGCGGGGCGTGAGCTGCTGCTCGTCCTCGACACCTGCGAGCACGTGGTCGGGGAGTGCGCCGACGCGGTGGCGGCCCTGCTGATGACGGCGCCGGGGCTGCGCGTGCTCGCCACCAGCCGCCGCCCGCTCGGCCTGTCCGTCGAGGACGTCGTGCCGCTCGCCCCGCTGCCCGAGGCGGACGCGCGGGCGCTGCTCGCCCTGCGCGTCGGCGACGCGGTCCCCGGCCACGCCGGCGACGACAGCGAGGTGGCCGCGCTGTGCCACAGGCTCGACGGCCTTCCGCTCGCCATCGAGCTGGCCGCCGCCCGGCTGCGCGAGATGTCCCCGGCCGAGCTCAACCGGCGGCTCGACGACCGCTTCGAGGTACTCGGCGAGACCCGGCAGCCCGTGTACGAGGCGGACCCGCCCTGGCACCAGGCGCTGCGCACCGCCGTCGGCTGGAGCCACCAGCTGTGCACCCCGGCCCAGCGCCTGGCCTGGGCCCGCCTGTCCGTGTTCGCGGGGACCTTCGACAAGGAGGCGGCCCGCCGGGTGTGCGCGGACGACCGCCTGCCCGCCCGTGACGTGTCGGACCTGCTCGCGTCGCTGGTGCAGAGCTCCATCGTGGAGTGGGTGCCCGCCGGGCCCGTGTCGCGCTACCGGATGCTCGACACCATCCGTGAGTTCGGCCTGTTCTGGCTGCGCGGACTCGGCGAGGAGGAGGCGGTGCGGCGCCGCCACGCCGACCACTGCCTGGCGCTCGCGCACGCCGCCGAGGCCGCCTGGTCGGGGCCCGACCAGGCGGCCTGGTACCACCGCGTGAACGCCGAGCACGCCAACTTCCGTGCCGCGCTCGACTCCTGTCTCGCCGCCGGCGACGGGCACCGCGCCCAGGAGCTGAGCGGCACCCTGTGGTTCGTCTGGTTCGCCTGCGGCTTCGCCACGGAGGGCCGCCACTACCTGGACCGGGCCCTGGCCCTGCGCCACACGTCCGACGACGCCCGCGCCAAGGCGCTGTGGGCCCGCGGCCTCGTCGCCCTGACCCAGGGCGAACCGGAGGCGACCCACCGGGCGTCCGTCGCCCTGCGGGACGCCACCGCCGACAGGGACGACCCGACCGCGCCGTACGCCTGCGCCTATCTGGCCGGTGCCGCCCTCGTCGCGACCGGCAGGCACGCGGCGGCGATCGAGACGCTCGAAGCGGTCCCGGCCCCCCGGCCCGCGCCCGGCGGCTACGACACCGCCTGGGGCCTGGTCCGCACCGCCCGCGCCTTCTCCCACGTCTGCCTCGGGCAGTACGACGAGGCCGCGGCCGTCTCCGCGGAGCTGTGCGCCGACTGCTCCCGCCGCGGCGAGCTCTGGCTGCACGCCTACGGCGACTACACCCGCGCCCTCGCCGAGCTCTCCCGCGGCCGGGCCGCCGAGGCCGTCGTGCACGCCCGCGCCGCGGTACGCGGCAAGCACCGCTTCCGCGACGGCCTCGGCCTGGCGCTCGCCCTCGACGTGCTCGCCTGCGCGTCCGTCGCCACCCGGGACGCCGTCCGCGCGGCCCGGCTCCTCGGCGGCGCCGACCGGGTCTGGCAGACGATGGGCAGCGCGCGCGCCGGTTCCGAGGACATGGTGGCCGCGCGCCGGGCCTGCGAGGCCGCGGCCCGCGGCCTCATCGGCGACGAGACGTACGGGGCCGCGTTCCGCGCCGGCTACGAGGACGACCTGGACGCGGTCGTCACGGAGGCGCTCGCGGTGTGAGCGCGACGCCCGCGGGAACCCGGCGCGCGGGACCGGTGTGAGCGACAATTCCCGGGTAGGGGCGGGTGGTTGAGGCCATGCAGGCGAGGGGAGCGGGATCGGTGTTGTCCGACGAGGCACGGGGCGCGCGGCGGGCTTCGCGGGCGTACGGGGGCAAGTCCGCCGAGCAGCGCCGGGCCGAGCGGCGCAGGCGCCTGCTGACGGCGGGCGTCGAACTCTTCGGCTCGGGCCCCGGCGCGTTCCACTCCGCGTCGGTGGCGTCGCTGTGCGCCCGCGCCGACCTGTCGACGCGCCAGTTCTACGAGGAGTTCCGCAACCTCGAAGAGGTCCTCGCCGTCCTGCACCGGCACGTCCAGAAGGCCGCGCAGGCCGCGATCACGGAGTCCCTGGCCAAGGCCACGAGCGGCAGCGTCCGCGAGCGCGCCGACACCGCGTTCCGGGCGTACGCGCGCGTGCTCACGGCCAACCCGCATCTCGTACGGATCGCCTTCGTCGAGGTCACGGGCGTCAGCCCCGAGCTGGAGAAGCAGCGCCTGGAAGCCCGCAGGGGCTGGGTCGACCTCCTGGTCGCCGCCCTGGACGAGGCCGCCGCGCGCGGCGAGATCGGCGCCCGCGACTACCGGATAGCGGCGCTGGGTTTCGTCGGGGCGGTCAACGGCCTGCTGTACGACTGGACGGCCGGGTACGTGGACGCGAGCCTCGACACGATCGTGGACGAGCTGATGCTGATGTTCATGGGGCTGCTGCAGCCGCCGGAGGGCGGCTGGGCGGCGTAGCTCCGCGACCACCGGGACCGCCACTGCCGCCGGGACCACCCCTGCCGCCGCGACCACCCCTGCCGCCGCGACCGCCGCGCCCCGGCCTACATCTCCGGCGGCCCCTGCTCGATCCGGCGCAGCACCGCGTCGAGGCGGTCGAGGCCGGGCCCGGTCTGGAGCTGGCGCTCGTCCCACCAGGTGACGCCCGCGTCGCGGAGCGGTCCGAGCAGGTCGCGGGCGCGGGCGGGGTCGCCGGGCGTGGCGCCGCCGAGGACGATCTCGTACGGCGCCGCCGGGTCCTCCCGGTGCCCCCGCACGTACGCCACGAGGTCCCGCACCTCGTCGAGCGGCGGGATCTCCCCGTGCCGGGCCGACTCGAACAGCGGGACGGCGCCGTCCCAGCGGGCCGCGCGGCGCATCGGCGGCCGGTTCGGCCAGAAGCCCGCGATCCACACGGGCGGGCGGGGCCGCTGCGCGGCGGCGGGCAGCAGCTGCACGTCGTCGACGTGGAAGTGCTTGCCGTCGTGCGTGACCCGCTCACCGGACCAGTACCGGTCGAGCAGGCCGAGCCCCTCGTCGAGCAGCTCGGCGAGCACCTTCGGGTCGGTCGGCTCGCCGAAGCTCGCGTACTCGTCCTGGACGGGACCGCCGAGCCCCGCCGCGAACGTCACCCGGCCACCGCTCAGCGCGTCCAACGTGGCGACCTGCCGCGCCAGTTGCTGCGGGCGCCGCCGCGCCACCGGCGTGACCAGCGTCCCCAGCCGGATCCGCTCCGTCGCGAGCGCCGCCGCGGTGAGCAGCATCCAGGGATCCCCGAACGGCTTCCCCCGCTGCACCTCCTTGTCGTGCACGACGTGATCCCACACGAAAAGTCCGTCCCAGCCCGCCTGTTCGGCCGCCACCGCCACCTGGGCGACGGTCCTGGCGTCCGCGAAGTCACCGAAGTTCGGAATGTTGATCGAGAAGCGCATCCCGGCATGGTGGCGCGGGCGGCCCCGGTCGGGCAACGGGTTTCGCGCGCCCCACCCGCGCGCGGTCGCGCCTCTTTCTCCCCGACTTCCCTTATGGATCTCGCCCCGCCGATAGCATTTCGTACGTCAACGGGCGTGATGTGCCACGGGGGTGGGGGGCACGAGATGCGGGCAATTCCCAACGGACGGTCACAACCGTCCCCTTCTTATCGGTGGACCCCGTTGTCCACACTCGTCGCACTCGGGGTCACCGGGGCCCTGGTGATTTCCGGGTGCGGGTCGGGGGATTCGCAAAGCCGTTCCCCCGGCGGATCCCCGAACGGTTCCCAGAGCGGCTCCCAGAACGCGTCCCCGAATGGTTCTTCGAGTGACTCTTCGGACGAGCCTTCGGACGGATCCCCGAGCGGGTCGGGGAATGCGTCCGAAGGGTCGAACGGGGGCGGCAACGGCAGCTCTTCCGGCGGGCCTTCAGACGGCTCGGGCACGTCCGACGGGTCCACCTGGGACGGGGGTGGCAGTGGCGGGTCCACCTGGAAGCCCGGGGACGGCACGGACTCGGGCGGGCGGTCGGCCAAGCCACGGCCGAAGCCGAAGCCCGCCCCGGAGAAGGAGTTCTCGTGGACCCCGCCCGGACCCGAATCCCCTTCCTTCGACGGGTCGGACACCGACCACATCTACGACCTGGTGCACAACAGGAACTGTCGGCAAGCCAAGATTTGGTACGACTTGGCGGGGCCCGGGGAACGGGCGCAGAATCCGACCGGGTGGAAACTCGTCGGCGGGCTGGTCGGCGCGTGCTTCGCCGTCGGCGGGCAGGAACGTGAATGGCGGACCGTGACCGACGCGTACGAAGCCATCAGGAATCAGCCGTCCGGAGACTGCAAGTACGTCGCGGGCCGACGCACCCTTCAACAGCTGGCCGAATTCCGCATCGCCCACCCGAAGGGGAAGATCCGCATTCGCCCGGCGCCCAAGAGCGTTCAGGCCTGTCCCCCCGGCATCAAAGAGATGCGCCCCCAGAGGGCGGCGCCCGAGGACACGGTGTTTGTGCACGGGACCTGGCCCAGTGAGGTGACGGTCTACCTGGACAGCCAACCCGTCACCATCCTCCCCCATCCCGACTACCCCCCTTGCTGTCACAACACCGCCGTGACGTTCGAGGTGCCGAAGGACACCCCCGACGGGCAGGTACGGGTCACGCTGCGGACGCGGACCATCACCTTGGACGCGGGCCTGCTGACGATCAGCCGCTCCTGACGATGGCCGCACCGCGACCGCGTGCCGGGTCCTGGTTCGGATCCCTTGCCGCACGCCTTCGGAGTCCGCGCCCGACGCCGACACCGGCCCCCGCACCCGACCCGGACCCCGCTCCACCCCCGACACCACCCCCTACACCGCCCCCACCACCACCCACACCCCCGCCGGCCCCCGCACCCGAAGGCCCCGCGCGCCCCGCCTTGATGGAGCTCCTCGGCACCATCGGCTCCCTGGTCTCCCTCTTCGCCGCCGTCCTGTTCTACTTCGGCTGGGCCAGCACCGACGCCGAGACCCGTGCCTTCGAACTCCGCGACTCCGTCTTCCGCCTGTCCACCAGCGACTACCTGCTGCGCAGCGTCCAAGCCCTGTTCCTGCCCGCGTGGCTGGTCGTGGGGGCGCTGCTCGCGGCCGTCGTCCTGCGCGCCTGGCTCACGAAGAACCCCGGCCGCGCCGAGTCCGTCGTACCGCGCCTGCGGTGGAGCTGGCTCCTCCCCGTCGGCCTCCTCGCCTGCTACCGCCTGCACCCGGCCTTCTTCGAGCTGGCGATCCCCCTCACCGCCATCCCCTGCCTCCTCGCCACGGCGTACGCCCACACCCGGCCCGGCGCCCGGCCCGACGCGGCCGAGCAGCGCCACCGGCTCCATGTCTGGGCGCTCACCCTCGTCCTCTGCGTGCTCTCGCTCTTCTGGGCCGTCACCTCGTACGCCGGGATCGTCGGCCGCGGCCGCGCCGAGGAAGCGGCCCGCGCGGTCGACACCGCCGCCTTCCCCAGCGTCGTCGTCTTCAGCGAGAAGGACCTGATGATCCGCGGGGACGGGGTCTGCGACCAGCGCGTGAGCGGCAGGGGCAGCGCGTACGGATACCGGTACTCCGGACTCCGGTTGTTCCATGTGTCCGGGGACCGGATCTTCCTCGTGGGGCGGGACTGGAGCCCGGCGCAGGGCACGTTGTGGACCGTGCGGGAGAACGAGGCGGTGCGGGTGGAGTACGTGAGCGGGGTGGTGGGGCGGAGGGAGGGGTGCGGGGGCTGACGCAGGTCCCGGCGGGCCTTCGCCGAGGTGAAACCCCCGTCCGTGAACTGGCTGAAGACGGACGGGGGTCGCTGCTTGTCGGGGCCGTGACGGGCCGGTGGCGGGTTACCGTGCTGCCGGAGCACACGGGCACGACCACCTGGTGCGAGTGCGGCGACGGAGAGGCAGGCGAGGGAGCGGCATGGCGAGATCCCCTGTGACGCCCGAGGAGCTGATCGCCCGGCACGGTCTCGAACCGCTGCCCTTCGAAGGCGGGCGTTTCCGCCAGACCTGGGCCGGGCCGCCGGACACCGCGTCCGGCCACCCCACCGGTACGGCGATCATCATGCTCCTGACGTCCGCCGCGGGCGACTTCTCGGCGCTGCACCGCCTCCCCACCGACGAGGTCTGGCACTTCTACCAGGGCGACCCCCTGGACCTGCTGCTGCTCCACCCCGACGGGACGGACGAGCTGCGGATACTGGGCGACGGGGACGGGGAGGAGTTCCAGCTCGTCGTGCGCGCGGGCACCTGGATGGGGGCGCGGGTGCGGGACGGCGGGGAGTGGTCGCTGTTCGGGACGACCATGGCTCCCGGGTTCCTGGAGTCGGACTACGAGGGCGGGGATCCGGACGTGTTGGCCGCCCGCTACCCCCAACAGGCCGAACTGATCCGGAGGTTGTGCCGTGTCTGATCCCGGGCTGCCCTCACTGGCGGGGCGGGTGGCGCTCGTCACCGGCGCCAGCGGACTGATCGGCGGCGGCATCGCGCGCAGCTTCGCGCGGGCGGGCGCCGCGGTCGTCGTGCACGGCAACAAGGGGGTCGAGCGGGCGCGGGAAGTCGCCGCCGAGATCGAGGAGTCCGGCGGTGACGCCCTCGTCGTCACCGCCGACCTCGGCGAGGAGCGGGAGTGCCGGCGGCTCGTCGAGGAGGCGTACGGCTGGCGGAGGCGGCTCGACTCGCTCGTCAACAACGCCGGGGTGCAGCCCGTGCAGGAACTCGCGGGGATGTCCGCCGGGGACTGGCGGGGGATGTACGACGCCAACGTCACCAGTGCGTTCTGCTGCACGCAGGCCGCTGTCGGGGTCATGGCGGGGCAGGACGGGGGTGGCAGCGTCACCCACATCGCGTCCATCGAGGGGCACCAGCCTGCCGTCGGGCACGCCCACTACAGCGCCGCCAAGGCCGCGCTCATCATGTTCGCGCGGGCTGCCGCCGTGGAGTACGGAGGGCGGGGGGTGCGGGTCAACTCCGTCTCGCCCGGGCTCGTCGGGCACCCCTCGTTGGCCTCGGAGTGGCCCGACGGGGTCGAGCGGTGGGGGCGGGCCGCGCCGCTCGTCCGGCTGGGGCGGCCCGAGGATGTCGGGGCCGCGTGCGTGTTCCTCGCGTCGGACGCGGCCGGGTGGATCACGGGCACCGACCTGGTGGTCGACGGCGGAGTCAGCGCACGCTCGACGTGGTGACCCTCGCGGGGCGCCCGGCATCGATCAGCGGCTCCGCCGCAGGCAGGGGCACGCTCCAGCACAAGCGCAGCCGAACATGCGCAGCCGCCGCACGCTCTCTGCCAGGTGCCATGTGAGGGCAAGGCCCCGGACGTTCCGCTCCCTTGCTCTCTCACCCACGGCGTATCGCCGATGGCCACGATGACCCTCTCAAGCGTCTCCGTCCGGCTCACGACGATGCGCTGTTCGCCGATGAAGGCGCCGTGGCCTTCCGCGGCCCGGTAGCGCTGCCCGGGGAAGGGAAGGTCGACAACCCCCGGACTGACCGGTCGTTCGCGATTCATCGCAGTCAGTGCCGACAGCCGGCCCTCGGAGCAGCCCTCCTCATGCCCCCGTTCACTCTGTAGAACGAGCCTGCTCCACCGCGGCAATCAGCTTGGTCGCAGCGTCATTGCTGCGACGCCGGATAGAGAGACTGTGCGGGGCTTCGTGCGGCGGCCGTCCACCGTCCCAGATGCTCCTCTTCTCTGCCGCAGGTAGGGAGCCAGACAGCACGAACTGCACGTAGCCGTGGAAGAGCCTGGTACCAGGCTTGAGGCGGGTGCCATTGACGTCAGCAGCGCGCAGCCTGAAGTCCCTTGCACGCTGGCTTGGTTGCCGCTTCGTGATGGTGATCCATACTCCGTCGAAGTGGACCTCGCCGAGCACGCCTTTGACTCGAATGTCCATAGAGCCCCAGAAGCACCTCGCAGTGGCAGTGCCTATGGCAGCACAGCTGCGGGCTAGGCGTCAGAAAGATTGACGAGACGCTGCAGATGCCGGGCATTCTGGGTGGAGGTCCACCCTGGCAGCCGTCGCCCTTACAGGGTGGCGCCTCCCAGAGCGGCATCGTTCCCATTTCGGCCACGCTACGCTGCCGCCCATGGCTGAGGCATTCGTCACCGGTGACGGCCACCGCGCATGCGGCATCTGCCCTTCGCGTCGCTTCCCGCTCGGCGAGTTCGACGTGGCCGAGCGTCCCTCGCGCGAGTTCCCGTTCAACCCCGAGGACGGCCACAGATACACGCTGCAAGGCGTTCCCGTCTGCGTCCACCCGGAGAAGGTCGGCCTGCCGCCCGCCCCGTACAAGACGGAAGGCGTGGCTCTGGTGGCAGACGTCGTGCTGCCCGACGACATCGCCGAACTCGATGGGTACCTGCGTGAGTTGGTGCACGGCGCAGCCCCCGGTGCCCTTGAGGTGCTGATCGACCTGGCGGACCGTGAGATCCGTCGTACCTTTCCTGAGGT
The DNA here is from genome assembly GCF_045070545.1 of Streptomyces sp. RK9. Taxonomy (NCBI): domain Bacteria; kingdom Bacillati; phylum Actinomycetota; class Actinomycetes; order Kitasatosporales; family Streptomycetaceae; genus Streptomyces; species Streptomyces sp. RK9. Next base: position 1,208,277 of record NZ_CP173704.1, on the reverse strand, counting down.
CGACGCCACCTTGGCCCTGCGCCGTGCGTTCAACTAGCTCTCCTAGCTGGCGGTGGCGAACCCGGGCGCGAAGCGGCGGCCGCCGTCAAGGATGCCCACCGGCTCGTACTTCGCCATGACCACCGCCCTGCGCTTCGCGGTCTCGGCCTTGCCGAACCAGTACCGGTCGTTCATCGGCCCCCATGCGGCCCGGTAGACCTGGTGGGTGTAGTCGCCGTGGTCCCACTCCCCGATGGCCTCGCGGTCGGTGGCGTGGACGAACTTGATGCCGGTACGGCTCTGGATGCGGGACAGCACCGTGAACTGCGCCGCAAGCGCGTGGATCATCTCGTCCACGGGGATGGCCACAGGGACCTCGGCGGCCTCCTCGTCGCCGTCCGTCATCTCGTAGACGGCCGATTTGATCGCCATGGCGCGCATGGCTTCGGGGAACAGCGGCTCCGTGTCCGTCGCGATGTCGAACCCGTCCACGAGGGCGTACCCCATGAAGCTCGTCCAGTCCTCGTCGTACTTCGCGCATGCGGTGCGCAGACGGTCGTACTCCCGATCGCCCTCGACGATCATCAAGATCTCTCGCGCACGCCGGGCCACGATCTCCGGGGCGGGCCGTACTAGCGTTGTGGACACTGCTGCACTCTCCTTCGGTGGTTGGGTGCATCGGTGGGCCCGTCCGGCTGCCGACCGCCGTCACACGTACGACAGTCGGACGGGATCTACCGCCCTGTCAGACGGGAGTCATGCCCTCCTCGGCCGCGTGTGGCTGAGCCACGATTCATGCGGCTTGGGAGGAGTCCAGTGGGTCGGCACGGCTCACAGCCGCTCGCCCCTGCTGCGTTCGTTGGCCGCACGGACCTGGCTGCCGAGTGCGCCGTTGGGTCCCTCTTGCGTCTGGACTGCACGGTGCTGCGGGCATTGGCACGGCGGGTACTTCATGGACCCTGGGGGCAGTTCGCACCCGTCCACGACGTCGACCTTCAGCACACCGTCCGTACCCTGCTCTTCGGTCATTCGGGCAAGTGATGCCCTCGCTTCGCTTCTCATGACTCAGCCCCTTAGGGGAGACGTCTGCGGCGAGCGTTTCGCCGATCTTTCATGTGCTCTACGCAACCGTCTGACCACGCACGGCGGTACCGTTGCAGCGGCGCAAGGACTTGAAACCCTTGAAAGCACGCAAGAGCGTGGGGAGTTGAGGGGCATGGCACAACGCGAACCGAACACAGCGCTCGGCCACCTGCTCGCCGAGAGCCGCTGGACGTATCGCCAGTTCGCACGGGCCGTGAACCGCATAGGCACAGAGACCGGCACTCCCCTGCGCTACGACGAGTCGGCCGTGAGCCACTGGCTCGGCGGCACCATCCCCCGCGACGCCGTGCGGGCCTGCATCCTCGAAGCCTTCTCTCGTCGGCTCGGTCGTCCCGTCACGCATGCTGAGGCAGGTCTGCCCGTTCCCCTCGATCGTTCCCCCGGGTCCACGGATACCGTGGAGGGGTTGATCGACCTGGGGAGGCAAGACATGGATCCGTCCCGCCGCAGAGTCCTCGGTGCGGGTGTGTTCTCGGTGGCCCTGACGATCCCCGGGTGGCCCGACGTGATCGGCCGGGCGGAGGCTGTGCAGTCCGGCCGTGCGTCACGCATCGGCATGAACGAAGTGGACATGGTCATCGCGATGACCGAACGGGTCTCCGAGTTGGACGACCAGTTCGGCGGACGTCACGCGCGGCCCATGGCTGCCTCGTTCATGGTCAACACGGTCGCCTCGTACCTGCGCGCGGATGCGCCGGAGGACGTACGGCAAGCCATGCAGTCGGCCGCCTCGGACCTGCTGTATCTGACCGGCTACATGGCGGTCGACGAGGGCCTCCACGGGCTCGCCCAGCGCTACTACATCAAGGCCCTGGAACTGGCGGGCGCGGCTGAGGACCATCTGACGTACTGCACGACCCTTCGCGGCATGAGCGTGCAGGCTGTCGATCTGCGGCACGGGACCAAGGCCATGGAGCTGGCGGACGCCGCTGCCGCAGCGTCCCCGAAAGCGGGGCCTCGGATGCGGGCCTTCCTCGCCGGTCAGCAGGCACACGCGGCCGCCCAGACAGGCGACCGTACGAGCGCACTCCGATACATCCACGAGGCGGAGGCGGCCATGGACCGCGCCGAATCGCGCGGCAAGGCATTCGGCTCGTACGACCCTTCGTCACTCAACTACCACATCAGCCAAGTGCGTTATGAACTCGGTGATGTGCCCGGAGCGGTCGAAGCCATGCAGCAGTCGGACAAGGTGCGCTTCAGCGTCTACCGGCGCGCACGCGTGCGGCACCGGGCCACGCTGGCTGAACGGCAGTTGGAAATGGGTCACCTGGAAGCGGCCTGCGCAACCTGGCACCAGGCGCTCGACGACTACCCCATGGTCCAATCCGGACGGGCGGACGACCGCATCAAGGCTATGTTCGGGCTCATCCGCCCTCACCGGAAGAACACTGCGGCCCGCGATCTGTACGACCGCGCCCGGACGATCGCACCCCCCGCCTTGGCCAGTTGACCTGCTTCCCCAAGACCATGGATCGCGCATCGCCCCACGCGGCAGGCGCAGCGTGGAGCAGACGTGACCAATTTGGCGCCCGAACAGGCGTGACTCCCCTCGATTTCCCACACCTCGCAACGCTCACTCAGCGTTCAGGCCTCGTCCCGATGCAACGTCAAGTCCACCAGCAAGGCACGATGATCCGTGTCCCCGATCTCCAGGAACCGCGCGTCGTGCGCGGCGAAGTCGTCCGACGCCAGGACATGGTCGATCTGCGCCCCGAACGGCCGGGGCAGCGCCGTGGGCCAGGTCGGCGTGCGCGACGCCCCGGAGAGCCGAGCCGCGTCCCGCAGCCCGGCGTCGAGGACGCGACGGAACGCGGCGTGGTCCTGCGTGGCGTTGAAGTCCCCGGCGACGATGGTGGGCCCGTCCCCCGCCGCCGCGTAGTCCCGAAGCCGCCCCAGCTCGGCCCGCCACCGCCCGAGGTCCCCGGGCGTCGGCGGCATCGGATGGGCGAGCTGCACCCGTACCGGAATCCCCTTCACCTCGGCCACGGCCCCCGGCATGCCAAGGGTCCCCCGCACCCCGGGAGCCTCCTTCAGCGGCACATTGCTGAGGATCACCGACCCGTCGGCCCCGTCGGCCCCGGCGGAGGCGACGGCGGCCCGGTAGGGGTAGGCGGTCTCCGGCAGCGCGTCCCGCAACTTCCCGTCGCACGCCCGGTCGCACTCGGAGACGAAGACCAGGTCCGGCTTCCGCTCCCGTATCGCCTTGATCAGCCCGGGCGTACCGCGTCCGAACTCCACGTTGGACGCGAGCACCCGCAGCTCGGCGACGGGCGGCCCGTCCGGTTCTGACACCTTGCCGTACGGCTCGATGAACCAGGCGAGCCCGCCGAGCACGGCCACGGCCCAGACGAGGCCGACCCGCCAGCGCCCGAGGGCGGCGAGGAGCAGCCCGGCGGCGGCGGGCACGAGGAGCCAGGGCAGGAAGGCGAGGACCTGCGGCACGGGAGTGACGGCGTCGGTGTCGGCGATGCGGCAGCCGAGGACGGCGCTCACGGCGGCGAGCAGGAGCCCGGCGGTCCAGGCGGCGACCCGGTGACTCTGCGGCCGCCGTACGTCCACAGGGCCGTCGGGTTCGACCTCGGGGAAGTCGGGCGGTGCCGTCACGTGCTCCAAGGGTCGCCCTTTCGTCGCCGGTCGGCGGGGCAGCGGGCTCCTGACCGGCGTGCCCGCATCCGCCACGTCCTCAGAACAGATCCTCCCTCAGGGACGCGGCGGGACGGCGGAGGGGTTGCGCCGGGGCGAGGAGCCCGCCGGGCGGGGCGCGTCGGAGGTGCCGGTTTCCCTGCTCGCGCCGGTCATACCCGGGCTTCCGGGACCACCAGAAACATCAGGACCACCGGCATCACCCGCACCACCCCCACCGGACGACACCCCCACCCGTCCGCTCACCCAAGCCCCCACCCCCACCACGACCCCCACCCCCGCGATCACCCACGACGCCGTGCGCAGTGTGTCCGTGAGGGCGTCGTAGACGGCGCCCGCTGCGGCGCGGGAGACGTCGGGGGGCAGGTCGTCGAGGGTGAGGGCGCGGCCCGCGGCGATGGCGGCGGCGAGGGCGGCGGCGCCGACGGCCGCGCCGAGGGCGGTGGCGGTGACGGCGCGGCGGCGGCGTACCGCGAGGAGGATGCCGCCCGTGGCGAGGAGCACGGCGGCGGCGGGCAGCCAGAGACCGGCGACCTGGAGCATGCGGAAGCCCTTCCGGAAGTGGCTGAGGTCCTGCGCCTTCATGACGGTGACCTCGGTGTGCCGCACCGGGATGCGGCCGGCGAACGGCGTGCCCTCCTCGATGAGTTGACGCTTGACCTGCTCGGTGATGGGGGCGAGGTCGATGGTGACGGCGCCGTCGGAGCCGTGGGTGAGGGCGGCCTGCACGGCGTCGTGGGCGGCGCGGTTGGCGGCGTTCCACGCGGTCTGGAAGGCGCCGGTCTCGGTGAAGGAGTGCACGGCGTCGCGGACGAAGGAGGCGACCGTGGCCCGCAGCGGACCGGCGTCGATCTCCTTCATCACGGAGTCGGTCACGGCGTCGGCGACGGAGGCACGGACGTCGGGGTCGGCGGCGAGGGGCGCCATCGTGGCGACGTACGCGTCGGTGTCCTCGATCTCGTACTTCGCCCAGGTGGAGACCGTGCCGAGGGGGACGAGCAGACAGGCGAGAACGAGCAGCACGGCGGACAGGGCGGCGCGAGGACGTCGGAGCACGTCCTCAAGGCAAGACCCCGGCCGCCCTCGGGGCGACCGGGGTCACTGCATATGGGGGCAGGATTCCCCGCCTTTGTGGGACGCCGGCGGCGCGCCGCCGGTCACCGCTACTTGCGGTTGTACAGCCGCATCGTGACCGGCCCGAACACCGCCACGAGCAGCCCCGCCCAGCCGAGGCTCCACGCGATGTCGGCGCCCGGCCAGTCGCCCGCCATCAGGCCGCGCACGGCGGAGGCGACGTGCGTGACGGGGTTGTTGTTGACGAAGGCCTGGAGCCAGCCCGGCATGGTCTCGGGCTTCACGAAGATGTCGCTGAGGAACGTCAGCGGGAACAGCACCATCATGCTGACGCCCATCACGGACTTCTCGGTGCGAAGCAGCAGCCCGAACATCGTCCACACCCAGGAGAAGGCGAACGAGAAGACGAGCAGCAGGAGCACGCCGCCGAGGACGCCGAGCGCGCTGTCCGGGCGGAAGCCCATGATGATGCCGACGGTGAGCATCACGGCGGACGCCATCGCGTACCGCAGGGCGTCGCCGAGGAGATAGCCGACCAGCGTCGAGGGCCGCCAGATGGGCAGCGAGCGGAAGCGGTCGAAGACGCCCTTCTCGATGTCGGTGTTGACCGAGACGCCCGTGTACATCGTGATCATGACGACGGACATCACCAGGATGCCGGGGAGCAGGTACTGGATGTACTCGCGCGGGGATCCGGCGAGGGCACCTCCGAAGAGGTACGTGTACATCAGCACCATCATGATCGGGAACGCCGTGACGTCGAACAGCTGCTCCGGCACGTGCTTGATCTTGAGTATGGCGCGCCAGCCGAAGGTCAGGGACGTGGAGAGGGCGCCCGGGCGCGGCGGGCGCTCCTTGGCGATGAGCAGTTCGGCGAGGGACTCGGTGCGCACGGGCGCGAGGTCCTGGGCCTCGGTGGTGGTCGCGGTGCTCATCGGGAGACCTCGGCTTCCTTCAGGTCCTGCGGGGCGTCCTGGCCGCTGGTGGGCTCGGGTTCGCTGGGGTGGCCGGTCAGGGCGAGGAACACCTCGTCGAGGCTGGGCTGGCCCAGGGAGAAGTTGTCGACGGTGATGCCGGTGCGGGCCAGCTCGGCGAGGGCACGGGACGCCTGCTCGGCCGCGCCCCGGCCGTTCGCCGCACCGCCGCCGACGCGGGCGGTGAGCGCGACCGGGTCGGGTTCGAGGTTGACCTCGGCGTCGAGCGCGATGCGCAGCACCTCCTCGGCCTGCGGGCGCTGCTCGGCGTGGCGCAGCCGGACGTGCACGGAGCCCGCGCCGACGGACGCCTTCAGCTCGCCCTTGGTGCCCTCGGCGATGACCTTGCCCTTGTCGATGACGGCGATGCGGGCGGCGAGCTGGTCGGCCTCGTCCAGGTACTGCGTGGTCAGGAGCACCGTGGTGCCGTGTCCCACGACCGCGCGGACGATGTCCCAGACCTGGTTGCGGCTGCGCGGGTCGAGGCCCGTCGTCGGCTCGTCGAGGAAGAGCAGGTCGGGGGTGTTGAGGATGGACGCGGCGATGTCGATGCGCCGCCGCATGCCGCCCGAGTAGTTCTTGACCTGGCGGGACGCGGCGTCACCGAGCCCGAAGGCGTCGAGGAGCTGCTCCGCGCGGCTGTACGCGGCCTTCTTGCCGTGGCCGGTCAGGCGGGCCAGGAGCACCAGGTTCTCGGTGCCGGTGAGGTCCTCGTCGACCGAGGCGTACTGCCCGGTGAGGCTGACCAGGCCGCGGACGGTGTCGGCCGCGCGGACCACGTCGTGGCCGAATACGTGTGCCTCGCCGCCGTCCGGGCGGAGGAGCGTGGCCAGCATCTTCACGGTCGTCGTCTTGCCCGCGCCGTTGGGCCCGAGGAGGCCGTAGACCGTCCCGGCCGGTACGGCGAGGTCGACGCCGTCGACCGCGCGGTTGTCGCCGAAGGTCTTCACCAGGCCCGCGGTCTCGATGGCCAGGCCCCCGGAGCCGGAGTCCCGGTGCGGCTGCTTGCTGCTCATGTCCCTGCGCCCTCCGCATGCGGATCGTCGGCCGCTCGTCGGCTGCTCGGCAGCGGCTCGTCATGAGGGGAGACCGGACCCGTGGCGGAAACTCATCGCCGAGCGCGTCGCCGATTTCCAGAGTGGCACGGGCTCCGGTGGAGCGCGGGGTCGAACGGGTGTTTCCTTGATGGGACGCCGCAAGGCGTGAGCAGCACACCGCAAGGCGTGAGCAGAGAGGAGCCGTCATGGCTCACACCGCACACGGAGCGCCCGGCACCCCCACCCTCCCCGGCATCCGCGCGCTCTCCGGCACCTGGGCGGGCCCCGCCCTCCTCGCCGTCGTCTACGGCCTCTGGGCCGCCGCGATCAACCGCGACGGCGGACCCATCACCAGCGGAAACGTCCTCTTCGGCGTGGTCTCGGGCGTCGCGTTCGGCGCGCTGTACGCGGCCGTGCGCCGCCTCGCCCCCGCCCTGCCGCGCGAGCTGCGCGCCACGGCCTGGGCGACCTTCGCGGGCGTGTCCTTCGGCTTCCTGTACAGCCTCACCGACGCGAGCGTGCTGCGGTCGGTGGGGATGGCGGGCACGGTGGCCGCGAGCGTGTTCGCGGTGACGTTCTACCGCTTCTACACGCGGGAGTGACCGTACGGTTCCCGCACGCGGGGACCCGGGCACGGCGGAGCGGCCGGGGCGGGCTGGTCCGCCCCGGCCGCCCCGGCCGCGCGCCGTGGTGCTCAGAGCGAGCCGAGGTCGACGGCCCGCGCCATCGCCGCGTACCCGGCGTCGTTCGGGTGCAGGTGGTCGCCGCTGTCGTACGCGGGCCGGATCCGCTCCGGGTCCTTCGGGTCGGCGAGGGCCTTGTCGAAGTCGACGTAGCCGTCGTACTCACCCGACGTGCGCACCCACTCGTTGAACTTGTCGCTGACCGCGGCGGCGCGCTCGCCGTAGTGGTCGGAGCCGCCGAGCGGGAGCAGCGTCGCGCCGACGGCCTTCAGGCCCTTGTCGTGGGCGGCGCGGATCAACTTGCGGTGCCCGGCGATGAGTTCGTCGGCGCTGACGATCGGCGCGGGCTTGTAGGTGGGCTTGTCGGTCTCGCTGAAGCCGATGTCGTTGAGGCCTTCGAGGATCACGACGGTGCCGACGCCGGGCAGGTCGAGGGCGTCCCGGCCGATGCGGCCCGTGCCCTTGGCGCCGTACCAGGCCGAGTCGTTGAGGACCATGTTGCCGCCGATGCCGGAGTTCACGACGGGCCGGGGCTTGCCCGACTTGGCGAGGCGCTCGGCGAGCGCGTCGGACCAGCGGCGGTTGAGGTCGGTGGAGGAGGCGAAGCCGTCGGTGATGGAGTCGCCGAAGAGGACGACGCCGTCCCGCGCGGCGGCCCGCCCGCCCGCCTTCCCGCTGTCGGCGACGTCCACGCCGGACAGGTAGTACCAGGACTCGGTCGACTCCTTGAAGGCGTCGGCGCCGGTGTCGCGGGTGTGGTCGCCGTCGGCCCGGTAGCTGGTCGCGAAGGCCTGCGCGTGGAAGGTGGCGGGCCCGGTGGTGCCGGACAGGTGCAGGGTGACGGTGACGGACTCGAAGCGGTCCAGGTCGAGCCCGGCGGCGTCGCTGGAGAGTTGGCCGCCCGCCGGGACGGTCACCGACTTCTTCCCGCCGAAGGTCAGCGTGCGCACCGAGCCGCGCTCGACGCCCGCGCCCTTGCCGCCCTCGGTGCGGGCGACGGTGGCGCTCGCGACGTGCAGCGGCGACGCGCCGTAGGCGTTGGAGAGGCGGATGCGGGCTCTGTCGCCCTTCTCGGTCACGCGGACGACCTGGCGCACGGTCTGGTCGTCGAAGCCCGCCTCGGACCAGTTGGCCTTGAAGCCGGTGCTCGGCCGCTGCGGCGACGCGGCCCACGCCGCTGACCAGGCGACCCCCTTCCCGGCCGCGTGGCGGCCTTGGCCCGCGCCGCCGTCGGAGGCCTGGGCGACGGTGACGGCGGTACCGGCGGTGACGGCGAGGGCGACAGCGACGGCGAGGGTGCGGGTACGCGAGAACATCATGAACTCCTGGAGGTCGGGGCCGGATTCGGCGGCTGCCGCTCCGACTCCTCAAAGATCCGCCGATCGCACCGGACCATCAACGCCGATCCGTGAAACGATCTCGAAGCCGAGGCTTATCGATGCAGGTCAGGCCGTTCGGGAAGGGTGCGGGGGCCTGCCGGTGTTGCCGTCTTCGGGGCTCCGCCTAGGGGTCCTCAGGGCCTACGCAAGGGGGAGCGCGCCGTGGAACGACAGGAACTGCAGACCTTTCTGACCCTCGCCGAGGAGCTGCACTTCGGCCGCACCGCCGAACGCCTGCTGCTCTCGCAGGCGCGGGTCAGCCAGACCGTGAAGAAGCTGGAGCGCAAGATCGGCGCCCCCCTCTTCGAACGCACCAGCCGCGTGGTGCGGATGTCCCCGCTGGGACGGCAGCTGTACGACGAGCTCGCGCCGCTGCACCACCGGATGGAGGAGGCCGTGGCCCGCGCCAAGGACCAGGCGCGGGGCATCGACGGGGAGTTGGGCGTCGGCTTCCTCGGCTCCGGCGCCGGATCGCTCACACAGCCGATCCTGAAGCTGTTCCGGGAGCGGTGCCCCGGCTGCGAGGTGCGGATGCGCGAGACGCAGTTCCAGGACCCGCTGGGCGCGCTCCGCGCGGGTGACATCGACATGCTGTTCACGTGCCTGCCGGTGGAGGAGCCCGACCTGACCGTCGGCCCCGTCGTCATCACCGAACACCGCGCCCTCGCCGTGCCCGTCGGCCACCGCTTCGCCGGCCGGACCTCGCTGTCCTTCGAGGAGTTGGCGGGCGAGACGTTCTTCCGGGTGGCGGGCGGCGCGCCCGCGTACTGGTGGGACTTCCATGTGCCGCCGCGCACGCCGAGCGGCCGGGAGATCCGGCGCGGGCAGGCGGTGGCGACGTTCCAGGAGCTGATGACGCTGGTCGCCACGGGGCAGGGGGTCTCCCCGGTCATCGCCTCCGTGGAGACGTACTACTCGCGTCCCGACGTGGTGTTCGTGCCCGTGCACGACCTGCCGACGGCGGATGTGGCGCTGGTGTGGCGGACCGGCAGCACGGGGTCTCGCGGGGACGCGTTCATTCGGACGGTGCGGGACGCTCTGGCCGCTCATGGGGGTCCGGCGTCGTTCTAGACCGCCCGCTTCGCGGCGGATCTTCCCCACCCACCCACCCTTCTCAGAACAGGTCAGCCAGGCGCTTCGCCACCGTCCACGCCTCCGCCGTCGAGCAGACCGCCAGGTCCGTGTCCTGGAGGGTGGCGTCCGTCGCCAGGGCCTCGCTGGCGTAGAAGTTGACGCGGTCGCAGAAGACCTCGCGGATGTCGGCGCCGGTGGCCGGGGCCAGGGTGACGGCGGCCGTGGCGGGGTGGACGTCGCGGACGCCGGACGGGGTGACGGTGGCGTGGACGGGCTCGCCGGTGGTGGCGCAGCGCGAGGTGATCCGGGAGACCGACTCGTCGAGGACGACGGGGAACATCAGGGCGTCCAGGGCGCACCAGCCGCGCACGGTGCGGCCGCGCAGCTCCATCGAGTGCGGGCGGTCGGCGTTCAGGGAGACGCCCGCGCCGATGATGTTGCCGTCGGGGTCGGTCTCCAGGCGGAAGTCCATGGCCTCGAAGCGGGGCAGGACCTCGTGCGGCGGCCAGCCCAGCATGCGCCCGGCCCGCTCGTGGGTGAGCGGGCCGAGTTCGAGCAGACCGTCGACGATCTTCGCGCCCGCGGCGCGGAGCCGTGCGCCCTGCGGCGAGGTCCACTTGGCGACGAGCTGGTCGCCGAGGGCGGCGGCGGGCGGGTTCACAGGCCGGGGGCCGCGCCGGGACGGTCGGCGCCCGGGTCGCCGGGGCCGCCCGCGCGCGAGCCGCCCGTGCCGGAAGCGTCCGCCCCGGACCGGTCCGCGCCCGACCCGTCCGCGCACAGCGCCCAGATCACGAACATGCCGAGCGCGATCGAGACCAGCGCCCACAGGGGTGTGTACGGCAGCCACAGGAACTGGGCGACGATGCTCACCGCCGCGAGGCCCACGCCCGCGCCCCGGGCCCAGTCCATGCCCTTGAGGACGCCCCAGCCGGTGACGGCGACGACCACCCCGAGCACCAGGTGGATCCAGCCCCAGGTGGTGAGGTTGAACTTGTAGACGTAGTCACCGAGGCGGGCGTACACGTCGTCCTTCGCGATGCCCGTGATGCCCGCGAGGACGCTGAGGACGCCGTTGACGAGCATCAGGACACCGGCGAACAGGGTGGGGCCGGAGGCGGGGGAGGTCGTGTCGCGCTGTGCAGAGTCCATGGTCCGAGCCTTGGGCGCGCCCGCGCGGAGGGCCACGCGGGACGAGCCATTCGGGCGTCGCCCACCCGGAGCGTGACCCCGGCCGGGCCTGCCCCCGCCTCCGGGCCTACTGCCTGCGCTGGGCCTCAAGCCCGTCCAGGATGCAGTCGAGCCCCTGGTCGAAGTTGCTGCGCCGGGTCTCGTCGACGGCGCCCGCGGTCTGCTCGGCGTACAGCCGGCGCATGCGCGGGTAGGGAGCCATGGCCTGCTCGGCGATCGACGCCATGCCCGCGAGCCACTCGTCCTCGCTCTGGCCGCTGCGGGCCAGCGCCGTCATCCAGGCGGCCTCGGTGGCGGCGATGCCGAGGACGTACGACCAGATGGTCTTGAGCGCCATCTCGCCCTGGTCCAGGTCGAAGCCGCCGGACTCGAAGAGCTCCAGCATGTCCTCGGTGAGCCGCATCATGTTCGGCCCCAGGTACGACATGCCCATCTCGCCGAGCACGGAGGCGATCCAGGGGTGCCCGAGGATCACGGAGCGCACGTTGTTGCCGCACTCCAGGGCGGCGGCGCGCCACTCGGCGCGCGATGCCGCCTTCGGCACCTCGATCTCGCCGTAGACCTGGTCCACGACCAGCTCGATCAGCTCGTCCTTGTTGGACACGTGCGTGTAGAGCGAGGTGGCCCCGGCGTTCAGGCGGGTGCCGAGCTTGCGCATGCTCAGCGCCTCGATGCCGTCGGCGTCGAGCAGGGCGACGGCCTCGGCGACGATCTGGTCGCGGCTGAGCGCGGGCTGCTCGCGGCGTGAGCGCTGTGGACGCGTCCACACGGATCCGGTCGACGGGTCGGACGACGGCTTGGTCGGCTGCGCGGCGCGTGGCATGCGGCCACCCCTTTTCTGCTCGGCGAGTGCGTCTCGTCCCCTCCACCCTAGCGCAGCGGGCGCACGCCGTTCGGATGTTGCGAACACTGTACGGCGTACGTACAGTGTGCGGAGTTGGCGAACGCCGTACGGAGCGTTCGCGCATCACTCGTTGCTCATTGGGGAGGTCCGGAGATGGACGGGTCGGAAACGAAGGCGGCGACCGCGAAGGCGGTGGCGCGGGATCCCAAGCGGTGGCTGATCCTGGTCGTGCTCTGCCTGAGCACGCTGGTCCTGGTCGTCGACAACATGGTCCTGACCGTGTCCGTCCCGCCGATCGCGGAGGACCTGGACGCGAGCGCCTCGGACCTCCAGTGGATCCTCGACTCGTACATGCTGGTGTTCGCCGGTCTGCTGCTGACCTCCGGATCGCTCTCGGACCGGTTCGGGCGCCGCAAGGTGATGATCATCGGCCTGGTGCTCTTCGGCGCGGCCTCCCTGCTCGCCACGGTCGCCGAGTCGCCCGAGCAGCTGATCGCCGGACGCGTCCTGATGGGCGTCGGCGGCGCGCTGATCATGCCGAGCACCCTGTCGATCCTCATCACCGTCTTCGACGAGGACGAGCGGCCCAAGGCCATCGCGGCCTGGAGCGCCGTGGCGATGGTCGGACTCGTCGGCGGCCCCGTCCTCGGCGGCGCGCTGATCGGTCACTTCTGGTGGGGCGCGGTCTTCCTGATCAACGTCCCGATCGCCGTGCTCGCCATCGTCGCCGCGCTCGTCCTGATGCCCGAGTCCAAGGGCCCCTGGCGCAAGGCCGACCCGGTCGGCATGGTCCTGTCGGTCGTCGGCATGGTGGCCCTCGTCTGGACCATCACCGAGTGGCCGAAGGTCGGACTCGACGACCCGAAGGTGTACGTCGCCGCGATCGTGACCGTGCTCTGCCTGGTCGGCTTCGCCGTCTGGGAGACCCGTGTGGCCGAGCCGATGGTGCCGCTGTCCCTCTTCCGCAACCGGGTCTTCACCGGTGCCAGCTTCTCCATCGTGCTGCTGACCTTCGCCAACGGCGGCCTGATGCTCGTCCTCAGCCAGTACCTCCAGTTCGTCCTGGAGTACTCCCCCACCGACACCGGCTGGGCCTTCGCGCCGCTCGCCGTCGCCTCCCTCGTCTTCAACACCCTCGGCGCCACGCTCGGCCAGAAGGCCGGCAACCGCGTGATGGTGGCCCTCGGTCTGACCATCACCGCCGCCGGGTTCTTCACCCTCACCACGCTGCAGCCCGGTGACGGCTTCGGCATGGTCACCGTCGCCATGGTCCTCATGGGCATGGGTGGCGGCCTCGCCATGCCGGCCGCGCAGGCCGCCCTCATGGGCGCCGTCCCCGCCGAGCACGCCGGGGTCGGCTCCGCCCTCAACGACACCGTCCAGCAGGCCGGTGCCGCCCTCGGCGTCGCCGTCCTCGGCTCCATCCTGTCCCACACGTACGGCAACGAGATGCCCGCCGACGTTCCCGGCAAGGCCGACGAATCCATCGTCGAAGCCTTCGCGGAGGCCGCGCGCACCGGCAACACCGCCCTCGTCGACACCGCTCGGGACGCGTTCACCGAGGCGATGTCCGCGAGCTTCGTGGTCGGGGCCGTGGGTGTCCTCGTCGCTGCGGCCCTCTCTCTCCTCCTGATGAAGGACCGTGCGCCCGCAGACGCGGTGGTGGTCCCGGAGGCCGGTACGGAGTCGGCGGGTGCTGGTGCGCCCGCCGAGGCGGGTGCTGCCGCGCCTGCCTCCGACGGGGCCGCTGCCACGGCCCCGAAGCCCGGCCCCTGAGACCCACGGCCCCGGGCCCCGCGCCCGGGCCTCACCGCGACGACGGCCGCCCCGCGCTCTCCCCAGCGCACGGGCGGCCGTCGCCGTCCTCGCGGGGCGCCCCGGTCCCGCCCCTTCTCCGAAACCGGGGCTCCGCCCCTGGACCCCGCGGGTGGGTGCCCCGTTGCCCTGGGCCGGGGGCACCCTCGATCGGCGCTCCGCGCCTCGTCCTCAAACGCCGGACGGGCTGAAATATCCCCGGGGCGGGCCGGAAAGGCACTGCGGGGCGGGGAGAGGTGCCGCGGGGCTGAGGGTGCCGGGCTGTTGCTCGGATGGGCCGAGGTTGGGCGGGTGGGTGGGAGGAAGCCCGTCCGGCGATTGAGGACGAGGCGCGGAGCGCCGATGCGGGGGTGACCCCGGCGGGGCTGAGGGTGCCGGGCTGTTGGGCAGCAGGCCCAGGGAGCGCGCTGTCCCACCCGAGAGGGCCACGCGGCCCCGGGCGATAATGAGCCCATGCGGCACCGCACCCTCACCCCTCCCGACTGGCTGGTCAGGTCGCTCAAACCGCAACCCGCCCCCATCCCCTGGGCAGCCGTCACCCGCGCGGCGATCGGAATGTCGCTCCCCCTGGCCATCGGCACGGCGGCCGGAAAACCGACCTACGGCGCCCTGGCCGCGATGGGCGCCCTGTCAGGGGTGATCGGCGACACGGCGGACGCGTACCGCATGCGGATCCTGAACATCGCGGTACCGCAGCTGTTCGGCGCCCTGGGCGTCACCCTGGGAGCCCTGGTCTTCGGCCACGGCTGGACGGCGGTCGCGGCGGTGACCCTGGTCGCCCTGATCTCCGGCATGATGTCGACGATCGGCGCGGTCGCCTCCGTATCGGGACTGTTGCTGCTGCTCAACTGCGTGATCGGCGCGGGCCTCCCCCTCCCCGGCGCGTGGTGGCTCGCCCCCGCCCTGATGACGGGCGGCGGCCTCCTCGTCCTCGCCCTGGCCCTCCTCGCGTGGCCCCTGCGCTCCGGCGTACCGGAACGCGCCGCGGTCGCCGCGACGTACCGCGACGCCGCCGCCCTCCTGGACGCCGCGGGCACCGGCGACGGCGACGACGAGGCGTACGACAAGGCCCGCGCGGCCGTCACCGCGTCCCTCAACCAGGCGTACGACCTGGTCCTCGCCCGCCGCACCCGCGACCACGGCCGCAGCCCCGACCTGGTCCGCCTGATCGCCGAACTCAACGCCGTCACCCCGGTCGTGGAGGCCGCCCCGGTCGCCCACCGGTACGGCGAGAAGCTCCCGCCCGAACTCCCCGCGGCCATGCGGGAGCTGGCCAAGGCCGTGGAACGGGGAGAACGGGGAGAACGCGGCGAACGGGGAGAACGCGGTGAACGCGGCGAACGCGGCGAACGCGGCGAACGCGGCGAACCCGGCGGCGGCCACCACAGCGGCAGCGGCTACGGCGACCTCGGCCTGCCCGAAGAACTCCCCGAGCCGCACGGCGCGGCCGCCCGCGCCGTGCACCACGCCCTGAAGCACGCCGCCGACACCCTCGCCGACCCCGACCCGCTCACCGTCGTGCACGCCGAGGACCGCCTCGGCCGCCCGGCCGCGCTACGGGTCCGTGCCCGCCGCGCCACCCGCAACGTCATCCTGTCGGGGGCGTCCTGGCGCTACGGCCTGCGCCTCGCCCTGTGCATCGGCATCGCCCAGGCGCTGGTGTCCCTCATCGACGTACCGCGCTCGTACTGGGTGGCCCTGACCATCACGTTCGTCCTCAAGCCCGACTTCGGCTCGGTGTTCTCGCGGGCGGTGCTCCGGGCGCTCGGCACGGCGGTCGGCCTGGTCGTGGCCGCAGCCGTCCTCTCCGCCGTGGAACGCGGCTGGTGGGACGTCCCCGTCGTCCTCGTCCTCGCCACCCTCATCCCCGCGCTCACCCCGCGCGGCTACGGCTACCAGACAGCCGCCATCACCCCCGTCATCCTGCTGCTGTCCGACGTCCTCAACCACCAGGGCTTCGGGCTCGTCGTGCCGCGCCTCGTCGACAGCCTCATCGGCTGCGGCATCGCGCTCGTCGCGGGGTATCTGCTGTGGCCCGAGAGCTGGCACACCCGCATCGGCGACCGGCTCGCCGACGCCGTCTCCGACACGGCCCGCTACGTCGAGTGCGCCTTCGGTCCCGGATCCGACGCCACCGCGCCCGCCGCGCGGGCCCGGATGCGGCGCCGCCTCTACCGCGACCTCTCCGACATCCGCACCGAGTTCCAGCGCGCCCTCACCGAGCCACCGCCGACCGGCGCGCGTGCCGCCGCATGGTGGCCGCTCGTCGTCGCCGTCGAACGGATCGTCGACGCGACGACGGCGGCGCGGGTGCGGGTGCGGCACGGGGCCGAGTCTCCCGGGGCCGGGGAAGTGGCCGAGGTGTCCCGGCAGTTGCGGGAGCTGGCCGAGGGCCTTCGGGAGGTGGAGGTTCTGGTGCCGGTTCCGGTGGAGTTCACCGGGTCGTCCAAGGACAGCGTGCTCGATCCCCTCCGGCAGGAGGTGGGGGCGGCGCGGGCGGTCGCGTCACCGCGGGCGTAGGGGCCTCGCAGGTGCGCCCCAGTCCCACCCCTTCCCGAAACTGGGGGCTCCGCCCCCAGACCCCCGCTCCTCAAACGCCGGACGGGCTGGTTTCAGCCCGTCCGGCGTTTGAGGACGAGGCGCGAAGCGCCGATCAGCGGAGGTCCGGGGGCGGCAGCCCCCGGTTCGGGAAGGGGCGGGGTTGGGGAATGTCTCAGCCCTGCTTCTGGACCTGCTTCATCGCCTTCGCCAGACCGTTCGCCCACAGCCGGTCGACCCGGGCACGCTCAGCCGCGTTGGGCTGGGCGTTCTGGCAGGACGTGCCGGGCCCGCCGCCCGACATCAGCTCGGAGCACGGGCCCCGGTAGTTGTCGGGAAGACCGAGGACGTGCCCGGTCTCGTGGGCGGTGACGCGAGTGGAGTTGTACTGCTGGTTCTGCCGGTAGTCGAGGAAGATGTAGCCACGGCCGTGGCCGTCGGTGCTGGCGTACGAACCACGCGGGTCATTGCCCTCGCGGTACGAGAAGCTGGCACCACTGCTGCCCTGCTGGAGCTTGACGTTGGTGACCGCGGCGTTCCATATGGAGGTGGAGGACGCGATCTGCTGACGGAAGGTCGGAGCCTGCGAGGCGTTGTACGTCACGGTGACGGCCTTGGCGCCCGGGTTGGCGGCGCGCTTCTCGGCGACGGCCTTGACGACCGCGTCGAAGAACGCCTTGTTCGCGGCGGCCTCTTCACCGGAGCCCTGGTAGCGGGCGACGGAGGCGGCCGTGGACACCGAGGACTTCTCGGCACCCGCCCGGGGGGAGTCGGCGGCCGAGGCGACGGTCGACGTTCCGAGCGCGGCGGCGGCGAGGCCGAGGGCGGCGGCGACGGACAGATAACGCTTGTGCATGTGGGGGGCTCCCTACTCGTTCGGTGAAAGGTGAACGTTTCGGTACCCGTGAGTGTCGGGGAGCCACGGCGCCGGCGGATGATGGCAGATGGCGATAGGGCGGTGCTATCGCCGCACATCCGGACACCGTCCATACGTGCCAACTCGTGGGGGTCCGTAGGGGTTTGGGAGGCTGGTGTGAGCACGTCAGCCGTTCTAGTCTCACGCCCATGGAGCTCGAGGTCAGGCATCTCCGCGCACTCTGTGCCATCGCCGACACCGGAAGCCTGCACAAGGCCGCCCGCCAACTCGGCATGAGCCAGCCTTCCCTGACCACCCAGCTGCGCCGCATCGAGCACGCCGTCGGCGGCCAGCTCTTCGCCCGCGAGCGCACCGGCTGCCGCCCCACCCCCCTCGGCCGCGTCGTCCTGAGCCGCGCCCGCCCCCTGGTCGTGGAGATGCGTGCCCTGGTCACCGAGGCCAGGGCCACCGCGGCGCGCGCCGACGACGGCACCCCGCAGCTGCGCATCGGCTCCACCGCGAGCCGCGCCATACCGGGCTGGCTGCGCCGGCTCAGGCACCGCATGCCGGGCACCGAGACCTCCCTCCAGATGGACGTCTCCGCGAACGCGCTCCTGCAAATGGTGGCCGCCGGTCAGCTTGACATCGCCTTCGTCCACGAGGTCGAGGGCTGCCCGCTGCGCCTGCCCGACGGACTGCGCCGGCGTGTCCTCGTCGACCGCGAGCCGCAGTTCGTGTCGCTCGCCGCCGACCACCCCGCGACCCGCAAGGACGTCGTCCACCTCACCGACCTCGCCGCCGACCGCTGGATGGTGGACCCGACGGTCGACGGCGAATGGGACGGACTGCAAAGGGTGTTGCGGGAGGCCGGTCTCAACCCGCGTGTCCTGCACGGCGATTACCTCACCGCCGCCACCCTGGTCGCCACCGGCGAGGTCGTCACCGTCTGCCAGCCCACCTCGGTGGCGAGACCCGACATGGCGGTCAGACCCCTGGCCGGCGATCCGCTCGGCGTCCGCCTCCTGGTCGCCGCCCGTACGACGGCGGAGCTCGACGCGGTCTACGGCGAGCTGGAGGCCGCGTACTGGGAGGCCGCCGCGGAGGCCCCGGCGTACCAGGACTGGCTGCTCGGCGGCAGGGGCAGCGGCAGACCCAGCGGGAGACCCGACGCGAGATACGACGGGAGATACGACGACGACCGAGTCACCGCCCCGGTGCCGATCCCCGTGGCGATACCGGTCTCCGCCCCCACCCCCGTCACCGCCCCCGCCCCACCCCCGGACCTTGGTCCCGCAGCTTCTCAGGACCTTCGCCCCACCCCTCTCTAAACCCCCTCCGACCTGCGGTTTTCTCCGTTTTACGGTTCCGCGTCACGGTATCCGGCCGGTTGTTACGTTCCCTACGGATGACGCACACATGGCGCCCGTAGCTTCATATCCGTCGCCACCGCAAAGGGGCACAAAGACGGACAGTTCGTAAGCCAGCCACGAGGGAAGTTCACGCCATGCGCGCCACCCGACGCACCATCCGCACCGCCGCCATCGCCACCGGCGCGATCGCCGCGCTCGCCGTCCCCACCACCGCGGCGTTCGCGGACGCACCGTCCACCCCGCGGTCCCACGTCGCCCCGGACGACGAGGCCACCCCGGCGCCGAAGCCGGACGACGAGGTCGCACCGACCCCGAAGCCCGACGACCAGGTCACCCCGACGCCGGGCCCGGACGACAAGACCACCCCGGACGACAAGACGACGCCCGACGACAAGACCACCCCGGACGACAAGACCACGCCCGACGACAACACCGACCCCGACAAGCCGGTCCCCGGCGGCTGGGAGTCCAAGGGCACCGTCTCGCTGGGCGGCGGCTGGACCGCCGACGTCGAGGTGAACGCCTCCGCGCGGTCCGCCAAGGCGCAGATATCCCTGGACGGCACCCCCAAGGGCTCGCTGAGCGCCGAGGGCCGGTCGGCGAGCACGAAGATCGACACCTACACGTTCGTGCTGGGCCCCGACGGCTCGGTCCACAAGTCCGGCGGCGACCAGGACAACCGCGACCGGGACAAGGACAAGCCGGTGCCCGGCGGCTGGGTCTCCAAGGGCACCGTCTCCCTCGGCCACGGCTGGACCGCCAAGGTCGACGTGAACGCCTCCGCCCGCAGCGCCAAGGCGCAGATCTTCCTGAACGGCAAGGCCAAGGGCTCCCTGAAGGCGTACATCAAGCCCGCGTCCACGAAGATCAACGGCTGTACGTTCACGCTCGCCGCCGACGGCGGCATCACCAAGACCGGCAAGCCGACCCCGCCGAAGCCCAAGCCGCAGCCCGCGAAGAAGCGGACCTTCGTCCGCGAGTACAAGAACCTCGGCAAGTCCGGCTTCGACGCCAAGGTCTACAGGACCAAGGCCGGGTACGAGGCCGACATGATCGGCAAGTCCCCGAGCAGCGGCAAGAAGATCGTCTGGGACACCCTGAAGCAGCGCGGCAACAAGGCGGCGTACGGCCAGCACAACGGCGCCCACTTCGTGCTCTACCCGAACGGCACCATGAAGGGCTGGGTCGACGGCCGCACCGGCGGCAAGCCGAAGACGCACACCGGCGGCACGGCGACCGGCACGGGCACCGGGACCGGCACGGGCACCTCGGCGTCCGACCGCGCCGTCCCGCAGGGCGGTGTGAAGGCCGGTGCCGAGAACGCCACCCCGGCCTCGCACGGCACCCCGCTGGTCGCCGCGGGCGGCGGCATGGCGGCGCTCGGCGCGGCGGGCCTCGGCTTCGCGATGTACCGGCGCAAGCAGCAGGGCCAGTGACACGACCAGCAGCACGCGGTACGTGAAGGGGGCGCCCCTCCCCCGGGGGGCGCCCCCTTCACGTACTCACGAAAGCAACGCGAGCAGCGGCACCGCTCGGCGTACTAGACGCCGATGTCCCCGCCGTCCTTGCGCCACACCGACACGACCGCCGGGCGGACGATCTTGCCGGGGCCGTCGGGCCAGACGCTCGCGGGCTTCTCGACGGACGCGCCGTCGATCTCGCCCGGGTGCTGCACGGCCACCAGGACGCGGCGCTCCTGGACGAGCGGGCCGCAGGTCTCCGCGCCCTTCGGCATGGTGAGGAACTGCTTCAGCTCACCGCGCCGGTCGCCCTTCGTGGCGACGCCGAACAGGCCGTCGTGGGAGCCGAGCTGGTTGCCGTCGGTGGAGATCCACAGGTTGCCGTGCGGGTCGAAGGCCACGTTGTCGGGGCAGGAGATGGGGCTGACCTTGTCCTTCGGGAAGCCCGCGAAGTAGGTGGCCGGGTCGTTCGGGTCGCCCGCGACGAGGAAGAGGTTCCAGCCGAAGCGGGTGGACTCCGGCCGGTTCCTGGACTCCGTGAGCTCGAGCACCTGCCCGTGCTTGTTGAGGTTGCGCGGGTTGGCCTCGTCGGCGCCGTCCTTGCCGGGCTTGCCGCGGTCGGTGTTGTTCGTCAGGGCGACGTACACCTTGCCGCTGCTCGGGGAGGGCTCGATGTCCTCGGGGCGGTCCATCTTCGTGGCGCCGACCTTGTCACCGGCGAGGCGCGTGAAGACGTACACCTCGTCGGCGGTCATGCCCTCGACGTGGCTGACGGCCTTGCCGCCCGCGTACGCGGTGGCCAGCGGGATCCACGTGCCGCTGCCGTCGAACTCGCCGTCGGACGGCAGCTTGCCCGTACCGTCGATCTCCGCGGCCGGGGAGTCACCGGTGAACTTGGCGACGTACAGCGTGCCCTCGTCGAGGAGCGTCAGGTTGTGCTCGCGGGCCCAGCGGGAGTTGCCCTTCGCCATCCGCTTGCTGCCGACGAACTTGTAGACGTAGTCGAAGCGCTCGTCGTCGCCCATGTACACGACCGGGCGGCCGTCGCTGGTCAGACGGGGCTGGGCGCCCTCGTGCTTGAAGCGGCCGAGCGCGGTGCGCTTGCGCGGGACGGAGTCCGGGTCGTACGGGTCCAGCTCGACGACCCAGCCGAAGCGGTTGGGCTCGTTCGGCTCCTTGGTGAGGTCGAAGCGGTCGTCGAAACGCTCCCACTTGCGCTCGGACTCGCCGCCCGCGACGCCGTACCGCTTCAGGCGCGCCGCCTGCGTCGGGTCCGTCACCTTGTCCGCGTGGCCGAAGTACTGGTTGAAGTTCTCCTCGCCGTGCAGCGTCGTGCCCCACGGGGTGGTGCCGCCCGAGCAGTTGTTGAGCGTGCCGAGGACGGTGACGCCGCGCGGGTCGGCCTTCGTGCGGACGAGCTCGCTGCGGGCCGCCGGTCCTGTGAGGTGGAACTTGCTGGTGGTGGTGAGGCGCCGGTTCAGCTGGTGGCGCGGTACGGCGCGCAGGGCGCCCGTCCTGCGCTCGCCCTCGACCACGACCACGGACAGGCCGTGCGCGGCCCAGGCGATCTCGACCTGCTCGCGGGTGGGGTTCTTGGCGTCGTACCCCTTGAACATCAGGATTTCGTCCGTGTACTCGTGGTTCGCCACGAGGACCTGACGGCCGTGCTCCTCGCCGTGCTTCTCGCCGCGCAGCGGGAGCAGGCTGAGGAAGTCGTTGTTGTAGCCGAACTGGCCCGCCTGTGCCTTGGCGGTCTGCTTGTCCGCGTGGAACGCCGGGGCGCCGCGCAGGATGGGCTCGCCCCAGCGGATCACGACGTTCTGGCCGTAGCCGCCGGGGACGGTGACCGTGTCGGCGGTGTTCGGGGCGACGGGCGTGAAGCGGAGGCCGCGGGCCGCCTTTTTCCCTCTGCGTTTCGCCTCGGCGGCCGCGGCTTCTCCGGCGGCGGCCTGGGCCTCCGCGGCGCCGGGGCCGAGGGCGAGGCCGCCCGCGGCGGAGGCCGCGACGGTGACCACGGCCGCGGCGCGCATCATCGAGCGGCGGCTCAGGGCCCCGGCTATGACGTCACCCATGTACTCGTTGTCGCTGGTGTTGGGCACCGGGTGGAAGCAGGCGTCACCGCAGCGGAACCGGCACGTCATGGCCGAGCGGCCGCCGGAGCCGCCCGGGTGAGAGGTGATCAGGGGCAGCAGCTTGCGCACGGGGTCCTCCATGGGTGGCCGGTTGACGGCGCTTTGGCTTCTTTTTGCCGGTGATTCCGGCTGGAGGCTAGGGGTGGCGGCAGGACCTACGGGGGACTGCGGATGAACGGCGGGTGAATCCGTGTCAGGTCCGGCCCGACTGCTCCCCCCGAGCGGTGGCCGCTAACCTTACGTGTCTCTCATGGCCAGGGGCCGGCTGCGGGAACAAGTCATGCGAAGGGTTGCGCACATGGGCATTCTGGGACGTCTGCGAGCCGTCTTCCGACGGTCTTCTTCCTCTACGGTTCCTGAGGTCGAGCCGGGCTCGGCTTCGGCCTCTACGGTGTCCGAGGGGGCCTCGGGCTCGGCGGTGTCCGGGGAGGCGTCGGCCTCTGCGGTGCCTGAGGCGCGCTCGGGCTCGGCGGTGCCTGAGGCGCGCTCGGCCTCGGCGGTGTCCGACGAAGCGTCGGGCTCGGCTGCGCCTGTGGAGAGCGCGCCGAGGGCGGCGGAGGCGGGTGCGTCGGTGACGGGCGGCTCTGCGGCGGGTGCCGCTGGCGGTGGTACGTCGGAGAGTGCGCCCCGGGCCGGCGGCGGTAGGCGGTCCGCCGCCGAGGCGTTGGTGGCTGAGGCCTTCGACAACGTGACGGTGCGTGTCCCGGCCCACCGCTCCGCAGCGGATGACTCCCACCCGCCCACCCGTGACTCCCAACATCAGGGTGCCCCCACGGCAACCCCGGCCCCGGAGCCGCCCCCTGCCCCCGAGGCCCCCACTGCCCAGGCGGACGCCACGGCCCCCGAGGCGCCGGTGGCCCCCGAGTCCCCGGAGGACCTGGATGCCCCGAAGGCCCCGGAGGACAAGGAGGCACCCGAGGCCGCCGCAGACCTCGCGGACGCCACGGCTTCTGCGGGGTCGGTGGACACCGTGAAGGGGGCGGACCGCGCGGACACCGTGGACGCGGCGGCCCCCGTCACCCCGGAACTCGACGCCCCGGGCGAACCCACACCCCCAGCCCCGGCCCTCACGGAGCCCGAAGCCCCGGCCGCCCCGGGAGCTGACACCCCGACGGAGCCCGACCCCCAGGCCAAGCCCACCATCCCGGCCGCCCGGCAGGCCGTCACCCCCGACTCGGCCCTCACCACCGAGCCGACCAACCCGGCCGACCTCACGGCGCAGCCGGAAGCCTCTGCCCCGGCCCAAGCGGAGCCCGCCCCGGCGCAGCCGGAGACCACCCCGGCCGAGCCGGACCTCACCGTCGAGCCGGAGCCCGCTCCCGCGCAGCCGGAAGCCTCCACCCCCGCCCCGGTGGAGCCCGCCCCGGCCAAGGCGGGCCCCGCCCTCACCCCGGCCAAGGTGAAGGCAACCGCCCCCACCCTCGCCACCGCGTACCGCGCCGCAGCCGCAGCCCTCCGCAAGCGCGAGCTGGACGGCACCCGAGCCCACGTCTACCTCGTCCTGGACCGCTCCGGCTCCATGCGCCCGTACTACAAGGACGGCTCCGCCCAGAACCTCGCCGACCAGACCCTGGCCCTCGCCGCCCACACGGACCCCGCCGCCACCGTCCACCTGGTCTTCTTCTCGACGGACATCGACGGCACCGCCGACCTCACCCTCGACGCCCACGAGAACCGCGTGGACGAGCTGCACGCCGCCGCGGGCCGCATGGGCCGCACCAGCTACCACCGCGCCATCGAGGAGGTCGTCGCCCACTACGAGAAGTCGGACCACGTCGGCGAACCCGCCCTCGTGATCTTCCAGACCGACGGCGCCCCGGACACCAAGGGCCCCGCCAACCAGGCCCTGGCGGACGCCGCCCGCCACCCCCTGTTCTTCTCGTTCGTCGCCTTCGGCGACAAGGACGCCAAGGCCTTCGACTACCTCCGCAGGCTCAAGGCGGACAACACGGCGCACTTCCTCACGGGCCCCGACCCGAGGGAACTCACCGACAAGGAGCTGTACGAGGGCGTGCTCGCCTCCTGGCGCCCGTGACCCGGTAGCCGCCGGGCCATCCGGTACCGCCGATCTCATGGCGTCAACTCCGGCCCTTACGTATCGTGTTGACGTTTTCCACGCGAGTAGAGCGAGGGGGCGGCACCCGTGCGCGGTGGCGACAGCGGACATCCCGGCGACGACGAGTGGCTCGACCTCGCCGACGCCCTCGACCTGCTCCGAGGGCAGATCGGCGAGGCCCAGCGCCGCGCCCGCACCGCCGACGTGCGGTTCGACGTCGAAGCGATCACCGTCGACTTCGAGGTCGAGCTGGGGCGTACGCACGGCGGCAGCGGCGGACTGCGGTTCGGGATCGCGCAGGCCGACGGCCGGCGGGAGAGCGCGCGGCGGGCGGTCCAGCGCGTGAGTCTGACGCTGACGCCGCGCACCGCCGCGAGGGGTGACCTGACCATCGGGGACGGGGAGTCCTGAGCATCGGCGGAGGTGATCCTTGGAGCAGGACCGCGTCATACGTGTCATCGCGCACGGACCCGCCGACGGCCCGCCCGGCAGCGCACGCTCCGGCACCGGCCACCTCATAGCGCCCCGCCTCGTCCTCACCGCCGCCCACCTCGTCCCGCCCGGCACCGCCCCCGCCGTGGTGACCGCGCCCGGCGCCGAGCCGTACCGGGCCGCCGTGCGCTGGCGCCGCGACACCGACACCCTCGACGCCGCCCTCGTGGAGATCCGCGACACCGCCTGGCAGCCGCCGGAGTCCTTCGGGGAACGCGTCGGGCGCCGCCCGCAGCGCTGGGGGCGGCTCGTCACCCATCACGTGGGGCAGTCCGTGTGCTGCCACGGCTTCCCCCGCGTGCAGCGCGCGGCGGAGGGCGCGGGGCCCGGCGCCGGGCCGATGGAACAGATCTCGGCGCGGATCAATCCGCTCACCGGTTTCCCCGTGCGCCGCTACGAACTCGTGGGCCCCGTCGGCGTCTTCGGCGCCGGACGCGATCTGGACTCGCCCTGGGCAGGCCTGTCAGGTGCCGCCGTCTTCACCGCCGAACCCGGCGGCGTACCGGGCGAGGAGCGGCCGGGCGACCTGCTGCTCGGCGTCGTACGGGCGGACCGGCAGGCCGACAGCGGCGTGCGGCTGACCGCGACGCGGGCCGAGGACCTGCTCGCCGACCATGTGTTCCGGGCCGTCGTGGAGGAGCACTGCGGGGTGCCGCCCGAGCTGGAGGCGGCCGAACTCGCGGGCCTGCTCGCGCCGGTCCGCGCCCTGCGGGAGCTGCGCTCGCCGCTGACGGTGCTGCGCGCGGACGTGGAGGCCGTGTCGTTCCGGGGGCGCGAGAAGGAGGTGCGGGAGCTGCGCGCCTGGTGTGTGGAGTCCGGTGCCGCGCAGCAGGTCGGGACGCTCGTCGGGCCCGGCGGACAGGGCAAGACGCGGCTCGCCCGGGAGCTGGCGGGGCGGCTGCGCGCCGAGGGCTGGGTGGCGGGGCGGCTGCGGCACGAGGCGCTGCCCGGCGACCCCGCCCGCCTTGAGCGGCGCCTGCGGCCGCTCGTCGACGTCCGGTACCCCACGCTCGTCGTCGTCGACTACGCCGAGACCCGCCCCGACGTGGTGCGCGCCCTCGCCGCGCTGGCCGAGGACGCCCGCGACCGGTTCCGGGTGCTGCTGCTCGCCCGTTCCCTCGGCACCTGGATGACGTCCGCCCTCGGCCGCCTCGACCCCGGCCGCGGCACCGCCGACCGCGCGTCCGGCGTCCCCGACTTCAGCCTGGGCCCCCTGTACCGGGACCCGGCGCCCGCCGCCGACGCCTTCCGCCTCGCGGTCGCCGACCTGGCCCGGCTGCTGCCGCTGGTCCCCGGGTACGAGGGCGTGGACTGGCCCCTGACCGCATCCGGCATCCAGCCGCCGCCCGCCCGGAGCGACAGCCGGGAGAGCCCGCTGTCCCTGCACATGCGCGCCCTTGAGTCCCTGCTCAGGAGGGGCCTGCCGGACGCCGGGGCCGAGCGGAGGCAGGGGCTGCTGCTCGAACAGGCACTGCTCCAGCACGAGTCGGACTACTGGGCGCGCGCGGCGGTCTCCCACGGCCTGAGCACGGACCCGACCGCGCCGGGCGCGGACACGGAGGCGCTGCTGCGGCGTGCCGTCGCCGCCACCACCCTGTGCGGCGCCGCGGACCGCGCCGAGGCCCGCGCGACCCTGGCCCGGCTGCCGCGCGAGCCGTACGAGCCGCCGGTGCCGGTGGCCCGCCTCGACGAGTGGCTGCGCGGCCTCTACCCGGCCGCGCGCGACCGGCACTGGGGCACCCTGCACCCCGACCGGGTCGCCGAGCACCAGGCGGCGCAGGAGGTCACCGACGACCCGGAGCTGCTGCCCGCGCTGCTCACCGACGCCTCCGACGCGCAGTGGACCAGCGCCTTCACCGTCCTCACCCGCGCCGTCGTCGCCCACACCAACGAGGACCGCCCGGAGCGCGCCCACGCGGTGCTCGCCGTCCTGGACCGCACCCTGGCCGACCTCCCGGCGAGCACCGCCGCCCTGCGGGCCTGTCTGGACGCACTGCCCCGGGAGTCGCAGGTCCTGTGCCGGTTCGCGGCGCGTCTCGCCAGGCGGCTGGTGGACAGTCACCGGGACGCCCCGTGGCCCGACGGCCCCACGGACGCCGAACGCGCCCGCGACCAGCACCACTTGGCGGCCCGCCTGGGCGCGGTCCAGCAGTGGGACGAGGCCGTGCATGTCGCGCGGACCGCTCTCGGCACGCGTCGGCAGCTCGCGGAGGCGGATCCGCGGACCCACGAGGCGGACCTCGCCGCGAGCTACGACCTGTACGCGCAGTGCCTGCGCGCCGTCGAGGAGGTGGAGGAGGCCCTGCGGCACGTGCGGCGCGCGCTCGCCATCCAGCGCCGCCTGGACCGGCAGCGGCCGGAGCGGTACCGCAGCGGCCTGATCGAGTACCTGAACACGGCCGCGGTGATCGAGTGGGACCACGACCGGCGCGACAAGTCCAACCGGCTCTCCGCGGAGGCCGCCGGGCTGAGCCGCTGGCTGCAGAGCACCCAGCCCGGCGATCACCTGAACCTGCTGATCGACAGCCTCAACTCGCAGAGCATCGGCTACTGGAACGACGGCCGCTACCAGGAGGCGACCCGCGTCACCGACGAGTCGCTGCGCATCCTCGACGAACAGGTGGCGGTCAACCGCGATGCCTACGCCCCGTACCTCGCCACCGCGCTGATGTCGCAGGCGCTCAACTACGACCCGCAGGGCGGGCGGCAGGAGAGCCTCGACCTGGCGCACCGCGCGGTCGCCGTCCGCCGCCGTCTCGCCGCCGACCTGCCCGAGGCGCACGAGGCCGCGCTCGGCGAGGACCTGCGCAACCTGGCCTTGACCGAGTTCTTCGCGGAGCACCGCGAGCCCGCGCTACGGCTGCTCCGGGAGGCCGTCGACGTGTGGGGCGCGGTCCACCGGCGGACGGGCCGCGCTCGGCACGGCCGCGATCTCGCCATGGGCCTGTGGGCCCTCTCCGACGTCCTCTCCCGCGCGGACGACGATCTGGGCGAGGCGATCACCGCCCTTGAGAAGTCCGTGGACATCCGCCGCCGCGTCGCCGCCTCCTACGGGCAGAACCCGAACGCCCCCGTGGCCGATCGACTCATGGACCTCGGCCACTATCGGCGGCGGCGCGCCTTGCTCGAGGGCGCGGACTTCGACCAGGAGCTGGCCGAGGCCGTGCGGATCTTCCAGGAGTGCGTGTTCCTGCGCCGCGACCTGGCGGCCGAGGATCCGGCGGCCGACCGCCAGGGCGACCTGTGCGACGCCTTGATCAACCTGCTCGGCTGCTACGAGGCGGCGGGCCGGACCACCGCGTACCGGGTCCTGCTGCGCGAGGTGCTGCCCCTGCTGCGCGGGCTCGCCGCGCGGGACCAGGAGTGGCGGCCCGCCCAGGTCAGAAACGAGGCGGACCTGGGCATGGAGTACGAGCTGTCGGGGCGGGAGTCCCTCGCTCTGCCCCTGCTCACCAAGGCGCTGGCCGATGCCCCGCCGCTGGAGCAGATGGGCGTCACCCCGTACCGCCTGCGCCAGTGGCTGCACAGTCTGCTCCGTGCCCAGAGCAAGCACCGGCGGTACGCCGCCGCGGTCCGCACCGCCGAGCGGATCGTCGCCGAGGTGCACCGCGAGCGGGAGCAGGACCCGGACTGCGCGGCGCCGCTCGGCTCCGACACGGTCGCCCTGGCCCTGGCGTACGCCCGCGCGGGACGGCACGGCGAGGCCCTGCGGCTCGTGGCGGACGGAGCCGCCCTCGTCCGCCGCGAGGCCGCCGGGGAGTCGGTCGCCTGGCAGACGTACGCGCTGTGCGAGGAGGCGGAGACCTACCTGGTCTGCGCCCGGGCCACCCGCAGCCCCGTCACCGCACGCGCCGCGCTGGCCCCGGCGCGCGCGGCGGTGCGGCTGACCCGGCGGGAGCGGCCGCCCGGCCACACCGCCCTGCGCACGGCGGTGGACACGCTCGCGGCGGTCTATGTCCAGCTGGGACGCGCGGGCGACGCCGACCACGTACGCCGGTCGCTCGCGCCCCCGCCGGAGCCCCGCTCGCGCGCGCACCGGGCGGCCCACGGCACGACCACGGCACGGACAGCGACGGAGGCGACATGACCACCCAGGAACCCGGCCCCGGCGAGACGGCCCACGACAGCGACGCCGACGACGGCGAGACCACCGACCGGGCCCGCCTGATCGAGGAGGAGCACCGGGCGGGCCTGGTCTTCGGCTCCCTCGCGAGCTTCGTGGGCGACTACCTCACCCAGGTCGTCCGGCCTCGCCTCGACGACGGCAGCCACGTCTGGTGCCCCTACTGGTGGCTCCACCCCGAGTCCGTCGTCCGGCTCTCCTCGATGTGGCGGGCCTTCGAGTACCTGCACCACGATCCCTCGCTCGGCATGTCCAACTGGTGGCTGCACCACGCCGACCCCCACCTGGCGCGGCTGCTCTCCCCGTCCGGCCCGTTCCACGCGTGCGCCGACGGGCAGCACACCGATCCGCCGCCGCTGGCCTCGGAGGCCGTACCGCCGGGCGTCATGGACGACCCCGCGTTCACGCTGCTGCCCGAGGACCCCTTCGCCATGTGAGTGGATCTTCATTGGGCCGTTAGGATTTCGACCATGGCGGCCACTGGATCCGAGAAGCAGGGGGCGAACGACGTGCAGTCGTACTACGTCTCGACCCCCATTTACTACGTCAACGACGCTCCTCACCTGGGCCACGCCTACACGACCGTCGCAGGCGACGTGCTCACGCGCTGGCACCGTCAGCGCGGCGAGAAGGTGTGGTACCTCACCGGCACGGACGAGCACGGTCAGAAGATCATGCGCACGGCCGAGGCGAACGGTGTCTCCCCGCAGGAGTGGTGCGACAAGCTCGTCGAGGAGGCCTGGCGGCCCCTCTGGGAGCACCTGAACATCGCCAACGACGACTTCATCCGTACGACGGAGAAGCGGCACACGGACCGCGTGCAGGAGTTCGTCCAGGATCTCTACGACAAGGGCGAGATCTACAAGGGCGGGTACGAGGGGCCGTACTGCGTCGGCTGTGAGGAGTACAAGCTCCCGGGCGAGCTGCTCGACGGCGAGGGCGACTTCGCGGGCGAGAAGCTCTGCCCGATCCACAAGAAGCCGGTGGAGCTGCTCAGCGAGGAGAACTACTTCTTCAAGCTGAGCGAGTACACGGAGCGGCTCCTCGCGCACTACGAGGCCAACCCGGGCTTCATCCAGCCCGAGTCGGCGCGCAACGAGGTCGTGAACTTCGTCAAGCAGGGCCTGCAGGACCTGTCCATCTCCCGCTCGACCTTCGACTGGGGCGTCCCGGTCCCGTGGGACACCAAGCACGTCATCTACGTCTGGGTCGACGCGCTCCTGAACTACGCGACGGCCGTCGGGTACAACGAGAACCCGGCGAAGTTCGACGGCACCTTCCCCGCGAACGTGCACCTCGTCGGCAAGGACATCCTGCGCTTCCACGCGGTGATCTGGCCCGCGATGCTGATGGCGCAGGGCCTGCCGCTGCCCGGCAAGGTCGCCGCCAACGGCTGGCTGATGGTCGGCGGCGAGAAGATGTCGAAGTCGAACCTGACGGGCATCAAGCCGCAGGACCTGACGTCCCACTTCGGCGTGGACGCCTACCGCTGGTACTTCCTGCGGGCCATCGCCTTCGGCCAGGACGGCTCGTTCTCCTGGGAGGACTTCACCGCCCGGTACACCAGCGAGCTGGCCAACGACTACGGCAACCTCGCGTCCCGCGTCGCCGCCATGGTCGGCAAGTACTTCGGCGGCGCCCTGCCGGCCGACGAGGCGCCCGGCGCGGCCGAGCAGGCGGTCCGCGAGGGCCTCGCCAAGGCCGTCGCGGAGGCCGACCGGAAGGTCGGCGACGACCTGGACTTCCAGGGCGGCATCCTCGCCGTCTTCGACTTCGTGAAGCAGGTCAACGGCTACATCACGGAGCAGGAGCCGTGGAAGGTCGCCAAGGACGAATCGCCCGAGGGCAAGGCGCGCCTGGCTTCCATCCTCTACACGGCCGCCGAGTCGCTCCGCGCCGTCGCCGTGCTCCTCAACCCGGTCATGCCCGAGACGTCCCAGCAGCTCTGGGACTCCCTCGGCGCCGAGGCCCCGCTCGGCGCGCTCGCCGACCAGCGGGTGCAGGACGCGGGCACGTGGGGCCTGCTCCCGGCCGGAGCCACGGTCACCAAGGGCGCGGTGCTGTTCCCGCGCCTGGAGGAGAAGAAGGACGCGTAGGTCTGTTCGTACGTGAGTGAGGGCCCCGGGACCTGGTCGGTTCCGGGGCCCTCACGCGTGTACGGCCGCGTACGGGCCCGCGCCCTCAGGCGTACGACCCCACCAGCCGGGCCAACTGCCGCCCGGCCGCCCGCAAGGGCTCCTCGCTGCGGGCGACCTGGGACGTGACCTCGGCGCCCTCCAGGGCGCTGATGACGGTCGTCGCGACCTCGCGGGCGTCCTCGGGGGCGAAGCCGGAGCCGAGGAGTTTCTCCTCGACGATCCGCTCCCAGCCGAGCAGCGCCTCCGCGCACACCCGCTGGATCTCGGAGTCCGAGCCGAGGGTCTCCAGGGCGGCGGCGGTGACGGGGCAGCCGTCGGTCCAGCCGGACTCCCGCAGGCCGACGGCGAGTTCGACGGCGCAGGCCTCGACGGCGGTGGCCGGGTCGGCCTCGCGGTGCAGCGCGTCCTCCAGGAGCCATCTGAACTCCTTCTCGCCGTGCTTGAGTGCGGCCACGGCGACGGCCTCCTTGCCGCCCGGGAAGAAGTGGTAGACGGATCCGAGCGTGGCCTGCGCCTCTTTGGCGATCTGCTTGATGCCGGTGCCGACGTAGCCCTGCCGCTGGATGAGCCGCGCGGCGACCACGACGATCCGCTCACGCGTGCTGGGGGGCGCGCTGTACTCACTCATCCGCCCACCTTACCCACTCTCTGAGTAGAGCGTTCGTTCTAGAGCTGTGCTACGTTTCCTTCCAGCGCCAGATAGAGCGCTCGTTCTAGTAACTTTACGTATACATCGGAGCCATCCATGTCACGATCCGTCACCGTCATCGGCCTCGGCCCCATGGGCCACGCCATGGCCTCCGCCTACCTCGACCGGGGCTACGAGGTCACCGTCTGGAACCGCACCCCGTCCCGCGCCGACGCCCTGGTGGCGCGCGGCGCGAAGCTGGCCGCCACCACCGAAGAAGCCCTCGCCGCCAACGAGTTGGTGGTCCTCAGCCTGATCGACTACGACGCGATGTACACGGCGTTCAAGGGCGCGGAGCACGCCGTCGCGGGCCGGGTCCTGGTGAACCTCAGCTCGGACGTGCCGGAGAAGGCGCGCGCGGCGGCCCGCTGGGTGGAGGGGCTCGGCGGCACGCATCTGACGGGCGGCGTCCTGTCCCCGCCGCCGGGCATCGGCAGTCCGGACATGTCGACGTTCTACAGCGGCCCGCGCGAGGCGTACGAGAAGTTCCGCGCGGATCTTGAGGTCATCACCGGCAAGACCGACTACCGGGGCGAGGACCCGGGCGTGGCCGCGCTCATGTACCAGCTGAACATGGTCATCTTCTGGCCCGCGATGCTCGCGTACTGGCAGGCCGTCGCGCTCGCGGGCGCGCACGGCATCAGCGCCTCCGAGATCGCCCCGTACGCGACCGAGAACTACGCGGGCATGGGCCAGTTCATCGACTTCTACGCGCCCCGCATCGACGCCGGGAACCACGCGGGCGACGTCGACCGCATCTCGATGGGCGTGGCGAGCATGGAGCACGTCGTCCACACGAACGCCGACGCGGGCGTGGACACGGCGTTCCCGGAGGCGGTCCTCGCCGCGTTCCGCCAGGGCGCGGCGGCGGGCCACGGGTCGGACAGCTTCAGCAAGCTGGTGGACCTGATCCGGAAGGGGGCCTGACGGCGGACGGGGCGGGCCGTGCGGGCGGGGCAGGCCGCGCAGCCCCTACAGCACGCAGAACTCGTTGCCCTCCGGGTCGGCCAGCACCACGTGGTCGGGCCTGCCGTCCAGGTCGTGCTCACCCACGACCCGCGCCCCGGCGGCGGTGAGCCGCGCCACCGCCGCCGTGACCAGCGGCCACCGCACCTCCCAGGGCGTCTCGCGGCCACCGCTCACCCGCAGGTCGAGGTGGACACGGTTCTTGACGACCTTGTCCTCGGGGACCTTGAGGAAGGAGATGGACGGCCCCCGTCCGTCCGGGTCGGCCAGATAGGCCCCGTCGTCCCACTCCTCCTCGGGCACGCCGTGCCGCTCCAACCACTCCTCCCAGTTCGCGAACCCGGCGGGCGGCGGCTTCTCGACGTAGCCGAGGGCGAGCGCCCAGAAGCGGGCGAGTTCGCCGGGACGGGCGCAGTCGATCGTCAGGGTCCAGGGAGTGGTCGTCATGGGCCCGTTCCTACCACTCCGGTACGACAACCACCCCGACCGGCGCTCCCGCCCTGCTGCACGCGGCCCCCGCCATGGTCGGCGTCCTCACGGCGCCCGAGGTGTGGTCGCGCCTGCTCACAGCTCCTTCGCCAGCCGACGGATGAAGTCCCGCGACCGCACCGGGTCGAGGGCCGCCGACGTGACCTTCTGGAAGAGGGCACGGAAGAGGGCCAGTTGGGGCTCCGCGTCCAGGAAGGGGCCGCCGTGGGGCTCGTCGCGCTTCGCGGTGTCGAGGCGCGGCACGGGTCCGCCCAGGTAGAGGGCCGCCGCGTTGGCGCCCGCGAAGCCGTCGACGTCGAAGGGGATGACGCGGACTGTGATATTGGGGCGTTCCGACTGGCGCAGGATGCGGGCGAGTTGGGCGCGGGCGACGTGGCGGTCGGCGACGCGGGTGCGCAGGACGGACTCGTGCAGGACGGCCTCGTAGGGCACCGCGCCGGGGCGCTCGACGGCGACCCGGCGGCCCAGGCAGTGGGCGACCCGCGGCTCCAGCTCGGCGCTGGGGAGTTCGGGGGAGGGGTATGCGAAGACGGCGCGGGCGTAGTCCTCGGTCTGGAGGATGCCGGGGACGTGGGCCGTGGCGGTCACGTGCAGGAAGGTGGCGTGGTGCTCCAGCTCCGCGAGGTCGAGGAAGGCGGGCGGTAAGACGCCCCGGTACTCCTCCCACCAGCCCCGGGTCCGGTCGGTCGCCATGCCGACGAGGCCCTCGACCAGGCCGGGGTCCACGCACGCGTAGTGGGCGGCCAGCCTGCGCACCCGCGCCTCGCTCACCCCCGCGATCCCCGCCTCCATCTGGCTCATCTGGGCCGACGTCGAACCGAGGAGCTCCGCCACCTCGCGGGCGGTCATCCCGGCGGCGTCCCGCAGCCTGCGCAGCTCCGCGCCGAGGCGTACCTGCCGTGCGGTGGGCCGATTCCTCGGCGGCATACCGACCTGCCCCTCAACGGTGTTCGCAGCAGGGCGTGTTGACACCCCTCTTTCGGGGGGCAGGTTACGCGCCCTGTTGCCGGGGCAGAAAATAATGCCCTACCTTCAGTGATGAAGCGACCACCCACAGCGACACCCACAGCAACCCCCGGGTCCGGAAGTGCACCGCGTCGCCCCGCCACAGCGGGCACCGGCAGGCCACCACCCCGAGAGCGTCGATCTCTTCCAACTCCTCAACGACCCAACGGAGTTACGCATGAACGAGAGCTGCGACCCCGGCGCCGACTTCGACGAGTCCCACCCTCCCCGGCCCGCCCGCACCCCCTCCCGGGCCCCCTGGCAGTACACCCTCCACATCCCCAACGACCTCCGCGCCGTCACTGTCTGTCGTCATACGCTCGGCCTGATCCTGACCGCCCACGGCCTCCCGCACCTCGCCGACTCGGCGGAACTGGTCGCGACGGAGCTGGTGGCCAACGCCGTGACGCACACCAAGGGCCCCGCCGCCCTGCGCCTGCACTGGTCCTGCGGCATCCTCCGCATCGAGGTCTGGGACGCCGACCCCACCCCGCCCGAGCCCCCGGCGCCCCCGGCCAGGGACCTGGTCCTGGCGGAGGCGGGGCGCGGCCTCGCCCTGGTCAAGGGCTGCGCCGACGGCTGGGGCTGGTATCACCTGGGCGGCGCTCACCTCCCGGGCGGCGAGGGCAAGTTCGTCTGGTGCGAGCTGGCCGAGGCGGCGTGATCCCGGTCCCGCACCCCGAGCAGCGCCCACGCCACGCACGCCGCGCCCGCCAGGATCCCGAAGCCGACGAGCAGCGCGCTGGTGTAGCCGTGCACCGAGGCCGCCGTCGGGGTCGCGCCCCGGTGGTCCGCCAGGTACGTCCCGGCGGCGCTGGACGCGACCGTGTTGAGCAGGGCCGTGCCGAGGGCCGCCCCCAACTGCTGCGAGGCGTTGTACGCGGCCGACGCGGCGCCGATGTCGTGGCCCCGCATCCCGGCCGTCGCCAGGCTCGCCGTCGGCGGCAGGACACAGCCGAGGCCGAGGCCGGTGAGGGTGAGCGCCGGGACCAGGTACAGCCAGAAGACGTGCCCGCTGTCCGGGGTGAGCCGGGTCAGCAGGAACATCCCGGCGGCCGCCGCGAGCAGACCCGGTACGACGAGGGCCACCGGCCGCGCCCTGCCGTGCAGCTTGCCCGCGATGAACGTCGCCCCGACCAGCGCCGCGAGCGCGTTCACGATCAGCGTCAGACCGGCCTCCACCGGCGAGTAGCCGAGCACCGTCTGGGTGTAGTAGCTCATGAAGAGGTAGAAGCCGAACATCGCGACGAACAGCAGCGTGATCGCGAGGAACGCCCCCGCCCGCGCCCGGTGCACCAGGATCCGCAGCGGCAACAGCGGCCGGGGCGCCCGCAGTTCCACGGCGACGAACGCCCCGAGGAGCACGACGCCGACGGCGAGCAGCGCGAGCACCCGCCCCGAGCCCCACCCGCGCGGCTCCGCCTCGTTGAACGCGTACACCACCGCCGCGAAGCCCCCGGCGCTGAGCAGCGCGCCCGGCACGTCGAGCCGTCCGCCGCCCGCGGCCCTGTCCCTCGGCACGAACGTCGCCCCGACCACGGCGAGCAGCGCGAGCGGCACGTTCACATACAGGCACCAGCGCCAACTCGCGTACTCCGTGAGCAGTCCGCCCGCCACCAGGCCCACCGCCGAACCCGCCGCCCCGACGGCCGCGAAGACGCCGAACGCCCGGCCCCGGGCCCGCGGCTCCGTGAACGTGATCGTCAGGAGCGAGAGCCCGGCGGGCGCGAGCAGCGCCGCGAACACACCCTGCAGCGCGCGGGCCCCGAACAGCATCCCCGGGTTCACCGCCGCCCCGCCCAGCGCCGACGCGGCGGCGAATCCGGCCAGGCCGACGACGAACGTACGACGGTGTCCGAGCGCCCCGCTGATCCGGCCACCGATCAGGAGCAGTCCGCCGAACGCGAGCGCGTACGCCGTGACGGCCCACTGGCGGCTCGCGTCCGACATGTCGAGGGCGCTCTGCGCGGACGGCAGCGCGATGTTCACGATCGTCCCGTCCAGGACGACGAGGAGCTGCGCGGCGCTCACCGCGAGCAGCGTCCACCAGTGTGTGCTTCGTTCAGTTCGTTCGGAGGAGGGACTGGTCACCCGGTCCGTGTCTGCGGCAGTCATGGATTCAAGTGTTTCGTTGAAGGAATCCCGGAGACTTCGCGCGCACAGGCACGTGGTCACAGCGATGGGGAGCCGGAAAAGTCTCAAGCACGGGTGCGGGGGCAGAACGGGCGAGGGGCCCGGGGTCCGGGGTGGCTGGATATACACGGTGCGAGTGAGCTGTTGATCACTTCGTGATCGGTCTCACTTCGCCTTCACTCCGGCGCACGTACGCTTCACAGTATGGCCACGAATCCCGCTTCCGAGAGCCGGCGGTCCTCGCGCACCGCCGACGAGGTGAACGAGGAGATCCGTGCGCTGTGGCTGCGCTGCGGCGGGCGGCTGAGCACCGAGCAGCGGCGGGAGTACCAACGCCTGGTGACGGAGTGGGCGACGGCGGAGGCGGAGAGTCACGGCTCTCCGACCAGGGCGGCGTAAGCGGAATCACCTGGTCCCACTCGGGACCACGCAGTCCTTCGGCTGTTCGCGGCCTTCCGGCCAGCCCAATCCCACGAACGCGAGCCTTCGCGTTCGCGGATCCAGCTGGACGACGGCCACCGGCTTGTCGTAGGGATTGCCCGCGTTGGTGAGGCACACCCACCCGCTGGTTCCGGCCACCCGGTGCGCGGACTCCAGGCGGGACCACTGGGCGGACACGCGCTCGCGGGGCGGCACCTCGCCCGGCGACTGCGCGTTCGCGAGGAACACCGCCTCCGCGATGGTGCGGAAGCCGTCGTGCACCAGCATGGTGCGGGAGTCGTCAAGGCCGACGGGTCCGATGTCCCCGGCGCGCCGCCCCGAGACGAGCTGCCGCAGCTCCGCCAACTGCCGCTGCGGCTCCACCAGATGCCCGGGCCGCTCCCGCTCCCCGCTCAACTCCTTGTCCCACGCGCCGGGATGCGCGGGGGCGGTGTACTGCACGGTGACGGCGGCGTGCCGCGCGCTCGCGTCGCCCCGGAGCTTCTTCCAGTCGGCCTCGCTCATGTACCGGTCCAGGGTCGCCGCCCCCGACCCGCTCACGACCGTGTACCGCTTGCCGTCGCACGGCACCTCCGCCAGCTTGATGGCGAAGAGACGCAGATGGACGGGGCGCCCGGCGAAGTAGACGACGCGCGCGCGGGACTGGCAGATGTTGTGGCCGATGAGGGAGAAGTCGTTGCCGGTGGCCCCGGCGTCGTTGATCGACGGGGACGTGAACTCCTGGTCCTTGGCGCCGGGCGGCCCCGGCTCGTCCGCGCTGAACGCCCGCGCGAGGGACTCCACGTAGATGTCGTCGGGACGGGTGTCCTTGACCAGGACGGTGTCCTGGTCCTTCAGGCCGCGGTGGAACTCGGCGAGGGCCTGCGCCTGTTGGCGGTTGGTGGGGATGACCCGGGCCAGGCCCTTGAAGCGCGGCTTGGCCTCGCGGCCCTCGGGGTTGGCGAGTTCGTCGGCGCTGGCGCGGCTGATCAGGACGGGGATGCGCAGCTCGTTGGTGAGGCGGTCCACGGCGTCGATGGTGTTGCGCAGGCTCAGGTTGAAGCCGGTGACCGCGCGCAGGTTGTGCTTCGTGGAGTCCGCGAGGTCGGCCAGGTCGTCGACGACCCGCTCCTGCTGGGCGTAGTTCCGGCCGGGGTTGGCGAGGACGAGGCGGAGCAGGGGCTTCTGCTCGCTGCGGTTGGCGCGGTACTGGGCGAGATAGGCACCCTGTACGTCGCTGCGGAGCTGTTTGCGCTCGACCGCGGACTCCGGCTGGAGCGGCAGCATCATGGCGACGGTGACGTGCGGCTTGTCCTCGACGCGCCGGTTCTCCTCGGCGATGGCGTCGCTGACCTTGCTGATCTCGGGGGTGCCGAAGTCGTAGCCGGAGCCGTTGACGCCGACGCACTCCCCGTCGTGCCGCTCCACGCCGTCGGCGCAGGTGTCGGGGCCGCCGACGTTCCGCGGCACGAGGATGCCCGCCGCCGCCCCCACCGCCACGACGACCAGGACGGTCACGGCCTTCTTCAAGGGGGTGGCCCACAGATGGTTGTACAGCCAGTTCAGCACCGCGTACGCCCTCTCCCGCCGTTCACCGTCGCCTCCTCCTCCGGCACGGCCCTTCGCCGGCCGGGGTCCGTCGCGCTAGCCGAGGTGCCGCGTGCACGCGCACGGCTTCAACGGCTGTCTCTCCTGGGCCCGTTGCGCCCACTCCCCGGCCGTGCGCGTGAGCACCTCCGTGCCCGGCACCGGCTCCTCGCCGAGCCGGTCGAGCAACGGCCGCCACGTGCCCGTGAGCGCCTGGTCGACCGGGCGCGTCCGGTCCTCGTACAGCCACACCGCGTGCAGCAGCCGGTCGACGCGGCGCCGCAGCCAGTCGCCGCCTGCGGGCGGGGCCTCGCCGAGCGCGCGGGCGTGCCGGTCGTCCGGCGCGCCGGACAGCGGGGCCGCGCACGGGGCGCCCGCGACGGCGAGCAGTTCCTCGCACCACCGCGCCATGGAGCGCGAGGGGTCCCGCAGCGGGAACGCCCCGGTCAGATGGTCGACGGCCGCCTCGACGCCCCCGGCGGCGAGGTGGTGGTGGGCCGCGTGCGCGGCGGCCGTGCCGCACGGCTCGTCGGCAGCCGGGTCGGCTGGGTCGGCGCGGCCCGCGAAGTGGGCGCGCAGCAGCTCGTGGTCCTCCTGCCAGGCCGCGCCGTGCGGACGCAGCCGGTACAGCCGGCGCATCAGCAGATGCCGGAGCCCCCGGTCGCCGATGAAGTGGCGCGGGCACTGCGGCCAGCCGCTGTCGGCGAGGAGTTCGGTGATGCGGTACGCGGACAGGCGCTCGTCGCGGCCCTCCTGGCAGGCCTGCATCAGGGCTTGCGCGCACGCCCCGGTGTGGGCGACCGACAGATGGCTGAGCAGGTCGAGCCAGTGGTCGTGCTGCTCGGGCGGCAGTTCCTCGGGGAGCTGCCGGGTCACCAGGTCGTCCAGGAGCAGGTCGGCGACCGGCACGGGCCGTCCCTCCGGCTCCGCCCGAGAGCGCACCGGCGCGTCCAGGAGGTCCCAGTCGGTGAACGCGGCCGGGTCCGGCGCCCGCAGCGACGCGGCGCCCTCGCCGAGGCGCGTCACGAACCGGGGCCGACCGCCGCTGAGGCGGTGGATGCCGCTCTCCACGCGCAGCCGCGATGCGTGCTCGCCGGGCTGGTGCCCGGCGGGGCCGGGGTGCGCGGGGTCGCGGCCCCCGTGCCCCTGGAGCCGCGCCACCTCGTTGTTCTGCTGCTCCGTCGTCAGCGTCGGCATGCCCACGAGCAGGGCGCCCCGCGCGGGCGCGACAAGGCCCGGCACACCGCCCTGCCTGCGCTGCCAGGCGGGCAGCCCGCCGTCACCGGGACCCCAGGACGTCACGACCCCCGCGTCGGCGTCCGTCGACCGGTAGAGGAAGCGGCCGCCGTCCGCGCGGCGGGCCGTCGCGCACACCACCACCCGGTCGTGGTGCCCGCTCTCCCGGTCGAGCAGGACGGGCCGGAGCAGCCGTCTGCCGAGGGCGTTGTCGGCGTGGTCGAGCAGCACGGCGGGCCGCCCGGCCCGCGCCATCCGCCCCCGTACCGAGGTGTACGCGGCCTCCACGTCCTCCCGCAGCGCCCGGAACAGGAAGCTCTCGGCGTTGGCGCGGCCCTCGCCGCCCTGCTGGAAGTCGACGCTCAGGGCGTGCAGGCCGAGCCGGGGGTGTCCGGCCGCGCCCGAGTAGGCGCCGTAGCAGTCCTCCAGGGTGGCCTTGCCCTCCGAGGAGACCCGCTCGAAGAGTTCGTCGAGGATGGCGGTGATGAGCGGGGTGGCGAGGGGCTGGGCGGCGAAGAGGGCCGCGAGCGCGGCGAGGTAGGAGCGGAACGCGCGGTGCAGCACACCGCCCCAGAACGAGCCCTTCGGCAGCAGGTCGTCGTGCCTGCGCACCTCGTCGAGCCCGGCGGCCTGGCCCGCGAGCGGGTCCCCGGCCGCGACGGCCACCAGGCCCGCGTACAGGCGCGGCACCCCGATGGCCCCGCCGTCCCCGCTCCAGGCGCCGAACTGCACGGCCAACTCCCGCAGGGCCTCGGTGACTTCGGAGCGGGTGCTCGGGTGCTGGGCGGCCCGTTCGGCGTGCACGGGCGCGGCGCAGTCGAGGTGGGCCGCGGGGATGTGGCGCCCGAACTCGTCCCGTACGCAGCGCAGGAGTCGCCCCTTGCCCATGCCGGGGCCGCCGGTCAGGAACACCACCGGCAGGTCGGGCCCGTACAGGAGCGGGCGGTTGCGCCCCTTGCAGGTCTTGCCGAGCAGCCGGGCGACCAGGCCGTCGTCGTCCAGCAGCTTGCCGAATCCCAGATCGTCGGACACCGGCCCCCCGATGTGTCGCCGTTCTGCCCGTCCGGCGCGCGCCGCGCGCGCCCCGCGTGCACGCACTGTGTGCGTGATGAATCGTCAGAGTAGTGGAGTGGCCCGGGAATGGGACCGGGCTGTCCGAAGTCACCGGGCGGGGCGCCCTGCCTCGGGCGGCAACCCTCCCCGCCGCTCCGCGGCGGGTTCCCCCGCCCGCCCCCAAGCTCTCGGCTCCGCTCGAGCAGGGGGACCCCCATCCCGTTACTGCCGTCCCCGCGGCGCCCTCGGGGGGATGTGCCCCGGCGCCCGCGCGCCAGACCCCCCTCACCCCCTCACCCCTTCCCTCCCACCAACTCCCTCTCCAGCGGCGTCCGGTACGCCGGCGTCACCCGCGTCGGGCCGAGCCACGCGGCCAGTTCCCCGGCCCGCCCCGCCACCGCCTCCCGCGCCTCCGCGCCCACGTCCGTGAGCAGGCGGTACGCCACCTCGCCGTCCGCGCGCTGGGCCCACGCGCCGACGATCCGGCCGTCGGCCCAGACGGTCGGGCCGATGTTGCCGTTGCGGTCGAAGAGGACGGGGACGTGCGCCGGGTCGAGGTAGAAGTCGCGGTGGCGGCGGCCCATCGGTGTGGGGTCGAGGCCGGGGAGCAGGGCGACCCAGGGTTCGGCGGCGGGCACGGGGGCCTCGTCGTCGGGCGCGAGGCAGCCGGTACCGCCGCCGTCCAGGTCCACCTCCACCGCGCCCGCCGCCGCGAGCGCCTTGCGGGCGTCGGTGAGCGTCCAGCCCGTCCACCACTTCAGGTCGTCCACGGTGACCGGGCCGAAGGCGTGCAGATAGCGGTGGGCGAGGGCGGCCTTGGCCGTGACGGGATCGGCGTCGGGGCCGAGGCCGGAGTCGGTTC
The DNA here is from genome assembly GCF_045070545.1 of Streptomyces sp. RK9. Classification (NCBI taxonomy): domain Bacteria; kingdom Bacillati; phylum Actinomycetota; class Actinomycetes; order Kitasatosporales; family Streptomycetaceae; genus Streptomyces; species Streptomyces sp. RK9. The sequence goes on along the minus strand of NZ_CP173704.1, from coordinate 1,166,876 downwards.
CGTCCGCCGGGAGTTCGGGGGCGACCGTCCACCGGAACTGGCTGGACGTCCAGCTGCCGCGCGGCCTGGCCCGCCGGATGCGCCCCTCGGCCGCGAGGACCCGCAGGATCCGCGAGCCCGCGCTCTGCCAGGCCTCGTACGACTTGCCGGGGTGCACGAGCACCTTCTCCGCCAGCGCCGGTACGTCGACGGCGAGTTCGGCGGCGCCCGCGGTGCCCCGGGCGGCGAGCGCGGCGAGTACGTCCCGCTCCACAGCGGCGTACCTGCGCTCGTCCCAGCCCGCCCCCGCCAGGAACGCCGCGCAGCCCGCGCGCTCCTTGGCGGCGACGGCCCGCGCGGTCGAGGCGTGCACGAGCGGCGCGAGCGGTGTCGGCACCACGAACATGGTGCGCCGCATGCACAGCATCCGCGTCACCGTGAGGTCGTCGTACAGGCCGCGCTCGACCTCGGCGACGGTGGGCTTCGCGAGGCGCGCGGCGGCGGACAGGAACACCGTGGCCGGGTCGGTGGCGTGCAGGCCGACCAAGGCGTCGGCGACGTCCTCGATCCGGGCGGCGCGGGAGCGGGGCCGCAGCAGGTGCCGGGCCCCGAGCCGGTGCCTGCGCTCGGCTTCGGTGACGGTGCGGCGGGCGCTCACCGGGCGGCCTCCTGCCCGGCGTCCGGGGTGAGCTCCGCGTCCGAGGTGAGCTCCGCGTCCGCGGTGAGCGCCGGATTCGGGGTGAGCGCCGGATTCGGGGTGAGGATCCGCCGCAGGATCCGCTCGACCTCCGCCCGGGTCGGCGGGGCGGGGGCCGCGAGTGCGCGCAGGCTGATCCCCATCAGGGCTGCGCCCGCGGCGGCCGCCGTCTCCGGGTCCGTGTAATGGGCCAGGGCCCTTACGGACAGCTCGTTGTGCTCCTCGGCGACGGCCCGCAGCGCGGGGCGGCGAAGGGCGGCCAGGTAGAGCTCGAACTCCACGACCTGCTGGGCGCGTTCGGGCCCATCCGCGGGCGGCAGCACGGCGTCGGCGAGCAGCACGGCGCACTGGTCGGGCGTGAGGTCGGGTCGGCGCGCCACCCACTCGTCGAGATACGCCCCGAACCGGTCGACGGAGCGGCGCAGCGCGGCCGCGATCAGGTCGTCCTTCGTGGCGAAGTGGTACGTCGTCGCGCCCAGCGGCACCCCCGCCTCGGCGGCGACCGCGCGGTGCGTCACGCCCTCGACGCCCCGCACGGCGATGACCCGCTCGGTGGCTTCGACGATCTCCTCGACCCGCCGCGCGGGATCCCGGCGGCGACGCCCTTCGACGGCCATACGGGGCTCCTCAGCACACAGGGACGACTTGATCAGTACGTACGTACAGTATCGCCAATCCCCTCACCAGGTGAAATCGAATGCGAAAGATGTCCGTATTGCACCCTTGCTCAGCCTGCCTTACAGTACAGATGTACTAGTTACCGCCCACCCCATCCCCACCCCGAGAGGTGATCCCCATGAGCTCCCCCGTCATCGCCCCCTGCCTCGGCGTCACGGACACCGACGTCACCGTCGCCTTCTACGAGAAGCTCGGCTTCACGGCGCTGCCCGGCAACGACGACCCCGACGACGACTTGCGCATCCTGCTGTTCGACGGCAGGTTCGCGCTGATGGTCCACCGCGCCGAGCACCTGCGGAAGTGGCTGCCGGTGCACAAGGACTTCCCGGTGGGAGCGTTCGGCATGTTCTATCTGGGTGTGGCCGACTTCGACGGGTACGTGGAGCGGATCAGGCCGCTGGTCGACGTGATCAAGGAGACCGACGTCGAGGGCCGCAAGATCCTGTACTTCACCGACCCCGACGGCTACGTCATCGGCGTCAACCAGCGCCAGGAGGGCGAGTGACCATGACGGACCCCGTCACCGGCAAGATCGCCTCGTACGCCTTCTGGGGCCACGACGGCCGCGCGCTCGCCGACTTCTGGGCGGCGGCGCTCGGCTGGCGGCTCACCCAGGAGTACCCGGACGAGAACGGCGTGCCCGTCGCCTTCACGGTCACCGACGGCACGACGACGTACATCTTCTACACGGCCGAGAACCACAGGCCGCCGAACTGGCCCGCCGAGGAACTGCCCTTCCACCTCGACCTGAGCTTCCCGGACGTCGCGGCGGCCGAGCGACGCCTGCTCGACCTCGGCGCGACCAAGCCCGAGCACCAGCCCGGCGGGGAGTACTGGACGGTCTTCCTCGACCCGTCGGGGCAGCCGTTCTGCGTCAGCGCGGCCACCTGACGCCGACGCCGCGCCGACCGGTCCCGGCCCCGGTCAGCCCGCCTCGTCCGCGTCCGGATCGTCGATGATCTTGCCGTTCTCGTCGAGCGTGTGCGTCCGCCAGTACACGTCCCACTTGTCGTCGACGTGCTTGGGCACCTTGCCCTCGGGGTAGCGCACGTACCCCGACGGCGGCTTGTCGTCGTTCGAGACACAGGCCGAGCCCGTGCCGTTCACGGTCATCACCGGATACTCGTCGCCCATGCAGACGTCCTCTTTGAAGTCGAGGGCGGAGCAGCCGGTGAGGGCCATGAGGGCGGCCCCGCCGGCGAGGGCGACGGCGACGACGGGGCGGACCCGGCGCCGGGACGCCGCGGTGGGCCTGCTGCTCCTGCGCGACACGAGCATGGTGGTCTCCAGTCGTTGGACGTGCCACCCACTCTCGCCGCCGGACGTCACCGGTACCTGAGTACGCGTACTCAAACAGCGAAGGGCCCCGACCGCGTCAACGGTCGGGGCCCCTGCTGCCGTGTGCCGGAGGCTACTTGGCGTCCTGCTCGCCCTTGGCGGCGGCGCCCTCGCCCTTGGCGGCGGCCACCGGCTTGCGCAAGGAGATGTTCAGCTCCTTGAGGCGGGACTCCTCCAGCTCGGTCGGGGCGCCCATCATCAGGTCCTGGGCGTTGCCGTTGAGCGGGAAGGCGATCGTCTCGCGGATGTTCGGCTCGTCGGCGAGCAGCATCACGATGCGGTCGACGCCGGGGGCGATGCCGCCGTGCGGCGGGGCGCCGAGGCGGAAGGCCTTCAGCATGCCCTTGAACTCGTGCTCGACGGTCTCGGCGTCGTAGCCCGCGATCGCGAAGGCCTTCAGCATGACGTCGGGCTCGTGGTTCCGGATGGCGCCGGAGGACAGCTCGATGCCGTTGCAGACGATGTCGTACTGCCAGGCGAGGATGTCGAGCGGGTCCTTCTCCTCCAGGTCCTTCATGCCGCCCTGGGGCATGGAGAAGGGGTTGTGGGAGAAGTCGATCTTCCCGGTGTCCTCGTCCTTCTCGTACATCGGGAAGTCGACGATCCAGCAGAACCGGAAGACGTTCTCCTCGAAGTGCCCGGCGCGCTTGGCGGCCTCGACGCGCACCGCGCTCATGATCTTGGAGACCTCGTCGAACTCGCCCGCGCCGAAGAAGACGGCGTGGCCGGGGGCGAGGGAGAGGCGCTTGGTCAGCTCCTCCACATTGCCCTCGGTCAGGAACTTCGCGATCGGGCCCGTCAGCGAGCCGTCCTCGGCGACGCGCACCCAGGCCAGGCCCTTCGCGCCGTGCTCGACCGCGTACTCACCGAGGCCGTCGAAGAACTTGCGGGACTGCGACGCGGTGTCCGGCACCGGCAGGGCGCGCACGTGCTTGCCCGCGAACGCCTTGAACTCGGAGTCGGCGAACACGTCCGTGATGTCGACGAGTTCGAGCTTGGCGCGCAGGTCCGGCTTGTCGTTGCCGTACTTCAGCATCGACTCGCGGAACGGGATGCGCGGGAAGGGGGACGTCACCTCGCGGCCGCCGCCGAACTCGGTGAACAGCTCCGTCATCAGCTTCTCGATCGGCTGGAAGACGTCCTCCTGCTCGACGAAGCTCATCTCGACGTCGAGCTGGTAGAACTCGCCCGGCGAGCGGTCCGCGCGGGCGTCCTCGTCGCGGAAGCAGGGCGCGATCTGGAAGTACCGGTCGAAGCCGGAGATCATCAGGAGCTGCTTGAACTGCTGCGGGGCCTGCGGCAGGGCGTAGAACTTGCCCGGGTTCAGACGGGAGGGGACCACGAAGTCGCGCGCGCCCTCGGGGGAGGTCGCGGTGAGGATCGGGGTCGCCATCTCGTTGAAGCCGAGGGCCACCATCTTCGAGCGGATCGAGGCGATCACGGCGCTGCGCAGCATGATGTTCCGGTGCATGCGCTCGCGGCGCAGGTCCAGGAAGCGGTACTCCAGGCGGCGCTCCTCGTTCACGCCGTCCTCGGCGTTGATCGTGAAGGGCAGCGGGGCGGCCGCGCCGAGCACCTCGACCTCGACGGCCTCGATCTCGACCTCGCCGGTGGGCAGCTCCGGGTTCACGTTCTCCGCGCCGCGCGAGACGACCTTGCCGTCGACGCGGACGACCGTCTCCTTGGAGAGCTTGTCCAGGGTCTCGGCCGCGGCGGTGCCGGGGCGGGCGACGAGCTGCGTGATGCCGTAGTGATCACGGATGTCGATGAAGAGGATGCCGCCCAGGTCGCGCCGATTGTGCAGCCATCCGCTCAGCCGGACGTCGGTGCCGACGTCAGAGGCCCGGAGCTCACCGCACGTGTGCGACCTGTACCGATGCATCGTCGTTCATCCAGTCTTTCGGAATCGGGGAGTGCCCGGCCGGGGGCCTGCCCCGGCGGGTGTGAAGAAGGTGCTGGCTGTCAAGGCTACCGTCCGGTGGAAGATCACTTCCCCCCGTATTCGGGCGCCCCCCGGTGTCCCGTCTGCCCGCGCGTCCCGGGGCGGGCGGGCACAAGGTGGCGAGCGGTGCACAACTGTTCCTACAGTGATTCAATGCGCACCGATGAGCCCCGCGAGCAGGTGGGGGACGCCTCCCTGCCCCCCGACCGGGACTCCCTCCCGCCCGTGAGCGCCGTGCTCTCGATCATCGCCACCGGCCTGTGGCGCTGGGACAACGCCACCGGGACCGTCACTCTCGACGCCGAGGCGGCCCGGCTGCTCGGCCTCCCGCCGCACGCCCAGACCACCACCGAGGCGGGTGTGCGCTCCCGCTTCCACCCCGTCGACTGGAACGAGATCCACGGCATCGTGCAGCTCGCCGTCGCCGAGGGCACCCTCGCCGAGGCCCGCCTGCGGATCATGGACGAGCAGGGCCGCCGCGTCCTGCGCACGGTGCGCAGCCGTACGAAGCCGATCGTCCACGAGGGCGGCAGCACCTACGAACTGCTCGGCACCATCCAGGAGGTCTCCGAGCCGTCCCCCGGCTCGGCCGCCCGCTCGCCCGTCACCGGGGACTGGCGCCGCTCCCGCGAGGCGTTCCTGCTCGACGCGGGCCGCGCGCTCGCGGAGGCACGGTCCACCAAGGAGGTCCTGCGGGTCGCCGCGGGCCTGTCCATGCCGGGCTTCTCGCCGGACGGGCTCGCCGTCTTCGGCGCCAAGGCGGACCGCCTGACCCTCGTCGGCCACCACGGCCACCACGGCTACGGCCACGACGACCCGCTCGCCTCGATGCCGCTGGACACCGACTACCCGGCCGCGGAGGTCCTGCGCACCGGCCGCGCGGTCTATCTGTCGTCCCCCGCGGACTACCGCCGCCGCTACCCGACCGCGTGGCCGCTGGCCTCGCGCTTCGAGCGGCAGTCCTGGGCGTTCCTGCCGCTGATCGTCGCGGGCCGCACGATGGGCGCGTGGATGGCGGCGTTCACCTACCCCGTGTCGTTCACGCCCGACGAGCGCTCGGTCCTGACGACGGTCGCGCGCATGCTGGCGCAAGCCCTGTCGCGGGCCGGGGTCGCGGAGTCCGAGCGGGAGCTGACGGAGGGCCTGCAGCGCTCGATGCTGCCGGTGCTCGGCCCGGAGATCCCCGGCATGAGCGTCGCCGCGCGCTACGTACCGACGGGCGGGGGCCTTCAGGTCGGCGGCGACTGGTACGACGTGATCCCGCTGCCGAGCGGCCGCATCGCCTTCGTCATCGGCGACGTGCAGGGCCACGACGTGCGGGCGGCGGGTCTGATGGGGCAGCTGCGCATCGCCCTGCGCGCGTACGCCTCCGAGGGGCACCGCCCGGACGCGGTGCTGTCCCGCGCCACGCGCTTCCTGTCCGGCATCACGGACGGCATCGCCTACGGGTCGACGGACACCCGCGACGACCACGGGGGCGCGGCGGCCGACCCGCGCTTCGCGACCTGCCTGTACGTGGAGGCGGATCCGGCGACCGGGGTCCTGGAGATCGCCCGCGCGGGCCATCCCGAGCCCGTCATACGCATGAGTGACGGGACGGTCCTCCAGCGGCCCATCGCGGGCGGCCTCCCCCTCGGCATCGACCCGGACGCGGACTACCCGACGACCCGCCTGGTCCTCGACACCGGCGAGACCATGCTGATCTGCACGGACGGCTTGATCGAGACGGGCGGCCACGACCTGGAGACGGGCTGGACGCGGATCCGCAGGATTCTTGAGCAGGCCGAAGACGGAGGGGCCGGAGGGGCCGGTGGGGCCGGCAGGGCCGACAGGACTGGCGGGGCGGGCACCGAGGGAGACGCCGTCGAGCCCGAGGGGCACGAGGGCTTCGGTGCCTACGAGGCCCCGCCGACCGGCGACGACAGCCTCGAAGTGCTCGCCGACACCCTCGTCCAGGCCGTGCACGGGCCCTCCTCGCACCACACCACGGGCCCCCTCGCCGACCGCCGCGAGGACGACATCGCCGTGCTGCTGCTCCGCCGCACCGGCCGCCCCGACCAGCGCGCCCACGCCCGGCGCACGATGCTGACCATCGCCCAGGCCGAGCCGGAGCGCGTCGCGGGGGCGCGCCAGCACCTGCGGGACCTGCTGCACGACTGGTCGGACGCCGACCAGGTCGACTCGGCGGTCCTGCTGGTCTCCGAGATGATCACCAATGTGCTCGTGCACACCGACGGCGACGCGCTCCTGGTCGCCGAGGTCACCGGCGAGGTCCGGGCGCGCAGGCTCCGGGTGGAGGTCGCCGACGGCAGCGACGACCTGCCGCACAAGCGCCACCCCGGCGAACTCGCCTCGTCCGGGCGGGGACTCGTGCTCATGGAGCTGCTCGCCGACCAGTGGGGGGTGGATCCGCGGGGCGAGGGCAAGAGCATCTGGTTCGAGCTCTACGAAGGCTCGGGGGACTCGCCCGGCGAGGGTGACGCTCCTGGGGCCGGAGACTTCGGCGGCGCGGACCCGGACGCCGCGCTGTAGCGGGCGCGCAGCTCGGAGAGCACGCCGAACGCGGCGGCCGTCAGCGGTACGGCGAGCAGCATCCCGATGATCCCGGCGACGGACGCCCCCGCGGTGATCGCCAGCATCACCACCGCCGGATGCATCTGCACGGTCCGGCTCTGGATCATCGGCTGGAGCACGTGCCCTTCGAGGACCTGCACGGCGAGGACCACGCCGAGCGCCCACAGCGCGATGACGGGACCGCGGTCGGCGAGGGCGACGAGGACGGCGATGGCGCCCGAGAGGAACGCCCCCAGGTACGGGATGTAGGCGCCGACGAACACGAGCGCGCCGAGCCCGGCGGCACCCGGCACGCGCAGGATCAGCAGGCCGACGGTGATGCACACGGCGTCGATCAGCGCGATGAACGTCGTACCGCGCATGAAGCCCTCGACGGCCGTGAACGCGCGGCGTGCCATGGCCTCCACGGTGTCGGCGGAGGACGCGGGCACCAGGGAGCGCAGGGCGCCCGCGGTCTTGTGCGAGTCGCGCAGGAAGAAGAACACGAGCAGCAGCGCGAGCACGGCGGTCGCGATCATCTCGCCGACCACGCTGATCCCGCTCACCACCCCGGAGGCCGCGGTGCCGCCGAACTTCCCGAGGAGGTCCTTGGCGTTGGACGCGAGGTCGTCGAGGGAGGTGCCGGCCGCGCCGAAGTGCTTCGACAGGTCGACGGCGGCTTCCTTGAGGGACGAGATGATCTGGTCGCCGGTGTCGATGAGCGCCTTGACCACGATGTACGTGGCGCCGCCGACGACCGCGAGCACGGCGGCGCAGGTCAGGCCCGCGGCGAGCGAGCGCTGCACCCGCATCCGCACGAGCCGCCGGTACAGCGGCCCGAGCAGCGCGGTGCCGAGGAGCGCGAGCAGCACGGGGGTGACGGCCGTCTTGAGCACCGTGCACAGCCACACGCCGACCCCGGCCACACCGGCGACGAGCAGCATGACCACGCACCAGGCGGCCACGCGCCGCACGGCCTCGGGCAGAAGGGTGTGCACGGCTCCACCCGAACACGGCGGTACGGCCTACGCAGCGGAGCGTAGGCCGTACGGACGGCGCCGGGTCACCTCGGTGTGCGGGCGGATCGCATGCCGTGGTGCCGGGTCACATGCCGTGGAGCAGGGTCACATGCCGTGCACGGCGGGGACCTTGCCCAGCAGGCCCTTCTGGAAGTCCTCGAAGGCCTGCTGCAGCTCCGCGCGGGTGTTCATCACGAACGGCCCGTAGTGCGCCATGGGCTCCCGGATGGGCTGCCCGCCGAGCAGCACGACCTCCAGGTCGGGCGTGTGGGAGTCCTGCTTCTCGTCCGCCCGGACGGTCAGCGAGCCGCCCGCTCCGAAGACGGCGGTCTGCCCGATCTCGACGGGCCGCCGCTCCGCGCCGACGGTGCCGCGTCCCGCGAGGACGTACGCGAGGCCGTTGAAGTCCTCCCGCCAGGGCAGCGTGACCTCGGCGCCGGGCCGCACGGTCGCGTGCACCATCGTGATCGGCGTGTGCGTGATGCCCGGGCCCTCGTGGCCGTCCAGCTCGCCCGCGATGACCCGCAGCAGCGCACCGCCGTCGCCGGTGGTCAGGAGCTGCACCTGGCCGCCCCGGATGTCCTGGTAGCGGGGGTCCATCATCTTGTCCTTGGCGGGCAGGTTCACCCACAGCTGGAGGCCGTGGAAGAGGCCGCCGGACATGACGAGGGATTCGGGCGGCGCCTCGATGTGAAGCAGCCCGGACCCGGCGGTCATCCACTGGGTGTCGCCGTTCTGGATGGTGCCGCCGCCACCGTTGGAGTCCTGGTGCACGAAGGTGCCGTCGATCAGGTACGTCACGGTCTCGAAGCCGCGGTGGGGGTGCCAGGGCGTGCCCTTGGGCTCCCCGGCCGCGTACTCCACCTCGCCCATCTGGTCCATCATGATGAACGGGTCGAGGTACTTGTAGTTGATCCCGGCGAAGGCGCGCCGCACCGGGAACCCTTCGCCCTCGAAGCCGCTCGGCGCGGTCGTCACGGCGAGCACGGGGCGGGCCACGGCGTCGCCCGGCACGGTCACCCTGGGCAGGGTCAGCGGATTCTCGACGGTCACTGCAGGCATGGATGGGACCTCCTTGTACGCTCAGATTAGTTGAACGTAGAACTTTCTGCCACCTGGAACACAGAACGCCCGGAGGGCATTCCCTCCGGGCGTTGTGGTGATCACTGGGGGCGGGGTCCGTGGCCGAAACCGGCGGCCGCGCCCGCGGTCCGTCATCCGTACATGCGGCGCATGGCGAAGTCGACCATCTGCTCGACCGCCTTCGCGTCGAACACCATGCGGTGCTCGCCCTCCATGTCGAGGACGAAGCCGTAGCCGGTCGGCAGCAGGTCGATGACCTCCGCGCCGGTGATCACGAAGTACTTGGAGTCCTTGCCGGCGTACCGGCGCAGCTCCTTCAGCGACGTGAACATCGGGATGACCGGCTGCTGGGTGTTGTGCAGCGCGAGGAAGCCGGGGTTGTCGCCGCGCGGGCAGTACACCTTCGACGTCGCGAAGACCTGCTGGAAGTCCTCGGCGGCCATCGAGCCCGTGGTGAACGCGCGCACCGCGTCCGCGAGGGACGGAGGCGACGGCTCCGGATACAGCGGGGGCTGCTGGCCGTAACCACCGGGCGATTGCGCTTGCGGCGGCGGCTGTTGCGGCGGGACGTACCCCTGCCCGACACCCGCGTGCTGGTCGTAGCCGTACATACGGGCCAGCGTACCGATTCTGGCGGGGGCGCCATACGCGGACGCCGGTTCCGTGGGGCCCAGGGCGCCCCACGCCCCGGCCGGCCCGGGGCGCCGCCCCCTCCCACCCGCCCACCCGCTTCTGGCCCACCACGAGGTGAACGCCGCCCGCGGGGGCCCTTCGCCGTCGGCGCCTGCGGACCCGTGCCACCCACCTGCCCACTTCCGACCCGAGAGCCCGCCGTCACCGCGACTGCCGCCACCGCTGTGGGCAATCGTCCCGCAGGGCGATAGGGGTCTCCCCTGCTCGAGCGAAGCCGAGAGCTTGGGGAAGGGTGGGCACAGCCCCGGCCCACGGTGCGCTCTCCGCCCCGGGCCGCGTGGCCTGCGGCGGGAGTTTATGTAGCGGTCACTAGACAAAGGTGTGAGAGGGCGGTTACCGTTTTTGTAGCGGGGGCTACAGATACTCGAACCCTAGGGGGACCCAAGCATGTCCGCAGGCACGAGCACGCGCACGCACACGACCGGGGCGCCGTACGCCCGGACCACCGCCGGAAAGGGCCCCGCCCTGCTGTTGGCGCACGGCGCGGGCGGCTCCGTGGAGGCGAACTTCGGGGCCGTCCTGCCGGGGCTCGCGGCGGCCCACAGGGCCGTGGCCGTCGACTATCCGGGGTCGGGGCGGACGCCCCGCGCAAAGGAGCCCCTGACCTTGGACACCCTCGCGGACGAGCTGATCGCCGCGGCCGACGCGGAGGGCGCGGACACCTTCGCTTTGGCGGGGTACTCACTGGGCACCGCCGTGGCCGTCCGCACGGCGGCCCGCCACCCGGACCGGGTGAAGGCCCTGGTCCTGACGGCCCCCTTCGCCCGCCCGGACACCCGCATGACCCTCACCGCCCAGACCTGGCACCACCTGGCCCCGTCCCGCGACCAGGACAAGCCGACCTCGTCCCGCGACCGGGACACGCTGGCCCGCTTCCTGCTCCCCCTCGCCCTGAGCCCCGAGGCCCTGGACGCCCTGACCCCGGAGCAGCTCGCGGCGACCCTGCGGGGCACGGCGGACTCGGCCCCGGAGGGCACCGCGGACCAGGTGGACCTGGTGATCCGCACGGACGTCCGCGCCGACCTGGCCGCGATCACCGCCCCGACCCTGGTCATCACGACCACCCGGGACCAGCTTGTCCCGCCCGCCCTCCAGCGCGAGGTCGCGGCCGGGATCAAGGGCGCCCGAGTGGCCGAGACAGCCACCGGCCACCTCCCCTTCGCCGAGGCCCCCGCCGAGTGGCAGCAGCTGATCACCGACTTCCTGGCCGAGGCGGAGGTGGAGGCCGGGGCGCGGACGAGGTCCTAGCCACGATCCGGAAGCGGCCCCGCCCAAATAGACCCTGCTCACACTTGGGCCATCAGGGGTTGCCCCTTATTACCGACGGGTAGCATCATGGTCAACGACTAGCTACTTACTGGTACGCCCACGAGGATTCCAGCCTCCCAAGCCACTTACGGAGCCGTCGCCATGGGGCACTACAAGTCGAATCTCCGCGACATCGAGTTCAACCTCTTCGAGGTGCTCGGCCGCGACAAGCTGTACGGCAGCGGCCCGTTCGCGGAGATGGACGTCGAGACCGCCAAGAGCATCCTCAGCGAGCTGTGCCGCCTCGCCGAGAACGAGCTCGCCGAGTCCTACGAGGACGCCGACCGCAACCCGCCGGTCTTCGACCCGGCGACCAGCACCGCCCCGGTCCCGGCCTCCTTCAAGAAGAGCTACCAGGCCTTCATGGACTCCGAGTACTGGCGCCTCGGCCTCCCCGAGGAGATCGGCGGCACCACCGCCCCCCGCTCCCTGATCTGGGCGTACGCGGAGCTGCTGCTCGGCGCCAACCCGGCGGTCTGGATGTACTCCTCGGGCCCGGCCTTCGCCGGCATCCTCTTCGAGGAGGGCAACGAGGCGCAGAAGAAGGTCGCCGAGATCGCCGTGGAGAAGCAGTGGGGCTCCACGATGGTCCTCACCGAGCCGGACGCGGGCTCCGACGTGGGCGCGGGCCGCACCAAGGCCGTGCAGCAGGAGGACGGCTCCTGGCACATCGAGGGCGTGAAGCGCTTCATCACGTCCGGTGAGCACGACATGTCGGAGAACATCCTCCACTACGTCCTCGCCCGCCCCGAGGGCCACGGCCCCGGCACCAAGGGCCTGTCCCTCTTCCTCGTGCCGAAGTACGACTTCGACTGGGAGACCGGCGAGCTCGGCGAGCGCAACGGCGTCTACGCGACCAACGTCGAGCACAAGATGGGCCTGAAGGCGTCCAACACCTGCGAGATGACGTTCGGCGACCAGCACCCCGCCAAGGGCTGGCTGATCGGCGACAAGCACGACGGCATCCGCCAGATGTTCCGCATCATCGAGTTCGCCCGGATGATGGTCGGCACGAAGGCGATCTCGACGCTCTCCACGGGCTACCTGAACGCCCTGGAGTACGCCAAGGAGCGCGTCCAGGGCCCCGACCTCGCCCAGTTCATGGACAAGACCGCGCCGAAGGTGACGATCACTCACCACCCGGACGTGCGCCGCTCCCTGATGACGCAGAAGGCGTACGCGGAGGGCATGCGCGCCCTCGTCCTGCACACCGCCGCCGTCCAGGACGAGATCGCGGTCAAGGAGGCGAACGACGAGGACGCCTCCCAGCTCCACGCCCTGAACGACCTGCTCCTGCCCATCGTGAAGGGCTACGGCTCGGAGAAGGCCTACGAGCAGCTGGCGCAGTCGCTCCAGACCTTCGGCGGCTCGGGTTACCTCCAGGAGTACCCGATCGAGCAGTACATCCGCGACGCCAAGATCGACACCCTCTACGAGGGCACCACCGCGATCCAGGGCCAGGACTTCTTCTTCCGGAAGATCGTCCGCAACCAGGGTGCCGCGCTGAACGGCCTCGCCGAGGACATCAAGAAGTTCCTCGCCGTCGGCACCGGCGGCGAGCAGCTCGCCGGGGCCCGTGCGGAGCTGGCCAAGGCGGCCGTCGAGCTGGAGGCCATGGTCGGCGTCATGCTCACCGACCTCGCGGCCACGGAGCAGGACGTCAAGTCCATCTACAAGGTCGGCCTCAACACCACCCGCCTCCTCCTCGCCTCCGGCGACGTCGTCGTCGGGTATCTGCTGCTTCGGGGGGCCGCCGTCGCCGCCGAGAAGCTGGAGACCGCCACGGCGAAGGACCAGGCGTTCTACCAGGGCAAGATCGCCGCGGCCAAGTTCTTCGCCGCGAACGTCCTGCCGGGTGTCGCCACCCAGCGCGCCCTCTCCGAAACGGTCACCCTCGACCTGATGGAGCTGGACGAGGCGGCGTTCTAGCCCGCCCCCTCCGAGACCAGGTGGCCCGCTCCTCCGCCCCGGGGACCGGGCCACCGTCATGTCCTTGTGCCCAGCCGCAGCCGCCGACGGCGAACACACCCCACGGGCGGCGTCCACCTCGCCGTGAGGCAGAAATGGGATGGGGGTCCCCCCTGCTCCTTAAGAGCTTGGGGGAGGGTGGGAGATATCCGCCGCGAAGCGGCGGGACAGGAACAGCCCCGGCGGCGCCGCACACGAAAGAACCACCCCCAGCCCCCCGCAGGGGCGTAGCTAAGGTGACGCCATGAGCACACCCTCCCGCTTCGACCGCGGCCACACCGACGACCTCATCACCTTCCTGGCGGCGAGCCCCTCCCCGTACCACGCCGTGGCGAGCGCCGCCGAGCGCCTGGAGAAGGCCGGCTTCCGGCAGGTCGCCGAGACCGACACCTGGGACGGCTCGACCGGCGGCAAGTACGTGCTGCGGGGCGGCGCGATCGTCGCGTGGTACGTCCCGGAGGGCACCGCCCCCCACACCCCGTACCGCATCGTCGGCGCCCACACCGACTCCCCGAACCTGCGCGTCAAGCCCCTGCCGGACACCGGCGCCCACGGCTGGCGCCAGGTGGCCGTGGAGATCTACGGCGGCCCCCTGCTCAACTCCTGGCTGGACCGCGACCTGGGCCTGGCGGGCCGCCTGTCCCTGCGCGACGGCACCTCCCGCCTGGTCAACATCGACCGCGCCCTGCTCCGCGTACCCCAACTGGCCATCCACATGGACCGCTCGGTGCACACCGACGGCCTGAAGCTCGACAAGCAGAAGCACATGCAGCCCATCTGGGGCCTCGGCGAGGACGTCCGCGAGGGCGACCTGATCCGCTTCGTCGAGGAGGAGTGCGGACTCGCCCCCGGCGAGGTGACCGGCTGGGACCTGATGACCCACTCCATCGAGCCGCCCGCGTACCTGGGCCGCGACCGCGACCTGCTCGCGGGCCCCCGCATGGACAACCTCCTGTCCGTGCACGCCGGTACGGCGGCGCTCGCCGCCGCGGCCACCTGCCCCGATGCCGACGCGCTCCCGTACATCCCCGTCCTCGCCGCCTTCGACCACGAGGAGAACGGCTCGCAGTCCGACACCGGCGCCGACGGCCCGCTGCTCGGCACGGTCCTGGAGCGTTCGGTGTTCGCGCGCGGCGGTACGTACGAGGACAAGGCGCGGGCCTTCGCCGGCACCGTCTGCCTGTCCTCCGACACCGGCCACGCCGTCCACCCCAACTACGCCGAGCGGCACGACCCGACGCACCACCCGCGCGCCAACAAGGGCCCGATCCTGAAGGTGAACGTCAACAACCGGTACGCCACCGACGGCGGCGGCCGTGCCGTCTTCGCCGCCGCCTGCGAGAAGGCGGGCGTGCCGTTCCAGGCGTTCGTCTCCAACAACTCGATGCCCTGCGGCACGACGATCGGCCCGATCACGGCCGCGCGGCACGGCATCAAGACGGTCGACATCGGCGTGGCGATCCTGTCGATGCACAGCGCGCGCGAGCTGTGCGGCGCGGACGACCCGCACCTCCTCGCGGAGGCGCTGCTTGCGTTCCTGGAAGGCTGAACCGGCCGGTCGCCGGGGGGATATCGCCCGTTTCGGGGTACTCATGGGCGCATGAGACTTCTCGTACGCGACCGGCTCTTCGGCATCGGCGACGACTACTGGATCGAGGACGACCGGGGCCGGAAGGTCTTCCTCGTCGACGGCAGGGCGATGCGCCTGCGGGACACCTTCGAGCTGAAGGACATGCAGGGGCGGGTCCTCATCGACATCCGGGCGAAGATGCTCGCCCTGCGCGACACGATGCTGATCGAGCGCGAGGGCGAGCCGCTCGCCCGGGTGAAGCGCAAGCGGCTGTCCCTGCTCCGCAACCACTACCGGGTCGAACTCGCCGACGGCTCCACCGAACTCGACGTCAGCGGCAAGATCCTCGACCGCGAGTTCGCCATCGAGTACGAGGGCGAACTCCTCGCCGACATCTCCCGCCGCTGGTTCTCGGTCCGCGACACCTACGGCGTCCACATCACCCGCGACGACGCCGACCCGGCGCTGCTCCTGGCGATCGCGGTCTGCGTGATCCGCCTGGCGGAGAAGGAACGCGGCGCTGACTGACACGGCTGAGTCGGGTACCGCTGTGGGCAGCTGGGCCGCCCAGAGGGCGATGGGGGCACCTCCTGCTCGAGCGAAGCCGAGAGCTTGGGGGAGGGTGGGCACAGCCCCGTCCCACGGTGCCCGTTACGGCAACCTGCGGTCCTTGAGCGCCGGGAACTCTTCCCGCGTCTCGGCCACCCTGGCCAAGTCAAGGTCCACCGTGAGGACAACCTCCTCAGCCCCGTCCGCCTCGGCCAACACCTCACCCCACGGGTCGACCACCACGCTCGCCCCCGCCTGCGGCACCCCCGCATGCGTCCCCGCGGTCCCACAGGCCAGCACGAACACCTGATCCTCGACGGCCCGAGCCCGCGCGAACAGCGACCAGTGCGCCCGCCGCCGCGCAGGCCACCCCGCGGGCACGACGAACACCTCGGCCCCGGCGTCGACGAGCCCCCGGAACAGCTCGGGAAAGCGCAGGTCGTAGCAGGTGGCGAGGCCGAGCACGGCCTCGGGCGTACGGGCGGTGACCAGCTCCGTGCCCGCGCCCATCATCACGGCCTCCCCCTTGTCGAAGCCGAACCGGTGGATCTTCCGGTAGGAGGCGGCGAGCTCGCCCTCGGGCGAGAAGACGAGCGAGGTGTTGTACAGACCCCCGTCGGGGGCGCGCTCGGGGATGGACCCGGCGTGCAGCCACACCCCGGACTCCCGCGCGGCCTTGGCCATCACTTCGTACGTGGGCCCCTGGAGCGGCTCGGCCTCGGCGTCGAAGGACTCGTAGGCGAAGGCACCCGTCGTCCACAGCTCGGGCAGCACGACCAGGGCGGAACGCTCCCGCTCGGCGACCTCGCGTACCAGCGAAGACACCCGCTGCCGACGGGAATTGACTGATTCGTCATCGTCTACGGCGATCTGGAGGAGAGAGGCGCGCACACTACCACCGTCCTGGCATTCGAGCCGTCAAGTAGGCCTACGATCGTCACACGAAAGCACTGCAGGGGTGCCAGCGGGCAGCGTACTGTGATTTTCCGGGGGAGCCCCCCGGACCCCCACGACGCGTCCCAGACACCCACCGCCCGCGTACGACCGCCGAGGGGTCCCGTGAGTCTCCATCCCAGCCTTCAAAACTACGCCGATGCCTGGACCCACTCCGTGGAAGCGATATCCGAGCTGGTGTCCCCCCTCACCGAGGGAGAGTGGAACCAGCCGACCCCCTGCCCGGCCTGGTCCGTGCGGGACATCGTGTCCCATGTCATCGGCCTCGACTGCGAGATGCTGGGTGACCCGCGCCCGATCCACACGCTGCCCCGCGACCTGTACCACGTACAGACCGAGGCCCAGCGCTACATGGAGATGCAGGTCGACGTCCGCCGCCACCACACGGCGCCGGAGATGACCTCCGAGCTGGAGTACACGATCATCCGCCGCTCCCGGCAGCTGCGGAACGAGTCCCGCGACCCGTCGACGAAGGTGCGCGGCCCGCTCGGCTCGGAACAGACCCTGGAACTGGCCATGCGGACGCGGGCGTTCGACGTGTGGGTGCACGAGCAGGACCTGCGCACGGCCCTCAGAAAGCCGGGGAACATCGAGTCACCGGGCGCGTACGTCGTCCGTGACCTGCTCCTTCAGGGGCTGCCGAAGGTGGTCGCGAAGAAGGCGGGCGCCCCGGCGAACTCCGCGGTGGTCTTCGACGTGAGCGGTCCCGTCGAGTTCCTGCGCACGGTGCGCGTCGACGCGGAGGGCAGGGCGACGGTGGACAGCGCCCCCTCGCTCGGCCCGCTCGCCACCATCGCCATGGACTGGGACACGTACTTCCGTCTCGCCTGCGGGCGGGTCTCGTACGCGGCCGTCAAGGACCGGGTGAAGGTCGAGGGCGACCAGGAGCTGGGCGACGCGATCCTCGGGGAGTTCGCGGTCACGCCGTAGCGCGCCGGCCGGGGTTCCGGGGCGGTCCCGGAACCCGGCGGCGCGGCGGGCCCCCGCGGCGTGCCGGGGGCGTACACCACCCACGGGGACGCGCGCCGTCAGACGGGCGCCGTCAGACGGGCACGTGCACCGTCTCCACCCGGCTGGCCACGAGCCGCTCCCGCTCCCTGCGTGCCGCCCGGGTCCGCAGCCGCAGGATCTGGCTGAGGCCGACCGCCTCCAGGACGAAGACCGCCGAGAAGGCGATCCGGTAGTTGTCGCCGGTCGCGTCAAGGAGCACACCGACGGCGAACAGCGTCGTCATCGAGGCGATGAAACCACCCATGTTGGTGATGCCGGAGGCCGTCCCCTGCCGCTCCGGCGGATTCGCGGGCCGCGCGAAGTCGAAGCCGATCATCGAGGCGGGACCGCAGGCGCCGAGCACCACGCACAGGACCACGAGCAGCCACAGTGGCGCGTGCGCCCCGGGCCAGGCGAGCGTCGCCGCCCAGACGGCCGCCGTCGCGCCCACCGTGCCGAGCGCGAGCGGCAGCCGCGCCGTGTGGTGCCGGGCCACGACCTGCCCGAAGACCAGGCCGATCGCCATGTTCGCGAGGACGATCAGCGTGAGCAGGTCCCCCGCCGCGCCGCGCGACAGACCCTGCGCCTCGACCAGGAACGGCAGGCCCCACAGGAGCAGGAACACCATCGCGGGGAACTGCGTCGTGAAGTGCACCCACAGGCCGAGCCGGGTGCCGGGCTCCCGCCAGGACAGCGCGATCTGTTCGCGTACGAAGCCGGGTCCGCCGCCGGACCTGGCCGCGGGCGGCTGAGGCTCGTGGCCCTCCGGGTGGTCCTTCAGGAACACCGCCATCACCACGAGGACGACGACCCCGGCGAGCGCGCTGCCCGCGAACGCGGTGGTCCAGCCGACCTCGTGCAGAACCCTGGCGAGCACCAGCGTCGAGACCAGGTTGCCCGCCATGCCGACGAGCCCGGCGAGCTGTGCGACGAGCGGGCCGCGCCGGACGGGGAACCAGCGGGTGCCGAGCCGCAGCACGCTGATGAACGTCATCGCGTCGCCGCAGCCGAGCAGCGCCCGCGAGGCCAGCGCCATGCCGTACGAGGGCGAGAGCGCGAAGCCGAGCTGGCCGAGGGTGAACAGGACGACGCCGAGGGTCAGGACCTTCTTCGTGCCGAGCCGGTCCACCATCAGGCCGACGGGTATCTGCATGCCCGCGTACACCAGGAGCTGGAGTATCGAGAACGTCGACAGGGCGGAGGCGTTGACGTGGAAGCGGTCGGCGGCGTCGAGGCCCGCGACGCCCAGCGAGGTGCGGAAGATGACGGCGACGAAGTAGACGGAGACGCCGACGGACCACACGAGCACGGCCCGCCGTCCGCCCGGCGGGTCCCCGGGCAGCCTGGGGGCCGCGGCCATCGCGCCGGTGGTCATCGTGCGGCTCCCCGGGCGAGGTTCTGGAACCAGCCGACGTGCCGCGTGACCACGTCGACCGCGGCCTCGGCGTCCTCGGCCGTGAGGGCCGCGAGGATCTCCTCGTGCTCGGCGAGGGTCTTGGCGATGCGGTCGGGGTGGGAGTGCATCACGGCGACGCCCATCCGCAGCTGGCGGTCGCGCAGCTGGTCGTAGAGGCGGGACAGGATGTCGTTGCCGCCGCTGCGGACGATCTCGGCGTGGAAGCAGCGGTCGGTCCTCGCCGCCGCCGCGAGGTCGCCGGCCGCGGCCTGCTCCCGCTGCTGTTCGAGCAGCGCCGTCAGGCGGTCGATGAGTCCGGCGGGGGCGGGCACCGCCTTGCGCACCGAGTGCGTCTCGACGAGCAGCCGGGTCTCGACGACGTCCGCGATCTCCTGCGCGGAGACCGGCAGGACGAGGGCGCCCTTCTTCGGGTAGAGCCGCAGCAGCCCCTCGACCTCCAGCTTCAGGAGCGCCTCGCGCACCGGCGTGCGGGACACCCCCACGGCCTCGGCCAGCTCGCCCTCGGTGAGGAGCGTGCCGCCCTCGTAGTGGCGCTCAAGGACGCCCTGCTTGACGTGCGCGTAGACGCGCTCGGCGGCGGGGGGCTGCTTGAGGGAGGACTTGGGGGACGACTTCGGGGAGGCGGCGGTGGGGGGCTCGGCGGCGGAGGGGGGCGGGGTCATGGCGGCAGCGGGGGCGGAGGGGGCGGCTGGCATGCGCACAGCATAGATACAACACGTATACGCGGGGAGTCCGGTCCACGATCCGGACGGTGATCCACGCGCACGTGATCCACACGACATGACTTGGCCGCATCTTTACCCGTTTGGCACGCATCCGTTCCGCCCTCTCGTCAGTCATCCCTGTGACGGCTCTTCCATCTCCCCTTCATCGCAAGGAGATTCGGGACATAAGCCGCCAACTACCTCACCAAGCAGGGACAACGGAGCGTTCACCTTGAGAATCCGCACCCCGGGCGTGCGCGTGCGCCGCATAAGCGCAGCCGCTGCCGTCACCGCCGGAGCCGTCCTGACCACGGGCATCGCCGTGGCTCCCGCGCAGGCCGCCGCGCCGCCCAAGCCGTCGATCGCCGCCAAGGGCGGCTTCCTGATGAACAACGGCTCGGGCAAGGAACTGTTCAACAAGTCCGCGGACACGCGCCGCGCCACCGGCTCGACGACGAAGATAATGACCGCCCGGGTGGTCCTCGGCCAGCGGAACCTCAACCTGGACTCGAAGGTCACGATCCAGAAGGCGTACAGCGACTACATCGTCCGCAACAACGCCTCGCACGCCCGCCTGATCGTGGGCGACAAGGTGACGGTCCGCCAGCTCCTGTACGGCCTGATGCTGCCGTCCGGCTGCGACGCCGCGTACGCCCTCGCGGACAAGTACGGCAAGGGCTCGACCCGCGCCAAGCGCGTGAAGTCCTTCATCGGCCAGATGAACAAGACGGCCAAGGACCTGAAGCTGAAGAACACGCACTTCGACTCGTTCGACGGCATCAGCAACGGCGCCAACTACTCGACGCCGCGCGACCTGACGAAGCTCGCGAGCAACTCGATGAAGTACTCGCAGTTCCGCACGATCGTGAAGACCAAGACCTACACGGCGAAGACGAAGACGAAGACCGGCGGCACCCGCACCATGGCGCCCTGGAAGAACACCAACGCCCTGCTCGGCTCCTACCGCGGCGCGATCGGCGTGAAGACGGGCTCCGGCCCGCAGGCCAAGTACTGCCTGGTCTTCGCGGCGACGCGCAACGGCAAGACCGTCATCGGCACGGTGCTCACGTCCACGTCCTCCGCGGCCCGGGTCTCGGACGCGAAGAAGATGATGGACTACGGCTTCAAGGTCGCGTAGTCGTCCTGCCGAAGCAGTCCTTGAGCACGAGAGACGGGGCCCACCGCACATCGCGGTGGGCCCCGTCCCTCGTATCGGCGGGTGCTACGCCCAGGTCATCAGCCGCTTGGGCTGCTCCAGGATCGCCGCCACGTCGCCGAGCACCTTCGAGCCCAGCTCCCCGTCCACCAGGCGGTGGTCGAAGGAGAGCGCGAGGGTGGTCACCTGACGGGGCTTCACCTTGCCCTTGTGGACCCACGGCTGGAGCTTGATCGCGCCGACCGCGAGGATCGCGGACTCGCCGGGGTTCAGGATCGGCGTGCCCGTGTCGATGCCGAAGACGCCGATGTTCGTGATCGTGACCGTGCCGCCCTGCATGGCGCCGGGCGACGTCTTGCCCTCGCGGGCCGTGGTCACGAGCTCGCCCAGGGACGCGGCCAGCTCGGGCAGGGTCTTGGCGTGCGCGTCCTTGATGTTCGGCACGATCAGACCGCGCGGGGTCGCCGCGGCGATGCCCAGGTTCACATAGTGCTTCTGGACGATCTCCTGGTTCGGCTCGTCCCAGGCCGCGTTCACGTCCGGGTTGCGGCGGATCGCGAGGAGCAGCGCCTTGGAGATCAGAAGCAGCGGGTTGACCCGCAGCCCCTCGAAGGCACGATCCTGCTTGAGCTCCTCGACGAGCTTCATCGTGCGCGTCACGTCCACCGTCACGAACTCCGTGACGTGCGGCGCCGTGAAGGCCGAGCCGACCATCGCCTGCGCGGTGGCCTTGCGGACGCCCTTGACCGGGATGCGGGTCTCGCGGGCGTCGCCCGCCGCCACCGGGGCGGCGGCCGGGGCGGGCGCGGCCGGGGCCGTGACCGCGGCGGGCGCGGGCGCCGGGGCGGCCACCGCGGCGTGCACGTCCTCGCGGGTGATGATCCCGTCGGGGCCGGTCGGCGTGATGGTGGCCAGGTCGACGCCCAGGTCCTTGGCGAGCTTGCGGACCGGGGGCTTGGCGAGGGGGCGGGCGCCGGTGGATGCGGCGACCTGGGGGGCGGCCGGGGCGGCCGGAGCCGGTGCCTGGGCGGCCGGAGCCGCGGGCGCCGGGGCGTGGCCGTTCAGCTCGCCCTGCACCGCCGCCGCGTAGTACGTCCCGGCGGGCGGCTCATCCCCCTGGCCCGGCACGGGCTTGCGGGCCCGGCGCTTGGTGGAGGACTCGGAGACGCCGTACCCGACGAGGACCGGCTGGCGGCCCTTGGGGGCCTCGGGCTCCTCGGGTGCGGCGGGGGCGGTCTCGGGCGCGGCCTCGGGGGCGGGCACGGCGCCGCCGGCCGGACCCACCGTGATGATCACCTGGCCGACGTCCACCGTCGCGCCCTCGGCGAAGCGCAGCTCCGTCACCGTCCCGTCGAACGGGATGGGCAGCTCGACGGCGGCCTTGGCCGTCTCCACCTCGCACACGACCTGTCCGTCGGTGACGGTGTCACCCGGCGCGACGTACCACTTGAGGATCTCGGCCTCGGTGAGTCCCTCGCCCACGTCGGGCATCTTGAACTCGCGCACGGCCGAAGCGGTGTCAGTCATTGTCGTCACGACCCTCTTCCTCAGTACGCCAGCGAGCGGTCGACGGCGTCGAGCACCCGGTCCAGGCCCGGCAGGTAGTCCTCTTCGACCCGGGCGGGCGGATACGGGGAGTGGAAGCCGCCGACGCGAAGGACCGGCGCCTCCAGGTGGTAGAAGCACCGCTCGGTGATGCGGGCGGCGATCTCGGCGCCCGAGCCGAAGAACGTCGGCGCCTCGTGCACCACGATCAGGCGGCGGGTCTTCTCGACCGAGGCCTGCACCGTGTCGAAGTCGAGCGGCGAGATCGTGCGCAGGTCGACGACCTCCAGGGACTTGCCCTCCTCGGCGGCGGCCGCGGCGGCCTCCAGGCAGGTCTTCACCATCGGGCCGTACGCCACGAGGGTCGCGTCCGTGCCCTCGCGGACCGTGCTCGCCTTGTGCAGCGGGCCGGGGATGGCGTCGGTGTTGACCTCGCCCTTGTCCCAGTACCGCCGCTTGGGCTCGAAGTAGATCACCGGGTCGTCGCTCTGGATGGCCTGCTGCAGCATCCAGTAGGCATCGGACGCGTTCGAGGGCGTGACCACCTTCAGGCCCGCGACGTGCGCGAACAGCGACTCCGGGGACTCGCTGTGGTGCTCGACGGCGCCGATGCCGCCGCCGTACGGAATGCGGATGACGACCGGCACCTTGATCTTGCCGAGCGCCCGCGCGTGCATCTTCGCGAGCTGCGTGACGATCTGGTCGTACGCGGGGAAGACGAAGCCGTCGAACTGGATCTCCACCAC
Source organism: Streptomyces sp. RK9 (assembly GCF_045070545.1). Classification (NCBI taxonomy): domain Bacteria; kingdom Bacillati; phylum Actinomycetota; class Actinomycetes; order Kitasatosporales; family Streptomycetaceae; genus Streptomyces; species Streptomyces sp. RK9. Next base: position 1,143,987 of record NZ_CP173704.1, on the reverse strand, counting down.
CGGGCGGTACCCGCGCAGGGCGAGGCCGATGGCCGTGCCGACGATGCCGGACTCGGCGAGCGGGGTGTCGATGACCCGGTCCTCGCCGAAGTCCTTCTGCAGGCCGTCGGTGACCCGGAAGACACCACCGAGCTTGCCGACGTCCTCGCCCATGACGAGGACCTTCGGGTCGGTGTCGAGGGCCCGGCGAAGGGACTCGTTGATCGCTTTGGCGATCGGAAGTTTCTGTACGGCCATGGCTACTTGACCTCCCCGCCCGCGGCGGCGTTCACAGGTGCGTCCGCGAACGACGCCTGGTAGGCGGCGAACTGGGCGCGCTCCTCGTCCACGAGCGCGTGCCCGTCGGCGTAGATGTTCTCGAAGATCGACATCGGCTCGGGGTCCGGCATCGCCCGCACCACGTCGCGCACTCGTTTGCCCAACGTCTCGCTCTCGGCCTCGAGTTCCGCGAAGAATCCCTCATCCGCGTGACCCTGCGCCTCCAGGTACGCCCGCAGCCGCAGGATCGGGTCCTTGGCCTCCCACGCCTCGCGCTCCTCGTCGCGCCGGTAGCGCGTCGGGTCGTCCGAGGTGGTGTGGGCGCCCATGCGGTACGTGAACGCCTCGATCAGCGCCGGTCCCTCGCCGCCGCGCGCCCGCTCCAGGGCCCACTTGGTGACCGCCAGGCAGGCGAGCACGTCGTTGCCGTCGACGCGGACGCCGGGGAAGCCGTAGCCCTGCGCGCGCTGGTACAGCGGCACCCGGCTCTGCTTCTCGGTCGGCTCGGAGATCGCCCACTGGTTGTTCTGGCAGAAGAACACCACGGGGGCGTTGTAGACGGCGGAGAACGTGAACGCCTCGGCCACGTCGCCCTGGCTGGTGGCCCCGTCGCCGAAGTACGCCACCACCGCGCTGTCGGCGCCGTCCTTGGCCACACCCATCGCGTAGCCCGTGGCGTGCAGCGTCTGCGAGCCGATGACGATCGTGTACAGCTGGAAGCCGTTGGTGTTCGGGTCCCAGCCGCCGTTGTTCACGCCGCGGAACATGCCGAGCAGGAGCGTCGGGTCGACGCCCTTGCACCAGGCCACGCCGTGCTCACGGTAGGTGGGGAAGACGTAGTCGTCCGCGCGGGTCGCGCGGCCCGATCCGACCTGCGCGGCCTCCTGGCCGAGCAGCGACGGCCACAGGCCGAGCTCGCCCTGTCGCTGCAGCGTGACGGCCTCGGCGTCGAAGCGGCGGGTGAGGACCATGTCCCGGTACAGGACACGGAGGTCCTCCGGCGTGAGGTCCGCGACGTACCGGTCGTACTCGGAGTTCTCGACCCGCTCGCCCTCGGGCGTGAGCAGCTGTACGAGCTCCGGCTCGCCGCCCTGGGCGGCGTCCTTGCCCTGCGCGGCGCCCTTGCCCGGGCTCGCGGTCTTCTTGGCGCTCGCACTGGCGCGCTTGCCGCCGCTGCTTGCGCGGCGCGGTGTGCGCGCGGCGGTGCTTTCCACGGTCACGTGTGCTCCTCCGTCGGTCCGGCCCCCGGGGTCCACCGGGAGGCCAGTACGGCTCGCCCGATTCCAGCCCGTCGCACGGGGTGGGTGCGGCTCAGCCGGGACAAGGCGTGACAGTTGCTCCGGCGAGCGCCCTTCTCCAAGCACGTTACCCAGTGCGTCCCAAAACTGTGAAACCCCGTCTGACCTGCAATTTTGCTTGGATTTCCAAGTAAATGCCGCTAGGAAATCCAACTAAATCGAGAAGAACGGAAACACAGCCTGGTCACAGCACTGATCACAGCCTGGCAGGGGGCCGGAACACCGGCACGTTATCCCGGCCACCCCGGGCACGGGAAGACTTGATGTGTGACACTGGCAGGGTGCGCGAAGAAGGAAAAATCACCGTATTCCTGCTCGACGATCACGAAGTCGTGCGGCGCGGAGTCCACGAACTGCTCTCCGTGGAGTCCGACATCGAGGTGGTCGGCGAGGCCGGCACGGCGGCCGACGCGCTGGTGCGGATTCCGGCCACGCGGCCTGATGTGGCGGTCCTCGACGTGCGGCTTCCGGACGGCAGCGGGGTCGAGGTGTGCCGTGAGATCCGTTCCCAGAGCGACGACATCAAATGCCTGATGCTCACGTCGTTCGCCGATGACGAGGCCCTCTTCGACGCCATCATGGCCGGTGCTTCCGGCTATGTCCTCAAAGCCATTCGCGGCAATGAACTCCTCTCCGCGGTGCGCGATGTCGCCGCCGGAAAGTCCCTGCTCGACCCGGTCGCCACGGCCCGCGTCCTGGAGCGCCTGCGCGACGGCAAGAACCCCAAGGGCGACGACCGGCTCGCGAACCTCACCGATCAGGAACGCAAGATCCTGGACCTGATCGGCGAGGGCCTGACCAATCGCGTCATCGGCGAGCGACTGCACCTCGCCGAAAAGACGATCAAGAATTACGTCTCCAGCCTGCTGTCCAAGCTCGGCATGGAGCGCCGGTCGCAGGCCGCCGCGTACGTGGCCCGGATGCAGGCCGAGCGGCGCTGACGCCCCACCCCCTGTCCGCCCCCTCCGGCCCCCTGTTCACGGTCTGCGTCCCCTCTGCCCCATTAGGCAGCCTTACACGGGACTTATGGCCCCCTCTTGAGGGGCGGGCGGCTCTTCTTCCGGCGCGGGCCGCTGACGCAGGGTGGGGGAATGCCGACCGAAGAACAGCTCGCCTACGAACTGCTGCGGCGCACGGACTACGGCAGGGTGGCGACCAGCATGCGCGCGCTGCCCTTCCTCGCGGTGGCCCGGCACGTGGTGGTCGACGGCCGCATCCTGCTGCGCATGCACCGGGGCTTCGGCTACCACCAGGCGTGCGTGGGCAGCGTGGTCGCGTACGGCGCCGACAACCTCTCCACCGAGACGGCCCGCGACGGCCAGTGGACGGTCCAGTTCGTCGGCATGTGCGAGACCTTCACCCCCACGACCACCGACCTGGAACTCTTCGGCCCCACCCCCCACTACGTGGACGGCGACCTCTTCGACCCGGTGTACCTCCGCATAGACCCGCAGCTGGCGAAGGTCCACACGCTGACCCGCGCCGGGGGCGGCGCCTCTCGGTCGCACACCCCCGTGGGCAGTCCGGAGCGGTGTTACTCCGTGTCGCCCTCGCCGCCCTGAGCGGCCCCTTCGTTGTTGCCCCCGTCATCCGGCGGCGACTGGGGATCGGTCGGCTCGGTGGGCGGATCGGTCGGATCCGTGGGCGGATCCGTCGGGTCGGTCGGCGGGTCCGTCGGGTCGGTCGGCGGGTCCGTCGGATCCGTGGGCGGATCCGTCGGCTTCGTAGGCTGCTGAGTGTCCTGCGTGGGCTGCCGGGTCCAGTCCCCGGTCTGCCCCCCGCTCCCGTCGCCACCGGGCTGAGTCGCCCCGTCGGGCGTCTCCTCTTCCTTGCTCTTGCTGGGCGACTTCTCCTGCGACTGCTTCGTCGAGGGAGTCGTGGGCGTCTTGTCCTTCTTGTCGCCCTTGTCGTCCGCCGCGGACAGCGCGAAGGCGACACCCGCGACGATCGCGATGACGGCGAGCACGGCGAGGATCCACACCTTGCCGCGCCCGCGCCCCCGGCCACCGTCACGGTGACCGCCGTCGAAGCCGCCGTCGTCGCCGCCCGGCGGCCGCAGCATCGGCCCGGGGATCTGCTGGGTGCCGGAGTCACCGGGGTGCGGCATGGCGGCCGTACCGGCGACGCCCATCGCGGGCGTGTGACCGCCCTCGTGCATTCCGGCCATCTCGACGGGCCCGGTGTTCCAGGTCCCGGTGTGGCTGCCCTGCTCGGCGAGCATCTGCAGGCCGTACTGGACAAGACCGCGCATCTCCTCGGCGGTCTGGAAGCGGTCGTCCGGGTCCTTGGCGAGGGAGCGCATGACGAGCCCGTCGAGCTCCGGCGGCGCCGCGTCGGAGACCTCCGACGGCGGCACGGGAGCGTCCTGGACGTGCTGGTAGACCACGGAGAGCGGCGTCTCGCCGGTGAACGGCGGCCGCAGCGCGAGCAGTTCGTAGAGGAGGCAGCCGGTCGCGTACAGGTCGCTGCGGTGGTCGACGGCCTTGCCGAGCGCCTGCTCGGGCGAGAGGTACTGCGGCGTGCCCATGACCATGCCGGTCTGCGTCATCGTCGACTGCGCCCCGTGCAGGGCGCGCGCGATGCCGAAGTCCATCACCTTCACGGAACCGGTGTGGGTGATGCTGACGTTGGCGGGCTTGATGTCGCGGTGCACGATGCCGTGCTGGTGGGAGTAGGCGAGCGCCTCGAGGACACCGGAGACGATGATCAGGGCCTGCTCGGGGCCCGGCGCCTCCGCGTTGATCAGCAGATCGCGGATGGTGCGGCCCTCGACGAGCTCCATCACGATGTACGGCACGGAGTTGCCGTTGATGTGGTCCTCGCCGGAGTCGTAGACACCGACGACCGCGTGGTGGTTCAGGCCGGCCACCGACTGGGCCTCGCGCGTGAAGCGGGCCTTGGAGACCGGGTCCTCGGCGAGGTCGGAGCGGAGCAGCTTGACCGCGACCGTGCGCCCGAGGCGTACGTCCTCGGCGGCGAACACCTCGGCCATGCCACCGCGGCCGAGCCTGCGGGTGAGCCGGTACCGGCCGTCCCCGACGAGCCCGCCATTGCCCCACATCTCGGGTACATCCGACATTCCGCCGCCAGACGCCTCGGGGTCGGACGGGCCCTGAGCGCGCTGCGTCTGTGCCATCAGTCCTCGCCGTCGTTTCTGATCGTGGTCCGTCGTGTGAGGAGCGTGTACCGGATACGTGATAGAGCGGTACGGGGTACTCCGCCGTGCCACGCTACAGCCTTCACGGGGCCCGCCGGTCCGAGCTGGACCGGCCATCAAACCCGCCGGGCGCCCCGAGGGGCAAACTTGTAACGCTTCCGAGACTCTTCTTGCGCGTACGGTCACGGAACGGGCACCGAGCTTGACGTGTCGGGGCCCTCGGGCAGACTTGGCCAGGAATAGCGGATCGATCACGGTCGGAAAGACGTCGTCGATCGCACCCATAGTCACAGTCACAGCAGCGGCGCCGTCTCGCGCCCGCGCCGATGGGGGACGCACGACATGAGCCAGGACGGCGCTCAGGGCCGGTACGCGGGCAGTTCACTGGCCGGTGGCCGCTATCAGCTGCGCGATCTGCTCGGCGAGGGCGGCATGGCCTCGGTCCACCTCGCGTACGACACGGTGCTCGACCGGCAGGTCGCGATCAAGACACTCCACACGGAGCTGGGCCGCGAGCAGTCCTTCCGCGAGCGCTTCCGCCGCGAGGCGCAGTCCGTGGCCAAGCTCACGCACACCAACATCGTGTCGGTCTTCGACACCGGCGAGGACACGCTGTCCATTGGCGGCTCCGCCGCGGGGGACGGCGCGATGATGCCGTACATCGTCATGGAGTACGTCGAGGGCAAGCCGCTCGGCTCGGTGCTCGACGCGGCGATCCAGCAGTACGGCGCGATGCCCAGCGACCAGGCCCTGAAGATCACCGCCGATGTGCTCGCGGCCCTGGAGATCAGCCACGAGATGGGCCTGGTCCACCGCGACATCAAGCCCGGCAACGTGATGATGACCAAGCGCAACGTCGTCAAGGTCATGGACTTCGGCATCGCCCGCGCCATGCAGTCCGGCGTCACGTCGATGACCCAGACCGGCATGGTCGTCGGCACCCCGCAGTACCTCTCCCCGGAGCAGGCCCTCGGCCGCGGCGTCGACGCGCGCTCCGACCTCTACTCCGTCGGCATCATGCTCTTCCAGCTGGTGACCGGACGCCTCCCGTTCGAGGCGGACTCCCCGCTGGCGATTGCGTACGCACACGTCCAGGAGGAGCCGGTCGCTCCCTCCTCGATCAACCGTTCCCTTCCGCCCGCGATCGACGCGATCGTCGCCCGCGCGCTGAAGAAGAACCCGAACGAGCGCTTCCCGACCGCCGAGGCGATGCGCGACGAGTGCCTGCGCGTCGCCCAGTCCTTCCAGGCCCCTCTTTCCCAGGCCCCCAACATCGTGCCCGGCGCGCAGACCGCGAGCGGCGCGGGCGTCGGTTCCGCGGTGTTCCCGCCGGTCGACACGGCCGCCCCGGCCGCGGGCAGCGTCCAGACCCCGTACCAGCCGGGCCCCTACGGCCCCGCGACCCCCGCCCCGACCCCCACCCCGGGCTACGGCTACCCCCAGCAGGGCTACCAGACCCCGGCCCCCACCAACGCCTACGCCCCCCAGGCCGCCCAGACCCCGCCCCCCTACAACCTCTCCCCGCAGCCCGCGACCACCGCCCCGTCCCCCACCGGCGGCTCCGGCGGCGGCCGCAAGCGCAACATGCCGGTGATCGTCGGCTCGATCGTCGTCGCCCTGCTCGCCATCGGCGGCGTCATCGCGGCGGTCTCCCTGAACGGCGGCGACGACGGCAGCGACGGCAAGGAATCCAAGAAGCCGGTGGCGGGCCACCGCGGCCCGGACCGCACCAAGACGGTCGAGAAGACCGTGTGCACGGAGCCGGAAACGGCGTACAACGACCCGGACAAGATCAAGATGCCGGAGTTCGCCTTCAAGGACTGGCGTTCGGTGCTGAGCTGCCTGCAGGCGGCCGGCTGGCACTACGACAAGAACGAGGTCGACGAGAACACCTACGGCCAGGACACGGTCATGCGGACCGTGCCCAAGGCGGGCGAGGACATCGACCCGAAGGACGTGAACATCCAGTTCGACATCTCGACGGGCGATCCGTCCTGACGACGGTTTCGGCCTGAGGTACGCACGGGGCCCGGCACGCGATGCGCGTGCCGGGCCCCGCCGTTGTCTCAGGTCAGGCGTCTCAGGTCCGTTGTCGCGGGTCCGTCGCCCGGGGTCAGGAGGCTCGGCGGGTGGCGAGTTGGGTCTCGTAGCCGTCGAGGAGGGTGGACAGGCCGTGGGTGAAGGTGTCCTCGGGGGAGGCGCCGAATTCGGCTGCGGGGGTTTCCAGGCGGGTGCGCAGGTGGGGGTAGGCCTCGGCCACCTTGCGGGCCTTGGCCATGAAGTCCGCGAGGCGCTCGGCCGGGTCGCCGTCCTCGCGGCTCAGGCGGCGGGTGAGGGAGGCGGTGGCGGCGGTGCCGAGGACGTTGCCGAGGACGAAGGTGAAGACGCCGGCCGCGGCCCGGTCCGCCTCCGCGCGGGTGAAGCCCGCGCCCTCGTGGACGGCCAGACAGTGGTCGTCGTACCGGGCCTTGGCGGGGCCGTAGAACAAGTACGAGCCGAAGGCCTGCACCAGCCACGGGTGCCGCGTGCACATCTCGCGCAGCCCGACGGCCATCGACGTGACCGCCGCGCGCCAGCCGACGGCGTCCGGGTCGGCCAGCTCGATCTCGTTCCACACCTCGTCGCCGACGAGCTCGACGAGGTCGTCCTTGTTCTTGACGTGCCAGTACACCGCGGTCGCCGCCGAGTCGAGGCGCTTGCCGAGGCTGCGCATGTTCAGGCCTTCGAGGCCCTCGTCGTCGAGCAGCTCGACGGCCGTCCTGATGATCTGGTCCTTGGTCAGCGTGTTGCGCGGCATGGACCGACCTTAGGCCCGCACTCCCTCTCGCACAAAGTTCAGGAGCAGGCTTCTTGAACTAAGTGCAGAACTCTCTTGCACATAGTTCAAGTCCTGCTCTACGGTCTTCCTGTACTTAGTTCAAGTCACCGCCGCGGGGCCTGTCCCCCACCCACACGTCCCGCAAGGAGAGCCCCCATGAACACCGTCGCCGCCGTCTGCCAGCTGCTCGTCGCCGCCGCCTTCCTCAGCATCCCGCTGGTCCGCCACCGCTTCGGCCCCGCCGCCAAGACCGCCGCCGACCGCGAGCTGGACCGCCAGGGCGTGCCCGCCGGGGTCCTCGAGGCCAACGGGCTGCGCTTCGACGCGGGCGGCCACGAGACCCTCGCCCCCCTCGCGGTCGCCGCGGTGATGGTCGCCCTGGCCGGGCTCGGCCTCGCGGGCCACTCCTGGTCCCACCCGCTGACCTGGGTCTTCCAGTCCCTCGTCATCGCCATGAACGCCCTGATCCTGCACAGCAACCTGACCGCGACCCGCTCCGTCGAGGCCGCCTTCCGGCGCAAGGGCGACCCGGTGCTCGCCCGCATCGACGTGGCCGCGTTCCTCAAGGCCGCCGAGGGCGCGTTCCCCGGCTGGGTGACGGTCCTGCAGAACGTCCGCCACGTGGTGGTGTTCGCCGGGTCGGCGCTCGCGCTGGTCGGGATCGCGGTGGCGGGCTGAACTTTTTTCCCCGCATCGGTCACATTCGCCTCGCGCCCTCCGTCAGTGAAGTGAAGCAGGGCGGCGAGGCACCGGCCGGGCCACAGCCACCGCGTACCGGAACACGAACACCCACTCAGAACACAAAGGACACGATCATGCAGGCACGTATGAAGAACCCGGCTTTCGTCCTCCCCGACGGCATCAAGGGCATCGGCACCCTCTTCAAGGCCATCGCCGACGGCGGCCTCTCCCAGGAGATCCAGGAGATCGTGGGCCTGCGGGCCAGCCAGATCAACGGCTGCGGCGCCTGCGTCCACGGCCACACCGAGAACCTGGTCAAGGCCGGGACCAGCACGGAGCGGATCGCCGCCGTGGCTGCCTGGCGCGACGCCCCCTTCTTCACGGACGCCGAGCGCGCCGCCCTCGCCCTGACCGAGAACGTCACCCGCCTCGCCGACCGCTCCACGGAGTCCGTGCCGGACGAGCTGTGGGACGAGGTCGCCGACCACTTCGACGAGCGGGAGCTGTCCGCCCTGATCCTCGTCATCGGCGTGACGAACCTGTTCAACCGCATCAACACGACGATCAAGGAGCCTGCGGGTACGACCTGGGGCTGAGCCCACCCGGCATACCTGCGCGAAGGGGCCCGGCACACGTTCTGTGTGCCGGGCCCCTTCGCGCCACGGGCGGTGCCTCACGGGACCCGGAGGTCCTGGAGGCGCTGGAGGTCCTAGAGGTAGGGGCCACCGCTGCGGCCCGCGATGCCGCCGTCCTCGCCGTCCTCGCCGCCGCCCACACCCGGCGGCAGCGCCCGGCGCATCTGCTCCAACTGGGCCCGCGCGGCCATCTGCTGGGCGAACAGCGTCGTCTGGATCCCGTGGAAGAGCCCTTCGAGCCAGCCCACCAACTGCGCCTGCGCGATCCGCAGTTCCGCGTCGCTCGGCGTCGTCTCGTCCGTGAACGGCAGCGAGAGCCGCTCCAACTCCTCGACGAGCTCGGGCGCGAGGCCGTCCTCCAGCTCCTTCACCGAGCTGGCGTGGATCTCCTTGAGGCGCACTCGGCTCGCCTCGTCCAGAGGCGCGGCACGCACCTCTTCCAGAAGTTGCTTGATCATGCTGCCGATGCGCATGACCTTCGCGGGCTGCTCGACCATGTCCGTCACCGGGACCTCGCGGGACTCGTCGTCTCCGCCACCGAGAGCCATCCCGTCCTGGCCCACGACCAGGACCTGGGGGTTCTCCGGCGACCGTTCGTTCCTCGGCATCTCCATGCCGCCATTCTCTCGTACCTGTTGTCCACACATCCGTGGTGCCCCCGTCGGAAGATGATCCACCGTGTACGGGGGCCCGCGTGTTGTCCACTGTGCGGTCCACCGGGGCAGTGGCGGGGCTCGCGCGGGCGGGACTGCGCCGGTCGGGTGAGGGGTGGCCGCCGGGCCGCACCGGGGTGGATCCGCCCCTGGTGCGCCTGGCCGGTGGATGCGCCCCCGGCGAGCCCCGCTCAGCCACGGCGCAGGCGCAGTCCGAGGAAGCCGAGGCCCAGGCCGATCAGGACCATCCCGCCGCCGAGCGGCAGGACGCGCAGGCCGGGGAACGCCGGGCCTTCGGCCGCCCGCTCCCGGGGCGCGTCGGCCGAGCCGGGCTCGACGGGGGTCGCCCGCGGCCGCTCGGGCCTTCGGACCTCGCGCGGCGGGGGCGGCAGGGGCCGCCAGACGGCGGGGTCGGGCACGGCCACGGGGTCCGCGCGCCCGGGCCGCAGCCGCCCTTCCCCCGCCCGGCTTCCGGCGAGGGAGCCGGTGCCGTAGTAGGGGGCGGATGCGGTGGGGGACGGCTTGGTGGGGGGTGCGGGAGGTGCCGTGGGCGCTGCGGGGGCGTCAGGGCTCGCGGGAGCCGCGAGGGCGGCGGGTGCCGCGTGCGCCGTCGGCGTACCGAGTCCGGCGGGGAGCAGCAGCGCCAGCAGCACCGGTGGTCCCGCCGCGCGCAGCGCGCCCCGCAGCCGTGAAGTCACCGCGCTGGCCCCCTCCCGGTGCCGGGTCTTCGCCGAGATCGCAGAGATCGCAGAACGCCCGGATCCGCGCCGCGGGCGGGATCAATGGGCGTACGGCCAGCGTCACATGAGGTGCGGCATCCGGCATCTCGGGTGGGCGTGGCCCCGCCCGGGGGCGAGCAGGGCACGGTGCCCGGAGAGGGGGCCCGCCCTCGGGCCTGGGAACAGGGAGCCCGGCCCGAGGGGCGAAGGCCGGCGCCGGAAGCAAAGGCGGCAGGCCCGGCAGCGGGCGCCCCGAAGAACGCGCAGCCCCCGCCGGAGAGGGGGCAGCCCCCCGGTTGGAGGGGCAGCCCGCACCGGACCAGCCCCGCCCCCGGCCTCTCAGGCCGCCCCCTGCTCCTCCCGTACGAGGAGCACCTTGCCGATGTGCCCGCTCTCCTCCAGCACCCGGTGCGCCGCCGCCGCGTCCCGCATCGGGAGGGTGCGGTCGACGACGGGGCGGACCTGGCCCGCGCCGATCAGCGGCCAGACGTGCTCGCGTACGGCCGCGACGATCGCCGTCTTCTCGGCCACGGGACGGCCCCGCAGCGAGGTCGCGGTGATGGCGCCGCGCTTGCGGAGGAGCGCGGCGATGTTCAGCTCGGCCTTCACGCCGCCCTGCATGCCGATGATGGCGAGGCGGCCGTTGACGGCGAGGGCCTGCACATTCCGGTCCAGGTACTTGGCGCCCATGATGTCCAGGATCACGTCCGCCCCGGCGCCGTCCGTGGCGGCCCGGACCTCCTCGACGAAGTCCTGCTCGCGGTAGTCGATGAGCACATCGGCGCCCAGTTCCCCGCAGTACGCCAGCTTCTCCTTGCCGCCCGCCGTCACCGCCACCTTGGCGCCGACGGCCTTCGCGAGCTGGATCGCCATGGTGCCGATGCCGCTCGCGCCGCCGTGCGCGAGCAGCGTCTCGCCGGGGCGCAGATGGGCGACCATGAACACGTTCGACCAGACCGTGGAGGTGACCTCCGGCAGCGCGGCCGCGGTGACGAGGTCGACGCCGTCCGGCACGGGAAGGACCTGCCCCGCGGGCACGGCGACCCGCTCCGCGTACCCGCCGCCCGCGAGCAGCGCGCACACCTCGTCGCCGACCGACCAGCCCGCGACACCGGGCCCGAGCGCGGCGATCCGGCCCGAGCACTCCAGGCCGGGGTACGGGGACGAGCCGGGCGGCGGATCGTAGAACCCCTGCCGTTGCAGCAGGTCGGCGCGGTTCACGGCACTGGCGGCCACATCGATGAGGACTTCGCCCTCGCCGGGTACGGGATCGGGGACCTCGGCCCAATGAAGCGCCTCGGGTCCGCCGGGTTCGGGGATCGTGATCGCATACATGCGGGCGAGGCTACTCCGGGGCGGGGCCACTCCGGACAGGCGGACACCCCACCCCGCGCTCAGTCCACGCTCAGCCCTGCCGGGGCGACCGCCACGCCTCCGTCGCGACCGGGGGCGGCATGGCCGTCGCACTCGGCGACGCCCGCACGATGGTGATCAGACGGTCCGTCAACTGCAGCTCGCCGATCGCCGGATCGTCGTACCCGAGGACCCGATGGCCGCGTACGACACTCACGATCAAGTCGTCCGTCTCCCGCACGCCTCGCCCCACCTCGGCCTTTATCACCGGCCTTTCGACGAGGTCGAGCCCGCTGCCCTGCTGGATCAGGTCCTCCATGACCAGGCCCGCGCTGGGGCTGAGCACCGAGAGGCCGAGCAGCCGGCCCGCCGCGCTGGCACTGGTGATGACGGCGTCGGCGCCGGACTGGCGCAGCAGCGGCGCGTTCTCCTCCTCGCGGACCGCCGTCACGATCTTCGCCCCGCGGTTCAGCTGCCGGGCGGTGAGCGTGACGAGGACCGCCGTGTCGTCGCGCTGGGTGGCGATGATGACCTGGCGGGCGCGCTGCAGTTCGGCGCGGAGCAGGACATCGCTGCGGGTCGCGTCGCCGACGACCCCGGCGAAGCCCTCCGTGGTGGCCGCGTCGACGGCCTTCGAGCTCGGGTCGACGATCACGATCTGCTCGGGCTTCAACCCGGTGGCCTGCAGTGTCTGCACCGCCGACCGGCCCTTGGTGCCGAATCCGACGACGACGGTGTGGTCACGCAAGTTGGACCTCCAGCGGGACAGCCGCCATTCCTCGCGGGTGCGTTCGGTAAGGACTTCCAGGGTGGTGCCGACCAGGATGATCAGAAAGAGCACGCGCAGCGGTGTGATCAGCACGATATTGGTGAGCCGCGCGCTGTCGCTGTGCGGCACGATGTCGCCGTATCCGGTGGTGGAGAGCGTCACGGTGGCGTAGTACGAGGCATCGAGCAGGTCGACCTCGTTGTTCGCGTTGTCGTGGTAGCCCTCGCGGTCGAGCCACACGATCAGGATCGTCAGCGCGAGCACGCACAACGCCATCAGGAGCCGCTTGCCGACCTGGACCAGCGGACGCTCGACCACACGTCGGGGCAGTTTGACCCGATGCGTCACCAGATGTTCGTCGGCTTGGCGCGCGATGGCGTCATGGCCGGGAAGTTTCACGTGAAACACACCTCGTCGTCGGGGCCGCCGATGCCCAACTCGCCGGGCAGGCCGCCCGGTTCGGTCCAGGGCAGATCAAGGATCTCCAACTCCCGCCCCCGCCGCGCGCCGCCCGGCGGAATCACCGCGAGCCCGTCGGCGACGGCAATGCCCCGCAGCATCGCGGGGCCGTTGTAGTGCAGCGGTACGGCGTGCTCCCCACGCAGCACGACCGGGACGAGCCGGGTGTCGTGCGGATGGCCGTGTACGTCCTCACGCAGCGGCGCGGTGTACGGCTCCGCGGCGGGACGGCTCGCGAGCCCGCGCAGCAAGGGCTCGGCCAGGGTGAGGAGGCCGGAGACGGCGGCGAGGGGGTTGCCGGGGAGTCCGACGAGGTGGCGTACGCCTGTGTTCCCCTCCTCCGTGGAGGGGAGGCGGGCGAGCAGCATCGGGTGGCCGGGGCGGACGGCGACCCCGTCGACGAGCAGCTCGGCGCCGAGGCGGCGCAGCGTGGGGTGGACGTGGTCGACGGGCCCGGACGCGGTGCCCCCGGTCGTCACGAGGACGTCGGCCGTGGAGGTGGCGAGGGCTTCGTACAGCGCCTCCGCGTCATCCCCGAGCCGCCGCACCGCGGTCACTTCCGCGCCCAGCGCCCGCAGCCACGGCGGCAGCATCGGCCCGAGCGCGTCCCGGATCAGGCCGTCCTGGGGAAGCCCCTCGGTCAGCAACTCGTCCCCGAGGACGAGGACTTCGACCCGGGGGCGGGCGGCGACGTACAGCGCGTCGTAACCGGCGGCCGCGGCGAGGCCGAGCACGGCCGGTGTCACGAGCGTGCCGGACGGCAGGAGTCGTTCGCCCGCCCGGCACTCCTGGCCGCGCGGCCGGATGTCCTGTCCCGGTACGACCTCCCGCTGCGCGTGCAGCCGTCCCTTGCCGTCGACGTGCCCGTGCTCGCTGCGGATCACGGCCGTCGTGTCACGCGGGATCCGGGCCCCGGTCGCGATCCGCACGGCCTCCCCGTCCCCCAGCGGCTCGGGACTGCCCTGCCCCGCGAGGATCCCTTCGGCCAGCACCCCCCAGGGCCCCGGCCCCGCCACGGCCCATCCGTCCATCGCGGAGGTGTCGAAGGAGGGGAGGTCGGTGAGGGCGGTGAGGGGGGTGGAGAGGGTGCGGCCGAGGGTTTGGGGGAGGGGTGTGCTTGTTGCTGGCGGGGGCGCCTGGAGGGTCGGGGGAGCCGGGGTGGCCCCGGACGCCGAGGTGGCCCCGGACGCCGAGGTGGCCGGAGGTGCCTGGGTGGCCCCTGAGGCTCCGGCGCGGCGCGCGATGGTGCGGGCTTCTGGCCAGAGGGTGGCGCGGGTGTGGGGCTTGGGGGGTGCGGAAGCTTGCGCGGGTGGGGGGTGAGGGGTGTTGGTGGGGGTGGGTGGCTGCGTGGTGGGAGTGTGGGGGGCTGTGGGGTGGGTGCCCTGGGCTGTGGGGTGGGTGCCCTGGCCTGTGGGGTGGGTGCCCTGGCCTGTGGGCTGAGTGCCCCGGCCCGAGGACTGAGTGCCCCGGCCCGAGGGCTGGTCGCCCGGGGTGAAGCGGGCGCCGGGGGCATGGGTGCGGGCGCCGGGTGGGCCGGGCGGAGGGGCGGAGACGTCGGGCCAGGCACCGGTGGCGGTGGGACGGTCGCCGGGGCCGGGGGGCCAGCCGCCGGGCGGGGTGAGGGGGTCGGCAGGGGTGTCGGACGTGCCTTCGGGCGGGGTGGGGGGTGCGCTGGGGGCGTTGCGTTGGGTTCCCGGTGTACGGGGGGCCGTGCCGGGTGCGTCGGGGGAGCGGGCGCCGGGGGCGTGGGCGGAGGCTGCGCCGGGGGCGTGGGCGGAGGCTGCGCCGGGGGCGTGGGCGGAGGCTGCGCCGGGGGCGTGGGCGGGTTCTACGTCGTCCGGGTGGGCCTGGTGGGCCGCGTTACCCGGGTGGTCCGACCCGCCCGGGTGGTCCGACCCGTCCGGGTGGCCCGACCCGTCCGGGTGGCCCGCGTGGCCCGGGTGGGCGGCGCCTGCCCCGGTCCTGGCCCGGTCCTCGTTCACCAGGGCGAGGGCTTCGTCGAACTCCGCGTCGGCCGCGTGCTGGCCGGTCATCGGGGGCCCGGCTCCGTGCCGGAGGGCGCGCCGGGGGCCGTGCCGGAGGCCGTGCCGGGTGGCTGCGTGCTGGAGGCCGCGCCGGGTGGCTGCGTGCTGGAGGGGTCCTGCGTACCGGAGGGGTCCTGCTCGCCGGACGGCTCCTGCTTGCCGGACGGCGTCGGCGCATCGGACGCGGGCTGCGTGCCGGACGGCCTCGACGTCCCCGCCCCGGGCGCCGACGCGCCGCCGGGCTCGTCCGGCTGGTCCTCGTCCGCCCACCGGACGGCGAGCGCCGCCGCCTTCCGCGCGGCCTGGGCCACGGCTTCCGGGCCGCCCCCGCCCGCTTGGGCCAGCGCCGCCGCGTACCCGACGAGGAACGTGGTCAGGGGCGCCGCGGGCCGCGCCACACCGTGCGCCGCGTCGCGGGCGAGGTCGAGCAGGATGCCGGTGTCGACGTCGAGCTCGATGCCCAGTTCGTCCTTGACTGCGGAAATCCATTCATCCAACACGTGCCCATGCTCCCTGATCCGCGCGCGGGCCGTGGCGATGTCGTCCCAGGTGTCGCAGTCGAACGCGGCGAGCGGGTCGGTGACGCGGACGAGCGCGAGGCGGGCGGTGAGGCGTCGGAGGGGCAGCCCGGTGAGGCCGTGCGCGCTCTCGGCAGCGCCGGACGAGGGCGCTTCGCCACGGCCCACCTGGGCGTCCGGGGCCTCCGGGGACTCCCTCAGACCCGCCAGTTCCCTCCGCAGCGCCCCGCTCCGGTAGGCCGCGACGAGCGGCTGGTCCCGGCCCTCGGGGTCGGTGAGCAGCACGCCGTCCGCGCCGTCGGCCGTGGCGAGGGTGGTGACGAGTCGGCGTACGGTCTCCGGCCGCAGGAACGGCAGGTCGGCGGAGAGCACCACGACCAGCTCGGCGCGCGTGCGCCGCAGCCCGGCGTCGAGGGCGGCGAGCGGACCGCCGCCCACGGGCTCCTCGCGGGCCCACTCCACGGGCCGTCCGGTGGGCCGGGGCGCCGCGACGACGACGGTGGTCCCGGCCCCGGCGCACGCCGCGAGCACCCGGTCGAGCAGGGCCCTGCCGCCCACGCGCACGCCGGGCTTGTCCGCGCCGCCGAGCCGCGCGGCCCGCCCGCCGGCGAGCACGACGGCGTCGAACGCGGCGGTGTCCGGAGCTGTGCGCGAGGTCATCCCCCGAGTATGGGCGCACCCCCGGTCAATGCCACCCCCGCACCCGCGCTCCGGCCCGCACCGCACTCCCGGTGCGTGCCGGAGCGTGCGTCACACCGACCGCAGCAGCACCGCCGGCTGCTCCACGCAGTCCGCGACGAACCGCAGGAACCCGCCCGCCGTGCCGCCGTCGCACACCCGGTGGTCGAAGGTGAGCGACAGCTGGACGACCTGACGGACCGCCAGCTCGCCCTGGTGCACCCAGGGCTTGGGCACGATCCGGCCGACGCCGAGCATCGCCGCCTCGGGGTGGTTGATGATCGGCGTGGATCCGTCGACCCCGAACACCCCGTAGTTGTTCAACGTGAACGTCGACCCCGTGAGTTCCCCCGGCGTCAGCGTCCCGGTCCTGGCCGCGTCCGAGAGGCGGGCCAGCTCCGCGCTCAGGGACTCCGTGTCGCGTGCGTGCGCGCCCTTCACGACGGGCACGACGAGGCCGCGGTCGGTCTGCGCGGCGAAGCCGAGGTGCACCTCGTCGAGCCGCACGATCTCACGGGCTTCCATGTCGACCGTGGAGTTGAGCTCGGGGTGGCGCGCGAGGGCGGCGGTGCAGACGCGGGCGAGGAGGGCGAGCAGGGAGACCTTCGGGCCGCCCGCCGCGTTCATCGCCCGGCGCGCGGCCATCAGTTCCGTCGCGTCCGCGTCGACCCAGCAGGTGGCGTCCGGTATCTCACGACGGCTGCGCGCCAGCTTGTCGGCGACGGCGCCGCGAACACCGCGCAGCGGGATCCGCGTACCGCCCCCGGAGGTCGCGGCAGACCGTGCGCCACCGACTGCCCCGCGCGCGCCGGCCGGTGTCTGCGCCCGCGCCGCCGTGCCCTCGGTGACGCCCGCCCCGGGGGTCCCGAAGGTGGCGCCGATGCCCGACGCCACGGCCCGTGCCGCCGCGGACGCCGACGCCGGGCCCGCGACCGGCGCGACCGCCGCCGCCGACGCCCGCATGGCGTACTCCACGTCGGCCCGCAGGATCAGCCCGTCAGGACCGGATCCCACCAACTCCCGCAGGTCCACGCCGTTCTCCCGGGCGAGCTTGCGGACGAGCGGGGAGATGACGGGGACCGGGCCGTCCCCATGAGCGGGTGCCGCACCCGGACCGGGGCCGGCCCCGGCTTCGGCCGCAGCAGGCGTGCCCGCCGCCCCTGCCGTCACGGTCGCCGGTGAGCCCTCCGCGTGGGAGGCGGCGCGAAGACCCATGCCCGCGTCCGCGGAACCCCCGCCCGAACCCGTACCGGCACCAGCACCGGACACCGTGTCCGCGCCGCCGCCTCCGGGCTGCCCGGCAGCCCCCGACGCGCCCCCGCGCGCGGGCCGCACCCGGCGCCGTCGCGCGGGCGCCGCCGCCGTGCCGTATCCGACGAGGACGTTCCCGGACGCCTCGTCCCGGCCCTCCTCGGGAGCACTGCCCGACTCGTGCGCACCGCCCGCCTCGGAAGTGCCGTCGGCGGAAGCACCCGCGCGCGTACCGGAGTCGGCCGCGCCGGTCTCCAGGTCAGCGACCGACGCCCCCACCGCGACCGTCAACAGCGGCGCGCCCACGGGGAGTTCCGTGCCCTCCTCGCCGAAGCGGGCCGTCACCACGCCCCCGTACGGACAGGGGACCTCGACCATCGCCTTGGCGGTCTCCACCTCCACGACCGGCTGGTCCACCTCGACGACGTCGCCGACCCGCACCAGCCAGCGGGTGATCTCCGCCTCCGTGAGGCCTTCGCCGAGATCGGGCAGCTTGAACTCGAGGACCTGCGCCATCAGCTCTCCGCCTCCCACTGCAGCCGTGCCACCGCGTCCAGGATCCGGTCGACGCCGGGCAGATGGTGCCGCTCCAGCATCGGCGGCGGATAGGGGATGTCGAACCCGGCGACCCGCAGCACCGGCGCCTCCAGGTGGTGGAAGCAGCGCTCCGTGACGCGCGCGGCGATCTCCCCGCCGGGGCCGCCGAAACCGCCCGACTCGTGCACGACGACCGCGCGCCCCGTGCGCCGCACGGACGCCGTCACCGTCTCGTCGTCGAACGGCACCAGCGAGCGCAGGTCGACGACTTCGAGGTCCCAGCCCTCGGCCCGCGCCGCCTCGGCGGCCTCCAGGCAGACGGGCACCGACGGGCCGTACGTCAGGAGCGTCGCGCTGCGGCCCGCCCGCCGCACCACGGCCTTCCCGATGGGTTCAACGGTCGAGGGCGCGTCCGGGTTCCAGTCCGCCTTGGACCAGTAGAGGCGCTTCGGCTCCAGGAAGACGACCGGGTCGTCGGAGGCGATGGACGCGCGCAGCAGGCCGTAGGCGTCCTCGACCGTGGCGGGCGTGACGACGTGCAGCCCGGGCGTCGCGATGTAGTACGCCTCGGAGGAGTCGCTGTGGTGCTCGACGCCGCCGATCCCGCCGCCGTACGGAACCCGGATGGTGATCGGGAGCGGCATGCCGCCCCGGGTGCGGTTGCGCATCCGCGCCACATGCGAGATCAACTGCTCGAACGCGGGGTACGCGAACGCGTCGAACTGCATCTCGACGACGGGCCGCAGCCCGTACATCGCCATGCCGACCGCCGTCCCGAGGATGCCCGCCTCCGCGAGCGGGGTGTCCGTACAGCGGTCGTCGCCGAACTCCTTCGCGAGTCCGTCGGTGACCCGGAAGACCCCGCCGAGGGTGCCCACGTCCTCGCCGAGGACGTGCACGGACGGGTCGTCGGCCATCGCGTCGCGCAGTGCGCGCCCGAGTGCCTGCCCCATGGTGGCCGGTTTCACGGCGACAGTGGTCATCGTCCTGCTCCGTCCGCCTCGTTCTCGGCCTCCAGCTCGGCCCGCAACAGGGCCGCCTGCTCCCGCAGTTGGCTGGTCTGCTCGGCGTACACGTGCGTGAACAGGTCCATGGGGTCGAGGGCCGGGTCCTGGTTCATCCGGGCCCTGAGGTCCGCGGCCATCGCCTCGGCGTCCTCGCGGACCGCGCGCCTGCGGTCCTCGTCGAGCAGGCCGCGCTCGGTGAGTTCGCGCTCCAGGAGGACGATCGGGTCGTGGTCCTGCCAGGCCTCGACCTCCGCGTCCTGGCGGTAGCGCGTGGCGTCGTCGGCGTTCGTGTGCGCCTCCATCCGGTACGTGACGGCCTCGATGAGGGTGGGGCCGCCGCCCTCACGGGCGTGGCGCACCGCTTCGGAGAGGACCTCGTGCACCGCGACCGCGTCGTTGCCGTCGACGAGACGGCCCGGCATGCCGTATCCGACGGCCTTGTGGGCAAGGGACGGCGCGGCCGTCTGCTTGGCGAGCGGCACGGAGATCGCGAAGCCGTTGTTCTGCACCAGGAAGACGACGGGCGCCTGCCAGACCGCGGCGAAGTTCAGCGCCTCGTGGAAGTCGCCCTCGCTGGTGCCGCCGTCGCCGACCATGGCGAGCGCCACCACGTCGTCGCCCTTCAGGCGCGCGGCGTGGGCGAGGCCGACGGCGTGTGGGAGCTGGGTGGCCAAGGGGGTGCAGAGGGGGGCTATGCGGTGCTCACGCGGGTCGTAGCCGGTGTGCCAGTCGCCGCGCAGCAGCGTGAGGGCCGCCACCGGGTCGAGGCCGCGGGCGACCGCCGCGAGGGTGTCGCGATAGCTGGGAAACAGCCAATCCTGCTCGCGCAGGGCGAGCGCGGCGGCGATCTCGCACGCCTCCTGGCCGGTGCTGGACGGATAGACGGCGAGCCTGCCCTGCTTGGTCAGGGCGGTCGCCTGCGTGTTGTACCGCCGGCCGCGCACGAGCTCGCCATGGAGGCGGAGAAGCAGCTCCCGGTCCGCCTTGCGCGCGGCGTCCGTGCCGAGCACGCGATACGGCTCGGCGTCCGGCAGCAGCGGCGCCGGATCGGTCCTGAGCTGCCATGCGGGGGGCGGGGCGGGCCGGTAGGCGCCCCGCTGCTCCATGACCGTCATGACGGCACCTCCTGGTGGGAAGCGATCTCCTCGTGGGAGCGGCAACAGAGGCGCGACGATGTGATGCGCCTCACCTACCGATTGTTCGGTCGTCGGCACATTTTGGCTACAGGCACCTCCAGGCTGTGGACAAACGGTTCTCCACAGCCTGAGATGAACGCAGTACGTCCATGGTAGGGAGGCGGGGAGACATGGCACCTGAACGAATGGCCGACGGGAACGCGGCGGGAC
The DNA here is from genome assembly GCF_045070545.1 of Streptomyces sp. RK9. NCBI lineage: Bacteria > Bacillati > Actinomycetota > Actinomycetes > Kitasatosporales > Streptomycetaceae > Streptomyces > Streptomyces sp. RK9. Next base: position 1,123,826 of record NZ_CP173704.1, on the reverse strand, counting down.
GTCCGGAACCCCAGCCCCGCCCGCTGGACGCGATCGACCGCGACATCCTGCAGATCCTGCACACGGACGGTCGTGCCTCGATACGCTCCGTGGCCGAGCGGGTGCACGTCTCGCGGGCGAACGCCTACGCGCGTATCAACCGCCTCATCGAGGACGGCGTCATCCGTGGCTTCGGCGCCCGCATCAACCACGAGCGGGCCGGCCAGGGCGCCTCCGCCTACATCACCCTGAAGATCGTCCAGAACACCTGGCGCACGGTGCGCGAGCAGCTGCGGACCCTGCCGGGCGCGTCCCACATCGCGCTGGTCAGCGGGGACTTCGACGTACTGCTCCTGGTGCACACGCCGGACAACCGCGCGCTGCGCGAGCTGGTCCTCACACGTCTCCAGGCCATGCCGGAGGTCCTCAGCACGCGCACGCTGCTGGTCTTCGAAGAGGACGACCTGGAGGCGGAGGGCTGACACCGGGCGGCCGCACAGCGCGGCCCCGGACGCCCTCCCCCGTCAGCCGCCTGTCAGCCGTCGGGCGGCCGTCGATCAGCCGTCGGTGCGCAGCCCCGCGAAGGCCATCTGCACGACGGCGTCGGCGACTTCCTGGCCGCTCGCGGCGTTGTGGGCGTCAGGGCGGTACCACTCCACGATGGAGTTGATCATTCCGAAGAGCAGCCGGGTGGCGAGCCGCAGCTCGACGTCCGAGCGCAGGTCGCCGTCCGCGACGGCCTCCTTGAGCAGCCCGGCGACCTCGTGGTCGAACTCCCTGCGCCGCTCAAGGGCCCAGCGCTCGGTGTCCGTGTTGCCGCGCACGCGCAGCAGCAGCGTCACATAGGGCAGCTCGGCGACCAGGACCTCGACGGTGCGGCGCGTGACGTACTCCAGGCGTCGCACCGCGCTGCCCTCGCGCGCGTGCTCCTCGGCGAGGATCCCGAAGAGGCCGTCGAGCGCCCGGCTCACCGCGCGGCGCAGCAGTTCCTCCTTGCCCGCCACGTGGTGGTAGATCGACGACTTGGAGATGCCGGCCGCCTTGGAGAGGTGCTCCATGGACGTGCCGTCGTAGCCGCGCTCGTTGAAGACCCGCACGGCGACCTCGAGGAGGGTATCCGGGGTGTACGTGTCGCGCCTGGCCGCGGTCATGAGTGCTCCTCCCGCGCGGCCGCCTGGCGCAGCGCCTGTGAGGGGGCGTAGCGCCCTGTGGGGTACTCGCCGTGCATGCTGTCGAGGAACTCCGCCACCCAGTACGTGCGGAGCGCGGCTCCCCAGGAGAGCGGTCCGCGCGGGTAGTTCACGCCCAGGCGCATCGCGGTGTCGATGTCGTCGACACCGGCCACGCCGCGCGCCACCGCGTCGTGCGCGAAGTCCACGAGCTGGGCGACCGTACGGGCCACGATCAGCCCCGGGGCCGCGCCCACGACGCTGACCTTCTTGCCGAGCGCCTGGAACAGCCCCACCGCCTCGGCGAGGGCCTGCTCGCTGACGCGGGCCGCCGGGGCGAGGGCGATCCGGGTGGCCGAGGCGTAGTCGAGCGCCAGGTCGAACTGGACGGTGGGCTCGGCTGCGGCGTCGGCGGACGAGCCGTCGGCCAGGCAGAGCCGGACGCCGCTGGGCAGTTCGAGCCAGCCGGGGTAGTCCGGGTGCGTCGCGTCCCCGGCCTCGACGCGGACCCCCGCGGCCTCGATGAGCGGGACCAGTGCGGCGGCCTGGAACAGCTCGCCGTGCAGGGCGACGGACTCCGGGGCGGGCGCGGGTGCCGCGGTGTGCGGCTCGGCCTTCTCGGCGTCCTCTCCGTAGGCGTACCAGCCCTGCCCCGACTTGCGTCCCAGACGCCGCGACTCGACGAGGCGGCGCTGGGCGAGGGACGGGGTGAACTTGGGGTCCTGGAAGAACGACTCCCACACCGAGCGGGTGACGGCTTCGTTGACGTCCTGGCCGATGAGGTCGGTGAGTTCGAAGGGGCCCATCTTGAAGCCGCCGCACTCGCGCAGGACCGCGTCGATCGTCGCGGGGTCGGCGGCGCGCTCCTCGTGGAGGCGCAGCGCCTCGGCGTAGAAGGGCCTGGCGACGCGGTTGACGATGAACCCGGGGGTGTCGGCGCAGCGCACCGGTGTCTTGCCCCAGGCCTTCGCGGTGTCGTACGCGCGCGTGGCCGCCGCTTCGTCCGTGGCGTGGCCGCTGACGACCTCGACCAGGGGCAGCAGCGGGGCGGGGTTGAAGAAGTGCAGTCCGACGAAGCGGCCGGGGTGCTTCAGGGCGCCCGCGACGGCGGTCACGGACAGGGACGAGGTGTTGGTCGCGAGCAGGCAGCTCTCGGCGACGACCTCCTCCAGGTCCTGGAACAGCCGCTGCTTGACGTCCAGTTGCTCCAGGACGGCCTCGACGACGAGGTCGCACCCGGCGAGGTCGGCGAGGCCCTCGACGGCGGTCAGGCGGCCGGTCGCAGCGTCGCGGGCGGCGGCGTCGAGGCGGCCCTTCGCCACGAGCCGGTCGAGACGGGCGGTGATCGCGGCGGCCGCCGTCTTCGCGAAGCCGGGCGCGGCGTCGTACAGCCGCACGGGGTGGCCCGCCACCAGCGCGACCTGGGCGATGCCCTGGCCCATGGTGCCGGTGCCGACCACGGCGACGGGGCCGCTGAGATCGAGTGCTGTCATGCTCGCGATCCTCCCGCACGGGGGTATTGGCCGGGGAACAGGGGTCTTGGCCAGGGGTTCGGGGCGGCCGGGGGGAGGTTTTCCACAGGTTCGGCAGACCCCCTTGTACCGACCGATCGTTCGGTTACTCTAGCCCTGTCCAGCTGTTCCTGCCCACTGCCCCTGCCCAGCTCGCCAGCTCGAAGGAGAGCTGACTCGACGAGGAGTTGGTCCCTCATGGCCGCCGAACTCACCGCGCACCAGCTGATCGCCAAGCACCGGCCCACCCTCGACCAGGCGCTGGAGACGATCCGCACACGCGCGTACTGGTCGCCGCACCCCGAACACCCCAAGGCCTACGGGGAGAACGGAAGCCTGAGCCTGCCCGAGGGCAAGGCGGCCTTCGAGGCCCTCCTGAACAGCCGCTTCGACCTCGACCAGCCGGGCACCGACGACTGGACGGGCGCGGAGACCTCGCCGTTCGGCCCCGAGCTGGGCGTCACGTATCCGCATCCGGACGTGGACACCCTGCTGCCCGCCATGCGCGCCGGGATGCGCGCCTGGCGCGACGCGGGCGCGGAGGCCCGCGCCATGGTCTGTCTGGAGATCCTGTCGCGCATCAGCGCCCGCACGCACGAGTTCGCGCACGCGGTCATGCACACCAGCGGCCAGGCCTTCATGATGGCGTTCCAGGCCGGCGGCCCGCACGCCCAGGACCGCGGCCTGGAAGCGGTGGCGTATGCCTATGTGGAGCAGTCCCGCACCCCCGACAGCGCGGAGTGGACCAAGCCCCAGGGCAAGCGCGACCCGCTCGCCCTGACCAAGCGCTTCACACCGGTCGGCCGCGGCATCGCCCTCCTGATCGGCTGCAACACCTTCCCCACGTGGAACGGCTATCCGGGCCTGTTCGCCTCCCTGGCCACCGGCAACCCCGTCCTGGTCAAGCCGCACCCCCGTGCGGTGCTGCCGCTGGCCCTGACGGTGCGCGTCGCCCGCGAGGTCCTCGCCGAGGCGGGCTTCGACCCGAACCTGGTCGCGCTCGCCGCCGAGCGGCCCGGAGAGGGCATCGCCAAGACCCTCGCGACCCGCCCCGAGATCAAGATCATCGACTACACGGGCTCGACGTCCTTCGGCGACTGGCTGGAGGCCAACGCCCGCCAGGCGCAGGTCTACACGGAGAAGGCGGGCGTCAACACGGTCGTCGTCGAGTCGACCGACAACTACAAGGGAATGCTGTCGAACCTGGCGTTCTCCCTGTCGCTGTACAGCGGCCAGATGTGCACGACCCCGCAGAACCTCCTGATCCCCCGCGAGGGCATCGCGACGGACGCGGGCGCGAAGTCGTACGACGAGGTGGTCGCGGACCTCGCGAGCGCGGTGGACGGCCTCCTCGGCGACGAGGCCCGGGCCAACGGCATCCTCGGCGCCCTGGTCAACCCGGACGTGAAGGCCCGCCTGGACGCGGCCCCCGGCATCGGTGAAGTCGCCCTCGCCTCACGGCAGGTCAGCAATCCGGAGTTCCCCGACGCCGTGGTGCGCACCCCGGTCATCGTCAAGCTCGACGGCGCCAAGCCGGACGCCGAGGCGGCGTATCTCAGCGAGTGCTTCGGCCCGGTCTCCTTCGCCGTCGCGGTCGACTCGGCGGCGGACGCGGTGGAGCTGCTGCGGCGCACGGTGCGCGAGCAGGGCGCGATGACCGTCGGGGCGTACACGACGTCCGCGGAGGTGTCCTCGGCCGTCGAGGAGACCTGCCTGGAGGAGAGCGCCCAGCTGTCGCTGAACCTCACGGGCGGGGTCTATGTGAACCAGACGGCGGCGTTCTCGGACTTCCACGGCTCCGGCGGCAACCCGGCGGCGAACGCCGCGCTGTGCGACAGCGCGTTCGTGGCCAACCGCTTCCGCGTGGTGGAGATCCGCAAGGAGGCGTGAGCCGGGCGGCGCCACGGCCCCCGGGGGGAGCAGGCTCAGGCCTGGGCCTTCGGGGGCGTGCCCGACGACCAGTGGAACAGCGCCATCGCGACGCTCGTGGCGAGGTTGTAGCTCGACACCTGCGGCCGCATCGGCAGCGCCACCAAGTGGTCGGTCCGGGCGCGCAGTTCGGCCGACAGGCCGCTGCGCTCGGACCCGAAGGCCAGCACGGCGTCATCCGGGATCTCGACGCCTCGGATGTCCTCGCCCTCCGCGTCCAGGGCGAACAGGGGCCCCTTGGGCAGCTCCCCGACGTCCACGCGCTCCACGGCCGTCGCGAAGTGCAGGCCCGCGCCACCGCGCACGACCGTGGGGTGCCAGGGGTCGAGAGTGCCGGTCGTCACCACTCCCGTCGCGCCGAAGCCCGCCGCGAGCCGGATCACGGCCCCGGCGTTGCCGAGGTTGCGGGGGTCGTCGAGGACGACGACGGGGGCGGCCCTGGGGGTGTGCTCCAGCGCCCGCAGGTTGGCGGCACGCGACGGACGTACCGCCAAGGCGGCCACGGCCGTGGGGTGCAGCCGGGGCACGAGCGCGCGCAACGTCGCCTCGTCGGTCTCGGCGAGCAGCGCGTCGAGCGCGTCCGACACGTCCGGCGCCAAGTCCTGCGCGAGGGCGAGGACGGCGGCCTTGTCGCTGGTCAGGGCCACAGGGATGGAGGCGTCGAAGCGAAGCGCGTGCTTCAGGGCGTGGAAGCCGTCCAGGAGTACGGAGGTGTCGGCGAGGCCGTGCCAGACACGGACCGGCTCGGTCGGTTCCCCGCTCCGCGGACCGCGGTCGCCCGCCCCGTCCGTACGACTGCTACCGCTCATCGCCCACTACCGCCGCTTTTTCTCCGACCCGTACTGCCGCTGCCGCTCACGCACCGAAGCCTACGCGCGCGTGCTCAGCGGCATCGCGGGGCTGTTCCTCCCCTGGCGGCCCCTGCGGCACCTCCGCGCGGGAGAGCCGCGGCACCCGCGCGAGCAGCCGCGTGCGCGTGCGGGCCACCCAGCCGCCGAGGCGCCGCAGGAACGACGTGGGCAGGAACACCGCGTCGGCCGCGATCATCGCGAGCGAGAAGAACGGCAGCCCCAGGACGACGGCGATGACGGCGTGCTCGAAGATCATCACCGCGAGCAGCACGTTCTTGACGCGCCGGTTGAACAGCGTGAACGGGAAGGCGACCTGCACGGCGACCGTCCCGTATGTCACCAGCATCACCAGGACGCCGTGCGAGGTCAGCAGGTCGGCGAGCTCGGGCCAGGGCGAGAAGTAGTCGAGCTGGAGCGGGTAGTAGACGGCCGTCCCGTCCTGCCAGCGGCTGCCCTGGATCTTGTACCAGCCCGCCGTGGCGTAGATCAGGCACGCCTCGACCATGATCACCAACAGGGCGGCGTTGTGGGCGAGGTTGGCGACGACGTCGAGCAGCACACGCGCCTCTCCGTCCGGCGCGCGCCGGACGGCTGCCCACCACAGCCCGTGCGCGACCCACATCCCCCAGAACAGCAGCAGCCAGAACCAGCTGAGCTCCCCCAGGAACGTCACCACGGACAGGGCGAGGCCGAGCACCCACCACAGGGCGGGACCGACCCGGTCACCCCCGCCCACACGGGCTCCACCGTCGGCATGGCGGTCGTCATCAACGGCATGACTGTCGTCAAGGCCGCCGTCGTCCCCGTGGTCGTACTGCGGGGCACGCGCGCGTGCCGCACGGCGCGCGTCCAGGGACCAGACCTGGCCGCACCGCGTGAACACCAGGTAGATCGCCATGAGGTGGATGACGTTGTCGCCGCCGTCCCCCATGAAGATGCTGCGGTTCTGCAGCGAGAGCACGCCGATCATGAACAGCACGGACATCGTGCGGGTGCGCCAGCCGACGAGCAGCAGGGCGCTGGAGACGATCGCCAGGAAGTAGACGCTCTCGAACCACAGCCGGCCGTCCGACCACATCAGCGCCGTGAAGGCGTCGTTGGCGGAGATGAGCTGCCGCGCCATGTCCCAGCTCCACGGGCCGTCGGGCCCGTACAGCTCACGCCGGTGCGGCAGTTCACGCAGCAGGAAGAGCAGCCAGGTGGCGGCGAAGCCGATACGGACCACCGCGGTCTGGTACGGGCCGAGGGCCTGGGCCGTGACACGCTGCACGCCCCGGGCGAGCGGATCGAAACTGATCACCGGACGCCCCCGTTCTGCGCCACGGCCACATCCCTGTGCGCGCGGTCCTCACCGGCCAGCGGCAGGTCGCCCGGCGTGACCGACCACCACGGAAGCACCCGCAGCACGGGCTTGCCGCTGATCTTCTCGTCACTCCACTCCGGCGGCTGTACGGCCGTGGTCCGGGACCTGACCTGCACCTGGTCGAACGCCTCCCCGCGGGCGAGCGGCTCGTGCCGGTGGAGGCGCAGCAGCACCATGCGCCGGATGTAGCGCTCCGACAGCTCACCGCGCAGACCGGTGGGACGATTCTGCGCGTCGTGCGTGGAGACGAAGAAGTCCCAGCCGCGGCGCAGCTCGTTCTGCTGCGTGTGGCTCGGCAGCAGGTTGTGGTCGATGGCGGCGCCGTCCTGTGCGGACAGGTCGTACCAGCGTGTGGTCCGGCCGGCCCCGTCCGCGGTCCGGATCTGCGCGCGGACCTGCACCGCCACGTTCTGCTGCAGTGGGTTCGGCGCGAACAGCTTCCAGTTCTGCTCGAACTCGGGGTAGATCCAGTCGTCGACGGTCCGGCCGTGCTCCTTGGTGACGGTGTTCGACGGCGCCACGTGCAGGAACACCATCCCGACGTGGACGCAGACGGTGGCCACGACCACGGCGAGGACGAGGACAGCGACGGCCTGCGAGCGGCGGGAGAGGGCGGCGATGCCGGTCCGGGCGGGTGCGGCGCCGGAGCCTGCGGGTACGGATGCGGATGCGGCGCCGGAGTCCGCGGGTGCCGCGTCAGGGCCCACGGGCACGGCGTCGGAGCCCGTGGGTGCGGCGCCGGACCCGGCGGATTCGCCGCCCACATCCTTGTCGTGCCCGTCCATCTCGCCCCGTTCCTCGACCCCACGACCGAACCCTGCCGCCGGAACCGTACTCAGGCCCGCCCGCCAGGCCCAGCGTCCCGGAGGTTATCCACAGGGTTGACACCTTATGGCGAGGCGCCGCACCATTGAATTCCAACGAACCGAACGATCGGTCGGTCGGCGGGTTCGACGGAATGCCGGAAGACCGGTGCGAGGCGCACCGGTCAGGACGAGATGTGTCGAGACACTGCCCGAGGTCGAGGGGGACCGAGATGGCGACAGCGCACCAGCCGCTCACCACGGCACCGCACAAGCCCGCGGCCGCCGCCGTGGACAGCGCCGTGGACACCGCGGTGCTGGAGTCGGCCTTCGACGCGGCCGTCGCGGCCGACGAGCGCATCGAGCCGCGTGACTGGATGCCGGACGCCTATCGCGCCACGCTCGTGCGCCAGATAGCGCAGCACGCCCACTCCGAGATCATCGGCATGCAGCCCGAGGCCAACTGGATCACGCGCGCGCCGTCCCTGCGCCGCAAGGCGATCCTGATGGCCAAGGTCCAGGACGAGGCGGGCCACGGCCTGTATCTGTACAGCGCCGCGGAAACGCTCGGCGCGAGCCGCGACGACCTCCTCGACAAGCTCCACTCGGGCCGCCAGAAGTACTCATCGATCTTCAACTACCCCACCCTGACCTGGGCGGACGTAGGCGCCATCGGCTGGCTCGTGGACGGCGCGGCGATCACCAACCAGGTCCCGCTGTGCCGGTGTTCGTACGGCCCCTATGCCCGCGCGATGGTCCGCGTCTGCAAGGAGGAGTCGTTCCACCAGCGCCAGGGGTACGAACTGCTGCTCGCCCTCAGCCGCGGCACCGAGGCACAGCACGCGATGGCCCAGGACGCCGTGGACCGCTGGTGGTGGCCGTCGCTGATGATGTTCGGCCCGCCGGACGCGGAGTCGTCCCACTCCGAGCAGTCCATGATCTGGAAGATCAAGCGCCACTCGAACGACGAGCTGCGTCAGCGCTTCGTGGACATCTGCGTCCCCCAGGCCGAGTCGCTCGGCCTGACGCTCCCCGACCCGGACCTGAAGTGGAACGAGGAGCGGGGACAGCACGACTTCGGCCCCATCGACTGGAGCGAGTTCTGGTCGGTCCTCAAGGGCAACGGCCCGTGCAACGACCAGCGGATCACGCAGCGCAGACGAGCCCACGAAGAGGGCGCCTGGGTGCGTGAGGCGGCGGCCGCGTACGCCGCCAAGCAGAGCGAGCGCAAGGAGGCGACCGCATGACCGGCTCGACCGAATGGCCGCTGTGGGAAGTGTTCGTGCGCTCGCGCCGCGGCCTGTCCCACACCCACGCGGGCAGCCTGCACGCCCCGGACGCCGAGATGGCCCTGCGCAACGCCCGGGACCTGTACACCCGCAGGAACGAGGGCGTCTCCATCTGGGTCGTGCCGTCCGTGGAGATCACCGCCTCCTCACCGGACGAGAAGGACTCCTTCTTCGAGCCCTCCGCCGACAAGCCCTACCGCCACCCGACGTTCTACGACATCCCGGAAGGAGTGAAGCACCTGTGACCCCCACGCCCACGCCCCCCGCGCCGTCGGCCACCGAGGCCGCGCCCCCCGCCACCCCGGCCCCCGACGCCCCCGCCGTCCACACCGCGGCCCTCGCCCTGGGCGACGACGCCCTGGTGCTCTCGCACCGCCTGGGTGAGTGGGCGGGCCACGCCCCCGTCCTCGAGGAAGAGGTGGCCCTGGCGAACATCGCCCTGGACCTGCTCGGCCAGGCCCGGGTGCTGCTCTCCCTGGCGGGCGACGAGGACGAGCTGGCGTATCTGCGCGAGGAGCGCTCCTTCCGGAACCTCCAGCTGGTCGAGCAGCCGAACGGCGACTTCGCCCACACCATCGCCCGCCAGCTGTACTTCTCCGTGTACCAGAACCTCATGTACGGCCAACTGGCCGCGACGGAAAGCCCGTTGGCGCCACTCGCCGCGAAGGCCGTCAAGGAGGTCGCCTACCACCAGGACCACGCCGAGCAGTGGACGCTCCGGCTCGGCGACGGCACGGCCGAGAGCCACGAGCGGATGCAGCGCGGCGTGGACGCGCTCTGGCGCTTCACCGGCGAGATGTTCGCGCCCGTGGCCGGTCTCGACCTCGACCGGGAAGCCCTGCGGGAGCAGTGGACGGCCACGGTCACCACCGTGCTCCAGAAGGCGACGCTCACGGTGCCCGAGGGCCCCCAGAGCGGGGCGTGGACGGCCGGCGCAGGACGCGAGGGCCTGCACACCGAGTCGTTCGGCCGGATGCTCGCCGAGATGCAGCACCTGCACCGCAGCCACCCGGGGGCGTCATGGTGACCAAGGCCCCCCAGGCACCCACGACGACGCACACCGCGCCCGTCGGCCCCTCGGCACCCACGGCACCCACGGCACCCGCCGAGCCGACGACGGCTCCCGCGCCCACGGCCCTAGAGGCCCGGCTCCACGCCCTCGCGGGCTCCGTGCCCGACCCCGAGCTGCCCGTCCTCAGCCTGGCCGAGCTCGGCGTGCTCCGCTCCGTCCGGGTCGGCGCCACCGGCCATGTGGACGTCGAGCTGACCCCGACGTACACGGGCTGCCCCGCCATAGAGGCCATGAGCGCGGACATCGAGCAGGTCCTCCGCGAGGACGGCCGGGACGACGTCACGGTGCGCACGGTGCTCTCCCCCGCCTGGTCGACGGACGACATCAGCGCCGAAGGCCGCCGCAAGCTCGCGGAGTTCGGCATCGCGCCGCCCCGTCCGCACGCCGCCGAGGGGCCGATCCCGCTCACCCTCACGGTCCGCTGCCCGCACTGCGGCTCCACGGACACCGAACTGCTCAGCCGCTTCTCCTCCACCGCCTGCAAGGCGCTGCGTCGCTGCGTCACCTGCCGGGAGCCCTTCGACCACTTCAAGGAGCTGTGATGGCGCGCTTCCACCCGCTCCGCGTGGCGGCCGTCGAGGAGCTCACCGACGACGCCGTGACGCTGACGTTCGAGGTGCCACCCCACCTCCGCGAGGAGTACAGATACGCTCCCGGCCAGCACCTCGCCCTGCGCCGCGTCGTCGACGGCACGGAGATCCGGCGTACGTACTCGATCTGCTCCCCGGCCCCGGACCCTCAAGCTCCCGGTGAGCCCAGGCAGTTGCGGGTGGGGGTGCGCGTGGTGGAGGGCGGCGCCTTCTCGACGTACGCCCGCAAGGAGGTCGTCGTCGGGGACGATCTTGAGGTGATGACCCCGGCGGGCCGCTTCACCCTGGACCCGGCTCCGGGGAGGTATGCCGCGGTGGTCGGCGGCAGCGGGATCACGCCGGTGCTCTCCATCGTCACCACGCTCCTCGAGCGCGAGCCGGACGCCGAGTTCTGTCTGATACGCAGCGACCGTACGGCCGCGTCCACGATGTTCCTCGACGAGGTCGCCGACCTGAAGGACCGCTGGCCGGACCGCTTCCAGCTGGTGACGGTGCTCTCCCGCGAGGAGCAGCAGGCGGGGCTCAACTCGGGGCGTCTTGACGAGGAGCGGCTCGCGCGGCTGCTGCCCGCGCTGCTGCCGGTCGAGGAGGTCGACGGCTGGTTCCTGTGCGGTCCTTACGGCCTGGTGCAGGGCGCGGAGCGGACGCTGCGGGCGCTGGGCGTGGCGCGGCGGCGCATCCACGAGGAGATATTCCACGTGGACGACGGCGTCACCACGGCACCGGCGGTGCCCGCCCCGGCGGACAGCACGGTCACGGTCACCCTCGACGGCCGCTCCGGCACCTGGCCGGTGCAGGCGGGGGAGTCCCTGCTCGACACGGTGCTGCGCAACCGCGCGGACGCGCCGTTCGCCTGCAAGGGCGGCGTGTGCGGCACGTGCCGGGCGTTCAAGGTGTCCGGCGAGGTCCGCATGGACCGGAACTTCGCGCTGGAGCCGGAGGAGACCGAGGCCGGCTACGTCCTCGCGTGCCAGTCGCATCCGACCACGGACAAGGTGGAGTTGGACTTCGACCGCTGAGCGCCCCACCGCGCGAGGCCGGCGCCGGACCGCTCACCGGACCGCGCGCCACAGCTGTTCCCTTCCCATAGAACGTGTTCTATCTTGACGACCCGTCAGAAACTGTGGCGGAGCCGACGAGACCGAACCGGCCGGTGCGGAGGGACAAGCAGTGGACTTCACCTTCACCGAGGAGCAGCAGGCGGCGCTCGATGCGGCCAAGGCGGTCTTCGCCGGGGTCGCCCCGGACGGCGTGCCCAGCCCCGCCCTCACCCCCGGGGCCGTCGCGGAGGACTTCGACCGCGCGCTGTGGGCCAAGCTCGCCGACGCCGACCTGCTCAGCCTCCTTGTGGCACCCGAGTACGGCGGGTCGGGCCTGGACCCCATCGCGCTCTGCCTGGTGCTGCGCGAGTCGGCGAAGGTGCTGGCACGTGTCCCGCTCCTGGAGAGCTGCGCGGCGGCGTACGCCGTCCAGCTCCACGGCGGCGACGAGTTGAAGCGGGCCGTCCTGGAGTCGGCCGCGCGCGGCGGCACCGTGCTGACCGTCGCCGCGAACGGCCGCACCGGTCACGACGGCGCTGAACTCGCCGTCAACGCGCGCCCCGACGGCGACAAGTGGATCCTGGACGGCCTCCAGACCGGCGTCCCCTGGGCCTACGACGCCGACATCACCGTCGTGCCCGCCACCGCCCCCGACGGCCGCGCCGTCCTCGCTCTCGTGCCGCGCGGCCTGTCCGGGCTCGCCCTCGCCGAGCAGTTCTCCACCAGCGGGGAGCGGCTCGGTGAACTCCGCCTGGACGCGGTGCGGGTCGACGCCCGGGACGTGATCACGGCGGACGGCGCCTGGGACTTCCTGCGGGACCTGCTCGCGACCGGCACCTGCGCGCTCGCACTCGGGCTCGGTACGGGCGTGCTCGGCATGACGAGTGAATACACCGGCAAGCGCGAGCAGTTCGGGTTCCCCGTCGCCACCTTCCAGGCGGTCGCCATGCAGGCCGCCGACCGCTACATCGACCTGCGCGCGATGGAGGTCACCCTCTGGCAGGCCGCCTGGCGCCTCAGCTCACCGGACCGCGCGGGCGCGGGCAACGGCGGGCCGCTCCCGGTCTCCGGGGATGTGGCGGTGGCGAAGATCTGGGCGTCGGACGGCGTGCGCCGGGTGGTGCAGACCGCGCAGCACCTGCACGGCGGCTTCGGCGCCGACACGGACTACCCCCTGCACCGCTACCACGCCTGGGCCAAGCACCTGGAGCTCGCGCTCGGCCCGGCCGCGGCGCACGAGGACGCCCTGGGCGACCTGCTCGCGGCGCACTCCCTCAGCTGAGACGACGGCTCACGACCGGCAGGCGGTCACACCACGCCCACTGCCACTGCCACGCCCACGCCGGACCAGGATCACGGAGCCCGACCGGACCGGGTCACGGAGCCCGCTCGGGCTAGATCACCGTGCCGGGCTGGTCCTTGTCGTCGACGACGGTCTTGCCCGAGGCCTCCCAGACCTGCATGCCGCCGTCGACGTTCACCGCGTCGATGCCCTGCTGCGCGAGGTACATGGTCACCTGGGCGGAACGGCCGCCGGACCGGCAGATCACATTGACCTTGCCGTCCTGCGGCGCCGCCTCGGTCAACTCGCCGAAGCGGGCGACGAAGTCACTCATCGGGATGTGCAGTGCCCCCGGCGCGTGCCCCGCCTGCCATTCGTCGTCCTCTCGGACGTCAAGGAGGAAGTCTCCGTCCGAGAGATCGCCGATCGTGACCGTGGGCACACCAGATCCGAATTCCATGCCTCCGACGCTACCCGACCACCGTCGCCCCGACGCCGCCCACCCACGGCACACAGCTCACCGAACCGGCACCACCGGCAGAGCCCGACGTGCGGCACACGGCGGGCGGCACCGGAGGCCGACGGGCACGGCACCGCACTGCCGTCCAGCTCGGACGGCCAGGCCCTCAGGCCGTCAGCCGCTCCAGCTCAGCCTCGCGCTCCGCGACCTGCGCGAGCAGCTGTTCGGCGATCTCCTCCAGGAGCCGGTCCGGGTCGTCGGGCGCCAGCTTGAGCATCGACCCGATCGCGCTCTCCTCCAGCTCCCTGGCCACGACCGAGAGCAGCTCCTTGCGCCGGGCGAGCCATTCGAGCCGGGCGTACAGCTCCTCGCTCGGGGTGGGCCGCAGCTCCTCGGGCACCGGCCCCGCGGCCCACTCCGCGAGCAGCTCCCGCAGCAGCGCCTCGTCGCCACGGCCGTACGCGGCGTTCACGCGGGTGATGAACTCGTCCCGGCGCTCGCGCTCCTTCTCGTCCTGCGCGAGGTCGGGGTGGGCCTTGCGGACCAGATCCCGGTAGAGCTTGCGGACCTCGTCGCTCGGCCGCACCCGCTGCGGCGGCCGCACGGGCTGCTCGGTGAGCATCGCGGCGGCCTCGGGGAACAGCCCGTCGCCGTCCATCCAGCCGTGGAACAGCTCCTCGACCGCCGGCATCGGCAGCACCCGCGCCCGCGCCTCGTCCGCCTTGCGCAGGTCCTCCGGGTCACCGGACCGCGCCGCCACGGCCTCGGCGATCAGGGCGTCCAGCTCGTCCAGGCGCGAGTACATCGGGCCGAGCTTCTGGTGGTGCAGCCGGGAGAAGTTCTCCACCTCGACCCGGAACGTCTCCACCGCGATCTCGTACTCGATCAGCGCCTGCTCGGCGGCGCGCACGGCCTTCTCGAGCCGCGCCTCGGGCCGCGCACCCGCACCCGCACCCGCCTGACCGTCCGCCGCCGCCTGCGGCTGCTCCGCCGCCTCATGCAGCTGCTCCGCCGCCTCGTGCGGCCGCTCGGGCGTCTCCTGCGGCTGCTCCGCCGCCGCCTGCGGCTGCTCGGGCGTCTCGGGGCTCGTCGGCTCGGCTTCCGGGGTCGTCACCTGTCCAGCCTAGGCCACGGCTCCCGGGGCCCCGGCTTCCTGGTCGGCGGCCCGCAGCCGCCCCTCGCGCACCGCGGTGACCAGTTGGGCGTGGTCGGCCTCCGTGCGGTCCGCGTAGGTCACCGCGAAGGCGGCCACGGCCTCGTCCAGCTCGTCGTTCTTGCCGCAGTACCCGGATATGAGCCGGGGGTCGGCGCTGTGCGCGTGGGCGCGGGCGAGCAGGGCGCCGGTCATGCGGCCGTAGTCGTCGAGCTGGTCGGCGGCGAGGGCGGCCGGGTCCACGCTGCCCTTGCGGTTCCTGAACTGCCGTACCTGGAAAGGCCGTCCGGATATCGTCGTCCAGCCGAGCAGGAAGTCGCTGACGACCTGCATGCGCTTCTGGCCGAACACGACCCGCCGGCCCTCGTGCTCGCTCTCCTGCTCCTTGAAGCCGGCCACGGGCAGGTGCGGCAGCAGCGCGGAGGGCCCGGCCTCCTTGACCTGGAGGACCAGCGGCTCCCCCCGATGGTCGAGAAGCAGCACCACATAGGAGCGCAGTCCGACGCTGCCGGTGCCCACGACGCGGAAGGCGACGTCCTGGATGGAGTACCTCGCGAGGAGGGGGAGGCGGTCCTCCGGCAGGGTGGTGCGGTACTCGCCGAGGGCCGCGGCGACCGCCGCCGCTTCGTCGTCCGGTGTCCGCCGCAGCACCGGGGGCGCGTCGACGAAGCGCCGGGGCGTGATGTGGCCCGCCGGGGTCCCGGCGTCCGGGACCGGTTCGGTGGACTTGGCGGCGAAGCGGGCGCTCGTGTTCTGCCGGGCCTTCTCGGAGACGCGGTCGAGGGTGCCGAGCAGGTCGCGGGCGTCGGTGTGGGAGACCAGTTCCTCGTCGGCGATGGCGTTCCAGGCGTCGAGGACGGGGAGCTTGGCGAGGAGGCGCATCGTGCGGCGGTAGGCACCGACGGCGTCGTAGGCCGCCTCGGCGCACGTGTCCTCGTCGGCGCCCGCCTCGCGTCCGGCGAGCACGAGGGAGGTGGCGAGGCGCTTGACGTCCCACTCCCACGGCCCGTGCACCGTCTCGTCGAAGTCGTTCAGGTCGATGATGAGGCCGCCGCGCGCGTCTCCGTAGAGACCGAAGTTGGCCGCGTGGGCGTCGCCGCAGATCTGGGCGCCGATGCCGGTGAGCGGGGTGCGGGCGAGGTCGTACGCCATGAGTCCGGCGGAGCCGCGCAGGAAGGCGAAGGGGGACGCGGCCATCCTGGCCACTCTGAGCGGCGTCAGCTCCGCGAGCCGTCCTCTGTTGGTCTCCTCCATCGCGGAGACGGGGTCGGGGCGGTGGTCGTCCGTCACGAACTCCGCGTGCGCGGAGCGCGGGGTGCGCCCGCGCAGCGCCTTGCCCTCCTGCTTGGGCTGCGGGAACCCGCCGGAACCAGCGGCCCCGGACGCAGAGCCGGCGGACCCGCCCGCCCCGGCCGCGGGCCAGTGCGCGAACCCCTCCACCCGCGGCAGCCGCCGACCACCCGACCGCTCGCCGCCTCCCGAGCCACCGACTCCCGAGAACGCCACTCCGTCGCCGCCCACACTCATCGCCCCCCTGTTGCTGACACACGACCTTGTTGCCGACACACGACCTTGTTGCCGACACACGGCCTTCGCCGACCCTCCGGACCCGATCACCGGGCCTCGCGGACTCGACTCGACTGACACCGACGGTACCGCCGCGGGCGAATCCCCGTCACAGCCTGTGGATAACTCCCCCGCCGCACCCGCCACGCTCCCACCGAGCCCACGAAATGCCTGTTCAGGCGGCAAGCCCCAGCGCCAGCGCACCGACGACCGGAGCCGCGTACACCAGCGGGAAGGGAATGTGGGCGTACCAGCGCGCCCGGACCACGGCGACGACGGCCCCGGCGAAGTACAGGACGAGCCCGATCCCGGCCGCGGCCCCCACCACCGGCAGGAACAGCCCGGCAACGAGCCCGAGCGCGCCCGCCGCCTTGGCCGCGCCGAGCCACGGCAGCCAGGCCATCGGAATGCCGTAGTCGGCCATGGGCTCGACGACCCACTTGGCCCGCAGGAAGACGGAGGCGGCGGAGAAGCCGGTCATGGCGGCGGCGACGAGGGTGACGACGACGTGGGCGGTGGACATCAGATGGGCTCCTCATCAAGCGAGTGCGCCGGCGCGATCCCGCTCCGGCCGGGCCGGTGCGGCCCGTCACCGCCATGACGCACCGCGCCGCGGGAATGTGACCGGTGGGAGCCGGGAATTTCGCGCGGACCCCGATCGTGAGATAGCTCACCGCGAGTCCCGGGTCACCCGGAGCGGCCGGAAGGGCCGAGGCATCCGGGGCCCAGAACACCCGGGAGCCGAGGACACCCAGCACCCCGGAAACACCCGGGCAGCCGGGCCACGGGCCAGGCGCCGCAGACCACAGACGCAGACCGCAGACCGCAGACCGCAGACCGCAGACCGCAGAACCAACACGAGAAACGGGCCCTCACCAGGACTCTCGTCCTTGGTGAAGACCCGTTCATCGGTTCTTCTCTGTGCGCGAGGGGGGAGTTGAACCCCCACGCCCTTTCGGGCACTGGAACCTGAATCCAGCGCGTCTGCCTATTCCGCCACCCGCGCATGGGTGTTGTCTTTGGGTCTCTCACTTGTTGGTGCGAGCGCCTGCCGACATCCAGAAGATTAGCACGCTGGAGAGGGTGGATTCACATCCGTATTCGGGGGCACCCGCGCGGTACCCGGGGACGTGGCGACAGCCTGCGCGGACGTGTCGTACCCCGTCCTCACCAGCCGCCCCGGCCCGATCGCGGCCCGCCGGAGGCCCGGCCCCGCGCGGGGCTCCGCACGGGTCTCCGCCGGGGCGGAACCGGACGAACCACCCGCCCGACGCAACCAAGGCGGACGTCAAGTCCTCCTCCTAGGTCCACAGCCGCGTGCGGGACACTGTCTCGGGACCCCCTCTACGATCCCTGGTAAGAGGAAGTAGGAGGAGGCCCGAGCCAGGCGCGGCCCGGGACCCCGGAAGGAGCCCACAAGGAGCCCAGGAGGAGCGCATCAGCCCCGAGCGGAGCGCGGCACCAGGCGCGGAGCGAGCCCGGACCGAGCCGTCGGCCACGCCTCCGACGCGGGACTCAGGACGGTTCCCGCGGGAGCCCTGACCGATCCCCGAGGATCGGCGGAGCGAACCCGGGCCGAGCCCCGGGACACCCCTGAAGGAACCCTGAGGATCGCGGAAGACCAGTGCGGGCATGCCTTGTGAGAGGCGACACTCGTGGTCCGGGCGGACAGGGGGAACCACCTGATTTCCCGGCGCGTGGATACGATCAGTAAGCAGTACGAGGATGACAACGACGGAGGAGGTGCCCCATGGGAGTCCTGAAGAAGTTCGAGCAGCGACTCGAAGGTCTGGTCAACGGCACCTTCGCCAAGGTGTTCAAGTCCGAGGTCCAGCCCGTCGAGATCGCCGGCGCCCTGCAGCGCGAGTGCGACAACAACGCGACGATCTGGAACCGCGAGCGGACCGTCGTTCCGAATGACTTCATCGTGGAGCTCAGCGCGCCCGACTTCGAGCGCCTGAGCCCGTACTCCGGACAGCTCGGCGACGAGCTCTCCGGCATGGTGCGTGAGTACGCGAAGCAGCAGCGGTACAGCTTCATGGGCCCCATCAAGGTCCACCTGGAGAAGGCGGAGGACCTGGACACGGGCCTCTACCGGGTGCGCAGCCGCACGCTCGCGTCCAGCACCTCGCAGACTCCCGACCCCGCTCCCGGTGCCCCCGCGGGCCCCGGCGGGCCCGGCGCCCCCGGCGGCGGCCCCACGAGCGCGGGCCAGGGCCCCCGCGGCGGCTACGGCTACCCGCAGGGCCCCTCGGGCGCCCCTCCCATGCCCGCCGCGCCGCCTCCCGGCGCGGGCGCGGGCCGCGGAGCCGCTCCGGCGGCGGCGCGGCCGCAGGGGCCGGGCTCCGGCTCCCCGGGCGCGCAAGTGCGGCGCTGGATTGAGATCAACGGCAACCGCCATCAGATCTCCCGCCCGACGCTGGTGCTGGGCCGCAGCACCGACGCCGATGTGCGGATCGACGACCCCGGCGTCTCGCGCCGGCACTGTGAGATCCGGACCGGAACGCCCTCGACGATCCAGGATCTCGGGTCTACCAACGGCATCGTGGTAGACGGGCAGCACACCACCCGCGCTACGCTCCGCGACGGCTCGCGGATCGTCGTGGGCAGCACCACCATCATTTACCGGCAAGCCGAAGGGTGAAGCGGGGGCAATGTCAGAGCTGACCCTGACGGTCATGCGGCTGGGTTTCCTGGCCGTTCTGTGGCTGTTCGTGATCGTGGCCGTCCAGGTCATTCGCAGCGACCTGTTCGGAACGCGTGTCACTCAGCGCGGTTCGCGCCGTGAGGGCGGCCGCCAGGCGGCCCGCCAGCAGGCCGCACCGCCGCCACAGCGCCAGCAGAGCGGTGGCCGCCAGCGTCGTGGCGCGCCCACCAAGCTGGTCGTCTCGGAGGGCACCCTGACGGGCACCACCGTCGCGCTCCAGGGGCAGACGATCTCGCTGGGCCGGGCACACGATTCGACCATCGTGCTGGACGACGACTACGCCTCCAGCAGGCATGCCAGGATCTACCCGGACCGTGACGGCCAGTGGATCGTCGAGGATCTCGGGTCCACGAACGGCACGTATCTGGACCGGACCCGCCTGACCACCCCGACGCCCGTTCCGCTGGGCGCGCCGATCCGCATCGGCAAGACCGTCATCGAGCTGCGGAAGTAGTACGACAATGAGCGAGCGGAGCGAGCGAGCCGACGCGGTCCAGGACTTGGACGCCAGCGCGCTCCCGACCGGAGGGTGGGCACCGTGCGGATGTACCCGGAGCCGACGGGCGAGGTGCGCATGAGTCTGTCACTGCGCTTCGCCGCCGGATCGCACAAAGGCATGATCCGGGAGGGGAACGAGGACTCCGGCTACGCGGGTCCGCGTCTCCTCGCCATCGCCGACGGCATGGGGGGCCAGGCCGCGGGCGAGGTCGCCAGCTCCGAGGTGATCTCGACGCTCGTCACGCTCGACGACGACGTCCCCGGCTCCGACATCCTCACGTCGCTCGGCACGGCCGTGCAGCGGGCCAACGACCAGCTGCGCCTCATGGTCGAGGAGGACCCGCAGCTCGAGGGCATGGGCACCACCCTGACCGCCCTGCTGTGGACCGGCCAGCGGCTCGGCCTCGTGCACGTCGGCGACTCGCGCGCGTACCTGCTGCGCGACGGCGTGCTCACGCAGATCACGCAGGACCACACCTGGGTGCAGCGGCTCGTCGACGAGGGCCGCATCACCGAGGAGGAGGCGACGACGCATCCGCAGCGCTCGCTCCTGATGCGCGCGCTCGGCAGCGGCGACCACGTGGAGCCGGACCTGTCGATCCGTGAAGTCCGCGCCGGCGACCGGTACTTGATCTGCTCCGACGGCCTCTCCGGCGTCGTGTCCCACCAGACGATGGAGGACACCCTCGCCAGCTACCAGGGCCCCCAGGAGACCGTGCAGGAGCTGATCCAGCTCGCGCTGCGCGGCGGCGGCCCCGACAACATCACGGTGATCGTCGCCGACGTCCTGGACATCGACACCGGCGACACCCTCGCGGGCCAGCTGTCCGACACCCCCGTGGTGGTCGGCGCGGTCGCCGAGAACCAGCTCCAGGCGAACGACGACGGCGCCATGCAGACGCCCGCGGGCCGCGCGTCGGGCCTCGGCCGCCAGACGCCGCCCAGCCCCTCCGGAGGCGGCTTCGGTCCGCCCGGAAGCGGCGACGGCACTCCGGGATACGCCCCCGAGGGCGGCTCCTTCGGGGCGTACGGCGACGAGGACCTGGTGAAGCCCGGCGGCGGCCGCAAGTGGCTGAAGAGATCGCTGTACATCGCGCTGGCCCTCGCCGTCGTCGGCGGCGGCCTGTACGGCGGCTATCGCTGGACCCAGACGCAGTACTACGTGGGCACCAAGGACGAGCACGTCGCGCTCTACCGCGGCATCGACCAGGACCTCGCCTGGGTGAGCCTGTCGAAGGTCGAGAAGGACCACCCCGAGATCGAACTCAAGTACCTGCCGCCGTACCAGCGCAAGCAGGTCGAGGCGACGATCGGGGAGGGCAACCTCGACGACGCCGAGAAGAAGATCGGCGAGCTGGGCCTGCAGGCGTCGGCGTGCAAGAAGGACGCCGAGCGGCGCGCGATCGAGCGGGAGAACCGCGAGAAGGAAGAGCGCGAGCGCGAGAAGAACGACAACAACAAGCCCGGTGAGGGCGAGGCGGGCGGCCAGGACGGCCAGCCCGACCCGGCCGACACCTCCAAGCCGGACTTCCGCAACGCGAGCTTCCGCGCGGCGGACGACCCCGGCGCCAAGGACGACAAGTCCAAGTCCACCACCGCACCGACTCCCACACCCGGCCCCAGCCTCTCCCAGCAGGAGAAGGATCTGGTCCCGCAGTGCGGTAAGCAGTAAGCAGCCGTTGGGGGCCCTTGCACGCCATGAGCAGTAGCACTACACAAACGTCGACGATCGGCGCCATCGGTGCGCCGAGCCGGCGCAACACGGAGCTCGCGCTCCTGGTGTTCGCCGTCGTCATCCCGCTGTTCGCCTACATGAACGTGGGCCTCGCCATCTCCGGCGAGCTGCCCCCCGGCATGCTCGGGTACGGCCTCGGCCTCGGCCTGCTCGCGGGCGTCGCGCACCTCGTCGTGCGCAAGTTCGCGCCGTACGCGGACCCGCTGCTGCTGCCCCTGGCCACGCTGCTCAACGGCCTCGGCCTGGTGGTCATCTGGCGGCTCGACCAGTCGGAGAAGCTCCAGGCGCGGCCCACGTTCTCCGAGGCCGCGCCCAATCAGCTGCTCTACTCCGCGGTCGGCATCGCCCTGTTCGTCGGCGTACTGCTGCTGCTCAAGGACCACCGCGTCCTGCAGCGGTACACGTACATCTCCATGGTCGCCTCGATCCTGCTGCTCCTGCTGCCGCTGGTGCCCGGCCTCGGCATGAACGTCTTCGGCGCGAAGATCTGGATCCGCGTCGGCGGGTTCTCGATTCAGCCCGGCGAGTTCGCCAAGATCGTCATCGCGGTGTTCTTCGCCGGATACCTGATGGTCAAGCGCGACGCGCTCGCCCTCGCCAGCCGCCGCTTCATGGGCCTGTACCTGCCGCGTGGGCGTGACCTCGGTCCGATCCTGGCCGTGTGGGCGATGTCCATCCTGATCCTGGTCTTCGAGACCGACCTCGGTACGTCGCTGCTGTTCTTCGGCATGTTCATCGTGATGCTGTACGTGGCCACGGAGCGCACCAGCTGGATCGTGTTCGGTCTGCTGATGTCGGCCATCGGCGCCGTCACCGTGGCCTCCTTCGAGCCGCACGTCAAGGTGCGTGTGGACGCCTGGCTCGACCCGTTCAACAAGGAAGTCATCGCGTCGACCGGGACCGACCAGATCGCCCAGTCGATGATGGCCTTCGGCTCCGGCGGCACCCTCGGCACCGGCCTCGGCCAGGGCCACTCCGACCTCATCGGCTTCGCCGCCAACTCCGACTTCATCCTCGCCACGTACGGCGAGGAGCTGGGCCTCGCCGGGATCATGGCCGTCCTGCTGATCTACGGCCTGATCGTGGAGCGCGGTGTGCGCACGGCGCTCGCGGCCCGCGACCCGTTCGGCAAGCTGCTCGCGGTCGGCCTGTCCGGCGCCTTCGCCATCCAGGTCTTCGTCGTCGCGGGCGGCGTCATGGGCCTGATCCCGCTGACGGGTATGACGATGCCGTTCATCGCGTACGGCGGTTCCTCGGTGATCGCGAACTGGGCGCTCGTGGGCATCCTGCTGCGCATCAGCGACACCGCGCGCCGCCCGGCCCCGTCGCCCGCCCCGAACCCCGACGCCGAGATGACCCAGGTGGTACGGCCGTGAACAAGCCTCTGCGCCGCATCGCGATCTTCTGCGGCCTGCTCGTCCTCGCGCTGCTCGTCCGCGACAACTGGCTGCAGTACGTCAAGGCCGACCACCTCGCCGAGCACGACATGAACCGCCGCGTGCCCATCGAGCGGTACGCCCAGCCGCGCGGCGACATCATCGTCGACGGCAAGGCCATCACCGGCTCGCAGAAGGTCGACGGCGACGACTTCAAGTACAAGCGGACGTACAAGAACGGGCCCATG
This sequence comes from Streptomyces sp. RK9, assembly GCF_045070545.1. Taxonomy (NCBI): domain Bacteria; kingdom Bacillati; phylum Actinomycetota; class Actinomycetes; order Kitasatosporales; family Streptomycetaceae; genus Streptomyces; species Streptomyces sp. RK9. Next base: position 1,101,205 of record NZ_CP173704.1, on the reverse strand, counting down.
TGGTCGCCCGTGACCGGTTTCGCCTCGCAGCGCATCGGCGCCACCCAGATCGAGTCCATCGAGGACCGCATCCTCACCGGCAACGACGACCGGCTCTTCTTCCGCCGCAGCCTCGACATGCTGACCGGCAAGAAGAAGGAGGGCGGCAACGTCGTCACGACGCTGAACGCCGCCGCGCAGAAGGCCGCGTACAACGGTCTGAAGAACAAGGGCAAGGGCGCTGTCGCCGCCATCGACCCCTCCACGGGTGCGATCCTCGCGCTGGCCTCGACGCCCTCGTACGACCCGTCGAGGTTCGCCGGCAACACCAGTGCCGAGGCGGAGACCTTCGGGAAGCTCGACAAGGACTCCGACAAGCCGATGCTGAACCGCGCGCTGCGCGAGACCTACCCGCCCGGCTCCACCTTCAAGGTGGTCACGGCCGCGGCGGCGATGGAGCACGGCCTGTACACGGAGATAGACGAGAAGACGAAGTCCCCGCTGCCCTGGACGATGCCGAACACCACGACCGAGCTGAAGAACGAGGGCAACATCCCCTGCAAGAACGCCACGCTGCGCGAGGCGCTGCGGGTGTCCTGCAACACGGTCTTCGGCAAGATCGGCTCGGACCTCGGCAAGGACAAGATGCTGGAGACGGCCGAGAAGTTCGGCTTCAACGAGGAGCAGTTCGTCCCGGTCCGTTCCAACGCCTCCGTCTTCCCCGAGGAGATGGACAAGCCGCAGACCGCGCTCTCCTCCATCGGCCAGTTCGAGACCGCGGCGACGCCGCTGCAGATGGCGATGGTCACCTCCGCGATCGCCAACGACGGCACCCTGATGGAGCCGTACATGGTCAAGGAGCTCCAGGCGCCGAACCTCGACGTGATCGAGAAGCACTCGCCCAAGGAGATGAGCGAGCCGCTGTCCAAGGAGAACGCGCAGAAGCTCCAGGACATGATGCAGACCGTGGTGAACGAGGGCACGGGAACCAGGGCCAAGATCCCGGGCGTCACAGTGGGCGGCAAGACCGGTACCGCTCAGCACGGCCTCAACAACAGCAAGAACCCGTACGCCTGGTTCATCAGCTACGCCAAGACCGACTCGGGTTCCCCGGTCGCCGTGGCCGTGGTCGTGGAGGACAGTGACGCCGCCCGTGGCGACATCTCCGGTGGCGGGCTCGCGGCTCCGATCGCGAGGGACGTGATGAAGGCGGTTTTGGACAGTAGCAAATGAGCCAATTCCCCTCCCTTGCGAAGAATGATTAAATTTTGCTACGGTACCGTAAAATTTCGGGAGGGGAAATTTCTATGAAGAATAGACTAGCCATATGTGGCACAACCGCTGCGCTTGCATTTTCCGGATTGGCGCTGTCCGCGCCTTCCGCTATCGCCGCACCCGGTTCGGACTGCCAGTCATCGGCCGCATGTCTTTACTATAATTCCGGCTTGCATGGCGCAATATGGTGGACAACATCAAGCGAACCCAACCTTGATGGATATGTTTTCATCAGGGATCACGAGTCCGCCGGTAAAGGCAAAAAGGTCAAGAACAACGCCGCATCTATTGTTAACCATACACGCAAAACCGTTCGCGTGTATTTTAACTCCGGTTACCGCGGCGCCTATGACTCAGTGACCGCTGGCCACTGGCGAGACCTGGTAAACACCAAGAATAACAATGCGTCACTTGAAGTGCGCAGGTAATATTCGAGAATAGCGCATGGCGCCAATGAGTCGCGCGGACTACCCATACGGGGGCTAGTCCGCGCGACTTTTGGCACTCGACGCAAGGGAAAATGCGAGCATGAACCCCACCACAAGGCGCGTTATAAAATTGGCCTTGCCCACAAGCTTCATCACAACTCTTCTCATCGGCTGCTCCAACACAATTTCGAGCAGCGGCAAGCAGAACGAAGACTACCGTAAACCAGAAGGTAGTCGCTCTTTGCCCATAGAGAAGTACCTCCTCTCAAACGACGAAGAACTAATACTTGAAAAAGCAAAGTACTCCGCTGCACGCAGCTGCATGGAACGCCTCGAAGCCCGGTTCCCACCCCCCGCGCACAGAGAACCATTTAAGCTACAAATGACGGAGCGGCGATACGGGATAACCAACCGCGACGAAGCAAAGATTCATGGGTACCGCGTTCCTGCAGCAGGCAAAGCAAGCTCGACCACTGAAGAAGAACCCCTAACCCATAAACAGCTTAGGGCACTATTCGGTGTCGAGCAAGGAAAAGAGAAGGGGGTGGCGAAAGTATCGCACATAAATGGAAAACCTATCCCTGAAGGGGGCTGCATGGGGGAGGCAGAGAGGAACCTCTCGAACAGGCAGCGCGTTTATGGGGACGGTCGACTTGCAATGAATATATCACAAAGAAGCTTTAAGAAATCCTCGTCAGACCCTCGCGTTCGCCGCGCGATTGAAAAGTGGTCCTCATGCATGGAAAGAAATGGGCATCCATACGAAAACCCACTCACGGCAGGCGAAGATCTGATGAATGGGAGGAGCGCTTCCGAGCAAGAAAGGAAGGTTGCAACAATCGATTCCGACTGTAACCGCGAAGCAAAAGTTGCCAAAACTTGGTTTGATGTCGAATCCGATATACAAAATGGGCTAATAGCAGACCACGAGAAAGAGCTTGATGAGCTGAATCAAATAAAGAAGAGGGAGATCGTCAACTCGCGAAAGGAGCTGCAAATATCTTAAAATTTCGACACTTACAATCGTTCCATTTATTGATTCTATACCTCAATTATCGTTAGGTCGATAAAAGCTTCCTGAGCTAGGCTTCCACGAACATCGGAACCTCACTCTTATACCATTCGTGTATCAGGTGACGGCAGGGGCACTGATCGGCTTCGGGTGCCGGGTACGGTATGCCCGGACAGCACACCGCCGGACCGCGCAACACGGTGCGGTCGGGACCGACGGAGAGGGCTGGGAATAGCTATGGAAGAGCCGCGTCGCCTCGGCGGCCGGTATGAGCTGGGCCAGGTGCTCGGCCGCGGCGGGATGGCGGAGGTCTACCTCGCGCACGACACCCGCCTCGGTCGCACCGTGGCGGTGAAGACGCTGCGAGTCGACCTCGCCCGCGACCCGTCGTTCCAGGCCCGGTTCCGCCGTGAGGCCCAGTCGGCCGCCTCGCTCAACCATCCGGCGATCGTCGCGGTCTACGACACCGGCGAGGACTACGTCGACGGGGTCTCCATCCCGTACATCGTGATGGAGTACGTCGACGGCTCCACGCTGCGCGAGCTGCTGCACTCCGGGCGCAAGCTGCTGCCCGAGCGCGCCATGGAAATGACCATCGGCATCCTCCAGGCCCTGGAGTACTCGCACCGCAACCAGATCGTCCACCGCGACATCAAGCCCGCGAACGTCATGCTGACGCGCAACGGCCAGGTCAAGGTCATGGACTTCGGCATCGCCCGCGCGATGGGCGAGTCCGGCATGACGATGACGCAGACGGCCGCCGTCATCGGCACCGCACAGTACCTCTCCCCGGAGCAGGCCAAGGGCGAGCAGGTCGACGCGCGCTCGGACCTCTACTCCACGGGCTGCCTCCTCTACGAGCTGCTGACCGTCCGGCCGCCCTTCGTGGGCGACTCGCCGGTCGCCGTCGCCTACCAGCACGTCCGCGAGGAGCCCCAGGCCCCCAGCGTCTTCGACGGCGAGATCACGCCCGAGATGGACGCGATCGTCCTGAAGGCGCTCACCAAGGACCCGGACTACCGCTACCAGTCGGCCGACGAGATGCGCGCCGACATCGAGGCCTGCCTCGACGGCCAGCCCGTCGCCGCCACGGCCGCCATGGGCGCGGTCGGCTACGGCGGCCACCCCGACGACCAGGCCACGGCCATGCTCCGCCCGCAGCACGGCGGCGCCGGCCACGGCCAGACCTCGATGATGCCGCCGGTCAACCCGGACGACGGCGGCTACGACGAGGGCGGACGGCGCGGCCGCGGCCAGAAGAAGAGCAACACCTCGACGATCCTCCTGATCGCCGCGGGCGTGCTCGTCCTGGTGGGGGCGATCCTCATCGGGAAGTGGGCGTTCAGTGGGGGCGGCGGGACCAGCGACGACAAGACGGCGCCGAACTTCGTGGGCGAGACCCTGAAGGAGGCGCGGGAGTCGGCGAAGAACGTCGACCTGGAGATCGCGGTGTCCGAGCGCAAGCCCTGCGAGAAGTACCCCAAGGGGGAGATCTGCTCGCAGGACCCGGGCGCGGACGCCAAGGTGGAGAAGGGCGACACGATCAATGTGGTCGTGTCGACCGGTGCGCCGAAGATCACCGTTCCGGACGTCGAGGGTCTTACCTACGAGAAGGCCGAGAGCCGACTCAGGGACAAGGGCTTCGAGGTCACGAAGAAGACCCAGGAGTCCGAGCAGAACCCGGGCGTCGTGATCAGTCAGAACCCACCTGGCGACACGGAGGCCCAGAAGGGCACCAGCATCACCCTGACGGTCGCCAAGGAGCAAGCGAAGTCCGTCGTTCCCGATGTCTCCGGTCAGACCTGGGAAGCCGCGAAGAAGCAGATCGAAGACAGTGGTCTCGTCGCGAGCCGCTCAGACGTCGAGAGCGACAGCGTCGAGGAGGGCAAGGTCATCCAGACCTCGCCCGCGGCCAACACCGAGGTCGACCCCGGCTCCACGGTGACCGTCCAGGTCGCCAAGAAGAAGGCCGAGGAGGAGCCGGAGGAGGCCACCGTCCCGACCCTCGGCGGCCAGAGCCTCGGGGACGCCCGTGACGCCATCGAGGACGCCGACCTCACCGTGGGCACCATCACGGGCCCGCAGGACGACGACGCCCGTGTGGTCCTCTCCACGCCGAGCGGCGGCCAGAAGGTCCCGTCCGGCACGGCGATCAACCTGGTGACCACCGGCGGCTCCGGCGGCGACCAGGGCGGCAACGACAACGGCGGCGGCAACGGCGGCGGCTTCATCGAGGGCGCCACCGGCTTCGGCCGCCACGGTCGGGACTGACGCCTCCGGCAGGACTGACACCTCCGGCGGTACAGCGGACAAGGACGAGGGCCCCGGCACCAGAAGGTGCCGGGGCCCTCGTCCGCGCTCCGGGCTCCGCGCACCGGCCTCGCGTCCCTGAAGCAAGCGCAGCGGCTAGCTCAGCTCACGCGGCGGCGTCCGCCTGTTGTCCACCTTCTCGATCCGCTCCAGCTTCCCCCACACCACGTAGCGGTAGTTCGAGGTGAAGACGGGGGTGCAGGTGGTGAGCGTGATGTAGCGGTCGGCCTTCTTCGCGCCGGACTCCTTGGGGATGGGGTCGAGGACGCGGACGTTGTACTTCGAGGTCTCGGGGAGGGTCTTGTAGACCTTGTAGACGTACCACTTGTCGCGGGACTCGAAGACGATCGGGTCGCCCTCGTCGATCTTGTCGATCTTGTGGAACTTCGCGCCGTGGCCGTCGCGGTGGGCGGCCAGGGTGAAGTTGCCCTTGTCGTCCTGCGGCAGGGCGGACTTGATGGGGTCCGTGTAGTAGCCGGCGACGCCGTGGTTGAGGGTCTTGGGGTTGGTGCCCTTGGTGACGAGGATCTCGCCGCCGCTCATCGAGGGCACGTGCAGGAAGCCGATGCCGTCCTTGGTGTCGATGGGGCCGGGGCCCTTGGCCTCCCAGTGGTCGCGGACGCGGTTCCCCTGCTTCTTGGCCTCGCGGTCCGCTATGACGTTGGTCCACCACAGCGAGTACGCGACGAACAGGCCTAGGATCACGCCCGCGGTGATGAGGAGTTCGCCGAAGACGCTGACCGCCGTCGCGATCCGGCCACGGCCGCGCTGCCGCGGCGCGGGCTTCGGCTCGGGCTTCGGCGCGGGCTCCTCGGCCCGCTCGGCGCCCTCGCCCCGCTCCTGCTCGTCCTCTTCGGTGGTGGCTGCCACTGCGTCTGCCCCGTCCGTCTCAGCTGCTAGTCGACCAACGCGGGTGGCTTCCCCTGGTCGCGTGGCCGGTCTTCGACCATCTTGCCCCACACGATCATTCGGTACTTACTCGTGAACTCGGGGGTACAGGTGGTCAGTGTGATGTAGCGGCCCGGTTTCGTGAAGCCGGAGCCGGGCGGCACCGGATCGAGGACCGCCGTGTTGCCGGGGCTCGTCTGCGGCAGGATGCTCGCCATCTTGTAGACGTAGTACTTGTCCTGCGTCTCGACGACGATCGGATCGCCCGGTTTGAGCCGGTTGATGTACCGGAACGGCTCGCCGTGCGTATTGCGGTGACCGGCGAGCGCGAAGTTGCCGGGGTTCGCGTCCGGCATCGGGGTCTTGGTGCCGCCCTTGTTGTAGTGGCCGACCATGCCCCGGTCGAGGACCTTGTGCTTGTCGATGCCCTCGGCGACCGGCGTGACGACGTCCAGCTTCGGGATGTGCAGGAGCGCGAAGCCCTGGCCGGGCTCGAAGGCGCCCGGCTTGCCCTTGCCCTTCGCCCACTCCTCCTGGAGTTTGCGGGCGGCCGCGTCGGCCTGCTGCTGGGCCCTTATGTTCGTCCACCACAGCTGGTACGTGACGAAGAGGAGCATCAGGACGCCGATGGTGATGAAGAGTTCACCGATGGCGCGGCTGGCCACGGTGGCCGGGCCCGGCTTCGCGGCACGGGCGGCGCGGCGGGCCTCGACCCGGGTGAGGGGGCGCTCCGCTTCGGCGGGGGGCGTGGCGGTGACATCCGCGGGCGCCCCCGCATCCGTCCCGCGCTTCGCGCCCCGACGCCCCTTGTGCTTGGCGGCCTTGCGGCGGGCCGCACGCCCACCCGTGGGCGGCAGCTCACCCGTGGGCGGCAGCTCGCCCCTGGGCAGCACCACCCCCGCCTCACCGACTATTCGGCGCGTGTCCGCCGTCCGCAGCCCGATGGTCTCGTCGTCCCGGGGAGGGTCGTACGCCGCCGGGTACGGCTCGGGAGCCACCTCCGCGTCCCCCCGCGCCTCCCCTGCGGGCGTCTCGGGCCCCACCTGCCCCTCAGCCGCCCCCGCGCCGCTCCGGAACCACGGCGACGGATGCTCCCCCGGCGCGGCGGCGTCGGGGCCACCGGGCGCGGTCACGCCGTGGCCCTGCCCACCACCGGGGCAAGCCCGCTCGAACGGGCCACGGCCCCGGTGTCGCCGCACTCCACGAGCCAGTTGGCGAGCATGAGGTGGCCGTGCTCGGTGAGGACGGACTCGGGGTGGAACTGGACGCCCTCGACGGGCAGTTCGCGGTGGCGCAGGCCCATGATGATGCCGTCGGCCGTGCGCGCGGTCACTTCCAGCTCGGCCGGGACGGTGGCGGGCTCGGCGGCGAGCGAGTGATAGCGGGTGGCGATGAAGGGGGACGGCAGACCGGCGAAGACGCCCTTGCCCTCGTGCGTGACCGGCGAGGTCTTGCCGTGCAGAAGCTCCGGCGCCCGGTCCACCACACCGCCGTACGCCACCGCCATGGACTGCATGCCGAGGCAGACGCCGAAGACGGGCACGCCGGTCGCGGCGCAGTGGCGCACCATCTCCACGCAGACGCCCGCCTGCTCGGGCGTGCCGGGTCCCGGCGAGAGCAGGACGCCGTCGAAGCCGTCCTGGGCGTGCCGCAGCTCGACCTCGTCGTTGCGGAGCACCTCGCACTCGGCCCCGAGCTGGTAGAGGTACTGCACGAGGTTGAAGACGAAGCTGTCGTAGTTGTCGACGACGAGAATGCGGGCGTTCTTGCTGGAGCTCACTGGCCGTCCACCGTCACATCGTTGAAGGGCAGCAGCGGCTCCGCCCAGGGGAAGACGTACTGGAACAGCACATAGACGACCGCGAGGACGAGCAGCAGCGAGAGCAGCGCCTTCACCCAAGCGTTCCCGGGCAGATGCCGCCAGATCCAGCCGTACATGCCGTCCCTTCCGTCGTCCGGCGCCACAAGCCGTCGCCGTTCGGCACCAGACTAACGGCGCAGTGCCTCGGGTTTCCCGGCCTCCACGGGCTGGGTGGCGTCGAGGTGGGCCCAGGCGATCAGACGGTGGCTGTGGCCCCACTCGGGTTCACAGGTGGTGAGGGTGAGGTAGCGGCCGGGCTCGCGGTAGCCGGACTTGCGCGGGACGGGGTCGATGACACCGATGTCGGCGGGCAGGGTGCGGTACGGCTTCCTGTCGATGCGGTACGTGAACCAGGTGGTCCCGTCGGTCAGGACGACGGCGTCGCCGGGGCGCAGCTCGGGGAAGTCCTTGAAGGGGTCGCCGTAGGTGCGGCGGTGCCCGGCGACGGCGAAGTTGCCCTTCTGGCCGAGCCGGGCCGTGCGCGCGTAGTGGCCGAGGCCCTTCTTGAGGGTGCCGGTGGCGGTGCCCTGGAGCACGGGCTTGTTCCACGTGAAACCGAAGCGCGGGATGTACATCACGGCGAAGGGTTTGCCGTCCCGGTACGCGGCGGGCTCCGGCGGCGCGGCGTCCGCGCCCCCGCCCGAGCCCTGGGCGGCCACCGGCCGCCGCGCCCACTGGTCCTGCAGCTGGTCGATCTGGCTGTCCATCGCGCGGTCGGCCTTCACCCCGGTCCAGAACAGGACGTACACGACGAACAGCACGATCACGGTCCCGACGGTGATGCACAGTTCGCTGAACGTCCTGACGATCACTCGCACCGGCACGGGGTCCCCCAGGGGCTACTGCTCCACAGGCTTCGCGTAGTGGAGATCCACTGTGCCCGAGTAGCCGGGAAGAGTCACCGCTCCGTCGTCGTCGACTTTCCAGCCGAGGCCGTAGGCGTTGACGTAGAGCATGTAGTTCTGGATCTCCGGGGAGGCCGCGAGGGACTTCCTGAGCTTGTCCGGGTCACCGACGGCGGTGACCTTGTACGGCGGTGAGTAGACGCGGCCCTGGAGGATCAGGGTGTTGCCGACGCAGCGGACGGCGCTGGTGGAGATCAGACGCTGGTCCATGACCTTGATGCCCTCGGCGCCGCCCTGCCACAGGGCGTTCACCACGGCCTGCAGGTCCTGCTGGTGGATGACCAGGTCGTTGGGCTGCGGCTCGGGGTAGCCGGGGAGCTTGGCGGTGGCGTCGGGCGGGGCGTCGGTGAGGGTGACCGTGACGGCGTCGCCGTTGAGCTTGCGGGTGCCCGCGTTCTTCTCCAGGGCCTTCAGACGGGCGTCGTCGGCCTTGCCGCCGGGGCTGTCGCGCTGGGCCAGGGAGTCGACGTCGCCGCGCAGGGAACCGTTGGACTCCTCCAGGTCCTTGTTGTCGCGGCTGCGCTCCTGGATGAGGTCGGAGAGCTTCAACAGGGAGGCGTCCGTACGGATGTTGGTGCCCTTGGCCGTGTTGAAGCTGGTGACGAAGATGAGGCCGGCGAGGGCGAAGACGGCGATCGTGAGGAGCCGCACCGGGCGCCAGCGGCGGCCTCGACCGGTGCCTCCCGGGAAGTCGGCAGAATTGCTCAACGTACCCTTATCTCCTTCACCGCCGCGGAAGCACTACGCTAACGGACGCCCGGGGGAGGACTTCGCGCACCGTAGCGCCGAAGAACCCACCCCGCGTCACACCCCGTTCCCTGCGCGGCCACGCAGCGCATCGACAGGAGAGACCCTCGTGCCGAAGTCACGTATCCGCAAGAAGGACGACGACTACACGCCGCCGTCGTCGAAGAAGGCGACGAACATCAAGCTGACCAGCCGCAGCTGGGTGGCTCCGGTGATGCTGGCCATGTTCCTGATCGGCCTGGCCTGGATCGTCGTCTTCTACGTCACGGACGGAAATCTGCCGATCGACCCGCTGGGCAACTGGAACATCGTCGTCGGCTTCGGCTTCATCGCGGCCGGGTTCGGCGTCTCCACGCAGTGGAAGTAACGGTTCCACGCGGCTGAGGGCACGGCGGGCGGGCACACGTGTGCCGCGAGAGCGGAAACGGAGCCCGTCCGCAAGCCCTGGCCTGAGTTATCCACAGCGCGAGCGCCACCATCCACAGACCTGGGGAAAGGTCTGAAGATCTGTGGATAACTCTCAGAAGGTTGACGCCGGTGTGACTGGCCCACTGCCTTGCACCGGCCCGCACACCCCTTGTCCCGCCTGGGAAAACCCGGATCGGCGACACAAGGAACACCCGTTCCCCACTTCGTGCACAAGATCGGGCACAGACTGTGGACAACACGGGTGCGGGCGCCGGTCCGCGCACGTCGCACACAGATCGGCCGACGAGCGCCGAGTGACACCCGCCGGCCGACCACCGCACATCAGGTGAGCTGGGCCGTCCTCAGCACCACGGTCACCACGATCACCGCGAACACCACCGCGCACGTCCCCCACTGCACCAGGGCCCGCCGCTCGCGCGGGGCGTGCACCATGCCGTACGCGATGGCCACGCCCGCGATCAGACCGCCGACGTGGGCCTGCCAGGCGATGCCGCTCCAGGTGAAGGTGAAGAGCAGGTTCAGCGCGAGGAGCGCGATGACCGGGCGCATGTCGTAGTTCAGGCGCCGCATCAGGACCGCCGTCGCGCCGAGCAGGCCGAAGATCGCGCCGGAGGCGCCGAGCGAGGCCTTGTCCGCGTCCTCCAGGAGATACGTGAGGGCGCTGCCGCCGAGGCCGGACAGCAGGTACAGCGTCAGATAGCGGGCCCGGCCGAGCGCCGCCTCCAGGGGACCGCCGAGCCACCACAAGCCCAGCATGTTGAACGCGATGTGCCAGATCTCCTGGTGCGTGAACATCGACGTGACCAGGCGATACGCCTGTCCGTCCGCGACGCCCTCGGTCGGCACGAAGGGGTGCGGCGGCCACTGGCCGATGAGCACCAGATCGCTGAGCAGGCTGTCGCCGCGCACCCGGACCGCGACGAACACCAGCAGGTTGATCGCCAGGATGATCTTCGTGAGCAGCCGGGGGTCCTGGGCGATGGTGCCCCCCGCGAGCGTGCGCGGCTGGCTGGCCGCGGGCGAGTGCCCGGTGCCCGAGCCGCCCCGGACGCACTCCGGGCACTGGAAGCCGACCGAGGCGCTGATCATGCACTCGGGGCAGATCGGCCGCTCGCAGCGCGTGCAGGTGATGCCGGTCTCCCGGTCCGGATGCCGGTAGCACGTCGGCGGGCCCTGCGCGTCCCGCGGCTCCTGCGGGCTCCCTGGCGCCTGGTCCATTGCGGTCCCCTCATTCTCCGTACGAAGGTGGCGTGGCGAACGCGCCGCCCCGCCCTTCCTGTACGGATGGGCGGGGCGGTTTGGTTCCCTCGGGGAAGGGGCCGCGCGGGCGCCGTCCCCGGAGAGCTCGCGTCGGCGCTCAGCCCTCGCGCGTCTCGATGACGACGGACTCGATCACGACGTCGTTGACCGGGCGGTCGGTGCGCGGGTTGGTCTGGGTGCCGGCGATGGCGTCCACGACCTTCTTGCCGGCGTCGGTGGAGACCTCGCCGAAGATGGTGTGCTTGCGCGTCAGCCAGGCCGTCGGCGACACCGTGACGAAGAACTGCGAGCCGTTGGTGCCCGGGCCCGCGTTGGCCATCGCGAGCAGGTAGGGCTTGTCGAAGGCCAGGTCCGGGTGGAACTCGTCCTCGAACTCGTAGCCCGGGCCGCCGGTGCCGTTGCCCAGCGGGTCGCCGCCCTGGATCATGAAGCCGCTGATCACCCGGTGGAAGACGGTGCCGTCGTACAGGCGGTCCGAGGACTTCTTGCCGGTCGCGGGGTGCACCCACTCGCGCTCGCCCTGGGCGAGCTCAACAAAGTTCTTGACCGTCTTGGGCGCGTGATTCGGCAGGAGCCGGATCTCGATGTCGCCCTGATTGGTCTTCAGGGTGGCGTAAAGCTGCTCGGCCACGATCTGCCTTCCGTTGTCCTCTGTGACCCTCCGATCCTCGCACGGACCGGTTTGCGACGAGTAGCCACCGACTGGGCGCGCGCCGCGGGGATCCGTGGCATTGTCGACGACAAGCTCCGCTCGTACCGAATTGGTCGAGTTCACCGGGAGCGGCCGATGACCCGGATGCCCGCCCTCGCATGCCCCGGTTCCGTCCGGCAGGCATGATCCCGGAAAGGGTGGAAAGGTGACATACCTATACGCCACCAAGGAGGAGGATCCCGTGACCCGCAAAGAGAGCGTGCGCGCCGCGGCCGACTCGGCGAAGGAGAGCGTGCGGCACGCCGCGGACGCGGTGGCCCCGTACGCGGACAAGGCGGCCGAGGCCAAGGACAAAGCCGCGCACCTGGCGCAGGAGGCCCGGGCACGGCTTGCGCCGAAGGTGTCGCACGCCGCCCACACGGCCGCCGATCAGGCCCGCGTCCAGTTCGACGCGCATGTCGCACCGCGCGTGGAGCAGGCCCGCAGCCATGTGCCGCCGAGGGTCGACCACGCGGCGCACGAGGCCGCCGTCCGCACCCGCAGGGCCGCGCGTCAGGCCGCCGACTTCTCGAAGCCCCGCGTCGAGCACGCCGTGGCGGCGGCCGGACCGGTCCGCGAGGAGGCCGCGTCCCGCGGTGCCGCGGCGCTCGCCGCGCTGCGCGGGCAGGTCTCGCCCGAGCAGATCGAGCACCTGGCCCGCCGGAACGAACGCCGTGCCCGCGCCGGGCGTCTGGCCAAACGGCTCGCCGTCCTCGGCGTGCTCGCGGCCGGCGCCGTCGCCGTGTGGAAGTGGTGGGACAAGCAGGCCAACCCGGACTGGCTGGTCGAGCCCCCCGCGGCCACGGAGGTCCCCGACCGGGCCCCGCTGACCTCGGTCGACGGCAGCGCCCAGGCCTCCCTGGACCCCGAGGTCCAGGCGAAGCAGGCGGAGGCCGAGGGGCGCGACGAGCGGGGCTGAGCCCCGGGGGCCCGCCGGGTGCGTGCATGCCCCCACGGAGCCCAGGAACGGTCAGTGGTGGAGGGGCGGCTCACAGGACGAGCCGCCCCTCCACCACATCCCGTGCCACCTCTGTCAGCTTCCGCTGCCGCGCACGCGCGTGCCCGCGGAGCATCGCGAAGGCCTCGTCCAGGGAGAGCGACCGCTGGGCCGCGAGCACGCCCTTGGCCTGCTCGATGCCGACGCGGCTGGTCAGGGCGTGCTCCAACTGACCGGTCAAGGTGCGGCTGCGGTCGAGTTCGAGCTCCCTCAGCAGGGCGATGGTCACGATGTCCGCGAGGGACTGGCCGAGCGCCAGCGCCTCGTCGGTGATCGGCGCCTCCTCGCTGCCGAAGAGGACCAGCGCACCGATGACCTGGTCACGTCCGCGCAGGGGCCGCGCCGCGACCTCCGTGTAGCCGAGAGCGAGGGCGCGGGTCACATAGTGCGGCCAGCGGTGCCGGGCGGCCGAGCCCTTCAGGTCGGTCCTCGGCAGCGGGATCCCGGTCGCCCGGCAGTGCGGGCCGGGCCCCTGGCCCCGGTGGTGCGCGTCGAGGACCAGCTCTCTGGCCCCGTCCTCGGACGCGTAGACCTCGCCGGACCCGGTGCCCGCGGAGGCGAACAGGACACCGCAGGCGCGTGCTCCCGCGAGCTCCCTGCTGTGCGCCGCGAGCGCGGTGAGCAGGGCAGCGGGTTCGATCGGCATGGCGGAGTTGCCTCCGGCCAGTTCCACGAAGATGTCAGCCAGATGTTGCCGTGGCGTCGTCATGACGGCCCTTCCGGGGTGAGCTTGAGTTCACCAGCCACGATTCCCCGCGCGTACGTCTCCAACGGCACCCCGAGTGTGAAGGCGCGGGCCTTGATGAGCGCCAGCGCGTCGTCGACGCGTCGGCTGATGTGCACGGACAGCACTCCCGCCGCCTGCTGCACGACCTCCCGATGGTCGGTCCCGCCGTACAGCTCGGGGTCGGCGTCCGGGTCGAGGAGCACCGTGCGGGTCAGCGCCCCGACGATGTCCGCGAACGCCTGGGTGCCGACGAGCCCGGGACGCGGGTCGAACACCGCGAGCGCGCCGAAGCAGCGACCGGTGGTGTCGAGGGGCGCGGCGGCGACCTCGCGGATGCCGAGCGCGGTGAGGGCGGGGCCGTAACAGGGCCAGCGCTGCTCGATCGCGTCGCGCGAGGCGACGACGAGCCGGCAGTGGGCCGTGGCGTCCCTGGTGGGGCCCTCACCGAGCATGAACTCCAGGTCCTGGGCGGCACGCGCCGGCTCGCTGGACGCGGCGACGGCGAGCTGGCTGTGGTCGGCGGCGACCAGCGTGAGGGCCGCGCTGCTGGTGCCGCACGCCTCGGCGACGCCGGTCATGAACTGCGGCCTGCCCCCTTGTCCCCGCCGCCAGCCCGTGAGGTTGTGCGCGAAGGCCTCCTGCAGCCGTGCCGACGAGCGGTGGCAGTCCGCCGTCGAGTGCAGCATCGTGGCGATCTGCACGTGCACGTCGCTGCCGGACTCCACCGCCTTCTGTTCGTACCGCTCGGCGGCTTCTTCGGCGCTCCGTGCGCGCTCCCGCGCGCGTGCCGCACGGCGCCATGCTGCCGCCGCGTGTTCGGCGGAGCCATCGCCCGTGGTCATATCCAGCAGCGTACGCCCGGAAATTGGCCCGGAGGAGGCGGTTTCGGGCTTCTCCACCCGATGGCCGGGGCTGCGCCATCGGGCCAGGAGACACCTGGAGCAGCGGTACGTGCGAAGACAGAAGCGCGACTACCGATCCCGTCCGAGAACGCCCACGTCAGCCGGTGGAGACGTCCGGAGCCTCCTCCATGAGCAGCACCACGCCCCCGTGATGACCGTCGAACGACGAGCACACCACGTTGCACACGATGGGACGGCCGATGCGGCTCACGGCGCGGACCGCGGCCGTGTCGGTGCGCTTGCCGGTGTCGATGCACACCTGGATGACCGACCTCAACTCCTCGGTGGGCAGACCGAAGTCGAGCTTGAAGAAGACCTTGTCGGCCACCTCGTCGGCGCGCAGGCCCCACAACTCGGCGGCGCCGCGGTTCCAGCTCTTGACCCGTTTCTCCCCGTCGAGGACGACCACGCCCGCGGCGACGCTGCTCATCACGCCTTCGAGGAAGGCGCGGGCCTCGTCCAGCTCCTCGCTGCGGATGCGCATCTCCTCGTTCATCGTCTCCAGTTCCTCGTTGCCGGACTGGAGCTCTTCATTGGTGGTCTCCAACTCCTCGTTGGTCGACTGGAGTTCCTCGTTGGTGGTCTCCAGCTCCTCGATGCTCGACTGGAGTTCCTCGTTCGTCGTCTCCAGTTCCTCGTTGGTCGACTGGAGTTCCTCGTACGCCGTCTCCAGCTCTTCGCGTACGCGCTTTATCTCGGACTTGAGCTGGGTGGTGACCGTGACGTCGGTGAACGTGATGATGGTGGCCGCGGCCAGGCCGGTGGGGCCGGTGAGGGGCTGGATGAGGATGTCGAAGTACTGGACGTCCTCGCCCACGCGCCGCTCGACGCGGTTGACCCGCAGGGTTCTGCGCTCGTGCGTCGCCTGCTCGATCAGGGAGCGCAGCTCGACGGGGCGGTAGGAGATCTCCAGGTCCTGGAAGGGACGGCCGAGGTCGTTGGTGGTGAGGGCGAACTGCACCCGGGCGCTGCTGTTGATCAGGGCGACCGTGCCGTCGGCGTCGACCGCGACGGCCGGGATCGGGATGGCGTCGAGGAGGAGGTCGCGCGTCTGCCGGTTGCGCGCCACCGTGCGCTGTTCGGCGCCCGCGATGGCCCTGATCTTCGGCGGTGCGGGCTGGTAGGGCGGCCCGGCGTCGCCCGGCCTGCGCCGGAAGACGCGCTGGCGCATGCTGACCACCTCGAAGCGGTCGGCGTCGTTGAGGAGCATCTCGGCCTTGCCGAGGAAGAGATAGCCGTTCTCGCGCAGCGCGAAGTGGAAGCGGTCCACGATCTGGGTCTGCGCCTCGACGTTGAAGTACATCAGCGTGTTGCGGCAGACCAGCAGGTCGAGGCGGGAGATGGGGGCGTCCCGGGTCACGTCGTGCCGCCCGAAGATGACCCGGCGCCGCAGATCAGGCCGGAAGCTGTACTGCGCGCCGTTCAGCTCGAAGTACTTCTCCCGCAGCTCCACGGGCAGCGCCTCCAGCGACTTGGCGCTGTAGAGGGCGGCGCGGGCGTCCCGCAGCGCCTCCTCGTCGACGTCCGTGCCGTAGATCTTGACGCGGTTGAGGCACTCCTCGACACCGAGCGCCTCGGCGAACATGATCGCCAGGGAGTAGGCCTCCTCACCGCTGGAGCAGCCCGCGCTCCACACCCGGATCTCGTCCTGCGGCTCCTTGTCGCCGAGGACCTCGGGGAGGACCTCGCGCTGCAGGAACGTCCACGCGTCCGGGTCGCGGAAGAGGGAGGTGACGTTGATGAGGATGGTGTTGAACAGCGCGCTGAACTCGTCCGCGCTGGTCTCCAGGCGGTCGCGGTAGTCCGCGTACGACGTCACATCGATGTCGGACATCCGCTTGCGGATCCGGCGTCCCAGGGAGGAGCGCTTGTATCCGGTGAAGTCGAAGCCGCGGGCGTCCCGCAGGAAGCCGAGGAGTTCCTCCAGTTCCTCGTCCGTCTCTGCGTCGTGCAGGTCACCCATCACTGCCTCTTGTCCTCGACGAGCCCGCGGATGATCGCGGCGATCTCCTCCAGGGGTAGCACGAAGTCCACTGCGCCCGTACCCACGGCAGCCGCGGGCATGCCACTGAACTCGGCCGATCTCGGATCCTGCACGATGACGGTACCGCCGCGCGACTTCACCGCGGTGACGCCCATCGCCCCGTCCCGGCCCGTCCCCGTCAGGACGCACGCGATCGCCCGGTGCCCGTACGCGCCCGCCACCGACTCGAAGAGCAGGTCGGCCGAGGGACGCACGAAGTGTACGAGGGCGCTCCTTGACAGCGTGAGCACACCCGCCGCGTCCACCAGGAGGTGCCGGTCGGGCGGGGCGATGTACACGGTGCCGGGCCGCGCCGACTCGTCCTGTTCCGCGAGCTTCACGGCAAGGCCGGTGCGCCGGCCGAGCACCTCGGCGATGACCGTGCGGTGGCGGGGGTCCAGGTGCTGGACGAGGAGGACGGGCACCGAGAGCTCGGGGCCGAGGGCCTCGAGCAGCACGGCCACACCGTGCACGCCACCGGCCGATGCGGCTATGGCCACGACCGAGAAGGCAGCTTCCAGGCCCTCCGTGCACGCGTCTGCCGGCTGCTCCGCCGGCTGATGAGCCGTCACGCGGTCGAGCCTAGCGTGGGCCGGATGCCGACAGGGCGGGCACGAGGACACGAACGGCCCCCCGCGGCCGTCACCCTCCCGGGGACACCGCCGCACCCGGCACCCGGCAGCCCCACCGGGCACACCGCCCCCACGAAGGGCGGCGCGCCCGGCACCCCCTTACGCCATGCGGAGCAACCGGCCGTGCGGCCCGCTCCCGTCCCGCGTGTCCTTGCAGGTATGGGCTACGGCATAGACGGCCCGCGCGAAGCGGGCACCACACGACGGGACGCGCTCGGTCTGGCCGCGGGACTGCTGGCCGGCGGCGCGCTGACAGCGGCGACGGCGACCCCCGCGGCGGCGGACGACGACGAATGGGCCGCGCCGGGGGAGGAGTGGGCTCCCGAGGCCGAGGACTGGTGCGTCGCGGACTTCGACGAGGAGTTCGAGGCCGACCTCTTGGCCGCGGAGGCGCTGCTCCCCGAGGAGGACAGCCGGAGCCTCGGTGTTCCGGGCAAGCCCACGGGCAGGTACACCCGGCCGCTGCGCCGCCGCTACCGCGTCACCTCGCGCTACGGCGTGCGCGGCAACTGGGCCGCCGGGCACCACACCGGAATCGACCTGGGCGTGCCGCGCGGGACCCCGGTGTACGCGGTGACCGGCGGAGTCGTCGTGCTCGCCCGCTGGTCGGGGGCGTACGGCAAGGCGGTGACGGTGCGGATGCCGGACCGGCACTACGTGCTGTTCGCGCACCTCTCCCGGATCTCGGTGCGCCAGGGCCAGCGCATCCGCACCGGCGCCCGCATCGGCTACAGCGGCGCCACCGGACGTGCCACGGGCCCGCACCTCCACCTGGAGATACGGGCCCGGCGCGGCTACGGCTCGGACATCAACCCCGTCTCCTACCTGGCCAGGCGAGGGGTACGGCTGCTGTAGGCGGCTTGTCCGCGAGCTTCGGCCGCGGGCTACTGGACGGCGGGCACCGCGTTGGTCACGGGCGCCACCAGGTCGGTGAGCTGGTGCAGTTGGTGCAGCTGGTGCAGGCCGCCCAGCTGGCTGGCGACCGTGGGCACCTGGTGCCGGTGCTCGGCGGGGATGCCGGAGGTCTGCAGTTCGTCGATCGTGTCCAGGACGGAGATCTTGGACGCGGTCGACGCGTCGGTGGACGCGTGCGCGGCGGGCGCGGCCAGAGCGGCGGCACCGGCGGCGAGGGAGACGGCGGCCATGAGTCGGCGTGCTGATGTCATGCCCTCACAAACGCCCGGGCGCGGTGAAGGATACGGCTCGCCGACCGCTGTCACTCAGGAAGCGCACGCCGACCCGAGGTGTTCTCCGGCATTTCTCGCCCCCTCGTACGACACGAATACGCAAAGCCTCACCCGGCGTGACTTCGTGTCAAGAACGTGCGTTAGAGGGACACGGCCGTCCCTTTGCGGCCGTATTTCCCCAGTCAAAGGAGAACGTGATGTCTCGCATCGCGAAGGCAGCCGCCGTGACGCTCGGCGCGGGTGCCGTCGTACTCAGCGGTGCCGCGCTTGCCTCGGCGGACGCGGGCGCGCAGGGCAAGGCCGTCGGCTCCCCCGGTGTGCTCTCGGGCAACCTGATCCAGGTCCCCGTCAACGTTCCGGTGAACGTCTGCGGCAACACCGTCGACGTCGTCGGCCTGCTGAACCCGGCGTTCGGCAACCAGTGCGCCAACAAGGGCGACATGCACGGCGGCTACGGCAAGTGACGCCGAGGCGAAGCCCCCGGCTGCGGCCGGGGGCTTCGCTGTGTGCGCGGGCCGCCCGCGCGGGCGGTGCGAACGTGTCCGGTCACTCGGCGTACCGGTAGACCGCCTTGTGGCTGAGCATGTCCTGCGGCGTCGTCCGCCACGGCGGCATCGGCTCACGGCGCGCCACGATGCGCCGGTACTGCGCTTCGCCGAGGGTGGGCGGCTTGGCCGGCAGGAACGGGGCGGAGTCGGGGCGCTGCCGCTGCCACCTGCTCCACAGCAGGTCCACGAAGGCGTGGTTCAGCCAGAAGACGGGGTCGTTGACGGAGGCGCCGCCGAGCATGTGCCCGCCGACCCACCGGTGCACCCGGTTGTGGTTCTGCCAGCGCGCGCTTCCGCTCTCCTCCGTCCAGCCCTCCAGGCGGTTGCGGAAGCCGCGCCGCGAGGTGGAGTCCCACGGCTCGACGTCGTACACCGTCTCCGCCATCGCCCAGTCCACGTCGCGGCGGGTCGGCAGCTCCAGCGGGGCGGCGCGGCGCCCGAGGTCGCGGGTGAGGAAGTCCCCGTCGGTGACGGCCTCCTTGACGACCCAGCCGTTGCCGCGGGCGAAGGGACCGGTCATGACCCGCCGGTCGGAGCGCCGGCCGTTGCCGCCCATCAGGTCCTCGCCCCACAGCGACCCGGCCGGGCTGCGGTCCTTCGTCCAGTCCCAGTACGGCACGGTGACGCTGTCGTCGACGCGGCGCAGGGCCCGCTCGAAGTCGAGCAGGAAGCGGCGGTGCCAGGGCAGGAAGGTGGGCGTCATATGGGCGACACGCAGCCGGTCGTCGCCGTCGGAGACGTAGAAGTCGATGTGCGTGCGCACGAACTCGTCGTACTCGCCCCGGCGTTTGAGGCGCAGCACGGCGTCGACGAACCGGCGCCGCTCGGCCCGGCTGAGGCTGTTCTGGTTCTTGCGCGTGTAGGCCATGGCAGTCGCTGTCCGTCCGTATCTCCGGTCCCGGTGCGGGCGGGGCTCAGTGGAGTCGACCGCTCAGGGTCTGGTACGAGCCGAGTTCGTCGACCGCGCCGCGGGCGGCCGCCAGGGGCGTCGCGTACGACTGGTAGTGGTCCACCATGCTCAGATAGCTGCCGTCGGCGCGGCGCATCAGGCCGAGCGGCTGCCCGTCGACGGTGACCCGCCAGCCGTCGGGCCCGTGCTCGCGCTCGCCCGTCGTGGGCTCGCCCTGGATGCGCCGGCCGCGGTACGTCTCGTCGAACCCGGGCCCGCCCGGCGCCCCCGGCAGCCCCTCCCGCTCGTCCTTCTCACGCAGCCCGCGAAAGGCGCCGATGGCTCCGAGGGCCGCCGCGGCCGCGACGGCGATCAGATGACGGCGCGTCAGCCGGTTGGCTACGCTGACTCTGCGTACGGACGACACCGCGGCATTCTCCTCCCGCACGGGGACGCTTTCGACGAAATCGCGGTCAGCTCATCCAGAAATCCCACCAACGGGTGAGAATCAGCATGCCGATGACGCCCGCGTGCAGCACCGGGAGAACCCAGGTGAAGTCATTCATGAACGTACGCAGCCACGCGGGCGCGGGCAGAAGTCCATGGCGCACATTGTGCGAGGTCACGTACCAGAACATGAGGATCGTGGCGGCCCACGCCAGACAGCACCACAGGCACAGCGCGTTGACACGGTAGAACGACTGGAATTGCAGCCAGGTGCAGAATCCGACGCCGAAGAGCGTGCCCGCGTTGAACGTCAGCCAGTACCAGCGGGGCAGGCGGGCCCCGGCGAGGAGGCTCACGCCGACGCAGAGGACGACGGCGTACGCGGCGAGGCCGAGCAGCGGGTTGGGGAACCCGAACACCGCGGCCTGCTCGCTCTTCATGATGCTGCCGCAGGACACCACCGGGTTCATGCTGCACCCGGGGACGTAGTCCGGGTCCTTCAGGAGCCGGAGCTTGTCGAGGGTGATGACCCAGGAGGCGAGCAGCCCCGCCGCCGCCGTGAGCACGAGCAGCAGGGCGAGGCCGCGCCCGCCCCCGGCCGTCCGGGAGTTCTCCGGCCGGGGGGCGGTGGCGGGCCGGGCTCCGGAGACCTGCGCCGGTACCCGTCCCGTGGTCGCGACGGTGCGCATCAGGCGCGCAGCCTGCGCACGGGCAGCAGGCAGTGGGCCGCGTTCAGCATGGTGTCCTCGGACCCGGCGAAGTCGCGCAGCGCCTCCTCGGAGACGGGGCTGCCGGGCTTGCCCTCGGGCCAGGCCACGGTGGTGATCATGAAGTAGGCGTGGCCGCGCTGTTCGACGGCGGCGAGCCACTCGGGCGGGACGACGCACTGCGCCTTGACGTGGGGCATGTTCACGACGGCCTGCTCGGCCTCGACGAGGAGGCTGACCGGCAGGGAGGGGGTGCGGGCGCCGTCGAGGACGGGTCCGCCGAGGGGCAGTTGCTCGTTGCGCAGGAGGGTGCGCATGGCCTCGGCCGTGGCTTCGGGTCCGCCTTCGGCGTCGCCCAGGGAGTAGGCCAGGAGGAAGGCCATGTCCTGCTCGTCCTCCGGGTGTTCGCCGCTCCAGGCGAGGACGGCGAGGGTGCCGAGGTCGGTCACCCGGAAGGTGCGCTGTTCGTTGGAGGTTGAGGTCATGGGCTGCACGCTATAGACGCGTGGGGGCCGCCCGAATCCCTTTGTCACCTGTCTGGCGGAGCGCGGAAACGGCATCACACGATGGGGTCAGCACGCCCTCGGACTTGACGTGCCCGGTCCGCCGACGACGAAGGGCCGGTCCCGGCGGTGTGTCGCCGGACCGGCCCTTTCGCCTCCGGGTGCGGAGGCGTCCCCGAGGGGCTTTCAGTCGTTGACGGACGAGTTGCCGAACGCCGGGTTGAGGGCGCCGATCAGGTTGGCCGTGTTGCCGGAGACGTTCACCGGGACGTGCACCGGGACCTGGGCGAGGTTGCCGGAGCCGACACCCGGGGAGCCGACCGCGGCGCCCTCGGCGCTGGCGCCGTCACCACTGGCGAAGGCGCTGCCGGACGCGGCACCCGCGGCGAGTCCGGCGGCGGCGATGACGAGTGCGGCCTTCTTGACATTCTTCATGATCAAAACCTTTCCTTGGGTTTACGCCAGCCTATGGACATGAATGCGGAAAGCTTCGCAATAACACGCCCACACGTTCTCGCCCCTCATTCCCCCATTACGCGAAGGCTCGGTGAGGGGAAGTCCACTACTTCTGGAGCGGAAGTCCACCGAGCAGCTTCGCGGGACCGCCGCCCTGGTTCACACCCTCCGCGGCGTCCGTGACGGTGTTGACGACGGAGTCCTTGTTCTCGGTGTCCAGCATGTTCGTGCTGACCGGCTTGGTGTCCAGCATCGACTGGCCGAGAACGGTCTCCAGGCCGCCGTTCAGGCTGGTGGGCGTCAGGTCGCTGGCCATGGCGGGCGCGGCGACACCGGCGACGGCCATCGACCCGGCCAGGACAGCGGCAGCCTTGAGGGACTTCATCGTGTTCCTTTCTTCGGCGACTTCGATCGCCTATGGGGGCACCGTTCAGGCAGCGAATGCCTGTCTCTCGAGTTCACTACGCCTAACGAGCGCAGGACGCTGCGGAAACCCCTGAGAGGAAACTTCCCCCGGCCCGCACGGATGAATAAAGGCCGCCATTTCTCATATCAACAGGCGTATTTTCAGACGGGGTTGACGAAGACGGGGTTGACGAAGCCACCCGCCGCTCCGGGGTACGGGAGCGGCGGGTGGCGAAGGTGCGGGGCGCGGCCTCAGACCGGGAGCTTGGGCAGCGGCAGCGCGTCGGTCGGCAGCTTGGGCAGCGCGGGCAGGCCGGGCAGGTTCGGCACCGGCAGGCCGCCGCCGAGGACGGTGGCGACGACGACGTTGACCAGGCCGGTGACGACCGCGGTCGCCGCCGGCAGGACGGCCGTCGGGTCGCCGCCGGTGACGGCCTTGAGGAGGGTGTCGACCGCCTTCTGCAGCGCGGCCAGGGCGTCGCCCTTGAGGTCCATCGGCGCCTGGGCGGCCGGCGCGCCGCCCAGCGGGAGCTGCGGGGTCGCCGGGAGCTGCGGGGTGGCCGGGAGCTGCGGGGTGGCGGGGAGTTCGGCGCCCTTGGGGGCCGCCGCCGTGACCGCGGCGATCGCGGTCTTGACGGCGTCCCCGAGCTTCGTGGCGTCCGCCGCCGGAAGCTGGCCGTTGTCCGCCTTGAGGGCGGCGTCGAGCAGGTCGGTGACCGGCTTGAGGACGCCGCCGATGTCGCCGAGCGTCTTCACCTGCGCCAGGAGCGCGTCGGCGCCGGGCACGGGCGCCTGCGGCGCGGCCGCCGCGGCCTCGCGCGCCGTGTCGTCGTGGGTCGCGGCATAGACGGGGCCCGCGGTGCCGAGGAGCAGCGCGGTGCACAGGAAGGTGGTCGCGATGCGCCGTACAGGCAGAGCTCGCATGGGTCAGTTCCCTTTCGGTGGTGCGTCAGATCCTGTGATCACCGTCTAAACGGCACCCACTGTCCGCAACCGAGCGACCACGCACTGTGGCGTGTCGCTCTCGGGGAAACCGGCATCGGCGCAGGTGAGAAGGAAGGGCGGCGGGCGCCCGACGACCCGCCGTACGGACGTCCATACGGGGTACCGGAGTACTCCGACCGGATGCGCGCGCACACGAAGCGGCGGCCGCCCCCGGGACCGGGGACGACCGCCGCTGTGCCGACTGTGCGTCAGGCGCTGTACGCCGAACGGCCGTACGTCAGTCGTTGACGCAGGTGTTGCCGAACGCCGGGTTCAGCAGACCGATGACGTTGATGCTGTTGCCGCACACGTTGACGGGAACGTGCACCGGCACCTGGATGGCGTTGCCGGAGACGACGCCGGGGGAGTGGGTGGCCGCACCCTGCGCGCCACTGTCGGCGGCGGCGACACCGGCGCCACCCGCGACGGCTGCGGCGGCGACGGCGGAGAGGGCGAGGGCCTTGCTGGTACGCGACATGGAGTACTGCTCCTTGTTCCGATGCTGGTGATGCTGAAAGCCGTGCGTGATGCCCGGTGTGGGGATCAACTGAGTTCCCCGACCGTCGGTTGTGCGCCCAGATGAGTGATGTCTTGCTCGCGGTTCGGCCACACGCTTCACCAATCCGACACACGCCACCAAGTCATCAGAAACTCCCGCAATAAACGCTACTGTTGCGCTTCCTTCTGAGTCTATTTCCGTCATACGCGCTCAGATCCACACATTTAATGCGATTAACCGCACCGTGGAAGGCCAGTGCCGTCATGCGTCATCTTCTGGGCCCGCGTCGTGTGCTCGCCGTCCTGCTCGCCCTCACCGGGTGCCTCTCGCTGACCGGCACCGGCACCGCGGCCCCGGGCACAGACACCGCCGCCACCGCCGCCCCCGCGGGCGAGAAGCCCCGCATCGCCTTCGCACAGCGCTACCACGCGGTCCAGCACGGCGGGATCGTCCGGGCCGCCAACTCGGCGATCACCTGCCGCCGCCCGGTGTCCCGCGCGGCGGCCCCGTGCGCGGACGTGCGGCGCGGCGGACCCGGCGCGAACCACGACTTCGAGATGTTCTACACGGACATCGACCGCGACCCGAACACGTACAACTCCAGCGCGGGCGAGGTCCGCCTTCCCGCCGGGTCCCGGGTCTCGTACGCCCGCCTGTACTGGGGCGGCAACCTCCGCGTCGGGGAGCAGAAGCCGCCCAAGGACAACGGCCGGGTCCTGATCGCCGAGCCCGGCGGCAGCTACCGCGCCGTCCTCGCCGACACCCTGACCGGCCACCGGGTCGCGGGCGGCGCGGACGCGTTCCAGGCGTCCGCCGACGTCACCTCGCTGGTCCGCGGCTCCGGCTCGGGGCTCTACACGGTCGCGCAGGTCAATGTGGCGATGGGGCACTCCAAGGCCGGGGCGTGGGGCGGCTGGACGCTGGTCGTGGCGTACGAGAACGCGGCGCTGCCGAAGCGGTCGCTCGCGCTGTGGGACGGGTTCGACTCGTTCGGCGTGCCGGGGCAGCGGCACACGGTGCGGATGAAGGGCGTTCCCGTGGCGCCCGGTGCGGCGGGCGGCGGGGTCGTCGAGCTCGTCGCGTACGACGGCGACCGGGGCGTGCGCGGGGACGCGGTGCACGTGTCCGCGGGGCGCGGCAGGCCCGTGCCGCTCTCGGACCGCGCCAACCCCGCCGACGACGTACTGAACTCGACCGTCAGCGAGCCCGGCCGGCCGGCCCGCAGGAGCCCGGCGTACGCCAACACCCTGGGCTACGACTCCGACGTGCTGCGCCTGCCCGACCGGCTGCGCGGACAGCGCGGCGACTTGACGGTGCGGATGTCCGCGCGGCGGGACGCGGCCTGGACGGGTGTGCTCTTCGCCGCCGTCGACGTGAAGCGGTAGCGCGTATTCCGTCGTCCTGACCCTAGGAACTCAAGGAGTCGTGCATGCAACTGCCGTCGAACTCCTCCCCCGCGCCGCGCGTCCTGCACGTCAGCCAGCCCGTCGACGGCGGCGTCGCCCGCGTCGTCACCGACCTCGTCAGGGCGCAGCGCGCCGCGGGCATCGACGTGCACCTGGCCTGCCCCGACGGCGGCACCCTCGCCCGCTCGGCGGCGCCCGTGCCCGTGCACCCGTGGGCGGCCGCCCGCTCCCCCGGGCCCGGCCTGCGCGCCGAGGTGCGCGACCTCGCCCGGATCGTGGACGCCGTCCGGCCCACCCTCGTGCACGCGCACAGCGCGAAGGCGGGGCTCGCGGCCCGGGTCGCCGTGCGCGGGCGCGTACCGACCGTCTTCCAGCCGCACGCCTGGTCGTTCGAGGCCGTCGACGGCAGCGTCGCGCTGCTCGCCCGCACCTGGGAGCGGCACGCGGCCCGCTGGACGGCCCGCACCCTGTGCGTCAGCGAGGCGGAACGGGACACCGGCCGCCGCGCGGGCATCACGGGGCCCTGCTCCATCGTGCCGAACGGCATCGACCCGGAGCGGTTCGTCCCCGCCGACCGGCGCGCGGCGCGCGCGGGGCTGCTTGCGGCGGGGGGCGGCTTGTGGGGTGTGGGCGGTACGGGTGGGCCGGATGGGTTCGGTGGGCCGGATGGGTTCGGTGGGCTGGACGGGTTCGGTGGGCTGGACCGGCCGGGCGCACTGGGCACGCCGGACGGGCTGGACCTGCTGGACGAGCTGGGTGGGCCGGGCGCTCCCCGGGTGCTGGACGCCCCCTGGGTCGTCTGCGTCGGTCGGCTGTGCCGCCAGAAGGGGCAGGACGTGCTGCTCCGCGCCTGGCCGACGGTGGCCGCGCGCGTGCCGGGGGCCCGGCTCGTGCTGGTCGGCGACGGACCCGACGCGGAGACGCTGCGGGCGGGGCTGGATGAGGCGGGGCTCGGTGAGGCGGGGCTCGGTGAGGCGGGGCTCGGTGAAGCGGGGCTCGGTGAAGCGGGGCTCGGTGAAGCGGGGCTCGGTGAAGCGGGGCTCGGTGAGGCGGGGCTCGGTGAAGCGGGGCTGTCGGCGGGGGCGTGCGACGTGGTGGGGGTGCGGGCGGGGGCGCACGACGCGGAAGGAGCGCGGGCAGGACTCACTGACGCGACAGGGCTGCGGGCGGGGGCGCTCGGCACGGCGGAGGCACGGGTGGGGCCCGCTCACGCGACAGGGCTGCCGACCGGGCCGCCCAGGACAACCGGCTTGCGGGCAGGCCCGCCTGACGCCGGGTCGGCCGCGGCGGCCCGCTCCTCCGTGATGTTCGTGGGCGCGGCCGAGGACACCGCGCCCTGGTACCGGGCGGCCGACGTGGTCGTCCAGCCGTCCCGCTGGGAAGGCATGGCGCTCGCGCCCCTGGAGGCCATGGCCTGCGCCCGGCCCGTCGTCCTCACCGATGTGGACGGCGCCCGCGAGAGCCTGCCGCCCGCGCACCACGCCCACGCCCTGGTCCCGCCCGAGGACCCGGACGCGCTGGCCGACGCCCTGACGGCCCTGCTGCGCGACTCGGCCCTGCGGGAGTCCCTGGGCACACAGGGGCGCGCGCACGTCCTCGACCACCACGACGTGCGCCGTACGGCGGCCGCGGTCGAAGCGGTGTACCGCGAACTTCTGGGCCCGGCGCCCACCGAGCACAGGGAGTGCAGCACCACGTGAGCGCGGAACGTACCGTCACCTCGGCGTCCGGACACCCACGGCAGGACGAGCGGCACCGCACCGGGCCGCTCGTCGTAGCTCCCCGGGGAGCACCGGCCGGCAGCGCCGGACGCCGCGGCGGACCGCCCGTCCACCGCGGCCACCGGGCCCTCGCCCCGCTCACCGCCGACGCGTTCGCCGCCGTGACCGCCGCCCTGCTGCTCCCGGACCCGTACCGCTCCCCGGCCCTGCTCGCCCTGCTCCTCATCGGCGTCCTCGCCCTCAACACCCAGGGCGGGCTGTACGAGGACACGCTCGCACCGTCCGTCCTCGACGAACTGCCCGCCCTCGCCTGGCGGATCGCCCTCGCCTGGTGCGCCGCCGCGGTCCTCGCCCTCGCCCTGACCCCGGCGCTCGCCCCGGCCGTCCCCCCGTGTCCGCCGGTGCCCCCGGCCACCCTGCTCACCGCGGCCGCGCTGCACGGCGTGCTCGGCGCGGGCGGCCGTGCCCTCGCGCACTGGCACCGCAGGGCGGCGGCCGCGCGCAGGCCCCGCCCCGTCCTGGTGCTCGGCCACGGCGGCCAGGCACGGAGCGTGGCGGCGGCCCTGCTGCGGCGGCCGCGGTGCGGGGTGCGGCCGGTGGGGGTGGTGGGGGAGTCGGGGGAATCGGGGGACTACGAGTACGGGAACCGTACGGATTACGCCGACTACGCCGATTACGCCGATCGCGCGGACGAGTTCGAACGGGGTGCGGGGCCCGGCGGCGGGCCAGGTGGTGGACCTGGCGGGCCCGGCGGCGGCTCCGGCAGCGGGCCCGGCGGCGGCTCCGAGCAGCACGGGGACGCCGCGCCCGAACTCCCCCTGCTGTCCTCCGAGGACGAACTGCACCGTGCCGTCATCCAGAACGACGTCCGCGCCGTCCTGCTCCTGTCCGGCCGCGCCCCCGCCGACGACGCCCGCGCCGCCGCCCTGCGCTCACTCGGCTGCGAGCTGTGGGAGGTCGACCCGCGCGGCCCGGCCGTGCCCGCGCCGCGCGACCGCGCCCGCCCCCTGTTCGTGGCCGGATTCCGCTGCCGCCCGCTGGTGGCCGCCGACCGGCCGCGGCCGAGCGCGGGCAAACGGGCCCTCGACATCGCCGTGTCCGGCACCCTGCTCCTGCTCACCGGGCCGCTGCTGCTCGCCTGCGCGCTGGTGCTCCGCGCCACGGAGGGCCCGGGTGTGGTGTTCCGCCAGGAGCGCGTCGGCAAGGACGGACGGCTGTTCACGCTCCTGAAGTTCCGCACCCACCGCCCCGCCGACCCCCAGGAGTCGGCCACCCGGTGGAGCGTCGCCGACGAGCACCGCATGAGCCCCTTCTGCCGGTTCCTGCGCGGCACCTCGCTGGACGAGCTGCCCCAGCTGTGGAACGTGCTGCGCGGCGACATGAGCCTGGTCGGACCGCGCCCCGAACGCCCCTTCTTCGTCGACCGGTTCAGCCTGCGCCACCCGCAGTACGCGTACCGCCACCGGATGCCGACCGGCATCACCGGCCTCGCCCAGATCCACGGTCTGCGCGGGGACACCTCCATCGAGGACCGGTGCCGCTACGACAACGCGTACATCGACAGCTGGTCGCTCTGGCAGGACCTGTGCATCCTGCTGCGCACGGTCGGATGCCTGCTGCGCCGCACGGGGAGCTGATCGCGTGGACCAGGCCCTGCCGCACCCGCGTACCTCGCTGCCCCCCGCCCTCCGCCACGCGGCCACCGTCCTCCCCGTCATCCCCGTAGTCGTCCTCCTCGCCCTCCTCGCGCTCCCCCTCCCGGCGGGCGACGGCTCCGGAGGCACCCCCGCCGACGCGTTCTCCGCGCTGGTCGTCGGCTGTGCCCTCGTCCATGTGGTCCGCTCCGCGCGCCGCCCCCTGACCCGGAGCGCCGCCGTGGTCGTCGGCCTGCCCGTCGTCGGCATCGCCGCGGCCGCGTGCGCCTCCTCGTCGGCGGCGACCGGGGTCACCGGGGCCGCGCGTTACCTCCAGGTCTTCGTCCTCGTCCCCGCTGCCGTCCTCGTGCTGATCCGGGACGCCCGCCAATTCCGGGTGCTCGCCTGGGCGTTCGTCGGGCTCGCGCTGTTCCAGGGCGCGCTCGGGGTGCACCAGAACCTCACCGGGACCGGGGCGTCGTACATGGGCGCGGACATCCGGGCGGTGGGCACGTTCGGGCCGACGGACGTCATGGGGATGGCGACCGTGGTGTCGTACGGGCTGATCGCCGCGCTCGCCCTCGCCTTCCGGCCGCACGCGCCCCGGCAGCGGGCCGCCGCGCTGACCTGCGCGGGGCTGCTGACCGTGCCGCTCGCGCTGTCGTTCAGCCGGGGCGCGTGGATCGCGACGGTGGCGGCCTGCGGGGTGGTCCTGCTGCTCGCCGGGGCGCGGCACGCGCTGCGGGCCGCGCTCGTGGGGGCGGCGGCGGGCGTCGTCCTGGTGGCCGGGCTCGGCCTCGGCTCGCAGCTGCTCCAGGACCGCCTGACCAGCATCACCGACGTCACGGACGCCCCCGACCAGTCCGTCACCGACCGGTACGCGATGTGGGCGGCCTCCGTCGACATGTGGCGGGACCACCCGGTGACCGGCGTCGGCCTCAAGGGCTTCCCCGAACACCGCGACAGCCACGCCTCCCTGGCCCTGTCCTCCGGCAGTGACACGGCGGGCGCGGGCGCCGAGTTCCGCCGCCAGCCGCTGCTGTCCCCGCACAACATGTACCTCCTCGTCCTCGCCGAACAGGGACTCCTCGGCCTGCTCACCCTCGCGGGCAGCTGGCTCGCGCTGCTGGTGTGCGCGGTGCGCGGGTGGACGCGGGTCCGGCCCCGGCACGGCCGGGCGGGCGCCGGGGCAGGCCGGGCGGGGGGCAGGGGAGAGCCGCTCGACTGCGCCCTCGTGGCCTGCGGCCTGCTGGTCTGGCAGCTCGTCGACTTCATGTACGCCGACATCGGCGGCCCGTCCACGGTGCTCACGGCGGTGGCGCTCGGCGGGTGCGCCTGGTGGGCGCTGCGGGGGCGGGGGGAGTGCGAGGGGGGCGCGGAGGGCTCGGCGCGCGTCTCCGGCGTGGGGTACGCGGACGGGGCCGATGCGGTGGGCGGGGCCGACTCCCCGTGTGGGAGCGGGAGTTCGGACGGGGCGGGCGTGTCGCGGGCCGTGGCGGGGGTGCGATGACGACGTTGCCGGGCACGGAGGCGGGGGCGGGGGCCGAGACGGTTCCGGGCGCGGCGGTTCCGGGCGCGACGACCGCGGACGCCGCTCCGGCGAAGAGCGCCCCGAGCCCGGCCGGAGCCACCGCATCCGCCGGGCCGGACCCCACCCCCCGTACAGACACACCCCCCGGCACCGACTCCGGCACCGACCCCGGCAACGCCTTCCTCGCCAAGGCCGCCGTCGTCACCGCCGTCCTGACCGTCGCCGGGTCCCTCCTCGGGCTCGTGCGCGACCAGGTGCTCGCGCACTTCTTCGGGGCCGGGAGCGCCACCGACGCGTTCCTGGTGGCCTGGACCGTGCCGGAGATGGCGGCGACGCTGCTCATCGAGGACGGGCTCGCCTTCTTCCTGGTGCCCGCGTTCAGCCTGGCGCTCGCGCGGCGCGCGGCGGCTGAAGGGGCCGGGGGACCCGATCCGGTACGCGCCCTGGTCGCCGCCTCGCTGCCGAGGATGACCCTGTGGTTCGTGGGCGCCTGCCTCGCGATCGTCGTCGCGGCCCCGCTCCTGGTGGCCGCGCTCGCGCCGGGCCTGCCGGACCCCGGGCTCGCCGTGGACTGCACCCGGCTGACGGCGACCTGTGCCCTGAGCTTCGGGCTCGCCGGGTACTGCAGCGCGGCCCTCCGCGCCCACCAGCGCTTCGCCGCGCCCGCCGCCGTGTACGTCGTCTACAACACCGCCATCATCGCCACCCTGTTCCTGCTCGCCGCGCCGCTCGGCGTGCGCGCGGCCGCGGTGGGGGTGGCCCTCGGCGGCGTCCTGATGGTGGTCGTGCAGGCGCCTTTCCTGTGGCGGCAGTTGCGGCTGCGGGGCGCGGCGGGGGCGGCGGGGCGGCAGGCGCCTCGGGGGGAGCAGGCCGTACGCCTGGAGACGGCCGTCATCTGGACCGTGCTGCTGTTCGCGCTGTGCCGCCAGTCGCAGGTGCTCATCGAGCGGTTCCTCGCGTCCTCGCTGCCCGCCGGGGCGATCTCGCATCTGAACTACGCGCAGAAGGTCGCGCAGATGCCGATGGTCCTGTCGCTGATGCTGTGCACGGTCACCTTCCCGGTGGTCGCGCGGGCCCTTGCCGCGGGCGAGACCGAGCGCGCCCGTGACCGGGTCGAGCGGGACCTCGTGCTCGCCGGGTGCGTGGTGCTCTGCGGCGCCGCGACGATCGTCGCCGTCGCGCCCGACCTGGTCCGACTCCTCTTCCAGCGCGGCGCGTTCACGGCGGCGGACACCGCGGCGACGGCGGCCGTCATGCGGGTGTACGCCATCGGGCTGCTCGGCCACACGCTGGTGGGCGCCCTCGCCCGCGCCCACTTCTCCGTCGGCCGGGCCACCTGGGCGCCGCTGGCCGCGATGGGCGTCGGCATCCTCACGACGGCCGGGACCGGCTTCCTGACGGTGGGCACGTGGGGCGTGTACGGCATCGCGGGCGCCAACGCAGCCGGGATCTGCGTCACGGCGGTGCTCCTGCTGCACGCACTCGGGCCGCGCGCCGTCCCCCTGCGCACGCGCGCCGTCACCGGGCAGCTGGGCCGCCTCACCCTCGCGGCCGCGTGCGCGGCGGGTCTCGGCGCCTGGTGCGCCCACCACGTCGGCCCACCCGTGGCCGCGGTGGCGACGGGCGGCCTGGCGGTGGGGGTGTCGTTCCTGGCGGCCGGGTGGGGGCTCGGCGTACCGGCTCTGCGCGCCGCGACCGCGCGCCTCAGCGCCCCCAGCTCCGCCACACGAAAGCGACGCCATGACAGCTGACTTCACGCGATCCGGGAGACCTGAGCGCCCCGG
This sequence comes from Streptomyces sp. RK9, assembly GCF_045070545.1. Lineage (NCBI taxonomy): Bacteria > Bacillati > Actinomycetota > Actinomycetes > Kitasatosporales > Streptomycetaceae > Streptomyces > Streptomyces sp. RK9. The sequence continues at coordinate 1,069,438 of NZ_CP173704.1, read as the reverse complement.
CGACCGGACGCCGTCCGGGGAGCCCACCCGATCCGCCGACCGCCCCGCGCGACCAGACGACCCCGAGCACCGCACCTGCCCTCCCACCCCCGACCCGCACCCGGGCGACCGCCCGAACCCCGACCAGGCCGCCCCCGGCGCTCACCCCACGGACGAGAGAGACGGGTGGGCGGGTGGGAGACACCGCCGCGCGCAGCGCGGCGCACCCCCCACGGCCCCGCACCCGGGCGACCACCCCACCCCGCCCCCGGGGCCCCCCGCACGCCGCCCGACGCGACCCGCGAGCTGGATCGCCATGTACCACTCCGTGGCCGCCCCCACCGAAGACCCGTACAACATCACCGTCTCCCCCGACCGCCTGGACGCCCAGCTCACCTGGCTGGCCCGCCGCGGCCTGCGCGGGGTGTCCATGGACCGGCTCCTGGAGGCGTGCCGCCGGGGGCAGGGCCACGGCCTCGTGGGGCTCACCTTCGACGACGGCTACGCCGACTTCCTCGACCACGCCGTGCCCCTGCTGCACCGCCACGCCTGCACCGCCACCGTCTTCGTCCTGCCGGGCCGCCTCGGCGGCGACAACGCCTGGGACCCGCTGGGCCCCCGCAAGCCCCTGCTCGACGCCGACGGCATCCGCAGCGCCGCCGAGCAGGGCATGGAGGTCGCCTCGCACGGCCTGACGCACGTCGACCTCACGCGGGCCGACGACGGCACCCTGCGCCGCGAGGTCGCGGACAGCCGGTCCGCCGTGGCCGACCTGACGGGACGTGCCGTCGGCGGATTCTGCTACCCGTACGGCCACGCGGACCCCCGCGTCCTGGCCGCCGTGCGCGCCGCCGGGTACACGTACGCCTGCGCCATCGCCCCCGGCGACCTCACCGGACCGCTCGCCCTGCCCCGCATCCACGTCGGGCAGCGCGACACCGCCCTGCGGCTGCGCCTGAAGCAGGCCACCGGCGGGCCCCGCGGCCGCACCCTGCGCCCCGGCCACACCCCGCTCCCGGCGGCGGTGACCGCGTGAGGGTCCTGCACATCATCACCGGGCTCGGCATGGGCGGCGCCGAGCAGCAACTGCGCCTGCTGCTCCGCCACGTACCGGCCACCTGCGACGTCCTGACCCTCACCAACGCGGGCAGCGTCGCCCGCGGCATCACGGCCGACGGCACCCGCGTCACCGACCTGGACATGGCGGGCAACCGGGACCTCGCCGCCCTGCCCCGCCTGGTCAAGCTGATCCGCGCGGGCCGCTACGACGTCGTCCACACCCACCTCTACCGCGCCTGCCTGTACGGGCGGATCGCGGCCCGCCTCGCCGGGGTGCGCGCGGTCGTGGCCACCGAACACTCCCTGGGCGACTCGCAGATGGAAGGGCGCCCCCTGACGTCCGGCGTGCGCGCGCTGTACCTCGCCGGGGAGCGGCTCGGCCGGATGACCGTCGCCGTGTCCCCGGCCGTCGGCGCCCGCCTCAACCGGTGGGGCGTGCCCTGGCAGCGCATCCGGGTGGTGCCCAACGGCATCGACGCCGAGCGCTTCCGCTTCGACCCGGCCGCGCGCGCGGCCGCGCGCGAGCGCCTCGACCTGCCCGCGGACGCGTTCGTCATCGGCGGCGTGGGGCGGCTCGCCGAGGGCAAGCGCTTCGACGTCCTGCTGCGCGCCGCCGCCCAACTCCCGTCCGACGTACGGGTGCTCCTGGTGGGGTCGGGCCCGCAGGAGCCGGAGCTGCGCCGCCTCGCCGGGCGCCTCGGCCTCGCCGACCGGGTGCGGTTCGCGGGCGAGACCACGCACGAGGACGGTGGTTCCGGTGGTGCCGGCCGTGACGGCGGCGACCGCGGCCCGGAGCACGCCGCCACCCATCTGCCGTCGCTGCTGTCCGCCATGGACACGCTGGCCTCCCCGTCCCCGGAGGAGGCGTTCGGCCTCGCCCTCGTGGAGGGCCTGTCCTCGGGCCTTCCCGTCCTCTACGCGTCCTGCCCCGCCATCGAGGGGCTGCCCGCGCACGAGCGCACCAACTCGGCGTACTGCGCGAGCGACCCCGACTCCTTCGCGCAGGTCCTGTACGGCCTGCGCAGATCAGGACCACCGCCGCAGCGCACGGCACCCGCCGCGGTGCGGCACTACGACATCACCCGCAGCGCCGGTCGGCTGATGGACGTCTACGCGTCCGTGCTCACCGGCCCGAACCAGGAGGTGAACTCCCCATGAGCGCCCCTTCGAGCGCCCCCTCGGGCACGACCGAGTCCAACACCAAGTCCAGCGGTACGGCAGGGGGCACGGGCGGCACCGGCGGCACGTCCACCGCTCAAGCCCCGTCCGCCACCACCGCCCCGGGCACCACCGCCCCGGGCACCACCGACACCTCACTCCCGCCCCGCCGCACCCTCCTCACCGTCCGCACCCTCCTGGCCCCCCTCACCCGCCTCCCCCGCTGGACCGTCCTGCCGGCCTGCGCGGCCCTCGGCGCCCTCGCGGGCGGCACGTACGGGCTGCTCCAGACCCCGGAGTACACCGCCACCAGCTACGTCGTCGCCGTGCCCGGCGCCAAGGCCGACCCGGCCACCGCCCTCGGCTTCGCGCAGGCCTACGGCAGGGTCGCCACCCAGCTCGCCGTCCTCGGGGACGCCCAGATCGCCGCGGGCGTCTCGCCCACCGAACTGCAGGACCGGGTCAAGGTCGCGACCTCCCCCGACGCCCCCATGATCTCGGTGTCCGCGTCGGCCGACCGGGCGGGCGACGCCGCCACCCTCGCGAACGCGGTGTCCCGCGCCCTCACCACGAGCGCCGGCCACACCAAGGACAGCACCCGGGTCAAGCTCCTGCCGTTCTCCCGCGCGGTCGCGCCCACCGCGCCCTCCTCGCTGTCCGCCCCGGTGACCGCCCTGGTCGGCCTGTGCGCGGGCGGCCTGCTCGGCGGCCTCGGCCTCCTGGTGCGCCCGCGCGCCGCCGCCAGGACGCTGCCCGGCGGCGCCGTGCCGGGGCCCGCGTCCGCCGAGGTCCGGGGCGGCGCGTGACGACGGCGACCCGGTCCGGGCTCACCACCGGACTCTGCGTGGACGAGGCCGAGTTCGCGTCCCTGGCCGGGCCCTGGCGGCGGCTGTACGAGCGGTGCGAGGAGGCGACGCCGTTCCAGAGCCACGCCTGGCTGACGTCGTGGTGGCGGTCGTACGGCCGTCCCGGGCGGCTGCGGGTGCTGCTCGTCCGCGACGGCGGCGACCTGGTGGCGGCGGCGCCGCTGATGCGGACGTACCGGCCGGTCCCGGCGCTGCGGCCGATCGGCGGCGCGATCTCGGACTTCGCTGACGTGCTGCTCGCCGCCGACGGCCGCGAGCGCGCGGCGGACGCCCTCACCGAGGGGCTGCGCGGGCTCGCCCGCGGCACCCTGATCGACTTCCGCGAGGCCCGCCCCGGCGCCTGCGTCGAGAGCGTGTACGAGCGGTGGCGCGGCCCGCGCCGCGAACTCACCGACTCCCCCTGCCTCGAACTGCCCCCGCTGCCCGTCGACGAGCTCCTGAAGCGGCTGCCCACGGCGACGGCCCAGCGCGCCCGCGCCAAACTGCGCAAGCTGACGGCGGTCGGCGTGCGCGCCCGGGTCGTACCCGCCGACGAGGTGGAGACCGCCGTGGCCACGCTGCTTCGGCTGCACCAACTCCAGTGGCAGGGGCGCAGGGTGACGACCGAACACCTCCGGCCGCGCTTCCGCGAGCACCTGCTGCGCTCCGTGCGCCCCATGGTGGCGGCGGGCGACGCCGTGGTCACCGAGTTCAGCGTCGACGGGGAGGTCCTCGCCGCCGACGTCACCCTGCTGTCCGCGCGGGTCGCGGGCGGCTACCTCTACGGCGCCCACCCGCGCCTGCGCGAACGCAAGGTCGACGTGGCCACGATGCTGCTCGACGCCTCCACCCGGCACACCGCGGGCGACCGCCCGCGCACCCTGTCCCTGCTGCGCGGCGACGAACCGTACAAACACCACTGGCGCCCCGACCCGGCCCCCAACCGCCGCTTCCTGCTCGCCCACGCGCGGACGGCCCCCCTGCTCGCGGCCGCCGCGGGCGAGGCGGCGGCGCGGGAGTGGGCGCGAGAAGTGCGCAGGGAACGGCGGCTGCGGCAGCAGCGGCGCGCACGCGAGGGGCGGCCCGGTGGCGGAACTCCCCCGTGAAGGTTCCGCCACCGCGCCGGGCCGAGCCACCCCCGCGACCCACGCGCCCCCTCAGGCGCGCGGCCGCTCCTTGCGCTCCCACCAGTCGAACCGCAGGCACAGCTTCCCGCCCAGCCAGTACTCGACCCAGTCGCCCAGGTCCAGCGGCGAACAGAGCGGCGGCCGTACCGGAGTGGTCGGTTCGGTCGGCTTCGGCGTCGGGTTCACCGGCAGGCCGGAGAGCGCCTCGCGGTACACCTTGGTGGACTTGGGGTTGTCCTTGCACTGCCACACACCGTGCGGGCAGTAGTCCGTGACCGTGTTGTACAGCGGCTTGTGCTCGGCCATCCACTTCAGCATCCGGCGCATGTACTCGTCGTTGTCGCCGTTGCGGAAGAGCCCCCATTCGGGATACGAGATGGGCTTCTTGTGGGCCTTCGCGAAATCCACGTGGTGCTGGAGCCCGTACTCCTCCGTGACCTGCTGGTCGAACGTCACACCGCTGGGCTGGTCGTACGAATCGAGGCCGATGATGTCGACCGAATCGTCACCGGGATAGCAATCGGTCCACGGAATGGCGTCCCGACCGCGATTCGGGGTGAAATCGAACTTGAATTTCTGCCCCGGCACCGAACGCATCGTGGTGACGATTCGTTTCCAGTACGTCTTCCAGGATTCCGGATCCGGACCGCAACGATGGGTGTACGTGGTGCCGTTCATCTCCCAGCCGAGCACGATCACCGTGTCCGGCACCCCGAGGTCGACAAGCCGCTTCGCGAGGACGCGGAAGTGCTCGTCGAAGAGCCCGGACGCGCCCTGCCGCAGCATCGCGCGCACCTGCCAGTCACCGACGCGGTCCTCGTTGCGCTCCAGCATCGGCACGTTCAGGACGAACATCCGGTCGTCCTTGGCCTTGCGCCAGGCCGCCCAGCTCTCCAGGAAGCGCGGCGCGCCCTCGATGTTGCTCCACCGGTCACCCGGGAGGTACGTGTGCCCGACCCGCAGCTCGGTCCCGTCGAGCCACTTGCTCAGCTCGGTCATGCGGTCGACGCCGAGGGGGCCGTAGTCGAGGTAGGCCCCGATGGCGGGGAGCTGGGGGTCGGCGGGGGCGGGGCTGCTTCCCGAGGGGGCGGGGGTCTCGGCGGGTGCGGGGGCCGGGCTCTGCGCGGGCGCCGGCACGGGCGTCGGGTCGTCCGCGGGCGCCTTCCCGGCGGCGTTTCCGGGAACGGCGGTCACCGCCGTCGACGCGATGATTCCGGCTGCGACGAGGGCGAGCCGTTTTCCGCGTCGCCCCAGTCGTTTACTGCGTTGGCTACGCCGTGGGTTCATGACTGCTCCTCGTGCACCGGCCACACACATCACTGACGTTCCGTCATATGTATTTCTTTTACGCCAATCGAGTCCTTAATCCTCTGTGACCGCACATCGCCCCATTGGGCGAGCGATGAGTAAGGCCGACCTTGCATTCTCTGGACACACGCGTTCCCGCGGTCCTGCTGCGGATCGACCGGAATCCCTTTCACCACGGCACGCTGGGCGCGGTCCGTTCCCTGGGCCGGGAGGGGGTGGAGGTGCACCTGGTCGCCGACGACGCGCACAGCCCGGTCGCCCGCTCCCGCCATCTCCACCGCATGCACCCGCCGCCCGCCCCCACGGCCACGCCCGACGACGTCCGCGCCGCCCTGCTGCGCGTCTCCGCCCGCGTCGGCCGCCCCGCCGTCCTGATCCCCCTGGACGACGCGGGCGCCCTCGCCGTCGACGCCGTCCGCGAGGCCCTCGCCGACCGCTACCTGCTGCCCCGGCCCGCGCCCGGCCTGCCGGGCCGCCTCGCCGACAAGGCCGCCCTCGCGGCGCTGTGCGCCCGCCTCGGCGTGGCGCACCCCGCGACGGTCGCGCCCACGACGCCCGCCGAGGCGGCCGGGGCGGTGACCGACCTGGGCACCCCGGTGGTGGCGAAGTGGAGCCGCCCCTGGCTGCTGCCCCGCGGCAGCGGCCTGCGCAGCGCCGTCCTGGTCCGCTCCCCGCGCGAGGCGGCGGCGCTGCACGCGCGCGCCGCGGCCGCGGGCAGCCGCCTGCTGCTCCAGGAGTACGTCCCCGGCGGCCCCGACGCCGACTGGTTCGCGCACGGCTACGTGGGCCGCGACGGCGAGGTGTTCGGCGGCGGCACGGGCCGCAAGCGCCGGGCCCGGCCCCGCGCGGCCGGGCTCACCGCGGTCGGCGAGTGGGCGCACGACGCGGGCCTGTGGGCGCTCGTCCGGCGGCTGCTCGCGGGCCTCGGCTACCGGGGCGTGTTCGACCTGGACTTCCGCAGGGACGCCCGCACCGGCACGTACCACCTGCTCGACTTCAACCCGCGCCCCGGCGCCCAGTTCCGCCTCTTCACGGACGGCGCCGGCACCGACGTGGTGCGGGCCGCCCACCTCGACCTGACGCACCGCCCGGTCCCGGCACCGGACCCGCTGCCGGGCCGCGCCTTCGTGGTGGAGAACTACGCGCCGCTGACGGCCCTGCGCACCCGGCTCGCCCCCCGCCGCCCCCGCAGCTCCCGGCAACAGCGCCCGCCCGCCACCGAGTTCGCCTGGTCCGGCGCCGACGCCGCCGACGACCCGGCCCCGGCCGCCGACCTGTGGCGCCGCTGGCGCCGCCACGTCCTGCGCCACGCGCGCGCCAGGATCGCGGGCGGCACCCAGAACATCCTCCTGACCCTGTCCACCAGGGCGCGGGAGACCTCCCCCGCCGTCCTGTCCACCCCGAACCTGACCGGCACAAACCTGACCGCCCCGACCTTGACCGGCACCACCCTGTCCGGCACCCCCCTGACCGGCACGACGAACAGAGAGCGAGCGGTCACCGATGCATGACCTGCTGATCGTGGGAGCGGGCCCCTACGGCCTGTCCATCGCCGCGCACGCCGCGGCGTCCGGCCTGGACGTACGCGTCTTCGGCAGGCCCATGGCCTCCTGGCGCGACCACATGCCGCGCGGCATGTTCCTGAAGTCGGAGCCCTGGGCGTCCGACCTCTCCGACCCCGGCGCCCGCTACGGCCTGGCCGCGTACTGCGCCCGCGAGAGCCTGCGCGCGGAGCACGGAGTCCCGCTGCCGGTGGAGCACTTCGCCGCGTACGGCCTGTGGTTCGCCGAGCGGGCCGCGCCACCGGTCGACGAGCGCCTGATCCGGTCCGTCCGCCCGCTCCCGGACGGCTTCGCCGTCACGACCGCCGACGGCGAGACCTGCCACGGCCGCACGGTGGCACTCGCCGTCGGCGTCATGCCGTTCGTCGAAATCCCCTCCCTGGTACGGGGCCTGGGCCCCGACCACGTCTCGCACAGCAGCCACCATGCGGACCTCGGCCCCCTGCGCGACAAGGACGTCACGGTCCTCGGCGCGGGCCAGGCCGCCCTGGAGACGGCCGCGCTCCTCGCCGAACAGGGCACCCGCGTACGCGTCCTGGCGCGCGCCCCGCAGGTGCGCTGGAACACCCTTCCGCCCGCCCTGCGCCGCCCCTGGTGGCAGTCGGCACGCGCCCCGCACAGCGGCCTCGGCTGCGGCTGGCGCAACTGGTTCTACGCCGAACGCCCCGGCCTCTTCCGCCTGCTCCCCGAACCCACCCGCGCCCGCGTCAGTGCCACCGCCCTCGGCCCGGCGGGCGCCTGGTGGGTGCGGGACCGCGTGGAGGCGGGTCCGTGCGGCGCGCCGACGGCGGCTGGCGCGGCGCGCTCAGCCGCAGCGATCGAGATCGTCACCGGACACCGGCTCACCGGCGCCCGCCGCCACGACGGACAGGTCCTCCTGTCCACCCACGGCCCGGACGGCGCCGCCGTCTTCGAGACCGACCACGTCCTCGCGGCCACCGGCTTCCGCGCCCTGACCCACCGCATCGACGTGCTCGACCTGGACGTCAGGGACACGCTGCGCCAACTCGCCGACGGCGCCCCGTACGTGGACACCGCCTTCGAGACCTCCCTGCCCGGCCTGTTCGTCGCCGGCCTGCCGACCGCGTCGAGCTTCGGCCCCGCGATGCGCTTCGTCCAGGGCGCGGGCTTCACGGCGGCCCGCCTGGTGGCGGGGGTACGACGGCGGGTGCGGCGGCCGGGCGCGGTGCCGGTGGCCCGGGGTGCGGGGGCCGCCGTGACGGCGTCGTACGGGAGTGGGGCGCCCGGGCGCTGACGGGCGCCCCCACGCACGGAGCGGACGGGCCGCCGTCGACCCGTCCGCTCCGGCGCTGCCGCGCCTCGTGCTTCTGCTTCTTGCTGCGCCAGCTCTTGCTGCTTCTGCTCGTACTGCTCCTGCTCGTACTGCCTCTTGCTGCTCTTGCTGCCTCTTGCTGCTTCTGGCTCCGCTCCGCTCCGGCGCGGTTCAGGACGTGCTGCGTCCGCGCCGGTAGAGGAGAGCCCCGCCGACCAGCAGTCCGGCGCTGGCGGCGGCTGCTGCGAGGGCGTTCTGGTCCATGCCGGTCGCGGCGAGCTGGGCGGCGTGCTCCGGGGCCTCGACGGGACGCGAAGGCCGGGCGGTCGCGGCGGCCTTCAGGAACTCCGGGGCCCGGGGGACGGTGCGCGGCGCCCGGGGCGGCTCGGGCGGCGTGACCCGCTCGACGGGAGGCTCGGGCTTGACCGGCGGGACGTGCGGCTTCGGCTCCGGGGGCGTCTCCTCGGGGGCCTGGTCGCACGTGTTGCCGGTGGTCCCGGAGAGCGCGGCGACGACCGCGACGGCGTTGCCGCACGCGTTGACCGGCACGTCGAACGCGGCCTGGAGCAGGTTGCCCGAAAGCAGCCCCGGCGAGTGGGACGCCTCGCCGTCGGCACGGGCACCGCCGTCGTCGTGCGCGGGTTGCGGAGTCGCAGGTTCCGGGGTCGCCGACTTCGGGGTCGCCGGCTCGGCCGCGGGCTTCGGGGCGGGAGCGTGGGCGGGCGCCGGGGCGGGCTCGGAGACCGCGCGCTCCGGTGCGGGCGCGGGGTTGGGTGCGGGCCTGGGCACGGGGGCGGGCGCGGGCTTCGGCGCGGCCTCGCGCTGCGGCGGAGCCGCACGTTCCGGTGCCCGCTCGGCGGTCGGGGACGAGGTGTGCGCGCACGAGTTGCCCATGGCCGGGTTTCCCGCGCCCACGCCGTTCACCGAGTTGCCGCAGACGTTCAGCGGCACCTCCAGCGGGGCTTGCACACTGTTGCCCGACAAGAAGCCGGGCGAGCCCGTGGCCTGTCCGTGCGCATCGGCTGCGGCGAACGCGGACTGGCCGGGCAGGGACAGGATGCTCGTGGCGGCCGCCGCCGAGAGCACCCCTTTGGTGAGGGCCTGTCGCAATCTAGTGGTCTTCCTGTGAGCGAAGGGAAGCCGGCCTTGGGGCCGTTGAGCGAAGGAGAGCCGGCCTTGGGGCCCTGAGGCCTGCCAAGGCCGGCGGTGACACGGCCTGGAGCGCCGGGTCGCTACGTCAGTACGTCAGTCGTTGACGCAGGTGTTGCCGAACGCCGGGTTCAGCAGCGCGAGCAGGTCAACGCTGTTGCCGCACACGTTGACGGGAACGTGGACGGGAACCTGCACGAGGTTGCCGGAGAGAACACCCGGGGAGTGGGCGGCCACGCCGTCGGCACCCGCGTCGGCGAATGCCGGGGCACCGAAGCTCAGTGCCAGGACAGCACCAGCGATGACGGTTGCGCTCTTCTTGAGCTTCACAGATCTTCCCTTCTGACCGGTCGCGCCTAAACGGCGGTGAGAGCCGGGCGGGCAGTATCTTCACCCGCACCGCGACCTGAGTCCTGACCAACGAGCACCTGGAGCAGAAGAAACCAGCAGCGCCCCGGAATTCCCAGGTTCACCCGACTGCTGCCGCCCGGGTATTACGTACCGGGATACAAGAATCCGTACGCGAAGAAGTCGGCGTCCGAATTCCCGACGAAACCGTCAGGGAAGAAACCTACCTGGTCGAAACAGCCCTGGCCGAAACGGCCCTGGCCGAGACCGTCCGAATTACCGGGGCGGGCATGGAAAAGCCGCTCGGGCCGCCCCGCTCGAAGGAGTCGGGGCGGCCCGTGCGGTCGCTGCGGCGTGACGGTCAGCCGTTGTGCGCGCCGTTGCCCGAGAGCACCGGGATGTCGCTGAGGATGTGCGACAGCGGCTCGTCGCCCTTGGCCTGCGTGGAGTTCTCGGTGCACTGCTGGTTCTGCGGCGCCGACAGGATCGGGATGTCCTGGACGGCGACCGGCACCAGGCCGACGAGGGCGCCGACGTTGCCCTTGATCGGCAGGCCGACACAGGGCTTGTTCAGGGATCCCTGGACGAGGGACAGCTGCGGGCTCATGTCGCCCTTGGTGGCGGAGTTGCCGAACGCCTGCTTGGCGCCGTTGCCGCTCGCCGACTGCGTGCCGCTGTCGTCACCGATGGCCATCGCGGCAGGGGCTGCGGTGGCTGAGATACCGACGACGGAGACTGCGACCGCAGCCGCTGCCATTGCCTTCTTGAGCATTTGCTGTTCCTTTTCTGGGCAGAAGCACAGGTTACTGCGGGCTGCTCAACTCACCGTCGGACGTTTGGTTCCGCTCATTCACTCCATCGGATCTTTTCCGCGGACCGGTGGCACCCGGCGCATTCACATAAATGCGCACCACCATGAGCGGCGCCGTACCGAACCATCGGATTATCCGCACAACGCCACCCGCCCCCATGCCCACCAATGGCCCGCATCCGGGCCATTGGTGGGCCATAAGAGTGAACAGCAGCAACCCCGCACCGCCGTGACAGTTGCTCAGGGTGCTCCACGGACGGGGTTCATATCCAGAAGGGAAATGCTGTGCTCAAGAAGGTTATGACTGCGGCCGCGGTCACGGCTTCCGTCGTCGGTGCGTCGGCTGCCACTGCTTCCACGGCGTCCGCCATCGGTGACGACAACGGCACCCAGACGATGAGCGGCAACCACGCCTCCCAGACGTTCGGCAACTCCGCCACGTACGGGAACATGAGCCCGCAGATGGCGCTCATTCAGGGCTCCTTCAACAAGCCCTGTATCGCGCTGCCCGCCAAGGCCAACGTCGGCTCCCTCGTCGGCCTGGTGCCGGTCGCCGTCCAGGACATCCCGATCCTGTCGGCGCCGCAGAACCAGCAGTGCACGGAGAACTCCACGCAGGCCAAGGGCGACGAGCCGCTGTCGCACCTGCTCAACGACATCCCGGTTCTCTCGGGCAACGGCGTCAACAACCACTGACACCGGCACCAAGTCCAGCGGGCCGCCACCTCTCCTCGGCGGCCCGCTGTTTTGGGCTTCCCGGACCGGTCGACGGCTTCTCGCAGCGCCGTCCGTTTCTCCGCTCAGCACACTAATCGGCCGACCGAGGTAATCGCCGAAACCACGGTTCCATCGGTCAGTTGACCACCATGCGGCTCCGCAACGGAGCCTGTCTCCGAAGGGATTTCCTCACCATGAAGAAGATCTTGGCAACCGCCGCGATCGCCGCATCCGCCGCCGGCATGACGGCCGTCACCGCCCCCTCCGCGATGGCCATCGGCAACGACGCGGGCACCACGTCCGTCAGCGGCAACGGCGCCGAGCAGACGTTCGGCAACTCCGCCACGCACGGCAACATGAGCCCGCAGATGTCCCTGGTCCAGGGCTCGCTCAACAAGCCCTGCATCGGCCTGCCCGCCAAGCTCAACGTCGGTTCCCTCGTCGGTGTCGTGCCGGTCGCGGTCCAGGACATCAGTGTCCTGTCGGCCCCGCAGAACCAGCAGTGCACCGAGAACTCCACGCAGGCCAAGGGCGACGAGCCGCTGTCGCACATCCTCAACGACATCCCGATCCTCTCGGGCAACGGCGCCGGCAACCACTGACGCACCGGGGCCGAGCGCGGCCCCGTCGTCCGCAGTGCCGCACCAGGTGGCCGCCACGAACTCCGTGGCGGCCACCGCGCGTTCGGGCCGGGTCGTTGCGGCGGCCGCCGGGTTCTTTCGGCGGCCCAGGCCTCAGTAGCCGATGGTGAAGCGGCGCTGGACGAAGCGCGGCAGTTCCACCTCGTCGATCAGGGCGACGGCGGCGTCCTCGGCGGAGACCCGGCTGCGGCCGTCGGCGTCCAGGACGGGCTGGTCGCCGCCGACCCGGAAGCGGCCGGTGCGCTCGCCGGGGGCGATGTCCTCGGCCGGGCTGAAGTAGGTCCACAGCCGGTTCGAGGTCCGCAGGACGTTCAGGGCGTCCCGGTGGCCGCGCACCGCCGCCGCGTACTCGCGGGGCAGCCCGACCTCGTCGAGAGTGGCGTGCAGCAGCTCGTCGGAGTCGGCGCGCACCACGCCCGGCGCGACCTCCAGGCTGCCCGCGCCGCCGATGACGACGAGCCGGGTGCGGGGGTGGCTCTCCAGGGCCTTCAGGAGGGCCCGCGCCACGGTGGCGTACACCGTGGGATCGGCGATCGAGCGGCGCAGCGTGTCCGCCATGTCCTGCGCGGCGTTGCCGGGCTGGAACGCGCTGATCAGGACATCGAGCCCGGGCAGCACGGCCGCTATGGACGCCGGGTCCAGGGCGTCGACCCCGGCCCAGGTGACGTTCTCCCGCCGCTCCGCGCCCGCCGCCCGCTCCGGGTCACGGCTGTACGCCTCGACGTGGTGCCCCCGGCCGACGGCCTCGGTGACGACCCGGCTGCCGATGGTCCCCGACGCTCCGATGACTCCGATGCGCATGACTTCTCCCCCTGTTCGCGGACGCCACCCGAAGGTGACGCCTCTCAGAAACTATACGCCGTGAAGTTACTACACCCCGCATACTAAGCAAACGCTGTAGAGTTACTGCGTGACAGGGACAGGGACAGGGACAGGGACAGGGACAGGGACAGGGACAGCGGGCGGCCAGGGCAGGCGTGAGCGGCTGCGGGCCGAGACGACGGCCGAGATCAAGAGCGTGGCGCTGGCCCTGATGGCCTCGGGCGGCCCTGACGCCATCACCCTGCGTGCGATCGCCCGCGAGATGGGCATGACCGCGAACGCCATCTACGGCTACTTCCCCACCCGCGACGACCTGGTCACCACGCTGATCAACGACGTGTACACAGCCCTGGCCGACGCCGTGGACACCGCGTGGGAAACCGGCGCGCCGCTGGATCCGGCCGCGCGGATCCAGTCCTGGGCGACCGCCTTCCGCGACTGGTCGCTCGCCCACCCCGAGGGCTTCCGACTGATCTACGGCGACCCCGTCCCGGGCTACCGCGCCCCGGCCGGCGGCGCCGCCCCCGACGCCGCGCGCCGCGTCTGCACCGGCCTCGCGGGGCTCGCCGCGGCCGCCTGGCCGCACGCCCGACACCTCTACGCGACCAGCGAGTTCGAGTGGTCCGACTTCGACCCCGGCCTGCTCGACAAGGTCCGCCCGGCGTTCCCGGAGCTGCCGCCCGCGGCGGTCGCGCTCGCCCTGCGCATCTGGGGACGCCTGCACGGCCTGGTGTCCCTGGAGGTCTACGGCCACCTGCGCACCCAGACGGTCAGCCCGCAAAAGCTCTTCCAGGAGGAACTGACCCAGCTCGTGCGGGCCCTGGCCCTCCCGGCCACCGGCTGACCGCTCCGGCGCCCACCGCCCCCGCTCCGGCCGGAGTCCGTCGAAGCCCCGACCCGGCCGTGGGCGTCGACGTCACCAGGTCATGGCCGTGGGGTCGTCGGCGAGGGCGGCGGCGAGGAGGGTGCGGAGGTGGTCGGCCTCCGGGAGGAGCGTGGCCTCGATCTCGTCATTGGTGCGACCGGCCAGGGTGAGTTCCTGGATGCGCCGGAACAGCAGCCGGTCCGCCGCGGCGATCAGGGCGGCGCCGGACAGGGGCGCGATGGCCGGGGCGGAGTCGGGGGCGGCGGCGGTCAGCGCCGCGGCGAGTGCCTCCTCCCGCTGGTCGTGCAGTTCGCGCAGCCGGGCGGTGAGGGTGGGGCTGTCGGCGATCATGCGGGCGAACGCGATGCCGGTGAAGCCGACGACGGGGCTGTGGTCGAGGAGGGCGGCGCGGAAGGTCCGGCCCACGGCGGCGAGCGGCTCCTCGCCGGGTTCGCGCTCGGTGACGGCCCGGGCCAGGCCCCCGGTGAACGCCTCGTGGTGGTCGAGGGCCAGATCCTCCTTGCGGGGGAAGTAGTTGGTCACCGTCTTCTTGGCCACGCGGGCCGCGGCGGCGATCTCGGTGATGGTGGTCTGCTCGAAGCCCTGCTCGATGAAGAGCCTGGTGGCGCAGTCGGAGATCAGCTGCCGGGTCTCCTGCTTCTTGGACTCACGGAGCCCCATCTCAGTAGTCATGAGGGAATCTTACATCCAACGTAAAAATATGCTTGACGAACTGAGGGGCCGGACCTAAAGTTACGTCCGTTGCAAAAATCCCCTCAGTGAACGGACTGCTTTTGCGCAAGCTCACGCACCTCGTCAGCACCACCATCGCCACGGAGTTCGCGGCCGCCCTGCCCGCTCCGGACCGCGCGGCACCCGGCCTCGCGGACACGCTCAAGTCGACACTTCGACACGGTCCGGGCGGGGCGGGGTACGGACGCCCCGGTCTTCAGCAGCCTGTCCGCCCGGCCGCGGCGAATCGTTCCGCCCCGCACGCTCACCAGCGCGGCCCCGGTCGTCGAGGCAACCGGTGAGGACCCACTCACCCGCCTGAGTCGTCCTCACCCGCCTGAGTCGTCCGCCTCGGCCGACGCTGAGGTCGCACCACCGGTCCCGCGCCACATCCGCGCGTGCCACACCCACACCTGCCACACCAGCCACACCCAAACTTCTGCCAGGAGCAGCCCTGAACGTCACCGCCTCCACCGTGTCCCTGACCGTCGCCGACGTCGCCGCGTCGCGGGAGTTCTTCCACACCCACCTCGGCTACCAGGTCGCCATGGCCGCCGACGGCTTCGCGTCCCTGACCCGCGGGGACGCCGCCGCCGACATCGTGCTCCTCCAGCGCGGCAGCGAGGTGCTCCCCCCTGAGCAGCGCGACCAGCAGGCCACGGGCCTGATCTTCGCGCTCACCATCACCGGCATCGAGGCCGAGGAGCGGCGCCTGCGCGAGGCCGGCGCCCCGATCACGATGCCGCTGCGCGAGGAGCCCTGGGGCGAGCGCCTGTTCCAACTGACCGACCCGAACGGCGTGGTGGTCCAGTTCGTCGAGTGGGCCGCGCAGGAAGAGCCCACGCAGGGCGACTGACCCACGCAGCGCGACCAGTCCGACCCTTCCTCACTCACGGAGCCGACTTGCCCCTGCGCATCACCGCCCTGACCGACCCCGAAGAGACCTCCGCCGCCCGCCGCCTGGCGTGGCTGGCCTCGGGCCCCGACGGCAGCCCTGCCGGGTACGCCTTCCTGCGCCTGTTCACCAAGGAGGGCCAACGCCACCTCGCCGAACTGGACGTCCAGGTCCACCCCGCCGAGCGGCGCGCGGGGGCGGGCACCCTGCTGCTCGAAGCGGCCGTCGAGGCCGCCCGCCAGGACGGCCGCAGGACCGTCGTCGCCCAGGCCCCGGCCGAATCCCCCGGCGCCGCCTTCCTCACCGCCGCAGGTTTCCGCGCCGCGCTGACCCTCACGTACGCCCGGCTCCCGCTGGCCGACGCGGACCCGCCCGAGCTCACCGCCGCCATCGAGAAGCCACACCCCGGCTACCGCCTCACGGCATGGGAGGGGATGGTGCCCGACGAACTCGCCGATACGTACGCGGCGTCACGCCGGGCCATGGACGACATGCCCATGGGGGCGGTCGACTACGGCACGGTGATCTGGGACGTCGACCGGATTCGGGCCGCGGCCGACGCCGTCTCCGCGCGGGGCGACATCCTCCACACCGTGGCGGCCGTCGACTGCTCGGACGGCACCGTCACCGGCTTCACCGAACTGGTCGTCCCCGGCGACGGCACGGGCGACGCCCAGCACTACGGCACGGCCGTGCTGCCCGAACACCGCGGCCACGGCCTCGCCCGCTGGATGAAGGCCGCCTCGATCGTCGCGGCCCGCGAACGCCACCCCCACCTCGGCGGCCTGCTCACCGACACCGCCGACAACAACCCGCACATGCGCCGCGTCAACGACGAACTCGGCTACCTGCCGACGCACACGGCCCACGAGTACCAGCTCGACGTGTAGCCGGACCTCCCTCGCGCCGGGCTCACGCCACACCCGGCCCGCGCACCGAGCCCTTCGAGCGGAACCTCGGTGTACGGGAGGCCCATCGGGGGCACTCACCCATCATGAAGATCCTTTTTCTCCTGGCGCTCGTCGGCATCGCGGTCACGCTCTGGTCCCTACGATCGAACAAGCGCAAGTAGCAGCGCACCCCAGCGTGCGCCCCCCGACCGCGGACCCGGAGGCCGACGGTGTGGGAAGCAGAGACCCAAAAAGCCCCCCTGAGCTGCGTTACCGCAGCTCAGGGGGGCTTTCTCGATGTGGAGCCTAGGGGAGTCGAACCCCTGACATCTGCCATGCAAAGACAGCGCTCTACCAACTGAGCTAAGGCCCCGCGTGCGCCGAAGCCGTGGCGAAAAAATCGCGCCTCGGCGGGCGTCGCAGACCAGAGTACCGGGTCACCCCCCAGATCTCGCAAAAGGATTGGGGCTCCCCGTGCGCGACCACTCTCCGTAAGATGCTCGACGTGGTTCGCGGCAGCGAACCACGTCTTAGGGGAAGCGATGGGGAGACGCAAGATGGACGCTGCACAACAAGAATCAACCGCGAGAGCACGCGAGCTCCAGCGGAATTGGTACGGGGAGCCACTGGGGGCACTGTTCCGTCGCCTCATCGACGATCTGGGCCTGAACCAGGCACGGCTCGCCGGGGTGCTCGGCCTCTCCGCACCGATGCTGTCGCAGCTGATGAGCGGCCAGCGCGCCAAGATCGGCAATCCGGCCGTGGTCCAGCGGGTGCAGCTCCTCCAGGAGCTGTCGGGGCAGGTCGCGGACGGCAGTGTGAGTGCCGCCGAGGCGACGGACCGCATGGACGAGATCAAGAAGTCCCAGGGGGGTTCCGTACTGACCAACACCACCCAGTCGACCACGAGTTCAGGCGCACCCACGGTCAAGCGCGTGGTGCGTGAGATCCAGTCGCTGCTGCGCTCCGTCGCGGCGGCGGGCGACATCATCGATGCCGCGGACACGCTCGCCCCGACCCACCCGGAACTGGCAGAGTTCCTTCGGGTATACGGAGCGGGCCGCACCGCGGACGCCGTCGCCCACTACGAAGCGCACCAGAGCTGAGCCGCCGGCCGGGCCGCTGCCGGGCGGCCCGGAAGGGGAGCGGGCACGACCATGGGTGAGGTCTTCGCCGGGCGGTACGAACTCGTCGACCCGGTCGGACGCGGGGGAGTGGGCGCCGTATGGCGTGCCTGGGACCATCGCCGCCGCAGATATGTGGCGGCCAAGGTGCTTCAGCAGCGCAACGCTCACACTCTGTTGCGTTTCGTGCGGGAGCAGGCACTGCGGATCGACCATCCGCATGTGCTCGCTCCCGCCAGCTGGGCCGCCGACGACGACCAGGTCCTGTTCACCATGGAGCTGGTCACCGGCGGCTCGCTCGCGCACGTCATCGGTGACTACGGCCCCCTCCCCGCCCACTTCACCTGCACCCTCCTCGACCAGCTCCTCTCCGGCCTCGCCGCCGTGCACGCGGAGGGCGTCGTGCACCGCGACATCAAGCCCGCCAACATCCTCCTGGAGGCCACCGGGACGGGGCGGCCGCACCTGCGTCTGTCGGACTTCGGCATCTCCATGCGCAAGGGCGAGCCGCGGCTGACCGAGACGGACTACGTGGTGGGCACCCCCGGGTACTTCGCGCCCGAGCAAATGATGGGCGCCGAACCGGACTTCACCGCCGACCTCTTCGCCGTCGGCCTCGTCGCCCTGTACCTCCTGCAGGGCGCCAAGCCCGACGCCAAGGCCCTGATCGAGCACTTCGCGGCCCACGGCACCCCCACGGCGCCGCAGGGCGTGCCGGAACCGCTGTGGCAGGTCATCGCCACCCTCCTGCAACCCGACCCACAGGCGCGGTTCCGCACCTCCACGGGGGCCCGCAAGGCGCTCGCCTCCGCCGCCGAGATGCTGCCCGAGCCCGGGCCCGACGACGAGCTCGTCGAGATCTTCGACCAACTCGCCCCGCTGCCCACGGGTTTCGGCCCTGACGGCCCCCTCACCCGCGCCCCTCAACCACCCCCGTCCCAGCCACCACCCCTCACATCTCCCACCTCGTCGACCAACTCAGCCTCCGTCACCCCACCCCCACCTCTGTCCCACCCGTCCACGGGCCAGCCGCTGACAGGCCACCCGCTGACGGGGCAGCCGCTGGCGGGCCATCCGTCCACGGGACAGTCACCGACAGGCCACCCGGCCACGGGCCATCCGTCCACAGGGCACCCGGCCACCGCTCACCCGCCCACAGGTCATCCGGCCACAGGTCATCCGGCCACAAGTCACCCCTCCACAGGCCACCCCGCCACAGCCCCGCCCGCCACGCCACTCCCGCCCCCGGTCCAGCCCTCCGTCGGCCAGCCCTTCTCCACCCAGTCGCCCACCGGTCAGCCCTCCGCCGACCGGCCCTCGGCGCCGCACCACCCCGTACAACCGCCATCGCCCCCCGCGCACCCCCCGATGTCGGAGACCGGCAGCTTCCACCTCCCCCCACCGATCCCGCCCCACCAGGCGCCACCCCCACAACCCGCGCAACCGCCCACTCCCCCTACACCGACACCTCTCCCGGCCCCGCTCCCGGCCGAGCTCCCGACAACACCCCCCACACCCACACCGACCCCCATCCCGCCCCCCTCATCCGCAGTCACCCCGGAGCCCGTTCACGCCTCGGCCGCGTCCCTCGCCGCGCACCGCGTTTTCGCTCCTCCTTCTCCATACACCGCTCAGCCCCAACAGGTTCCATCCCCCAGCACACCAATTCCGGCCCCGGTCCCGGAACTTCAGCCAAGGGGCCGCGCCCAGCGCCGCCACGCCGCGGCCGCCGCACGGGCACCGCGCCCCGGTCCGCCCGTGAAGGTGGCCCTGCCGATGCTGCTGGCCGCGCTGGCGTGCTTCGCGGTGGGTTTCTGGGCCCTCACCCGCATCTGACGGACCGTAGGAAGACCGCCGCGGCCAGACAGAACGAACCGCGGTACCGCCAGGAGCTACCGAGCAGCACACAGATCCGGCCGGACACAGATCCAGCCGGCCCCGGATCAAGCCGAGACCCGCCCGAGCCGCCGCCGCGACACAGTCCGCCACACCCCCAGAACGGCGAGCAGCACGGTCCCCGAGCCGATCCCCGCCGCCGCGAGCACCTTCATGGCCATATCGCCCTCGGAGGCGGCCGCAGAGCCGCCGGGGCCGGGCTCGCGCCGGGCGGAGCCACCCCCTCCGGCGCCGTTCCGCGCCGCGGCCTCGTCGCGCTCCGTGACGCCGAAGCCGTCCGCGGGGCGCGGCGCCCCGGCGTACGCGGGCGCCGGCCGCCGCTCACCGGCGACGCCCACCCGCAGGGTCAGCCCCGTCTCGTCCGCGCCGAACCGCTTGCCGACGTCCGGGTCCAGGTGGACCGCGAGGTAGTACCAGCCGGCGAACCGCATCCCGGAGGTCCGGTCGAAGGGTGCGTAGCGGTTCTCGTAGGCGACCGGCGGCAGCGGGGACAGGGCCATGGACTTCTGGCGGCCGTCGTACGGGATGTCGGAGTCCGCGACGGGCCCGCGCACCGGGTTGAACAGCTCCATGATCAGCGCGGACGTCACGAAGTCGCCGCTCCGGGTGCCGCTGCCGAGTTCCAGGGTGACGGAGAGACGCTGTCCCCAGTCGACGGGCACCCGGTAGAACCGCGTCTGCCCGGCCCGGACGCGGTCGCCCCACACGCCCTTGCCCAGCGCCCTGGCCGTACCGAAGCTGCTGCCGCCCGCGCGGGGCATCGGTGCCCCGGCGGGAGGCTGCTGCTGCGGGGTGGAGCCCGTGTCCTGCGGCGGGGTGGTCGAGCCCGCCTTGGCCAACGCGGGCTCGGAGGCGACGTACAGCTCCAGATCCCAGTCCTCCGTAGAGGACGGTTTCTCCGGGGTGGACGACACCGGGGACCTGGAGTCGGTGGTCCGCTCGACCACCACGTAGTACGTCCCGGCGGTCTGGCACTTCTTCTGGTCCGCCGCGACCTGCCGCTGCGCCGAGGCGGTGAGCGGCCGCGGGCTCTGCGAGGAGCCGATCCGCGCGGCCCCCAGGTCGCAGGTGAAGCCGTCGGCGTCCTGCAGGGACACCTTGATGCCGTCGGCGAACCCGACCCGGCCGCGCGGGCCGGGCAGGGCGGTCACGGAGACGTACGCGCTGTCCTTGGCGCCGAGTTCGAGACGGTAGTAGAGCTCGCTGCCGACGGAGCCGGAATCCCCGGGATGCCCGATGGCGCTCCGATAGGTCGCCCCCGGCACCAGCATCCGGCTCCCGGCCGTACTGGTCGTGCCGTCGACGTCCTTCACGTCGCTGTCGAAGGCGTACGGACCGGGGCTCTCCTCGACGGGGGCGTGCCCGGGCCGAGCGAGGGCCACGCCGCTCCCGGTCCCGCCGCCCGGCAGCGCCACCACACACAGCACAGCGCCCAGGACCGCACCGACCGCGGACCGACCGCCCCGGCCTCGTCTCATCACGCCGCTCGGCACCTCACCCTCCACCGATTTGCTCAAGCAAGGAATGAAATTGCGCAAGTGAACCAAAGGGGTGACGCCGTCGAGGTCACGCCGGGGGCAACCGGCTCGCCCCGGACCTCACGGCCTCCGTACACGCGGGGGCGAGCTCTCGCCACCCGGCAGAACAAGCGGGACAAAAGGATCCCGGGACAGCACAGGGCCCCGACCGCTCAAGCGACCGGGGCCCTGTGACGAGACTGCTGTCGATACTCACGAACCCGTGGGCACGGAGTCAGTCGCCTCCGTCCACAGATCCTGCTCGGCGCGATCCGCCTGGATCTGGCGGTACACGAGGAGCCCGCCGATGGCGGCCAGTGCGACCAGGAGAAGCTTCTTCACCGCGCGACCTCGTCTTTCCTTGACGTAGGGGACTTCTGGCGCCCGACTATACACACCGCCCGATACCGATCGGTGACCTGGATCCCACCCCGGTTCCGGCCCCAACTCCCGGCCTGATCACCGCAGTAGAAGCGGATCGCCCCGCTCCACCCGCTCACCGGCCACTGTGATTTTCGCCGCCCTTGCCCTGTTTCCTGGCCTCCTGGGGCTGCTTGCGCCCATCCGGGTGGTGTTCATCAGAACATCGACGCGGCGCGGGCGTCGGTCCCGCACTTCCGGCCCGGCATACACATCATGAGGAAAGTACGCAAATCGCCCAACCTGAATGTGAGGGGCCATGACCGCCACCAAGGCCATGAAGCTGTGGACCGCACTCGTCACCGCGGTGCTCGCGCTGTTCGCCACGCTGGGACTCACCTCGACCGCCACGGCGGCCGCCCCGGCACACCGGGCCACGACCACGTGCGAAAGCACGGTGAGCCCGACGCCCGCCTTCGCGGCCCTCTGGCAGGCGGCATACGAACGCTCCTTGCCCCCCACGATGAAGCAACGCATCCGCGCCGAGGCCCACGGCTCCACACCGAGCTGCCGCCACCTGCCGACGACGGACACCGAGGACCAGAACGACCCCCAGACCCCGCCGGGGGACCGCCTCGCCGCGGAGCCGTAGCCACAACGGCTGCCGGCCGCGACACCCCGTACAGCGAGGAAGACCCCCAGCCCGCACCGGCTGGGGGTCTTCTCGTTGCCGCACGGCACCGCGCTTCGCGATCTCACCGTCAGGAGACACGTGCGCGCATGCTCGCCGGCCGTGCTCAGCGCCTCCACCGGAGCACGAGGTAGAAGAGCAGACCGGCGGTCGGCAGGGCCGCTGCCGTCAGGGACGCGCCGAGCGGCGCCGGATCACCCCAGAGGATCTTGGATCCCGGAGCCCCGAGCATCATCGTGGCGAAAACGATCGCCGCGTTCTCGGCCTTCGCGTGGGGCCTGCGCCGCGTGGCACCCAAGTGGAACCAGGACCAGGCAATCATCAGCAGCGTTGCCGCCACCAGGACGAGCACCCCCACGGCAGCGGGGACACCGCTCGTACAAGCTGCGGCCAGTCCGGCGAGCAGGACCGCGGCAGAGACCACGCCCAGCGCCCGCTCGCGGACGGTCGCGGCCTTGTTCGGCTTGGGGGCTCCGTCGATGACCCCCGGCCGGCCTGCCGCATCAAGCTCTCGTTCCACAACTGATCACACCCCAGGACGTACCGCGTGGGCAAACGAAGAGGGCGCCTCCCGCTCGGGAGACGCCCTCTTCGTACTGCTCTGAAACTGTGGGGCTAACAGGATTTGAACCTGTGGCCTCATCCTTATCAGGGATGCGCTCTAACCAACTGAGCTATAGCCCCGCCGCGCTCTTCGGGATCGCCCCGCGCGCTGACCACTGAAGATTAGCGCACGTCCGGGCCAGTCCCAAAATCGATAAGTGCCGAGGGGCCGAGCGCACCCCCGGAGCCCCGCGCAGAGGCCCCCGAAGGTCCCGCGAAGGCCCCTCGAAGACCCTCCGACAGTCCTCCGAAGGCCCAGGGGCCCGCCTACTCGTCCTCGGCCAGCGTCAGCTCGACCCCGCCCACGAAGCCCGCCGACAGGTTGTAGATGAACGCGCCGAGCGTCGCGAGGGCCGTCGCGAGGACGACGTCGATGACCGCGATGATCGACGTGAAGATCAGGACGCGCGGGAGCGAGAGGAAGGCCTGGAGGTCGAAGCCGTTGGACTCGTTCGACCCGGTGGCCTCGGAGATCGTGCCGCCGACCGTGGAGAAGACGCCCATCGCGTCCATGACCATCCACAGCACGGCCGCCGCGACGATCGTGCAGATGCCGAGGGCGATGGAGAGCAGGAAGCTGACCTTCATCACCGACCACGGGTCGGCCTTGGCCACCCGCAGCCGCGCCTTGCGCGTGCGCGGGGTCGTGCGCGCCCCCGTGCGCGGACGCCGCACCGCGCCCGCGGGCGCGGGCTGGTAGGCCGCCGGCGGGTGGTACGGCTGGTTGTTCTGCTGCGGCTGGCGCTCCCCGGGCAGCGCCCCGGAGGCGCCGTCCGCGGCGCGCTTGCCGGCGGTCCCGCTCCCGGAAGCCCCGTCCCCGGCGTGCCCCCCAGCACGCTTGCCGGCGCCCCCGCTGTCGGTGTCCGTGCCCGTCCGGCCTCGGGTGTCCGTCACAGTCCCCCCCTGGGATCCATGAGACTCATGCGAGTCGGGTGCGTCTGTGGCGGAGCCACGGGCACCTTCCGTGCCGGTTCCACTCGTCCCGGCGGATCCGGCGCCCGTGGCTCCACTCACGATGACTTCACTCCTCGCGCTACTCGGCCGGGGACTCGGTGCCCTCGTCCGTGCCGACCACCGGCTCGCCGTCGGACGATTCGTCGACGTCGCCGTCGACTTCCTCGGCCTCGCGCCCGGCCTCGGCATTACGTGCGATGCCGACCACGGCATCGCGCTTGCCCAGGTTGATCAGTTGGACGCCCATGGTGTCACGGCCCGTCTCCCTGACCTCGTTGACTCGCGTACGAATCACACCGCCGGACAGGGTGATGGCGAGGATCTCATCGGTCTCCTCCGTCACCAGCGCGCCGACCAGCTCACCGCGGTCCTCCACGATCTTGGCGGCCTTGATGCCGAGGCCACCGCGGCCCTGGACGCGGTACTCGTCGACGGCGGTCCGCTTCGCGTACCCACCATCGGTGGCGGTGAAGACGAACGTACCGGGCCTGACCACATTCATCGAGAGCAGTTGATCGCCGTCGCGGAAGCTCATGCCCTTGACGCCGGAGGTCGCGCGGCCCATCGGGCGCAGGGCGTCGTCGGTCGCCGTGAAGCGGATCGACTGTGCCTTCTTGCTGATCAGAAGCAGATCGTCGTCGGCCGAAACCAGTTCGGCACCGATCAGTTCGTCGTCCGAACCGTCGTCCGTCTCGCGCAGATTGATGGCGATGACGCCACCGGAACGGGGCGAATCGTAATCCTTCAGAGGCGTCTTCTTGACCAGACCGGCCTTCGTGGCGAGGACCAGGTAGGGCACCGCGTCGTAGTCGCGGATCGCGAGGATCTCGGCGATCTGCTCGTCCGGCTGGAAGGCGAGCAGGTTCGCCACGTGCTGGCCGCGGGCGTCGCGTCCGGCGTCGGGCAGCTCGTAGGCCTTCGCGCGGTAGACGCGGCCCTTGTTGGTGAAGAACAGCAGCCAGTGGTGCGTCGTGGACACGAAGAAGTGGTCGACGATGTCGTCTTCCTTGAGCTTCGTGCCGCGCACGCCCTTGCCGCCGCGCTTCTGCGAGCGGTAGTCGTGCGTCTTGGTGCGCTTGACGTAGCCACCACGGGTGATCGTGACGACGATGTCCTCTTCGGCGATCAGGTCCTCGATGGACATGTCACCGTCGAACGGCACGAGCGCCGAGCGGCGGTCCTCGCCGAACTTCTCGACGATCGCCGCGAGTTCCTCGCTGACGATCGCCCGCTGCTTCTCGGGCGAGGCCAGGATCGCGTTGTACTCGTCGATCTTCAGCTGGAGCTCGTCGTGCTCCGCCACGATCTTCTGCCGCTCCAGGGCGGCGAGCCGGCGGAGCTGCATCTCCAGGATGGCGTTCGCCTGGATCTCGTCGATCGCCAGGAGGTCCATCAGGCCGCCGCGCGCGATCTCGACGGTGTCGCTGCGCCGGATCAGCGCGATGACCTCGTCGATGGCGTCGAGCGCCTTCAGCAGACCGCGCAGGATGTGCGCGCGCTCCTCGGCCTTGCGCAGCCGGAACTTGGTGCGCCGGACGATGACCTCGATCTGGTGGCTCACCCAGTGGCGGATGAACGCGTCCAGGGACAGCGTGCGCGGCACGCCGTCGACGAGCGCCAGCATGTTGGCGCCGAAGTTCGTCTGCAGGTCCGTGTGCTTGTAGAGGTTGTTCAGCACGACCTTGGCGACGGCGTCGCGCTTGAGCACGATGACGAGTCGCTGGCCGGTACGGGACGACGTCTCGTCGCGGACGTCCGCGATGCCACCGACCTTGCCGTCCTTGACCAGGTCGGCGATCTTCTGCGCGAGGTTGTCCGGGTTCGTCTGGTACGGGAGTTCCGTGACCACCAGGCACTGGCGGTTCTGGATCTCCTCGACCTCGACGACCGCGCGCATCGTGATGGAGCCACGGCCCGTGCGGTACGCCTCCTCGATGCCCTTGCGGCCGACGACGAGGGCGCCGGTCGGGAAGTCCGGGCCCTTGATGCGCTCGATGAGGGCGTCGAGCAGCTCCTCGTGCGAGGCCTCGGGGTGCTCGAGCGCCCACTGCGCGCCCGCGGCCACCTCACGCAGGTTGTGCGGCGGGATGTTGGTGGCCATGCCGACCGCGATGCCCGCCGAGCCGTTGATCAGCAGGTTCGGGAAGCGGGACGGCAGGACGGTGGGCTCCTGGGAGCGGCCGTCGTAGTTGTCCGTGAAGTCGACGGTCTCCTCGTCGATGTCCCGGACCATCTCCATGGACAGCGGCGCCATCTTGCACTCGGTGTAGCGCATGGCGGCGGCGGGGTCGTTGCCCGGAGAGCCGAAGTTGCCGTTGGAGTCCACCAGCGGCATGCGCATCGACCACGGCTGCGCGAGGCGGACCAGCGCGTCGTAGATCGAGGAGTCGCCGTGCGGGTGGTAGTTGCCCATGACGTCGCCGACGACGCGGGCGCACTTGTAGAAGCCCTTCTCGGGCCGGTAGCCGCCGTCGTACATCGCGTACAGGACGCGGCGGTGGACGGGCTTGAGGCCGTCGCGGACGTCGGGCAGCGCGCGGGACACGATGACGGACATCGCGTAGTCGAGGTACGAGCGCTGCATCTCCGTCTCGAGCCCGACGGGCTCGATCCGCAGCGTCTGGCCCTCGTCGTCCTCGGGCGTGGTGGGGTTGTTCTCGTCGGCCATGGCCGGTCAAGATCCTTTCGGTGCGGTCAGCAGTCAGTAGTCGGCAGTCGGCGACTTCGAGTGCCTGACCGGCTCAGATGTCGAGGAAGCGGACGTCCTTGGCGTTGCGCTGGATGAACGAGCGGCGTGCCTCGACGTCCTCGCCCATGAGGACCGAGAACAGGTCGTCGGCCTGCGCGGCGTCGTCGAGCGTGACCAGGCCGAGCACGCGGTGCTCCTGGTCCATGGTCGTGATGCGCAGCTCCTCGGCGTTCATCTCGCCGAGACCCTTGAAGCGCTGGACGGAGTCCTCGCGGATGCGCTTGCCGTTCTGGCGGCCGAGCTCGATGAGCGCGTCGCGCTCGCGGTCCGAGTACGCGTACTGGAAGTCGTCCCGGGACCACTTGATCTTGTAGAGCGGCGGGCGGGACAGGTAGACGTGCCCGGCCTCGACGAGCGGCCGCATGAAGCGGAACAGGAACGTCAGGAGCAGGGTGTTGATGTGCTGGCCGTCGACGTCGGCGTCCGCCATCAGGATGATCTTGTGATAGCGGAGCTTCTCGATGTCGAAGTCCTCGTGGACTCCGGTGCCGAAGGCCGAGATCAGCGCCTGGATCTCCTGGTTCTGGAGGATCTTGTCGACGCGGGCCTTCTCGACGTTCAGGATCTTGCCGCGGATGGGCAGGATGGCCTGGTACTGCGGGTTGCGGCCGGACTTGGCGGAGCCGCCGGCGGAGTCGCCCTCGACGATGAAGATCTCGCACTTCGTCGGGTCGTTCGACTGGCAGTCCGAGAGCTTGCCCGGGAGGGACGCGGTCTCCAGGAGGCCCTTGCGGCGCGTGAGGTCGCGCGCCTTGCGGGCGGCCACGCGCGCGGTCGCGGCCTGGATGCCCTTGCGGATGATGTCCGCGGCCTCGTTCGGGTTGCGGTCGAACCAGTCCGTCAGGTGCTCGTGCACGACCTTCTGGACGAAGGTCTTCGCCTCGGTGTTGCCGAGCTTCGTCTTGGTCTGGCCCTCGAACTGCGGCTCGCCGAGCTTCACCGAGATGATCGCGGTCAGACCCTCGCGGATGTCCTCACCCGTGAGGTTGTCGTCCTTCTCGCGGAGCAGCTTCTTGTCGCGGGCGTACCGGTTGACGAGGCCGGTCAGCGCGGCGCGGAAGCCCTCTTCGTGGGTACCGCCCTCGTGCGTGTGGATGGTGTTGGCAAAGGAGTAAACGCCTTCGCTGTACTGAGA
The DNA here is from genome assembly GCF_045070545.1 of Streptomyces sp. RK9. Classification (NCBI taxonomy): domain Bacteria; kingdom Bacillati; phylum Actinomycetota; class Actinomycetes; order Kitasatosporales; family Streptomycetaceae; genus Streptomyces; species Streptomyces sp. RK9. Next base: position 1,042,228 of record NZ_CP173704.1, on the reverse strand, counting down.
GTTCCACTGCATCGCGATCTCGACCGAGAGCATGCGCTCCTTGTCCTCGGCCTCGACGTCGATGACGGTCGGGTGGACGACCTCGCCCTTGCGGGAGTTGAGGTACGTCACGAAGTCGACGATGCCGCCCTCGTAGTGGTACGTGACCGTGCGGACCTCTTCGACGGTGTCGTCGGTGGCCTCGGCGGAGTCGGCGCCCGCCGTGGCCTTCGCCGACTCACGCTCGTCGGTCAGCTTGATCGTCAGGCCCTTGTTGAGGAAGGCCATCTCCTGGAAGCGCCGCGCGAGCGTCTCGAAGGAGTACTCGGTGGTCTCGAAGATGTCGCCGTCGGCCCAGAAGGTGACGGTCGTGCCCGTCTCCTCGGTGGCCTCGTGCCGCTCCAGGGGGGCCGTGGGGGCACCGCCCTTGTAGTCCTGCGTCCAGCGGTAGCCGTCGGTCCTGATGTCGACCGACAGCTTCGTGGAGAGCGCGTTCACCACGGAGACACCCACGCCGTGCAGACCACCGGAGACGGCGTACCCGCCGCCGCCGAACTTGCCGCCCGCGTGCAGCACGGTGAGGACGACCTCGACGGCCGGCTTCTTCTCCACCGGGTGGATGCCCACCGGGATGCCACGGCCGTTGTCGATCACGCGCACGCCGCCGTCGGCGAGGATCGTGACGTCGATGGTGTCGGCGTGACCGGCCAGGGCCTCGTCGACGGAGTTGTCGACGACTTCCTGGACCAGGTGATGCAGACCACGCTCACCGGTCGAGCCGATGTACATGCCGGGCCGCTTGCGGACCGCGTCCAGACCCTCGAGGACGGTGATGGCGCTGGCGTCGTACGACGAGGCTCCCTCTCCGGAGGTCGCGGCGGCTGCCTGCGTCTCCGGGGGGACCTCGCCGGCGGCGCCGGCGGCAGTGGACGGGATGTTCTCGTTGGGGTTGCCGGAATCGGCCACGAAGCGCCCTTTCTGGCACAGCACAAGCCAAGCTCCCGGCGCTCGCCGGAGCGGCTGCGGCGTGTTGCGTTGGTAAGCCTGGTTCAGCTCTTGCTCAGCTTCTCCCGTCGCTCCCCACGCTTGGGGCGGGATTAGCTTCCAGTCTACCGGTAGCGCCGACAGTGATGGGGGTTTGCCGGTACCTGAGTCCGCATGTGCCGCCCTGAACCGGCATCAGCCGACTCCCCATATGCGGCCCCGGGGTCCCAGAGGCTCACAGCGGCACTCAGCGCTTCGGGAGGTCAACCACCAGCTACGGTCCGGATCACGTCATCCGTAGGTGTCGCCGGGACCCGTGCTACCAGGGGCGCGCAGGGGTCCGAAGCGGTGCGCGGGGCCCCCGGGACCGAGCACCTTGATGATGCGCACGGTGCCGTGGCCCAGGTCCTCGTTGAGGCGCGCGACCAGCTGCGGAGCCAGCAGGCGCAGGTTCGTCGCCCAGGCCGTGGAGTCGCACTGCACGGTCAGGACCCGCTCGTTCTCGTCGTACCGCTGCGGCACGCAGTGCTTGGCCAGGTCGTCGCCGACGATCTGCGGCCAGCGGCCCATCACTCCGCCCACGGCGGCCGGGGTCTCCCAGCCGCGCTCGGTGATCAGCCGGTTGATGGCGGAGCCCAGGGGCAGCGGATCGCGCCCGTCCGCCCGCGCGCCGGAGCGCAGTCCGCCGCGGCGGGCCTGCTTCTTCTGCTGCGTCGCGTCCCCCCGCGCGCGTGCCTGCTCCTTGGCGGCACGCAGGGCGACGCGGGCGAGGTCCACGCCGGAGGGCTCGGGGGTCTTGGGGGTGTCCGGGGCGCCGGGCGCGTTCTCGGTCCCGCCTGCCTTCGGAGCGTCGTGTTCCGGCTCCTTGCCGGTCATACGCGCTCCACCGCACCCTCGGCCACGGAGTACCGCACGCCCGTGAGGACGCCCGGCACGTCGTCGTCCACAGCCGCCGTCACGAGGACCTGCTCGCCGGGCGCCACCAGCTCCGCGAGCCGTTCCCTGCGGCGCGCGTCCAGCTCGGCGAAGACGTCGTCGAGGACGAGCACCGGCTCGTTGCCCTCGGCCCGGAGCAGGTCGTACGAGGCGAGGCGCAGCGCGAGGGCGTACGACCAGGACTCGCCGTGGCTCGCGTAACCCTTCGCGGGAAGCTGGCCAAGTCTGAGCAGTAGTTCGTCGCGGTGCGGCCCGACCAGCGTGACGCCCCGCTCGATCTCCTGCTTGCGGGCCTCCACGAGGGCGGCGATCAGCTGCTCGTACAGCTCGTCGCGCGCGTGGCCGACGATGTCCGGCGAGGAGGGTTTGTAGTCGAGCGCCACGGGGCCGCCGCCGGGCGCGAGCTGTTCGTACGCCTTGTCGGCCAGCGGCTGAAGCGCGGAGATCAGGTCGAGGCGCTGGGCGAGCAGCTCGGCGCCCGCGCGGGCGAGGTGCTGGTCCCACACGTCGAGCGTGGACAGGTCCATGGAGCGGCCGCCGTGGCGGCGCGCGAGGGCCGCCGACTTCAGCAGGGTGTTGCGCTGCTTGAGGACGCGGTCGTAGTCGGAGCGGACGGCCGCCATGCGCGGGGAGCGCGCGGTGATCAGCTCGTCGAGGAACCGCCGCCGCTCGCCGGGGTCGCCCTTGATCAGCGCCAGGTCCTCGGGCGCGAACAGGACGGTGCGCACGATGCCGAGGACGTCGCGGGGCCTGACCTGCGAGGACCGGTTGATGCGGGCGCGGTTGGCCTTGCCGGGGTTCAGCTCGAGCTCGATGAGCTGCTGGCGCTCGCCCTGCCGGACGGCGGCCCGGATGACGGCGCGGTCGGCGCCCATGCGGACCAGGGGGGCGTCCGAGGAGACCCGGTGGCTGCCGAGGGTGGCGAGGTAGCCGACGGCCTCGACGAGGTTGGTCTTGCCCTGGCCGTTCGGGCCCACGAACGCGGTGACGCCCGGGTCGAGCGGAACCTCGACCCGGGCGTACGAGCGGAAGTCGGCCAGCGACAGATGCGTGACGTGCATGGTGTGCGCCGACCTCCCCCGGCCTACTTCACTTGCTTGTCGGTTCCCCACCGGTCCGCACAGGCTGTGGACAAGGAACCGTACGGGCTGTGGATCAGTGCTCGCTCTTGGACTCGACCGCGTGGCCGCCGAACTGATTGCGCAGCGCGGCGATCATCTTCATCTGCGGGGAGTCGTCCTGGCGCGAGGCGAACCGGGCGAACAGGGACGCGGTGATCGCGGGCAGCGGCACGGCGTTGTCGATCGCCGCCTCCACCGTCCAGCGGCCCTCTCCGGAGTCCTGCGCGAAGCCGCGCAGCTTGTCCAGGTGCTCGTCGTCGTCGAGGGCGTTGACCGCGAGGTCGAGCAGCCAGGAACGGATGACCGTGCCCTCCTGCCAGGAGCGGAAGACCTCACGGACGTCGGTGACCGAGTCCACGGCCTCCAGGAGCTCCCAGCCCTCGGCGTAGGCCTGCATCATCGCGTACTCGATGCCGTTGTGGACCATCTTCGCGAAGTGGCCCGCGCCGACCTTGCCCGCGTGCACCGAGCCGAAGTCGCCCTCCGGCTTGAGCGCGTCGAAGACCGGCTGCACCTTGGCGACGTTCTCCTTGTCGCCGCCGTACATCAGCGCGTAGCCGTTCTGCAGGCCCCAGACGCCGCCGGAGACGCCGCAGTCGACGAAGCCGATGCCCTTGGCCGCCAGCTCCTCGGCGTGCTTCTCGTCGTCCGTCCAGCGCGAGTTGCCGCCGTCGACGACGACGTCGCCGGGCTGCAGGAGCTCGCCGAGCTCGTCGATGGTGGACTGTGTCGCGGCTCCGGCCGGAACCATCACCCACACGACGCGCGGGCCCTCGAGCCTGCCGACGAGCTCTTCGAGGCTGTGGACATCCGCGAGGTCCGGGTTGCGGTCGAATCCGATGACGGTGTGGCCTGCGCGGCGGATGCGCTCGCGCATGTTGCCGCCCATCTTGCCGAGACCGACGAGACCGAGCTCCATCAGTGCGTTCCTAACTAGCGATGTGGCGTGAAGGCACGTCGCCGCCGCTCGTCGTCGAGCGGCATACGTACCCGCGGCACTTTCGTACCCGCGTCCGAGCCTACGCCCGGACGCGGCCACACACCTGTGGGCTCAGCCGCTCAGACGTACGGGCATGATCAGGTACTTGTACGCGTCGTCGGCCTCGGCGTCGAGGGCGGGCTTGCCGCTCAGGAGCGCGGGCTTCGTGGACGTCGTGAACGACAGCTGGGCGACCGGGGAGTCGATCGCGCTCAGGCCGTCGAGCAGGAACGTCGGGTTGAACGCGATCGAGATGTCGTCGCCGTCGAGCTGGGCGTCGACCCTCTCCACAGCCTGTGCGTCGTCGCTGGAGCCTGCCTCCAGGATGAGCACGCCCTGCTCGAAGCTGAGGCGCACCGGGGTGTTGCGCTCGGCGACGAGGGCCACGCGCTTGACGGCCTCCACGAAGGGGGGCGTCTCGATCACGGCGACCGAGTTGAACTCCGTCGGGAACAGCGTGCGGTACTTCGGCAGGTCGCCCTCGAGCAGGCGTGTGGTCGTGCGGCGGCCCGCGCCCTCGAAGCCGATCAGGCCCTCGCCCGCGCCGGAGCCGGAGAGCGCCAGGGTGACCGTGTCGCCGCTCGTGAGGGCCTTGGCGGTGTCCTGGAGCGTCTTGGCGGGCACCAGGGCGACCGCGGACGCCTCCGGGTCCTCCGGCTTCCACAGGAACTCGCGGACCGCGAAGCGGTAGCGGTCGGTGGACGCCAGGGTGACCTTGTCGCCCTCGATCTCGATGCGCACACCCGTGAGCACCGGGAGGGTGTCGTCGCGGCCGGCGGCGATCGCCACCTGGTTCGCGGCGGCGGCGAAGACCTCACCGGGGACCGTGCCGGTCGCCGTGGGCATCTGCGGCAGCGCCGGGTACTCCTCCACAGGGAGGGTGTGGAGGGTGAAGCGCGAGGAGCCGCAGACCACCGTCGCCCGTACACCGTCTGTGGAGATCTCCACCGGGCGGTTGGGCAGGGCGCGGCAGATGTCGGCGAGCAGACGGCCGGAGACGAGGACCGTGCCCTCCTCGTCGACCTCGGCGTCCACGGAGACGCGGGCCGAGACCTCGTAGTCGAAGCTGGACAGGGAGAGGGCGCCCTCCTCGGCCTTCAGCAGCAGGCCCGCGAGGACGGGCGCTGGCGGCCGAGCCGGGAGGCTGCGTGCCGCCCACGCCACCGCCTCCGCGAGTACGTCGCGTTCCACCCGGATCTTCACTTAGCCGCCCTCCTGCTGTTGCTGGCACTGGGGACCAGTCTGACGCACCGCACTGACAGCTGGTGCCCGTCGGGGTCAAGTCGTGCCGAGAGGTCTCGGAGGGCTCGGCCGCGAGTTGTGCACAGCCCCAACTTCGAAACGGATTCCCAGGTGACTCTAGGGGGCAGTAGTAGTAGGGCCTGTGGAAACCGTGGATAACCGTGAATGCGCAGGTCAGCGCCCGTTTTTTGTCCACGGGCCCTGTGGGCGGCGGCGGTGGACAACCCGGTGAATCTGTGGACGGGCGAAAGTTCTGCACACCCGATGCACAGGAGGCGGGTACTTCTCCCCAGCCCTGTCCCCAGCTTTACCCAGCTTCCCCACAGGCCAACCCGGCACCTTTGTGTGACGCCTTTCACTCGTCCCGGTGAGAGGGCGCGTCGCGTTGCCGAACAGTGGACAGCCCTGTGGGGAAGCCGGGAAAAGTTGGGGACAACCGGGCCGCACCTGTGGGCCGCCGGTGGACAACTCCGGAGCGTCCCTGTGGACACGATCTTCATCCACAGACTGTGGAGAGTCTTCGTCCACGAATCCACAACCATCTGACCTGGCCTGATGGTCATTCAGCAGGGTCCCCTGTGGACACGATCTGGACAACTCTCCAGTCCCCAGGGTGTGGAAGGCGCAAAGGCCACAGATCTGTGGAGAACGTCCTCGCCGCGATCCGTATTCGAACGGCAGGTGTCGGGAAGGTCGCGGCCGGGAGCCGCTCTCCGTTGTGCACAGCTGTGGGTACGCGCGCTCGGGCGGTTCTGGGCACGCCTGAAGGCAGCTGTCCACGCGCGCGTGGGCAACGAAAAGGGCGCCCCGGGATGTTTTCCGGAGCGCCCTGAGGCCGCGTGGAGCCGTGTAAGCCCTTGGCGGTCAGCCGTTCTTGATGCGGTTGGTCAGCTCGGTGACCTGGTTGTAGATGGAGCGGCGCTCGGCCATCAGCGCGCGGATCTTGCGGTCGGCGTGCATCACGGTCGTGTGGTCGCGGCCGCCGAACTGCGCGCCGATCTTGGGCAGCGACAGATCGGTCAGCTCCCGGCACAGATACATGGCGATCTGGCGCGCCGTCACCAGGACCCGGCTGCGCGAGGATCCGCACAGGTCGTCCACCGTGAGGCCGAAGTAGTCCGCGGTCGCCGCCATGATGGCCGTCGCCGTGATCTCCGGGGCCGCGTCCTCGCCGCCGGGGATCAGGTCCTTGAGGACGATCTCCGTGAGGCCGAGGTCCACCGGCTGCCGGTTGAGCGACGCGAACGCCGTGACCCGGATCAGCGCGCCCTCCAGCTCGCGGATGTTGCGCGAGATGCGGGACGCGATGAACTCCAGGACCTCCGGCGGGGCGTTGAGCTGCTCCTGCACCGCCTTCTTACGAAGAATGGCGATACGCGTCTCCAGCTCCGGCGGCTGGACGTCGGTGATCAGGCCCCACTCGAAGCGGTTGCGCAGCCGGTCCTCCAGGGTCACCAGCTGCTTGGGCGGCCGGTCGCTGGACAGCACGATCTGCTTGTTCGCGTTGTGGAGCGTGTTGAAGGTGTGGAAGAACTCCTCCTGCGTCGACTCCTTGTCCGCGAGGAACTGGATGTCGTCGACCAGCAGGATGTCCATCTCGCGGTACCGCTTGCGAAAGCTGTCGCCCTTGCCGTCGCGGATGGAGTTGATGAACTCGTTGGTGAACTCCTCGGAGCTCACATAGCGCACGCGCGTGCCGGGGTAGAGGCTGCGGGCGTAGTGCCCGATCGCGTGCAGCAGATGCGTTTTGCCGAGCCCGGACTCCCCGTAGATGAACAGCGGGTTGTACGCCTTGGCGGGCGCCTCGGCCACCGCGACCGCGGCCGCGTGCGCGAACCGGTTCGAGGCGCCGATGACGAAGGTGTCGAAGAGGTACTTCGGGTTCAGGCGCGCCGTGGGCTCACCCGGGCCCGTCGCCGGCGCGGGCTGCGCGGCCAGCGGCCCCGGGGCGCCGCTCGACGCGGGCAGCGGGGTGCCTCCGCGGCCCACGGGGCCCACGGGACCGCCGTGCCCGCCCTGTCCCCCGTGCCGCCCGGTGCCGCCGTGGTCGCCGCGGTCGCCGGAGCCCGCGCCGCCGGACGGCTCGGGCATGCCGTGCCGCTCCCGGCGGTCGTGCTGGTCGTGCCGGTCCTGCTGCTGGCGCTCCGGGAGCTGCTGGTCGTAGGGCCCGCGGTCCTGCGGCTGCGGGCGGTAGTCGTGCTGGGGCTGCTGCGGCGGGTTCGCGTACGGGTCGCGGTCGGGGTAGCCGAGGCGGGGCTGCTGCCAGCCGTAGTCGTCCTGGGGCTGCTGCGGCCAGGCGCCGGGGCGCTGGTAGTCCGGGTAGGCGGGGCGGGCCGTCGGCAGCTGGTCGGGGCGGCCGCCGTGGTCGTCGGCGGGGCGGCGGCCGTAGCCGTCGTAGGTGTCATGCCCCTGACCGGAGGGGTTGGGCTCCTGGTCCTCGTACCGCTGCGGACGCTCCTCGTACCGGGAGGACTGGTCCTCGTACCGGGACGGCTGCTCGTCGTACCGCGGCTGCTGTCGGGGCTGCTGCTGGACCGGGGGCGCCGGTGGCGTCGGCTCGCCCACGGAGTCGTCGACCGTGATGGCGATGCGGATCGGGCGGCCGCACTCGCGGCTCAGGGTCTCGCTGACGACGGGGGCGAGACGGCCCTCCAGGACGCCCTTGGCGAACTCGTTCGGCACCGCGAGGAGGGCGGTGTCGGCGACGAGGGCCAGCGGCTGGCACCGTTTGATCCAGTGCTCGTCCTTCGCCTCGACCCCCTGCCCCCGCCCTTCACCGAGAAGTTGTTCCAGAACCCGTGGCCACACTGCGGCAAGATCGGCAGGTACGTCAGCCACAGGGCACGCTCTCTCACAGGTCCCACGAAGGTGTGGTTCTTGGGACGGGTAGGGACGGAAGTCGACAGGGGCGGGGGGAAGGGAATGAAACGGAGTTCAGCCACGGTAGTCAGGGCGACGGGTGCGGTTCAAGTTGTTGTCCACAGGCTGTGCACAGTGTCTCTCCATGACGGCTGGTTTGACCGGATGGCGTAGCCCCGCGTACCGTAACCAGGTCGAGTTGTCGATGGCTGCTGCCGCCTGCCTCCGATGGGCAAAGATCACGATCTGTGATTGTGAAGCGGTGCACTCGGTGCGTATGCGAGCTTCTCGTGGGCGCACGGTGACAGCCAGGCGATGCCCCGCCACCACACACATCATTTCTGGAGCCCCCGAGTGAGCAAGCGCACCTTCCAGCCGAACAACCGTCGTCGCGCGAAGACCCACGGCTTCCGGCTGCGGATGCGCACCCGTGCCGGCCGCGCCGTCCTGGCGTCCCGCCGTAGCAAGGGTCGCGCCCGCCTGTCCGCCTAAGCGCATTAGGTCATGACGTCGTGCTGCCTACCGAGCATCGGCTGAGGCGGCGCGAAGACTTCGCGACCGCGGTACGACGGGGTCGTCGGGCCGGACGCCCGCTTCTCGTCGTCCATCTACGTAGCGGCGCAACGGACCCGCACGTGCCGGGGGAGAGCCTTCCCCCGACACGTGCGGGTTTCGTCGTCAGCAAGGCCGTGGGTGGGGCCGTGGTCCGCACCGCGGTCAAGCGCAGACTCCGCCACCTCATGCGCGACCGACTGGCCTCGTTGCCCCCCGGTAGCCTGGTAGTCGTACGAGCGTTGCCCGGCGCGGGCGACGCCGACCATGCACAGCTGGCCCGAGACCTGGATGCCGCCCTGGAGCGGCTGCTGGGAGGGGGCGCGCGATGAAGTACCCGCTGCTGGCGCTGATCAAGCTGTACCAGTGGACGATCAGTCCACTCCTCGGCCCAGTCTGCAAGTACTACCCGTCGTGCTCCCACTACGGCTATCTGTCCATCGATCGGCACGGCGCGATCAAGGGCACAGCGCTCACCGCCTGGCGCATCCTGCGGTGCAATCCGTGGTCGCTCGGCGGTGTCGATCATGTACCGCCGCGCAAGCGCCCGCGGTGGCACGAGATGCTGCGCGCCGCCTGGCGCGAACGCAAGGGCGGGCCCTCCGCCGCTGGCGTGCCGTCCGGAGACCTTCCCCCGGCTCCCACGAGCCCGGCCGCCGAGACCCCGTCCCATGCTCAAGGAGCTTGATTAGTGGACACGATTGCCGGTTTCTTCAGCTTCATCACGACACCCGTCTCCTGGGTCATCGTGCAGTTCCACAAGCTGTACGGTGCGATCTTCGGCCCTGATACGGGCTGGGCCTGGGGCCTGTCGATCGTGTCTCTGGTGATCCTGATCCGCATCTGCCTGATCCCGCTCTTCGTGAAGCAGATCAAGGCGACCCGGGCCATGCAGACGCTGCAGCCCGAGATGAAGAAGATCCAGGAACGCTACAAGAGCGACAAGCAGCGTCAGTCCGAAGAGATGATGAAGCTGTACAAGGAGTCGGGCACCAACCCGCTCTCCTCGTGCCTTCCTATCCTGGCGCAGTCCCCGTTCTTCTTCGCGCTGTACCACGTGCTCAACGGCATCGCGTCGAACAAGAAGGTCGGCGTCATCGACCAGCAGCTGCTCGACAGCGCTCGTGACGCCCACATCTTCGGTGCCCCGCTCGCGGTGAAGTTCACGGACAGCGCCGACAAGGTCGCCTCCCTCGGCGCCTCGCTGACCGACGTGCGCGTCGTGACCGCGCTCATGATCATCCTGATGTCGGCGTCGCAGTTCTTCACCCAGCGCCAGCTGATGACGAAGAACGTGGACACGACGGTGAAGACGCCGTTCATGCAGCAGCAGAAGATGCTGATGTACGTCTTCCCCATCATGTTCGCCGTCTTCGGCATCAACTTCCCGGTCGGTGTCCTCGTCTACTGGCTGACCACCAACGTGTGGACCATGGGCCAGCAGATGTACGTGATCCGCCAGAACCCGACCCCGGGCTCCAAGGCCCAGGCGGCCTACCTGGAGCGCCTGCAGAAGCACGTCACCGAGGCCAAGAAGACGCGCAGCCGTGGCCAGTCCCGCGCCATCAAGGCCATCGTGGCCAAGGGCCGCGACCGCAACGAGTACGAGCGCAAGTTCATCAACGGCCTGAACAAGGCGGGTCTCGCAGCCCAGGCGGACGGCACCGTGATGGTCAGCGACACCGTCACCACCACCGAGGACGGCACCCCGGCCGCCGGTGGCGCGCCCAAGCGGCAGCAGCCCAAGCGCCAGAGCAAGGCCAAGCGCCAGGCCGGACCGACCGCCGGAGCCGCGAAGGCGGACGCGGAGCCCGGAGCCAAGCCTTCGCTGACCAAGTCCGACGACGGTTCCGCCAAGGACGCGGACAAGTCCGGTGAGCCCAAGGACGCCGCGGCCAAGGACGCGGGGAACAAGGGCAAGCCCGGAGCCTCCGGCGGTCAGCAGCCCGGCCAGGGCACCCGCAGCAAAGCCAAGTCCGGGCAGCGCAAGGGCCAGCAGCGGCCCAAGCACCCGTCCAAGAAGTAGAAGGAGTCCATCCCGTGACGGAAGGCACCACCACCTCCGCCGCTGCTGAGGCAGGCGACACCATGACCCGCCTTGAGCAGGAGGGGGAGATCGCGGCGGACTACCTCGAGGGTCTGCTGGACATCGCCGACCTCGACGGCGACATCGACATGGACGTCGAGGCCGACCGCGCCGCCGTGTCGATCATCAGCGACGCCGGCAGCCGCGATCTGCAGAAGCTGGTCGGCCGCGACGGCGAGGTCCTGGAGGCGCTCCAGGAGCTGACCCGCCTCGCGGTGCACCGTGAGACCGGCGACCGCAGCCGCCTCATGCTGGACATCGCGGGCTACCGCGCGAAGAAGCGTGAGGAACTGTCCGAGCTCGGCGCCAACGCCGCGGCCGACGCGAAGAGCTCCGGCGAGCCGGTGAAGCTCAAGCCGATGACGCCCTTCGAGCGCAAGGTCGTGCATGATGCGGTCAAGGCCGCCGGCCTGCGCAGCGAGTCCGAGGGCGAGGAGCCCCAGCGCTTCGTCGTGGTCCTCCCCGCCTGATCACACGCGTTTCCCCCGGCCCCGTCTGTCCGCAGACGGGGCCGGTCTTTGTCAGCCTGATAGTCAGCGAACCCAGTGCGGTACGGAAGGACGGTCCCCGTGACGGAGGCAGCGGAGCTCCCCCCGGCGCCGGAGCAGGCACGGACAGTTTTCGGTGAGCGGTTCCAGGACGCGGTCCGCTATGCGGAGCTGCTGGCCGAGACGGGAGTGCAGCGCGGCCTGATCGGCCCTCGCGAGGTGCCCCGGCTGTGGGAGCGGCACCTGCTGAACTGCGCGGTGCTGTCCGAAGTGGTCCCCGAGGGCGTGACGGTGTGCGATGTGGGCTCCGGCGCCGGGCTGCCCGGCATCCCGCTCGCCCTGGTCCGGGAGGACCTGAAGATCACGCTGCTCGAGCCGCTGCTGCGGCGCACGAACTTCCTGACCGAGGTCGTCGAGCTGCTCGGGCTCGACCATGTGACGGTCGTCCGGGGCCGCGCCGAGGAAGTCCTCGGCAAGCTGCCGCCCGTCCATGTGGTGACGGCGCGGGCCGTGGCCCCGCTGGACCGGCTCGCGGGCTGGGGCGTGCCGTTGCTGCGTCCCTACGGCGAGATGCTGGCCCTCAAGGGCGACACCGCCGAGGAAGAGGTCAAGGCGGCGGGCGCCGCCCTCAGCAAGCTCGGCGCTGAGTCCGTCTCCGTCGTGCAGGTGGGTGAGGGTGTGGTGGATCCGCTGTCGACTGTGGTGCGGGTCGAGGTCGGGGAGAGCCCCGGCGGTGTGCGCTTCGCGGCCAAGCGGGCCAAGGCCGCACGGGTGGGGCGGACGCGGCGTCGTCGCTGAGAGGCGACAAGGTCGGCGCCGCAGCGTCGTCGCTGATCCGTCCTGACGACGAGCCGTACTCCACAAAAGCTGTCAAACGTACGCATACCGGGGTGTCGCACCAGCGGCACCCCGGTCGCCGTGCATCGTGTTTCACGTGAAACGTCGCTCACTGCTGCATGGCATCATCAGCCGCGGCCGCGCTGCGGAACCCCGCGAACGTCGGCCGCTTGGTTCCCTCGACAAGGGCACGGAGTTGTCCACAGAGGGGGATTCGTCCACAGAAGACCGGGCCTCGCTGGTTCACGACCCCGAAAGCATGGGAGGCTCTGTTCATTGCGAGCCTGAAGTCGAGGAGAGTGAATCCTTGCGGTCCGACGCCAACATCGCGGGACCGATGACCGATCCGGTCCCCGGTCCCCGTACCGAGTCGGCGGGGGAGGATGTTTCACGTGAAACACCGAGCCCGATGGACGACACCCCCATTGGTCGTGCCGCCCAGCTGGCGGTGGAAGCCCTGGGCCGTGCAGGTGAGGGCCTGCCGCGACCGGATCAGACCCGAGTCATGGTGGTCGCCAACCAGAAGGGCGGGGTAGGCAAGACGACGACAACCGTCAACCTTGCCGCTTCGCTCGCGCTGCACGGCGCGCGCGTTCTGGTGATCGACCTCGATCCGCAGGGCAATGCGTCCACGGCTCTCGGTGTCGACCACCACGCCGAAGTCCCCTCCATCTACGACGTGTTGGTCGAGAGCAAGCCTCTCTCCGAAATCGTCCAGCCCGTCCCCGACGTCGAAGGCCTCTTCTGCGCCCCGGCGACCATCGATCTCGCGGGTGCGGAGATCGAGCTGGTGTCCCTGGTGGCACGGGAGAGCCGACTGCAGCGGGCCATCCAGGCCTACGAGCAGCCGTTGGACTACATCCTCATCGACTGCCCGCCGTCACTGGGGCTATTGACGGTCAACGCTCTGGTGGCCGGCGCGGAGGTACTCATCCCGATCCAGTGCGAGTACTACGCACTGGAGGGTCTGGGACAGCTCCTGCGCAACGTCGACCTGGTGCGTGGACACCTCAACCCGCTCCTGCATGTGTCGACCATCCTGCTCACCATGTACGACGGCCGGACCCGGCTGGCGTCGCAGGTGGCGGACGAGGTGCGCAATCACTTCGGCGACGAGGTGCTGCGCACGAGCATCCCGCGCTCCGTGCGCATCTCCGAGGCACCCAGCTACGGCCAGACCGTGCTGACCTATGATCCGGGCTCCAGCGGTGCCCTGTCGTACTTCGAGGCGGCACGCGAGATCGCCCTGCGCGGAGTCGGCGTGCGCTACGACGTACAGCATGCCCACGCGGGCAACCAGAACGAACAGCAGAACATGACGGAGGGGATGCAGTGAGCGAGCGACGGAGAGGGCTGGGCCGTGGCCTCGGCGCTCTGATCCCTGCGGCTCCTACGGAGAAGTCGGCGGCCCCGGCCGCAGGTGGGGGTTCCACCTCGCCCTCGGCTGTGCCGGTGCTCACCGCTGAGCGAGGTGTGGCTGCCGCGAAGGTGGCTTCGCTTCCCCAGCACCCCGTTTCCCAAGAAACGGACGAGCCCACGAACGGTGCTGTGGCCGAGGAGCCGCTGCGCCCGGCCGGAGCACATTTCGCGGAGCTTCCCCTCGACTCCATCAAGCCCAACCCGCGGCAGCCGCGTGAGGTGTTCGACGAGGACGCCCTCGCCGAGCTGGTGACCTCCATCAAGGAGGTCGGCCTTCTCCAGCCCGTCGTCGTACGGCAGTTGGGGCCTGCGCGCTATGAGCTCATCATGGGCGAGCGGCGCTGGCGGGCCTGCCGTGAGGCGGGCCTGGAGCGCATCCCGGCGATCGTCCGGGCGACGGAGGACGACAAGCTCCTCCTGGACGCACTCCTGGAGAACCTGCACCGCGCCCAGCTGAACCCGCTGGAAGAGGCCGCGGCCTACGACCAGCTGCTCAAGGACTTCAACTGCACGCACGACCAGTTGGCCGACCGCATCGGGCGTTCGCGTCCGCAGGTCTCCAACACGCTGCGGCTCCTCAAGCTCTCGGCGACGGTGCAGCGCCGGGTCGCCGCCGGCGTTCTCTCCGCGGGCCACGCGCGGGCCCTGCTGGCCGTGGAGGATCCGGAGGAGCAGGACAGGCTTGCCCACCGCATCGTGGCCGAGGGGCTCTCGGTGCGTGCCGTGGAGGAGATCGTGACCCTGATGGGGTCGCGGCCGCAGAGCAAGCCCAAGGCGAAGGGCCCTCGCGCCGGCACGATCGTCTCCCCCGCCCTGACCGGTCTGGCCACGCGCCTCTCCGACCGGTTCGACACCCGGGTGCGCGTCGACCTGGGCCAGAAGAAGGGCAAGATCGTCGTCGACTTCGCCTCCCTGGAGGACCTGGAGCGCATCCTCGCCACGCTGGCCCCGGAGGAGGGCCCGGTGCTGAGGAACGGGCTCGCCGAGGCCGAGGCTGAGGCCGAGAAGGCCTCGGAGGACGAGCAGGACTGAGGCCCAGGAGGCCGTAGGGCGAAGTGCCCTGAACCCTGTGGGAGCAGGTCGTGTCCGGTGTGTGCCGGAACACGGCCTGCTCTTTCCTTTCTTACGGTTTCGGCGCAATCGCATCGTGGATACGATGCGATCGGGTACGGCGCATCCACCTGACGGCACCTCTTAGGGGAGGCAGGGGCCATGCGATCGGTGAGCCGCACAGGACTGATGACCGCCGGGCTCGGGCTCGGAGCGGTCGGTGGTTTCGTCGGCAGCCTGCTCCGGGAACGGAGCGCACTGACAGCCGCTCGTGGCGCCGCGAGCGAAGGAAGTGAGGAACCGCCTTCATGGGGCGACGGCTCGTACCGCTCACGCTGGACAACCTTCCGGACCTTCCCAAGCGTTGTCGCACGTGTGTCTTCTGGGAGCTGGACCCGGTCAGCGGCCAGGCCGCGGTAAAGGCCGGGACGCCGGAGCTGGAGAAGGAGGCGTGGATCTCCGCCGTCCTGCTGGAGTGGGGATCCTGCGGCCGAGTGGTCTACGTCGACGACGTGCCCGTGGGCTTCGTGCTCTACGCACCGCCCGCGTATGTGCCGCGCTCCACGGCATTCCCCACGAGCCCTGTCTCGCCGGACGCCGTGCAGCTGATGACCGCCTGGATCATGCCGGGCTATCAGGGGCAGGGGCTCGGTCGCGTGATCGTGCAGACCGTCGCGAAGGATCTGCTGCGCCGGGGGTTCAAGGCCATCGAGGCGTTCGGTGACGCCCGCTGGGAGAAGCCGGCCTGTGTGCTGCCCGCGGACCATCTGCTGGCCGTGGGCTTCAAGACGGTCCGCCCGCACCCCTCCTATCCCCGGCTGCGTCTGGAGCTGCGGACGACGCTGTCGTGGAAGGAAGACGTCGAGCTGGCCATCGACCGCCTCCTCGGAGCGGTCCAGAAGGAACCGGTGTTGCGGCCGCTGTAGCCAAACGAATGGGCCAACCCCGTGGGGTTGGCCCATTCGTGTTTCACGTGAAACATCGCCTGCCGCCATCGCGGGAGGCGTCGACTACTCGGCGATGAAGTCTTCCAGGTCGCGCACGAGGGCGGCCTTCGGCTTGGCGCCGACGATGGTCTTGGCGACCTCGCCACCCTGGTAGACGTTCAGGGTCGGGATCGACATGACGCCGTACTTGGCGGCCGTCGCGGGGTTCTGGTCGATGTTGAGCTTGACGATCTCGATCTTGTCGCCGTGCTCGGCGGCAATCGCCTCGAGGGACGGCGCGATCTGGCGGCACGGGCCGCACCACTCGGCCCAGAAGTCGACCAGTACGGGCTTGCTGCTCTTGAGCACGTCCTCCTCGAAGGAGGCGTCAGTGACGTGCTTCAGGGTTCCGGCCACGGGGGGCTCCTAACTTGGTGCTGCGGTGAAGCAGGCGGGGTGAGTGGGGTCAGACAGTCGCGGCGGCAGCGTTCTCGCTGTCCACAGCGGCAGCGAGGAAGCGCTCGGCGTCGAGAGCGGCGGAGCAGCCGGTGCCCGCCGCCGTGATCGCCTGGCGGTACGTGTGGTCGACGACGTCACCGGCACCGAAGACGCCGGAGAGGTTCGTCCGGGTCGACGGCGCGTCGACCTTCAGGTAGCCCTCGTCGTCCAGGTCCAGCTGGCCCTTGAAGAGCTCGGTGCGCGGGTCGTGGCCGATCGCGATGAACAGACCCGTCACCGGGAGCTCCGAGGTCTCGCCCGTCTTGAGGTTGCGCAGGGTGAGGCCGGAGAGCTTCTGGTCGCCGTGGATCTCGGCGATCTCGCTGTCCCAGATGAACTTGATCTTCGGGTCCGCGAAGGCGCGCTCCTGCATGGCCTTGGAGGCACGGAGGGTGTCGCGGCGGTGGACCACGGTCACGGACTTGGCGAACCGGGAGAGGAAGGTGGCCTCCTCCATCGCCGTGTCGCCACCACCGATCACCGCGATGTCCTGGTCCTTGAAGAAGAACCCGTCGCAGGTCGCGCACCAGGAGACGCCACGTCCGGAGAGAGCGTCCTCCCGGGGCAGGCCCAGCTTGCGGTGCTGCGAGCCGGTCGTGACAATGACGCTCTTCGCGCGGTGGACCGTGCCCGCGGTGTCCGTGACCGTCTTGATCTCACCCGACAGGTCGACGGCGACCACGTCGTCAGGGACGAGCTCGGCACCGAAGCGCTCGGCCTGGGCCCGCATGTTGTCCATGAGGTCGGGGCCCATGATGCCGTCCCGGAAGCCCGGGAAGTTCTCCACATCGGTGGTGTTCATCAGCGCACCGCCCGCGGTGACGGCACCTTCGAACACCAGGGGCTTCAGAGAGGCGCGCGCGGTGTAGAGCGCCGCCGTGTAGCCGGCGGGCCCGGAGCCGATGATGATCACGTTACGGACGTCGGTCACGGCTTGATTCCTCGTCTCTGGGGACTACTGCGTACTGCCGGGGGCCTGTCTCAGGACTCTCACCCCACCCAACGGATCCTACGGGGCGAGCATTCCCCACGTGTCCGAGCACACGGAAGGAGCGCGTGCCGAGGCATGGCAAGGGAGCCCGGCGCCGGGGCCGGAAGGTGGGTCAGCAGGGGGGTGCACGGCCTCAGGGGCGGGCGTAGGACTCCGTGAGCAGGACCTTACCCGTGGCGTCGGCCGACGCGGACGCGCTCACGCAGGCGGCGTCCACGACGAAGGCGGAGACCTTCGCTCCGTCGGTGTCGTGCGGCACGACGACGAGATAGGCGTTCGTTCCCTCGTACGTGCCCTTGCTGGCGGCCAGCGGCGTACGTCCGCCGAGGCCCTTCTCGATGCAGGCGGGCACCTCGACGTATTCCTCGCGCAGCGTGGAGCCCTTCCGCGGGGTTCCCTCGGGGCTGGACCGGGTGTCGAAGGAGGGCTTCTTGCCTCCCGTGTCCGCGCCTGAGATCTTCTGCTCCTCGGAGAGGAGGTCGGAGACCTGAGCCTCGAGCTTGCTCTTCGAGAAGGTGTCCTTGCCCGTCGAGGAGGCGGTGGGCGACTCCGTCGAGTCATCGCTCCACGGCTGGATCAGCAGGGCCCCCAGGCCGAGGGCGGCAGCGGTGAAGACGGCTCCGAGCATCGTCGTACGGCGTCGGCGGCCCCGCAGGCGTGCGCTGCGACCCGGGCCGGTGGCCGCACGCGGGTGTCCGGCGGGGCCATGGGCTGAGGAGCTGCTCGAGGTCGAAGTCGGCAGGGCGCCGGTGCCGGTTCCGGCGGTTCGCTTGGGCGCGTCCGGGGGCGATGTTTCACGTGAAACATGCGCGACGGGGTCGGCGGCGGTTTCACGGCCGGAGGTGGTGGCGGCGTCGCTCTCGCGGTCGGAGCCGTCGAGACCCACCCTCTCGACTTCGGCGACAGTCGTCGTGGCCGTAGCGTCGAGCAGTGCCTCCGCCGCCAGGGCCGCGTCGATGCGCTCTGCGACGTCGGTGGGCATGCGGGGTGGCCCGGGCAGCGAGCCGAGCATGCCGCGGATCTCTTCGAGGGACGCGTAGACGTCGGCGCAGAGCGGACAGCCGTCCAGGTGCTGACGCACATCCAGGGTGCGCGACGGGGAGAGCAGGCCTTCGGTGAGGTCGGAGATCTCGGCGACGTCCGGGTGCTCAGCTGAGTCTGTCGTCGTGGTCACGCTCGCCCACCTCCGCCCTTCACTGCCGCTGAGTCACCGGGTCCCGCTTCCGAAGGGGGCCCCGCGTCCTGAGGTTCCGCTGCCGGTGGGACGGTTGTCCCCTCGGTCCGGTTCCGTCCCGGGGCGTTCTTTCTGGGGGAGTCCTTGCCTCCGCCCGTGTCGTCCTCACGTCGGGACGGTGCCTCGGTCCGTAGATGCGTGAGGAGAGGCAGGAGCCGGGCTCTGCCACGCGCGCAGCGGCTCTTCACCGTGCCGGTCGGGACGTCGAGCACCCGGGCCGCCTCGGCCACGGGATAGCCCTGCATGTCCACCAGCACGAGGCAGGCGCGCTGATCGGGCGGCAGGGTGCCCAGCGCCTCCAGGAGCTCCCGGTGCAGGTCGCCGCGCTCGACGGGCGCCGCGGCCGACTCGTGCGGTTCGAGGAGCTGGTCCAGGCGCTCGGCGTCGTCGACGGGAGAGGTCTTCCGGGATGCGGCCTTGCGCGCGCGGTCGAGGCAGGCGTTCACGGTGATGCGGTGCAGCCAGGTCGTCACGGCGGACTGCCCGCGGAAGGTGTGCGCGGCGCGGTAGGCGGAGACGAGGGCGTCCTGGACGGCGTCCGCGGCCTCCTCGCGGTCCCCCAGGGTGCGCAGCGCCACGGCCCACAGCCGGTCGCGGTGGCGGCGGACGATCTCGCCGAAGGCGTCCTTGTCGCCGTCGACGTGGCGCGCAAGGAGCTCTTGGTCGCCCAGCTCACCGAGCTCGGTGCTGTCCACCGTGGAACCCCTCCCCTCGCCCCTCAGCGTCCGCCGGCCCGGTCAGCCCTTGAACTTCACGTCCGTGATGCCCTGCTTGAAGCCCGCGCTGTAGTAGCCGTCCGCACCGGACTGCGGCACGTGCGTCATCCAGAGAAGCACGTACTGCGTCTTCACCGGCGTGTCGGCCTTGATCGTCAGACTCGTGTTCGTGGTGGTGCCGTCGCCGATCTTCTTCATCGAGTCGACCGGCCCGGTCGGTGACAGTGAGTCGGCCGCGTACAGCGTCGCCGTCGTCTTGGTGCCCGGGTACTTGAGGCCGAGCGACGCCGCCGTGACGTTCTTCGCGGAGCCGAGGTCGTACACGATGCCGACGCCCGCGCGGTACGGGGCCAGCCGAGGGCCGTCGACGTACGACTTGGTGCGCCAGAGCGTGGAGGCGTCGCCGTCGTACGTCTTGGAGACGTTCTCGGGGTCCTGCAGCTTGCCGCCGATCGGCGACTCCTGTGCGTTCTGGATCGCGATCGGCTTGGGCGGCTTCGGCTGCTTCTTGTCGTCGCCGTCCGTCGTCTTCGTCGTGTTGGAGTCGCCGTTCTTGTTCTGGTCCATCAGCGCGTCCGCGAGCTGCCAACTGCCCAGGCCCAGCGCGGCGATGAGCAGCGCGGAGACGGCCCACTTGAGGGCCTTGCCGGTGCGGCTCTGCAGCGGGGGAGGCGGGGCCGGGACGACCTGCGTGGTGCCGGGAGGTGGGGCGCCCCGGCCGTAGTTGCCCTGCTGGTACGTCGTGCGCTGGTACTCCGGAGGGGCGGTGAAGGCCGGCTCCGGGGGCCGGATGCGGGGCAGCTCGGCGATGGCCTTCACCAGGTCGTCCGGCGTGGGGCACGCGGGCTCCTGGCGGGACGCGGTCGCGCCGTCGTTGGCGAGGGCGCGCATGGCGAGCTCGGACAGGCCGCGGTGCACCCCTGCGCGGACCTGGTCCGGCGGGAGCAGGCCGACGCCCTTGGGCAGGCCGGACAGGCCGTAGGCGTCGCTGTCGTAGGGCCAGCGCTGGGTCAGCGCGGCGTACAGCAGGGCGCCGATGGCTTCGGTGTCCGCGCGCTGCGGGGTCTCGGTGCTGATGCCGCGCAGCGCGGCGTTCACGGCGAGGCCACGGATGCGGTACTGGCCCGAGGAGGTGCGCAGCACGGCGCTCGGGGTCAGCCGCAGATGCGCGAGGCCCTCGCGGTGCGCTGCGGCCATCGCCTGGGTGACCTGGCTGACGAGTTGGTAGGCGTCGTGCGCCTCGAGGGGACCTGCCGCGAGCAGCGCGGTCAGTTCCGTGGCGTCGGGCAGCCACTCGTGCACGACGTAGACGAGGTCGTTCTCCTCGACCGCGTCCAGGACCTGCACGAAGCGGGGGTCGCCGAGCAGCGCCGCTGAACGGGCCGCGGCGAGCACCGAGCGGGCCCGGGGATGGTCGGCGGGCAGCAGGTGCACACCCACGGCCCGGCGCAGTTTCTCGTCGACCGCGCGCCAACTGCTGAAACCGTCCAGACGGGTGACGCACTCTTCGAGGCGATAGCGTCTGGCGAGTTTGTGACCGCTGTGCAGTTCCGGGGGAGTTGTCACCCCGGGCGGGCTGGTGGATTCGTTCGTCTTGGCTGTTCCGTCGTCCGCCGTGTCCCGCTCCCGGGTCTGGGCCACCCCGTCGGCCGTGGACTGCTCCGCCTGCGCGGTCAGCGGCTCGTCGCCGCTGTTGTCTGCCACGTCGACGGCAGCCGTGCTCCGTTCCGCCACCGTCGTTCCTGCCTCCCCATCCGTTGCGCTTCGTCAGACGCCAAAGCCAATTGTGCCCACAGTCCGGCGCTATGCACGACACGCGGTGGCCGACGATGGTTGTGCGGACTCCTTCACATCAGCGTCCCAGTCGCCCGCGCACCATACCGACCAGCGAGTTCAGCTCCTGGATCCGCATGCGGCGCGCGGCCACGAAGAAGACCCCGAAGAGCACCGCCAGACCGACGATCAGCGCGGCCAGCGAGCCGATGACCCCCTGCCCGAGCGCCTTCGTGATCGCGTACCCGGCCCCGGCGCCGAGAATCGCACCCGGCACGGAGGCCAGCGCGAGCCGGGCGTACGTCCGGATCACGTTCGCCCCGTCCAGATCGCCGCCCAGGCGCTTGCGCAGCCGCTGCCAGGCGACGCCCACACCGATCGCGTACGCGGCGCCGTAGGAGAGCGCCATGCCCGCCACGGCCCAGCGGGCGGGCAGCACCAGGTAGCAGATGCCGGAGGCGGCGGCGTTGAAGGCGGCCACGATGACCGTGTTGTAGAAGGGGGTGCGGGTGTCCTCGTACGCGTAGAAGGCGCGCAGGACGACGTACTGCACGGAGTACGGGATCAGGCCGAGGCCGAAGGCCATCAGCATGTAGCCCATGCGAGTGGCGCCGTTGACGCCGGACGAGCCGAAGATGAGCGTGCACATCGGGATGCCGAGTGCGAGGAAGCTGAAGGCGATCGGCACGATCGCGACGGCCGAGGTGCGCAGGCCCTGCGAGATGTCGTCGCGCACGGCCCCGGTGTCGCCCTCGTGCGCCGAGCGCGAGAGCCTCGGCAGCAGGGCGGCCATCAGGGAGACCGTGATGATGGCCTGCGGGAGTCCCCAGATGAGCTGGGCGTTGGCGTAGGCGGAGAAGCCGGTGCCGTCCATGCCGGAGTGCTTGACCGCCGCGGTGCCCAGCTGGGTCACGACGATCGCGCCCGCCTGGTTGGCGAGGACGAAGAGCATCGTCCACTTGGCGAGCATGGCGGCCTTGCCGAGCCCCTGGCCCTTCCAGTCGAAGCGAAGGCGCAGCTTGAAGCCGGTCTCGCGCAGGTAGGGGAACATCGCGAGCGACTGGACGACGAGGCCGAGCAGGACGCCGACACCGAGCAGCTGCACACCGTCGTCGGGGATCGACGTGACCCGCATGCCCGACTTCTCGGAAGTGCCGTACACCCAGAGGAACATGCCGAGCGTCGCGATGATGACGATGTTGTTGAGGACCGGGGTCCACATCATCGCGCCGAACTTCCCGCGGGCGTTGAGGATCTGCCCCATCACGACGTGGATGCCCATGAAGAAGATCGACGGCAGGAAGTAGCGGACGAAGGTGATGGCCACCTCGTTGGCCGCCGGGTCGCTGGCCACCGGAGTGGAGAGCAGGTGGACCAGGAGCGGCGCCGCGATCCAGCCGAGCACCGTGAGCGCGCCGAGCGCCACCATGACGAGCGTCAGGAGCCGGTTGGCGTACGCCTGGCCGCCGTCCGCGTCGTTCTTCTGGGCGCGCACGAGCTGCGGCACGAAGACCGAGTTGAGGCCGCCGCCGACAGTGAGGATGTAGATCATCGTCGGCAGCTGGTAGGCGACCTGGAAGGTGTCGCCGAGCAGGCCGATGCCGAGCGCCGAGACGATCATCGCCGAGCGGACGAAGCCGGTGAGGCGGGACACCATCGTGCCCGCGGCCATCACGGCGCTGGACTTGAGGAGACTGGACGCGCGGCCGCCGGACTTCCCCGCGGGCGCCGCGGGGGCCTGCGAGGGCGCCTTGGCGGGTGCCGGGACGGCCGGGGCCGACGGTTCCTCCTGGCCCGCGGGCGGGCGCTGGCCGCCGTGCTGCGGCTGCTGGTAGTAGCCGCCCTGGTTCGGGTCCTGGTACTGGCCGGGATCCGGGTACTGGTTCGGGTCCTGGTAGTAGCCACCGGCCTGCTGATTGGCGTACGGGGCGGCCTGCTGGGCGTACTGGGCGCCCTGCTGGTCGTTGTACGCGGCGTCGCTCTGCGGGTACGCGTACGGCGTGCCGTGCTGCTGGTCCGCGTAGCCGGCGCCCTGCTGGTGGCCGTACCCGGCGCCGGGCTGCTGCTGGTCCGGGTAGGCGGCCTGGCCGGGCTGCTGCTGGTAGGGATAGGCGGCGCCCTGCTGGTCCTGGTAGCCGGCGGGCTGCCCTTGGTACCCGGCGCCGGGCTGTGCCTGGTAGCCGCCCGCCTGCGGGTCCTGATAGCCAGGGTGCTGGCCCTGGTATCCCCCGCCCTGCTGTCCCTGGTACGGGGCGTTCTGCTGGCCCTCGTAGCCCTGCTGGGCGCGCGGGTCGGCGGCCTGGGGGTCGCCGTAGCCCGCCCGCGGGTCGCGGTGACCGCTGCCCTGCTGGTCCCGGAAGAGGTGAGCGAAGGCGTCCGGCTGGTGCCGCTCCTCGCCCGCCTGGGTGACGAGGTCGTCCACGCCCACGTACTGCGTGGTGCGCGGGTCGTCGCCGTAGGGGAGGTGACGGGTGGTGCCGTCCGGCTCCGGCGGCGGGGTCTGGGCCCAGACGCGGGGGTCCGGCTGGTACTGCGCCGACGGCGGCTGGGCGTAGAGCTGCTGCGGGTCGGGGTAGCTGCCGGGCGGCGGCGGGGGGTGGGCGGCGCGGTCGTAGAGCGCCTCGGCCACCGGGTCCTGGGCCGAGAGGTCCTGGGCCCGGTAGGGGTCCTGGGCGTACGCGTCCTGGAGGTAGGCGTCCGGCGCGTGCTGCGGCGGCACCTGACCGTCCTCGTGGGGGCCGGGAGGCGGGTCCCCGGCCGCACCGGAGCTGCCCGCGCCCTGGCCGCGCTCACCGTCGTACGGCGCGTTCATGGTTTACCCCACCTCATGGTCCGCGGGCCCACCGGCCACGACATCGCTCAACGGTCCACTCTCTCACCCGTGTGCGAAGGCTCGGTGCTTTCGGCAGCGGTGTCCGGTGTCGGGTCACTCGGCTGCTCGGGATCGGCCGATCCGGGGTCGGTGCCGGGAGAGGTGTCGGGGGTGGCGTCGGAATCGCCGTCGGGGCCGCCGTCCGGGCCCGCCTCGGCCTGCCGCCGCGCCGCGCGCTTGCGCTGGGTGTACATGCGGAACCCGGCGAGGACGAGGAGCAGGACGCCGCCGCCGATGACCAGCATCACCGTCGCGGTGAACTCGGTGACGTTGACGTCGAAGCGGACGGGCTCGCCGTAGGGCTCGTTGTCCTCGGTGTAGAGCTGGGCGTAGACCGTGACCGGGCCGTTGGCGTTGGCCGTGGTGGTGAACTTCACGGACTGGGTGTGGCCGCCGCCCGTGATCCGGACGGGCTGCTCCTCGTAGAGCCCGTCGCCGACCTTCAGACGGGTGGGGTTGGTCGACGTCAGGCGCAGGACGAGGTGGTCGACGCCTTGCACGAGGTTGTTCTGCACCGTGACCGGGATGGTCGCGCTGCGGCCCGACAGCTTCACGTCGGACTTGTTGATCAGCTTGACCTGCTGGATGAGGCTCGTCAGATAGCCCTGAACGCCCTTGCGGAAGTTCTGGGCGTCGGTCGGGCGGCCGCGCCACGACGTGGACATCTCGCGGTCCATCGCCCGCCCGAAGGGGGTGATCACGCGGTCCGGCTCGGAGAGGATCTGCTTGAAGCGGTCGAGCTTGCCCTGGGTGTTCTGGACCTCCTCGAACGCCGAGCGGGGCAGCTCCTGCTTGCGCAGCGACGACGGGTAGGACCCGGTGGAGGGGACCTGGGTGGTGGCGTTCGGGTCCGGCTCGGCCTTCGCCGCCGCCGTCAGGGACTGCGGCTGCGACCAGCGCTTGTCGTCGAGGGCGGCCAGCGCCCGCGCCATGGTCTGGGCCTGGCTGGCCGAGGGCATGCGCTGGGGGGCGACCACGATGCTGCGCTGCTTGTCCGGATCCTGCAGCGTGATCATGAGGCTTTGGGCCAGGAATTCCTGGGTGGCGAGGGTGGAGTCCTCGGCTCCCGTCATGTCGCCGCGGAAGGCGGTCGAGAGGCGCGCGTCGGCGACCACGGCGGTCGTCCCGCCGCCGATGGGCCGCGCGGCGTTGGGGGTGTACGGCAGCCCGCCCGTCTCGCGCAGGCTGTCGCTGCGGGCGATCACCGAGTGGGCGCCCGCCGATGTGGCGACGTCCACGACCGACGGGTCGACCGCGCCCTCGGCGGGCCACGCGAAGTCCGAGCTGGGCTTGACGTTGAGGATGTCCTCCACGGCCTGGGCGCCGACCTCGGTGGCCTCCTTGAGGTGGCCGAGCGAGCCCTTGACGGCCCTGCCGTTGTGGGCGAGCGAGGCGAGGTCGGGGTCGGCGAAGGGCAGCGCGACGACCTTCTTGCCCTTCACGGCCTTGTGGAGCTGGTTGAGCCACTGCTTCGCGACTGCCTGGTGCTTGCCCGCGACGGTCGAGCCGTCCGGCCCCTCGACGTCGTAGCTCGTCGTCATCGCGTCGACGGAGACCAGCAGGTCAGGGTCGATCACCCAGGCGACGTCGAGCTGGCTGCCGAGCGTCAGGAGCTGCTGCAGCCGCCCGCCCGTCTGGAGCTCCTTGGCGAGGCTCTCGTCCTTGAAGAGCGGCGTCTGCTCCTCGTCGGAGCGCGTCCTCGACGTGAGGTGCGTGGTGGAGATGAGCGGCCACAGGTACGTCGTCTTGGTCTTCGTGTCGGCCGCCCCGTCCTGCCACGGCAGGAAGGTCCGCTCGATGCCGAGCACCTGCGGGTAGGGCTGCGCGGCGGTCTGGCCGGTCAGCGTCACGCCGAGCTGGTACACGCCGTCCATGCTGAGGTGCAGGGCGCTCACGGGCACGGAGATGCTGAAGTCGTACGGGACACCCGGGGCTAGCCGGGAGAACTTCTCCACGTACTTTCCGCCGACCTCGGAGCCGTCGAGCCCGGGCTGGTAGCTGGTCCGCTTCGCGGCGCTGTCGATGTCCGTGCGGCCGCCCAGGGCGCTGCCCACGCGGAGGCCCACATGGGCGTCGGTGATCGCCTGACGTCCCTCGTTGGTGACCTTGCCCGAGACGACGACGGTGTCGCCGTCGCGCGGCGCGCTGGGCGTGAGGGTGTCCAGGGACACATCGACGGTGCGGGAGCCGGTGGGAGCGGCCTTCGCGCCCGTGGGGGCCGTGCGCGCGTTCACGGCGCCGGTGTGGGCGCCTGCGGCATGCGACGTGCCCACCGACCCGGTCGCGGTCGCCGTGCCCGTCGTCGCTCCGGTACCGGCGGCATGCGCGGAGGGGCTCACGGGCACCTGGAGCAGCCCGGCCAGCAGTGGTGCCCCGGCCAGCAGTGTCGCTGTCCGCCGGAACCACCGGCGGGCAGGTGAGGGGCTGGTCCCCGGGAAATCTGCCGCCTCGGCCACGCGTTGCCCGTCCCTCGTCGTCGTCAGCTGTGTCGGTGGTTGTCGTTCGCTGCGTCCACGCATGGTAACGAGGTGCGCCGGGGCTAAGTGCCGCGGACTGCTCCACAAGATCGGAAGACCTGGCGGCGGCGCCCACAAGCCCGGTGGTGAGCGCCGTGTGCGGCACTGACGCGGCCCGTGGAAATCCGGGCGGCCCCCGGCGCCCGGGGCACGTACCCTTTTCTGTTGTGCCGAACGCCAACGAAGACAATCCCCGTGCCCTGAGCCAGGCGCAGGACCGCGCCGTGAGCGAGCTGCTGCGCGTCTCCCCCGTCGCGGACGACCTCGCCCGCCGTTTCCAGGAGGCCGGGTTCTCGCTCGCCCTGGTGGGCGGCTCGGTCCGGGACGCGCTCCTGGGCCGGCTCGGCAACGACCTGGACTTCACGACGGACGCCCGCCCCGAGGACGTACTGAAGATCGTCCGTCCGTGGGCCGACGCGGTCTGGGAGGTCGGGATCGCCTTCGGGACGGTCGGCTGCCAGAAGGACGCCCGCGTGGACGGCGCCGAGCAGCGCTTCCAGGTCGAAGTGACGACATATCGATCGGAGGCGTACGACCGGACCTCGCGCAAGCCCGAGGTGTCGTACGGCGACTCCATCGAGCAGGACCTCGTCCGCCGTGACTTCACCGTGAACGCGATGGCCGTGGCGCTCCCGGAGAAGACCTTCGTCGACCCGCACGGCGGCCTCGGTGACCTGGCCGAGCGCGTCCTGCGCACCCCCGGCACCCCTGAGGAGTCCTTCTCGGACGACCCGCTGCGGATGATGCGGGCCGCGCGCTTCGCCGCGCAGCTCGACTTCGAGGTGGCCCCCGAGGTCGTCGCGGCGATGAAGGCGATGGCCGGGCGCATCGAGATCGTCTCCGCCGAGCGGGTCCGGGACGAGCTGAACAAGCTGGTCCTGTCCGCGCACCCGGCCAAGGGCCTCGCCCTCCTCGTGGACACCGGCCTCGCCGACCACGTTCTGCCTGAGCTGCCCGCTCTGCGCCTGGAGCGCGACGAGCACCACCGGCACAAGGACGTCTACGACCACACGCTGATCGTCCTCGAGCAGGCGATGGCTCTGGAGACCGAGGGCCCGGACCTGACGCTCCGGCTCGCCGCGCTGCTGCACGACATCGGCAAGCCGAGGACGCGTCGCTTCGAGTCGGACGGACGGGTCTCGTTCCACCACCACGAGGTGGTCGGGGCGAAGATGACCAAGAAGCGCATGACCGCCCTGAAGTACTCGAATGAGCTCATCAAGGACGTCTCGCGGCTCGTGGAGCTGCACCTGCGCTTCCACGGCTACGGCGAGGGCGAGTGGACGGACTCCGCGGTCCGGCGCTACGTCCGCGACGCGGGCCCGCTTCTGACCCGCCTGCACAAGCTGACCCGCTCCGACTGCACCACCCGCAACAAGCGCAAGGCCAACAACCTGTCCCGCGCCTACGACGGCCTGGAGGAGCGCATCGCCCGCCTCCAGGAGCAGGAGGAGCTGGACTCGATCCGCCCCGATCTCGACGGCAACGAGATCATGGAGATCCTGGCCGTCCGCCCCGGCCCTGCCGTCGGCCAGGCGTACAAGTTCCTGCTGGAGCTGCGCCTGGAGAACGGGCCGATGGAGCGGGACGCGGCAGTGGCGGCGCTCAAGGAGTGGTGGGCTGCGCAGGAGCAGTAGAGGTGAGCATGCGAAGGGGCGCTGTGTTTCACGTGAAACACAGCGCCCCTCATGCATGAAGCGGGGCGATGTTTCACGTGAAACATCGCCCCGCTTCATGCATGCAGGCTGCTTACTTCTTCAGCTTCTCCAAGCATAGCGTGAAGTCGTCGCCGCGACCCGTCTCCCGATACTGGGCGTACTTCCTGATGTCGCAGGTTCCGCTGTCCTTCTTCTCTGCGACCTTGTACGCGGCCTTGCTGTCGCCGCAGTCCACGATCTTCAAGTCCGGGTCGGTGGAGCTCGTCGGGTTGCCGACGCTCATGCAGTCGCCGACCTCGGCTGCGGCTGCCTCGTCCTTGCCGGCCAGGACCGCGCCACCCGCGATCAGGGCGACGATGGCGACACCCACGATCGAGAATATGAGCTTCTTCTTGCTCTTGCGCGGCGCCACCGGGTCCGGGCCGCCCTGGTAGAACGGCACGCCCGGCTGCTGCGGAGCGCCCGGCTGCGGCGGGTACGGCTGGCCAGGGGCCTGGTTGTACGGGTCGCCCCCACCCTGGGGCTGGCCGTACGGCGCACCGCCCTGAGGCTGCTGGCCGTAGGGCTGCTGGCCCTGGGCGAACGGATTCTGGCCCTGGGGCGGCGGAGTGGACACGGGGATCCCCCTAGAAGAGAGCGCAAGGCGTGTGGCTGGGATGCGCGATGGCGCGAAACGACCCCCGTAAGTTACCGAGATCCCGAGCGTGGATTGAAGCTCAGCGGACCTCTGTGGCACTGATGTGACACTTACTGGTCGTCAAACCTGGCCATAGCCACAGCAATCGCCGCGTAAATAACGGCCACCGTGACAACCAAGGAAGCCGATCTTCCGTCCGGGGGCAGCATCAGGGCGGCGACGGCTGCCGCGCCGACGAAGGAGACGTTGAAGAGGACGTCGTAGAGGGAGAAGACCCGGCCCCGGAAGCCGTCGTCCACGGCGGCCTGGACGACCGTGTCCGTGGCGATCTTCGCGCCCTGGGTGGTCAGCCCCAGGACGAAGGCGGCGATGAACATCGGCACCGGCGCGAAGGCCAGGCCGAGCGCGGGCTCCAGGACGGCCGCCGCGGCGGCGCAGAGCACGAGCCAGCCGCGCGGCCCGACGCGCCCCGCTGCCCACGGCGTCACCACGGCCGCCGCGAAGAACCCCGTACCGGAGATCCCCACGGCGACCCCGAGCAGCGCGAGCCCGTCGTCCTCCGTCGACCCCCACGCGTACCGGCACAGCATCAGCACCATGACCGTGAGCGCGCCGAAGCAGAACCGCATCAGCGTCATCGACACCAGAGCGTGCGCGGCCGGGCGGCGCTCGGCGAGATGGCGTACGCCGGCAAGGAGACCGCGTGCGGTCCCGGCGAGCGCCGTGCGCAGGTGAGGCTGCACCAACTCCGGATCGGGACCGAGGAGTTCACGGGACATGCGCAGGGAGGCGAGCGCGGCGCACAGATAGAGCGCGGCGCCGAGGAGGACCACGGCCGCGTCCGAGTCCGCAGCCACGATGCGTACCGCGAAGGCGAGACCGCCGCCCGCGGTGGCGGCCAGGGTGCCCGCGGTCGGGGAGATGGAGTTGGCCAGGACCAGGCGCTCGGAGTCGACGACGCGCGGCAGCGCCGCCGAGAGCCCGGCGAGGACGAAGCGGTTGACGGCCGTGACGCAGAGCGCGGAGGCGTAGAAGAGCCAGTCCGGGGTGTCGCTGAGGATCAGCACGGCGGTCACGCAGGCGAGGGCGGCCCGCAGCACATTGCCGTACAGCAGTACCTGGCGCCGTCGCCAGCGGTCGAGCAGGACGCCCGCGAACGGGCCGACGAGGGAGTACGGAAGGAGCAGCACCGCCATCGCGGAGGCGATCGCCGCGGCGGACGTCTCCTTCTCCGGCGAGAAGACCACGTACGCGGCGAGCGCGACCTGGAAGACACCGTCCGCGCCCTGGGAGACGAGCCGCACGGTCAGCAGACGCCGGAAATCCCGCAGCCGCAGAAGAACGCGCAGGTCACCGACGACAGCCATGGGGCACAGCCTCACATACGAGCGGGGTCCCCGGGCGCATACGACCCGGGGACCCCGACTGGCTACCGAAGCGGCCGACTCAAGCGTCGGCCCAGCGGTTGAGCTGGCGCTCGGCTCAGCGCTCGACCTCGCCCTTGATGAACTTCTCGACGTTCTCGAAGGCCTCGTCGTCGAAGTACTGCACCGGCGGGGACTTCATGAAGTACGAGGACGCCGACAGGATCGGGCCGCCGATGCCGCGGTCCTTGGCGATCTTCGCGGCGCGCAGGGCGTCGATGATGACACCCGCGGAGTTCGGGGAGTCCCAGACCTCGAGCTTGTACTCCAGGTTCAGCGGGACGTCGCCGAAGGCGCGGCCCTCGAGGCGGACGTACGCCCACTTGCGGTCGTCGAGCCACGCGACGTAGTCCGACGGGCCGATGTGGACGTTCTTCTCGCCCAGCTCGCGGTCGGGGATCTGCGAGGTGACGGCCTGCGTCTTCGAGATCTTCTTGGACTCGAGGCGGTCGCGCTCCAGCATGTTCTTGAAGTCCATGTTGCCGCCGACGTTGAGCTGCATGGTGCGCTCAAGACGGACACCGCGGTCCTCGAACAGCTTCGCCATCACGCGGTGCGTGATGGTCGCGCCGACCTGCGACTTGATGTCGTCGCCGACGATCGGGACGCCCGCCTCGGTGAACTTGTCCGCCCACTCCTTGGTGCCGGCGATGAAGACCGGGAGGGCGTTGACGAAGGCGACCTTGGCGTCGATGGCGCACTGGGCGTAGAACTTCGCCGCGTCCTCGGAGCCGACCGGCAGGTAGCAGACCAGGACGTCGACCTTGCGGTCCTTGAGGATCTGGACGACGTCGACCGGGGCCTCGGCGGACTCCTCGATGGTCTGGCGGTAGTACTTGCCCAGGCCGTCGTAGGTGTGGCCGCGCTGGACCTGCACGCCGGAGTTCGGCACGTCGCAGATCTTGATGGTGTTGTTCTCGCTGGCACCGATCGCGTCCGCGAGGTCGAGGCCGACCTTCTTCGCGTCGACGTCGAAGGCGGCGACGAACTCGACGTCACCGACGTGGTAGTCGCCGAACTGGACGTGCATCAGGCCCGGGACCTTGGCGTCCGGGTCTGCGTCCTTGTAGTACTCGACGCCCTGGACCAGCGAGGCGGCGCAGTTGCCCACGCCGACGATGGCTACGCGAACCGAACCCATTCCGGTTGCTCCCTGTGTGATCTCGGTATTCCGGATGAGCCTCCGCCGACTGCGGAGGCTCACTTGGTGGTGTCGTCGGACGCATCCGGCGGCGGGGTGCTGCCCCGCCGCCGGGGCAGGACGCCCGACTCCCCAGATGTGCTGTTCTGCTGAGCGGAGCCGTCGGAGGCGGACCGTTGCTGGTCGCGTCCCGCGCGCTCGCTCTCGATGAGCTCGTTCAGCCAGCGCACTTCGCGCTCCACGGACTCCATCCCGTGCCGCTGCAGCTCAAGCGTGTAGTCGTCGAGGCGCTCCCGGGTGCGGGCCAAGGAGGCGCGCATCTTCTCCAGGCGCTCCTCCAGGCGGCTGCGGCGGCCCTCTAGCACCCGCATCCGCACGTCCCGCGAGGTCTGGCCGAAGAAGGCGAAGCGGGCAGCGAAGTGCTCGTCCTCGTACGCATCGGGGCCGGTCTGCGAGAGCAGTTCCTCGAAGTGTTCCTTACCTTCAGCCGTCAACCGATAGACGATCTTGGCGCGGCGCCCCGCGAGGGGAGCCAGGGCCTCTCCGGCAGCACCCGATTCCTCGATCAACCAGCCGTTCGCGACCAGAGTCTTGAGGCATGGGTAGAGCGACCCGTAGCTGAAGGCGCGGAACACACCCAGTGAGGTGTTGAGCCGCTTGCGCAGCTCGTAGCCGTGCATCGGGGACTCGCGGAGCAGGCCGAGCACGGCGAACTCGAGGATGCCGGAGCGTCTGCTCATCGTCGCCTCCCGTCTGTCCCGGTCTGCCGCACACGGCCCTTTATGCCGACCTGATGTATCGGCTCGATACATCACGACGATAGAACGAGGTGCCGCCTGCGACAAGAGGGGGCACGGTGAACGGCATCACATCACCGATTCGTAGGAAGTAACTTGCCTGTTTTGGGGTGAACTTCGGTCCTAAGAGGGTTTTGACGGTGCGTAGTCTGTGCGCCATGCATACCGCCGGGAACCAAGTGACGCGAGGTGGCGTCGCTGTCCCCGGTGCAGTGCGGATGAGTGCCGGAACGGACGCATCCGTACATCGGGGGGACCGGAAACCAGCCGCCGTTTCCAGGCGCGGAGACCCGCGCCTGCCCGAGGAGTAGTCGTTCGATGAGCGAGCACCGTCGCAAACCGCCGCAGCCGCAGGGCGGCGGACGCGCCGCGGCCAGGCGTGGCGCATCCGGCGCGTCCGGAGCGCCGTCGGGCCGTCGTGCAGCACCGCGTGACGCCACTGGATCGCCGTCATCGCCGTCAGCCCCGTCGTCGTACGGGCCGGGGGCCCCCGGGGGCGAGGAGCGGCCCTACGGCGGTCGCGCCGAGGCCCGGCGCGCGGCCCGCAACGGTTCTGTCGGGGGTGGTGGTGGCCGTCGCAGGGCCGCCGAGAACGCCGGCCGGGGGCGGGGCAGAGGGCGTGGCCACGAGCCCGCCAAGAAGCGCTTCATCGACTACCCGCGCGCGGGCAAGTTCGGGGCGCGGCGCTGGCTGCCGTCGTGGCGGCTCGTCACCGGCCTGTTCATCGGGTTCCTCGGCAGCATGCTGGCGGTCGTCGGCATCGCGTACGCCCTCGTCGAGGTGCCGGAGGTCGCCAAGGCGGCCAAGGCGCAGAACAACGTCTACTACTGGGCCGACGGCTCGCAGATGGTCGCGACCGGTGGCGAGACCAACCGCCAGATCATCAAGTACGCGGACATCCCGCGGGCGATGCGCAACGCCGTCATCTCGGCCGAGAACAAGACCTTCAACAAGGACAAGGGCGTCGACCCCATGGGCATCGCCCGGGCCGTCGTCAACATGGCCAAGGGCGGTCAGACGCAGGGTGGCTCGACCATCACGCAGCAGTACGTGAAGAACGCCCGCCTCGACGACCAGTCGCAGACCTTCACGCGCAAGTTCAAGGAACTGTTCATCTCCATAAAGGTCGGCCGGGAGGTGAGCAAGGAAGACATCATGGCGGGCTATCTGAACACCGCCTACTACGGCCGCAACGCCTACGGCATCCAGGCCGCCGCCCGCGCCTACTTCGGTGAGGACGCCGAGGACCTGAACCCGAGCCAGTGCGCGCTCCTCGCGACCGTGCTCAAGGGCGCGACGTACTACGACCCGGCCGGCTACCCCGAGATCGACCCCGCGGCCAGCCGTGACGCGAACACGGAGCGTGCCAAGAAGCGCTGGAAGTGGATCCTCGACGAAGAGGTCAAGGACGGCCGCCTCAGCGCCGAGGTCCGCAACAAGTACACGAAGTTCCCGAAGCTGGAGAGCCCGCGCTCGAACGTCAAGCTGAGCGGCCAGATCGGCTACCTGGTCTCGCTCGCCAAGGCGTACGTCATAAACAACAGCGACGGCAAGATCACCGCCGGGCAGCTCGAACAGGGTGGCTACGAGATCCACACGACCTTCGACAAGACGAAGGTCAAGCAGCTCGAGGACGCGGTGGAGAAGGTCCGCAAGGCCAAGATCAAGCCGAAGCTGCGCCCGGACAAGGACACCCACGTCCAGTTCGGTGGCGCGTCGGTCAACCCCAAGAGCGGGGCGATCGAGGCCATCTACGGTGGTGAGGACGCGACGAAGCACTTCACCAACAACGCGGACACGACCGGTGCTCAGGTCGGCTCGACGTACAAGCCCTTCGTGCTGGCGGCGGCCTTCAAGAACGGCGTCCGATCCAAGAGCGGTGGAGAGGTCCAGGGCGATGGCACGCGCACCATCGTCGACCCGAAGAGCAAGTTCAGCGGCAAGAACAAGCTCAAGATCAAGAACTACGACGGCTCCGTCTGGCAGGACAAGGACGGAAAGGAGTGGCTGCAGACCAACGACGGTCAGCAGTCGTACAACCCGCCGTCCTACATGATCGACCTCCGCGAGGCCATGCGGGAGTCGGTCAACTCCGCCTATGTCCAGCTCGGCATGGATGTCGGGCTCGACAAGGTGAAGGCCGCGGCCATGGACGCCGGCCTCAAGGACGACAAGTCCATGGCGGGCGCCACCTACCCGTCCTTCTCCCTCGGTACCTCGTCACCGAGCGCGATCCGCATGGCCGGGGCGTACGCCACGTTCGCCGACCAGGGCAAGCAGCGGGATCCGTTCTCGGTGAAGGAGGTCAAGAAGGAAGGCGAGACGGTCTACCAGCACGACACCCAGGTCAAGAGCCCCTTCAGTCCTGAGGTCGCGAACAACGTCACCGACGTCCTGAAGACCGTCGTCGAGAAGGGCACCGGCACCTCGGCCCAGCTGCCCGGCCGCCAGGTGGCGGGCAAGACCGGTACGACCGACGGCAACAAGTCCGCCTGGTTCGTCGGCTACACCCCGCAGCTGTCGACGGCGATCAGCATGTACCGGCTCGACGACGACGAGAACAACAGCAAGCGCGAGTTCCTGGAGATGTTCGGGACGGGCGGCGAGAAGAAGATCCACGGCGCCTCCTTCCCCGCGCAGATCTGGCAGGACTACATGGAAGAGGCCCTCAAGGGGAAGCGCGCCATCCCGTTCCCCGAGCCGGGTCCGATCGGTGAGATCGTCGGAGACATCCCGCCGCCCTCCCCGACGCCGACCGAGGAGCCGGAGCCGAGCGACTCCCCGTCGCCGACCCCGACCGAGACCGAGTCCTCCGACCCTCCCGAGCCGACCAAGTCCCCCGACCCGACCGAGTCCTGCAAGCCCTGGGACCCCAGGTGTGAGGACGACGGTGGGGTGACGGACGGAGGCTCTGACAACGGCGGTGCCGATGGTGGTTCCGGCGGTGAGTCACCACCGCCGACCGGCCAGCCGAACGGCGGCAATGGCAACGGCGGGAACAACGGCAACGACAACGAAGGAGGGCTCTTCGTCGGCCCGACCGGCTGAGCCGAGCCTCGCGTACGTTTCACGTGAAACGGCGTGATCCACGGAAACGGCATGTTTCACGTGAAACAAGGCCGCCGCATCCGACGAGGGTGCGGCGGCCTTGTCGTGCTGTAGAGCTGTCGTGCTCTCCGGCAGCGAGCCTGGCGGCCTTCGGCCGTCTGTCGGCGGTACGGCGGGTTCTCGGGCACGTACGCCGGAGTTCTCAGAGCTGTACGGCAGGATGTGCGCCATGCCCAGCGCAGAGAAGATGCCCCCCACACGCGCGCATCAGTCCGTACCCGAGCAGGCCCCGCAGCCTGTGCTCCCCACGAAACAGGACGAGGTCGCCGCGGCCGGCAGCGAGCTGATCGGCGGACCGATCGGTCGTAGAGCCCTTCTGGCGATGGCCTGGCTGACCCCGGTACGCGTCATCGCACTGGTCGCGATCGGCATGTTCGCACTCGGCATGGTGCAGAAGATGCCCTGCTACAACGGCGCCTGGTTCGTCGGCGCGAGCTCGCAGTACACGCATGCCTGCTACTCCGACATCCCCCACCTCTACCAGGGGCGCGGCTTTGCCGACGGACTGGTGCCGTACTTCGACAAGCTGCCTGCCGACGTCGGCATGGAGTACCTCGAGTACCCGGTGCTGACCGGTCTCTTCATGCAGGTGGCCGCCTGGCTGACGCCGGGCAGCGGATCCATCCAGCACCAGGAGAAGGTCTACTGGATGGTCAATGCCGGGATGCTGATGATCTGCACGGTCATCATCGCGGTCTGTGTGACCCGCATCCACCGGCGTCGGCCCTGGGACGCCCTGCTCGTCGCCCTGGCCCCTGCTTTCGCCCTGACGGCCACCATCAACTGGGACCTGTTCGCGGTCGCTCTGACGGCCCTGGCGATGCTGATGTGGTCGCGTGGGAGGGCCGTGCCCGCGGGGATCCTCATCGGCCTCGCGGCGGCCGCCAAGCTCTATCCGGCGCTGTTGCTCGGGCCGCTGCTCGTGCTGTGCTGGCGGGCCGGGCGCTGGCGGGCCTTCTGGCTGACCGCGGGGAGCGCGGTGGGCGCCTGGCTCGCGGTGAACCTGCCGGTGATGATCAGCCACGACTCAGCGGGTTTCCACATCCGCGAGGGCTGGGCGAAGTTCTACACCTTCAGCCAGGAGCGCGGGGTCGACTTCGGGTCGTTCTGGCTGATCCTCTCCCAGCGCATGGACGACCCGCTGACCACGGACACGGTGAACAAGCTCGCGGCCGCCCTGATGATCCTCTGCTGTCTGGGAGTGGCCGCCCTCGCCCTGACCGCGCCGCGCCGCCCACGGCTGGCGCAGCTGGTCTTCCTGGTGGTCGCCGCCTTCATCCTCACCAACAAGGTCTACTCGCCGCAGTACGTCCTGTGGCTGATTCCGCTCGCCGCGCTGGCCCGCCCCCGCTGGCGCGACTTCCTCATCTGGCAGGCGTGCGAGGTCGCGTACTTCCTGGGGATCTGGGGATATCTCGCGTTCACGACGAGCGGTGACGCCCACAAGGGCCTGCCGACCGAGGGCTACCAACTGGCCATCGCGGTCCACCTGTTGGGGACGCTGTATCTGTGCGCCGTCGTGGTGCGCGACATCCTCATGCCGGAGCGGGACGTGGTGCGACGGACCGGGGAGGACGACCCCTCCGGAGGGGTCCTCGACGGCGCTCCGGACGTCTTCGTGCTCGGTCCGGCGGCGCATCCGCCGCAGCAGGCCGCGCCGGACGGAGCGGGCTCGTGCGTGCGGTGGGGGACGGGGAGTGACCGTTCGCCCTGAGCGAACAAGGCAGGACGAGCGGGTGCGGGGCAGGTGCAAGCCTGCCTCGCCGAGCAAGCCGAAGGGCCGGTACGCGGGAGGCGTACCGGCCCTTCGGCATGTTCTTGGAGCGACCCTTCGAGCCGACGACTCAGCGGTCCACGATCCGGTCGAACTGCGTGGTCGTGTGCCGCAGGTGGGCCACCAGCTCCTCGCCCACCTTCGGCTCCGGCGCGTCCGACGGCACGAAGAGCAGCGACACCTGCATGTGCGGCGGCTCGGCGAACCAGCGCTGCTTGTCGCCCCAGACGAACGGCGACAGGTTGCGGTTGACGGTCGCGAGGCCCGCGCGGGCCACGCCCTTCGCCCGCGGCATCATGCCGTGCAGTGCCTTCGGGGCCTCCAGGCCGACGCCGTGCGACGTACCGCCCGCGACGACGACCAGCCAGCCGTCGGAGGCGACCTTCTGCTGGCGGTAGCCGAAACGGTCACCCTTCACGACGCGCGTGACGTCCAGGATGGCGCCCCGGTACTCGGTCGCGTGGTGGTCGCCGAGCCACAGCTGCGTGCCGATGCGCGCGCGGAAGCGGGTCTGCGGGAACTGCTGCTGGAGGCGGGCCAGTTCACCGGCCTTCAGGTGGCTGACGAACATCGTGTGCAGCGGCAGGCGGGCGGCGCGCAGCCGGTCCATCCAGGCGATGACCTCCTCGACGGCGTCCGAGCCGTCGGTGCGGTCGAGCGGCAGGTGGATGGCGAAGCCCTCGAGGCGCACGTCCTCGATCGCCGCGTGCAGCAGCGGAAGGTCCTGCTCGCTGACGCCGTGCCGCTTCATGGAGGACATGACCTCGATGACGACGCGGGCGCCCACGAGGCCGTGCACGCCGTCGATCGACGACACGGAGCGGATGACGCGGTCGGGCAGCGGCACAGGCTCTTCGCCCCGGCGGAACGGCGTCAGGACCAGCAGGTCACCGCCGAACCAGTCCTTGATCCGGGCGGCCTCGTAGGTCGTGCCGACGGCGAGCACGTCCGAGCCGAATCGCGTGGCCTCCTCCGCGAGCCGCTCGTGACCGAAGCCGTAGCCGTTGCCCTTGCAGACCGGGACGATGCCCGGGAACTGCTCCAGCATGTGCTTCTGGTGTGCCCGCCAGCGCGCGGTGTCGACATAGAGCGTGAGCGCCATGGCTGGTCCCGGAACCTTTCTGGTGTCTGCGGTGTAACAGAGGTATGGAAGGAAATGCGGAAGGAAGCGGTGCGGGATCAGCGACGCGACATGTAGATGTCGAGAGCCTTGTGCAGCAGCTTGTTCAGCGGGAAGTCCCACTCACCGACGTACTCCACGGCCTCGCCGCCGGTGCCGACCTTGAACTGGATCAGGCCGAAGAGGTGGTCCGTCTCGTCCAGCGAGTCGGAGATGCCCCGCAGGTCGTAGACGGAGGCACCGAGCGCGTAGGCGTCGCGCAGCATCCGCCACTGCATCGCGTTCGAGGGCCTGACCTCACGCCCGATGTTGTCGGACGCGCCGTAGGAGTACCAGACGTGACCACCCACGACGAGCATCGTCGCCGCCGACAGGTTCACGCCGTTGTGCCGCGCGAAGTACAGCCGCATGCGGTTGGGATCCTCGGTGTTGAGGGTCTGCCACATCTGCTGGAAGTAACCCAGCGGTCGCGGGCGGAACTTGTCGCGGATCGCGGTGATCTCGTAGAGGCGCTGCCATTCGGCGAGGTCCTGGTAGCCGCCCTGGACGACCTCGACGCCGGCCTTCTCGGCCTT
Organism: Streptomyces sp. RK9; assembly: GCF_045070545.1. NCBI lineage: Bacteria > Bacillati > Actinomycetota > Actinomycetes > Kitasatosporales > Streptomycetaceae > Streptomyces > Streptomyces sp. RK9. The sequence goes on along the minus strand of NZ_CP173704.1, from coordinate 1,003,936 downwards.
CTTGATGTTGCGGCGCCACAGCTGGTTGAAGTTCTTGAGGACGTCCTCGAGGGCGCGGTTGGCCAGTGGCACCTGGAACACATAGCGGGGCTGCACGTCACCGAAGCCGGCGCCGCCGTCCTCGCCCTGCTGCCAGCCCATGCGGCGGAGCTTGTCCGAGACCTCGAAGGCACGCGGCTCGATGGTCGTCGCCTCGACGTCGCGCAGCCGCTTCACGTCCGGGTTCTGGATGCCGGACTTGATGGCGGGGGCGTCCCAGCGGCGGATGACGACCGGCGGGCCCATCTTCACGGAGAAGGCGCCCTGCTTCTTCAGGTGCGCCAGCATCGGCTGGAGCCACTCGTCCAGGTTCGGGGCGTACCAGTTGATGACCGGACCCTCGGGCAGATACGCGAGATAGCGCTTGACCTTGGGCAACTGGCGGTAGAGGACAAGGCCCACGCCGACCAGCTGGCCGGTCCTGTCGTCGAACCAGCCCAGGTTCTCCGAGCGCCATTCGCTCTTCACGTCTGCCCATGCGGGGACCTGGCAATGACTTGCCGACGGCAGGCTCTGGATGTACGCCAGATGCTGCTCTCGGCTGATGGTCCTCAGGGTCAGGCTCATTCGCGGCGCTCCTCGGGCTGGTGTGTCCCCATGGGTACAGGGGCTCCGGCTCTCGCGCCGAAGCCTACTGCGCCCTGCGAGCGCCCCGTCTGGGCGTATGGAACCTTCGTCCCCGGTCGTGCTCCGACCAGGGGCGGTGCGGGTTCCTCAGCGGCAGGTCCGCCGTGTGTTCACCGGAGTTCGCCGGCTACCAGAGTCCCCCGAAGAGTCCGCCGTGCGCCATGCCCAGGAAGAAGCCGACCGCCGAGGCGCCGAGCCCGACGATCAGGAAGAACCGCTCGCGGGTCGTCACCGAGATGAACTGGCCGTAGGCCCCCGTGAAGATCCCGACCAGGCCGGTCCAGGAACTGAGCAGGTGCAGGTTGTGGAACATCGCGGTCACGAAGGCGATGGCCCCGAGCACCAGCGTCACGCCGAGCAGCGTGTCCTGGAGCGGATGGGGCTTGCCGTCGGTGGCGAAGAGAGAGCCTGCGGTGTCACGTCGCATTGCCTGTGCCATGGAGGCACCTCCTGCGGAAGGCGGCGCACTGTAGCGCCATACACACCCGATGTGTACAGATTCTGCCCGCCCACCGCCGGATTTCAACCGGAAGGCAAGGTGCAGGTAGTCTGTACCGTCTGCACCGGTGTCTGCCCAGGCCACAGCACGAGCCCCCGTCCGCGGGGGCCGATTGTCAGTGGCGGCCGATACCGTTGCGTACGCATCACGACCCTCCTGCCACGGAACGACCGTGGCCGCTGAGTCCAAAGGAGGTGGGTTCCACATGCGTCACTACGAGGTGATGGTCATCCTCGACCCCGATCTCGAGGAGCGCGCTGTCTCCCCGCTGATCGAGAACTTCCTCTCCGTCGTCCGTGAGGGCAACGGAAAGGTCGAGAAGGTCGACACCTGGGGCCGTCGTCGTCTCTCGTACGAGATCAAGAAGAAGCCCGAGGGCATCTACTCGGTCATCGACCTGCAGGCCGAGCCTGCGGTCGTCAAGGAGCTCGACCGCCAGATGAACCTGAACGAGTCGGTCCTCCGGACCAAGGTCCTCCGCCCCGAGATGCACTGAGCCCTCTGGCTCAGGCCCGTTGAGCCCTCGGGCTCGACGGCACTCGGGATCCGAGTAGCAGTAAAAGCAGCCAGCAGCAAACCCGCCGAGAGGTTCCCCCAATGGCAGGCGAGACCGTCATCACGGTTGTCGGCAATCTTGTCGACGACCCCGAGCTGCGCTTCACCCCGTCCGGTGCGGCGGTCGCGAAGTTCCGTGTCGCGTCCACCCCCCGCACCTTCGACCGGCAGACCAATGAGTGGAAGGACGGCGAGAGCCTGTTCCTGACCTGCTCGGTCTGGCGTCAGGCGGCGGAGAACGTCGCCGAGTCGCTCCAGCGAGGCATGCGCGTCATCGTGCAGGGCCGGCTGAAGCAGCGGTCCTACGAGGACCGTGAGGGCATCAAGCGCACGGTCTACGAGCTGGACGTCGAGGAAGTCGGCGCCAGCCTGAAGAACGCCACGGCCAAGGTCACCAAGACCACCGGTCGCGGCGGCCAGGGCGGGTACGGCGGCGGTGGCGGCGGCGGCCAGCAGGGCGGCGGCTGGGGCGGTGGCTCCGGCGGCGGTCAGCAGCAGGGTGGCGGCGGTGCTCCCGCCGACGACCCCTGGGCGGCCGGTGCGCCGGCCGGTGGCGGTCAGCAGCAGGGCGGCGGCGGTGGCGGCTGGGGTGGAAACTCCGGCGGCTCCGGTGGCGGCTACTCGGACGAGCCCCCCTTCTAAGCCTCGGGCCTCTGGGCCTCAGGGCGAGAAGGCGGGTCGTACCCACACTTCTTGATCACACAGGAGAAACACCATGGCGAAGCCGCCTGTGCGCAAGCCTAAGAAGAAGGTCTGCGCTTTCTGCAAGGACAAGGTCCAGTACGTGGACTACAAGGACACGAACATGCTGCGGAAGTTCATTTCCGACCGCGGCAAGATCCGTGCCCGCCGCGTGACCGGCAACTGCACGCAGCACCAGCGTGACGTCGCCACGGCCGTGAAGAACAGCCGTGAGATGGCGCTGCTGCCCTACACGTCCACCGCGCGATAAGGGAAGGGTGACCGAAACATGAAGATCATCCTCACCCACGAGGTCTCCGGCCTCGGTGCCGCCGGCGAGGTCGTAGACGTCAAGGACGGCTACGCCCGCAACTACCTGATCCCGCGGAAGTTCGCTATCCGCTGGACCAAGGGCGGCGAGAAGGACGTCGAGCAGATCCGTCGTGCTCGCAAGATCCACGAGATCGCGACCATCGAGCAGGCCAACGAGATCAAGGCCCAGCTCGAGGCCGTCAAGGTCCGCCTGGCCGTCCGCTCCGGCGACGCCGGTCGTCTCTTCGGCTCCGTCACCCCGGCTGACGTCGCTTCGGCGATCGAGGCTGCCGGTGGCCCGAAGATCGACAAGCGTCGTGTCGAGCTCGGCGCGCCGATCAAGACCCTGGGCGCCCACGCGACGTCCGTGCGTCTGCACCCCGAGGTGGCCGCGAAGGTCAACGTCGAGGTCGTCTCTGCCTGAGTCGCAGCAATGCGCTCGCAGGACTGAGTGAAGGGGCCGCACCTACGGGTGCGGCCCCTTTGCTGTGCGCTGCTGTGGGTGCCGTGTTTCACGTGAAACACGGCACGAGGAGACTCGGTACGTTCGCTCACTGCGGCTGGCGGGTGGCGCCTGGACGTCAGCGCGTGGCGCCCGTGACGATCCAGCGCCCGGAGCGCGACCGCAGCCACAGGGTCAGTGCCCGCACGGCCATCATGAGCGTCATCGCGGCCCACAGGGTGGTCAGGCCGCCGCCGAGGGTGGGGACGAGGAGCGCCACGGGGGCGAAGACCGCGAGGGTGGCCAGCATGGCCCAGGCGAGGTACGGCCCGTCCCCCGCGCCCATCAGGACGCCGTCGAGGACGTAGACGATGCCGCAGATGGGCTGGGCGAGGGCTATCACCATCAGGGCGGGCAGCGCCGCGTCCTGGACGGCGGAGTCGCCGGAGAACAGCGGGACGAACACGGGGCGGGCCGCGACGACCAGCAGGCCCAGGGCGGCGCCCGAGACGAAGCCCCACTGGATCATGCGGCGGCAGACGTCGCGGGCGCCCTGTGGGTCATTGGCGCCCAGGTACCGGGCGATGATGGCCTGCCCGGCTATCGCGATGGCGTCGAGGGCGAAGGAGAGCAGGCTCCACAGGGACAGGACGATCTGGTGGGCCGCCACGTCGGCGTCGCCGAGGCGTGCTGCCACGGCTGTCGCGATCAGCGCGATGGCGCGCAGGGCGAGCGTGCGGGCCAGGAGGGGGACTCCGGCCTGGGCGCAGGCCCTGATGCCGGCCGCGTCGGGGCGCAGGGAGGCCCCGTGCCGCTTGGCGCCGCGGACGACGACGTAGAGGTAGATGGCTGCCATGCCGCACTGGGCCAGGACGGTGCCCCAGGCGGAACCGGCGATGCCGAAGCCGAAGCCGTAGACGAGGAGCACGTTCAGGGCGCCGTTGGCGACGAAGCCGCCGACGGCGACGTACAGCGGCGTCTTGGTGTCCTGCAGGCCGCGGAGCACGCCGGTGGCGGCGAGCACGACGAGCATCGCGGGGATGCCGAGGATGGAGATCCGCAGGTACGTGACCGCGTACGGCGCCGCTGACTCGGAGGCGCCGAAGAGGTCGACCAGTGCGGGTGCGGTCGGCAGGGCGACGGCGATGACGGCGGCGCCGAGGAGCAGGGCGAGCCAGATGCCGTCCATGCCTTGGCGGATCGCGGCCTGGAGGTCTCCGGCGCCGACGCGGCGGGCGACGGCGGCCGTGGTGGCGTACGCGAGGAAGACGAAGACGCTGACGGCCGTTCCCAGGAGGGCCGAGGCGATGCCGAGGCCGGCGAGCTGGGCGGTGCCGAGATGGCCGACGATGGCGCTGTCGGCCATGAGGAAGAGGGGCTCGGCCACGAGTGCGCCGAAGGCGGGGACGGCGAGGGCGACGATCTCTCGGTCGTGCCGTCGCCGGGCGGCCTTGGGCGCCGCGGGAGCCTGTGTCATGAGCATCAATCTAATCTTCCACAGGTAAGAGATGCAACTGCCTTAGGACCCTTACTTGGTTCGGGTGTGCGCATTGGGCGGGGCCTGGTTCGTCAAGATCTTGGGCCGACTGGGGAAGTTTTTCTTCTGCACAGCCGGTGGACGGTAAAGGTGCAGGTCAAGGTGGGTGTGGAAAAGGTCATGAGGGCTTGTTCACAGGGCTGTCCACCGGACCGTGCACAGGTTTTGCGGGGTTCTCCACAGCATCGCGCCCGTCATCCACACCGCCTGTGGATAACCAGATTGGCTGACGGTGCCCGCGGGCCTACCGTGGTCCGGCGCCCGCCTCGTCCTGCCATCGCGGAAACCCCGCAAATCCGACGCGTCAGAACCGGAGTTGGGCCCCCTTATTTGTCAGTGTCGTGCCGTAGGAAAGAGAGGCACGGCGAGGTCCGCGTGGCGGACGGGAGGAGGTGGCCCGGTGAGTATTTCCGAGCCCTTGGACGACCCGTGGGCCGACAGCGGTCCGGGGGACCGTCTGCCCGTCTCCCGCCCGCGCCGCGACGGCGGACGCGGCCAGGAGCAGCATGAGCGGGGCAGGGAGGGCGGCTGGGACAGCGGCGGCACGTCCTTCGAGCGCGTCCCGCCGCAGGACCTCGACGCGGAGCAGTCCGTGCTCGGCGGCATGCTGCTTTCGAAGGACGCCATCGCGGACGTCGTCGAGGTGCTCAAGGGCCACGACTTCTACCGCCCGGCGCACGAGACGATCTTCATCGCGATCCTCGACCTGTACGCCAAGGGCGAGCCCGCCGACCCCATCACCGTCGCCGCCGAGCTCACCAAGCGCGGTGAGATCACCAAGGTCGGCGGCGCCTCGTACCTCCACTCGCTCGTCCAGACCGTCCCGACGGCGGCGAACGCCGAGTACTACGCGGAGATCGTCCACGAGCGCGCGGTCCTGCGCCGCCTGGTCGAGGCCGGCACGCGCATCACGCAGATGGGGTACGCGGCCGACGGCGATGTGGACGAGATCGTCAACAGCGCGCAGGCCGAGATCTACGCCGTTACCGAGCAGCGCACCAGCGAGGACTATCTGCCGCTCGGCGACATCATGGAGGGCGCGCTCGACGAGATCGAGGCGATCGGCTCGCGCAGCGGCGAGATGACGGGTGTGCCGACGGGCTTCACCGACTTCGACTCGCTCACCAACGGTCTGCACCCGGGCCAGATGGTCGTCATCGCGGCCCGTCCCGCCATGGGTAAGTCCACGCTGGCGCTCGACTTCGCGCGGGCCGCGTCCATCAAGCACAACCTGCCCAGTGTCATCTTCTCCCTGGAAATGGGGCGCAACGAGATCGCGATGCGTCTGCTGTCCGCGGAGGCACGGGTGGCGCTGCACCATATGCGTTCCGGCACGATGACGGACGAGGACTGGACCCGGCTCGCCCGCCGGATGCCCGAGGTGTCGGCCGCCCCGCTCTATATCGACGACTCCCCGAACCTGTCGATGATGGAGATCCGCGCCAAGTGCCGTCGCCTCAAGCAGCGCGCCGACATCAAGCTCGTGATCATCGACTATCTGCAGCTGATGCAGTCCGGCGGCTCCAAGCGTGCCGAGAGCCGGCAGCAGGAAGTCTCGGACATGTCGCGAAACCTGAAGCTCCTCGCCAAGGAGCTAGAGGTGCCGGTGATCGCCCTCTCGCAGCTGAACCGTGGTCCCGAGCAGCGCACCGACAAGAAGCCCCAGGTCTCCGACCTGCGTGAATCCGGCTCCATCGAGCAGGACGCGGACATGGTGATCCTGCTGCACCGCGAGGATGCGTACGAGAAGGAGTCACCCCGCGCGGGTGAGGCGGACATCATCGTGGGCAAGCACCGTAATGGTCCGACCGCGACGATCACGGTCGCTTTCCAGGGTCACTACTCGCGCTTCGTGGACATGGCACAGACGTAGGGCCCGGCCCTCCCGCTGCAGACGTAGGGCCCGCCCCCACTCGGGGACGGGCCCTACGTCTGCAACCGTGTGGCTCAAACCAGTTCCGGCTGCGATTCTGGTTCGCGTTGCCGGACCAGTGTCGCCTTCGGCTCCCACAGTTTCGTGGTCCGTACGTAGCCGTAGATGACCGAGCCCATTGCCAGCAGCAGCAGTGGTCCGAACAGCCACGGGTTCTTGCCCATTTCCACGGGCAGAAAGCGGTACGAGAGCAAAAGCGCGGTGAATACCGTAGCGCCGTAAGCGGTGAACCGAATTCCCGAGCGGTCCCAGCCGCGGTCGAGGGTGCGCAGTCCTGCTTCGATCGTGAGGGTGAAGACCACTCCGGCGATGATATCCACGCCGTAGTGGTACCCGAATCCCAGCGTCGCGCCGAGGGTGGCCAAAAGCCAGAATGTGCCCGCGTACCGGAGAATTCGCGGACCCTTTCGGGAATGAATGAAGATCGCCGTGGCCCATGCCGTGTGGAGGCTGGGCATGCAGTTGCGCGGGGTGACCTCGTCGAATGGGATCGGGTGCGGGGTGCTGATCGACGGCGGGGTGTCCGGCCACAGGTTGGCCACCGCCCACTGCGCGGTGGGAGGCGTGCTGGGCCACAGATCGGGGTTGGTCCAGTGCTCGCTTCCGGTGCCGTAGGCGAAGATCGGCCCGACCACCGGGAAGATCATGTAGATGCCGGGACCGAGCAGGCCGATGACCAGAAACGTGCGCACCAGATGGTGCCGCGGGAAGCGGCGCTCCACGGACACGCGGCGCAGCTGGTACAGGGCGACCACGACCGCGGCCACCGCGAGCTGGACATAGACGAAGTCGAGCAGACGGATGCCCGTCGGGCCGGTGGCCGCGACCAGGCGGCCCACCACCCACGACGGGTTGCCCAGCGCGTGGTCGGCCGTGGCCACGTACTGGTCGAGCACCGTCGGGCGGGTCTTCGCGGTGATCAACAGCCAGGCGTCGCCGGTCTTGCGGCCGGCCACGAGCAGCAGGCCGAGGCCGACGCCCTTCAGCAGGAGGGTGCGTTCCCGGCCAGTGCGGCGCGTGAGGGCGATGACCGCACAGCCCAGCATCACCCACAACGCGCCGTTGCCGAAGGTCAGCTTGGAGTCGACCGCCCAGCGCCCCAGGAAGAAGGGGATGTCGATGCAGACCGCGACGCCGAGCGCGATGAACCGTTGCCGCCAGGTGAGGACCACCATCATCAACGCCATGCCGGCGTACAACAGCGGGCCCGAACTGGGCGCGAAAATCACCTCTTGCGCCTGGTTCGTGATCGGTCCCGGCAGACCGTAATGCCGCGCGGCGATCTCCAGCGCGATGAGGAACCCCAGGGCCACCAGAGTTGCTGCGGCCCATAGCATCGGCCGTGGTTGACGCCACGCGGTGAAATTAATTCTGCTTCTTATTCGCGAGAATGCCCGCGACGTGTGAGGTATCAATTGTTTGGCCGATTTGGTAGATGCTAGCTATTGGGTGACTCTTCGTGCTGGCTGACGTGCATTTCGGTGAACGCGGGCGATCGAGGCGATCGTCGTGAGTCGGATCATGTTAGCGGAGCGGCGCGGGTAGGTTTCGCTCGTCGCGGGCAGTACGAAGGTCATGCGAAGGCCGGTCGATCCTGTGAGCGATGATCTGGTGTCCCGAAGCGATCATGAAACTCCCACCGCCCGGTAGGTATGGAGAGCATCGCGTTACGCACCGGCTGCAAAGCGTGCGTACAACGGCGTGAAGTGGTCGCTTGAGGGGGGCTTCGGCCGGGGGGCAGCGAGGGGCGTGGGACGTGCGTGCAGGGGTGTTTCACGTGAAACAAGATCGGCCAGGTCAGGTGGTGGAGTCGGAAATGACTCGACGCGCGCCACCCGCCCGTATGGACTGGGCCCATGACTCATGAAGAGCTGCTGCCGAGCACCCGCCGGTCTCTGACCCATCGCATTGCCACCGCCCAGGCGGAGGGGCGGGCTCCTTCGCTGGTCGCTGCGATCGCCCGGGACGGTGCGTTGGTGTGGACCGGGGCCCGTACTTCGGTGGCGGGACACGCGCCGGACGAGAATGTTCAGTACCGCATCGGATCGATCACCAAGACGTTCACCGCGGTCCTTGTGATGCGACTGCGCGACGAGGGCGTGCTCGACCTCGCGGATCCGCTGGAGAAGCATCTGCCCGGGACCGGCGTGGGCGAGGTGACCATCGCGGAACTCCTCGGACACACGGGCGGCTTGGGAGCGGAGACACCGGGTGTCTGGTGGGAGCGCAGCTCGGCCTCGCTGCGTCCCGAGCTGAGCGACGTGCTGGGCGAGCAGCCCTTCAAGCACCCCGTCGGGCGTCGGCACCACTACTCCAACCCCGGCTACACGTTGCTCGGTTCGCTGGTGGAGGCGTTGCGTGGGGAGCCGTGGGAGGACGTGCTGCGGCGTGAGGTCCTGGAGCCGCTCGGCATGACCCGCACCAGCGGCCATCCGCAGGCCCCGCACGCCGGTGGCTGGGCGGTACACCCCTGGGCGGACGTGATGCTGCCCGAACCCACCGAGGACCTGGGGCTGATGGCACCGGCCGGACAGCTGTGGTCCACCACCGCCGACCTGGCGCGGTTCGGCGTCTTCCTGATCCAGGGCGACGACCGGGTACTCAGCGTGGGTTCGGTCCGCGAGATGAAGACGCCGGCGGCGCCCGCAGAGGCAGGGAACTGGGAGCGGACGTACGGCCTGGGAGTGGACCTGGTCGGCGGGAAGGGATACACGCTGGCCGGGCACTCGGGCTCGCTTCCCGGGTTCATCGCGTCGCTGTGGACGAGCGAGAAGGACGGGGTGGTCGCGGTGGTCCTTGCCAACTGCACGTCCGGGCTGCCGGTGGCCCTTGTGGCCGCGGAACTCCTGCAGATCGTGGCGGAGGCCGAGCCGCGCATCCCTGAGCCGTGGCGTCCGCTGCCGGACGTCGACCCGGCGGTTCTGGAGCTGGCCGGGCCCTGGTACTGGGGGACCAATGTGTCTGTGCTGCGGCTTGTGGCCGACGGGGCGGTCGAGCTGGGGCCGCTGGCAGGTGGGGGACGCAGTTCGCGGTTCCGGCCCAACGGGGACGGGACGTGGACGGGGCTCGACGGGTACTTCGCGGGCGAGCGGCTCGAGGCCGTGCGCCGGGCGGACGGTTCGGTGAGCCACCTCGACCTCGCGTCGTTCGTCTTCACGCGTGAGCCGTACGAGGCGGGGGCGCCGGTGCCGGGCGGGGTGGACTCGGAGGGGTGGCGGGGGCTCGCGTAGGTCGTCCGGGGTGTCCTGTTTCACGTGAAACAGGACACCCCGGTGGGCGTTGTCAGGGCCGGAGCCGCACGCGGTCAGAGCTGAAGCTTGAAGCCCACATGCGACGCCGTGAAGCCCAGGCGCTCGTAGAAGCGGTGCGCGTCGGTGCGCTTGACGTCCGAGGTGAGCTGCACCAACTGGCAGCCCTGCCGCCGGGACTCGTCGACGGCCCACTCGATGAAGCGGGTGCCGAGCCCGCTGCCCCGCTCGTCCGCGTGCACGCGGACGGCCTCGATGATCGACCGGACCGCACCCTTGCGGGAGAGGCCCGGCACGATCGTGAGCTGCAGCGTGCCCACCACACGGCCTTCGCGCACGGCGACGACCAGGTTCTGGTTCGGGTCCTCGGCGAGCCGCTGGAACGCCGACAGATAGGGCGTGAGGTCGTCCGGCGACTCGCGCTGGGCGCCCAGAGGGTCGTCGGCGAGCATCGCCACGATCGCGGGGATGTCATCGGGCACGGCGGGTCGTATCTCAAGATCTCCCATGGCCGCAGCCTATGCGGCCGCCGAGCGGATGGCCGGGCCCAGGCGTGCGGGCGCCCCAGATGTATGGCCGGGCCCAGGCAGGCACGTACGGAGCTACGCGGCTGTGTGGATCGCGGGCCTAGGCGGGTGTGCGGACCGCCTCGACCGCCTGGACCAGCGGTGCCAGCTCGGGGTTCTTGGCGGCCTCGTCCAGCGCCTCGCGCAGCGCCGTGTCATTAGTGGGTCGGGCCTCACCGAGGAGCGCGGATCCGCTCTCGCTGACCTCGGTGTAGATGCCGCGCCGGTCGGTGGGGCACAGGTAGCGCGAGAGGAGTCCGCGCTCCTCGAGGCGGGTGACCAGGCGGGTGGTGGCGCTCTGACTGAGGACGACGGCGTCGGCGACCTGCTTCATCTGCAGATGGCCGCCCTCGCCGTCGTGCTGGCGGTTCAGGACATCGAGCAGGCTGTACTCCCGCACGCTGAGGCCGTGCTTGGCCTGCAGGGCCCGCTCCACATGGGCCTCGATCTTCCCGTGGAGCAGGGAGAGAGCGCACCAGCCCTGGGCTAGGGCGGTGAGTGCGGGGTCTGTCGCTGTCATGACTTCTCCTCCGTCTTCCTGCGTCCCGGACGCCTTCCTGCGGCTCGGACGGGTCCCGTGCTCCGGGTGACTTCCCGCGGCCGTGACCGGCCGCTGCCCGCGTCCTTGAGCGGCTGCGTCCAGGATAGTCCACAGCTGCAATATCCAGCGCTTGCAATTAACCCGCGTATGCAACTATTGTGGACGCACGTTAAGCGCCCTTGCAACCGTCTGGAAGGTAGTTCCATGCCTCTCGCGCTTCTGGCCCTCGCGATCGGGGCCTTCGGAATCGGCACCACGGAGTTCGTGATCATGGGATTGCTGCCCGAGGTCGCGGGTGACTTCAACGTCTCCATCCCGACCGCCGGTCTGCTCGTCACCGGCTACGCCCTCGGTGTCGTCGCCGGAGCCCCGCTCATGACCGTCCTCGGCCAGCGGATCTCCCGCAAGCGGATGCTGATGCTCCTGATGGGGCTCTTCATCGCGGGCAATCTGCTCTCCGCCGTCGCCCCCAGCTTCGGCGTGATGCTCGCGGGCCGCGTCGTCGCCTCGCTCGCCCACGGCGCCTTCTTCGGGATCGGTTCGGTCGTCGCGGCCGAGCTCGTCGCCCCGGAGAAGAAGGCGGGTGCGATCGCCATGATGTTCACGGGTCTGACCGTGGCCAACGTGGTCGGTGTCCCGCTCGGCACGTTCGTCGGTCAGGTCGTCGGCTGGCGCATCACGTTCGTCGTCGTGGCCGCCCTCGGCGTGCTCGGCCTCGCCGGTATCGCCAAGCTCGTGCCGGACCTGCCCAAGCCCGAAGGCGTACGGCTCCGCGACGAGGTGGGCGCCTTCCGCAACGTACAGGTGCTCCTCGCCATGGCGATGACCGTCCTCGGCTTCGGCGGCGTCTTCGCGGCCATCACGTACATCACGCCGATGATGACGGAAGTCGCCGGCTACGCGGACTCCTCCGTGACCTGGCTCCTGGTCCTCTTCGGCCTCGGCATGGTCGGCGGCAACCTGATCGGCGGCAAGTTCGCCGACCGCGCCCTGATGCCGATGCTGTACGTCTCGCTCAGTGCCCTCGCCGTCGTGCTCGCCCTGTTCACGCTCACCGCGCACAACAAGGTCGCGGCCGCCGTCTCCGTCGCGCTGATCGGCGCCTTCGGCTTCGCCACCGTGCCGCCGCTGCAGAAGCGGGTCCTCGACCAGGCCGCCGCGGCACCGACGCTCGCGTCCGCCGCCAACATCGGCGCCTTCAACCTCGGCAACGCCCTCGCGGCCTGGCTCGGCGGCTTCGTGATCTCCGCCGGCTTCGGCTACACGGCCCCGAACTGGGTGGGCGCCGCACTCGCAGGATCCGCCCTCGGCCTGGCCTTCCTCTCGGCCGCCCTGGAGCGCCGGTCCACCTCCCCCGGCAAGGTCGTCACCGGCGCCATGCCCCTGGCCGAGGCCCCGGCGCCCGTCCACCACTGACCACATCCCGCAGGACCCGGATCCGGGCCCGGGGTCCCGCACCCCGCGCCAGATCCCACCACCCCCGCAGCCCCCCCAGAACCCCGAGCAGACCCCCAAGGAGAACCCCCTCATGAGCACGACCACCCCCACCGCCGCCGTCGCCCCGCTGACCACCGGTGACGCCGAGCTCCTCGTGACCGCCGCCCGCCGTGCCGCCGAGGCCGCGGACGTCACGGTCAGCGTCACCGTCCTCGACGCGGGTGGCCACCTCCTGGCCTTCCGGCGCGATGACCGGGCCGTGCTGATCTCCGGCGAGACCAGCACCCGCAAGGCGTTCACCGCGCTTCAGCTGAACGCCCCGACGGCCGACCTCGTGGACGCGGTGCAGCCCGGTGCGCCCTTCCACACCCTGCCGACGGCCCTCGATCGGCCGTTGATGTTCATCGCGGGTGGCGTGCCCGTCCACCGTGACGGCCGCCTGATCGGCGCGATCGGTGTCGGTGGCGGCGCCCCCGAGCAGGACCACGAGTTCGCGACGACGGCCGTGCGGAACCTCGCGTAGCGCGACTGCCGGTACGCCCGGCCACACCGGGCGTCCCGGCCGTACGGGGCCGTACGGGGCCGTACTCCCGCCGTAGTACGGCCCCGAGCGGACGCGTACAGGCCACAACGAAGCCCGCCCTCACGCGCCGGACGAACCTGGCACCTGAGGGCGGGCTTCGACGTGCTCGCGTGCGGCGGACTGCGCGTCAGCCCGCAGCAACCGTGAGCGGGGCGAACCGGCGCCTCCAGTCACCCGGCAGCTCCGGGATGCCATACGTCATCACGGCGTTGAACGCCACGGTCTCCAGGCCCCGCGCCTTGACCCAGGTGAGCAGTTCCTCGTGGCGTACGTCGATGTCCGTGCGCAGCGGCCGGTCGGTGTGGGCGCCCAGGGACGCGATGAGTGCCTTTGCCGTCTCGGTGTCCCGGGCGATCAGCGGGCCGACGACGTGCGTCTGCATGTTCGGCCACGCGCCCGCGTAGCCGATGATCTCGCCGTCGGCCTCCGCGACCCTCAGCTGGTCGGTGAAGGCCGGGAGGCGGGTCAGTACGTGGGTGCGGTCGAGGCCGAAGACCTCTGTGTCGAGCCTGACGAGGGTGGGCAGGTCCTCCGCGGTCGCCGCCCGGGTGGTGATGCCCGGAGCCTGATCGTCCGAGGTGGCGGGCGTGAAGTGGCCGGTGACCATCTCGACGCGGCCGGTCGTCTTGAAGCCGAGCTGTTCGTAGAGCGGGCGGCCGTTCGGGGTCGCGTGCAGGGTGAGCGGGGTGGTGCTCGCGGCCTCGATGACGTTGCGCATCAGATGGCGGCCGATGCCCTTGCGGGCATGACGCTCGGCGACCAGCACCATGCCGATCGCCGAGAGTCCGGGGTTCTCATGGGGTCCGTACTGGGTGACGACGCACACGGCGATCAGGCCGGGGCCGTCGGGGTCGTCGATGCCGTAGCCCGTTCCGGCCGAGAGCAGCAGGCCCCATTTGTGTTCCTCGCGGGGCCAGCCGCGGTCCTCGGACAGATCGGCGCAGGCCGTGAGGTCACGGGGAGTCAGCCTGCGGATGGGCAGTGCGGAGAGGGTAGGTGTCGACACGCGGGTCAGGCTGTCTGACGCATGACCTCGGCGTCCACCTTTTTGTGGGTAGAAGCACGCTGCTTTTGGCCAAGTTGTTTCTGGTCAGTTCGGTGGGCTGCGCGCAGGCGCCGGCCGCGCCGGGTCAGGCCCCAGGGCTTGAGGACCGAGATGACCATCATGAACAGGTATGCGCTCATCGAGACGATGGGCCCGGCGATGAGGTCCGTCGAGCCGGCCAGCTGCTCTCCGGCGGACACGGTCGCAGCCGCGTCGTTGACTCCCGGCCGCAGTGCGAAGGTCGACGCGGTCACGGTGACCAGGGTCAGCCAGAACTTCGTATAGACCCAGCGGTGCTGTGCGAGGCCCCAGGGTGTGCCCAGGGAGAGCAGGACTCCGCTCAGCAGCGTGAGGAAGGCCAGCGGCAGCACCAGCCAGTCGGTGAAGACCTTCATCGAGCGGACGGAGGCCTCGATGGTCGGGGCGGAATCGGTGGTGATCGCGGCCGCGGCGAGCGCGACGAGGCCGAGCGTGAGCCCGAGCCAGCCGGCGGAGGCGGCGACGTGGACGACGAGGGTGGCCCGGCGTGCGGGGCGGCGTAGTTTCACGTGAAACACGGTGCCGGGAGCAGCGGCCCGGGTCGTCTGACAGCGGGAGTAACCGTGGGTACTAGCCTCGGCGTACATGGCACGCCTACACCTCTTCGACCTGGACGGCACGCTGCTGTACGGCACGGCCGCGCCGGTGGAGATCTCGCGCCAGCTCGGCCTGGAGCGGGAGATCGCCGAGCTGGAGCGGGAGTTCATCGCCGGGCAGATCGACTCGCCCCAGTACGCGGTGCGGGTGCACGCGCTGTGGGCGGATCTCACCGACGCCCATGTGACCACGGCCTTCGAGGGGGCGCCGTGGCTGGGTGGCATCCGGGACACCTGGGCCGAGATCCGTGCGAACGGCGACTATTGCGCTGTTGTCTCGCTCTCCCCGTCGTTCTTCGTGGAGCGCCTCTTGGGGTGGGGCGCCCATGCCGCGTACGGCTCGCGCTTCCCTGCCGTGCCGTTCACCGAGCCCGTGAATCCCGCGGGCATCCTCGACCCGGCGGCCAAAGTGAAGATCGCGAACCGGCTCTGTGAAGAGTTCGGGGTGAGCCCGGCCGATTGCGTTGCGTACGGAGACTCGCTGTCCGACCTGGCCCTGTTCACCGCGGTGCCCGTCTCGGTGGCGGTCAACGCGGATCCGCGGCTGATCGACCTGGCCACACACACGTATGTCGGGCGCGATTTGTGGAAGGCGTACGAATTGGTGCGCACGCCGGTAATCGAGGCAATTGATGGGGGTGGAGCCCTGAATTCCGAGTGAAGGAAGGGCACTTGTGCGCTGGGCGGCGGCCGGTATGGTCGACTCCGGTTCAAGCCAGGGGTGGAGAACGGTTCGAGCCAGGGGCGTGGGAGGCGCAACCGAGGGGGCGCGGACGCAGATCAACAAAGCTTAACGGGGTAAAGAGATCGAGAACCCGTACTTCCGGCTTTGCGCTCCGCACAAGGGACGTGGCTGCGATGCTGCGGATGAGGTGACTGCGGCCAATGTCACATTCTCTCCCTACTTGTCCGTAGGTCTTGGGGCGCCGGGGTTCAATGTGATCGACATGGGCCGGCGGGACAGAGCGAGGGAAGCACGCACCTTCCGCTGAGGAAGTGCACGACCGACCAGAGATGTTCGAGGCGAGGCACAGCATGGACGCTCCGACCACCACGTCGGCGGGCAACGGCTCTTCCGGGGACAGCGGCGGTTCTGGCGGCTGGTTCACACCACGCAGGTCACCGACGCCTCAGGAGGGGCCACAGGCGGCGGAGCAGGCCGAGTCGGCGCCCGAACCCGAGGAGGGGGCCAGTCAGGCGCCCTCGGGGCGGCGGGTGTCGGTGATACGCCCCCTCGGCAGACCGGCGGCCACGGACGCCGCGGAGCCGGGTGCGGGGCGAATATCCGCATCGACGCCCCAGTCGCAGGTGCTGTACGCGGACGAGGACGTGGCGGTGGACGGCACGCACGCCGAGGCGCGGCCCGCGCAGGATGCTGAGATCACGCCGACGCCGGAGGCCCCGGCCGCCGACACGCACGGGCACATGCAGGCGGACGCCCGCACCGACACCCCCGACCCCGCTGAAGCGGCCCCTGCTGAAGCGGCCCCCGCTGAAGTCGCCCTGGTAGAAGCCGCCCCCGCTGAAGCCGCCCCGGCCATCACCGCCCCCACCCCCAGCCAGTCGACCGCCTCCCCCGACGCCGTCCTCGTCCAGCGCACGATGGCCGAGATCGCACCCGTCTCCGACAAGGTCACCTCGTACTTCTACGCGCTCCTGTTCACCCGCCACCCGGAGCTGCGCGACCTGTTCCCGGCCGCGATGGACACCCAGCGCGACCGGCTGCTCAAGGCGCTGCTCACCGCCGCGGAGAACATCGACCACACCGACGTACTCGTCACGTATCTGCGCGGTCTCGGCCGCGGACACCGCAAGTACGGCACCAGGCCCGAGCACTACCCGGCCGTCGGGGAGTGTCTGATCGGCGCGCTGAGCCGGTACGCGAGCGCCAGTTGGGACGAGGAGACCGAGGCCGCCTGGGTGCGGGCGTACACGACGATCTCCCAGGTCATGATCGACGCGGCCGCCGAGGACGAACTGCGGGCGCCCGCCTGGTGGTACGCGGAGGTCGTATCGCACGACCTCAGAACACCTGACATCGCTGTCGTCACCGTCCGCCCCGACCAGCCCTACCCGTTCCTCGCCGGCCAGTACACGAGCCTGGAGACGCCCTGGTGGCCGCGCATATGGCGGCACTACTCCTTCGCATCGGCGCCCCGCTCCGACGGGCTGCTCTCCTTCCACGTGAAGGCGGTCCCGGCGGGCTGGGTCTCCAACGCCCTGGTGCACCGCGCCCGCCCTGGCGACGTTGTCCGGCTCGGCCCGCCCGGCGGTTCGATGACCGTGGACCATTCGACCGACAGCGGGCTGCTGTGTCTGGGCGGGGGGACCGGCATAGCGCCCATCAAGGCGCTCGTGGAGGACGTCGCCGAGCACGGCAGGCGGCGCCCGGTCGAGGTCTTCTACGGCGCGCGCACCGACCACGACCTGTACGACATCGACACGATGCTGCGCCTCCAGCAGACCCACCCGTGGCTGGCCGTCCGCCCGGTCGTCGACAACCGGGCCCAACTGCCCGACGCGGTGCGCGAGTACGGGCCGTGGAACGAGTACGACGCCTATCTCTCGGGCCCGCCCGGGATGATCCGCAGCGGCGTGGACGCGCTGCGGGACGTGGGCATCCCGGTCGGCCGCATCCGGCACGACTCGGTGGAGGAACTGGTCGCGGCGGGCGACTGACCCGCGTACCTGCGGTGTTCAGCTCGGATCAGGTCGGTCGGGCCAGCAGCGGCCGATCCCGGTCCGGGCTTCAGCCCAGGTCAGGCGCGTGCATCGCCCGTACACCCTCGATGTTTCCGTCCAGATAGTGCCGTAGCGACAGCGGCACCAGATGCACCGAGGCGATCCCGACCCGGGTGAACGGCACCCGCACGATCTCGTACTCACCGGCGGGTTCGTCGATCTCGGGGCCGTGCCGCTGGGCGAGGTCCATGGACTCCAGGCGACAGACGAAGAAGTGCTGCACCTTCACGCCGGTCGCGCCGCCGTCCTCGCCGATGTGCTCGACGGTGTCCACGAAGCACGGCACCACGTCGACGATCTTGGCGCCCAGCTCCTCGTGGACTTCCCGGTGGAGCGCGTCGACGACGGTCGCGTCCTCCTCCTCGACACCGCCGCCCGGGGTGAGCCAGTAGGGATCCACGCCGGGCTTGGTCCGCTTGATGAGGATCAGGTCGTCCCCGTCGAGGAGGACGGCACGTGCGGTGCGCTTGACCACGGGTCGGACGGTCATGGGAGAAATGTGGCCCGGACTGTTCCACGTGAAACATCGCGACCCGGCCGGACCGTCCTCAGGTCCACTCGGCGGCAGCACGCAGCAGCCATTCGTGCGCCCGCGCGATGTGCGGCATGGCGAGTGTGCCGGTGCGTACGACGAGGAAATAGGTCCGCAGGGGCGGCACCGCCGGTTCGAGCAACGCCACGACCTCACCGTTCTTCAGGGCGGTGGCGCACAGATAGCGCGGCAGGACGGCGAGCCCGGCGCCCGTGGTCACACAGGCGAGCACCGCCCGGAGGTCCGGCACGATCACGGTGCCCGACGCGGCGGGCCGGGAGTCGAAGACGGCGGCCCAGTAGCGCGAGACGAACGGCAGCGACTCGTGCACCTCGACCACCGGCAGGTTCTCCACCGTGCTCGCGCCCTTGCGTCGCAGTTTGCCGGGGCCGATCCGGGTGGCCCAGGGCGGCGCGGCGACCAGGACGTGCTCCTCGTCGCACAGGGGGGTCGCGGTGAGCAGGGCGCCGCGAGGACGGGCCGTGGTGATCGCCAGGTCGTGATGCCCGGCGGCGAGCCCTTCCAGGACCTCCTCCGCGTTGCCGAACGAGGCGCGCAGCGCGAGTCCCTGTCCGTCGTCGCCGGTCAGCGCGGTGAGGGCGGGCAGGGCGCGCTCGGCTGTGAACTCCGGTGGCCCGGCGAGGTGGAGCGTGCGGACCGACGAGTCCTTGTCGATCCCGGTCTCGGCGATCTCGACGAGGGCGTCGAGGTGCGGGGCGGCCTTGTGGGCGAGTTCGTCGCCCGTGGTCGTGGGGGTCACGCCACGTGCCTGCCGCAGGAAGAGCGGGCGGCCGACCTGCCGCTCCAGGGTGCGGATCTGGGAGGTCACCGCGGGCTGGGACAGACCGAGGAGAGCCGCGGCCCGAGTGAAGGACCCCGCCCGGTGCACGGTCACAAAGGTCCGCAACAGGGCCAGATCCATGTCGCCACCTACTCCTTCAACTCCCCCTGTCGGTCCCCGGCGCCCGCCAACTATAAATTTGTCGATAGGTTGCTGTCGCTACTGTGATTGGACACTGACACAGAGTCAACTAGCCTTGTTCGGGCGGTTCTTCGCGCGCGGAACCGGGACAGTCCGAGCCACGAGGGGGGAGGCTCGGACTGTCCGTTGTACGTAGCCTGAATGGTTCGCCTGTGCGCGGCAGGGAGGGCGGTGTCAGGCCCTCGCCTCGTCCAGTGCCCGCAGCACATCCGTCACCAGGTCGTCCGCGTCCTCCGCGCCCGCGGAGAAGCGGATGAAGCCCTCCGGAACGGCGTCCCCGCCCCAGCGTCCGCGCCGCTCGGCGGTGGACCGTACGCCCCCGAAGCTCGTCGCGTCGTCCACGAGCCGCAGCGCGCCGAGGAAACGCTCGGCACCCGCGCGTGAGGGCAGTGCGAACGACACCACGCACCCGAAGCGCCGCATCTGCCGCGTCGCGAGCTGGTGCGAGGGGTCGTCGGGCAGGCCGGGATAGCGCAGGCCGGTCACGTCGCCGCGGTCGCGCAGGGCCTTCGCCAGGGCCAGGGCATTCGCGTTCTGCCGGTCGGCCCGCAGCTGGAGCGTCGCGAGAGAGCGGTGGGCGAGCCAGGCCTCCATCGGGCCCGGGACGGCGCCGACGATCTTGCGCCAGCGCCGGACGGCGGCCGTCAGTTCGGCGTCGCGGCAGGCCACGTACCCGAGCAGGAGATCGCCGTGCCCGGAGAGCTGCTTGGTGCCGCTGGCCACGGAGAAGTCGGCGCCGAGGTCCAGGGGACGCTGGCCGAGCGGGGTGGCGAGGGTGTTGTCGACGGCGACCAGGGCGCCGCGCGCGTGGGCGGCGTCGGCGAGGCGGCGGATGTCGCACACGTCGAGGCCGGGGTTGGAGGGCGTCTCGAGCCACAGGAGGCGGGCGCCGTCGAGGACGTCGAGCTGCGCGTCGCCGGCAGTGGGCGCGGTACGGACCTCGATGCCGTACGCCGTGAGCTGCTCGCGCACCAGCGGCAGCGCCTGATAGCCGTCGTCGGGCAGCACCACGGCGTCGCCCGCGCGGAGCTGGGAGAAGAGCACCGCCGAGATCGCGGCCATGCCGGACGCGAAGACCAGGGTCTCCACGGAGTCGTCCGCGGGGGATTCGAGCTCCCCGATGGCGCGCTCCAGGTGGGTCCAGGTCGGGTTCTCGTCGCGGCCGTAGGTGTACGGTCCGGTCGGCTCGCCGGGGAGGTGGAAGTGCGCGGCGAACACGGGGCCCGGCAGGGTCGGCTCGTACTTCGCCGGTTCGGGGAGGCCGGCCCGTACGGCGCGGGTGCCGTCGCCGAAGGCGGGCGTGGTGCTGTTCTCGCCGGTCAGGGGCGCGCCGGTGCTTTCGTCGGTGTGCGCGGGGGCGGCAGCGTGCCCCGGTATCCGCTCCGCTGCCCGCTCCTCGTCCGTCATGCCGCTCGTCCCTCCACCGCGTGCCGTACCGCGTCGAGCAGGCCCTCGCTCGCCGCCTCCACCATTGTCAGGCACTCGACGAAGCCGTCGGTGTCCCCGTAGTACGGGTCGGGGACGCCCAGGTCGCCGGCATCCGGGTCGTACGAGCGCAGCAGGCGCACCTTGTCCGCGTCCGCGGGCGTGGGGGCCAGGCGGCGCAGGGTGCGCTGGTGGCCCTGGTCCAGGGCGATCACCAGGTCGCGCCCGGCGAACCAGCCCGCCCGGAACTGGCGGGCCGCATGGCCGGTCTCGTAGCCCGCGGACTTCAGCACGGCGTCGGTGCGGGGGTCGGCGGGATCGCCCTCGTGCCAGCCGTCGGTGCCCGCGCTGTCCACCACGACGAGTCCGTCCAGGCCCGCGTCCCGGACGAGCGCGCGGAAGACCGACGCGGCCATGGGCGAGCGGCAGATGTTGCCGGTGCAGACGAAGCACACGGCGTACGGCGCGAGGACGGAGCCGGTGGACGGCGCGGGCGCGGAGGCGTGGGGCATGGGGCGGGGTCAGTCCTTGTGGTCGGGGAGGGCGACGTTCATCGCCCAGGACACGATCGAAATGATCAGGCCACCCAGTACGGCGGTCCAGAACCCCTCGACGTGGAAGCTGACGTCGAGCTTGTCGGCCAGCCACGAGGTGAGGAGCAGCATCAGGGCGTTGACCACCAGTGTGATCAGGCCGAGGGTCAGGACGAAGAGGGGGAAGGTCAGGACCTGCACCACGGGCTTGACCACGAAGTTCACCAGGCCGAACAGCAGGGCGACGACGAGCAGCGTGAGGGTCTTCTCGCCGGTGTTGTCTCCGGTGAGCGTGATCTTGTCGAGCAGCCACACGGCCACGGCCAGGGCCGCCGCGTTGGCGATCGTCTTGACTACGAAATTCTTCATGTGTCTGATCGTGGCAGACGTGAGGAAACAGTGGTCGGTCCACGACCTGGGGCAAGGGGCGCAGAAGAGCGATGAAGGCATTCCGACTGGACGAGCTGGAGGCGGAGCGGGCCGCCAACGACGGCGCGTATCTGCAGTTTCTGCGGGAGCGGAACATGTCGGTCGGGCTCTACGCGCTGGACGCGGGCGACAGCGACCCGCAGCAGCCGCACCGGCAGGATGAGGTGTACATGGTGGTCAGCGGCCGTGCGTCGATCACGGTCGGGATGGAGACGACGGAGGTCGCCCGCGGCAGCGTGGTGTACGTGCCGGCCGGGGTGCCCCACAAGTTCCACCACATCAGCGAGGACCTGCGGGTTCTCGTGGTGTTCTCGCCGCCGGAGCGGTGAGGCGGGGCTCGGGGCCGCGCGGCGCTCCGGGCGCTCCGGCCTCGCGCCCGCCCGGCTCTCAGGGCCTCGGCCTCAGGGTTCCCTAGGGGGAGAGTCAGGGGAGGGCAAGGGATCGCACGGCTCCGAACTGGCTTTTTCCGACCTAGCATCGAATGCGTGAAGTGGGAAATCTGCACAGGAGCGGAGTTTCCCGGCGGTCGCGGAGATCCCGTGGCACCGCGACAGCTGTCGTAGCGCGGTCGAAGCGCGGGCGGTAACAGAATCTGCGGAGAAAGGTAAGGACGAGGGCGATGCGAGAGATCTTCGCGGGTATGCCGTGGTGGGTGAAGTGGATCGCGGTGCCGGTCATCGCGCTGGTGGTCTTCGGCGGGCTGATAGCGAGCGTCGTCGGCTTCGTCTTCACCCTGCTCTTCAAGCTGCTGCTGTTCGTGGCCCTGGTGGGCGGACTCGTCTACGTCGTACGGAAGTTCATATCCAGCTCGTCCTCATCCCGAAGCGACTGGTGAAGTTCCGTAGCGCCCGGTGAAAGGGAAAGCAAGGGTTCCCTCCCCAGGGGGAAGTTTTCTGTCACAGCGCCCCTCACCGGTGGCCAAGGGTTAGAGTCCGAAAACCGACGCGGGGGGCGATCCCCGTAGGCGGGCCCACTACCCCCACTCGTCTGCCTCCGGGCGCGGGTGGATCCCCCTGTGCTTCGGGAGTGACCCATGGCCTCGGTTGACGACGCACCCCCGGACGTTCGGTCCGCCGACCCCGAAGGCAGGGACGCTTCGGGTGAAGGGCCGTCAACTCCCCTGAACAGAGGGCTTCTTACGGGCAGAGAACTCCTTGCGGGCAGCGGCCCCGGAGCGCCCTCCGACGCCGCTCCGGCGGGAGTCGGCCCCACCCTCATCGGCTCCGTGCAGCGAGCCATGCGCCTCCTGGAGGCCGCCGCCGCGCACCCCGGCGGTGCCCCCGCGAAGCAGCTGGCCCGTGAGGCGGGCCTGGCCCTGCCGACCGCGTACCACCTGCTGCGGACCCTGAGCCACGAGGGCTATCTGCGCCGGGAGAAGGGCGTGTTCGTGCTCGGCGACGCGGCGGAGCGGCTGAGCGCGGGAGCGGCGGAGCAGAACCGCCGGGCCATGATCGGCGAAACTCTGGAGTACTGGCGCGACGCCATCGGCGTTCCTGTGTACTTCGCCCTCTACCGCGACGGTGAGATCGAGATCGTGTCCGTCGCCGACACCGCGGGCAACCCGGCCGTCGAGGAGTGGGCCGACTTCCGCGAGACCGGCCACGCCCATGCCATCGGACAGTGCCTCCTCGCCCAACTCGACGACGCGGCACGGCGGGACCACCTCGACCGCCATCCGGTCCGCTCCCTCACCCCGAACACGGTGCGTGACGACCGGACGTTCCTGAGGCGGCTGGAAGCGGTGGGGCGGATGACGCCGGTGACGGAGCATCAGGAGTACGCGCTCGGGACGGTCTGCGCCGCGATCCCGGTCACGGTGGGCACCACCGCGGCCACGGTGGCGATCTCCGTTCCGTCGTCGCAGGCGAGCCGTCTGGCGCCGGCGACACGGCTGTTGCAGGAGGAGCTCGGAAAGCTACTAAGGACACTCGCCTTCTCTATCAGCATCTGAAAACTCACTCCTTGTGATCTGGTGTGTACGTTAAGCAAGATGCCATGAGTGTCAGGGAGTTGGTTCCTGCCACCACCAGGCTAATGACGGGGTAGGCGGCGATGCGCGAGTCGGTCCAGGCAGAGGTCATGATGAGCTTCCTTGTGTCGGAGGAGCTGTCGTTCCGCATCCCGGTGGAGCTGCGGTACGAGACGCGCGATCCCTATGCCGTGCGGCTGACCTTCCACCTCCCCGGCGATGTCCCGGTGACCTGGGCCTTCGGGCGGGAGCTCCTGGCCGACGGGGTGGGCAGGGCGTGCGGGGACGGGGATGTGCGGATCGCGCCGATCGACCCCGAGCACTCGGACGACGTGCTGATCCGGCTTCAAGTGGGCCAGGACCAGGCGCTGTTCAGGGTGAGCATCCCGCCGCTGCTCGCCTTCCTCGACCGGACGGACAAGCTGGTGCCGCTGGGGCAGGAGCGGACGCTCGTCGACTTCGAGACGCACCTCGACGAGGCCCTGGACCGGATCCTCGCGGAGGAGCAGAGCGCGGGCTGAGGGGCGGCGGTTCCTCGCAGGCCCTGACTGTCGGCAGTTCGGGGCATTTCATGGCATCGCCGTCGCAGAGTGTCACGTCTTGCGGCGGCGGCCCTTCCCGGCGAGGGAGGGGCGGCGAGGCGCAGGGCGGGCAGAGGGAGCGGTGGGCGCGGTGCCGGACGGCGGGGCCGAGGGGGGCTCTGCCGGGGCGGGGCCGGGGCCTGAGCGGTCGGCGGAGACGACCAGGGCCGCGAGGGCGGTGGTGACGGGGACGGAGGCGACGAGGCCGATGGAGCCGATGAGGGTGCGGACGATCTCCTCGGCGACCAGTTCGCTGTTGGCGACGGTGCCCACGCTGCTCTGGGCGATGGAGAAGAGCAGCAGGAGGGGGAGGGCGGCGCCCGCGTAGGCGAGGACGAGGGTGTTGACGACCGAGGCGATGTGGTCGCGGCCGATGCGGATGCCCGCGCGGTACAGGCCGCGCCAGCCCATCGACGGATTGGCCTGGTGCAGCTCCCAGACCGCGGAGGTCTGGGTGACGGTGACGTCGTCGAGGACACCGAGCGAGCCGATGATGACGCCCGCGAGCAGCAGGCCGCTCATGTCGATGTCGGGGTAGAGACCGTGGATCAGGCCGGTGTTGTCGTCCGTGTTGCCGGTCAGGGAGGCCCAGCCGATGAACAGGGAGCCGAGCAGGCCGATGAGCAGGAGGGAGATCAGGGTGCCGAGCACCGCGACCGAGGTGCGCGCCGTCAGGCCGTGGCACATGTAGAGCGCGCACAGCATGATCGCGCTCGCGCCGATCACGGCGACGACCAGGGGGTTCGAGCCCTGCAGGATCGCGGGGAGGATGAAGAAGGTCAGGACCAGGAAGCTCACCGCGAGGGCGACCAGGGCCATGACGCCGCGCAGCCGTCCCACCACGACGACGGCCAGGGCGAAGATGCCGGCGAGCAGGGCCATCGGGAGCTTGCGGTTCACGTCGGTGACCGAGTACTGGAGGTCCTTGGGGGCCTTGGGCTCATAGGCGACCACCACGTCCTGGCCCGCGCGCAGCTGCCGGGGGGAGTCCGGCTGGACGATCTCGGTGAAGGTGCGGCCCTTGTCCGGGCCGCTGGTGACCTTGACCGTGGCCCGGCCGCAGGTGCCCTCCGCGCGGGACTGGGCGGACTGGCCCTCGGCGGTGGAGGTGTCGCCGTTGGGCGGGGTCTGCGAGGCGTTGAGGTCCTTGCAGGGGAGCTTCTCCAGCTTCGTCACGGTGGCCGACTGGGTCTGCCGGTCGAAGCCGACTCCGGTGCGTTCGTGGGCCGGGGCCCCGCCGGGCCACAGCACCACGAGGCCGACGAGGACCGCGGTGGCGAACGGGATCAGGACGGCGGCGATGACCTTGCGCAGATGCTGGGACACGGGGGCTGCGGGGCCGTGGCTGTGGGAGTGGCCGTGCGGCTCCTGGGCGGGGGGTCCGGTGGGCGGCTGTGTGGTGGTCACGGCCCGATCATCGCAAGAACGGTGGGGGCCCTCTGTTCACCGCGCCCGACAGGACGCTAGCGTGGAGGCACCTTTGCAATCGCGGGAGCTCGGAGCACCGGGCTGAGAGGGCGCTGACCTCCGTACGAACGGCCACGAACCGGTTCGTACCGTACGGAAGCCGCTGCGTCGACCGCCGAACCTGTTACCGGGTAATGCCGGCGTAGGGAGTAGGTCTCATGACCATCAAGGACGCACGCACGCCTGCCTCAAGCACGCCCGAGGGCGCGGAGGCCGGGAAGTCCATCGGCTGGCACAAGGCGTACGTCGAGGGCTCGCGCCCCGACCTGCGGGTGCCGGTCCGCCAGGTGCACCTCACCAACGGCAAGGCGGTCACGCTGTACGACACCTCGGGTCCGTACACCGACCCGTCGGCCGAGACGGACGTCCGCCGCGGTCTGCCGCCGCTGCGGGAGAACTGGATCATCGCCCGCGGCGACACCGAGGAGTACGCGGGCCGCCCGCCCCGTCCCGAGGACGACGGCATCAAGCACACCTCGCCGCGCGGCGGGCTCAAGAACCTCGACGCGGTCTTCCCCGGCCGCCCGCGCCAGCCGCGCCGGGGCCGCGCGGGTCAGGTGGTGACGCAGCTCGCGTACGCCCGTCGCGGCGAGATCACACCCGAGATGGAGTTCATCGGGATCCGCGAGAACATGGACCCCGAGATCGTGCGTGCCGAGGTCGCCGCGGGCCGTGCCGTGATCCCGGCGAACGTGAACCACCCGGAGATCGAGCCGATGGTCATCGGCAAGAAGTTCCTGGTGAAGGTCAACGCCAACATCGGCAACTCCGCGGTCACCTCCTCCATCGAGGAGGAGGTGGACAAGATGACCTGGGCGACCCAGTGGGGCGCGGACACGGTCATGGACCTGTCCACGGGGCGCAACATCCACACGACCCGTGAGTGGGTCCTGCGCAACTCCCCCGTGCCGATCGGCACCGTGCCGCTCTACCAGGCCCTGGAGAAGGTCGACGGCCGGGCCGAGGAGCTGAGCTGGGAGATCTACAAGGACACGGTCATCGAGCAGGCCGAGCAGGGCGTGGACTACATGACGGTGCACGCGGGCGTGCGCCTTCCGTACGTCCCGCTGACCGCCAACCGCAAGACGGGCATCGTCTCGCGCGGCGGCTCGATCATGGCGGCGTGGTGCCTCGCGCACCACAAGGAGAGTTTCCTGTACGAGCACTTCGAGGAGCTGTGCGAGATCCTCGCGGCGTACGACGTGACGTACTCGCTCGGCGACGGCCTTCGCCCCGGTTCGATCGCGGACGCCAACGACGAGGCGCAGTTCGCGGAGTTGCGCACGCTCGGGGAACTCAACCAGATCGCCAAGCGTCATAACGTACAGACGATGATCGAGGGCCCCGGTCACGTCCCGATGCACAAGATCAAGGAGAACATCGACCTCCAGCAGGAGATCTGCGAGGAGGCGCCGTTCTACACGCTCGGCCCGCTCACCACGGACATCGCGCCCGCGTACGACCACATCACCTCCGGCATCGGCGCCGCGATGATCGGCTGGTGGGGCACGGCGATGCTCTGCTACGTCACGCCCAAGGAGCACCTCGGCCTGCCCAACCGCGACGACGTGAAGACCGGCGTCATCACGTACAAGATCGCGGCCCACGCGGCGGACCTCGCCAAGGGTCACCCGGGCGCACAGGACTGGGACGACGCCCTCTCCGACGCGCGCTTCGAGTTCCGCTGGGAGGACCAGTTCAACCTGGCCCTCGACCCGGTCACGGCCCGGGAGTTCCACGACGAGACGCTGCCCGCCGAGCCCGCGAAGACGGCGCACTTCTGCTCGATGTGCGGGCCGAAGTTCTGCTCGATGAAGATCTCCCAGGACATTCGCCGTGAGCACGGCACGACGAAGACGGAGATCGAGGAGGGCATGGAACAGAAGTCGAAGGAGTTCGCGGCCGCGGGGAACCGGGTGTATCTGCCGTTGGCCGAGTGAGCGGGGCGGACGGGGGCGGTAAGCGGGCGGTGATTGGTGGAAGGCGGTTTCCCCGGGCTGGGGGGATCGGCAGACTGGGCGTATGACTGCCAGTTCCTTGAGCAAGGGTGCCAATCTTCCCGTCGGGTCGGCGGCGGTGCGTGCGGAGCTCGGCTGGGGTGAGGGGCCCGGTGGGCCCACCGCCGATGCCTCGGCGCTGCTGCTCACCGCCGCCGGACGCGTGCGTGACGACGCTGACTTCGTGTTCTACAACCAGCCGCGGCACGCGTCCGGCGCCGTGCGGCACCTGGGGAAGCAGAGTGCCGCCGGCGTCACCACGGACACGGTCGAGGTGGATCTGCGGTCCCTGGAGAGCGGCGTCGAGCGGGTGTTGCTGTGCGCCTCGGCCGACGGGGGGACGTTCGGGCAGCTCACCGGGCTCACGTTGCGGCTGCTCGACTCCGTCACCGGGAGCGAGTTGGCCCGCTTCGAGATGACCGCGACGTCGGAGACGGCGTTCATAGGTGGCGAGTTGTATCTGCGGGGCGGGCAGTGGAAGTTCCGCGCGGTGGGTCAGGGGTACGACTCCGGGCTCGCCGGGCTCGCCACCGACTTCGGCATCACGGTGGACGAGGAGGAGCCGGCCGCTCCGGCGCAGCCTGTTGCCCCGGCGGCTCCCGCGCCTCCGGTGGCGCCCCCTGCCCCCGCACCTCCTGCAGCCCCGGCCCCGCCCATCACCCCCGCCGCCCCGACCACCCCCTCACCCCCCTCCTCCACCCCCCGCCTCACCAAGGGCGAGGAGCTGCTCCCCGTCGACATGCGCAAGCGCCTCTCGCTGCGCAAGGAGCAGGTGGCCGTCAGCCTGCGCAAGCGTGGGGCTGAAGGGGTCACCGCGCGCGTCATCCTCGTGCTCGACGCCTCCGGTTCCATGTCGTTCCTGTACTCCAAGGGCATCGTGGCCGATGTCGTGGAGCGGATGGCCGCCGTGGCCGCGCAGTTGGACGACGACGGGGAGATGCAGGCCTGGACGTTCGCCTCGCACCCCGCGCGGTTGCCCGATCTGCGGCTCGGGGAGCTGCCGGACTGGCTGAAGTTCCACGTCCGCGTCGGGGAGGTCGGCATCTTCCGCCGGGGCAAGCGGAAGAAGGGCCTGCGGGACGACCAGGTCGACATGCGGGACGTCGGCATCCAGAACGAGGAGCAGCGGGTGATCGCCCAGGTCCGGGCGTACGTACGGGAGAACCCGGCCGCCGCGCCCACGCTGGTGCTCTTCTTCTCCGACGGGGGCGTCTACCGCAACAACGAGATCGAGCGGGAGCTCAGGGACGCCGTGGAGGAGCCGATCTTCTGGCAGTTCGTGGGGCTCGGCAAGTCCAACTACGGGGTGCTCGAACGGTTCGACACGCTGCCGGGCCGCCGCGTCGACAACGTCGGGTTCTTCGCGGTGGACGACATCAGCACGGTGCCCGATCCGGAGCTGTACGACCGGCTGCTCTCCGAGTTCCCGGACTGGATGAGGGCCGCGAAGCGGGAGGGCATCATCTGAGGAAGGGGAGCCCTGAGACCAGGGAGCCCTGAGACCAGGGAGCTTTGAGGGCAGGGGGGCACAGGGGGACCCACGCGGGGCCGCCTGCGCGGCGAGGGCGGGCCTTCGCGCCGCCGTCCGCCGACAGCGGCGCACCGAAGCCCCATGCCGGGGGCTTCCGGCCCGTGTTCGACCGGCCGGCCGCCGTTGCCGGCCGTCCTCTCCGGTGCCGGTCCCTGACTGACCGACGTCCGGTTCATGTCCCCCGGCGACCGGCCTGATCCAGTCGCCGGGCGGCCTCGCGGAGGGTCCGCGGGGTCCGGGCTACTCCGGTGGATGCTCCGGGCCGCCGTAGTCCGGACTGGAGAAGTCCGGGCTGCTGTAGCTCGGGCGCGTCCCGGTCGTCGAGCCGCCGTCCGGGCTGCTGAATCCTGGCCTGTGATAGCCGAGTTGGGGCATGCGTCCGGCCTGTCCCGCCGAGGACGCGCGGGCCGCGGACGCCGTCTTGGTGTCCGGGGCCGTCAGCGCCTCGTGCAGGAAGGGCAGGATGCCGCGCTCCAACAGTGCCTGGCACCAGGCTTCCCTGGCCCGGTCCACCTCTTCGTTCCGCTCATGGTGCGAGCCTGCCTGGAGCGAGGTGGAGCCGTTGCGCAGGGCGGTGATGAGCAGACCGACCGCGGCGACCAGGATGGCGCCTGCCGTGAGCGCGCCGAACAGCCACCCGGCGGTGAGCAGGGTGTCCGCGAAGGCGGGCTCGGGGTCGAGCATCTTGAGGATGTAGCCGACGAGCAGGAAGATCGCGGCGGCCGTCCCGGCGAGGACGGGCGCGAGCACCGCGATCACGGCGACCAGTCCGGCGCCCGCGGTTTCGGTGACCTCGCCCATGGTGGTGGCGAGGCCGATTCCGCCGGAGCCGGACTCGGTCGAGCTGGAACTGGAACTGGATCCGTTCCCTTCACGGATCGACGTGGACGATGAGGGTCCGGGGTCGCGCAGTTCCTCACGGACCTTCACGTAGTGGTGATACTCGGTCGCGGCGGCGGCCGTGATCAGTGCGGTGGCGTTGAGAGCCATCGTGCGCAGTTGCTCGGGGTTGAGTCGCTGGCCCACCGCGGCCAGCTCCGGGCGGTTCGGTGCGGTGCGCAGCGCCTCATCGAGGACCCGCTCGTACTGGGGACGGTCCTCATTGAGCAGGTGTGGAGCGCTGTTCATGTGCATCCCCCGATGCTCCGTAGGGCTTGGGGCTCGCATGGCTACGAGCCGTCGGGCAGAAACGGAGGGGAGCCTGCTACGGATAAGGCGATGGTAGAGCGGTGACGGCACGCGGTGACAGGGGTTATGAAGAATTGGCCCGCTGGCCAGCGAGATCCTGCTAACGCGGCACGTGCCGCGTGAACGTTCAGTCGTACGGGTTCACGCGCGCATGCCTGTGCGAGTCCGCGCGTGGGATGACTCGTGAACGTTCAGTTCGCCAGCGGGAGTTGGCAGACCAGCAGCTTTCCGGCCATGGTCACGCCGCCGTCCATGGCGATGGCCAGGCCGTCGGCGTAGACGTGCGGGCCCTCGATGACGGGGCGGCCGTCGTCGTCGCCGTCGTACTCGGAGCCGACCTCGCCGAGGAGGTACGGGATGGGGCTGTGGCCGTGGACGATGCGGGTGCCGCCGTACATGTCGAGGAGTTCGCGTACGGCCGCGGGTCCTGAGTCGTCGCGGAAGGCGAAGCGCTTGGTGAACTTGCGGAACAGGTCCCAGTATTCGTCGGCGTCGTTGCGGGTCAGCGCCTCGTGGATGGTGTCGTTGACCTCTTCGATGGAGTCGCCGTAGTCGAGGTAGGCGGTGGTGTCGGAGTGCACGAGCAGATGCCCGTCCTCCTCCTCGATGGCGTCGAGGCGCGCCATCCACTGCAGGTGGTGGTCCTCCAGGCGTTCCATGTCGGTCTTCTGACCGCCGTTCAGGAGCCAGGCGGCCTGGAACGTGGCCGTGCCCGCGCCGGAGTTGACCGGGGTGTCGCCGAACTTCTTGGCGCCGATGAGCAGCAGCTCGTGGTTGCCCATGAGGGCCTTGCAGTAGCCGCCCGCCGCGGCGGCCTCGGCGGACAGGCGCATGACCAGGTCGATGACGCCGATGCCGTCGGGCCCGCGGTCGGTGAAGTCGCCGAGGAACCACAGCCGGGTGTTGCCCGCGGCCCAGCGCCCGTCCGCGTCGATCAGTCCTTCGTCGGCGAGGGCGGCGACGAGCTCGTCCAGGTACCCGTGCACGTCGCCGACGACGTACAGCGGACCCATGCCCTCCGCGTCGGGCGCGGGCGGCGGCTCGGGCATCTCGCGCACCTCGACCTGCACGGTGTCGCCGCGGTTGATGATGGGCAGGTCGCGCTCGGTCGGCGTGTAGCCGTCCGGGGCCTCGCCGGCGGAGCCGGGGTGCGCGGGCGCGTTCTGCGCCGTGGGGCGCGTGGGAGCGGCGTGCGCCACGGTGTGCGCCGGGCCCCGCTGTTCCACGGGGTGCTGTTCCACGGGCCGGGCGGCCGACGGCTGCGTCTGTACGGGGGCGGGGGCGGCGGCGCCGAGAGGATCCACCGGACCGGTCTGGGCGGGGACGTGAGCGGCGAGGCGGGTGGGTGCGTGGGGGGCGGTGTGTCCGGGGGCGGGGGCCTGGCCGGCGGCGGGAACCTGACCTACGGCGGCGGGCGCCTGCCCGGCGGCGGGAGTCCGACCCACAGCCGTGGGTGCCTGCCCAGTGACGGGAGCCTGACCCACCCCGGGGCCGTGCCCGACCTGCGCCGCCTGCCCCTGTCCGGAAACCGGGGCCTGACGGCCGACGGGAGCGCCAACGGGAGCCTGCCCGGCGGCCGGAGGCACCCGCTCGCCCGCGGACTCGGCGCCCGCGGCAGGCTCCGCGCCCAGGGACTCCTGGGCCTGGTCGCCGTCCGACACGGCCCGGCCGGTCTCACGGACGCCTTCATAGACGTACGCGGGCACGCGGAAGTCGCGCAGCGTCGCCGTCCGCACCTCGGGTCCCTGACCGGCCCCCTGAGTCATCGACCCCTCCACCACCATCGCGCCGCATCTGCACCGGGATCGGACTGCCTGGTCGCAGTGGCCCGCGGTGTCGTCCGCCCATCATAGGAATGCGGCTGTCTCTGTGTGGTGCACCAGGGGTGGTGAATCGGTGCCGAGCCCCAGTTCACCGAGGTTTTCTCCCGAATTGGCCCGAGGTTTCCCCCTCTTTTCCCGCAGGTCGCGGGCCCCGGGCCGGTCGTCGGGGAGGTCAGCCCTGGCCGGGCGACCGCGGCGGGCTGACCGTCGTACGTGGCGGACGTCGCTCGGACGAGGTGCGCACGATCAGTTCGGTCGGTATCACCTGCTCGATGGGCCGGCCCGCGTCGAGGCCCTCGATGGCGTCGATGAGGAGCTGGACGACGGCGGTGCCGATCCGCCGGGGCTTCAGGGAGAGCGTGGTGATCGGCGGCTCGGTGGTGGCGTAGACGGTCGACTCGCTGCAGCACACGAGCAGCAGGTCGTCCGGTACGCGCAGGCCGTAGCGGCGGGCCGCGGCGAGCAGGTCGGTGCCGTTCGGGTCGAACAGGCCGTACACGGCGTCGGGCCGGTCGGGCCTGGCGAGCAGCCGGTCGGCGGCGACGGCGCCCGCGCACGGGTCGTGCGCGGGGTAGGACTCGTAGACCGGGTCCTGGCCCACGCGCTCGCACCAGCGCAGATAGGCGGTGGTGGAGAGGCGGGTGTAGGTGTCCGTGGTGGTGCCGGTGAGGAGGCCGATGCGGCGCGCCCCGGCGGCCGCGAGGTGTTCGAGGATCTCCAGGACCGCGGCCTCGTGGTCGTTGTCGACCCAGGCCGTGACCGGCAGCGACCCGGCGGGCCGCCCGTCGGAGACCACCGGAAGCCCCTGCCGCACCAGCTCGCTGACCACCGGGTCGTGGTCGGAGGGGTCGACGACGACGGTGCCGTCGAGGGCGACGTTCGACCACACGTCGACCGGGCTGCGGCGCGAGGTGGCGGGGAGGATGACCAGGGCGTAGCCCCGGGCGAGGGCGGCCGAGGTCGCCGCTCTCGCCATCTCCGCGAAGTACGCGAATTCCGTGAAGGTGAAAGGTTCATCCCCGTACGTCGTCACGGTGAGGCCGATGAGGCCCGACTTTCCGGTACGGAGTGTTCGGGCCGCGGCCGACGGGCGGTAGCCCAGGCGGTCGGCGACCTCGCGGACATGGCGTCGCGTGGCGTCGGGCAGCCGCCCCTTGCCGTTGAGTGCGTCGGAGACAGTCGTGATCGAGACACCGGCTGCGGCGGCGACGTCTCTGATGCCTGCTCGGCTCTGCCGGTTGCCCCGGCGGGCGGTCTCCGCTCGGCTCACCTGGTGCTTCCCTGCTGCTGTCATGGCGAGCCGATAGTAGGGCTCATGAGGGTGGGTAGTGCGGACGCATATGCACCCATTGACAGGCACGTTTCTGCATGGCGGAAAACGCCCAATGACCTTCGAAACAAAGGGAGTTGGGCGTTCAGGGAGGTATCGCTCCCTTGTCGTCGCGCAGGGGCCTGCCAAATGGCCGAGGTCTCGAAGAGGTCTCAACTCACCTTCACGGGTGATGCGCGCCACGGAGTGAGCCACCGGCGCGCGCCGCTGCCAGGAGCGCTCCCCCTGTTTCGTGCGCTGCCGCCCCCCGGAGACGGCTTCCGGTGTACGTCCCCGGCGGCTGATGCGTACGGTGGCAGTGGGCCCCGTGCGGTCGCGGCTCAAACCTGTCGCCGCCCGGCCCCGGGGGCGTCCTGCCCAGCCGGGAGCCGTCACCCCATTCGCAGGGGCGCCGAATCCTCATAGGGTGAGAATCATTGAAGACCGGATGATCACGAGGAGGACCGCGGTGAGCGAGACGAGCCCCAGGCTGCGCGCCGAGCTGGAGGGTATCCCCGCCTACAAGCCGGGCAGGAACGCCGAGACCGGCGAGGGCGGCGGCCCCGTCGTGTACAAGCTGTCCTCCAACGAGAACCCCTACCCGCCGCTCCCCGGCGTCATGGAGCGCGCCGTCGCGGCGGCCGGCTCCTTCAACCGCTACCCGGACTACGGCTGCGACCGTCTCCTGAACGAGATCGCGGACCGCTTCGGGGTGCCCGTCTCGCACGTCGCCACCGGCGTCGGCTCGGTCGGCCTCTCCCAGCAGCTGGTCACGGCGACGGTCACGCCCGGCGACGAAGTGGTGTACGCCTGGCGGTCCTTCGAGGGGTACCCGGTCGTCACCACGGTCGGCGGCGGCAAGTCCGTGATGGTGCCGCTGGCGCCGGGTGAGGTCCACGACCTCGACGCGATGGCCGACGCGATCACCGACCGCACCCGCCTGATCTTCGTCTGCAACCCGAACAACCCCACCGGCACGGTCGTCAAGAAGGCCGATCTGGTGCGGTTCCTGGACCGGGTGCCGAAGGACATCCTGGTCGTCATCGACGAGGCGTACGTGGAGTTCGTCCGCGACCCCGAGACGCCCAACGGCCTGGAGCTGTACCGGGACCGGCCGAACGTCTGCGTCCTGCGCACCTTCTCCAAGGCGTACGGCCTCGCCGGTCTGCGGGTCGGCTTCGCCATCGCCCATGAGCCGGTGGCCGCGGCGCTGCGCAAGACCGCGGTGCCCTTCGGTGTGAACCAGCTCGCGCAGGACGCGGCCGTGGAGTCGCTGCGGTCCGAGGACGAGCTGCTCGGCCGGGTCGGCGCGCTGCTCGGGGAGCGGACGCGGGTGCAGGACGCGCTGCGGGGGCAGGGCTGGACGGTGCCCGAGACCCAGGCGAACTTCGTCTGGCTGCGTCTTGGCGACCGGACGGCTGACTTCGCGGCCGCCTGTGAGACGGCCGGAGTGATCGTGCGGCCGTACCCGGGTGAGGGCGTCCGGGTCACGATCGGCGAGACCGAGGGCAACGACATCTTCCTGAAGACGGCGGAGGCGTTCCGCAAGGAGCTCTAGCCCTCCCGGGCCGGGAGGGGACGTGACTCGCGAGGTGGCAGCCGCCGCCTCGCGAGTTTCTTTGTGCGGGCAGTGGCCGGTCGTCGACCCCCTGGCCCGTTCCCGTCGGTAAGGGGGACCCCCCTGACAAGCGTCGACCGTACGTGCGACATAATGCTTGTGAATGTGAACGCGTTCACAAGCGTGTCCCAGTTGCTCCAGGGATGTCCCTGACATAAGGGGCACACTGCCGCGTAGACCACGGCACGTAAGGAGAAGTCGACGTGGACCTGGCTCTGGCGCCGGAAACACTGGCGCGATGGCAGTTCGGCATCACCACCGTCTACCACTTCCTCTTCGTCCCCCTGACGATCTCCCTGGCCGCCCTCACGGCGATCCTCGAGACAGCGTGGGTGCGGACGGGCAAGGAGCACTACCTCAGAGCCACCAAGTTCTGGGGCAAGCTGTTCCTGATCAACATCGCGATGGGCGTCGTCACCGGCATCGTGCAGGAGTTCCAGTTCGGCATGAACTGGTCCGACTACTCGCGCTTCGTCGGCGACGTCTTCGGCGCCCCGCTGGCCTTCGAGGCCCTGATCGCCTTCTTCTTCGAGTCGACCTTCATCGGTCTGTGGATCTTCGGCTGGGACAAGCTGCCGAAGAAGCTGCACTGCGCGACGATCTGGATGGTGTCGATCGGCACGATCCTGTCGGCGTACTTCATCATCGCCGCGAACGCCTTTATGCAGCACCCGGTCGGCTACAGGATCACGGAGCGGGACGGCAAGAAGCGCGCCGAGCTCACCGACTTCGCGAAGGTGCTGTTCCAGGAGACGACGCTCGTCAACTTCTTCCACGTCATCGCGGCGACCATCCTGGTCGGCGGCGCCTTCATGACCGGCATCGCGATCTTCCACCTGCGCAAGAAGCAGCACATCCGCACCATGCGGATGTCGCTGCGGCTCGGCCTGGTGACCGCGTTCGTCGGCACCCTGCTCACCGTGATCAGCGCGGACACGCTCGGCAAGGTCATGTACGAGCAGCAGCCGATGAAGATGTCGGCTGCCGAGGCCCTGTGGGAGTCCGAGAAGCCGGCGCCGTTCTCGCTCTTCGCGTACGGCGACGTCGCCAAGGGCCACAATGAGGTCGCCATAGAGATCCCCGGGGTCCTCTCCTTCCTCGCGAAGAACAACTTCAGCGCGGAGATCCCCGGCATCAACGACCTCAACAAGGAAGCCCAGGAGAAGTTCGGCCCCGGCGACTACCGGCCGAACATCCCCACCGCGTACTGGTCCTACCGCTGGATGATCGGCTTCGGCGGCGTCTCGATGGCCCTGTGCACCGCCGGACTCTGGCTCACCAGGCGGAAGTTCTGGCTCGCCCCCGAGCACCACACCGGCGCGGACGACGTACCGAAGCTGATGCTCACCAAGAACAAGGAGCTGGCGCCGAAGCTCGGGATCTGGTGGTGGCGGCTCTCGCAGTGGACGCTGATCTTCCCCCTCATCGGCACCGCCTGGGGCTGGATCTTCACCG
The DNA here is from genome assembly GCF_045070545.1 of Streptomyces sp. RK9. Classification (NCBI taxonomy): domain Bacteria; kingdom Bacillati; phylum Actinomycetota; class Actinomycetes; order Kitasatosporales; family Streptomycetaceae; genus Streptomyces; species Streptomyces sp. RK9. Next base: position 967,675 of record NZ_CP173704.1, on the reverse strand, counting down.
AGACGGGCCGTCAGCCCTGGGTCGTCTACGGCGTCCTGAAGACCGAGGACGCGGTCTCCCCCGGTGTCTCGCAGGGTGAGGTCCTCACCTCGCTGATCGTCTTCACGCTGATCTACGCGATCCTCGCCGTCATCGAGGTCAGGCTGCTCCTCAAGTACCTCAGGAAGGGCCCGCCCGAGCTGACCGAGGCCGACCTCAACCCGCCCACCAAGATCGGCGGCCCGCCCGGCGGGGCGAGCGCGGACAGCGACGCCGACGCCGATGCCGACCGGCCCATGGCCTTCTCGTACTAAGGAGCTGGGCGCACATGGAACTGCACGACGTCTGGTTCGTCCTGATCGCCGTCCTGTGGATCGGCTACTTCTTCCTCGAAGGCTTCGACTTCGGGGTGGGTGTCCTCACCAAGCTGCTCGCCCGCAACCGGACCGAGAAGCGTGTTCTGATCAACACCATCGGTCCGGTCTGGGACGGCAACGAGGTGTGGCTGCTCTCGGCGGGCGGCGCGACCTTCGCGGCCTTCCCCGAGTGGTACGCGACGCTGTTCTCCGGCTTCTATCTGCCGCTGCTGCTCATCCTGGTCTGCCTGATCGTGCGCGGTGTCGCCTTCGAGTACCGGGCGAAGCGGCCCGAGGAGCGCTGGCAGACCAACTGGGAACACGCGATCTTCTGGACCTCGCTGCTCCCGGCGCTCCTGTGGGGCGTGGCCTTCGGCAACATCGTGCGCGGCGTGAAGATCGACGCGCAGAAGGAGTACGTGGGCAACTTCTGGGACCTGCTCAACCCGTACTCGATCCTGGGCGGTCTGGTCACGCTCACGCTGTTCACCTTCCACGGCGCGGTGTTCACGGCGCTGAAGACGGTGGGCGACATCCGGATGCGGGCCCGGAAGCTGGCGCTCGCCCTGGGGCTGCTCACGGCGGTGCTCGCGCTCGGCTTCCTCGGCTGGACCCAGGTCGACAACGGTGACGGCAAGAGCCTGGCCGCGATGATCGTGGCGGTGGTGGCCCTGGTCGCGGCCATCGTGGCGATCCAACTCGGCCGCGAGGGATGGTCATTCGCCTTCTCGGGACTGACCATCGTCGCCGCCGTGGCGATGCTCTTCCTGACGCTCTTCCCGAACGTCATGCCGTCGTCGCTGAACGAGGACTGGAGCCTCACGGTCACCAACGCCTCGTCCACGCCCTACACCTTGAAGATCATGACGTGGTGCGCGGGCATCGCGACCCCGGTCGTGCTGCTCTACCAGTCGTGGACCTACTGGGTGTTCCGCAAGCGCATCGGTACGCAGCACATCGCGCCGGACCTTCCGGCCGACACCGCGCACTGAGCCAACTCTCCGTACGCCCAAGCTCCTTGGGAGGGTGTGTTTCACGTGAAACCGATCGACCCGCGTCTGCTCCGGTACGCCCGCTCCACCCGTGTCTTCCTGGCCGCGGTGGTGGTCCTCGGCCTGGCCGGGGCGGGGCTGGTCGTCGCCCAGGCCATGCTGATCGCCGAGATCGTGGTGGGCGGTTTCCAGCACGGCTACGGCGTCGGTGCGGTGCGGACACCGCTGGCCCTGCTCGTGGCCGTGGCCGTGGGCCGGGCGGCGGTGTCGTGGCTGACCGAACTCGCCGCGCACCGGGCGAGCGCGGCGGTCAAGTCGGAGCTGCGGGGCCGGCTCCTGGAGCAGGCGGGGGAGCTGGGCCCGGGGTGGCTGAGCGGTCAGCGGACGGGGTCCCTGATCACCCTGGCCACGCGGGGCGTGGACGCCCTCGACGACTACTTCTCGCGCTATCTGCCGCAGTTGGGGCTCGCCGTGGTGGTCCCGGCGGCCGTGCTGCTCCGGGTGGTCACCGAGGACTGGGTGTCCGCGGCGATCATCGTGGGCACGCTGCCGCTCATCCCGATCTTCATGATGCTGATCGGCTGGGCCACCCAGGCCCGGATGGACCGCCAGTGGCAGCTGCTCTCCCGGCTGTCCGGGCACTTCCTGGACGTGGTCGCGGGCCTGCCCACGCTGAAGGTGTTCGGCCGGGCCAAGGCGCAGGCCGAGTCGATCCGGAAGATCACCGGGGAGTACCGGCGGGCGACGATGCGGACGCTGCGCATCGCGTTCCTGTCGTCGTTCGCCCTGGAACTGCTCGCGACGATCTCGGTGGCCCTGGTCGCCGTCACCATCGGCATGCGGCTCGTCCACGGGAACATGGAGCTGTACGACGGCCTGGTGATCCTGATCCTCGCGCCCGAGGCGTATCTGCCGCTGCGGCAGGTCGGCGCGCGGTATCACGCGGCGGTCGAGGGAGTGGCCGCGGCGGAGGAGATCTTCGCCGTCCTTGAGGCGCCGGTCCCGGCCGGGGGCAAGGGAGTTGTGCCCGCGGCCGGTGCGGTCGGCGTGGCGGTGGACGGGGTGACCGTCCGGTACCCGGGGCGGGCGGTCGACGCTGTCCGCGGGGTGTCGTTCGCGGTCGAGCCCGGGGAGACGGTGGCCCTGGTGGGGCCCAGCGGGTCGGGCAAGTCGACCCTCCTGAACGTGCTGTTGGGCTTTGTGCGGCCCACTGCGGGGCGCGTCCTCGTCGGGGGCGCCGACCTCGCCGACGTGTCCCTCGACGGGTGGCGGGAGCGGGTCGCCTGGGTGCCGCAGCGGCCGCACCTGTTCGCCGGGACCGTCGCCGAGAACGTGCGCCTCGCCCGCCCCGGGGCGGCGGACGCGGACGTCGTGGAGGCGCTGCGGGCCGCGGGCGCCGGGGAGTTCGTGGCCGGGCTGCCCCGGGGCGTCGAGACCGTCCTGGGGGAGGACGGGGCCGGGCTCTCCGCCGGGCAGCGGCAACGGATCGCGCTGGCCCGGGCGTTCCTCGCCGACCGGCCCGTGGTGCTCCTGGACGAGCCGACCGCCGCGCTGGACGGGGAGACCGAGGCGGGCATCGTCGAGGCGGTGCGGAGGCTGGCCGTGGGCCGGACCGTGGTGATGGTGGTCCACCGGCCCGCGTTGCTGGGGGTCGCCGACCGGGTGGTCCGGGTGGATGCCGTGGTGGGCGGGGCCGACGACGGCGATGTCAACGGTGGTGGTGGGCTCGGCAGTCGCGAGGGCGGCGAGGGCGGCGGGGCCGAGCTGGGTGGCCGCGCGGCCCCCGGGGCCGGGAGCGGTGGCCGTGAGGGCGGCGCCGACCGTGACGGCGGCGGTGCGGGATCCGCTTCCGTGGGCGGCGACTTGCTCGGTCAGGCCGTCTCTCTCGGTGAACGGGCGGGCGCGAGGGAGGGTTCCCTTCGGCAGGGCGGGGATCTGGCCCGGGTGCGGGCGGCGGCGCGGCAGCGCAAGGGCAGGCTGGCGCTGGCCCTGCTCCTCGGGAGCCTCGCCGTCGGCAGTGCCGTGGGGCTCATGGCCACCTCCGGGTGGCTGATCTCGCGGGCCTCCGAGCAGCCCCCGGTGATGTTCCTGATGATCGCCGTCACGGCGACCCGCGCCTTCGGCATCGGACGGGCCTGCTTCCGGTACGCCGAGCGCCTGGTGTCGCACGACGCGGTGCTGCGGATGCTGGCCGACACCAGGGTCGCGGTGTTCCGGCGCCTGGAACGCCTCGCTCCGGCGGGCCTGCGGACGACCCGGCGCGGCGACCTGCTGTCCCGCCTCGTCGCCGACGTGGACGCCCTCCAGGACTACTGGCTGCGCTGGCTGCTGCCCGCGGGCGCCGCGGCCGCCGTCGGCCTGGGAGCCGTCGGCTTCACCGCCTGGCTGCTCCCGGAGGCCGGCGCCGTCCTCGCCGTGGGCCTGCTGGCCGCCGGGGTGGGCGTGCCCCTGGTGAGCGGCGCCGTCGCCCGCCGCGCGGAGCGCAGGCTGGCCCCCGCGCGCGGGGTGCTCGCCACGAGGGTCGCCGACCTGCTCACGGGGACGGCGGAACTGACGGTTGCGGGCGCCCTGCGCCGGCGTACCGACCGGGCGAAGGAAGCCGACGCCGAGCTCACCCGGATCGCCTCCCGGACGGCGGCCGCCACCGCGCTCGGCGACGGGCTCACCGCGCTGGCCACCGGCCTCACCGTGGCCGCCGCGGCCCTCGTCGGCGTCCAGGGCCTGCACGACGGGCGGCTCAGCGGCGTCGCGCTCGCCGTGGTCGTCCTCACCCCGCTCGCCGCGTTCGAGGCCGTCCTCGGGCTGCCGCTCGCCGTGCAGTACCGCCAGCGCGTCCGCAAGAGCGCCGAGCGGGTCCACGAGATCCTCGACGCCCCCGAACCCGTCCAGGACCCCGCCGAGCCCGCACAGGCCCCACGGACGCCCTTCCCGCTGCGCCTGGACGCGCTGCGAGCCCGCCACGAGGGCCAGGAGCGGGACGCGCTCGCGGACGTCTCCCTCACCCTGGAGCGCGGCCGTCGCGTCGCCGTGGTCGGCCCGTCCGGGTCCGGCAAGACCACGCTCGCCCAGGTCCTGCTGCGCTTCCTCGGCACATCCGAGGGGACGTACACGCTGGGCGGCACGGACGCGACGGCGCTCGACGGCGACACCGTGCGCCGCTTCGTCGGCCTGTGCGCCCAGGACGCCCACGTCTTCGACAGCTCCGTGCGCGAGAACCTGCTGCTCGCACGCAAGGACGCGAGCGACGACGAGCTGTACGCGGCGCTCGGACGGGCCCGGCTCGACGGCTGGGTGGCCTCCCTGCCCGACGGGCTCGACACGCTCGTCGGGGAACACGGGGCACGTCTCTCCGGAGGCCAGCGGCAGCGCCTGGCGCTCGCCCGCGCCCTGCTCGCCGACTTCCCCGTCCTCGTACTCGACGAGCCCGCCGAACACCTCGACCTGCCGACCGCCGACGCCCTCACCGCCGACCTGCTCGCGGCCACGGAGGGCCGGACGACGCTGCTCATCACGCACCGGCTCGCCGGGCTCGACGCGGTGGACGAGGTGCTCGTCCTGGACGAGGGGCGGGTCGCGCAGCGCGGGGCGTACGCGGAGCTGGTGGCCGTGGACGGGCCGCTGCGGCGGATGCGGGAGCGGGAGTCGGCGGGGGACGCGCTGGCCGGGGTCGGGGCTGGTGTCGGGGTCTCGGCCGGAGCCGGGGCTGGCGTCGAGGCCGGGGTCGCGACCGGCGCCGGTGTCGAGGTCGCAGCCAGGATCGGGATCGGGGGCTGACGGTGAGCGTGACGGCCTCGGTGGGCGGGTGACGCCGATGGCCGCCGTCCGCCGGGGCCTGGGGCCGGTGAAGGTTCGACTTTCCACGGCAAATCGGACTAACTACGCTCAAGGCATGTCCGTCCCCCCGGCCCCCGCCCCCACCCCGCCTCCCGAAGGCAGCCCGGACCCGGCGGAGGTCGCGGGCCAGGCGACCCGCAGCCTCCAGGGGCTGTCGACCGAGCTGACCGCGCGCGTACCGCAGCTCCTGGAGGCGATGCGTTCCGTCGGCACCGGCCTGGAGCTGCACACCACCCTGGACCGCATCTGCGAGACCGCGGCCGAGCTCACGGACGCCCGCTACGCGGCCATCGGCGTCGTCTCCGAAGACGGCGACGGGCTCGCCGACTTCGTCTACCACGGCATCGACGAGGCGGCCGCGGCCCGCATCGGCCGCCTCCCCGACGGACACCGCGGGCTGCTCGGCGCGCTCATCCACCAGCCGGAGACGCTGCGCCTCGCCGACCTGGCGTCCGACCCGCGCTCCTGCGGCTTCCCCGCCCACCACCCGCCGATGCGCGGTTTCCTGGGGGTGCCGATCCGCGTCCAGGGGGAGATCTTCGGCAACCTCTACCTCACGGAGAAGCGCGACGGCGGCGAGTTCAACGACTACGACGTGCACATGGTGCGCGTCCTCGCCACGGAGGCGGGCATCGCGATCGGCAACGCGCGCCTGTACGAGGCCGCCAAGCAGCGCGAGCGGTGGATCGACGGCTCCGTGGCGGTCACCACGGCGCTGCTGTCCGGCTCCGACGCGGAGGACGCCCTCGCGGTGGTCGCGGAGCAGGCGCGCCATCTGGCCGACTCGGCGGCGGGCATCGTGCTGCTGCCCGACGAGGAGGGCGGCATGGAGATCGTCGCCGTGTCCTCGGACCGGCCCAGCGGGGCGCTCGGCGTGGTGGTGCCTCCGGAGAGCCGCATCATCGCCGACCTGCTCGACGGCCGGGCCGTGTTCATCGACGACGCGGCCACCGACCCGCGCATCATGACCGACCTCGCGCGCGGCTACGGGCCCGCGATGATGCTGCCCCTGCAGAGCGACGGCCGGGTGCTCGGGACGCTCGTCACGCCCCGCGAGCGGGGGGCACGCCCCTTCACCGAGGCCGAGCGGACCCTGGCCGCCCAGTTCGCCTCGCAGGCCGCCCTCGCGCTGATGATGGCCGAGGCGCAGCGCGACCGGGAGCGCCTCGCCGTCTACGAGGACCGCGACCGGATCGCCCGCGATCTGCACGACCTCGTCATCCAGCGGCTCTTCGCCACCGGGATGATGCTGGAGAGCGCCCAGCGGCGGTCCGTCGTGCCGGAGGTGCAGCAGGGCGTCGGCAAGGCCGTCGACGAGCTGGACGTGACGATCCAGGAGATCCGTACGGCCATCTTCGCGCTCCAGCAGGGGCCCGCCGAGGCGCCCGCGGGCCTGCGCACCCGCGTCCTGCGCGAGATCAACATGGCGGCCGTGCCGCTCGGCTTCAAGCCCTCCCACCACTTCGTGGGCCCCGTCGACACGGTCGTCGGGGAACTCACCGGCAAGAACCTCATCGCGGCCCTCCGCGAGGCACTCTCGAACGCCTTCCGGCACGCGGCGGCCGCCCGCATCGACGTCGTCGTCGACGCCACGCTGGTCCTGCCGGACGGGGCGCGGGGCGTCCGCCTGACCGTCGCGGACGACGGCGTCGGCATCACGGAGGGCGGCCGCCGCAGCGGCCTGAAGAACCTCAAGCGGCGCGCGGAGTCCCTGGGGGGCGCCAGTTGGTACGGGCCGGGCATCGGGGACGACGGGAGCGGGACGACGGTGGTGTGGCAGGCGCCGTACTGATGCGGGCGGGGGCGCCTTCGGGGCTGCCCGGCGGGGGCCCGTTCGATGCGCCCCTGTTCGGCGGTACCGCGTGCCCCGTACGGGTCACCGGGTCCCCCGCGCGTACGAGTTCCCCAGGCGCCGCGCGCCCGTGCGGGCAACGATCCGGGACATGCGTCCGCTGCCTTGCCGCCCCCTCGTCGCACCGGTTCTGCCGGTCCTGCTCTGCGCGCTCGTCGCTCTCGGCGTGCCCGGAGCGGCGGCCGCCGACGGACCCGACGGACCCGACGGAAGCGGCGGGACCGCTGGGAACACCGGGAGCACCGGGACCGCCGGCAGTGAAGGGCACGGCGGGCCGAGCGCCAGCGTGAAGGTGGCGCGCCTCTACGTAGAGGCCCAGTCGGCCACCGCGCGCTACGAAGCCGGGCGCCGGGCCGCCGGAGTGCAGCGCGCCCGCGTCGAGCACCTGGAGCGGCTGCTCGCCAAGGAGCGGTACGAGGTCTCCGTGCTGCACGACGACCTGGGCCGGATGGCCACCGCCCAGTACCGCACCGGCGGCGGCCTGCCGCTCACCGCGCGCCTGCTGCTCGCGGACAACCCCGACGAACTGCTGCGCGGCAGGCGCGTCGTCGGGCAGGCGGACCTCGCCGTCACCAACACCGTGGCCCGGACCCAGCGCGCCGCGGCCAGGCTCGCCACGGCCCGGCGGTCCGCCACCCGCGCCCGGGACGTGCTCGACCGCCGTGAGGCGCGCCTCGCCCGGCTGAAGCGGGACATCGAGGCGAAGCTGGAGTCGGCGCGGTGGACCCTCCAGGAGGAGGCCGACGCGTCGGCCGCGGCGGGCCGGTGCCGGGGCGCCGTCCGGCTCGCGCAGCCGGAATCGTCGTCTACGCGCGCGTGGGTGACGCCCGTGGAGTCGTACGAGCTGTCCGCGGGCTTCGACAGCGCGGGCGCGCGCTGGGCGTCACGGCACACCGGGCAGGACTTCGCCGTCGGCATCGGCGCCCCGGTGCGGTCCGTGGGCGCCGGGCGGGTCGTGCGGGTGGCGTGCGGCGGCGGCTTCGGCGTGGAGGTCGTGGTGCGGCACGAGGACGGCTCGTACACGCAGTACGCGCACTTGGCGTCCGTCGCCGTCGACCAGGGGGAGCGGGTGCGCACCGGCCAGTGGGTCGGCCAGGCGGGCACCACCGGCAACTCGACGGGACCGCATCTGCACTTCGAGACCCGGGTGACACCGGACCTGGGCTCGGGGGTGGATCCGGTGGGATGGCTCGCGGAGCGCGGGGTGGGGCTCTAGGGCCTGTCCGATGGGTCGGCGCGGCGTCGCGTCGGACAGGCCCTAGGGCGTGCTCTGCCGCTCGGCCAGTATTCGCTCGATGACCACGGCCACGCCGTCCTCGTTGTTGGCGACCGTGCGGCCCGACGCCGCCGCGATCACGTCCGCGTGGGCGTTGCCCATGGCGTACGAGACACCGGCCCAGGTGAGCATCTCGATGTCGTTCGGCATGTCTCCGAAGGCGACGACTTCCTCGTGGCTGATGCCGCGCTCGGCGCAGCACAGGGCGAGGGTGCTGGCCTTGGAGACGCCGGGGCCGCTGATTTCCAGGAGCGCGGTGGGGCTGGACCGGGTGATCTCCACTCGGTCGCCCACGGCCACCCGGGCCAGGGTCAGGAACGCGTCCGGCGAGAGGTCGGGGTGGTGGGCGAGGACCTTGAGGACGGGCTGGTCGGCGCTGTCGGACTCGGCCCTGAGGAGCTTCTCGGCGGGCGCGACGCTGACCGCGGGGTCCAGGTGCAGCGGCGGGTAGGACGGTTCGTGGTGCACCCCGCCGGTCCGCTCGATCGCGAAGGACGTGCCGGGCGCCGCCGCGCGGAGGATGCCGATCACGTCCAGGGCCACGGCCGGGTCGAGCTCCCGCACCATCACGAAGCGGTGGCTGCCGGGGCCGCCGTGCAGGTCGACCACCGCGGCGCCGTTCCCGCAGATGGCCAGGCCGTGGCCGTGCATGTGGTCGCTGACGACGTCCATCCAGCGGGCCGGGCGCCCGGTCACGAAGAAGACCTCGATCCCGGCGGCCTCGGCGGCGGCGAGCGCGGCGACGGTGCGCTCCGAGACGGACTTGTCGTCGCGCAGCAGCGTGCCGTCCAGGTCCGTGGCGATCAGCCGGGGCGGAACGGCGGGGGCCGGCACGTGGGGCCGCGGGGTGGTTGGGGTCACGTACGCGATTGTCCCGCATATGCGCGCACGGGTGTGTGGCGGGGCGCACATCTGAGTACGTCTCACACCCGTGCGCCCCTGCCGAACCTCCGGCCCACCGGCGGCCGGAGGCGTCGGCGGCGCACGGCTGCCTCGGGTGAGCCTCGCGTCAGAGCCGGCGGACCTGTGGCGAGACCTTCGCCGAATCCGGCCGAACGCGCGTCAGAGCTGGGCGAGCGCCTCGGTCGCGATGCGCTCGAAGACCTTCTCGTCCGCGCCGAAGTCCGTGCCGGGCAGCGGCCAGTGCAGGACGATCTCGTCGAAGCCGAGCGCGGCGTGCTTGCCCGCGAAGTCGACGAAGGCGTCGAAGGAGTCCAGCGGGCGGTCCGGCGTGAAGCCGGTGAGCAGCACCTTGTCCAGCTCCTCGACGTCGCGGCCGACGTCCGCGCAGGCCTTGCCGAGCTTGTCGAGCTGGCCGCGGATGGCTTCGAGGGACTGCCCGGGGGTGCCCGTCGCGGAGATCTTCGGGTCGCCCGTCGTCACCCACGCCTGCCCGTGCCGCGCGGCGAGCCGCAGGCCGCGGGGTCCGGTGGCGGCCACGGCGAACGGCAGCCGGGGACGCTGCACACAGCCGGGGATGTTCCGCGCCTCGTACGCCGCGTACCGCTCGCCCTCGTACGTCACCGAGTCCTCGGTGAGCAGCCGGTCGAGCAGCGGCAGGAACTCACCGAAGTGGTCCGCGCGCTCCCGGGGCGTCCAGGGCTCCTCGTCGGCGCGGCGGAGCGTGGCGGCGTCGAAGCCGTTGCCGCCCGCGCCGATGCCGAGCGTGATCCGGCCGTTCGACACGTCGTCGAGGGTGATCAGCTCCTTGGCGAGCGTCACCGGGTGCCGGAAGTTCGGCGAGGTCACGAGCGTGCCCAGGCGAATCCTCTCGGTCGCCGCCGCGGCGGCTGTCAGGGTCGGCAGCGCGCCGAACCAGGGCCCGTCGCGGAAGGTCCGCCAGGAGAGGTGGTCATAGGTGTACGCGGTGTGGAAACCGAGGTCCTCCGCGCGCTGCCAGCGCTCCTTGCCCCCCTCGTGCCAGCGGCGGACGGGCAGGATGACGGTGCTCAGACGCAGACTCATGTCTTCGAGCGTACGACCGTCCGGAGCCTCGCCTTCCCCTTGTGGTCGGACGCGCGCTCAGTGGACCCGGGCGTTCAGCCAGGGCGTGAGCGAGATCATGGGGATCAGCTCCTTGTACGTCTCGTCGCCGGGCAGCGGTACGACCAGCCAGTAGCCGGGCGGGAAGCGGCGCCCCTTGACGTACGCGAGGCCGCCCAGGACGGACCGTACGAACGCGGGCACCGCGTCGCGCGGGATGTCGTGGCACTCGACGCCCTCGACCTCGATCAGCGCGTCGTCGTCGGGGTAGAGGCGCACGGAGAGCCGGGGGGAGCCGCCGAACTCCACGTACGCCTCGTGCGGCAGCGAGCCGTCCGGGTCGGTCGCCACCTCGAAGCCTGCGGCGGTGCGCCGGGAGGTCTGGTCGGCGCCTATGTCGTGCGTGACCTCGATCTCCCGCTCGTGCTCACGCGCTACGGCGCGCAGCGCGCCGACGGCCGCTTCGGTGCTGTGCAGGTGCTCCATGTCTCCCGATCATGCCTGGTCGGCGGCGCGGACGCGCCCGCTCCGCGTCTCGTTCCGCGTCTCGTTCCGCGTCTCGGTCGGAAGCGCGGTCGCCGTTTCTCCGCGTGCTCGCCCGTTCTCCGCGCACTCGATTTCTCGCCACCGACTTTTCATCGACGAATTTTCACCCACAGGTTTGATCCACAACCAAGTCCGGTTATCCACAGGCTCGTTGACGATTCTGTGGACAACTCTCAGGCGGATGGCGGCCTTTGGGTAACTTGGGCCTGTTTGTTGTCGATTGAGGCAAGTCTGTCCAATGTGCGGCTGTGGACTTCCCGTTCGGCCGCCGCCGCGATGAACTCCGCCGCGTGCTCGCGCCCAACCAGCTCCTGAACAGCGCGCATTGTGTCGGCGGGCAGACCCACGTACGCGGGCTCGTCGCCCGCTCGGAGGGGTTCCTCGGCGACGAGGTGGCGGCGCAGGTTCCGGGTGGCCAACAGGCGCATCGCGCGCGCCAGTTCCGCGTCGACCGACTTCTGCGCCAGCGGGCGGAGACGGCGGATCAGCGAGGCGGCCTCGGCCGCGTCGGCCTCGGTCGGCTGATGATCGCCGAGATAGCGCGCGAAGACGTACTCGTTGGTGAACTCCAGGAAACGGGCCGCGATGTGCTCGACCTGCCCCCTCAACTCCCGCAGATGGCTGGAGATCGCCGACAGCGGCACCCCGGCCGCGTGCAACTCGGCGGCCACCGCCAGCTCTTGCGGGCTCGGCACCAGGAACTCGTCGTCGTTCCCCGGCAGCGGTTCGAGTACGCCGAGCGCGACCGCGTCCGCCACCGCCGCCGGGTCCGGGACGCCGCCGAACGCCTCGATCAGCTCGGCCCGCGTGATCCGGTCGGCCTTCTCGTCCGTCCAGGGCCCGTCGACCTCCGCGACCAGGCCGAGCACCCCGCCGAGGCCGCGGCCCGCGTCCCAGGCCTCCAGGAGCTCCTTGATGGAGGCGAGGGTGTACCCCCGGTCGAGCAGGTCGGCGATCTGGCGCAGCCGGGCCAGATGCGCGTCCCCGTACACATTGGACCGGCCGCGCCGCTCGGGCCGGGGCAGCAGGCCGCGGTCCTGATAGGCCCGGATGGTGCGCACCGTGGCCCCGCTGTGGTGGGCGAGGTCCTCTATGCGGTACTCCACGCGGGGCTCAGCCGGGGCGGGCGCCGACACCTGGGGCACCTCCGTCCCGCCCGCGGCCTCCGCGCCCTCTCCCGCGGCCTCCGCGCCCTCTTCGGACCACCGCTCCGTGCGCGACCCCGTGGCCGACCCGTCCTCCACCACGCTTCCGCCCCTCCCGACGCTCCGTACTAGGCGATGGCCGCGCGGCCCGCCACCGCCGCCGCGGTCCGCGCCGCGGGCGACTGCGCCAGATAGTCGACGGCCTTGCGCAGCGAGCCCTCCTGCGACGGATGGTACGACCGCCGCAGGTAGCGGGGCACGGCCGCGCCGAGCTTCCGCATGGAGGGCAGCAGGCCCTTGTCGACCGCCCTGTTGTACGCCCGGGGGGTCAGCCGGGGCCTTCCCGCCGCCCTCGCTGCCCCTGTGGTCCCCGCTTCCCCCGAGGCCCCTGCCGCCCTCGCGAAGCGCGGATCGTGGCGGAGCAGATACGCGCTGCCCCAGATCCACAGGTAGAGCATCACGGGTGCCGTGACCGCCATCGCCGCGACCCGGCGTGCGTACCGGGGCGCGCCCGTGCCGCCGCAGTGCTGGTACATGTCGAACGCGACCGCGCGGTGCTCCACCTCCTCCGCGCCGTGCCAGCGCAGCAGGTCGAGCATGACGTCGTCCGCCCCGGCCCGGTCGAGCCCGTCGGCGGCGAGCACCCAGTCCCCGAGCACGGCCGTGAACTGCTCGATGGCGGCCACCACCGCGAGCCGGAACCGCAGCCACTCCTGCGTCGACACCAGCGGTCCGAGCGGCGTCCGGTCCCCGAGGAGCCGCTCGAAGAGGAAGTCGACGTACTTCGTGAAGTCGGCCGTGTCCAGGCGCTGCGCCGCCAGGTGGTCGAGCACGTGCGCGTGCTGCACGCTGTGCGTCGCCTCCTGTCCCATGAAGCCCTTGACGTCCTTGAGGAGCACGGGGTCGGTGACCAGCGGAAGGCCTTCCTTGAAGACCTTCACGAACCACCGCTCCCCCGCCGGGAGCAGCAGGTGCAGGACGTTGATGACATGCGTGGCGACGGGCTCGTCGGGGATCCAGTCCAGCGAGGTCTCGTCCCAGTCGAACGAGACCCGGCGCGGCACGATGGCGTAGTGCTCTTCTTCGTGTTCTCCCTGGTGCGCTGCCGGCTTCTCCGTGCTCACAGCGGTGGCTCCAATCGGGCTATCGCGCGCAGGGCCTTGGGCGTGAAGCGGGACATGAGGTGGGCGCCGCGCGCCTCCGGGGTGACGGGGACGACGGCCTGATTGCGCACGACGGCGCGCAGGACGGCGTCGGCGACCTTCTCCGGGGGGTAGTTCCGCAGGCCGTAGAGGCGGGCGGACTTCTTCTGGCGGCGCTTCTCCTCGTCGGCGGAGACCCCGGCGAAGCGGGCGGTCGACGTGATGTTCGTGTTCACGAAGCCCGGGCAGATCGCCGAGACGCCGATGCCCTGCCCGGCCAGCTCCGCGCGCAGGCACTCGCTGAGCATGAGGACGGCGGCCTTCGACGTGCTGTACGCCGGCAGGGCCTTGGAGGGCTGATAGGCCGCCGCCGACGCGGTGTTGACGATGTGTCCGCCCTGGCCGCGCTCGGCCATCTGCCTGCCGAACAGACGGCACCCGTGGATCACGCCCCACAGGTTGACGTCGAGGACCTTCTTCCAGTCCTCGGAGCTGGTGTCGAGGAAGGAGCCTGACAGCCCGATGCCCGCGTTGTTCACCAGGACGTCCACGACGCCGTACTCCGTGGCGACCTTCTCGGCCAGCTTCTCCATGGCCTGCTCGTCGCTGACGTCGACCGTCTCCGCCCAGGCCGCCGGGGCGCCCACGAGCCGGGACAGCTCCGCCGTGCGCGCCGCGCCCTCCGCGTCCCGGTCGACGGCGATCACCTTCGCGCCCGCCTCGGCGAACGCGAACGCCGTGGCCCGCCCGATGCCGCTGCCCGCGCCCGTGACCAGGACGAGCTGGCCCGCGAACCGCTCGGCGTGCTTGCCGGGCGCCGGGGCCGCCGCGCTCGCCAGGGCCGGGGGACCGCCGTCCTCATGGGCCGTGACGAACTCCGTGATCCACGCGGTGAGCTGGTCCGGGCGGGTGCGCGGCACCCAGTGCTTGGCGGGCAGCGTGCGCCGGGTCAGCTGCGGGGCCCACGACTTCAGGCCGTCGTACACCTTCTCCGAGAGGAAGATGTCGCCGGAGGGGACGATGAGCTGCACCGGGGCGTGGGCGTAGGCGTCCGCGCGGGGCCTGCGCAGGCGGGCGCGGACGTTGTCGCGGTAGAGCCAGGCGCCGTGCGCCGCGTCCGAGGGCAGCGACAGCGTGGGATAGCCGTCGGCGGGGACCTTCTCCAGGCGCTGGAGGATCTTCGGCCAGCGCTTGCCGAGCGGGCCGCGCCAGGCCAGCTCGGGCAGGACGGGGGTGTGCAGCATGTACACGTACCAGGACTTGGCTCCCTGGCCGACGAGTTGGGCGGCGCGGCGCGGGGTCGGCCGCGTCATGCGCTTCTTGATCCAGTGCCCGACGTGGTCGAGGGACGGCCCCGACATCGAGGTGAAGGACGCGATCCGCCCCTGTGTGCGCGCGACCGTCACGAACTCCCAGGACTGCACCGAGCCCCAGTCGTGGCCCACCAGGTGCACCGGCTCGTCCGGGCTGACCGCGTCCGCGACGGCGAGGAAGTCGTCGGTGAGCTTCTCCAGCGTGAAACCGCCGCGCAACGGCTTCGGCGCCGTCGACCTGCCGTGCCCGCGCACGTCGTAGAGCACGACGTGGAAGCGGTCCGCGAGGCGCGTGGCCACCTCGGACCAGACCTCCTTGGAGTCCGGATAGCCGTGCACGAGCAGCACCGTGGGCCGCGCCGCGTCCCCCAGCTCGGCGACGCACAGCTCCACGCCGCCCGTGCGCACCCAGCGCTCACGCGCACCCAAGAGATCCACGGTCGTCATGCGGCAGCCCTTTCCTCGGCCCAGCGCCGCACGTGCGGCAGGTCGTCGTCCAGCCAGAAGGCGCTCTGCTCGGGGTCCTTGGAGTCGGTGACGACCAGGATCTCCTCGAACTTCGCGCCCGTGCCGCGGAATCCCAGATGCGGCTCGACCGCCCACAGGCCCGGCTGCGGCGGGTGGTCGGAGAACTTGTACGGCGACCACAGGGGGGACCAGCCGTCCCGGTGGCCGTGCAGCGCGTCGCTCGCGAGGCCCTTCAGGGACTGCGTGCCGAACCCGAAGACGTGCGGGGAGAAGCGGCGCTCCTTGACCCGGTCGACCTTGTGCGCGATGACGCCGAAGGGATACGCGCGATGGCGGTTGGCGTACCCCTGGCGGACCATGAGCCGGTCCACGTTCTCGTAGATCTCGCGCAGCGGGCGGCGCTCGCGGACCTCGCGCAGGATCAGCTCGCGGTGCGCCTCCAGGTCCGCGAGCAGCTTGTCGTGCACGGGGTTGAGGCCGAGGCAGCCGGAGTACCCGATGTCGGCCGTGCAGCCCTGGAACACCGGGGCCATGTCGAGGATGAAGGGCATCCCCGGCTCCAGCCTGCGATTGGTCGGGAAGAACTGCAGGGGTATTCGGAAGTTCGTGAACGCCGTGCGGTCGCCGAACCAGGCGAACGGCAGGTGGAACCAGTCCCGCACCCCCCGCTCGCGCAGCCAGTCCCGCTGCATCCGCGCCGCCTCGCGCTCCGTCACCCCCGGCTTCAGCTGGGCGGCGACGGCCTCCGCGCACGCGTACGCGAGGGCTTGCACCTGCCGGAACCCCCGCAGCTCCGCGGGGAGTTCACCCTTCACTGCCGAGCTCACGGTCGAGCCCACCGCCGAGGTCATGGCTGAGGTCATGCCACCGTCCGTCCGTCGTGTCCGCGGGCGCCGTGCCGCTCGCGCCCGCGCTCCGTCGTCTCCGTACGCGCTCGTAACTTGACACTGATGAATGTGACAATGGCTGACGGCTGCGTCAATAGTTCTGCCCAACCCTGCGGGACAGGTCCGGAAGTTCCCGGAGGCGGCACCCGGGAGAACCTGTAGGGGGCGACTTACGGACGACCCTTACGGGCCCGTAATACTCGAGAGTGACGGCCGATCGAGCCTCAGGGCTGACGCCTTGGTGTGGTCCGCGCCACTACGTTCGAACCGTGACTGTGATCGCGACCGAAAGCCTGAGCATGCGGTTCCCCCGGGTGACCGCACTTGACCGGCTCTCCATGGACATCGGACCCGGTGTGACCGGACTCGTCGGAGCCAACGGAGCCGGCAAGTCCACATTGATCAAGATCCTGCTGGGTCTGTCCCCCGCCACGGAGGGCCGGGCCGCCGTGCTCGGCCTCGACGTCGCCACCGAAGGCGGCCGCATTCGCGAGCGCGTCGGCTACATGCCCGAGCACGACTGCCTGCCGCCCGACGTCTCGGCCACCGAGTTCGTCGTCCACATGGCGCGCATGTCGGGCCTGCCGCCGGCCGCCGCGCGCGAGCGCACCGCGGACACCCTGCGCCATGTCGGGCTCTACGAAGAGCGCTACCGACCCATCGGCGGCTACTCGACCGGCATGAAGCAGCGCGTGAAGCTCGCCCAGGCGCTGGTGCACGACCCGCAGCTGGTCTTCCTCGACGAGCCGACCAACGGCCTCGACCCGGTCGGCCGCGACGAGATGCTCGCCCTGATCCGCCGGGTGCACACCGACTTCGGCATCTCGGTCCTGGTCACCTCGCACCTCCTGGGCGAACTGGAGCGCACCTGCGACCACGTCGTCGTCATCGACGGCGGCAAGCTCCTGCGCTCCAGCTCCACCACGGACTTCACCCAGACCACGGCGACCCTCGCCGTCGAGGTCACCGACAGCGACGAGCACCCGGACGGCACCGCCGCCCTGCGCGAGGCCCTCAAGGACCGCGGCGTCGCCACCCAGGACGACGGCGGGGGTCTCCCCGGCGCCGGGCACACCGTGCTCCTGGAGGCGGCGAGCGAGGACACCTACGACCTGGTCCGGGACGTGGTGGCCGACCTCGGCCTCGGCCTGGTCCGCATGGAACAGCGCAGGCACCACATCGCGGAGGTCTTCCGCACCCAGGACAGCAGCGACGAGACCGACGAGACCGGCGCGAACCGCGACAACGACGCACAGGGGCCCGCGTCCGAGCGCCTCACCGCGCAGACGGGAGGCGGCCGCGATGCCCGCTGACTCCACCCAGATCCACAACATCGGCTACCGGCACTACGACGGCCAGCGCCTGGGCCGCGCGTACGCCACCCGCTCGCTGTTCTCACAGAGCCTGCGCGGCGCCTACGGACTCGGCCGCTCCGCCAAGTCCAAGGTCCTGCCGATGATCCTCTTCGGGGTCATGTGCGCCCCCGCGCTGATCATGGTCGCGGTCGCCGTCGCCACCAAGGCCAACGACCTTCCCGTCGACTACACGCGCTACGCGATCCTGCTCCAGGCCGTCATCGGCCTCTACCTGGCCGCGCAGGCGCCGCAGACCGTCTCCAGGGACCTGCGGTTCAAGACCGTGCCCCTGTACTTCTCGCGGCCCATCGAACGCGTCGACTACGTACGCGCCAAGTTCGCGGCACTCGCGAGCGCCCTGTTCATCCTCACGGCCGTCCCGCTGATCGTGCTCTACGTAGGCGCGCTGCTCGCCAAGCTCGACTTCGCCGACCAGACGAAGGGCTTCGCCCAGGGGCTCGTCTCCGTGGCGCTGCTCTCGGTGCTGTTCTCCGGGATCGCCCTGGTCATCTCGGCGGTCACCCCGCGCCGCGGCTTCGGCATCGCCGCCGTCATCGCCGTCCTGACCATCTCCTACGGAGCGGTCTCCACCGTCCAGGCCATCGCCCACGAACAGGGCAGCTCCGGAGCCATCAGCTGGCTCGGCCTGTTCTCGCCGATCACCCTCATCGACGGCGTGCAGACCGCCTTCCTCGGCGCCACGTCCGCCTTCCCCGGGGAGCAGGGCCCCTCGACCGGCACGGGCCTCGTGTACGTCCTCGTCGTCCTCGCCCTCATCGCCGGAAGCTACGCCGGCCTGCTGCGCCGCTACCGAAAGGCCGGGCTCTAGCCATGACGTCCCTCAGCATCGACCACGTATCGCGCTGGTTCGGCAACGTGGTGGCGGTCAACGACATCACCATGACCATCAGCCCCGGAGTCACCGGCCTGCTCGGCCCGAACGGCGCCGGGAAGTCCACGCTCATCAGCATGATGGGTGGTTTCCTCGCCCCCTCCACGGGCAGCGTCACCCTCGACGGCCACCCCACCTGGCGCAACGAGACCATCTACAAGCACCTGGGCATCGTCCCCGAGCGCGAGGGGATGTACGACTTCCTCACCGGCCGCGAATTCGTCGTCGCCAACGCCGAGTTGCACGGCCTCGGCAAGAAGGCCGCCCAGCGCGCCCTCGCCACGGTCGAGATGGAGTACGCGCAGGACCGCAAGATCTCCACGTACTCCAAGGGCATGCGGCAGCGCGTGAAGATGGCCTCCGCGCTCGTCCACGAGCCGTCCGTGCTGCTGCTCGACGAGCCCTTCAACGGCATGGACCCGCGCCAGCGCATGCAACTCATGGAACTGCTCCGCAAGATGGGCGACGACGGCCGCACCGTCCTGTTCTCCTCACACATCCTCGAAGAGGTCGAACAGCTCGCCTCGCACATCGAGGTGATCGTCGCCGGACGCCACGCGGCCAGCGGCGACTTCCGCAAGATCCGCCGCCTGATGACGGACCGGCCGCACCGCTACCTGGTGCGCTCCAGCGACGACCGCACGCTCGCCGCCGCCCTGATCGCCGACCCGTCCACCGCGGGCATCGAAGTCGACCTCGACGAGGGCGCGCTGCGCATCCAGGCCGTCGACTTCGGGCGCTTCACCACCCTGTTGCCACGCATCGCCCGCGAACACGACATCCGGCTCCTGACCGTCTCGCCCTCGGACGAGTCGCTCGAGTCGGTCTTCTCCTACCTCGTCGCGGCCTGAAGGGAGTCACCGTGTACGACCCGACTGTCGCCCGGCTCACCTACCGGGCCCTCCTCGGCCGCCGCCGGGCCCTCATCCTCTTCGCCCTGCCGCTGCTGCTCATCGTCATCTCCGTGGCGGTACGCGCCCTCAGCGGCGCCGACGACCAGGTCGCCTCCGACCTGCTCGGCGGGTTCGCGCTCGCCACGATGGTGCCGATCATCGGCGTCATCGCGGGCACCGGCGCGATCGGCCCCGAGATCGACGACGGCTCCGTGCTCTACCTGCTGTCCAAGCCGGTCAAACGGCCCACGATCATCGTCACCAAGCTGACCGTCGCCATCGCCGTCACCATGGCGTTCTCGGCGCTCCCGACGTTCGTCGCGGGCATGATCCTCAACGGCAACGGCCAGCAGATCGCCGTCGCCTACACCATCGCCGCCCTCGTCTCCTCCATCGCGTACGCGGCGATCTTCCTGCTGCTCGGCACGGTCACGCGGCACGCGGTGGTCTTCGGCCTCGTGTACGCCCTCGTGTGGGAGGCGCTGTTCGGCTCCCTGGTCTCCGGGGCGCGCACGCTCAGCGTCCAGCAGTGGTCCCTCGCCGTCGCCCACAAGGCCGCGGACGGTGGTGACCTGGTCACCTCCGACGTGGGGCTGCCCGCCGCGGTGATCCTGCTGATCGTCGTCACCGCCGGGGCCACGTGGTTCGCCGGGCAGAAGCTGCGGACGCTGACGCTGGCCGGTGACGAGTAGGTCATGAGCAGGTGCTTGAAGTCTTGACGGTGTCTTCACCCTCCCACCCGGACACTGGTGGGAGGGGGATGCTTCAGCTGTGGCCGGGAGGTGCCGCGATGGCATCGGACAAGGGACGGGACGAAGGGGCCGGGGAGACCGGCGGGGACGGTGGGCCCGGGAGGGCCGGGAGCGGCGGGGACGGGCCGTGGGACGACGTGGTCCTCGACGAGGACTTCGTACGGTCCGCGGAGGCCGCCGAGCCGTCGGCGCGGGCCCGGATGCTCTCCGCGCGGTGGCGGGAGCGGGCGCCCGAGCCGCAGCCCTGGCGGTCCGACGAGCCGCCCGCCGGGTGGTTCTTCAGTCGGCGGCGGAAGAAGTGGCGCCGTAAGTAGAGCCCCGAGCGGGCCCTGGGCGGCCGCTTCTGCGGCGAGAAAAATCGGTGGCGGGGTGCGGCCGGGCTCGGCAGAGTAGTGGGTGTCACCGCGTCGGGGCCCCGCCCCGGTGCTCACCTTCTGGGAGAGGAGCCGACGATGTTCAACCACCCGTCGTCGTGCTCCCGGCAGGGCGGTCCGCGGCAGGCTCCGGAGTAGTCACTGCACTCCGTCCGAGCCCGCGCCACGGGGGATCGCCCGGGGCGGCCGCTTCGAGCGCGCACATTTCGCTGCGCGGGCCGCCCACCCAACGTTGCACTGGCCGGGTCTGGGGTTGCGGGAGCGTTCCCGTGCCCTGGGCCCGGCCTTCTGCACGTCTACATAACAGTGGCTGTCGCCCGGGGCTGTGCCCACCCGTTCCGCCCACTGGGCGGACCAGCTGCCCACAGGGTGGTGGGGGGGGACGGCCAGGAACGACCGCAGCGGATGCCGCTACGGCAGCAACCGCTCCAGTACCACCGCGATGCCGTCCTCCTCGTTGGAGGACGTGACCTCGTCGGCCACTGCCTTGAGGTCCTCGTGGGCGTTGGCCATGGCTACGCCGTGGGCGGACCAGGCGAACATCGGGATGTCGTTGGGCATGTCGCCGAAGGCGATCGTGTCCGCGGCCTTCACGCCGAGGCGCCGGGCGGCGAGGGACAGGCCCGTCGCCTTCGTCAGGCCGAGCGGCAGGAGCTCCACTATGCCCTCGCCCGCCATCGTGACGCCGACCAGATCGCCCGCGGCCTGCTGCGCCACGGCCGCGAGGTCGTCGTCGCTCAGCCCGGGATGCTGGACGTACACCTTGTTGAGCGGCGCCGACCACAGCTCCGCCACGTCGGTGAACGGGATGACGGGGAGCGGGCCCTCCTGGACCACGTACCCGGGGCCGACCAGGACCTCGCCGTCCAGGCCGTCGCGGCTCGCGGCGAGGGCCAGCGGGCCGACCTCCGCCTCGATCTTGGCGAGGGCCAGGCCGGCGAGCTGGCGGTCCAGGGTCACGGAGGTCAGCAGGCGGTGCTCGCCCGCGTGGTAGACCTGCGCGCCCTGGCCGCACACGGCGATGCCCTCGTAGCCGAGGTCGTCGAGGACGTGCCGGGTCCAGGCGACGGAGCGGCCGGTGACGATGATGTGGGCCGCGCCCGCCGCGGTGGCCGCGGTGAGCGCGTCCCGGGTGCGCGTCGAGACCGTGTCGTCGGGGGACAGGAGCGTCCCGTCGAGATCGGTCGCGACGAGCGGATACGGAAAGGACGGGCCGGGGCCGCCCGTGGGCGCGGTGCTCACTTGGCCAGGGGCTCCAGGATCTCCCGGCCCCCCAGATACGGCCGCAGCACCTCGGGGACCCGCACGGAGCCGTCCGGCAGCTGGTGGTTCTCCAGGAGCGCCACGATCGTGCGGGGCACCGCGCAGAGCGTGCCGTTCAGCGTCGAGAGCGGCTGGACCGCCTTCTTGCCGTCGCGCTCCTCGCGCATGCGCACGGAGAGGCGGCGGGCCTGGAAGCTGTCGCAGTTCGACGCGGACGTCAGCTCGCGGTACTTCCCCTGGGTGGGGATCCACGCCTCGCAGTCGAACTTGCGCGAGGCCGACGCGCCCAGGTCGGCGGAGGCGACGTCGATCACCTGGAAGGGCAGTTCGAGGCCGGTCAGCCACTGCTTCTCCCAGTCCAGGAGCCGCTGGTGCTCGGCCTCGGCGTCCTCCGGCGCGACGTACGAGAACATCTCGACCTTGTCGAACTGGTGCACCCGGAAGATGCCGCGGGTGTCCTTGCCGTACGTCCCGGCCTCGCGGCGGAAGCAGGGCGAGAACCCGGCGTACCGCAGGGGGAGCTTGTCGGCGTCGATGATCTCGTCCATGTGGTACGCCGCGAGCGGGACCTCGGAGGTGCCGACCAGGTAGTAGTCGTCCTTCTCCAGGTGGTACACGTTCTCGGCGGCCTGGCCGAGGAAGCCGGTGCCCTCCATGGCGCGCGGGCGGACCAGGGCGGGGGTCAGCATCGGCGTGAAGCCGGCCTCCGTGGCCTGCGCGATGGCCGCGTTGACCAGCGCGAGCTCCAGGAGCGCGCCGACGCCCGTCAGGTAGTAGAACCGGGATCCGGAGACCTTCGCGCCGCGCTCGACGTCGATGGCGCCGAGCGCCTCGCCGAGCTCCAGGTGGTCCTTGGGCTCGAAGCCCTCGGCGGCGAAGTCGCGGATCGTGCCGTGCGTCTCCAGGACGACGAAGTCCTCCTCGCCGCCCACCGGCACGTCCACGTGCACGAGGTTGCCCAGCTGGAGGAGGAGGCGCTTGGTCTCCTCGTCGGCCTCGTCCTGCGCGGCGTTCGCGGCCTTCACCGCGGCGGCGAGCTCGCCGGCCTTCTTCAGGAGCTCGGCCTTCTCGTCGCCGGACGCCTTGGGGATGAGCTTGCCGAGGGCCTTCTGCTCGGAGCGGAGCTCGTCGAAGCTGAGCCCGGACGACCGGCGCCGCTCGTCGGCGGAGAGCAGGGCGTCGACGAGGCCGACGTCCTCTCCACGGGCGCGCTGAGAAGCGCGGACACGGTCGGGGTCCTCACGGAGCAGGCGAAGGTCAATCACCCCTCAAGGCTACCGTCGCACGGTTCCGGCCCACGACTTGATATTCACTTCAGGGGCGATATGACCGTTTTGCCGGAATGGGAATTCCCGTGAGTGACGTACGGGTGTCGTGCCGGTGGCCGGAGATCGCCGCGCGTTCCGAGGGTCAATAAACCGGACACGAATCCCCGAAACGGGGCAGATGTCTGCCGCCGCCTTGACTCGATCCCCTTGTGGGAAGCGGGACTTGGGGAGGTGGTTGTCCACAGGAATGAGGACGTCCGGAAAGTTATCCACAGGCTGTGCGAAAGATCTGTGGACACCGGAACGGGCCGCTCCGAATGCCGCCTCCGTGTCGCTGGATTCCTGCCCCAAACCCCCTCCGGACCAACTTTCGAGTGGAAATGGTTAACTCCAAAGAGTTGATCAATGGAAAAGAATGGACGAGGGGTGATGTGCGCGGCTGTGGACGCAACTGGGGGCTGAGGATCGCTATGTCGACGATGTCGCACTTCGTTGTCGACTTGTCCCCAGATCGAGAAGGGCACCTGTGGATAACTTCTGTGGACAACGTAAATCTGCAGGTAGTACTGCGTTTTCAGCCATGACCGCGGTCGGCGGGAGGTCATGACGAAGCACCGGCAAACGTCAGGCGAAGGCGCGGCGAACGCTCACAGCCGCCGCCCCGGCACGGCGTCGCTCAGAAGCGGCCGTCCTGGCATTGCGTCAGCCAGTCCGACGCCGCCAGGAATTCCTCGTCGGACGTGCCGGCGCGCAGCGGCCGCACATCCGCCACCGCCACCCCCGCTCGCGGATACGACCCGAGGAAGCGCACCTTCGGGCAGATCCGCTTCAGGCCCATCAGCGCCTCGCCCACCCGGCGGTCGGTGATGTGGCCCTCGGCGTCCACGCTGAAGCAGTAGTTGCCGATGCCCTGGCCGGTGGGCCGCGATTCGATGCGCATCAGGTTGACCCCGCGCACCGCGAACTCCTGGAGCAGTTCGAGCAGGGCACCGGGGTGGTCGTCGCCGAGCCAGATGACCACGGAGGTCTTGTCCGCGCCGGTGGGCGCCGCGGGCCGTCCGGGGCGACCGGCCAGGACGAACCGGGTCTCCGCGTTGGCCGCGTCGTGGATCTCGGTGACCAGCGCCTCCAGGCCGTACGTCGCCGCGGCGAACTCGCCCGCGAACGCCGCGTCGAACCGGCCCTCCTGCACCAGGCGGGCGCCGTCCGCGTTCGACGCCGCCGACTCCCACAGCGCGTCCGGCAGGTGCTCGCCGAGCCAGTTGCGCACCTGCGGCTGGGCGACCGGGTGGCCGGTGACCGTCTTGATGTCCTTGAGCTTCGTGCCGGGGCGGACCAGGAGCGCGAAGGCGATCGGCAGGACCACCTCGCGGTAGATCATCAGAGGTGTGCCCTTGGCGAGCTCGTCGACGGTCGTCGTGACGCCGCCCTCCACCGAGTTCTCGATCGGCACCAGGGCCGCCGCGGCCTCGCCGCCGCGCACCGCGTCCAGGGCGGCCGGGACGGACACCATCGGGACGAGCTCCCGGGTGGCCGCCTCCGGCAGGGTGCGCAGGGCCGCTTCGGTGAAGGTGCCTTCAGGGCCGAGGTAGGTGTAGCGCGTCGCCGACATGGACTCACCCTAATGCGCCGGGTGAGGCGAAGGTTGGCTGTTGTCCAACATACGACCCAGTACAAACACAGGCCGACAGACGGCGACAGCCGACGACGACTGTCACCGCTACCCCTCCAGCAACCCCTGCCCCACGTATTCCCCGCTCCCCGCACCCCCCGGCACGGCAAAGAGACCGCTGGCCTCGTGCCGGATGAACTCCGAGAGCGCGTCCCCCCGGTCGAGCTTGCGCTGCACCGGGACGAACCCCCGCAGCGGGTCCGCCTGCCAGCAGATGAAGAGCAGTCCGGCGTCCGGCTCGCCCTTGGCGTCGAAGCCGTCGTGGTACGAGAAGGGGCGCCGCAGCATCGCGGCGCCGCCGTTCTGGTCGGGCCGGGTGATGCGGGCGTGGGCGTTCAGCGGGACCACGAGCTTGCCGTCGGCGCCGGTCTTCTCCAGCTTCATCTCGGTGGTCTCCGTGCCGCCCGTCAGCGGCGCCCCGTCGTCCTTGCGGCGCCCGATGACCTCCTCCTGGGCCTTGGTCGCCAGCTTCTCCCAGTCGTCGAGGAGCATCCGGATGCGGCGTACGACGGCGTAGGAGCCCCCGGCCATCCAGGCGGGGTCCGTGCCGTCCGGCTTCTCGGGCACGAAGATCCGCTTGTTGAAGTCGTCGTCGGACGGCTTCGGGTTGTTCGTGCCGTCGATCTGGCCCATCAGGTTGCGTGCCGTCATCGGGCGGGCGGTGGCGCCGGGCGAGCGGTTGAAGCCGTTCATCTGCCAGCGCACCTTCGCCGCCGCACCGGCCTGCCGCTGCAGGGCGCGCAGCGCGTGGAAGGCGACGAGCGGGTCGTTCGCGCCGATCTGCACCCACAGGTCGCCGCCGCTGCGGGACTTGTCGAGGCGGTCGGAGGAGAAGTCCGGCAGTGGGTCGAGGGCCGCGGGGCGCTGCTTCTCCAGGCCGGTGCGGCGGAAGAAGCCGTGGCCGAAGCCGAAGGTGACGGTGAGCGCGGACGGGCCCGCGTCCCGGGCGATGTCGGTGTCGTTGGCGTCGGGGCCGCCGCCGTCCGCCGGCTCGCCCGCCATCAGGCGCGCGGCGGTGGCCGACCAGCGGCGCAGCAGGGCCGCCGCCTCCTTGCGCCCGGCGCCCGGCGCCAGGTCGAAGGCGATCAGATGGCCGCGGGACTGCACGGGCGTGGTGATCCCGGGCTGGTGTTTCCCGTGAAACATCACCTCGTCCGTGCCGAGCGACGTCAGGGCCGCCCGTGACCCGCCCGTGGAGTCGGACGAGCCCGAGGGCGCCGCGGCGTACCCGGCGGCGCCGCCCGCAGCGCCGAGGGCGAGGCCGGTGGCGCCCGCCGTGCCGAGCAGGCGCCGTCGCGAAATGGTGTGGTCCGCCATGGTGGGTCAGCCGATCTGCACGTTCTTGTCGAGGGTCACTTGGTCGATGTCGGAGGTGCGCACGGTCAGTTTGACCTGCCACTTGCCGGCCATCGGGACCTGCACTCCGCTCGCGCTCCAGTGTCCGGTCGCGATGCGGTCGGGGGCGACGGGCAGCGGTCCGACGTCCTTCGCCTTGAGGGTGAAGGAGACCTTGACCTCGGGCAGGTCGAAGGCGCTGCCGTTGGGGCGGGTCGCGTAGACGTGCAGGTCGTTGCTGCCGGTGCGGCCCGGGGTCAGCTCCATGCGGACGGCGCCCTTGCCGTCCTTGCCGCCGGTGTCGAAGGGGAAGTTCACCTTGACCGGGCCCGCGGGCTGCTGTGCCGAGGTGGCCGAGGCGTTCTTGGCCTCCTCCTCGGTGCGGCCCGGTTCGGTGCTGGTCAGAAGCGTGGTGACGGCGAGCACGACGACGGCGACGCCGGCCTCGGCGAACACCGAGCGGCGCAGGCCCGAGCGGTGCGGGTCGGCGTCGCGGATGCGCTTCTGGCGGGCGGTGTCCATGGCGGCCTGCTGCCGGGCGAGCTGGGCGGCACGCTTGTCCTGGCCGGGGGCCTTGGCGCCGGACGCCTTGGAGCCGTTGCCGCCGCCCTTCCCGCCGGACGCCTTGCCGTCGGCCGTGTCGACGGTCGCCGAGACGCCCGTCTTGGAGCTGTGCGCCACGGCGACCGGCTTCTTCTTCTTGGTCGAGGTGCGCTGTTCGACGACCGTCGCGGCCGCGGCCTCGGGCGCCATCCCCCCGGCCTCCCCCGCGATCCGCACCGTCCACCGCCGCGACACCGAGGCGACGCCCACGAGGACGGCGACGAGGCCGACCTTGACGAGCAGCAGCTGCCCGTACCCGGTCTCGACGAGCGCGGTCCACGAGCCGACCTGCCGCCACGACTGGTAGAGGCCGGTCGCCGCGAGCGCCACCACGCTGACGAAGGCGACGCGCGAGAAGCGGCGCACCGCCGCCGCGTCGATGTCGGGCGCGCGGTACAGGCACAGGAGCAGCGCCGCGAGCCCGCCGAGCCAGGCGGCGACGGCGAGCAGGTGCAGGACGTCGACGGGCATCGCGATCCCGGCCTGGATGCCGGTCGACGCGTGCTCGGCGAGCGCCCAGGTGGCCGCGATGCCGACGGCGACGACGCCCCCGCCGATGGCCAGGCCGAAGGCGAGGTCCCGCTTCTCCTTGGCGTCCTCGCGGCGCTCGTACGCCCCGAAGAGGACGGCGATGAACAGCGCGGCGGCCGCGAGGAGCAGCAGCCGGGAGACGAGGGCGGCGCCGGTCTTGGTCTGGAGCACGTCGCCGAGCTTCGCCAGGTCGAAGGCGTCGCCGAGCTTGCCGGAGCCGGTGTAGGGCGCCCGGAGCAGCAGGGTCACCAGGGTGGCGCCGGTGAGGGCGAGCCAGCCGCCGACGACGAGCCGCTGCAGCGGCCGGACGCCCGCGCCGCGCTGGAAGCAGCCGAGGACGAAGGCGGCGCCGCCGACGACGACGGTGAACCCGGCGTAGGCGACGTAGCGCGCGATGTCGTAGAGGGTGCCGACGAGTCCGCCGCCGACGTCCTGGTCGGGCAGCGAGACCTTGGTGGCCGATGGCGCGCCGATGGAGAAGGTGAAGGCCCCGGCGATGGGGTGGCTGTCGGCGGAGACGACCTG
The DNA here is from genome assembly GCF_045070545.1 of Streptomyces sp. RK9. NCBI lineage: Bacteria > Bacillati > Actinomycetota > Actinomycetes > Kitasatosporales > Streptomycetaceae > Streptomyces > Streptomyces sp. RK9. Next base: position 940,439 of record NZ_CP173704.1, on the reverse strand, counting down.
GTAGGCGACGGTGAAGGTGCCGTCGGGCAGGCCGGGCTTCAGCTTCACGCCGTAGGAGTGCGAGCCGAGGTCGGTGGTCTTGCCGGTGTCGACGCGCTTGCCCGCGGGGTCCAGGACCCGGACGGAGCCGTCGGACATGGCGACCTTCTCGGAGAAGGACAGCGACACCTGCTCGGGTGCCTTGTCGACCACCGCTCCCTGCTTGGGGTCGCTGCCGGTGAGCGCGGCGTGCGCGCCGGCCGGTGCCGCGGCGGCCAGGACGGAGCCGAGGACGGCGACGATCAGGGCGACGGCGACGAGCAGCAGTCGTCCGTAGCCGTTCAGGGCGGCCGGCCCCGGGCGGGGAGCGGTGGTCCGCATCAACTCTTCAGTCCCCTCAGTGCGACGAGTGCTTGTCGGTCGACGAGTGCTTGTCGGTGGTGGAGTGGGTCTTCGCGTTGCTCGGGTCGTGCTCCGTGCTGTTGGCGGAGTCCGCCGGGTTGTACGTGGCGGGCTTCACCGGCATGGAGACGGTGATCGGCTTCGACTTCTCGAAGCGGAGGGTGACCTCCACCTTGTCGCCCTGCTTCGGCTTGTGCTTGAGCTTCTCGAGCATGATGTGGTTGCCGCCGCGGGAGAAGTCGAGGGTGCCGTCGGCCGGCACGGTGAACGACTTCCGCTCCTTCATCGTGGAGCCGACGGTGGCGTGCAGGGTGACGCTGCCCGCGAGCGGGCTGGACGCCGAGACGAGCTTGTCGGCCGCGCCCTTGTTGGTGACGGTGAAGAAGCCGCCGGCCATGTCGTCCATCGCCGGTACGGGGATGTAGGCGCCGCCGACCGAGAGGTCGGGCTTCTTCGCGGAGGCGCCGTCGCCGGACTTGTCGGAGTCGCCGCAGCCCGCGAGGACGAGGCCCGCGGTCAGGGCGAGGGCTCCGCCGGTGAGGAGACGGCGGCGGCGGGTGGTGCGGTGGTTCACGGGTTCTGTCCCTTGAGGATCTTGGGGATGTCCTGCTCGTAGTCCTTGGCCGTGGCGTCCTTGCCGTTGTAGACGGCGTAGCCCGCGTCGGACTTCGGCGAGAAGGCGATGACCTGCGTGCCGTGCATCGACTCGAACTTGCCGTTCTTGAGCTTCTTGGTCGGCTCGACGTTGATGCCGACGGTGCGGCCGCTGGCCTGGATGGTCGGGAAGTCGCCGGTCAGGCCGATGAACTCGGGGTCCTGGGCCTTGAGCCACGTGCCGAGTTCCTTCGACGTGTCCCGCTCGGGGTCGGTGGTGACGAAGACGACCTGGAGCTTGTCGAGCTCGGCCTTGGTGACGGTCTTCTTCTGCAGCAGCGTCTTCTTGGCGACGGCGATGTTGCTCATCGTCAGCGGGCAGACGTCGGGGCAGTTGGTGTAGCCGTAGTAGAGGAGCACCGGCTTGCCCTTGGTCTGCTCGCGCAGGTCGTACTTCTTGCCGTGGGTGTCCTTGAGCACCAGGTCCGGCTTCTTGAACGGCCGGTCGAGGACCGTCGCGGCCTTGTCGGGCTCCATCGACACGTCGGCGACCGACTTCTTGCTGTCGCCGTCGCCCCCGCCGCCGCACGCGCTCAGGGTGAGGGCGGCCGCGGTCAGGACAGCGGCGGCGGACAGCGTCTTCGTGGTCTGCTTGGTCATCTTGCGCATACGGAAATGTCCCAGATGTGAGTGGGTCGGGACGCGCCGGGGCCGGGGGCCCGCGGCGCGTCCCGCGGGTGGCTCAGCTGCTGCGGCGGCGTCCGGCGAGCACACCGAAGGCCACGCCCGCGGCGCCGACGACGATGCCGACGATGCCGAGGGTGCGGGCGGTGGTGTCGCTGCTGTCGGAGGCGCTCTCTTCCTTGCCCTCGGACTTCGCGTCGGCCTTGGCCTCGGCCTTGTCGTCGGCGTCGTCCTTGTCGTCGGACGCGGCGCCGCCGTGGTGGTCGTCGGAGGCGGCGCTCAGCGCGAGGGCGGGCGCCGGGAACTCCGGCTCCTCCTGGCCCTTCTGCTGCGGCTCGATCCAGCGGACGACTTCCTTGTTGCTGTACGTCTGCAGCGCCTTGAACACCATCTGGTCGGCGTCCTCGGGGAGCTGGCCGAGGGACAGCGGGAACTTCTGGAAGGTGCCGGGCTCGACGCCCTTGCCGTCGGCGGTCCAGGTGACCTTGGAGACGGCCTCGTCGATCTTCTCGCCGTGGATCTCGATCGGCTTCTTCAGCTTGGTCTTGGTGACCTTGGCCTTCCAGCCGGGCACGGGCTGCGTCATCACGGACGCGAGCGGCTGGTCGGCGGGGAAGGTGATCTCCAGCTTGGTGGTGGAGGCGTCGTCGCGCTCGTTGGGGACCTTGAAGTTGACGGTCGCGTAGCCGCCCTTGGCCGCGACGCCCTCGGGGCTGACGCTGACGTGCGCGAAGGCGGGGACGGCGGAGAGCAGCAGGACGGCGGAGGCGGCGGTGCCGGCGACGACGGAGACGCGGGTCAGGGACTTCATGGCGGAATGCTCCATTTTCGGCAGGTGGTCACGGCGGTCGTGCCCGTGGTGAACGGTGAATACGGCCGTACGCACTGTGGTGTTCGGAAGGGGACGCGGTGCGCGGGCCGTGCGGCCATGCGCTGATGCGTGCGGGCGCGCCGGGCGGCACCGCTTCCGATCGAGCCGGGAGGAGCGGGTCCGCGTCAGGCGGCGAGCGTGAGGGCGGCGGTGGCGGGCGGGCCGCGCCGGATCACCGTGTCCTTGAGGGCGGTGGCCCGCAGCCGCGGCGGCGGCGGGGTGTGCGGGGCGCGCGCGGGGCCCGTCGAGGGTGCGCCGAGGAGCCCGGCGCGCAGGACTCGTACCAGCGCGAGGGCGGCACGCAGCGAACGTACGAGCGCCGCCTCGGCGACTCCGTACGCCCCCTGGGCGGACAGCCGCACGAGGCGGGCGAGCGCGAGGTCGCCGCGGCGCAGCAGCCAGCCCGCGGCGAGGGCCGCGAGGACGTGGGCGAGCAGCATCGGCAGGGACGGAAGGAGCGCGGCCATCGGCGACGAGCCCATCGACGGCATCGACGGCATCGACGGCATCGACGTCGCGGCGGACATCGCGCCCGTCGCCTGCGCGGCCGCGTCGGCCCCCGCGTGGGCGTGCGCGCCATGGGCGCCGCCCGACGGTTCCAGGCCCGCGGTGCGCAGGATCTGCCGGGCCTGGACGGGCGTGAGGGTGGCCCCGCTCGCGCCGCACGCGATGCGGGCCGCGCGCTCCACGAGCGAGGCGGCGTCCGATCCGCCGCCCGTCCCCGCCGTGGTCATCGCCATGCTGTGCCGCTGGCCGAGGCCGAACAGCGCGTGCAGCGCGAGCTGGCCGACGGCGAGCGCCCCCGCGATTCCCGGCAGCGACCGCTCGCGCCCGGCGAGGGGCACGGCGACGGCGAGGACCACGACGAAGGCGACGAGCAGCGTCCACAGGGGGACGGCGGCACAGGACGCGAGCACATGGCCCCCGGCGGACAGCACGACGCAGACCGCGGCGAAGGTCGCGGCCCGCAGGAGCCGGACATCGGCTCCGGCGCGTGTCTGACGCGGGTGGGGGGCAGTCATGGCCGGGCCATCATCGCACCAGGCTTACCCGTCTCCTACGGCAGGTCGGTGGGCGGCGGCGCGTTCTCGGGGGTGTCCGGCTACACCGGGCGGGGTGCGCGGCGCGTCCGCCGTATGGGCGGCATCACGTCAAGTGGGCGCTTATTCGCGGTTACTCGCGGCAATACGTATCGGTATGTCGAGCCGCAGCCAGGAGGCTGGAGCATGAGCATCTGGTGGTCACTCCATTTGCGGCGCGAAGCTGCGAGCGTTCCGCTCGCCCGGCGCCTGCTGATGGGCACGATGGAGACCGCGGGGGTGCACCCCGACGTCTCGTACGAACTGTCGCTGGCACTCACGGAGGCCTGCGCCAACGCCGTGGAGCACGGTGGGGCCGCGACACCGGGGGCGCCCGGCGGCGCGTACCGGGTCACGGCGTATCTGGACGGCGAGACCTGCCGCATCGAGGTCGCCGACTCGGGGCCGGGCTTCCCGCCGGGCCGCGTCCGGATGTCGGCGCGGCGCAGGGGCCGGCGCCGCACCCGCCGCCCGTCCCGCGCGCCCAAGTCCGTCACGCCTTCGGAGACGGCGGAGAGCGGCCGGGGCCTGTGTCTGATCCGCGAGCTCGCCGACCATGTGGACTTCGGCAACAAGCCGGGGCGCGGCGGCGCGGTGATCAGTTTCGACAAGGTCCTGAAGTGGCGGGAGGACGCGCCGCTCGTCAGCGCGTAGCCCTCCGGCCCTGACGCGCGGGGCCCCTACCGGCACGGCTTCACCGCACCGTCGCCGCGTACACCTCCAGAGCCGGTCGCGGCGCCCGGCCGAGCAGCGCGCGCAGCTGGTTGTCCGTGACGGAGGTGCCGTCCAGGAAGCCGCCCGCGATCGCCGAGTAGGTGCTGAGGAGCATCGGCACCTGGAAGGGCAGGGCGTCGCCGGACGCGGTGACGGCGTCGCGGGTGGCGGCGAGGGTGCCGGGTTCGTAGCGTCCGCCGACGGCTGCGGCGAGGTCGGCGCCGCCGAGGGCCTGTTCGCCGACGAGTTCGTAGGTGCGGCCCGCGTGCGGTGCCGGGTCGGTGGCCACGCGGACGGCGACGTCGGCGAGGTCCTCACGGGCGACGGCGGCGAGGCGGCCGTCGCCGAGGGGCGCGGCCACGGTGCCGTCGGGGCCCGGGGCGGCGATCGCGGCGAGGAATTCCGCGTACAGGCCGTTGCGGAGCACCGTCCAGTTCAGCGTGGAGCGGCGCAGCCTGCGCTCGGTCCAGCGGTGGGCGAGGGCGTACGTGAGGTGGTCGCCGTCGCCGCTGAGGCTGGTGTAGACGAGGTGGCCGACGCCCGCCTTCTCGGCGGCGGAGACCACGGCGTCGTGGCGGGCGGCCACGACGTCGTCCTCGGCGGCCCCGGCCGAGATGACGAGCAGGGTGTCGACGCCGGTGAGGTCCAGGGACGAGGGGTCGTCGAAGTCGACGCGGCGCTGACCGGGGGCCGGGGCGCGGGTGCCGACGACGACGTCGTCGCGGTCGGCGAGGCGGGCGGTGACGAGCTTGCCGAGCGCGCCGGTGGCGCCGGTGATCATGAGCATGGGTGTGTTCCCCCGTGGTTCTGGTTTCCTGGAGCGGGCGGTGGTGGTCACCGGGCCCGGGACCATCGTGATCGGCGGCGGGCGCGCACGTAAGGAGGCACTTCGATGTCAGCAGGGCACACGGCGGTAACCACCCCGCGGGCCGCGGTGGCGGCGGGCGAGCCGGTGATCCGGTGCGAGACGCCGCAGGACGAGTGCGGGGTCCGGGACGTCCTGGACCGCCTCGGCGACAAGTGGTCCGTCTACGTAGTGGTCGAACTCGCCTCCGGAGTGCTGCGGTTCAAGGAGTTGCAGCGCCGTGTCCACGGCGGCATCTCGCAGCGCATGCTCACCTTGACGGTGCGCCGCCTGGAGCGCGACGGCCTGGTCAAGCGCACGGTGTACCCGACGATCCCGCCGCAGGTCGAGTACGAGCTGACGGAGATGGGCCACAGCCTCACCCACCTCGTGAAGTCCCTCGCGGACTGGTCGATCGCCCACCGCCCGGCGATCGCGGAGGCGCGGGAGGCGTACGACGCGCGGCCCGCCGAGGACGTCAGGACCTGACGGACCGGCCCCGGCCCTCAACTCCCAGCCCCGAATCGCGACGTAGTCAGCCGTCGCGCGACGGCGGAGAGCAGCCCTCAACTCCCAGCCCCTAGCCCTCAGCCCTCAGCCTTCGTCCGGCGCGGGCGGAAGCACCCCGCACAGCGCCTCGACCGCCGCCGCGTACCCGTGCTCGGGCGGCGTCGCGTACCCGACCACCAGGCCGTCCTGCGCGTGCGCGGCCGCCGCCGGGTGCCGGTAGCCGGACAGGCCCTCCAGGCCGACGCCCTGCCACGCGGCGGCCTTCACGGCGGTCGCCTCCGTGCCGGGCGGCAGCCGCAGCACGGCGTGCAGCCCGGCCGCGATGCCGGTGACGGTGATGTGCGGGGCGCGCTCGGCGAGGGTGGCGACGAGGTGGTCGCGGCGGCGCCGGTAGCGCTGGCGCATGCGGCGGATGTGCCGGTCGTAGTGGCCGGAGTCGACGAGGTCGGCGAGGGTGAGCTGGTCGGGGACGCTCACCCAGGCCTCCCGCTCGCCCTTCGCGGCGAGGACCGCGCCGACCAGGTGCTCCGGAAGCACCATCCAGCCGATCCGCACGGCGGGCGACAGGCTCTTGCTCACCGACCCGATGTACACGACGCGTTCGGGGTCGAGTCCCTGGACGGCGCCGACGGGCTCACGGTCGTAGCGGAACTCGCCGTCGTAGTCGTCCTCCAGGATCAGCCCGCCGTGCGTGCGGGCCCAGTCGACGACGGCGCTGCGGCGCGCGGGGTGCAGCGGCCCGCCGGTGGGGAACTGGTGCGCGGGCGTGAGCAGCACCGCCCGCACGGGCCCCGGCACGTCCGCCAACTCCTCGACGCGGGCACCGTGTTCGTCCAGGGGCAGGGGCAGCGTCCGTACCCGCGCCGCGTCCAGGATCGAGCGGTGGAAGCCGAGTCCGTACGCCTCCACGGCGAGAGGCCCGCGCAGCACCCCGCCGCCCGCGCCGCCCCCGGGCCCGCCGAACAGCAGCCGCAGCGCATGAGCGAAACCGGAGCACACCACGATCCGGTCAGGATCTGTCCTGGTCCCGCGCACCCGCGCCAGGTACGAGGCGAGTGCCCGGCGCAGCTCGATCCTGCCCTGCGGATCGCCGGGCCCGAAGGCCTCGTTGGGCGCGGCGGCGAAGGCGCGGCGGGCGGCGGCGAGCCAGGCGGCGCGGGGGAAGGAACCGGCGTCCGGCTGGCCTTGGACGAGGTTGTGCGCGGGCTTCGCGGGCGCGCTCGGCGGGCGCTTGGGCACACGGACGCGGGGCGGGGGCGCCGCGCGCTCGGCGACGCGGGTGCCGGAGCCCTGCCGGGCGGTCAGCCAGCCCTCGGCGACGAGTTCGGCGTAGGCGTCGGCGACGGTGTTGCGGGCGACGCCGAGGTCGGCGGCCAGGGAGCGGTACGGGGGCAGGCGGGTGCCGGGGGCGAGGCGTCCGTCCTGCACGGCGGCGCGCAGGGCGCGGATGAGCGCGGCTCTGCGGCTGCCGCCGCCGGACAGCTCCAGGTGCAGGTCACTGCCGATGCGCTCCGCCGAATTGACCCAGGATTCCGCCATGGAAATGCACCCTACCCGTGGTCTTTGAGCGCCGTAGATTCATGGTCATGACGAACAACACGACGCACACTGTGTCCCACGAGCCCCTTGCCCGCATCGACTTCGCCAAGACCGCCCCGAAGGTCTTCAAGGCCGTCATCGGCCTGGACGCCGCCGCCCGCGCCGGCCTCGACCCGGCCCTCGTCGAACTGATCCAGATCCGCGCCTCGCACCTCAACGGCTGCGCGTACTGCCTGCACATGCACACCAACGACGCGCGCAAGGCGGGCGAGAGCGAGGACCGGCTCCACCTGGTCGCCGTCTGGCGCGAGGCCAGGAACTTCTACTCCGCCAAGGAGCAGGCCGCTCTCGCCCTGACGGACGCGGTCACTCTTGTCGCCGACGCCGGTGTCCCGGACGCCGCCTACGCCGAGGCGGCCGCGCACTTCGACGAGGCCGAGCTGGCCCAGGTGATCGCCCTGATCCTCGCGATCAACACGTGGAACCGGATCGCGCTCAGCACGGCGAAGGTTGCCGGGACGGACGAGCGCGAGGGCTGAGCGCCCCCGGCGCTCCTGCCCCCGCTGCCGCGTGCCGTCGGTTGCCTGCGGGTCATTACCCGCTGGTGCTCAGGCATCGGCCTGCGGCCTCGTCCTCAAGCGCCGGACGGGCTGTCACTGCCCACCGCACGGCCGGACCCATCGCGTACGACGCCACCAGGATCACCCCGCCAAGGAGCAGCCAGCCCGGCGTCCCCCACTCCACCAGGAGCGTCGTGAGGACCAGGGGGCCGAGGGTGCGGGCGACGGTGACTCCGGTGCCGAAGAAGCCCTGGTACTCGCCGATGCGGCCGGGGGGCGCCAGGTCGAAGCCGAGTTGCCAGGAGCCGGCGGACTGGAGCATCTCGGCGGCGAGCAGCACCACGGACGCGGCGACCAGCACCGCGGCGGCCGTCCACGCCCCGTCCGCGGCGGCCGAGAGGGCGAACACCGCGCACGCGGCCAGCATCAGGACGCCGGACCTGCGCACGGCCCGCACCGCCGTCGGAATCCCGGAGACCGACCGGGCCGTACGCACCTGGAAGGCCATGACGCCGACGGTGTTGAGGACGAACAGCGCCGAGACGAGCCACGCCGGGGCGTTCGTGCGCTCGGTGAGCCACAGCGGGATGCCGAGGCTGAGCAGCGGCATCCGCATGAGGAGCACGGTGTTGAGGAGCGTGACGAGCGCGTACGGCCGGTCCCTCAGCACCGCGAGCCGCTCGCCCGCGACCGCCGCCGTCGGCGCGACGGCGGGCAGCCGCCACAGCACCGCAGCGCACACCACGAAGCCGGCGGCGTCCAGCGCGAACACCGAGAGGTACGCGGCCTCGCTGCCCTGGTGCAGCGCGACGCCGCCGAGCCCGGCACCCACCGCGAGCCCCGCGTTCAGCGTGGACTGGAGGTGGGCGAGGAGCCCGGTGCGCTCCTCCCTGGTGACGAGCCCGGCGAGCAGCGCCTGGCGCGCCGCGGACAGGCCCGACTGGGCGGTGGCGTACCCGAGGGCGGCGGCCACGAACGGCACGAAGTCGCGGACGACCAGGAAGGACGCGACGGCGGCACCGGTCGCGAGGGCGAGGAGCACCGCGGTGCCGCGCGGCCCGCGCCGGTCGGCGAGCCGCCCGAGCGGCACCCCCACCACGGACCCGACGGCCCACGCGAGCGTCAGACCGAGCCCGATCCGCGCCGGGGCGAGCCCGACGACGTGCGTGAAGTAGAGGGCGGAGGTGACGTAGAACGCGCCGTCGCCCACGGAGTTGGCGAGCTGCGCGAGGGCGAGCCGTCGAGCGGGGCCGGGGGCCGGGAGGAGGCGGGGTGGCGTCATGCCCCGAACACTAGGAAGCCACTGGCACCCTCAAGCGGTCCACTTCTCGCATCAATTCATGGGCCAATTGATACTTCCCCGGAGCAGCGAAAAGCGCCGGACGGGCTGGTTCCAGCCCGTCCGGCGCTTGAGGACGAGCGCGGAGCGCGATCTGCCGCGCCCACGCCCCGGGTCAGCTCTTCAGCTTGGCCATCCAGAGTTCAACCTCGTCCGACCGGCGAGGCAGCCCCGCGGAAAGGTTCCGGTTGCCGTCCTCGGTGACGAGGATGTCGTCCTCGATGCGCACGCCGATGCCCCGGTACTCCTCGGGCACGGTCACGTCGTCCGCCTGGAAGTACAGGCCGGGCTCGACGGTCAGGCACATGCCGGGCTCAAGCGTGCCGTCGACGTAGGTCTCGGTGCGGGCGGCGGCGCAGTCGTGCACGTCCATGCCGAGCATGTGACCGGTGCCGTGCAGCGTCCAGCGGCGCTGCAGGCCGAGCTCGAGGACGCGCTCGACGGGGCCCTCGATCAGCCCCCACTCGACCAGCTTCTCGGCGAGCACGCGCTGGGCGGCGTCGTGGAAGTCACGGAACTTGCCGCCCGGCTTGACCGCCGCGATCCCGGCCTCCTGGGCCTCGTACACGGCGTCGTAGATCTTCTTCTGCAGCGCGTCGAAGCGGCCGTTGATCGGCAGGGTGCGGGTGACGTCCGCGGTGTAGTACGTGTGCGTCTCCACGCCCGCGTCGAGCAGGAGCAGCTCGCCGGAGCGGACGGCGCCGTCGTTGCGCACCCAGTGCAGGGTGGTGGCGTGCGGTCCTGCGGCGCAGATGGAGCCGTAGCCGATGTCGTTGCCCTCGACGCGGGCGCGCAGGAAGAACGTGCCCTCGATGTAGCGCTCGGAGGTCGCCTCGGCCTTGTCGAGGACCTTCACGACGTCCTCGAAGCCGCGCACCGTGGAGTCCACGGCCTTCTGCAGCTCACGGACCTCGAACTCGTCCTTGACGAGACGGGCCTCGGAGAGGAAGACGCGCAGCTCCTCGTCGCGCTCGGCGGTGACCTTGTCGGTCAGGGCCGCCTCGATCCCGGCGTCGAAGCCGCGCACGACGCGCACGGGCCCGGTGGCCTCGCGCAGCGCGCCGGCAAGATCGCGGACGTCGGAGGCGGGGATGCCGTACAGCTTCCCGGCCTCGGTCAGGGAGTGGCGGCGGCCGACCCACAGCTCGCCCTGGCCGTCGAGCCAGAACTCGCCGTTCTCGCGGTTGGAGCGCGGCAGCAGGTAGATCGTCGCGTCGTGGCCGCCGGTCCGGTTCGGCTCCATGACGAGGACGCCGTCCTCCGTCTGGTTGCCGGTGAGGTAGACGTACTCGACGGAGGCACGGAAGGCGTACTCCGTGTCGTTCGAGCGGGTCTTCAGGTTGCCCGCGGGGACGACCAGGCGCTCGCCGGGGAAGCGCGCGGAGAGCGCGGCGCGGCGGGCGGCGGTGTGCGCGGCCTGCTCGATCGGCTCCAGGTCGTGCAGCTCGGTGTCGGCCCAGCCGGACTTCATGCTCTCGGCGAGCTCGTCGGAGACACCGGGGTAGAGGCCGTTCTTGCGCTGCTTGATCGGCTCTTCTTCGGTCTCCACCAGCTCTTCCGGGGTCTCCGGGTTGAGGGCGTCCGACACGGTCTGCCTCCTGTTTGACGGCTCTGTACGGCTCTGGATCCTCTCCATCGTACGGTCGTACGTAAGGAGGCCCAGGGGCGGAAGACCTGTCACGGCGAAGGCTCACGGGCCGTGCGCGCCGCGTCACTCGAAGCGTGCCGCGAGCAGCACCACGTCCTCCTCGCTCGCCGCCGCGGCCGGGCCGTCAGTGCCGTCGAGGCCTTCCGGGAGGACCGTGCGCAGCACATGGTCGGCGATCTTCCCGGGGTCGTCCCTGGCCGCCTTCGGCACGCTCGCGGCGGCCGCGTGCAGCCGCGCGAAGGCCCGGTCCATGGCGTCCCCGGTGCGCTGAAGAAGCCCGTCCGTATAGAGAAGCAGCGTTTCTCCTGGCTCCGGGCGGATGTCCACGCTCGGCGCCTCCCAGCAGGCGAGCATGCCGAGCGGTGCGGAGAGGGACGTCTCCACGAACTCCGTGCGCCGCTCCCCGACGATCAGCGGCGGGCTGTGCCCGGCCCCGGCGAGGACGATCTTGCGCAGGGCGGGCTCGCAGAACGCGAACAGCGCCGTCGCCGACCGCGCGGGCTCGGTGAGGCGGAGCAGCAGCTCCAGGTCCGACAGGACGGCGACGGGGTCCTCGCCCTCCATCACCGCGTACGCCCGCAGGGAGGCCCGAAGCCGTCCCATCGCGGCGACCGCGCTCGGCCCGGACCCGGTGACGGAGCCGACCGCGAGGCCGAGCGCCGCGTCCGGCAGGGGCAGCGCGTCGAACCAGTCGCCGCCGCCGCGCGGGCCCGTGCTGTGCCGGGCCGCGAGCTGCACCCCGGCGACCCGCGGCAGGCGCGGCGGCAGCAGCTCCGCGCGCAGGGTCGCGGTCGTGGAGCGGGCGCGGTCGAGGTCCACCAGGCGGGCCAGGTGCTCGGTGGCGTACTGGAGGTAGCGGCCGATGAGGTGCCGCTGCCGCGCGGCCGGCTCGGCGGGCTCGTCGTACAGCCAGACCACCACGCCGACGCGGCCCGCCGTGTCGGTGAGCAGGGGCAGGGCGTAGCTCGCGGCGTACCCGAGGCGGACGGCGACCTCGCGGTGGCGGGGGTCGAGGGCCTCGTCGGCGAGGAGGTCGGGCTGCACGATCTCGGTGACGGGGGCCGCGGCGGGGGGCGCGGTCTTGGCGGCGGGGGCGCAGTCCGGCGCGCCGGGGGTGGCCCCCGCGGTGGCGTCGAGGAGGCGGCCGAAGGAGGTGGCGGCGCGCGGCACCGTCTCCAGATGGCCCAGGTCGGCGCGGGCGAGGCCGAGGCCGACGGTGGTGGTGGGGCCGAGGCCGTCGGCGGGCTCCAGGACGACGAGGCCGCGGCGGGCGCCGACGAGGGCGGCTCCGGCGCGCAGGAGTTCGGTGAGCGCGCCGTCGAGTGCGGCCGTGCGGGACAGGCGTTCGTTGAGTTCGTGCAGCGTGGTGAGGTCGGAGACCCAGCCGGCCAGGCGGTCCTGGATGAGCGCTCCCGGGGCGCCCTGGGCGCCGGGGGCGGCTGGGGCGCCCTGGGCGGGCTGGACAGGCGGGGCAGTGTGGGCCGGTGGCGGAACAGTGGAATCGATTCCGGCCACTTTCGGGAGGTGCGGGGCGTTCATGGCTGACGGCTTTCCGGCCGGTGCGTATTGCTCAATAGCATCGCAAACCCCCTGTCATTCTGCGCCGCTAGCAATGTCTCCACATCTACACGCAGTGGAGAGGGGATGTCCAGCATTGTCCTGCGGGGATTCCTGGTGTCCAGTGGGGCGGGAGTGAATTCCGGGAACTGTCAGCGATCTTGAGAACTTGTCTGAAAACTGTTGCAGGGAACGGCATATTGCGGTCGACTGACATTGTTCGAAGGAGCGTCACAGCGGTCGCGATGGGTACGTACTCGGTGATGGCCAGGGGCAGTTGCGGGACGCCCGGAACCTGGTGGCGGACCCGAGCGTCTTAACCCACGGCGGCCGTGCCCCATCCTCCCGCGGCACGGGCGGCAAGAAATACGCGGGACGGCAAACGCCAGGCGCCGCCACCCCACGCCACGTCAACGCTCGGCCCATAGGGGAGCCCCATGCCGCAGGCTGGGGTGTGATGCGCCAGCTTGTACGCACCTGTACGCACTTGCATGCACCTAGTACGCGCACCTCGTACGCACGTCGATAGTGATCCACACATGGTGTGATGTGGCCCGAAGTGTCCCTCTGCGTGTAACGGAAAGGAACGAGCGCTCATGCGCGAGATCCTCGGAAGGCGACGCAGGCTCCTGTCCTGGCGAATCGGTAGGAAGTCTGACCAGAGTCCCGCTCTGCTCGGCGCGGCCATCACCTTCGCGACCGTGTGGCGCTGGCCCGTGCTGCCAGGCGTCGGCATCGACAGCCAGGTCAGGCGAGGTATCGACACCGAAGGCGCGCTGCGCTGCGCCTGTCCCGACCCCGAGTGCGGCTTCCCCGGCGCCCATCCGCTGGACCCCGGCCTGCTCGCCGCGACGACCGACGAGCGCATGGTCCGCTGGTGGTGGACCAACCGACCCGGCGCACCGGTGCTCCTCGCCACCGGCGGCCGCGCCCCCTGCGCCGTGAGCCTGCCCGCGGCGGCCGGCGCGCGCGCCCTCGCCGCGCTCGACGAGGCGGGCGTCAGGATCGGCCCGGTCGTGGCCACCCCGGCCCGCGTCTTCATCCTCGTCGCGCCGTACTCGCTGGAACAGTTGGGCGCGCTCCTGTACGCCAAGGACTGGGTCCCGGGCTCGCTGCGGTTCCACGGCGACGGCGGGTACGTGGCGCTGCCGCCGTCGGAGACGGGCCGGGGCCAGGTCCGCTGGGAGCGGGCGCCCCTGCGCGGCTCGGCCGCCCCCTGGGTGCCCGACGTCGAGGCCGTGGTCGACGCGGTGGTCGACGCGCTCACTCGTACGGGTGTGAGCGCCCCCGAGTTGTAGGGCATTGGGCGCGCGGTGAACGCTCCGCGTGCCCATCGTCGTTATCTTCGGGCCATGCACCCCCGCCCGGCCGTGAACCCCCGCCTGCTCGCGCTCCTGGGAGTCGTGGCCGTCGCGGTGCTCGTGCCGCTCGCCGGCGCCTCCGCGGGGCCCGTGCTCCACGACTCCGTACGCCGTGATCCCGTCCTGCACGACGATGCGAAGCAGCCCGCCGGGGCGAAGTCGTCCACGGCGCACTCCCCGTCAGCGTCCACCGCACCGTCCCGGCCGCAGGACAAGCCCGGCGCCCCGGCCGCTCCCGCGCGCCCCGCGCACGACGCCGCGCCCCCGCGGGAGGCCACCGCGCGGTGCGGCCCCGAACTCTCGTCGCCGCACGGCGTGGAGGCCCAGACCTGCGTCCTGTCCCAGGCCGACGACACCTGGGCGCGTACCTACTACCGCAACGCCACGGGTGAGGCGCTGAAGGCCGTTCTGAGCGTCATGGGGCCGAAGGGGCGCACGGTGCAGATGCACTGCGCGGTGGGAGCCGACGACGAGCCGGCGGCGTGCGAGACGCCTCGTGAGCGCACGGCGGGAACGGCGGCGCGGTACACGGCGGTGGCGGAGTTCGCCGGTGCGGGCTCGGCTGCGCTCCTGCTGCGCTCCGGCAGCAACTGAGCGATGTTCCGGTGCAGTTGGGACGGTTGTTCACCGCTGAACGGCCACCGGGTGTGCACCGGGCACAGAAACGCCCGGTTGCTGGCGACGGGGGATGCACCAGCAACCGGGCTACCTGAACGGTAACAAGAGATCGGCGCTTGGCAAATTCGATCTCAGTTATCCGGACAGGGATTTACCTGTGTCCAAGGGGAGTTGTGACGGGAGTCACGCGTTCCGTTCCGACTGACTGGTGGGTCAGTGCGGACCGGCCGCGCGCCCCCGCCCACGAGGCCGCGCGAGGTCAGCTGAGGGTGACCTGTCGGTTGGTGAGGCCGCCGCGTGCCCTGCGCTCTTCCGGAGTCAGCGGCTCCGTCGCCGCGAGGGCCGTCGCGAGGCGCGACGCGAACTCGGCGGCGGGCTGCTCGATGTCCTCGGCCCCCATGCCGCTCGGCAGGTCCCACACCGGCACCGTCAGACCGTGTGCGCGGAAGGAGCCGACGAGGCGGGTGCCCTCGCCGAGGCTCGACGCGCCGGCCGCGTGCAGCCGCGCGAGCGCGTCGAGGAGCTGCTCCTCGGGGTGCGGCATGACCCAGCGCAGGTGGTTCTTCTCCGGCGTCTCGCACCAGTAGGCGGCGTCCACGCCGGAGAGCTTGACCGTCGGGATGGCGGCGGCGTTCGCCCGTTCCAGGGACGCCGACACCTCCGGCGTGGCGTTCTCCGCGTCCGGCACCCAGAACTCGAAGCCCGGGTGCACGACCGGCTCGAAGGCGCTCTTCTCGTCGATGAGCTCCTGCAGGCGGGGACCGTCGCCGGATACCGCGCGGCGGCCGGGGACCGGCTGGCCGGGCTCGGTGGTGAGGGCGCGCTGGAGGGTGTCGGCGAGGTCGCGGCTGATGTCGCCGGAGGAGGTGTCGTTCTGCAGGCCGAGCAGCACCGAGCCGTCGTCGCGGCGCAGCGCGGGCCAGGCCATCGGCAGGACGGTCGCAAGGGTCACGGAGGGCACGCCCTCGGGCAGGCCGTCCTTCAGGGTGAGCTCGACGGTCGCGGCGGGGACCAGCTCGCGCAGGGCGACCCAGTCGCACTCGCCGGGCAGTCCGTCGAAGGGGCGCTGCACCAGCTCGGTCACGGCGTGCGCGGCGGCCCGGCCGTGGCAGGCCTTGTACCGGCGGCCCGAACCGCAGGGGCAGGGTTCCCGGGCGCCGACGACCGGGACCTCGTGGTCCTTGAGCTGCGGCTGCTTGCCCTTGCTGCCCTGGTTGCCCTTGGTCTGCGGGCGCTTCTTGGCCATCGTGGGTGTCTCCCGGTTACGGCTCGCTTGCGTACGGGCGCGAGCCTAGCCGTTCGCCGTGGGGTGCCCTGGGTGCCGGGGGCGCGGTGGGAGCGGCTCGGGGACGGGTGCGGCCCCGCTCGGTCCGCGTACCCGCTCGGTCCGTGTATCCGCCCGGTCCGCGTTCCCGCCCGGTCCGCGTTCCCGCTCAGTCCACGTCGTCGAAGGGGTCCGCGAAGCCGAGGTCGGATATCGCGGCCGTGGCGGCCGCCGCCGACGGTGCGGCGACGCGCGTAGCGAAGTCCTCGTGGCGGTGCCCGGACTGCACCAGGGCCCAGACGGTGACCTCGCCGCGGGTGTCGTCGCGCACTCCCCACGCCTCGGCGAGGGCGGTGATGATGTTGAGCCCGCGGCCGCCGTGGGCGGTGACCGAAGGAGTGGCCGGAATCGGGCGGGTCGGGCCGCCGCCGTCCGTCACTTCGACCGTGAGCCGGCCGGTTTTCTCGACGCGCCACGCGGCACGCACGTCTCCGTCGTCGCCGTCCCCGTTGAGTCCCTCGCCCAGCGGCCTGCCGTGCCGGCAGGCGTTGCTGAGGAGTTCGGAAAGGATCAGTACGGCGTCGTCGATGACCGACTCCGACACTCCGTTGCCGCGCAGTTGATCGCGCATCCGGTGTCTGGCTTTCCCCACGCCCGCAGGACCATGGGGTACGGCCATGCTCGACGACGTGGGCACCTCCTGTGCCACCACAAACGCCACCCCCGAGACCTCCTTTGCCCCACGCCACGGTGTGAATGCCCCAATGGACTGGACCGGAAACCGGCCAACACCGCGATGGTGACGCACTCGACACGGTCGAATACGCACCGAACGCGCCGGTGCACTCCCCGTAATGGGCGTCAGGCGCGGCCGAGTTGGGACAGAACCTGCTTCGGGCGGTTGGTGATGATCGCGTCGACCCCGAGGCGGACGCACAGCTCGACGTCGGCGGGCTCGTTCACGGTCCACACGTGCACCTGGTGCCCGGCCCGCTTGAGCTTGGCGACGTACCCGGGGTGGTTGCGGAGGATCCGGATGCCCGGACCCGCGATCCGTACGCCCTCGGGGAGACGGCCGTCGCGGTGGCGGGGCGAGACGAACTGCATCAGATAGACGGTGGGCAGCGTCGGGGACGCGGCGCGCACGCGGTGCAGCGAACGCGCCGAGAAACTCATGACGCGCACGGGCGAGGGACCGTCGGCGGGCGGCGTGTCGAGGCCGAAGCGCTTCAGCAGGTGCAGCAGCCGCTCCTCGACCTGGCCCGCCCAGCGGGTGGGGTGCTTGGTCTCGATGGCGAGCTGGACGCGGCGCCCGGAGGCATTGTTTTCGGCCACCAGCTCAAGGAGCCGTTCCAGGGTGAGTACGGAGGTGTCCTTGGCGTCGGAGGGGTCCTGGCCCTCGTCCCAGTCGGGCCCCTCTGTGTCGCCGGGGTCCCCCGGGTCGCCGCCGTTCTTCCAGGAGCCGAAGTCGAGCGCGGCGAGGTCGGCCAGCTCCAGGGCGGAGACGGCGCCGCGGCCGTTCGAGGTGCGGTTGACGCGGCGGTCGTGCACACAGACGAGATGGCCGTCCGCGGTGAGCCGTACGTCGCATTCGAGGGCGTCGGCGCCGTCCTCGACCGCCTTCTTGTACGCGGCCAGTGTGTGCTCCGGGGCGTCCTCGGAGGCTCCGCGGTGGGCGACGACCTGGATGTGGGGCTGTCGTGCGTGGGTCACCGCGTCATCGTGCCACCGCTGA
The DNA here is from genome assembly GCF_045070545.1 of Streptomyces sp. RK9. NCBI lineage: Bacteria > Bacillati > Actinomycetota > Actinomycetes > Kitasatosporales > Streptomycetaceae > Streptomyces > Streptomyces sp. RK9. The sequence continues at coordinate 923,141 of NZ_CP173704.1, read as the reverse complement.
CCGGTTGCGCCTTCCGTATGGGTCGGTTTCGCCCGCCGTGAACGCACAGCATCGGCTTATGGTGCCCTGACAGCCCATGGGAAAAGCTGACTGCAGACAAAAGTGAACCGAAATGATCGTCTGCTGCTCTCAGGCCGTGACCGAGTACGACAGCGTGGACCGAGGAGAAGAAGCTGTGAGCACCGAGAACGAGGGCACTGAGGTACCCCCGGCCCCGTCCGCACCTCCCGTGCCGGTGGACACTCCCGCTGCTTCCGCCCCCGACACCCCGGCGCCGACACCACCGGCGGACCGGCCTGCCGCACCCGAGCCCGCCCCCGCGGAGGCCCCCGCCGCGTCCGGGCCCGCCACCCCGGCCGAGGCTCCCGCCGCGAGCACCCCGCCCCCGTCGGCCCCGGCTCCCGCCCCAGCACCGCACGTCCCCGATCCGTACGCGCACACGGCAGGGCATGTGGGCGCGGGCCAGTCGGGCGGCGGGTACACCCAGGCGGGCCAGCCCGGCGCGGGGTACGGCCAGCAGGCCGCGCCCACCCCCGCCACGGCCGCCGCGTCGCCGTCCGGCGCGTGGCCGCCGCCCCCGCCCCCGGCCGTGCCGTCGTACGCACAGGACGGCGCCGGGGCCGGAGGCACGGGCTGGGGCGCGTCCTGGACCGCGGAGCAGCCGGCCGCGCCGAAGCCGGGTGCCCGGCGTGGCGGTCTGGTCGCCGCGGTGCTCGCGGCGGCGCTGATCGCGGGCGGCGTCGGCGGCGGTCTCGGCTTCTGGGCGGCGGACCGCAACGACGACGACAGCACGGACTCGACGACGGTCTCCGCGTCGGACAGCCCCGCCGACCTCAAGCGGGAGCCCGGCTCGGTCGCGGGCATCGCGAACAAGGCGCTGCCGAGCGTCGTCACCATCGAGGCCCAGAGCGGCAGCGGCGAGGGCGGCACGGGCACGGGCTTCGTGTACGACAAGCAGGGCCACATCCTCACCAACAACCACGTGGTGGCGTCCGCGGCCGAGGGCGGCAAGCTGTCGGCGACGTTCTCGAACGGCAAGAAGTTCGACGCTGAGGTCGTCGGCCGCGCCCAGGGGTACGACGTCGCGGTCATCAAGCTCAAGAACAAGCCCTCGGACCTCGCCCCGCTGCCGCTCGCCGACTCCGAGAAGGTGGCCGTCGGCGACTCCACGATCGCCATCGGCGCCCCCTTCGGCCTGTCGAACACGGTCACGACGGGCATCGTCAGCGCGAAGAACCGCCCGGTGACCTCCAGCGACGGCGGCAGCAGCAAGAGTTCGTACATGAGCGCGCTGCAGACCGACGCGTCCATCAACCCGGGCAACTCCGGCGGCCCGCTCCTGGACGCCCGCGGCGCGGTCATCGGCATCAACTCCGCGATCAAGCCCGCCGACAGCGGCGGCATGGGCGGCGGCGGCCAGTCCGGCTCGATCGGCCTGGGCTTCGCGATCCCGGTGAACCAGGCGAAGGACGTGGCCAAGCAGCTGATCAAGACGGGCGAGGCGACGTATCCCGTGATCGGTGCGTCGGTCTCCCTGGCGAACACCTCGGACGGCGCCACCATCTCCGACCGCGCCGCCGGCAACTCCGGCGCCGCCGTGGAGCCGGGCGGCCCGGCGGCCAAGGCGGGCCTGAAGTCCGGCGACGTCATCAAGAAGCTCGACGACACGGTCATCGACAGCGGCCCGACCCTCATCGGCCAGATCTGGACCCACCGCCCCGGCGACACCGTCAAGATCACCTACGAGCGCGACGGCAAGGAGCGCACGGTCGACGTGGTCCTGGGCGCACGCAAGGGCGACAGCTGACCCGCTACTCTTGACCCCGCGCCACCGGCCGATCACCGGCCCCGGAGGCGCGGGGTGGGTTGCCCGAGCGGCCTAAGGGAACGGTCTTGAAAACCGTCGTGGCAGCGATGTCACCGTGGGTTCAAATCCCACACCCACCGCCGCAGGTCAGAGACTTGCAGGTCAGAAGGGGTGCCCCTCTCCGGAGCGGCACCCCTTCTGTATGCCCCTGTCTCACCCCGTCCCGCCGGTTTCCCACCTCTGACCAGCGCGTGCGGCCAACCTGCGGCCAGGATTCAGGCCCCTTCGGCGGGCTCCTCGTGCTCCGCCAACCCCCGCTCGATCAGGGCGTTCATCTTGGCTTCCTCGCCGTCCAGCACCTTGGCGTAGTACCGCTGGAGGACGGCCACGCTCTGCCCTGCCCGACGGGCGGTCTCAGCCAGGCTCACGCCGGAGCGGAGCCAGAACGAGACGCACGCGTGCCGCAGGTCGTACGGGATGGCGGCGAGGGGAGAGGCCACCTGCGCGGGGGTGAGCGCCTTCCGCCGCGCTTCCTTCCACACGGCGCCGTACTCCTGCGAGCGCACCGGGCCGCCACGCACGGCGCTGAACAGCCGCCCTCCGGGCGTGACGCCCAACGCGTCGAGATGGGTCCGCAGGATGGCGACCAGAACCGGTGGGATGGGCACCGGGCGGACAGCCCGGCGGGCCCGGTGCTTCAACTGCCGCTCCTCGTAAGGCTTGCCGTCGTCCGTCCACGCGGAACCCACCTGCGGACGGGCACCGGCGAGCAGGAGCCGCCCCCACCCCTCCTCGGGTAGTTCGCACTGGTCCGCGCTCAACATGGAGACCTCTTCGGGCCGCATCGCCGCGTAGTACATGCAGGCGAAGAACGCGACCAGGTGGGCGCCCCGGTCGCCCTGCGCACGTACGGCGTCGAGCAGGGCCCGCGCCTGAGTGGGCGTGGCGACGCTGCGGGCGTCCAACTCCTCCACGGCCTTGGGGGTTTCCCAGTGGACGCGGTGGAGGGGGTTGCCGGGTAGGAGTTCGTGTTCCACTGCCAGGCGAAGGCAGTTGCTCAGCACGGCCCGGCGGCGCCGGAACGTGTTCGCAGCGGCGGCCTTGCCGTCCTGCCGCTTGGCCAGGTGCTCCAGCACCGTGCGCACGCGCCTGGCGTTGTCGAGGTCGACCACGGCAGGCGCGTTGCGCTCCACCCATGCCAGGGCCTTGGCCTCGCCCTCCGGCGGTTCCTGGCTGTCCCGCCCGGCGTTGAACGCCCACTGGTAGAGCGCGCGACGCAGCACGTCGTCTGCCGGACGGCCCTTCCCGGACGGACACAACGCCATCGTGGCGATGGTCAGACTCTCCGCGATGCTCGCCCGGTGCTTAGCTGCCGCCGTCGGCCACTTCCGCGCGGCGTGCGCACGCGCGTGGGCGTACCAGCTCGTACGGTTCCGCTCGCGCACCTCCGAGACGGGGAGGCCGGTCTCCGTGTCGAACGGCTCGCCCTTGCGTGCCGCAGACAGCAGCTCCGACCGCCGGGAGTCGGCGAGGGTCTTGGTCGCGAACTTCTCCTGAAACTCCTCCCCGCCGACCAGCCAACGCAGTTGAAACGGGGCGGCCTTGCTGGAGCGCTTGCGGATGCTCCAGATGCGCACGTCGTAGCTGTGCATCGTGCTCCCTCATGAGGGAGGGGCCTCACCGTGTGGTGGGCCCCTCCGGTCGGTCGGCGGTCAGGCTGCGATCTCGTGCTTGTCCCACCACGCGTCCAAGTCGCTGCGTCGGCAACGGATCTGCCCGTTCGGCAACTTGATGAGCTTCGGTGCCCTGCCACGAGCGCGCATGCGGTAGAAGGCGGCGCGGCTCATCTCGATCTCTTCGAGGACTTCGGGGAGCTTGAGCATCTTGGGGCGTGCCACGGTGCGACTCCTCTTCGATCAATTGGCGGGGTTCTCGAACACTGGGCTTGCCGGGACCACGTGTGTGTCCGAAGTGCGGATTTCTGCGTCATTGCGTCATCAGCGTCATTCGGGCCTCTGACCTGGCGCTTTGCGTGACGCAGGGATTCGGGGCTGCGTCATCGGCGCGTCATGCCCTGCGTCATTGGGTGACGCAGATGACGCAGGATGACGCAGAGGTCGCCGTCTGCGTCATGGCTGTAGCCGCAGGCCAGGGGCCGCTTTCCGGCATGGGTGACGCAGATGACGCAGCGTTTCCCCTCTTAGGAAAAAGAGAGGGGGTGTCTGTTGTCGTGCGGTGCGCCTTACAGCGTGGAGAAGGAGCCGCTGCGCGGCGCGACCCTTGGGCGGCGTTCCGCCGAACAGCAAGAAGAGCACGCCTGGCCGGTGGTGCTCTTCTTGCTTGTCCGCGCGAGCCCCTGGCGGTCAGAAGATCGGCTTCTGCTCGTGTGGGGGTGGGGTGGGCGGACGGGTCATTTCGAGGTAGCGGCCCTCGCTGGTGCGGCCGGAGTCGATGAGGACGCCCCTGGCGGCCAGCGTTGGCTGGAGGCGCTTGAGGCGGTCGGAGAGGACCTTTCCCGTGGTCGGCCACCCCTTGGGCAGGGGGCGCAGTTCGTCGTCGCTGTAGAGGCCGCTGAGGTGGTGCAGCCACTCGGTGGAGGTCATCCGCTGCGCTGCTCCGGGTGTGATCGTGTCGGCGTGCCGCAGGACGGTCTGCGCGAGGAGGTCGCCCTCGATCACGTCGTCGTTCAGGTCGTCCAGGCTCGCCCGGTAGGCGCTGAGCGCTCCGAGACCGGTGGCTGTGTCGAGTTGCGCGCACAGGTGCGCGAAGTCGGCCATCCGCAGGTCGGTGGGGGTCTCCGCCTTCACCGCGCGGACCTTGACCGTGAGGTCCAGGAGCGAGCCGAGCACCACGGGCAGGATCTCTTCGTACTCTGCCCACAGCTCTGCCTCGGTGCGCCGAACCTTGGGGCGCACCAGGTGCAGCGGCAGGAGCCGTTCGGCGAGGTCGGGCCGGATGAGGCCGACGTCGATGCCGGTCAGGAGAAGGGGGCGGCGGTAGCCGGTGCGGTAGACGTCGCCGTCGGTGAACAGGGCGCGTTTGACGTCCTCAGCGCCAGTGACGACGCAGCACATGGCGTCCGCCAGGTCCGGTGTCAGGTGCGAGAGGTTGTCGAGCGCGGTGACCCACCCGGCGGCCACCGCCGCGATCAGATTCGCCTCGTCCTTCGGGGCGCGGCGCAGGTCCCCGCTCATGCCCTCCACGATCCGCACGAGCATGCGCCCGCCCGTGGACTTGCCCGCGCCCTGCGGCCCGGTGAGGAACGGCGCGGGGACAGGCACGGACGGCCCGAGGCAGCCGATCAGCCAGGCGAGAGCCAGGGACTCGGTGTCGGCGTTGGCGAAGTTGCACAGCCGCATCAACAGGTCGACGCCCTTGCCATCGGTGTCCTTGGCGGGCAGGGGCAGTTCCCCGGTGAGCTGCGTGCGGCGCCAGCACACCTCGCGCGGGTCGGGGGTGGTGATGTCCCATCCGGTGGGGTGGATGCGGACGGACTGTCCGTCGTCGCGCCCGAGGTCCAGCCACGTTGCCCCGTCAAAGCCCGGGGCGACCCGGATGTGCACGGGCTGTACGCCCTCGCTCAGCGCGAGCGCTTCGATCAGGTCCAGCGCTTCCTTGATGGCGCTGCCGTTGAAGACTCCGCGTCCGTCGCGGAAGAGGCCGACCATGAGTTCCTGCCGGTGGCTTCCGGTGGCCCCCTGAGAACGGATCGGGCGGGCCACGGGGTGGCCGTTCTTCTGCGCGTACACGGTGCCGTCAGGGGTGCGGAAGTAGCGGAAGTGCTCTTGCGCGTAGTCGGTGATGATCTCGCGGGCGGGGGTCTTGTCGTCGTCAGCCATGGCTACAGCCCCAGCCTGGTGCGGGCGTTGGTCCACGCGTCGGTGCAGTGCCGAGGCGACTCGCCCTTGGCCTGAGCAGCGGTGAACAGGCGCCCGATGTGCGTCTCGGTGAGGCAGCCGCACCGGCCGTGCGTGGAGAGCACGGCGAGGAACGTGCGGTAGACGGTGTTGTGCACGCCGCTGTGGGCGTCGGTGATGCGCTGCTCGGCCATCGCGATGCCGCGCTCCAGGAAGGCGGGTGTGCGATGGCGGCACCCCCCGCCCCCGGCCGGTGCGGGCACGGCGATGGTCTGCGGGGCGGGCCGGGCCGCGACGGGCTTCGTCGCGGCGAGCGTGCGCACGGCGTCCGGCAGTGCCGTGGGGGTGCCGGTTCCGTGCCCACGCCAGCGGGCGTAGGCCATCGTGGACTTGATGTCCACGCCGGGCCGGACCGCGTTGGCGGAGCCCATCGCCCCGAGGTAGATCCAGTGCTCGCCCCGGGTGGTGGGCATGATCTGCGTGGTGGGCAGGTGCTCGCGCGCCCACATGATCGCGTCGGCGTTGTCCAGGTCGACGACCGTCAGGTCGGCCCCGCCCGGGTGGTAGGCGACCGCACTCGCCCGAACCCAGGCGCGCTCCCAGAGTCCGGAGCTGATGACGTCCGCGTCTGTGGTCGCGGCGGCCCATGCGTGGCAGACGTCGGGGCAGGCGCAGGGCCCGGCGGTCTTCATGTTGGGCCGTCCGCCGCACGCGTTGTCGGCGCAGGTACGGCAGTTGCCGAACGGCACCTTCCCGGCTCGCAGCGGTAGGACGGGCAGGCTGGAGGCGGCCAGGGCGAGAGCGGTCGGCAGGTGCTCTCGCCGAGTGTCGGTGGGTTGCGTCATGCTGGGAGACCTCCACAGCTCTGATGTGGGCAGGTGGACAAGGGCGGCCCCGGACTTTGGCGAGACGGGGGCCGCCCTTGGCGTAGCTAGGTCTTGCCGCGCGCGAGGCGCAGGGTGATGCCGCCGATGCCGATGGGTCCGGCGGCGCCGCCAATGGCCATGGCGGTGTGGGCGGCGACGTCGAGCAGGGCGAGGAATGCGGCAACGAGGCCGAAGAGGCCCATGGCGCCCGCGCCCGCGATGGCGATGGGGAAGAGGTAGTGGCGCAGGGGGCGCCCGGTCTGGTCGGTGGTGTGGACGACGATGACGACGGGCTGGCCGGTGGCTTCGGCGCGGCGGTAGTCGTCGGCGGGGATGTGCGGGGCGATGATCCCTGGCGGGTCGCGGTGGTTCATCCGGAATCCCTTCAGCTGGTGGCGCAGGGAGGAGACGGCACCCCCTTGCGGGGGCGCTGTGGAGGGGGTTTCAGGGGTGCTGAGCTGCGTGCCTCCCTGACTCCCTGATGGGCCCTTCGTGCTGGTCAAGGCCAGGGAGGAGGGGCAGGGAGGGGTTCAGGGAGTCCTCCCTGCCTCCCTGCCCGTCCTTGCTGTGGCTCCCTGCTACGCGGCGTCGGAAGCGGAACCGTCGGTGTCGCGGTTGGCGAGGGCCCGGGCGACGCGGTCGCGGCTGACGACCATGACGCCGTCGGACTTGTACGGCTCCGCCCCTGCGTCGTCGAGAACGCGCTTGAGGTCGATGAAGGACCATCCGCCGTAGGCGTCTTCGTTCAGCTTCGTGAGCCGTGCGAGGACGTCCTTGGTCCGTACCCGCGCGGTGGTGCCGATCACGGCGGCGATGTCGGCGAGCGGGTCGCGGTCCTCGCCGCGCTCGATGGTGTGCAGGGTGGTCACGCCGTCCCGCAGCGCCCGCGCCCGCTCCGCGATCTCCTTGGCGTCGTCGGTGCTGATGTAGTGCGTGCGCACCGTGATGGACGACTGCCCCTTGGGGATGTCGATTCCAGCGGAGGCGACGACCAGGGTTCCCTGGTCCAGCCCCGGACGCAGCAGGTTCGGAGCCGCGCCGCCGTCCACGGCCTTGTCCCCCAGCGCCATGCGGGCCTGCGACTCCGTGCCCAGCGCGAGGGAAGCACGGGTGTGGGCGCCCTCGCGCACGAGCTTGGGCAGGTTCTCGTTCGTGGGGTCCTGAGTGCCCTGCCACAGCAGCACGTTCACGGCCCGCCCCTGGTTGTGGATCTTCCGTGCGGCCATGTAGTAGCGGGAGTTGGCCTTGGCGCCGCCGTAGGGGCGCTTCTCGTCGTCTTTGAGGGGGCACATGAACGCCACCTGTGCCTCGTCCACGATCACGATCAGCGCCGGGAACTCGGTGCCGGGCGGCGCTTGGAGGCGGCGGTTCATCTCCTCCACCGCGTCCTCGACCATCTCGGTGACCTGGATGACGTGTTCATCCGTGGGCCCCTGGATGAGCCGTGCGGCGAGGCCGTCGAACATGTCCCAGTCGCCCACGCCCTTCAGGTCGCCCATCCAGAACTCCACCGACCGGTCCAGCGCGAGCCACAGGGCGAGCGCCCGCAGGGCGGCGGTCTTGCCCTGGTTGGACAGGCCCGTGATGAGCAGGTGGCGCTGGTAGACGCTCAGTGCGGCGGCATCCCCGCGCAGGTCCTGCCCCCACGGGGCGCGGCCCTTGGCGTAGTCGGCGGTCAGAGTGTCATCGGTGACCAGCGGAGACGGGCCGATCGGCTCGTCCAGCGCTCCGGAGTCGGCCACCCACAGCCGCACCGTGCGGGCCGCTTCGGGGATGGTGATGAACACCTCGTGCTCGTGCCGGGTCAGGTTCTCCGCCAGCTTGCGGCGCCTGCTCTGCACCTCGTTCGTCGCCACCCCAGAGGGCAGGGTGACGTCGACTTCCACCCCGCATCCGGCGATGCGGATAGGCCCGAGCATGGCCGCGCCCGCATCCCCCATCTCCTTGATGGCGCCTCGCAGCGCGGGCACGCCGAGGTCACGCAGAGCCTTGACGACGATCGAGGGAGTGATCGGCTCGCCCTCGCTGTCGCGCTCCCTGGCGGGCAGCGCCCAGGCAGGGGCGGCCTTTTGATGGCGGCCGACGGCCCAGAGGCTGAGCAGGGCGAGGAAGGGGCCGATCGTGAGGAGCGGGCCCCACACCACCATGACGATGGTGACGAGCAGGCTCACCAGCCCGACCACGGCAGCGAGGGGGGTGATGACATCGACGGGATCCTTCGTGGCCAGGGCCAGTGCGATGCCGAGTCCGATGAGTGCGCCGATGCTCATGCCGGTGCCGACCAGGGCGGTCTTGGCCGCATCGACCGGGGAGGCGAGCAGGTCCATGCGGCGCCGGTGACGTTCCGCGCGGAAGCGCTGCCCGCGCTCCTCCCACTCAGCGGCCACCTCATAGTTCCCCGCCGCTTCGGCCGCGCGGAGCATCCGCTCGTAGCGGGAGGCGGTGCGGCCGTCCCAGGTGCGGCGCGCCACGATCCGCGTGCCCCCAGCGACGTACAGGCCGTGGCGGGCCACCGCGCGGGCGGCGGTCTTGGTGTGTTCGTGGGTGATGGCGCTCTTGATGGCGCGCCCGGAGCGCACCCACAGCGGCACCACCCGCGTCTGGGTGTCGGGTGCCGGCACAACCGTCAGGACCGTCGGGCCCTGCTCCGGAACAGTGGGGTGGGGGTCTTTTTCGAGGCGAACGATGTTCTCGCTCATGCGGAAGAACTCCAGTCTCGGGGAGGGGCCGCTTAGGCGGCGGCGGTGGAGGTGGCGCCGGGGATGAGCTGGTCGGCCAGGTACTCGCAGCCGTAGGCCTCCTGCTCGTGCTGCTCGACGAGGCGGGCGTGCGCGCGGGCCTGGCGGCGCGACTGACGCTCCACACCGAACTGAGCGCGCGTGTCCTGCGTGATCTGGTCGACGACGTGCTTGCGGCTGAACTGCATGGCGTGCACGAGTTCGTGCACGAGCGTCACGGCGAACTGCCCCGGGACGGCGTGCTGGTCGACATTCACCAGCACCAACACGCCACCGTTGGCGCGCGGGATCGCACGTCCGGAGGCGTCGCGGGCGAGGCGCCGGGCGGCGCGTTCGGCGCGGTTGCGGGACCGCTTGTCCAGGACCCCCGCCAACTCGGCGTCGGCGGCCGTGCCGAGTTCGGCCATCCCGCGCGGGTCGGTCAGGATGACCTCGACGTCGGGCATCCGGCCCGGCACCGCCCGCTCGACGAGGCGCACGGCCTGTACAGCGAGCTGCTTGGCGGTGCGCAGGGTGGGCCCGTATCCGGGAATCTTGTGCGTGCTCACGGTGAGGTTCACGGAGTCTCCGTTGGCAGGCGCCGCAGGTCACGCGGCGCGTCCGGTGGGATGGTCAGGCAGCGCTCTGTTCCTGGGCGGCGATGCACGCGCCGCAGATGCCGTGGGAGCGGGGGATGCAGTAGCCGACATCCAGCGAGCAGGACGGGCAGGTGCGGCGGGCGAGCATCGCCAGCGCGAGCGCGCCCCACTTGCGCGACGTCATCGGCCGCACCGGCAGCGCCCGGTCGACGCGGTAGAGGTAGGCGACCAGCGCGCCGCCCTTGCGGCCGCGATGGCGCAGCATGAGCTGAGCGGCTATCGGCTGACCGCCCGGCCGCAGACCGCGCGCCCGGAGCTGACGGCGCGTGGCCAACCCGTCCGGGGCGTACTTCCACGGGTAGGTGGGGATGCCGTAGCGAGCGCCGGTGGGGTCGTAGCACTTCGCGTACGCGGCGCCCATCACGCCACCGCCAGACCGCGCTCAGCGCGCAAGGTCTCGCGCAACGCGCGGGCGTTCGCGGGTGAGGTGTGCACCGCCTTGCGGATGCCTTCCGCCGTCAGCTTCGCGTCCGGCCAGTCTTCGGTCGCCGTGCGCGCCTCATCGAGCAACTGCGCCGGGGTGCGCTTGGGGCGGGTCGACTTCGCGACGTCCGGGACCCGACCGGTCGCCCGGCGGGGCTGCTTGGACTGAGCGGACACCGTGCGCGCCACGATCGGGCGGGCAGGTGCCGACTCGATCGCCCGGACGGGCTTGCTCGCCACGGCCGACTTCAGGAACCCGACGGCCACCGGTCGGGGCAGCGCCGTGACGTTCGTGGTGATCGGCGTCACGGTCGATTCCGGCACGTCAGCCGTAGACCGAATCCTCTCGGTCTCGGTAGATTTCTCCGCATTCGTGGTCGGGGGTTCGATCGGAGTGGGCTGGTGGTGCAGGACCTTGGCGACCAGGTCCGACCCGAAGTAGATCGACCCGACCGGAAGCGACGTGGCGAGCAGGACCAGCGCCCAGTTCGCCGGGTCCCAGTCGGCCAGTCGGCCCCAGTCGACCGTCCGGCCGTGAAGCTCCGGGACAAGGCCGTGCACGTAGTTCAGGACCAGCGAGGCGAGGGTGTACGTGCCCAGCACCCGCAGGGCGAACTTCCGGGCGTCACCGGACAGTACGAGAGTGGCGACCAGGGCGAGGGCCATCAGGCCGTCGACGACGAACGGGTACAGCATCGCTGCCGTGTCGTCCGCGCCGATCGCGCGGGCCACATCCCGCAACGCGTTCCACGAGACCCGAAAGGCCATGGCGACGACGGCGACCAGGGCGAGCACGAGCAGGGTCTTGCCCTTGTTGCTCTTCACCGGCCCTCCTCCCCCGCGTCGTCGCACTGCCCGGTCACGGGCGGCACGGGCACCTGGGTGCTCAGGTAGCGGGCGATGAGCAGGCACCCGACCGAGACCGCCAGGGCGGGCCAGGGGAGGGCGTAGACGAACGCCGACACACTCGCGGCGAGGGCGCCCAGCACGCACACGACGGTGGCGACCAGCCGCCACCGCTCCCGCCGGACCGCGCTCATGCGACGCCGCCCGGCAGGCTCGTACCGGCCGCGCGGTTGATCAGCGCGGCCCGGGCGGCCAGCGCCCGGCGCCGGGCGCGGCGGATGCGGCGGTCGTTCAGCTCGTTCGGGGTGTGGTCGAGGGTGATGATGTGCGCGTCGAGGAGGTCGACGTCCGCGAGGATCACGGGCATCTCGTCCTCGATGGCGGCCAGTTCTCCGCTGGTCGGCTCGATCCAGTCGGCGAACGCGGTAACAGCGTCCTGAACAGTGACGATGTGGTCCATGGGTCGTGGTCTCCCTAGCAGGTGGAACGGCCCGAACAGCGCCCCCGGAGTTGCCGCTCCGGGGGCGCGCGCCGTTGAAGTGGAATGGGTCAGGCGTAGATGTGCTGGGCACCGGCCACGCGCAGCGCGGTGTGCGCCTGGCGGGCCCGCAGACCCGCCGCGTCCAACTCGTCGGCCGGGACGTCGCCGACGGCCATCGCGGCGTCGACCGCTTCCTGAGCGACGGCCAGAAGGTCGCCGTTCTGCGTGGTCATGAACAGCGTGTCCATCGCGCTGGTGACAGCCGAGCGAGCCGCATACCGGGCCTGCCGCGTCTCGGCCGTGTCGGCCACGCCCTCCCGGCGGGCCACGATCTTCAAGTACTGCTGTTCCCGGTGGCGGACCAGCGCGGCCAGCAGCGCCGGAACCGCGTCGGCCAGCGCCCGGCGGCGCTGCTCGGCCGTGGCTGTGCGGGTGGTTCGGGTGGCGCTCAGGTGCTGCATGAACCCGGCGACGACGGCCCCGGCCAGGGTGCCGAGAACCGCGATCAACGTTGCAGTCATGAGAACTCCCAAAGGGTCGAAGGAGCACGTTCCGGCTCCCCTCAGCACTGCTCGTACGAGACGAGCAGCGGAGGCAACCGGCCGCAGCAGACGAGCTGCGGAGCAGTCGAATCGCGCTGCGCAGCACGCGAGAGATCCCGCGTGGCCGCCTACTTGCCGGAGGAGAGGCGGCGTGATCCCCATGCAGTTGTCAATGAACGGCAGCTCCCCGGTGGGCGCGGTAGCCCTTGTGCTGGGCTCCCGTTTTCACGGGACACACCGAGCGCTGAGCGACTGCCGATCCGGCGTTCCAACCGGCGGTCACATCCCTAAGGTTCCCTAGGGTTCCCTGCGGTGTCAAGCGGTAGGGTAGGGAACCTAAGGGCACTGCGACGAAGGAGCTGGCGGGATGGCAGGTCAGGTCGACAATCGGGCGCCATACGCACGGATTGCCGCCCACTACGCGGAGCTGATCGCGTCCGGAGAGCTGCCGCCAGGGTCGCTACTGCCGAGCATCAAGAACCTCTCCGAGCAGTGGACCGTGAGCACCGCGACGATTGAGAAGGCCCTGCGCAAGCTCCGCAACGAGGGTCTGGTCAGAGGCATTCACGGCATCGGCACGGAGGTTCTGGACCGGCCCGCCCCGATGTCCTCGGGATCTCAGCGCCAGGACCGGGGGCACCGCACCGGGTCGAGTTGGGGGTCAGGCGAAAGGTCTGACTCGCACCAGGCGGCCGTGGTCCCGGCACCTGCGGATGTTGCGCAAGCCCTGGATATCGAGCCTGGCTCCGAAGTCATCCGCCGACGCCGCGTGTACAGGGACCGACACGGCATCGTGGCGCACAGCACGTCGTGGATCCCCATCCAGTACGGGAAGTTGATCCCCCAGTTGGCAATGAGTGAGCGCTTGACCGGCGGGACGTCACTCCAGCTCATCGCCGCAGCGACCGGCCGCCCGATCAGCCATCGGATCGACACTGCCTCTGCGCGCCTGCTGACAGCAGAGGACGCACAGCTTCTGGAGCTGGACCCCAGCAACCCGCCTGTAGAACCCTCAGTCGTGATGACAGCGAAGTTCGTCGACAGCGAGGGCAGCGTGGTCGAGTACGGCGTCGACCTTGGCGGCCCCGGCCGGACCTGGCGAACGGAGTCGGAGGTCTCCGAGTGACTGCCATGGATGACACGCTCATGAACGTGCTTGAAGGTCGCCTGGACGCATTGCTCGCGGCTCGCCGTACCGGCCCGCTCACGTCCGAAGCCGAAGCCGAGATGGCCGCCATCTCTCAGACCTTGACGAAGCCGATGCCCACCCGTCCGCCACGCTGTGTCCTGATGGCAGGGCTCCCCGGCTCCGGTAAGACCACGCTCGCCCGTGCCCTAGCCTCTCGTGGGTTCATGCGCCTGTGCCCGGATGAGGAGATGTACCGCCGCCACGGTGTGTACGGGGTGGACTTCCCGCGGGGCACCTTCCCCACCCTTGAGCGGCCGGTCCTTGAGGATGTCGCGGTTGAACTGCGGAAGCTGCTTCTGGCCGGGCGCGACGTCGTGGTTGATCATGGCTTCTGGACTCCGGATGACCGCACCCGGTGGCGAACCATCGCGACCGACGCGGGCGCTTCTCAGGTACTGGTCTATCTCGCGGCCAGCCATGACGAACTCTGGTCACGGATCAGTCAGCGCAACGAGTTCCACGCGGACGATCCCAACTCGATCTACTTCTCCGAGAGTGACCTGCAGCGGTACCGCACCCGGTTCATCCCTCCTCAGGAAGACGAACCACACCTTGTGTACGACGGCGGTCCTGCGTCCGTGTTGGCGGTGCTGAACGCGGCTAACGACGAACACTGACTCGCCTTCCGCGAGCCACTGAGCCCTCTCCTCGACGGACTAGAGACGGCCATTACAAGGTGGTAAGGCGTTCCTAACTCGACTGCTCTACGCGGATAGAAGTAAGAGTGGAATCAAGTACTCCGGATTCCGCATTCGGTTGCGTTGTTCATTTTGGGAAGTTTTTCTTCTCCACAGCGTGTACATAGAGTTCTCGCAGCTCAGGGGCCATCGCGCGCAAAGAATGGCGACTTGTTCGCAGGGTTGTCCACCGGGTCGTGCACAGATCTGAGGGCTTTACGCACAGTCATGGGGATGTTGTCCACAGCCCTTGTGGATAACCAGATTGGTGGGCGACGAGGCGGCTGTCACTATTGCCCGCTAACGGGTGGCGTGGTCGCACAAAAAAGGCGGCCCCCGCTGCAACGGGAGCCGCCCCGACCTTGTCCCTAGCTGAGAAAGGTCTAGTCATGACCGTACCCACGAACCCGGAGTCGCCGCACTCTCAGGTCGGCGGCGGCCGCCAGGTTGGTAGGTCAACGTCGGCCAGGCGCCTCCGTAGGCGGGGTGTGCTTGTAGGCGCAGTTACTGCGGTGGCACTCACCGTAGTGATCCTGGTGTTGGCCGTTCCTGGACTTGCGGCCCCTATTGGCACCGCTGCCGGAGTCGTTGCGGTAGTTGTCCCGCTGATTCAGATGCTGTGGCGTGGGGGAGCGTCCGGCGGTAGCTCGGCAGACGAACCGTAACCGGCGATAGGGCGCCTGGCTGGTGACCCTCCTGCAAGCCGTGGCGCGGTGCCCACGGCCCCGTCGACCGCAGCGCGCGAATGGCGGGGCCGTGGCCAACCTGCGGCCAAGGACAAGCACGCCGAGCCTGGGTTGAACCACGAACGCCTGGTCAAGGGTGGAACCGCAGGTCAGTACAACACGGTCTTGAAAACCGTCGTGGCGCGAGTCACCGTGGGTTCAAATCCCACACCCACCGCCGCAGGTCAGCGTTACGTGCTGGTCAGAAGGGGCGCTCCGTTTCGGGGGCGCCCCTTCTTCTTGATCGCTGTCTCGCCTTGATCCGCCCCTGCTCACGGAAACGGGGCGCCTGGTCGGTCACCGGGGCCCCTCTGCTGTCCGTGTGTGCAGAGTTGTCAGTCCTGCTCTCCGGATTCCGGATCGTTGATCCGAGGAACAGGCTTGAACGGACCGAACCGGGGGCGCTGTTGCTTCGCCAGATGTCGATGCCACTGCCTGACGCACCACCAGGCGAACACGAGGGGCACGAAAGACAGCGCCGTGGGAGTCAATGGCGGCAGCCCCGACCACAGGGGCATTGGCCACGCCACCGCGACGACGATCGGAGCCACGACGGTCAGGCCCATCAAGAGCGCGCCCCACACGTCGTCGACCCGTTCCCACCACGAACGGTGCTCAAGATATGACTGAACCGACATCAGCACGGCTGCCACGAGCGCCACGGCCGGGGCGATCAACCAGGGCGACGAGGGCATGCCTCGGTTGCCGAAGAGTTCGCCGATGAAGGTGGCCGGGATGTACGCAACGAGCAGGAAGGTAACGGCGGAGAGAACACCGCTGCCCAAGTTGCCGAGCTCGTCGTCGGTCGAATCCTGCGCAGGTGAGTCCAGGTTCTGCTTCATTGACGGTCCCCTTCCCCACTGTTTCTACATGCACGCATGGGCCAGGTCGGGGAGTCCCGTGGAGTTGACGATGAGGTTCACGATGTCATCGTCGAGCCCCTTCGGAACGGTACGGTGCTTGATGAACGACCAGACGGCCTTCCATACCTTCTTGCCTTTCTTGACGAGCTTCCACGCCTTGGCGATGCCGATTCCGTTCTCGGCGGCGAACTTCGCTACCCCGGCCGCACATCCGAACCAACCGAACGCCACTACCGCGCCCTGAGCATGCTGCTTCTGGTTCAGGAAGTCGCTGACCTCACGGAGCGCTTCCTGGTCGCCGGCTTCGACTCTCTTGATCAGCGGTTCGGGGATCGAAGCGATGAGATCAAAAGCGCGCTCGAGTGCGGCTTCGCCTTCTTCATCGCTGACTCCGGCCAGCCGAGGGTCAACATCGGTGGACGCGGCGCCGGTCGGAGCCTGCACCATGACAGTCGATATCGAAGCCTGCGCCGCGTCCACGTGCGCGCGCTCGGCAGCAACTGCCGATCCAGACAGGCCCGCGCCAATCATTGCTGCGGCGACCAGGCCGGCAACTGCTGTGCTGAGCCCGCGTCGTTGAGTGCCGTTCTGCACGTTCCGTACTCCTCTAAGTACATACTGTGTTCACTTGAGGGCATGGCTCACAACCCAACTCCTTTGGGAGAAAGAGTTGTTTAACCGGCCTCGGGGACAAGATTGACTTCATCATGCACCTATTGGGCAAGCTGTGGCGGAAGCCACAATTCCGCCCTAGGGCTCCCTCGAAGCAACGGTGTTGGCGCATTTGTAGCCGTGTGAGCACAGCCCTGGAGCGCGGACGGCCTGTAATGCCAAGGTTCGCGCGACGAGGTGGGTGAGATAGCCGCAGCGACCTTGGCCGAATCCATCCCGCTCAGTCCTCAAGGCGGCCCCGCTGCTCGCGCCGCAAGACCGAGGGGGCGGACGCCGGTGGCGTCGACTGCAGGGAACGTGCGCCGGATCTCGCGATCCGCCAGGTCCAGGAGGCCCTGTCCAGGCCGCGCACCCTCTTGAAAACCGTCGTGGCACCGATGTCACCGTGGGTTCAAATCCCACACCCCCCGCCTCTTTCGTTTTACGGGCAAGGAGAGTTGGACGTTGCCCCTTCCAACTCCCCTGTCGACGGCGGTGGTTCAGGCTCCGGGCCTCTCTGAGTGAGGGATAAAGGGGCGTGGGAACTGTAAATGATCAACCCGGACCGGCGTGTGATGTTCACCTCAAGGTGCGAACCTCTCTGTGCCCAACTTGCCCGCATTGCCCGTGTATCGGTGTGGCGTTTTGCCGGTCTCGTCGCGACTGGGCCTTTGCCGCCAAGGGTCCTTAACCCTTCTTGACATGCGGTTTGCGTGAAACGCATGATCTCTCGGCGCCGGAATTCTGGCGCCTGCAATTCGAAACGGGAGAATGTAAATGCGTAAGGTTTGCACGGCAATCCTGACGGGTCTGTTCAGCATCACGCTCTTTGTCGCGCTTCCGGGTAACCAGAGCGAAGCCCGCGCCATCACCTTCGACCCCAACGCGTGCCTTGATCTCTCCCAGGTGCAGGTGTGCAAGAAGGGTTACATCTGGAAGAACGTGCCGATGACCGGGCCCGTGGCGCCGGGCAAGTGCCGTCCCTGGGTTTCGGTGAAGACCAAGAAGAAGTGCTGACGAACCTGCGCCGCAGTTCGTGCGTGTGAGTGGCGGGCCATCATGTGATGGCCCGCCACCTTTGTTTGGGGCGCGGTGAGTTGGGCGGTGGTGGGGAGAATGGTCGGGGCGTGCTGCGTCTGCCTGGGGGAGGGGGAGTCGGATGGATCGGCGAACGTTCGTGGCCGTGGCGCTGGCTGTCGGGCTCGTGTCGGGGTGTGGTGCCGAGGCGGCCGGAGAGGAGGGGCGTTCCGGTGATTCCGAGCGGGGTGCCCGGGGTGCGGTCGAGGCTTATGTGCGGGCGTTGAACGCGCGGGACGCCGATGCGCTGATGAAGGTCGGGGGTGTTCCCGATGATGCGCGGGCCCGGCGGGAGGCGCGGCGGATCATTGCCGACAAAGGGGGTCGGGAGCTGTCGATCGTCGATGTCCGGGTCGAGATCGACATGGGGCCGGATGTCGGGTCGGCGAGGCTGCGGGCCCGGGAAGGGGCGGGGAAGGGAGCCGGGGGTGAGGTACGGGACGTGTTCACCGTGGTGCGCAGGGAGGGTGAGTGGTACGTGGTCGTCTTCATCGACCGGCCGTCGCCGCCCGGTAAGACGGCGTCGGAGGTCCGGGAGGGCGGGTGACGGGCGGGCGTCGAGCGCGGCCCCGGCGGTCGTGTCGTGACGGTGCGCGTCACCCGTGGCCCGTCAGATGGTGTCCGCGTGGCCTGTCGGACGGTGTCACGCATGGCCCGTCAGATGGTGTCCGCGTGGCCTGTCGGACGGTGTCACGCATGGCCCGTCAGATGGTGTCCGCGTGGCCTGTCGGACGGTGTCACGCGTGGCCCGTCAGGCGGGCCGCCGAGGCGATCGTCGAGGCCGCCTCGCGTGCGGTGAGGCCGACGCGGAGCGCCGCGTCGGTGAGGGGTGCGGTGAGGGCCTCGCCGAAGCCGTTCTCGTACGCCCGGCACGCCGCCCAGAACAGGCGGGTGTTGCGCTGGCCCTCGTGCGCGGCGAGGACGAACTGGACCAGGCCCTGGCCCTGTTGGGGGTCCGCGGGGGCGCCCGCGTGCGCGGGCCGCGCGCGGCGTCGTGGTGACGGGGTGAGCAGCCGCAGGAGCGCGGGCGGGCAGGTGGCCGGCGGAAGGTGGGCCGTGCCGGGGACCGCGCTGTAGACGCCGTGCTCGGTGCGGGAGCCCGGGCCGACCAGGTAGCCGCCCGCGCCGCGGATGTCGATGCCGGGGGCCAGGCGGCCCGCCGAGTTCGGTACGACGGTGTCGGGCGGGCCGGCCAGCCAGATGTGGCGGCCCCCGCTCGGCGTCGCCACGACGACGGTCTCCGGGATCGTGAACAGGTGCCGCAGCGCCAACTCCCGCAGCTCGGCGGGGGCGTCGACGCCCGACTTGGTGTCCAGGTCGATGCCGATCAGGTGGTACGGCGGCAGTCCGCAGGCGATGCCGTAGCCGGAGGCCCAGGGCGCGGCGGCGAACAGTTCGCGGATGCGGTGCGGGTCGGTCGACGCGTCGTACACGCCGTGTCCCATGCGGCCGCACTCGCCGCGGCAGGGCGATGGGGGGTGCGGGGCGTCGCCGTGCCGTGGAGTGTCGCCGTGCCGCGGAGCGTCGCGGTGCCCTGGGGAGGCGTGGTGCCCCTGGGAGGCGTGGGAGCCCGGGACGGTGCGGTCGCCGGGGACGGCGCGGGCGTCCGGGGAGGCGTGGTCACCGGGGACGGCGTGCGCGTCCGGGGAGGCGTGGTCACCGGGGACGGCGTGCGCGCCCGGGACGGCGTGGTGCCGTGCCTCGTCGTGGTGCGGGGAGCGCAGCGCCGGGAGCTTCGTCCGCGACAGCGGGATGACGGCGAGGCCGCGCTCGGCGGCGGTCAGGGCGTGGGCCAGCGCGAGGGTGGCGGTGCGGCGGTCGGCCCGGTGCTCCGGCGTTCGGGGCTCGGCCCCGTGGGGTTCGCCCCGGTGGGGTCCGGCCCCGTGGCGGGGGGCGTGGTCGGCGGCGCGGTCTGCGGCATGGCGGTCGATGGGGGCCATGCCCTCAGTTTCGTACAAACGTTCGATGAAAGGAAGGGGGGTGGCCCGGGGTGGCGCGCCGGATGCGGGCGGCGCCCCCGACTTCGGCCGGATGCGGGAACGCTTCAGCCCGTGCGGCGCCTGGCCTCGGCCATCGAGACGGCGCTGAGCTGCGACGTCGGGGGCGCAAAGCGTGTTTATCGACTTGTCCTCACGCTTGCGGGGGAATCGAGCCTTCCGGGGTGGTTCGCCGGGGATGCCATGGGCAACTCTGGTCTCGCGACGTCGTGCAGATGCAGAACCGAGGCGGTCGGCCAACCGCCTTGGAGCAAGCGTTACTTGAGGCGTATCCGGCTTCCCGCCGGTGCGAATCTCCCGTTCTGGAGGAATGACATGGCAAGCATCCGTACCGCCCGCGCCCTCGCTGCTGTCGCGGCCCTGCCCCTCGCCGCCGCTCTCTTCTCCGGCGTTGCGATGGCCGACAACGGCTCGTTCGCGGACGACGGATCCAACGCCGGTGTGGCTACGGTCAACGGCAGCGGCGTCGGCGACGACAACAACGGCAACTCGTCCACGACGCAGCAGCAGGCGGTTGGCAACGGCGCCTCGAACCAGAGCAACACGGCTCAGGTGAACGGTTCCGCGTTCACGGAGATCGACCAGACCAACGCGAACGTCGCCGTCAACTTCAGCGAACTGTGGTGACCTCGGGCCTCGTCGGGGAGTGATCCTCGGGGCCTGCTCCAAGGGGTGATGTGACAGTTGCGCGGCGGTGCCTCGGGCGCCGTCGCGCAACTGCGTCCGGGGGCGTAGGGGCGGGTTCCCGCCGGGACCCTCCGGTGTGCGGGTGCGCGCGGGGGCCTTGACGCCGGTTCTGTTTCTGACGGACAGTCAGAAATCGTTCCCGGCAAGCGGCCCGTACGCGGCCGTACGAGAAGGAGAGGCCGCCGACGTGCACCTCGCCCCCACCGAACGCCAGCAGCGCCTGCGCGCCGAACTGCGCGCGTACTTCCGTGAGCTGATGCCGGAAGGACCGCCCGCGAGCGACGACAAGGCAGGGCAGCGGCGACTCCTGCGCCGCATCGGCGCGGACGGACACCTGGGCCTCGGCTGGCCCGTCGAGTACGGGGGCCAGGGGCGCGGCGCCGACGAGCAGTTCGTGTTCTTCGACGAGGCGTACCGCGCGGGCGCACCCGTGTCGATGGTCACCCTGAACACCGTCGGGCCGACCCTCATGAAGTACGGGACCGAGGAACAGAAGGCCGCCCTACTGCCCGGGATCCTGCGCGGGGAAACCGTCTTCGCGATCGGTTACAGCGAGCCGTCCGCGGGCACGGACCTCGCCGCACTGCGGACCCGGGCCGTCCGCACGGCGGGCCCGCGGGGCGACTGGCTGATCGACGGCCAGAAGAGCTTCACCTCCAACGCCCAGAACGCCGACTGGATCTGGCTCGCCTGCCGCACCGACCCCGACGCGCCCAAGCACCGGGGCATCTCGATCCTCCTCGTGCCGACCGACGCGCCGGGCTTCTCCTGGACCCCGATCGAGACCGTCGGCGGCCAGACCACGACGGCGACGTACTACGACGGCGTACGCGTGCCCGCGGGGAACCTCGTCGGCGCGGAGCACGGCGGCTGGGACCTCATCACCAACCAGCTCAACCACGAGCGGATCGCGCTCGCGGCGATCGGCATGCAGGCCGAGGACTTCTACGCGGCGGCACGCACGGCGGCGACATCACCCGATCCGGTGAGTGGCGAGCGCCGGATTGACGCTCCGTGGGTCCGTTTGAAACTGGCGGAGGCGCATGCGCGACTTGCCGCGACACGCCTGCTCAACTGGCGTTTGGTGGGTGATGTGGAGGCGGGGGGCCCGGCCCCGGGGGACGCGAGCGGCGTGAAGTTCGTGGGAACCGAATCGGCGGTCGAGGTGTACCGAATATGTCAGGAGATCGCGGGGGACTCGGGGCTCGTGCGGGCCGGTTCGCCCGGCTCCCTGGCACAGGGGACGGCCGGGGACGGGGAGCTGGAGCGGATGAACAGGGCGGCGCAGATCAACACCTTCGGGGGCGGGGTGAGCGAGGTGCAGCGGGAGCTCGTGGCGACGATGCGGCTCGGGATGCGGAGGGGGCGGCGATGAGGGGCGGGGACGACGCGGGCGGACTCGGCGGACTCGGCGGACCGGGCGCGCGCGAGCCGGACGAGCTGTACGAGAAGTTGAGGGCGTACGAGGGGCAGGCCGCAGCCGTCGGCGGGCGCGGCAAGGACCCGGTGAACGAGCCGATGATCAGGCACTGGTGCGAGGCGATGGGGGACACCCACGCCGCGTACACCGGCCCGGAGGCCGTGGCCCCGCCGACCATGCTCCAGGTGTGGACGATGGGCGGCCTCTCCGGCCACAGCGGCCGCTCGGAGGCGTACGACGAGCTGTTCGCCCTGCTGGACGACGCCGGGTACGCCTCGGTGGTGGCGACCGACTGCGAGCAGGAGTACGTGCGTGCGCTGCGCCCCGGTGACGAGATCACCTTCGACGCGGTGATCGAGTCGATCTCGGAGCGCAAGACGACCAAGCTCGGCACGGGGTACTTCGTGACGACGCGGATGGACGTCCGCGCGGACGGCGAGCCGGCGGGGACGCATCGCTTCCGGATCCTGAAGTACGTGCCTGCGCGGCGGCGGGTGAAGGGGGCGGGCGCGGCGGGGCCGGCGAGTGCGGTGGGGTCCGCGGGGGCGGCGGGCGCGGTGGGATCGGCTGAGCCCGCGCCTGCGGCTGAGGTCGCGAGGCCGGGCGCCCCGGCGCGGAGCAGACGGCCGCGACCCGTGATCAACAGGGACAACGCCGGGTTCTGGGAGGGCGTGACCCGGCACCGGCTCCTGATCCAGCGCTGCGGCTCCTGCGCCCGCCTCCGCTTCCCCTGGCTGCCGGGCTGCAACGCCTGCGGCTCGCCCGACTGGGACACGGTCGAGGCGAGCGGCGAGGGCACGGTCTTCTCGTACGTGGTGATGCACCACCCGCCGTTCCCGGCCTTCACCGTGCCGGACCGCGCCACCGACACGGCGGAGCCGTACGCGGTCGTGCTCGTCGAGCTGGCGGAGGGGGTGCGGATCATCAGCCAGGTGGTGGGGGTGGAGCACGACCGGGTGCGGATCGGGATGCCGGTGCGGCTGGAGTTCCAGCGGGTCGACGAGGATCTTGAGCTGCCGCTGTTCCGGCCGCTCGCGCCGGACGGTGTTCCGGACGCGGCCCCGGCCGGGGCGGTCGGCCGTGCGCGCGAGGGCTCCCGAGGGGGCGGGCGCTGACATGGACTTCACGCCCACACCGGAGCAGGCGGCCGCCCGTGACCTGGCCGCGCGGATCTTCGGGGATCTGTCCGCACCGGACCGGCTCGCGGCGGCGGGCACCGGGACGGACGCCGAGCTGTGGAAGGCGCTGTGCGCGGCGGGCCTGCCGGGCGCGGTGGAGGAGGTCGGACTGCTCGGCCTGGTGCTGCTCCTGGAGGAGCAGGGCCGGACCACGGCACAGGTGCCGTTCGCGGTGAGCTGTGTGTACGGACTGCTCGCGGTGGCGGCGCACGGTTCGGCGGACCAGCGGGCGAGGCTGCTGCCGGGGCTGCGGGACGGGACGGAGGTGGCGACGGGGGCGTTGCCCGCGCGCGGGGGCGTCGGTCGGGTGCGGGTCGAGGACGGCAGGCTGACCGGGGCGGTGCCGTTGGTGCCCTGGCTGCGGGACGCGACGTTCGTGCTGGTGGCCGCGGCCGACCGGAGCCTGTGGCTGGTGCGGACGGCCGACGCGGGGTGCGAGCCGGTCGAGCTGACGGCGCCGTGGCGGGCGGGACGGCTGGTGCTTGAGGGGGTGCGGGGGGAGCGGCTGGGGGGTGGTGAGGACGCGGGCTCCGGTGGGAGCGGGAGTGGGGGCGTGGGCTCAGGTCGGGGTGAGGGCGCGGGCTCCGCGCGGGGCCCTGCCGCGGTCGTGTACGACGACGTCCTCGCCACCGCGCGTACGGCCTTCGCCGGGCTGCAGGCCGGGGTGTGCGCGGGGTCGCTGGCCCGGGCCGTGGCGTACACCAACGAGCGGGAGCAGTTCGGCCGCCCGCTCGCGGCGAAGCAGGCGGTGCAACTCCGGGCGGCGGAGGCGTACATGGACACGGAGGCGATCCGGGTCACGGCGTACGAGGCGGCGTGGCGCAGGGACGAGGCCCTGGCGTACGGCACGCACGCGCTGACCGCCGCGTGGTGGGCGTCGGAGGCGGGCCGCCGCGTCGTGCACGCGGGCCAGCATCTGCACGGCGGCGTGGGCGCCGACGTGGAGTTCCCGGTGCACCGGCACTTCCTGTGGGGCCGCCAGCTGGACGCGTATCTGGGCTGTGGCGGCGAAGTCCTGGCCGAATTGGGCGACTTGATCGCGACGGAGGGGACGGCGGCGGAGAGGTCCGCGACAGACGTGTCCGCAACGGAGGAGTCCGTATGAGCACCGCATCCGCACCGCGCGCGGGGGACACGCTGCCGCCCCTGGAGATCCCGGTCACCCGCACCCTGATCGTCGCCGGTGCCATCGCCTCGCGGGACTACCAGGACGTGCACCACGACGTGGAGCTGGCCAGGGCGAAGGGCTCCCCCGACATCTTCATGAACATCCTCACGACCAACGGCCTGGTGGGGCGGTATCTGACGGACTGCTTCGGCCCCGAAGCCACCTTGCGGAAGGTGGCGATCAGGCTGGGGGCGCCCAACTACCCCGGGGACACGATGACGTTGACAGGGGTGGTCGAGCAGGTCGAGCCGGGCGCGGCGGGTGCGGCGGGCGCGCCCGAGGCAGGGACGGCGACGGTCACCGTCAAGGTCGTCGGAGCCAACAGCATCGGCAAGCACGTGACCGGCACCGTCACGCTGACGGTGCCCGCCGGGCCGGCGCGGACGGCGGGCGCACGGGCCGGGGGTGACGCATGAGCGTACGGAAGAAGGACAGCCTCGGCGGGAGGGCGGCGGTCGTCGGGATCGGGGCGACGGAGTTCTCCAAGGACTCCGGGCGCAGCGAGCTGAAGCTGGCCGTCGAGGCGGTGCGGTTCGCGCTCGACGACGCGGGGCTGCGCCCGGACGACGTGGACGGCCTGGTGACGTTCACGATGGACACCAGCCCGGAGATCACGGTGGCGCAGGCGGTGGGGATGGGCGACCTCTCCTTCTTCTCCCGCGTGCACTACGGCGGCGGCGCGGCCTGCGCGACCGTGCAGCAGGCGGCCCTCGCGGTGGCGAGCGGGGTGGCCGAAGTGGTCGTGTGCTACCGGGCGTTCAACGAGCGGTCGGGCCGCCGCTTCGGCTCCGGGGTGCGGCATCGGGAGCCGTCGGCGGAGGGCGCGGCGCTCGGCTGGTCGCTGCCGTTCGGGCTGCTCACGCCCGCGTCGTGGGTGGCGATGGCGGCCCAGCGCTACCTGCACACGTACGGCCTGACGCCGGAGGCCTTCGGCCAGGTGGCGGTCGTCGACCGGAAGTACGCGGCGACGAACCCCGCGGCGTACTTCCACGGCAGACCCATCACGCTCGCGGACCACGCGGCCTCGCGGTGGATCGTCGAGCCGCTGCGGCTCCTGGACTGCTGCCAGGAGACGGACGGCGGCCAGGCGGTCGTCGTGACGAGCGTGGAGCGGGCCCGCGACCTGCCGCGCCCGCCCGCCGTGATCGCCGCCGCGGCCCAGGGCGCGGGCCGTGCCCAGGAGCAGATGACGAGCTTCTACCGCGACGACCTCATCGGCCTGCCCGAAATGGGCGTGGTGGCACGGCAGTTGTGGCGGACGTCGGGGATGGCGCCCGGGGACATGGACGTGGGGATCCTGTACGACCACTTCACGCCGTTCGTGCTGATGCAGCTGGAGGAGTTCGGGTTCTGCGAGCCGGGGGCGGCGGCGGAGTTCGTGGCGAAGGAGCTGCTGCCGCTGAACACCCACGGCGGCCAGCTCGGCGAGGCGTATCTGCACGGGATGAACGGCGTGGCCGAGGCCGTCCGGCAGATCCGCGGCACGGCGGTGAACCAGATACCCGGCGCGGCGCGCGCCCTCGTCACGGCGGGCACCGGTGTCCCCACATCGGGGCTGATTCTGGCGGCGGACGGCTGAACGCGGCGCGTGTCCCGCGCTCGGCGGCGGACCGGGACCGTTCACTCGCTGCATGCGCCATCGAAAGAAGCTTCTGGGAATCGTGCTGGGCCTGGCCCTGGCGACACTGGCCATGGACACGGAGTCGGGCTCGGCCGCGACAACGACGACCACGATCACACCGCCCGGCGGGCCGCCGCCCGGCCCGGACCCCGGCCTCACCCGCGCCACCACCGCGGGCCGGGCGGGCGCCGCCTTCTACGGCCGCGCCTTCGACACCTGCCAGGCGCCGTCCGCCGACACCATGCGGCGCTGGCGGGAGTCGGACTACGGGGCGGTCGGGGTGTACTTCGGCGGCCGCGGCCGGGCCTGCCCGAACCAGCAGCACCTGAGCAGGGACTGGCTGCGGTCGGTCGACGAGATGGGCTGGGGGGTGCTGCCGCTGTACGTGGGCTCGCAGTCGCCGTGCGTCGTGGCACAGAACAAGCAGCACGTCCGCATCGGGCGCAACCCCGCGCAGCAGGGCGCAAGAGAAGGAGAGGACGCGGTCACCAAGGCCCAGAACCTCGGCATCGCGCCGGAGAGCCCGCTGTACCTGGACATGGAGTCGTACCGCCGGAGCGACCGCGCCTGCGCCCGCGACACCCTCGCGTTCGTCCGCGCCTGGAACCGCGAAGTGCGCAGCCAGGGCTACGTACCGGGCTTCTACAGCAGCGCGAACTCCGGCGTACGGCACATGGACGAGGCCCGGCGGCAGGGCGTCGACGACCTGCCGGAGGTGATGTGGTTCGCGCGCTGGAACGGCGAGCCCGATCTGTACGGCGAGCCCGCGCTCGGGCGGGACGCCTGGCTGCCGGGCGGCCGGATCCACCAGTACGCGGGCAACGTCACCGAGCGGCACGGGGGGCGCACGATCACCATCGACCGCAACCTCGTGGACGCACCGGTGGCCACGCTGGGCTAGGGCTGCCCGGCCGGGTCGGCCCGGCCCAGGGGTTCCCTCAGGGACCACGGGCCCACCCGGACCGCCGGGCGCCACGCGTGTCCGTCCGGCCGCGCCCGGCGTCGCCGGTTCCCGCGCGCCCGCCGTCCGCCGGGCGCGTACGCCCCCGGACCCCGACCCCCGCCGCCAGGCGCTTTCGTACACCTCAGGGTTGAACCCGCAGGGGTCAGCCCCGCCTCCTCCACCTTCAGGAGGTGGGGCAGGCTCCCCTCGTACAACCTGAGGCGGACAAGGCTTCGGGACCTGCGGCCGATCCGCTGATGTAGGGGTCGCTTCTAGCGTGGAGCCATGACCGCATCCATGGTGTCCGTGTGCACCAGCGCATCGAAGGCCGCGACGCGGACCACGAGTCCTTCCGCCTACCCGTCGTTCGCCTCCTACGTCCGGGCCCGCCAGCTTGTGCTGCTGCGCACTGCCCGGTCGCTGACGGCGAACCCGAGCGATGCCGAGGACCTGCTGCAGACGGCGCTGACCAAGACGTATGTGGCCTGGGACCGGATCGAGGACCACCGGGCGCTCGACGGCTATGTGCGCCGGGCGCTCCTGAACACCCGCACGTCGCAGTGGCGCAAGCGCAAGGTCGACGAGTTCGCCTGCGACGAGCTGCCCGAACCCGAGACCGTGCCGGCCGGTGACCCGGCCGAGCAGCAGGCGCTGCACGACGCGATGTGGCGCGCGATCATGAAGCTGCCCGCGCGGCAGCGGGCGATGGTCGTCCTGCGGTACTACGAGGACCTGAGCGAGGCGCAGACGGCCGAGGTGCTCGGGGTCTCCATCGGCACAGTGAAGAGCGCGGTGTCGCGTGCGCTCGGCAAGCTCCGTGAGGACCCGGAGCTGACGCCGGTCCGCTGAGCGCGGGCTTCCGCCGGGCCGCGGGTTCCCCCGAGCGTCCGGCCTCCCCGAGCGTCCGGCTCCCCCGCGAGCGTCGGGCTCCGCCGGGTGTAGGCCCGCCGAGTGTGTGCTCCGCCGGGCACCGCTCCGCGCCACCGGCCCGGAGTCGACGGGGGCCATGCACGTCATCCGCTCCTGCGCGGTCATTTTCCCTCCAGGTGCTCCCGCGGTAGTGACATACCGCACGGTATGCGGCAAGAATCTGGGGCTACTAGCAGGTAAAGCGCCGGGATCACCCGGTCGCCTGTGCCGCCCACCAGGAGGACGCCGTGCTGAGCACCATGCAGGACGTACCGCTGACTGTGACCCG
Source organism: Streptomyces sp. RK9 (assembly GCF_045070545.1). Lineage (NCBI taxonomy): Bacteria > Bacillati > Actinomycetota > Actinomycetes > Kitasatosporales > Streptomycetaceae > Streptomyces > Streptomyces sp. RK9. Next base: position 895,549 of record NZ_CP173704.1, on the reverse strand, counting down.
CATCCTCGACCACGGGACGACCGTGCACGGGGATTCGCAGGTCGTCACGTGGACCGGTGACGGTGCTCCGCAGCGCCGGACCTTCCGGGACATCGGTGCCAGAGCCGCCCAGCTCGCCCACGCCCTGCACGACGACCTCGGAATCCGCGAGGGCGACGCCACAGGGACGTTCATGTGGAACAACGCCGAGCACGTCGAGGCGTACTTCGCCGTCCCCTGCATGGGCGCCGTCCTGCACACCCTCAACCTGCGGCTGCCCGCCGACCAGCTGACGTGGATCGTCGGCCACGCCGCCGACCGCGTGATCATCGTCAACGGCTCGCTGCTCGGCCTGATCGCCCCCCTCCTCGACCGCCTGCCGACCGTCGAGCACCTCGTCGTCTCCGGCCCCGGCGACCTCTCCCTCCTCGACGGCGCCCGCGTCCGCGTCCACGACTACGAGGAACTCATCGCGGGCAAGCCCACCAGCTACGACTGGCCCGAGCTGGACGAACGCCGTGCCGCCGCCATGTGCTACACCTCCGGCACCACCGGCGACCCCAAGGGCGTCGTCTACTCCCACCGCTCCATCTACCTGCACTCCATGCAGGTCAACATGACCCAGTCCATGGGCCTCACCGACGCCGACCTCAGCCTCGTCGTCGTGCCGCAGTTCCACGTCAACGCCTGGGGTCTGCCGCACGCCACCTTCATGACCGGCGTCAGCATGCTGATGCCGGACCGCTTCCTGCAGCCCGCGCCGCTCGCGGAGATGATCGAGTCCGAGCGGCCCACGCACGCCGGCGCCGTGCCCACCATCTGGCAGGGCCTGCTCGCCGAACTCACCGCCAAGCCCCGCGACGTCGCCTCCCTGAAGCAGGTCACCATCGGCGGCTCGGCCTGTCCGCCCTCCCTGATGGAGGCCTTCGACCGGCTCGGCGTGCGGGTCTGCCACGCCTGGGGCATGACCGAGACCTCGCCGCTCGGCACGGTCGCCCGGCCGCCCGCGCACGCCATCGGCACCGACGCGGAGTTCGCCTACCGTCTCACCCAAGGTCGCTTCCCCGCCGGTGTCGAGGGCCGTCTGGTCGCCCCCGACGGCAGCCGGCTGCCCTGGGACGGCGAGTCCGCGGGCGAGCTGGAGGTGCGCGGCCCGTGGATCGCCGGTGCGTACTACGGCGGGGTGGGCGGCGAGGCCCTCAGGCCCGAGGACAAGTTCAGCTCCGACGGCTGGCTGAAGACCGGCGACGTCGGTGTCATCAGCGCCGACGGATTCCTGACCCTCACCGACCGCGCGAAGGACGTCATCAAGTCCGGCGGCGAGTGGATCTCCTCCGTCGAGCTGGAGAACGCGCTGATGTCCCACCCGGACGTCGCCGAGGCCGCGGTCGTCGCCGTCCCCGACACCAAGTGGGGCGAACGGCCGCTCGCCACCGTCGTCCTCAAGGAGGACGCCACCGCCGACTACGCGGCCCTGCGCGACTTCCTCGCCACCCGCGTCGCCAAGTGGCAGCTCCCGGAGCGCTGGGCGATCGTCCCGGCCGTCCCCAAGACCAGCGTCGGCAAGTTCGACAAGAAGGTGCTGCGCAGGCAGTACGCGGCGGGCGAGCTGGATGTGACCCAGCTCTGACGCCCGGCTGCCGTACGGCAGGTCACGGCACGGATGCCCCGCGGGCGCGGCTCGCGGGGCAGCGCCTCGCGAGCCGCGCCCCTGCTGCTCACCGCCGAATCCCTCTGCCGCTCACCGTCGTGTCCGCAGCGACGTCACCCCCCACCCCACGGCCAGGCAGCCCGCCGCCACCGCGCACACCCCGTGCCAGCCCCAGTGCGTGAACGCCGTGCCCGCGAGGGCCGAGGCCAGGGCGCCGCCCGCGAAACCCGCCACCACATAGGCGGTGTTGGCGACCGCCGGGGTGGAGGTGGTGGTCAGGGCCAGCGTCTGGTTGGCGATGTGGCTCGCGACGAGCGCCGCGTGGACGGCCACCGCCGCCGCGCACAGGGCCCACAGCCGCTCGCCGCCCAGCCAGAACAGCGGCACCGACACCGCAGCGAGCACATACGCCGACGCCACCACCCTGGCCACGCCGAACCGGTCCACGAGGCCGCCCGCGACCGGCGCCACGAGGCTCGCCGCCAGGCCGAACAGCCCGAACAGGCCGGCCGCGCCCGTCGTCATGCCGTACCCCCCGTCCCCATGACCGGTGAGCAGCAGCGCGAGGGAGGTCCACAGCGCGCTCCACGCGCCGTACATCCCGCCCTGGCGTATGCAGGCCCGGCGCAGCTCCGGTGACATCCGGACGACACCCGGGAGTTGGGCGAGACCCGCGAACAGCGGGCCGCTGCGGCGCTGCACCTCCCTGGGCAGGGCGGCCGCGGAGGCCAGGCCGAGCACCGCCGTGAGCACGGCCGCGCCGAGGAAGACGGCACGCCAGCCGAAGGCCTGCCCCGCGAGCGCGCCGAGCACCCGGGCGGCGACCACGCCGGTGAAGAGCCCGGCTATCAGCGCCGCGACATGGCTGGCCCGCCGGTGCGCCGGTGCCCGCGCGGCGACGAGCGGCACGAGCAGCTGCGGGACGACCGTCGCCGCGGAGGCGACAAGCACGGCGGCGGCCAGCGCGGTCGCACCGGAGGCCGTCGCGCCCAGGGCCAGCGCGGCGGCGGTGGCCAGGGACAGCGCAGCGACCAGCCGCCGGCGGTTCACGCGGTCGCCGAGCGGGGCGAAGAACAGCAGCCCGGCCGCGTACCCGAACTGGGCCACCGAGGCGATCCACGCGACGCCCGACGGTGTGGAGCCGAAGTCCCGTGCCATGAGGGGGAGCAGCGGGGCGGCGACGTAGATGTTCGCCGCCGTGACCGCCGTGCAGACAGCTATGAGGACGAGGAAGAGGCGCGGCGGGAGCCCGCCCGGGGGTGCCTGGTCCACCGCCGCCGAGGTGCCTGGCAGCGATTCCGCCCGGGATTCCGCCCGGGATTCCGACAGTGATGCCGACAGCGATTCCGCCCGTGGTTCCGTCCGGGACGGGGATGGCATGCGTGAGGTCATGGGTGGCAGGGCTCCAATGTCGTACCGCCGATGGCACTCCCGTGCCGCAGCTTGCAACCAACCGGTTGGTTGTTAAAGTCTGCGCCCGTGCTTCGATGACTGTCAAGCAACCAAACGGTTGGTTAGAAGTGGGAGGCGCTTACGCTGGTCCCATGGGAGTGAGAGACCCCGAGGCCACCAAGGCCCGGATCTTCGACGCGGCAGTCACGGAGTTCGCCCGGTTCGGCATCGCGGGCGCCCGCATCGACCGCATCGCGAGCGAGGCGAAGGCCAACAAGCAGCTCATCTACGCCTATTACGGCAACAAGGCGGAGCTGTTCGCGCAGGTCCTCGAGAAGAAGATGGTCGACCTGGCCGTCAGCGTCCCCATCGACGCCGACGACATCGACGGCTGGATGGACCGGTTGATCGACTACCACTCCACCCATCCCGAGGTGCTTCGCCTGCTCTTCTGGGAGGGCATCGAGTACGGCAGCACGGAGGAGTTGCCGCACGAGTACGAACGCCAGGCGCACTACGACCGCAAGGTCGCCGCCTTCGAGGAAGGCCAGGCGCGCGGGGTCATCACGACCGCGATCCCGGCGCCCGACATGCTGTTCATGCTGGTCGCGCTGGCCGGATGGGCCTCCGCGGTGCCGCAGATGCGGCGGGTCCTGGTGGGCGGCGAGGACGCGGACCGCGCGCGCCTGCGCGCCTCGGTCCGCGCCGCCGCGCGCCGCCTCACGGCGCCCGGCGACTAGGGCCTGTCCGTCCCGCGCGGGCCTGCTCCGGCTGACGTGTACCGGCCGGTGCGTACCGGCTAGTTCGTACCGATCTTCGCCAGCAGGTCCACGATCCGGCTCTGCACCTCGTTGCTCGTGGACCGCTCCGCGAGGAACAGCACGGTCTCGCCGGCGGCGAGCTTCGGCAGGTCGGTCTCGTCGACGGCCGCCGTGTAGACGACGAGGGGGGTGCGGTTGAGCTGCCCGTTCGCGCGCAGCCAGTCGACGATTCCGGCACGTCGGCGGCGTACCTGGAGCAGGTCCATGACCACCAGGTTCGGCCGCATCTGCGCGGCGAGCGTGACCGCGTCCGCGTCGCTCTCGGCCCGCGCGACCTTCATCCCGCGCCGTTCCAGGGTCGCGGTCAGGGCCAGCGCGATCTCCTCGTGCTCCTCGATCAGCAGGACGCGCGACGGGTGCTGCTCGCTGTCGCGCGGCGCGAGGGCCTTCAGGAGCACGGCGGGGTCGGCGCCGTACGCCGCCTCCCGCGAGGCCTGTCCGAGCCCGGCCGTGACCAGGACGGGAACCTCCGCGGCGACCGCCGCCTGCCGCAGCGACTGCAGCGCCGTACGCGTGATCGGCCCGGTCAGCGGGTCCACGAACAGGGCCGCGGGGAACGCGGCGATCTGTGCGTCGACCTCTTCGCGCGAGTGCACGATGACCGGACGGTAGCCGCGGTCGCTGAGGGCCTGCTGAGTGGTGACGTCGGGCGCGGGCCACACCAGGAGGCGGCGCGGGTTGTCGAGCGGCTCGGGCGGCAGCTCGTCGTCCATGGGCTGCGGCTGCGGCTGGTTCGACACCTCGACGGCGCCACCGGGGCCGTCCAGGAGCTGCGGTCCCTCGTCGGCGTCGGCGTCCGGCGCGCCGATGGCGTAGGCGCGCCCGGTGCCCTCCGTGGTCGGCGAAAGCCGGGGCTGCGCCGGTGCCTTGGCCTGCTGCGGCTGGGGCTGCGCCTGGGGGTGCGGGCGGGCCGCGTCCTGGCGCTCGTCGGCGGCGGGGTCGGGCCGCGTGGACAGCCGCCTGCGCCGCCCCGAACCTCCGGAGGCGGGCTGCGCGGGGGTCTGGGCACTCTGAGCGCCCTGGCCGCCCTGACCGCCCTGGGACGGGTCCTGCTGCGCGGGCTGTGCCTGCGGCAAGGGGTGGGCCTGCGGGGGCTGCTGGGACTGCGGCGGCTGCCCGGCCTGCTGAGGCTGGCCCGCCTGACCGGGCTGCCCCGGCTGCGCCCCGGCCTGGCGGCCGAACGGCACACCCTGTCCGAGCGTTCGTACGCTGATGGCGCGCCCCTGCGTCGAGTTCGGGTCGACGGGAGCGGCCTCGGCGGGCAGCGGCTGGGCGGCACGCACGCGTGGATCACGTTCCGGCGGCAGAGCGGCGCCCTGGGCGGGCGTCGGGACGCCTTGCGCGGGCGTTCCGTCGGCCTGCGGACCGGCCTGCGGACCGGCCTGCTGAGCAGCCTGCGGACCAGCTTGCGACGGCACACCCGTGGCCGGGGTCCCCTCGGCCGGAGTGCCGGTGGTGGCAGGGGTGCCGCCCGCCGGGGTGCCCTGGACCGGCATCCCCTGGGAGGGCGTCCCGTCGGCCGCCGGAGCCTGCCGCGCGCGCCGACGTCCGGTCGGGGCCTGCGGCTGGGCGGCCGGGGCCCCCGGGGCTCCCTGCGCGGCCGGACCGGCCTGCCCGGGCAGCATCGCGGCGGCGGCCTGCGCGGGGTGGGGCTGGAGCGGGGTGTGGTCGTCGGCCGGATCGCGCAGCGCGGCGGCGTGCTGTCCGGTGTCGTCCTGCCCGGCGGGGCCGGTGGGGCCGGTGGGGCCGACGTGGCCGAGGGAGCCGGCGGGGCCGACACCGGGCGCTGCCACGGGCAGCCCGCCGGGCGCCGCACCAGGCGCACCGCCCGGAGCACCCACAGGCTGACCACCCTGAGCCCCCGAAGGCGCACCGCCCGGAGCCCCCGAAGGCGCACCGCCCGGAACCCCCGAAGGCGCACCGCCCGGAACCCCCGAAGGCAGACCACCCTGAACCCCGGCGGGCGCACCACGCCGAGCACCCGTCGCCCGCGCACCCTGCGCTCCCCCGGACCGAGCCCCCTGCGCCCCCGCGGTCACACTCTCCTGGACCTGCGCCTGCGCCTCCGGCGCACCACCCTGCGCGGGTACGCCACCACGGCCCCCCGCCTGAAGTCCTGCCTGCACGCCCGCCGGTACGTTCACAGAGGCACCGACCTGCACGGACCCACCGCGCGCGGCGCCCAACTGCCCGGGCCCGCCCTGCGGCACGCCTCCCTGCGGCACGCCTCCTTGAGACACGCCTCCCTGAGGCACACCACCGTGCGGCACGCCGCCCTGAGGGCCACCCTCCTGAGACCCACCCTCCTGCGCCGCCCCGCCCACCTGCTCGGCCCGGCCGGGCGCGCCGTTGCCCTCCTCGCGGTCCGCCTCGGCCGGGGGCAGCGCGAACACCCGCCCGCTGGAGGCCTCCTCCGCGGCGGCACGCTCCCGGGCCGCGGCCAGCGCGCGCCGGGCCCGTCGGCCACCCGTACGCGGATCCGCGCCCTCGTTCCCGGCCGCGCCGGACGCACCCGCCTCCGGACCGGCCGCCTGGCCCGTCCCCGAGGGCAGCGCGGCCAGCGCCTGCTGCTCACCGCCGCGCCGGGCCCGCCGACCGGACGCCACGGCGACCTCCGTCGACATCGGACCGGCCTGCGACGGAACTCCCTGCGGCGGCACGGCCTGGCCCAGGGCCGCCGACCCGGCCGCGTGCTCGGCCGCCGTCACCACGGCACCCTCGGCCGGGCTCGGCCGTCCTCGACGCCGCCCGGTGCCGCCCGCACCCCCGGACGTACCGCCCGACGTGTCACCGGATCCACCACCGGCCCCGGCACCCGCACCCGCGCCCACGTCCGAGCCGACACGCGCAGGCCCCTCGGCCACGGCGCGCCGCCTGCGCCGCCCGGTCCCACCGGAACCGGAACCAGACCCGGCCCCGGACCCGGCGGCCTCCACGGACCCCGTGTCATCGCCCGCCGCACCCGGACCGGCATCCCCGGAGGCAGCGGCCGAGCCACCGTCATCCCCAGGAACCGCACTGTCCAGGAACGAGTCCACCGAGGACCGCCGGGCCCGCCGACGTCCGCCTCCGGTCCCGCCGGACGCACCGCCCGCGCCCCCGGAAGGACCCGCCCCCTGCCCGGGCACCTGCGCACCCGAACCGGCAGTCTCCGTAGACACCGAAAAACCGACAGCGCCCGCCGCGATGGCACTCGCGCTGTCGCCCATGGGCACTTCGAGGACGTACGCGTTGCCGTTCATGCCCGGCACCTCGTGCGTCTGGAGCACGCCTCCGTGGGCCTCGACGATGCCGCGTACGACGGGCTCGTGCACCGGGTCCCCGCCGGAGTACGGCCCGCGGACCTCGATGCGGACGACCTCGCCGCGCTGGGCCGCGGCCACGACGACCGTCGAGTCGACGTAACCGGCCTGCCCGCCGGGGGCGCCCGGAACGACGGCCCCCGCGCGCGTGTTGCCGGTGGCGTCGATTCCGGCGACGTCGGCGATCAGATGGGCCAGCGCGGTGGCGAGGCGGCGCGCGTCCACCTCGACCTCGATCGGCGGCGCGTGCACGGCGAACTGGGCGCGTCCCGGGCCGATCAGCTCGACGGCACCGTCGACACCGGCGGCGACGACGGCGTCGAGCGGGACGGCCGTACGGGACAACTGGTCGGTGCCGGCCTGGAGGCGCTGGTAGCCGAGGACGTTGTCGACGAGCGTCGTCATCCGGGCGTATCCGGCCGACAGGTGGTGGAGCACCTGGTTGGCCTCGGGCCAGAGCTGGCCCGCGTCGTCGGCGGCGAGCGCGGACAGTTCGCGGCGCAGTTCGTCGAGGGGGCCGCGCAGCGACTGGTCGAGGACGGCGACGAGCTGGCTGTGCCGCGCGGCGAGGGTCTCGTACCGCGACTGCTCGCGCTCGGCCAGCTCCTCGTGGCGGTCCTTCTCGCGCTCGGCGAGCGCCGCGTACCGCTCCTGCTCGGCGGCGAGTTCCTCCTCGCGCAGCTCGGCGGCCTCCGACAGCTCCTCGGCGTGCCGGGCGAGCGCGGCCTCGTACTTCTCGTTGAGCGCGTCGTAGGGCCGCCGGTCGGTGAAGGTCATGACGGCGCCGACGAGCTGGTCGCCGTCGCGCACGGGGGCCGTCGTCAGGTCGACGGAGACCTTCTCGCCGCTCTTGGACCACAGGACCTGGCCGCGCACGCGGTGCTTGCGGCCGGAGCGCAGGGTGTCCGCGAGGGGGGACTCGTCGTACGGGAAGGGGTCGCCGTCGGCGCGCGAGTGCAGGACGAGGGGGTGCAGCTCCTGGCCGCCGAGGTCGCTGGCGCGGAAGCCGAGTATCTGGGCGGCGGCGGGGTTCACGAGCACGACGCGCCCGTCGGTGTCGGTGCCGACGACGCCCTCCGCCGCGGCCCGCAGGATCATCTCGGTCTGCCGCTGCGAACGGGCGAGTTCGGCCTCGGTGTTGAGCGCGCCCGACAGATCGCGGACGACGATCATCAGCATCTCGTCGCTGCCGTAGCCGCCGTACCCGCCCTGGCTGCCGAACCGGTCGTCGTACGCGTGCCGGCTGTCCTCCAGGTTGGAGCTGGTGACCTCGACGGGGAACTCGTTGCCGTCGGTGCGGCGGGCGATCATCCGCTTCGGCTTGGTACGTCCGCGTTCGTCCGTGGTGTCCGGTCGGCGCATGGAGCCGGGGATCAGCCGGGAGTCGAACTCCGGCAGCAGATCGAGCAGTCCGCGCCCCACGAGCGCGGTGCCTGGCGCCTCGAAGGCCTCGAGCGCGATGGCGTTCGCGTTCACGACGGTCCCGTTGGCGTTGACCAGCACCAACGCGTCCGGGAGCGCGTCGAGTATGGCTGCGAGGCGAGCAGCGCCTCGGGATGGCCTGCTGCTCACGACGACGCTTCCTCCCTGATTACCGCATCTTGCTGACCGCCCGAGCCATCTTGCCTCTCGGCTCGCGGCGTGTCACGGGAGGGAGTCTACGGGGAGTGGTTGCGGGCGCGACGCCGGATGAGAGGGAGGTCGCACGCAGAAGCTGTGAGCCTTCAGTAGTCCCTGGTCACGGAAGGGTCGCGAACCACCCTTCGGTCAAGGTTGCGATGCGTCGCCGTCCCGCCGCCCGCCGCGGTCCGCATCAACCGCCGTTCGCGGGCAGGACGGGTACGAGGGTGTTCCACCGCGAGATCTGGCAGCCGTCGGTGCGCGTGAACGTCGTGTCGACGGGACGCCCCTGCCAGGTGCCCTGGACGCGGGCGGTCTCCGGGCCGCCGTACTGCTGGGTGCACGCCGCGTCGCGCGGGACCTCCTTGAACGGGTTCACGCCCTCCGCCGCGAGCTGGTCGAGACGTTCGCACGCGTCATCGGGCGAAGGGTGCGTGCCGCCCGTGGGGGCGCACTCCAGGGTGTATGCCCCGTCGCCCGCGCCGGCCTCGCTGACCGTGATGCTCAGGCGGTCGGCGGCGGGACGGTCGACGGTGTGGCCGCCGATGGGGCCGGTGGCGTTGTCGACGGCGCGGCCGAGGGCGCCGAGGTTCCCCGTGCCGAGGGGGCTGACGGCACTCGGGCCGCCCGTGCCGAGCTGGCTGCCGCCGAGGTGGCCCGCGTGCGCGACGGCGGGGAACGCGGCAAGGGCGGCGAAGGACGCGGCGGCGGACGCGGCGGCGGTGAACAGGAGGCGGCGCGGTGTGGACGGCTTCACGGGATCTCCCTGAGGGACGCGGTTCCGGCTGGTACCTACCGCCTCTAACGCCACCGCCCCCACCGCGTTGCGGCCCCGTTTTACGCTTTGCTCTGCGGGCCGCCCGACTAGTACCGTGGAGGCCGCGATTGGTGACGCGCCCCCAGGCTGTGTCATCATCTGCACGCACCCCCGCGCTCGCGCGGGATTGCAGGTTGGGAGGCGTCGCCTAGTCCGGTCTATGGCGCCGCACTGCTAATGCGGTTTGGGTCTTAAAGCCCATCGAGGGTTCAAATCCCTCCGCCTCCGCACCACGATCCGAAGCCCCGGTCATCCGACCGGGGCTTCGGTCGTTTCCACGCGACACACCCGCGGCGACTCACCCGTGAGAGTCACCGCGAGCCCACCTCAAGATCACCCAGTCCCACCGCGCGCCCCTGCCGCAGGAGGCATTTCCGCAGGTCAGAAGGGGTTCGGGAAACGGATTTCGCCTCACGGCGCAGGTCATGTAATGTTGTTCCCGCAACGCCGACCGGGGCGAAAAGCCCGGAAGGAAGAGCAACACAACAGAAGAATCAAGCACTCGTAGCTTAACGGATAGAGCATCTGACTACGGATCAGAAGGTTGCAGGTTCGAATCCTGCCGAGTGCACACAGACAAGAGGCCCCGGAGAGATCCGGGGCCTCTTGCGTTGCTGGGAGCTGAGGGAGCCGGGAGTGATCCGGCCGTTGCCCAGTGGGGTCCTCGGACCGATGGTGCGACTGGTTTATGCCTGGAACTCGGTCAGGTCGATGGTGTGGACCTGGAGGGGATGGGCGTACTCCGGGTGTGCCGTCTTCCGCTCGGGCGCCATGCCCAGCTTGCGGATGATGTTCTCGGAGGCGGTGTCCCCCACCCGGTTGATGCTGATGACGCGGTCGAGGCCGCGGTCCTGGAGTGCGAACTCCAGCGTGGCGTGGGCGGCTTCGGAGGCGTATCCCTGGCCCCAGAACTGTGAGCCGAGCCGCCAGCTGATCGCCACGGCGGGCAGTACCTCCGGCAGGAACTCGGGGACGGACAGACCCGTGAAGCCTGCCAGTTCGCCCGAGGCCAGCAGTTCGACGGCGAAGAGTCCGAAGCCCTCCTCGTCCCACTCCTCCTCCCACCGCTCGATCGCCTCCGCGGTGTGGTCCAGGTCGCGCACCGAGCCGTCGTCGATCCAGCGCATGACCCGCGGGTCCGCGTTGATGTCCGCCATCGGCGCGAGGTCGTCGTCATGCCAGCGACGCAGGAGGAGGCGGGGTGTGCGGATCTCGGTCATGGCGCCCATCCTGCCGAAGGGAACGGCCTTGTCGGTAATCCGGCGCTCGGCCGTGCAGCCGCGGGACTGACGCCCGTCGACCGAGGGCCCCACGGATTGTTCCGCGGGGCCTCTGGCGTTCGGTCGTTCAGGCCGCCGCCCTGGCGGTCGAGGCGGTCTTGGGGCGCTCCGTCGTGACGCGGCGGCGGCGGTTCGGGAGGCCGAGGGTGGGGTTGGCCACGGCCCAGGCCGCGCCCTTGCAGATCAGTTCCTTGTACGTGGCGGCGAAGCGGCCCGTCAGGGCTGCCTTGACCGCGCGGTCGTCGGCCGTGACGTACTGGATCAGGCCTTCCTTGCGGCCCAGTGAGACGCACTGGTTGAAGTAGCGGAGCGGGGTCTTGGGGATCTTGGCGCCGGTCAGGCGGGCCGCGATCGCGTCGGCGGCCTGCCAGGCCATGGGGGTGCCCGTGGCGCACGACATGCGCAGCGGCTTGTCGCCCGGGCCCATCGCCATGGCCGCGTCGCCGACCGCGTACACATCGGGGTGCGAGAGCGAGCGCATCGTCCTGTCGACCACGATCTGGCCGGTGTCGGTGACCTTCAGGGTGGTGGCCCGCGCGATCGGGTGGACCGCGAACCCGGCGGTCCACACGGTGACGGCCGCCGGGACGGACGTGCCGTCCGCGGTCGCCACGCGGTCGGCCTCGACACCGGTGACGGCGGCGTGTTCGTGCGCGGTGATGCCGAGCCCGGCGAAGACCTTGCGGACGTGGGCGCGGCCCTTCGGGGAGAGCCACTCGCCGAGTGCGCCGCGGGCGGTGAGGGCGACGTCGAGGTCCGGGCGGGCCTCCGCGATCTCGGTCGCGGCCTCCAGGCCCGTCAGGCCGCCGCCGACCACGACCACGGACTGTCCCGCCTCCAGGCGGGCCAGGCGCTCGCGCAGCCGCAGTGCGCCCGGGCGGCTCGCGAGCTCGTCGGCGAACTCGGCCGTGCCGGGGACTCCCTGGCTGTTCCAGCCGCTGCCGAGCGCGTAGACGAGGGTGTCGTACTCCAGGGTCTCCGCCGGTTCCAGGGTCTCCGGTTCAAAGGGCTCCGGCGCCCCCGCTTCCCCGGTCGGCCTCGCTCCCGTCACGGTCACCGTCTTGCGGTCCACGTCGACCGCCGTCACCCGCGCCAGCTTCAGTGCCACGCCCGTGCCCGCGAACATCTCGCTGAAGGGCCGGGGCCTGAGGTCCTGGCCGGCCGCCACCTGGTGCATGCGGACGCGCTCGACGAAGTCGGGCTCGGCGTTGACGAGGGTGATGGTGACGTCCTCGCGGTGCAGCCGCCTGGCGAGGCGTCCGGCGGCGGAGGCTCCGGTGTATCCGGCTCCGAGGACGATGATGCGGTGCTGCTGCATGGTCATGCTCCCTGTCTCGGCTCTTCCGCGTCGTCGGCTCTTCCGCGGGGTTCGCACCTTGAACCGGATGGCCCACGGATTTCTGACAGGGGTGAGGTGTGAAGCAGGTCACATGAGGGGGGCGGGGGCGGCCAGGTGGTGTGGACCGAGCGGGCCGGGACGGGTCAGAAGGCGTTGAACAGGGGGTTTCCGTGGTCCTCGGTCGCCCAGCGCTCGGTCGCGCGGACCAGCTTGTCCGGGTTCACCTGGTTGCGGAACGCGGTGATGCCCTCGGGGGTGACCTCCAGGCACAGGACGCCGACGACCCGGCCGTCGACGACCGCGACGACGGCGGGGCCGCCGTTGGCCGTCGTCGCGTACACCTCGGCCGTGCCGCCGACGAAGTCCCGCTTGGCCTTGCCGGGCTTGAACAGGCCCCACATGAACTTCGCGACCGCCACCGCGCCCTGGAACGGCTTCGCGCGGGCCGGGATCTTGCCGCCGCCGTCGCCGATGGCGATGGCGTCGTCGGTGAGCATCCGCACGAGCTGGTCGGTGTTGCCGCTGGTCGCGGCCGCCAGGAACTCCTCGACGACCCGCCGGGCCGCTGCCTCGTCGATGTCGGTGCGGGCGCGGCCGTCCGCGACCCGCTGCTTGGCGCGGTGGAAGAGCTGCTGGCTGGCGGCGTCGGTGATGTCCAGGATCTCGGCGATCTCGCGGTGCGTGTACGCGAAGGCCTCCCGCAGCACGTACACCGCACGCTCGTTGGGGGAGAGGCGTTCCAGGACGGTGAGGACCGCGTACGAGACCGACTCGCGCTGTTCGGCGGTGTCGGCGGGGCCCAGCATCGGGTCGCCGGCGAGCAGGGGCTCGGGGAGCCACTCGCCCACATAGGTCTCGCGGCGCGCGCGGGCCGAGGTGAGCTGGTTGAGGCACAGGTTGGTGAGGACCTTCGTCAGCCAGGCCTCGGGGACCTCGATGCGGTCGACGTCGGCGCCCTGCCAGCGCAGGAAGGTGTCCTGCACGGCGTCCTCGGCCTCGCTGGAGGAGCCGAGGAGGCGGTAGGCGATGGCCTCCAGGCGGGGCCTGGAGGCCTCGAACCGGTCGACGTCGTCCATGGTCAGAGGGGCCATGGTCCGGATCCTAGTCCGGCGGCGGGGACGGGGTCAGCCCCGGTGGTGGGGACGGGGCCGCCCCGGCGCGGCGGCCGGTTCAGGGAGCCGCCGCCTCCAGCGCGTCGACCGAGCCGGACATGATCGTGCGGACGTGGGCGGTGATGTGCTCCAGGGGCCAGTCCCACCAGGCGAGTTCGAGGAGGCGGGCCACGTCCTCGGGGTCGTAGCGGTGGCGGATGAGCTTGGCCGGGTTGCCGCCGACGATGCCGTAGTCGGGTACGTCGTCGACCACGACCGAGCCGGAGGCGATGATCGCGCCGTGGCCGATGCGGACGCCCGGCATCACCATCGTGCGGTAGCCGAACCAGACGTCGTGGCCGATGACCGTGTCGCCGCGTCCCGGCAGGCCGCTGATCAGGTCGAAGTGCTCGGACCAGGGGCCGCCCATGATCGGGAACGGGAAGGTGGACGCGCCGTCCATGCGGTGGTTGGCGCCGTTCATGATGAACCTCACGCCCTCGCCGAGCGCGCAGAACTTTCCGATGACCAGCTTCTCCGGGCCGTAGTGGTAGAGGACGTTCCGGGTCTCGAAGGCCGTGGCGTCGTCCGGGTCGTCGTAGTACGAGAACTCGCCCGCCTCGATCAACGGCGAGGTGATCAGGGGGCGGAGGAGCACCACGCGCGGCTGGTCCGGCATCGGGTGCAGCACGTTCGGGTCGGGGGTGAGGGGGAGGGGTGGCATGGCTGGTCTGCTCCTCGGTGCGGTGGGTGCGTGCGGCGTCGTGCGGTGCCATGCCGTGCCGTGCGGCCCGGTGGGCGACGCGCGGTGCCGGTCGTGGTCGCCTTCGCAGGTTCGTCCACCGTTCGGTGTGGTGTCCACCCGATTCTTCCCGGAGGGCTTTGCTCCTACGGGACCTCGGGGTCCGCCCAGGTGCCCACCGCCACCTCGTCGCCGACGGAGATCTTGCCGGGGTTCAGGACCGCGTACTTCGTGCCGAGGGCCACCCCGCCCTGGGGCGCGCGGCGGTACGAGGCGAGCGTGCGCAGCGGTTCCGGGCCCGCGCGGCGGCCGGCGTCCTGGTCGACGAGGGTGACCGCGCAGCGTATCGCCGGTTTCGTGTAGCCCAGTTCGGCGGTGCCGATCGTCAGGTGATGGGCGCGGTCCTCGGTGTGCGGCTCGTCCCAGCCCGCGACGACGATGTTGGGGCGGAAGCGGTCCATCGGCAGGCGCTCGGCGCCCCGCTCGCCGAGCTTCTCGTTCAACAGGTCCACGGTGGCACGGGAGATGAGGTGCAGGGCGCTGCTGTCGGCGTAGCCCGAGGTGCCGGGGATCCGGCCGTCGGTCACGCGGTGGTGCTCCGGCGGTACGCGGACGAGCCGGCTCGCGGCGCCCAGGAAGTCCGACAGCCATGCCGCCACCGCGTCCCCCTGGTCGATGCCCGTGTACGCGGCCCCGAACAGGTCGACGTCCCGGCGCGGGCCGGTCGTGTCGACGTCCACACGGACGTCGTCGTGACCCGGCGCCCCGAGCGTCAGGCGGGCGCCGTCCGCGTCGACGGCCGGGCGGATCAGGGCCAGCTTCGGGTCCCGCCGCTGTGTTCGGTACACCCCTTCCTCGCTGACGACCATGAAGCTGCGGTCGTGCGCCAGGCCCGCCGGTGTCAGGACGGCCTCGCCGGCCGGTGTTCCGGCGCAGCCCTTCACGGGGTAGTACGACAGCTCGGCGACGACAGCCATGCTTCGGCCCTTTCTTTCGGGTCTCTCGGTCTTCGGGTCTTCGGGTCTTTCGGGTCATGGTGCGGACGGTGCTCTTGGGCAACGTGGGGACCCGTCCGAAAATGCCGTACGTGACCCTTAATCAGGCGGACTCGACCTGACCGTTCGGCCGTCGACGCGTCCGTGCTGGTCAGGGGCGTTGTCAGTGGGGTGCTGCATGCTTTTCGCATGACGTGGTGGTGCACGGGGGTGCGGTGGCGGGTCGGTGACGGGCCCGTTCTGGGGTGGTACGCGCCGGGGCGGGGCGAGCGGGAGAGCCGGCTGGAGTTCGGGGGCGCGGTGGCCTTCCGGGTGCGGGGCGGGCGGTGCTGCCTCGGGGTGTGGCGGGGCGGGCGGTGGACGGCCTGTCCGGTGGGCGCGGCGGTGGCGGGGCGGGTCACGCGGGCCCAGTGCGAGGAGTGCGCGCGCGTCGACCGGGCGCACTCGGTCGCGGCGGACACGTTCGCCGACGACCCGCGGCCGTACCACGTGTACGTGGCGTGGTTCGGGCCCGGCCTGGTCAAGGTGGGGATCACGGGGGTCGCGCGGGGCGGGGCGCGGCTGCTCGAACAGGGGGCCGTGGCCTACACCTGGCTCGGCCAGGGGCCGTTGATGGCCGCGCGAAGGACGGAGGAGCTGCTGCGGACCGCGCTCGGCGTCCCGGACCGGATTCCGTACGAGCGCAAGCGGGCCCTGCGGGCGCGGCTGCCCGGGGTGGCGGAGCGGGCCGGGGAGCTGGCGGAGGTGCACCGGAGGGCGGCGGCGCTCGGCGACTGGCCCGAGTCGTTGGAGCGGCTGCCGTGCGAGGTCGTGGACCACGGTGAGACGTTCGGGCTCGCGGCGATCGGGGGGTTCGGCGCGGCGGGGCGGGTCGTGGACGAGCTGGTGGACGGCGGGGTCGTGGCGGGGGAGCTGGTCGCTGCCGCTGGGCCGGACCTGTATGTGGCGGTGAGTGGTCAGGGGGTGGTGATCGACAGTCGGTTGATGAGCGGGTGGCGGCTGGGTGGGCTGAGGGAGACGGGAGGTGACGCGGGGGATGGCGAGTGGTCGGGGGTGACGGTTCCGGTGCGGGGGATGCCGGTGGTGCAGGGCGGGTTGTTCTGAGGGTGCGGCGGCGCGGGCCCATGGGGAAGGCCGTGGCGCGGGCCCTGGGGGAGCCCCATGACCCGGCCCCGGAGGGCCTTTGGAGACCGGAAGGCAAAGACCTGCCGCCCGTTCGGCAATGACGGGGCCGAAGGGTGGACAGGGGCTCGGCGCACGGCGGACTGTGTGTGCCATGAGTGATCAAGAGCTTGCTGCTGAAGCCGGGAACGCCGGACCCGTCAGACCCACCCCACCCTTCGAGCCCCCCTACTACGCCGTCGTGTTCACGTCCCTGCGCACCCCGGGGGACAACGACTACGGCGCGACCGCCGACCGCCTGGAGGAGCTGGTGACCTCCGTGCCCGGGTACCTCGGGATGGACTCGGCGCGGACGCCGGGCGGGCTCGGCGTGACCGTCGGCTACTTCCGCGACGAGAAGGCCATCGCGGCCTGGCGCGGTGACCCGGAGCACAGGGAGGCGCGGGCGCGCGGCCGCAAGGAGTGGTACGAGGACTACGTGGTGCACGTGGCCAAGGTCGAGCGGAGCTACGGCAGTGGGTGAGGACGGGGAGGAGAGGGCGGCCGACGTGGGCGAGGAAGAGGCGAGCGCGGAAGGAACGGGCGAGGAAGCGACAGCGGAGCAAGCGGTGGCCGAGGCCGAGCGGGTCACCGCGTTCTGGGAGCGGCTGGGCCTTCCCGGACTCGTCGACGTACACACCCACTTCATGCCGGAGCGGGTCCTCAGGAAGGTGTGGGCTTACTTCGACTCGGTCGGGCCGCTCACGGGCGTGCGGTGGCCGATCGTGTACCGGCACGACGAGGAGCGGCGGCTCGCGGTGCTGCGCGGGTTCGGGGTGCGGGCGTTCACGTCGATGCTGTACCCGCACAAGGCGGGCATGGCGGAGTGGCTCAACGGGTGGGCGGCGGAGTTCGCCGCGCGGACGCCGGACTGCCTGCACACGGCGACGCTGTTCCCCGAGCCGGAGGCGGCGCGGTATGTGCGTGCGGCCGTCGAGGGCGGTGCTCGGGTGTTCAAGTCGCATGTGCAGGTGGGGGCGTACGACCCGAACGACCCGCTGCTCGACCCGGCGTGGGGGCTGCTCGCGGAGGCCGGGATCCCGGTGGTGATGCACTGCGGCTCGGGCCCGGCGCCCGGCAAGCACACCGGGCCCGAGCCGGTGGGGCGGCTGCTCGCGCGGCATCCTCGGCTGCCGCTGGTGGTGGCGCACATGGGGATGCCGGAGTACGCGGACTTCATGGACCTGGCCGAGCGGTACGAGGGGGTGCGGCTCGACACGACGATGGCGTTCACGGACTTCAGCGAGGCGACGACGCCGTTCCCGCGCGGGGAGCTCGGGCGGCTCGCGGACCTGGGGCTCGGCGGGCGGATCCTGCTCGGGACGGACTTCCCCAACATCCCGTACGGGTACGTCCACCAGCTGGAGGCGCTGGAGCGGCTCGGGCTCGGCGACGACTGGCTGCGGGCGGTGTGCCACGGGAACGGGGCGAGGCTGTTCGGGCTGGAGTGAGGCCGGGTGGGCGTGACGTCGGGCTCGGACGAGCCCCGGCTCGGGTGCGCCGGGCCCTGGGGCGGCCCCGTCCAGCGCGGCGGCCCCGTCCCGCGCGGCGCCGCGTTTTCTCAGGGAATTCACAGGTACCCGAAAGCCCCCTCTCACGGCTGCCGACCACCCTGAGGGCATGACCACGACCTCGCCCCAGGGGCGTATCGAACTGCTCAGGCCGGACGGGAGCCCCGTCCGCGTACTCGTCGTGGATGACGAGGTGTCGCTCACCGAGCTGCTCTCGATGGCGCTGCGGTACGAGGGCTGGGAGATCCGCAGCGCCGACGACGGCGCGGGCGCGGTGCGGGCCGCGCGGAGCTTCCGGCCGGACGCCGTCGTGCTCGACATGATGCTGCCGGACATGGACGGCCTGGCCGTGCTCGGACGGCTGCGCCGCGAACTGCCGGACGTGCCCGTGCTGTTCCTGACCGCCAAGGACGCCGTCGAGGACCGCATCGCCGGGCTCACCGCGGGCGGCGACGACTACGTGACCAAGCCGTTCAGCCTCGAAGAGGTCGTCGCGCGCCTGCGCGGGCTCATCCGGCGCTCCTGCGCGTCCGGGCGGCGCAGCGAGTCCGTGCTCGCCGTCGGCGACCTCACCCTCGACGAGGACAGCCACGAGGTGACCCGCGGCGGCGACTCCATCCACCTCACCGCCACCGAGTTCGAGCTGCTGCGCTACCTGATGCGCAACCCGCGGCGCGTGCTCAGCAAGGCGCAGATCCTCGACCGGGTGTGGAGCTACGACTTCGGGGGCCAGGCCAACGTCGTCGAGCTGTACATCTCGTATCTGCGGCGGAAGATCGACGCCGGGCGTGAGCCGATGATCCACACGCGGCGGGGCGCCGGGTACCTGATCAAGCCCGCCGTCCTGGCGGCGTGAGCCTCCCGGGCCACCCGCGGACCCGCAAGCCCCGCGCGTTGCGCGCACGCAAGCCCCGCACCCTCCGCACCCGTCTCGTCGTCTCCGCCGTCGCGCTGATCGCCGTCGTGTGCGCGGTGATCGGCACGGTCACGACGATCGCGCTGCGGTCGCATCTGTACGAGCAGGTGGACGGCGCTCTCCGGCAGGTCTCGATGCGCGCGGCCGGGCCGCCCGAGGACGCGGGGCAGCTGCCGGAGCACCGCGACGACGGGCCCGACGGGGGCGGACCCCTGCGGTTCGTCACCAAGGGCCCGCAGGAGGTCGGCACCGTGGGCGCCGTCGTCGGCGAGGACGGCACCCTCACCGAGGGCGCCGTCAGCACCGAGCCCGACGTGTCGAGCGGCGCCCCCGAATCCATCGCCAAGTCCCTCGACGCCGACCAGCTCGACGCCCTCGCCGACGTGGCCCGCGACGGCAAGCCGCACACCGTGGACGTACCGGAACTGGGCGAGTACCGCGTCGAGTACACCAGCGGCCGCTTCGGCGACTACCTCGTCGGCCTGCCCACCACCAAGGTCACCACCACCCTCAGCACGCTCGTCGTCACCGAGGTCAGCGTCACCGCCGCGGGCCTGGTCGCCGCCTCGCTCGCGGGCGCGGCGATGGTCGGCGTGACCCTGCGCCCGCTGCGCCGCGTCGCCGCCACCGCCACCCGCGTCTCCGAACTCCCCCTGCACAGCGGCGAGGTGGCCCTCCACGAACGCGTCCCCGACGCCGAGGCCGACGCCCGCACCGAGGTCGGCCAGGTCGGCGCCGCGCTCAACCGCATGCTCGACCACGTCCACTCGGCGCTGCACGCGCGCCAGCGCAGCGAGACCCGGGTGCGCCAGTTCGTCGCCGACGCCGGCCACGAGCTGCGCACCCCGCTCGCCTCCATCCGCGGCTACGCCGAACTGACCCGCAGGGGCCACGAGGAGGCGGGCCCCGACACCCGGCACGCCCTCGGCCGCATCGAGTCCGAGGCCACCCGGATGACCGGCCTGGTCGAGGACCTGCTGCTGCTCGCCCGCCTGGACGTGGACCGCGGCGCCGGCCCCGGCGGCGGTACGTCGGCCCCGGCGCTCCGGGGCCCGGCCCCGGGCCCCCTCACGTACGAACCCACCGACCTCTCCCCCCTCGTCGTCGACGTCCTCAGCGACGCCCGCGCCGCGGGACCCGACCACACCTGGCGCCTCGACCTGCCGCCGGACCCCGCGCTCGTCCTCGCCGACCCGGCCCGCGTCCACCAGGTCCTGGCGAACCTCCTCGGCAACGCCCGCACCCACACTCCGCCGGGCACCACCGTCACCGCGCGCGTGCGCCACGAGGGGCCCCGGGTGCGCGTCGACGTCGCCGACGACGGTCCCGGCATCCCGCCCGACCTGCTTCCGCACGTCTTCGAACGGTTCGCGCGCGGCGACTCCTCACGCTCGCGCGCCCACGGTTCAACGGGTCTCGGCCTCGCGATCGTGCGGGCGGTCGTGGCCGCGCACGACGGCGACGTGACGGTGACGAGCGAGCCCGGCAAGACGGTGTTCACCGTCCACCTGCCCGCGCACCAAGAACAACTCCCGTACTCACAGACGGGCCACAGCCTCACCACACAGCCCTGACAGCGCGCTTGGCGAGCGTCGGACGCATGCCAACCGACTCTGCCAAGGGGCCATCGGGCACGCTGCCGACGCGGGCGCACCTGCCCGCACACAGCCTCCGACACGACGTACCGACGCCACCTGTCCTCGACATCGTCATCCCGGTCCACAACGAGGAGAAGGACCTCCCGCCGTCCGTGCACAGGCTGCGCGACCACCTCGCGCGGACCTTCCCGTACCGCTTCCGGATCACGATCGCCGACAACGCCTCCACGGACAGCACCCCGCGGGTGGGGGCCGGGCTCGCGGCGCAGGTCCCCGACGTGCGGTACGTACGCCTTGAGGAGAAGGGGCGCGGGCGGGCGCTGCGCGCCGTCTGGTCCGCCTCGGACGCGCCCGTGCTCGCGTACATGGACGTGGACCTGTCCACGGACCTCAACGCGCTGCTCCCGCTGGTCGCGCCGCTGATCTCCGGCCACTCGGACCTGGCGATCGGCTCCCGGCTCGCGCGCAGTTCACGCGTGGTGCGCGGCGGCAAGCGGGAGTTCGTCTCGCGCGCGTACAACCTCGTCCTGCGGGGCTCGCTGCACGCCCGGTTCTCCGACGCGCAGTGCGGGTTCAAGGCGCTCCGGGCGGATGTGGCAGGGGAGTTGCTGCCGCTGGTCGAGGACACGGGGTGGTTCTTCGACACCGAGATGCTGGTGCTCGCCGAGCGGGCGGGCCTGCGCATCCACGAGGTGCCCGTCGACTGGGTCGACGACCCGGACTCGTCCGTCCACATCGTCAGGACGGCGGCCGAGGACCTGAAGGGCGTGTGGCGCGTGGGCCGCGCCCTCGCGGTGGGCGCGCTCCCTCTTGACCGGCTTGTGCGCCCCTTCGGGGACGATCCGCGCGACCGCGCGCTGAAGGGCGTACCGCGCACACTGCCCCGCCAACTCGTCGGCTTCTGCGTCGTCGGTGTGCTCTCCACTGTCTTCTATCTCCTCCTGTACTCCGGCTTCCGTACGTTCACGGGGTCGCAGGCGGCCAACGCGCTGGCCCTCCTCGTGTCCGCCGTCGCCAACACGGCGGCCAACCGGAGGCTCACCTTCGGAGTACGCGGCCGTGCGCGCGCCGTCCGCCACCAGGCGCAGGGCCTGGTGGTCTTCGCCATCGGCCTGGCCCTGACCAGCGGCTCCCTCGCGGCGCTCGACGCGGCCGCCGATGACGCCTCGCACGGCACCGAGCTGGCCGTCCTCGTCGTCGCCAACCTCGCGGCGACCGTCCTGCGCTTCCTGCTGCTCCGCGCGTGGGTGTTCCCGGACCGGCGTACGGAGCCGACACCGGCCGGTACGGAGCCGGCGCCCTCCCCCACGTACACGTACGAAGCGAGGAACTCCCGATGACCACGACCCATCCACCCGCCGCGGCCCTGGTGTGGCGCGGCCGCGCCGAGGACGCGCGCTGGGTGCGCCCCGCCTTCCTCGGCCTGCTCCTGGCCACGGCCGTCCTCTACGTGTACGACCTCGGCGCGTCCGGCTACGCCAACTCCTTCTACTCCGCCGCCGCGCAGGCCGGTGGGCAGAGCTGGAAGGCGATGTTCTTCGGCTCCCTGGACGCGGGCAACGCCATCACCGTCGACAAGCCCCCGGCCGCGCTCTGGCCGATGGCCCTGTCCGTGCGGCTCTTCGGCCTCAGCTCCTGGGCGATCCTGCTTCCGCAGGCGCTGATGGGCGTGGCCACGGTCGCCGTCCTGTACGCCGCCGTGCGCCGCCGCTTCAGCGCCGCCGCCGGGCTGATCGCGGGCGCGGTCCTCGCGCTCACGCCGGTCGCCGCGCTGATGTTCCGCTTCAACAACCCCGACGCGCTGCTCGCGCTCCTGATGACCGTCACCGTCTACTGCGTCCTGCGCGCCCTGGAGCACGGGCGCACCAAGTGGCTGGTGGGGGCGGGCGTCGCCGTCGGCCTCGCGTTCCTCGCCAAGACCCTGCAGGCGTTCCTGATCCTGCCGCCGCTCGCGGTCCTGTACGCGGTGTGCGCGCCGGTGCGGCTGCCCAAGCGCCTCGGCCAACTCGCCCTGTCCGGGCTCGCGACGGTCGTCGCGGGCGGCTGGTGGGTCGCGGTCGTCGAGCTGTGGCCCGAGTCCTCGCGCCCGTACGTCGGCGGCTCCCAGCACAACTCCTTCCTGGAGCTGACCTTCGGCTACAACGGCCTCGGCCGCATCAACGGCGAGGAGACCGGCAGCGTCGGCGGGGGCGGCGGACCCGGCGGCGGGGGCCGCTGGGGCGAGACCGGGCTCGGCAGGATGTTCAACTCCGAGGTGGGCGGCCAGATCTCCTGGCTGCTTCCGGCCGCGCTGATCCTGCTGGTCGGGGGCCTGATCGTGACGTGGCGGGCGCGCAGGACGGACACCGCGCGGGCGGCGTTCGCGGCCTGGGGCGGCTCGCTCCTCATGACCGCGGCCGTCTTCAGCTTCATGGCCGGGATCTTCCACCAGTACTACACGGTGGCCCTCGCCCCCTACCTCGCGGCGCTCGTCGGCATGGGCGCGACCGTGCTGTGGGAGGAGCGCGCCAGGGCGTGGGCGGGCGTGGTGCTCGGCGGCGCGGTCGCGGTGACGGCCTGGTGGGCGTACGAACTCCTCGGCCGTACGCCGGACTACGTGCCGTGGCTGCGCTGGGCCGTCCTTGTGGCGGGGCTCGCGGGCGCGGCGGGGCTGCTGCTCGCGGCCCGGCTCGGACGGCGGCTCGCCCTCACGGCCGTCGGCGTCGGCCTCGCGGCGTCGCTCGCCGGTCCGGTGGCGTACACGCTGTCCACGGTGGACAGCCCGCACACCGGGTCGATCGTGACGGCGGGGCCCGCGGGGGCGGGGCGGATGGGCGGTGGGCCCGGGGGTCCTGGCGGTGGCGGCGGGCCCGGGGGCGCCGGTGGTCCTGGCGGGGACGGCGGGGGTCGGCCTCCTGGGCAGCAGGGGCAGGGGCAGGGGCAGGCCCAAGGCCAAGGCCGACCGAACCAGCCTCCGGGGCAGCAGGGCCAGGGCCGACAGAACCCGCAGAGCCCGCAGGGCCAGCCCTCCGCCCAACGCGGCGGCATGGGCGGCCTCCTCAACGGCGCCCAGGTCGGCACCGAGGAGAAGCGCCTCCTGGAAGCGAACGCCGGTGACTACACCTGGGCCGCCGCGGCGATCGGCTCGCAGAACGCGGCGAGCCACCAACTCGCCACCGGCGAGCCGGTGATGGCCATCGGCGGCTTCAACGGCAGCGACCCGTCCCCGACCCTCGCCCAGTTCAAGAGCTACGTGGCCGACGGCAGGATCCACTACTTCATCGCCGGAGGCGGCATGGGCGGAGGCAGGGGAGGCGGTGGCACGGGCGCAGGCGCGGGCGGCGACCAGGGCACCGCGGCTCAGATCTCCACCTGGGTGACGAAGACCTTCACCAAGGTCACCGCCGGGGACGCCACGTTCTACGACCTCACCGACCCCAAGAACTGAGCGTCCCGCCAGAACCCTCTTGTACACCGTATGGGACTTCCTCTACGGTGTACGTCTACCCATCGACGTACACCGTAGAAGAGAAGGAGCCCCTTATGACGGCGACCACCGCCGACAACCCGGAAGCCGTCACCGCGCCCGACGGCCGCCACCCGCAGCGCTGGCTGATCCTCGGCGTCATCTGCCTGGCCCAGCTCACCGTGCTGCTCGACAACACCGTCCTCAGCGTCGCGATCCCCTCGCTCACCAGCGAGCTGGACGCCTCGTCGGCCGACATCCAGTGGATGATCAACGCGTACTCGCTGGTGCAGTCGGGCCTGCTGCTCACCGCGGGCAGCGCCGCCGACCGCTACGGCCGCAAGAAGCTGCTGACCGCGGGCCTGGCCCTGTTCGGCATCGGCTCGCTCGCGGCGGGCCTCGCCCAGACCTCCACGCAGCTCATCGCGGCCCGCGCGGGCATGGGCGTGGGCGGCGCGCTCCTGATGACGACGACGCTCGCGGTCGTCGTGCAGCTCTTCGACGACGCCGAGCGGGTCAAGGCGATCGGCCTGTGGGCGACCGTCAACTCCCTCGGCTTCGCCGCGGGTCCGCTGCTCGGCGGCTTCATGCTGAACCACTTCTGGTGGGGCTCGATCTTCCTGATCAACATCCCCGTCGCGCTCGTCGGCATCGTCGCCGTCGTCAAGATGGTGCCCGAGTCCAAGAACCCCCAGGGCGACCGCCCCGACCTGCTCGGCGCGCTCCTGTCGACCATAGGCATGGCCTCGGTCGTGTACGCGATCATCTCGGGGCCCGAGCACGGCTGGACCTCGGGACAGGTCCTGGTGGCGGCGGGCGTCGGCGTGGTCGTCCTCGGCGCCTTCGCGCTGTGGGAGCTGCGGATCCCGTACCCGATGCTGGACATGCACTTCTTCCAGAACAAGCGCTTCATCGGCGCCGTGATGGGCGCGGTCCTGGTGGCCTTCGGCCTCGGCGGCTCGCTGTTCCTGCTCACCCAGCACCTGCAGTTCGTGCTCGGGTACGAGCCGTTGGAGGCGGGCCTGCGCACCGCGCCGCTCGCCGTCACCGTGGTCGCCCTGAACCTCGTGGGCCTCGGCGCGAAGCTGCACGCCAAGCTGGGCACGCCCGGCACGATCCTGACGGGCATGACGATGCTGGCGGGCGGCCTCGCCGTCGTCGCGTCGTTCGGCGCGCACGACTACTCGGGCATGCTGGCGGGCCTGGTCCTGATGGGCGCGGGCATCTCGTTCGCGATGCCCGCGATGGCCAACGCCATCATGGGCGCGATCCCGGTGGAGAAGGCCGGCGTGGGCGCGGGCATCAACGGCACGCTCGCGGAGTTCGGCAACGGCCTCGGCGTCGCCGTGCTCGGCGCGGTCCTCAGCTCCCGCTTCTCGGCGCTCGTCGCGGTGTCGGCGACGTCGTTCCCGGCGGCGATGGCGGCGGCGGGCTCGGCGGGCGAGCGGGAGCGGATCTCGGACGCGTTCTCGTCCGGCCTGGAGACGAGTCAGCTCGTCGGCGCGGTGGCGCTGTTCCTCGGCGGCGCGCTGGCGGCGGCGTTGCTGTGGCGGGCGGAGAGGGCAGACTCTGTGCAGCGGGCGACCCCGGCCGCCGAGTAGAACCCAGCAGGGCGAAGCACAGCGCGCTGACGAAGCACAGCACGCCGACCAGGACCAGGAAGGTGCGCCATGACGAAGGCCGACCGCGCCGGGCGAGCGGCCCGCACGAGCGTCTGGCTGGAGGGCAAGGCGCCGCGCGGCACGAGCCGGAAGGGCGCCCAGCCGAGCGGACTCGACCGGGACCGCATCACCGAGGCGACCATCCGGCTCCTGGACGCCGAGGGCCTCGCCAAGTTCTCCATGCGCAGGCTCGCCACCGAGCTGAACGTCACCGCGATGTCCGTGTACTGGTACGTGGACACCAAGGACGACCTCCTCGAACTGGCCCTCGACCGGGTCGCCGAGGAGGTCCGCCTCCCCGACACCGAGGCCGCGCCCGACGCGTGGCGCGAGCAGCTGCGCGAACTGGCCGCCGAATACCGCGACCTGCTGGTCCGCCACCCCTGGGTGTCGCCGCTGATCGGCGAGTTCCTGAACATCGGGCCGAACTGGCTCGCGTTCTCCCTCGCCATCCAGAAGGCCGTGCGGAACACCGGGCTCACGCCCTACCGCCAGAACGGCGCGATCGCCGCGGTGTTCCAGTTCGTGTACGGCTTCGGGACCATCGAGGGGCACTTCCTCGCGCGCTGCGCGGCCGCGGGCATGACCCAGGACGAGTACTTCAGGGACGCCGTCGGCACGGTGAACGAGGAACTCGCCAGCAACGAGGCGGTGCGGTCCGCCGCGGAGCTCATGGAGTCCCGCGGCGAGGGCACCGTCTCCGAGATGTGGGCCAGGGACTTCACGATCGCCCTGGACCTGATGATCGCGGGCATCGAGTCGATGCTGGACCCGGCCGTCCTCGCCGGGGACGGGGAGCACGGGGAGCGTGGCGCCGCCGGGGAAACCCCGGCCGGGGGAGCCACCACGGGGGTCACCGAGGAGGAAAGCCCCCGGTAGCCACCGGACCCCACCGCTCCGGGGTGACGCGGATCAGCGACTTGCCCTGCGTCCGCATCGCCTCGCGGTACTCGTCCCAGTCGGGGTGCTCGCCCGCGATGTTGCGGTAGTACTCGACGAGCGGCTCCACCGACTCCGGGGCGTCGATCACCTCCGCGCTGCCGTCGACCTGGACCCACGGGCCGTTCCACTCGTCCGACAGGACCACCACGCTGACCCGTGGGTTCCGCTTGGCGTTGCGGGTCTTGGCGCGCTCGGGGTACGTGGAGACCACGATCCGGCCCGAGTCGTCGACCCCGCAGGTCAGCGGGGAGGCCTGCGGGGTGCCGTCGGCGCGGGTGGTGAGCAGCAGGGCCCTGTGCCGAGGCCGGACGAAGTCCAGCAACTCCGCGAGGGACACGGTGGTGTTGGTGGCGATGTTCGGGGGCGTCATGGCCACGACGGTACGCCGCTGACCGCGCCCGCAGCGCCGGACCCGCCTAGCCCTGCGGCAGGCTCTCGCCCTGCACCGCCTGGATGTCCAGCTCCACCTTCAGCGTCGTGCCGATCGCCGAGATGCCCGCCTGGAGCACCTGGTTGTAGTTCATGGCGAAGTCCTCGCGGCGCAGTTCGGCGGTGGCGCGGAAGGCCGCGCGGGTGCCGCCCCACGGGTCGGCGCCGGTGCCGAGGTAGGCCAGGTCGAGGTCGACGGGGCGTACGACGCCGTGCATGCCGAGTTCGCCGCGCACGGTCCAGCGGTCGGATCCGGCGGGTTCGAGTCCGGTCGACCGGTAGGTGATCTCCGGGTACGTCTCGACGTCCAGGAAGTCGCCGGACTTCAGGTGCCCGTCGCGCATCGCGTTGCCGGTGTCGATGGACGCGGCCCCTATGACCGCCTCGACCCGCGACTTCTCCATGTTCTCGGCGTTCTCGGCGATCTCCACACGCCCCGAGAACTCGCCGAACCGCCCGCGCACGCTGGAGATCCCCAGATGCTGGGCGACGGCGGCCACGGACGAGTGCACGGGGTCGATCGTCCACGGCCCGGGCGGCGGCAGCTCCGTGCCGCCCGCGCGGCCGAGGACGACCTGGCCGACGTCGGCACGGCCGCTCGCGGTGACCAGGGCGGTGGCGGCCGCGGGCGCGTACCCGACGGCGGTGACGATGACGGTGTACGGCCCGGCGGCCAGCTCCGTGGCGTCCCGCACCACGCCCTCGCCGTCGGCGTCGGCGCGCAGCACCTGCGTCCCCGTCATGTCGGTGACGGTGACGACCGCGTGCGGTACCGCCCAACCGTCCCGCGTCCGAACTCGCGCAGTCAGTCCCATCCCGTTTCCACTCCTTGCCGAAGTCCACAAGGCCGTGCCCCCAGGGCGACAGCCCACAAAAGCAATCGGCCCCCGGCGGTGGCGACCGGCCGTCCCCAACCGTCGCGTCGCCACCGTCCCGGGGGCCCTACGCACCGCCCGGGGCCGCGTCCGCTCAAAGCGCGGCCCCAAGGCGGGGTCCATCACTCGCCCGGGTGGGCGAGTTCGATGTCGTGCCCTTCGACGACGCCGCCGTCGCCACCGTCGCCGCCGACCGTCAGGCCCGTGGCCACGGGCGGGTAGCCGGTCGCGATGACCGTGTACTCGCCGCCGTCCAGGTCGGTGAAGGCGTACTCGCCGTCCGTCCCGGTGGTGGCGGTGGCCACGACGTTCCCGGCCGCGTCGACGAGCGTGACGCGCGCGCCGTTCAGCGGCCCGCCCGCGGCCCGCACGGTGCCGAGCACGCGCGCGCCGGAGCGCAGTTCGACCTCGACGCGGGTGACGCCGACGGCGGACACCTCGACGGGCAGGGCCACAGGGCGGTGCCCGGCCGCGTTCACGGCGACGGTCACGGGCCCCGGGACCAGCTCGGCGAAGGCGAAGTCGCCCTGCTCGCCGGAGGTCCCGGTGGCGAGCACGTCCCCGCGCACATCGGTCACGACGACCATCGCGCCGGCCACGGGCAGCTTCGCGTCGGCGGTGCGCACGACGCCGCCGAGCCCGCTGGTGCCGCTCAGGAGCAGGTCGTACGCGAGCGGCTCGGCGCCGACCACGACGGTCGAGGCCTGCGGCTGGAACCCGTCGGCGGAGGCGATCAGGACGTACGAGCCGGCGCCGGGGGCGTCCACGGCGTAGGAGCCGTCGTCCTGGGCGACCGCGCGGCCGAGCTGCCGCCCGCCGAGGGAGATCAGCGTGACCGCGGCCCGGGGCACGGGCGCGCTCTCGGCGCCGCGCACGAAGCCGCGTACCGGCACGCCCCCGCCGGTGTCCTGCGCGGCCGCCGTGCCGGAGCCCGCGACGGACGCCGTGGCGGCGAGCCGCTGGGTGCCCTCGGGTCCGGCCTCGGTGTGCGCGGCGACGGCGGCGAGCACGGGCTCGGGGTCGGCCGGTGCGGAGGCGGTCGCCGCGGGGGCGGTGGTGACGGTGGGCGCGGAGGTGTCGCCGGACTCGGCGGCCTGCGCGAGCGCTCCGGCCGTGCGCAGCGGCACCTCCTTGATGAAGAGGGTGACCACGAACGCGAGGAACGCGATGGGCGCGGCGATCAGGAACACGTCCGCGATGCCGTGGCCGTAGGCGCTCTCCATGACGGTCCGGAACGGCGCGGGCAGCGCGTCCAGGTCCGGGATGCCGCCCCCGCCGGTGCCGCCGTGGCCGAGGGCGGCGCCCTGCGGGCCGAGGTCGGCGAGGCCGTCCTTCACGTAGTCGGTGATGCGCGTCGACATCACGGCGCCGAGCGCCGAGACGCCCATGGCGCCGCCGAGGGAACGGAAGAAGGTGACGACGGAGCTGGCGGCGCCGATGTCCTCGGGCGCGACCTGGTTCTGCGTGCACAGCACCAGGTTCTGCATCATCATGCCGATGCCGAGGCCCATCAGGGCCATGTAGCAGGCGATGTGCCAGTACGCGGTGTCGTACCGCATGGTGCCGAGGAGCCCGAGGCCCGCGGTCAGCAGCACACCGCCGCTCACCAGCCAGGCCTTCCACTTGCCCGTCTTGGTGATCAGCTGTCCCGAGACGGTGGACGACACGAACAGGCCCGCGATCATCGGGATCGTCATGACGCCGGACATCGTCGGCGACTTGCCGCGCGCCAGCTGGAAGTACTGGCTGAAGAAGACGGTGCCCGCGAACATCGCGACGCCGACGAACAGCGAGGCGACCGAGGCGAGGGCGATGGTGCGGTTGCGGAACAGCCGCAGCGGGATGATCGGCTCGCTGGCCCTGGACTCCACGAGCAGGAACAGCAGGCCGAGCAGGATCGAGCCGCCGACCATCGTGTACGACTGCCACGACAGCCAGTCGTACTTCTTGCCGGAGCCGGAGCCCGCGAAGGTCACCCAGACCAGGAGCAGCGAGACGGCGGCCGTGATGAAGAAGGCGCCGGCCCAGTCGACCTTGACCTGCCGCTTCACGACGGGCAGCTTCAGGGTCTTCTGGAGCACGATCAGGGCGATGATCGCGAAGGGCACGCCGACGTAGAAGCACCAGCGCCAGCCGAGCCAGGAGGTGTCGGTGATGACGCCGCCGAGCAGCGGGCCGCCGACGGTGGCGACGGCGAAGGTCGCGCCGAGGTAGCCGGAGTAACGGCCGCGCTCGCGCGGGGAGATCATCGCGGCCATGACGATCTGGGCGAGCGCCGAGAGGCCGCCGACGCCGATGCCCTGCACCACGCGGCAGGCGATCAGCATCCCGGCGTTCTGCGAGAGACCGGCGACGACCGAGCCGAGGACATAGATGACCAGGGCTATCTGGACGAGCGCCTTCTTGCTGAAGAGGTCCGACAGCTTGCCCCACAGCGGGGTGCTCGCCGTCATCGAGAGCAGTGCGGCGGTGACGACCCAGGTGTAGGCGGACTGGCCGCCGCCGAGGTCACCGATGATCTCGGGCAGGGCGTTGGAGACGATCGTCGACGACAGGATCGCGACGAACATGCCGAGCAGGAGGCCGGACAGGGCCTCCATGATCTGCCGGTGCGTCATCGGGGCGCCGCTGTCGGGGTGCCCGTGCGCTCCGTGCTTGGCATGGCTGCCCCGCACACCGGACGGTGTGGATGTTGCCATGGGTTCCTTTTCCTGATTCTTACGCGGGTGTACGGGTGGGTTCGGAGGGTTTTTCGAGCGCGTGCGGCGGTCCGGGGAGCCGGGCCGAAGCCGCGCGGCAGTCCCCGAACCCCGCACGCAGGCGTGCGAGCAACGAGCTGAGGTGGCCGACGTCGGCGTCGGACCAGTCGTGCAGGTAGTGGGCGAGGGTGGCGATGGACAGCTCGGACAGCTCCTCGAACTTGGCCTCGCCCGCGGGCGTGAGCCGCAGGATGCGCGAGCGCCTGTCCGCGGGGTCCGGGGCCCGGTCGATCCAGCCGCGCTCCGCGACGTGCGCGACATGGCGGCTGGTCACCGACATGTCGACGGCGAGGAGTTCCGCGAGGCGGCTCATCCGCATCTCGCCGTGGCGCTGGAGCAGCGTGAGCACGGCGGCGGAGCCGCTCGGGCAGTCGGCGGGCAGGCCGCGGCCGAGGCCGCGCTTCACGGCGCCGATGGCGCTGAGCTGGCGGGCCAGCTCCGCGTATTCACGCTGTGCGGCCATGGCATCCACCTTCATGTTTCGTTGCTTAGGGCAACCATAGAAGCAGTTGGTTGCCACAGGCAAACTAAAACCGGACCAACGGGCTAAAGGGCTGGCAAAGGTCTCGGACCACGGAGGTAAAGCCGCCGGTCAGCGGGGGTTGGGCCGGGCGGCGGGGATTCGCTAGGGTCCTGCCCCATGGCACACAACCCCCATGCACCGCAGGGCGCCCCGGGCCCCGAGGGCCAGCACGACCCGGCGGGCTCCACTCAGATGTTCCGCGCCTTCGTCGACGAGCCGCCGCAGGGCGGCCGCGCGCAGCGGCAGGCGGCGGCCCCGGCGGGCCCGCGCATCGGCCTCATCGTGGGCGTGGTCGCGGCGATCGTGATCGTGGCCGCGGTGGCCTGGCTGGCGCTGAAGTAACGCTCCGGCGCGCGCCCGTACGCGGGTGCGCGCGCCCGGGGGCGCGTCCTCGGCCTCCTCGGGCGCTACTTCCACTCCACGTCGACCACGCGCGTCTCGGCCCGCATGCCGAGCGGAACGCGCCACCAGTCGACACAAACAGGCCAAGTCTTCTTCACGGTTCTCCCGGCCTTGATGGGTGCCGGGAGCTTCCGCGTGGACTCGATCGACCCCCAGTCCACGCCGAGGGCGCCGATGATGTGCGTACCGAACGTCAGGCTGCCCGAACGCACCGCGGACCCCCCGGTGTTGCGGAAGCTGACGGTCACGTCCTCGCACCACCGCTTGTCCCCGGCGGCGCGCCGGGGCTCGCCGACCTTGAGGGCGGCGGGGGCGGGGGGTTCGGGCTTCGGGTCCGGGTTCGGCTTGGGATCCGGGTCCGGGTCCGGGTCCGGGGTCGGGTTCGGCCCGGGCTTCGGGGGAGTGCCGGGGCCGGGGGTGGTGTCGCTCGGGGAGCCGGGGCGGGTGCCGTCATCAACTTCGCCGCCGCCCTTGCCGTGGCCGGTCGACGGGCTGCTCGGCGCGTCCGGGGAGTCTGAACTGGCGCTGCCGCCGGGCGAACCCCCGCCGGGGGAACGGCCGTCGTCACCCCCGCCCCGCCCGGATCCACCCGCCCCTGAGCCCTTCCCCGACGACCCCTCGGACGGGCTCCCGGACGGGCTCCCGGACGGCTTCCCGTCCAGCGGCACGAACTCCACGTCCCCGCCCGGCCCCACGGTCTTCCCGGACCCCTTCTCCGGCCCGCCCCCGGCCGCACCGGTGGCCACGAAGCCGTCCCGCCCGTCACCGCCGCACGCGGCGACAAGCCCGCCCAGACCCAGTACGACCGCCGAGGCACCCGCCATCGCGCCCCGGCGGCCACGTCCGCCACTCCACGCACCACGAAGCATCGCGCCAGTGTGGCTGACGCTCCGTCAATTAGGAACCCTGTCAACAGGATCCGTGCCATCCGGCAACCGAGGACCGGCCGAAGGGCTCAGTCCGCGATGAGCCCTTCCCGCAGCTGCGCCAGCGTCCGCGTCAGCAGGCGCGAGACGTGCATCTGCGAGATGCCGACCTCCTCGCCGATCTGGGACTGCGTCATGTTCGCGAAGAAGCGCAGCATGATGATGCGGCGCTCGCGCGGGGGCAGTTTGGCGAGGAGCGGCTTCAGGGACTCGCGGTACTCGACGCCCTCCAGGGCGGTGTCCTCGTAGCCGAGGCGGTCCGCGAGGGAGCCCTCGCCGCCGTCGTCCTCGGGGGCGGGGGAGTCGAGGGAGGAGGCGGTGTACGCGTTGCCGACGGCGAGGCCGTCGACCACGTCCTCCTCGGACACGCCGAGCACGGCGGCCAGTTCGGGCACCGTGGGCGAGCGGTCGAGGCGCTGGGCGAGCTCGTCGCTGGCCTTCGTGAGGGCCAGGCGCAGCTCCTGGAGCCGGCGCGGGACGCGCACGGACCAACTGGTGTCCCGGAAGAAGCGCTTGATCTCGCCGACGACGGTCGGCATCGCGAACGTCGGGAACTCCACGCCGCGTTCGCAGTCGAACCGGTCGATCGCCTTGATGAGGCCGATGGTGCCGACCTGGACGATGTCCTCCATCGGTTCGTTGCGGCTGCGGAAGCGGGCCGCGGCGTACCGCACCAGGGGGAGGTTGAGCTCGATCAGGGTGTCTCTGACGTAGGCACGCTCGGGGCTGTCCTGGTCGAGTGCGGCGAGCCGCAGGAAGAGGGAGCGGGACAGGGTGCGGGTGTCGATGGCTCCCGGGGCCGGGGATACGGCCTCGGAACCCTTGAGCGCGTCGGGCGCTGATTCGCTCGCACTGTCTTCGAGCGTGAGCGTGAGCACCTTCGAGCTGCCCTGGTCTGCGGACATGCCACCCCCTTGAGGTCGCGGACGGTCGCGGCCGGCGCCCCGTCGAAGGAACGCAGCCTCCACCTGAATACCGGCGGCGGGGCCCCGGCAAACGCGGTTCCAGCAGAATGTCACATGTCGGCAACACGCTGTAGTGACTTGTCGACAAGTGAGGGTGACGTCCGTGCAGGAAAGAGGGGGTCTGAGACTTTTTCGGCCGTGGCTCCGTCGGTAACGGCCGAAAGGCTGTTCCACCCGATACGGTTACGCCTCGATCCGATTTGCGGACCGAAGCCGCGCGAAGCTCCTGGCGAGCAGTCGCGACACATGCATCTGGGAAACGCCCAATTCTGCGCTGATCTGGGACTGCGTCAGATTGCTGTAGTAGCGAAGGAGCAGGATCCGCTGTTCCCGCTCGGGCAGTTGGACCAGCAGGTGCCGGACCAGGTCGCGGTGCTCGACGCCGTCAAGGGCCGGGTCCTCGTACCCGAGCCGGTCCAGGAGCCCGGGCAGCCCGTCGCCCTCCTGCGCGGCCTCCAGGGACGTCGCGTGGTACGAACGCCCGGCCTCGATGCAGGAGAGCACCTCCTCCTCGGTGATCCGCAGTCGCTCGGCGATCTCGGCGGTGGTGGGCGAGCGCCCGAAGGACGTGGTCAGGTCCTCCGTCGCCCCGGTGACCTGCACCCACAGCTCGTGCAGCCGGCGCGGTACGTGGACGGTGCGCACGTTGTCGCGGAAGTACCGCTTGATCTCGCCGACGACCGTGGGCATGGCGAAGGTCGGGAACTGCACGCCCCGGTCGGGGTCGAAGCGGTCGATGGCGTTGATGAGGCCGATGGTGCCGACCTGGACGACGTCCTCCATCGGCTCGTTGCGGCTGCGGAAGCGGGCGGCCGCGTAGCGCACCAGGGGCAGGTTGGCCTCGATGAGCGCGCCGCGCACCCTGCCGTGCTCGGGGGTGCCCACGGTGAGCCCCTTGAGCTGGGCGAACAGGACCTGGGTGAGGGCGCGGGTGTCGGCGCCCCGGGTGCTCGGGGCCTTCACGGGTGGCCCTTCGGTCACCTGGGCGGGCAGTGCTTCGGGCGCAGAACTGGCCGGCACGGTCAACGCCACCCCTTCTCCGGCGAGTCCGGCCGAGCTCGGTCAAGCTCGGTCGACCTCGGTCAACTCATCCGTCAAAAGCGGTCATAGCATCACAAGACATGTGCACTGTGTGCAAGCACCTGATAACTCCGTGTTGAGGGGCAAGTTGGGGCAGAAGGCGCGAAACGGCCCCGCACCGTTCCCGGTGCGGGGCCGTGGAAAACGCGGCGGCGGCCTCAGAACTCGTAGTCGGCGATCACCCACGTGGCGAACTCGCGCCACAGTCCGACGCCCGCCTGGTGCGCGGGGTGCTCCAGGTAGCGGGTGAGCGCATCGGTGTCGTCGACGGCCGAGTTGATGGCGTAGTCGTACGCGATGGGGCGCTCGGAGATGTTCCAGGCGCACTCCCAGAAGCGCAGCTCGGGGATGATCCCGCCGAGCTCCTCGAAGGCCTTGACGCCCGCGACGACGCGGGGGTCGTCGCGCTCGACGCCGTCGTTGAGCTTGAAGAGGACCAGATGGCGGATCACGGGCGCGCTCCCTCAGTCGTCCTTGCCGCCGTTGGCGACCCAGGTCATGAAGTCGCCGATGGCCTTGGCGGCGTTCGAAATGCCCTCGAACCCTACCTGGACGTAGTCCGCGGCCTTGGCCGGGTCGGTGATGATCACGTACAGGACGAACACCACGAGGACGAAAAGAATGA
This sequence comes from Streptomyces sp. RK9, assembly GCF_045070545.1. NCBI lineage: Bacteria > Bacillati > Actinomycetota > Actinomycetes > Kitasatosporales > Streptomycetaceae > Streptomyces > Streptomyces sp. RK9. Next base: position 860,702 of record NZ_CP173704.1, on the reverse strand, counting down.
TCTTTTTCGGGTCCTTCACGCTGTGGCCTCCCCGTGCCCGTTCATCCCCGTACCCCCGCGTGCCGTGTTCCGTGCCGTGTTCCGCTTGTGCCGGGCGAGTCTAACGTGGCGCGAACTCACCAGGTTTTTAAGGACCAATGACCCGGCGGCAGAGGCCCTTCGCCTGCCCGTTTCCGGTTGCGGGCGGCGCAGGATGGTGGTGAGCCCGGCGGATCTGGCAGGAATCCAAGGGCCCGGGACCGGTCTCCACTGCGGGGTCCGCGCCGTCCTCTTCCCCCGGTGGCGGCGTTGACTTGAGAGTTCGGTCCTCATCGGGGGAGGTGGCTTGTCCCCCCGATGCCGCCTCCCCCGTCCTATCGGAAGAACGCCCCGGCGCCATGACGGCGCCGGGGTTTTTCCGTGTCTGTTCGGTGTTCTCCGGTGCTTCTCCGGTGGCGGCCGGGTGTTCTTCGGCGGTGCCCCCGCGAAATGGCGAAGTACTCGTGATCAATACCCCCGGTCCGTATGCTTGTCCGCATTACGGGGGGTGATGCATCCCATGCAGATGGTCATTCACGTACGACTGTCCGTGGCCGCGGACGAACTGCCCAGGTTTCTCGTTCCCGCGGCGGAGCCGACGCTGCGCGCCCTTTTCGAACGCATGGGCGGAACGCTTCAGTCCGTGAGCCTGCACCCGCCCGACGGCGTCGAGCTGTACTTCACGCTGCCCGCCGAGCCCCAGCCGACCGCCGACTCCGTCGAACAGGTCATGCGGCTCCTGCGCGGCGCCTTCGGCCTGCGCCCCGGCCCCCACCAGATCGTCCCCCCGGCCCGCACGGGCACCACCGGCACCCGCCGCCTCCAGTTCGGCGGCACCCGCGGCCGCGGGCGGGTGTGCGCCGAGTGCGGCGGGGTCGACGAGCGGCACGAGCGGGGGTGCCCGCGTTCCCGGAGCTGAGGGGAGGGGGGCGCGTGGCCGGCGGGGCGGCGGGGGTGGTGCGTCGGGCGCGGGCAGAGGTGGCGGTGCGCCGGGTGAGGGTGGAGGCGGCGGTGCGCCGGGCGCGGGCCGAGGCGGTCCGCGGCGCCGAGGCGGGGCGCGGGCCCCGCGTGGTGCCGGTGCGCCGCGCCGGGGGGTGCGGCGGGCGGCGCGGGCGCCGCGGCGGCTCCCCCGCGACACCTGGCAGCCGCCGCTCCCCCTCGGGTACGCCGCCAGCATCCAGGGCCTCGGCGGCTTCGCGGCCCCGCTGCTCGCCGGGGCGAGCTTCACCATGGCCGCGCTGCTCCTGCCGACGCTCGCCGCGGCCCAGCCCCGCTTCGCCCGCTGGCCGGACGCCGCGGTGTCCCTGTTCATCGCCTCCGGACTCGCGCAGATCGGCGCCGTCCAGGCCGCCGTCTGGGCCCGCCGCTACGACACCCTGCCCGAGGAGTTGGCCCAGTGGTGGCCCGGCGAGATGCAGGGCGGGCGGCCGACCCGCTGGCTGCGCAACGTCCAGCGCGGCCACGCCACCCTCAGCCTGCGCTGGGCCGACCGCACCCGCGGCTTCTACCACGCCGGGATCGTCCTCCTCCTGAGCGGCACCCTCGTCGTCGGCGTACCCCCGGGGCGGGTGCCCGGCCCCCGCTGGACCCTCATCGGCACGGCCGCCGTCGGCCTCGCCGGCGAGTTGGCCTGGCTCGTCCACGCGGCCTTCTTCGACCCCGCCCGCCGCCGCGCGGCCCACGGCCACGCGGCGGCCGCCGTGGCGGGCCTCGTCGCGGCGACGGCGTCGCTGCCGTCCTTCGGGGGGACGGGGCGGGTGGCGGCGGGGGTGGTGCTGGCCGGGGCGGCGGCGGGGCACGGCGTGGCGACGGCGCGGGCGGTACGGGAAGTTCGGGCGGCGCGGGCGGTACGGGCGAGGCGTGCGGGACGGGACACGGCGCCCGCCGCGCCGCCGAGGCTCTGGCCGACGGCGGCCTTCGCCACGGGCACCGCCGTGCTCGCGGCCGGGGCGGGGCTGCTCCTCACGACGGACTCGACACCGTTCCGGACGGCGGTGGCGACGAGCGCGGCGCTGGTCGCGGGGGCTCATCTGGCGCGGTTCGTGGGGCTGGTGCTGGTGGAGCGGGCGGAGGACGGGGAGGAGTGAGGGGCGACGGGTCTGCTCCGGGCGGGGGTGGGGCTGGCCTCGCGGCTGGCTTGGCGGCTTCCGCTCTGCTCAGTGCGTGGCGGCTTCCGCTCTGCTCAGTGCGTGGCGGCTTCCGCTCTGCTCACCGTGCGGATGGTTCTGGCCTGCTGGCAGCGTGGACGGCCTCGTCCTGCTCACCGCGCGGACGCCTCCGCCCCGCTGGCAGCGTGGACGGTTCCGCCCCGCTCACCGCGCGGGCGGCCCCGCCCCACCCGACCCCCGCCGCTCCCGATGCCCCCGCACCCGCCAGACCCACCGCCCCCGCCCCCGCACCACGGACGGCTCCCCACCGCGCACCCCGGGCCGAGCCCCACCGGACTCCACCTTGTCCACCTCGCCCGGCCTGTCCACCCTGTCCGGCCCGTCCACCTCGCCTGGCCCGTCCACCCTGTCCGGCCTGTCCACCCTGTCCGGCCCGTCCACCTCGCCCGGCCCGTCCACCCTGTCCGGCCCGTACACCCTGTCCGTTCGGTCCGCCCCATCCAGCCCATCCACCCCATCCAGCCCACCCACCCCATCCACCACCACCGCCCCCGTGAACACCATCGGCGGCGCCACCCGCTGCCCCCGGTGCACGACCGCGGGCCGCACCACGAACAGCACCGGATCCCAGGCCACACAGCCGGGCCACAACTCGCAGTCGACCCCCGCCCCGAACGGCGCGCCCACGCCCGACTGCGCCCCGGCCCCCGGCCGCCCGTCGGCCCACCCCAGCGACACCGGATCCCAGGAGAACTCCACCCCCGCCTCGGCGGCGGCACCCCGCAGCGCCCCCTTCGCGGCCTCCCACGAACCACCCTCGCCCCCCACGACCTCCGCAGGCACAGAAGGCACCGCACCGCCCGCCCCCTCCACCCCACCCACCCCCAACACCCTTCGAATCAGCTCCCCCACCCCCCACGCCTGCTCCCGCGCCCCTCGGGCGCCCTCCGTGCTCGCCTCCCAGGCGCGCAGCCACACCTGCTGGAGGTCGTCCGCGACGTCGAGGGCACGGCGGCGGGACTCGTCGAGCACGTCACCGTCGCCGGAACCGCCCGCGGCGAGGAGGTCGCGGATGTCCTCCTCGTGGCGCTCGACGTCGTCGCCGAGGTCGCGCACCGCGGCGGTGAGCGCGTCGAGGCGGGCGAGGACGCCCGGGAGGACGGCGTCGGCGTACCCGCCGCTCTCGCGGACGCGCTCGCCGTCCTCGTCGCGGTTGCCCCTTCGGGAGAACATCCGGATCGCCTCCCCGTCAGCCGGAGTTCGGGTCGTGCGGAGTGCCGCGTGCCACGCGGCCGGAGCGCGGAGCGCCGTCAGAACTCGGGGTCGAGGTCGAGCGTCGCGTCGGCCGCCTTGCCGTCGTGCCGGATGACCGCGCGGACGGTGATCTCCGCGCGGCCGAAGGTCAGGTGGATGTCGACCTCGCGGTCCTCGCGCGGCAGGTGCATGCAGGTGCTGAGGTCGACGGTGAGGTGGCCGATGCGCTTGGCGGGCGCCGAGTCGTAGTAGCGGGGGTCCGGGGCGTGCGTGGCGTAGAACTCGACGGTCATGAGGGGCAGGTCGGCCCGGATGGGCACCACGTTCCGGTGGGCCACCTCGTGGCCGACGCCGACGCGCTGCCCGATGGCGACGAACCGCAGGAAGCGGTCGGGGCAGAAGTGCCGCCCCTCGTCGTTGGTCTCCAGGGGCCGGTCCTGCGCGCCGTCCTCGTCGTCGTACGGCTCGGAGACGCGGGCGCCGTACGTGTAGAGCGCGCAGCGTTCCGAGATGTCGGGCCCGGCGCGGCGCGCGGCGGTCGCGGAACCGGCGGCGCGGGCGCCGTCCTCGCCGACCGCCGAGGCGTAGCAGCGGTGCACCGCCCCGTGCAGCACCGCCCGCTCCGGCCGGTCCGGGGTGAAGACCCGCGCCCGCTGCCCGACGTGGGCCCGTACGCGCTCGCGCAGATAGGGCGACTTGGAGAACCCGCCGACCAGATACACGTCGGGACGGCCGCCCCCGGCCGCCTCCGCCGCCCGCGCCACGTGCTCGTCGACGAGCGGCAGGATCCCCCCGACCGCCGACTCCAGGAGCCCGGCCATCTCCTTGGGCCGGACGACGATCCGGTCCCCCTTGCCGCCCTGGACCTCGCCGAGGTGGCGCAGGTCCTCGGGGGACAGCAGCCCGTGCAGGCCGTCCACGCGCAGCGCCACGCTCTCGCGGGAGCCGACCGTGAACGTGTTGCGGTGCGTCTCCCAGTCGCCCAACAGCTCCTGGAACTCCGCCCAGTGATGGCGGGTCAGCCGCTCCAGGTTCGTCTGGTCCAGGAACCGGCTGCCGAGCACGTCCTGGATGAACCTGTTCGTCGTGTACGTGGCGCCGAACGCACCCCCGGAGGGGCGGCCGAGCTGTGCGAGGGAGCCGTCCCCGAGCACCTCGTACGCCACCACGTCGACCGTGCCGCCGCCGCAGTCCGCCACCACGAACCGCCGCCCCGGCCTGCGGAACGCGCTGAGCAGCGCCCGCACAGGGCCGGTCGGCGTCAGCTCCTGGACGGCGCAGTACACCGCGGCCATGTCCGGCTCGGGTTCGAGCAGCAGCGCGTCGTGCCCGGACGGGAAACCGGCCGTGCCCGCGGCCTCGCGCATGGCGCCGAGCGCGGCCTGGGACCAGATGGCGGGCACGGTCAGGCACCACCGTATGTCCGACTCGCGGTAGCGGCCCCCGGCGGTGATCTCGGCGACGGCGACCTCCCGCAGCCGGGCGAGGTACGCGGCGATCAGCGGCACGGGCCGTGACAGATCGTCGGAGAGCGCGCGGGGCACGCGGTTGCCGGGGGCGGGCCGTGAGGGGTCGTCGGAGGGGCGCAGCGACATCTTCATGCCGGTGACGAGGCGGGCGCCCGGCGGGCGTTCGGCGCGTACGGCCGGGTACCCCCAGGCGAGCACGGTGTCGGAGGCGTCGAGGAGCAGGGCGGAGCGGGTCTTCGGATAGCGCTTCTCGGTGGTCCCGGGCCACTGCTCTCGGTCGACGACGTCGCGCCGCCGTGGGTCCGCGCCGTCCCGGGTGACGGCACTCCAGGCGTACCCGCTGGCGTGCGTACCGAAGTCGATGGCCGCCGCCACCCGAAACCGCGCCATCGTCAGCCGTCCTCCCTCTTGCCCCGGCCCGGCGCACCGCTCCGGCCCCTCACCTCGTCGTCATCGCCGTCGTCGCCGTCCCCGAGGAGCCTGCGGCGGTTCTCCTCGGCCGCGATGCCCTCGGCGGAGGCCCGCAGCCCGGCCGCCTCGGTGCCGAGCTTCAGCGAGTCCAGGACGGGCAGCAGTCCGCGCACGCGGTCCAGATAGGTCTGGCGTTCCGCGCGCGTGCCGGGCGTGGGCAGGTGCAGCGCGCGGCGGGCGGTGATCAGGGCGGGCTCGTCGAGTCCGGCCTCCTGGTACGTGGCCGCCTGTTGGATGAGCGCGTCGGTCTCCGCCTTGAGGCCCCGGTCGACGGAGACGTCCAGCATCGCGGCGGTGCCGAGGGCGGCGGCGCGGGGCAGCGGGTCGAGGGAGCCGTCGAGCCGGGAGTGCAGCTGCGGGTCGTGCCCGGCCGCCACGTGGAACCACTCGGCGATCACGGCGGCGACGCCCGCGGCCACCGTGGCGATCTGCGCCTCGACCGCGTGCCGCTCCTTGCCCGCCTCCGCCGGCAGCGCCGGGAACGGCAGCGAGAGCCGCACCGCGGCGGGCACGAGGGGCGAGAGCGCGTCGAAGGTGCCGAGCCGCCGCGGGACTTCGGGCAGCGTGGCGGCGGCGGAGGCCTCGCCGTAGAGGTTCCAGGCGACGATGTCCACGCGGGTGCGCCAGCCCTCGGTGATCTCTCCGTGGACGAGCACCACGGGGTGCGCGGCGAGCACTTGGCGGACGAGGTACAGGTCGGTCTCGTGCCGGTTGAGGGGGCGCCGGAACAGGCCCGGCACGCCCGCCATCAGCTTGGGGCCCGGCAGTTCCCTGAGGGCCTCGCGCAGATGGGAGTCGAACTCGGCGTTGACCGGGTCGATCTGCGCGTGCGGGTCGCTGGCGCGGAAGAAGGGGGCGGTGATGAGCGCGGGCAGGGTGCCGTTGCGGGTCTCGGCGGTGATCTGGGCGCTCACCTGGTGCGGATAGACCAGCGCGAAGGGGGTGTGCTCGCGGTGGTGGGCGGCGTCGGCGAGCGCCTGGTTCAGTTCGTAGTCGACCTGTGCGCCGTGCGACCGCTCGTCCTTGCGCTGGTGGTGCTCGCGGTCGGACTGCTCGCGGCGCAGGCCCGCCTTCAACTCGATGCGGCCCCGTGCCAGTTCGTCGGTGAGGCGGGCGTGCCGCTCGGCGAGCCGCGCGCCCTCCTGCTGGAGCCTGCGCTCGTGCTCGCGCTGCTCCTCCGACCACTGGCTCGGGGGCACGGTGACGGTGGAGTGCGGTGGCAGCAGGTCGACTTGGGAGGACGGCGTCGAGGAGCCGCCGCCCGGTCCGGGGGCCGCGGCGGCGTGCTTGCGCTCCTCCTTGGCGAAGTCCCGCAGCCTGCGGTCGTGGATCTCCAGGCGCTTGGTCTCCTGGCGGGCGGAGTAGATGTCGACGCAGGCCTTGGGCAGAGCGCCGATGGCGTCCCCGACGCCGCGGGCGACCTCCTTGGCCGTGTCACCGAGGCTGCGGATGAAGTTCAGGATGCCCATGGCCGTACGTCCGTCCGGTGCGGGTCGGCTGACTGTGGCCGTGCCCTACCCGTGACGGCGCGGCGGAATGCCTGATTCTCCCGGCCCGTCACATAAAACGAAGAAATGATTGCTTGTGGCGGCACTCGATCGCTTGTGCGCACTTAGTGCGAAGCGTTCCGCTTCACTGGCCGCCGCACGCGAAACACCCCGCCGGTCCAGTTTCCTGGACCGACGGGGTGTCTGTGGCGGTAGCGGAGGGATTTGAACCCTCGGTGACTTGCGCCACACTCGCTTTCGAGGCGAGCTCCTTCGGCCGCTCGGACACGCTACCGAGAGAGATCCTAGCCCAAGGTGGGCCGTGGACCGAAATCCGTTTGGACTACCCCTCGGCCGCCGGGCCGCCGCGGTCCCGGGAGCGGGCGAAGAAGTCGGTGAGCAGCCGCGCGCCCTCCTCGGCGAGCACTCCTTCGATCACTTCGGGCCGGTGGTTGAGGCGCCGGTCGCGCAGCAGGTCCCACAGGGAGCCCGCGGCCCCGGCCTTGGCGTCGCGGGCGCCGTAGACGACGCGTTCCAGGCGGGACTGCTGGAGCGCGCCCGCGCACATCACGCACGGCTCCAGGGTGACGACGAGCGTGCAGCCGGGCAGCCGCCAGCCGCCGAGCCTCTCGGCGGCCCGGCGCAGCGCGAGGATCTCGGCGTGCGCGGTGGGGTCGCCCCCGGCCTCGCGTTCGTTGTGGCCGGTGGCGAGCACCGTCTCGCCGTCCGCGGCGAGCACGACGGCGCCGACGGGCACGTCACCGCCCAGGACGGCCCGTTCGGCCTCGTCCAGGGCGATCCGCATGGGCGCCCGCCAGCGCTCTCGTACCGGATCCGGGAGTTGTGTCACACGGTGAACCTAACGGACGGTCTCGAGGACCTCCGCGGCTCCGAGGATCTCGGCGATCTCGTTGAGCGCGTCGCCGCTCTCCAGGGCGAGCAGCTCCTTCTCGGAGATGCCGAGGTCGCCGAGGATCGCCCTGTCCCCGAGCGGCCCGGAGGGCACGGTCTCGCCCGCGGCGTCCGGTCCTTCCGCGTCGTCGTCGGAGCTGTCGGACTCGCCGTCCTCGGTGCCGTCGAGGTTCAGCGCCTCCAGGGCGTCGTCCTCGTCGTCCGGGTCGCGGCCCAGCATCTCGTCGGTGAGCAGGATCTCGCCGTAGGCGCTGCGGGCGGCGGCCGCGGCGTCGGAGACGTAGATCCGCGGGTCCTCCTCGCCGTCCACACGGACGACGCCGAACCAGGCGTCTTCCTGTTCGATGAAGACGAGGACTGTGTCGTCGTCGGCGCCCGTGATGCCGGCGGCGGCCTCACGGGCCAGGTCGGTCAGATCCGACAGGGTCTCCACATCGTCGAGCTCCGTGTCGCTCGCTTCCCACCCGTCTTCGGTGCGCGCGAGCAGTGCGGCGAAGTACACCGTGACTCTCCCACTGTTCATAGGCGCCGGTTGGGGGTCCCCCCGGCGGACGTCGGCGGCGGGAGTGCTGTTCCAAGCCCCGCCCACTCGGAATCGTGGCAGAAACAACGGCTTCAGGAGAGGTCTTCGGACCGCTGTGTCCGCGTCGCGTTGCGAATCACATGCCGCTTTGGTGCCGCGGCCGCCCTCACGGCTACCAGCGGAACGTACGCATACGCATCGCCTGCCGCAGCCGGGCCGCCCGTGCGCGGCGTGGTGTCACCCGGGCCCGCAGCTCGCGGGCCTCGGTCAACTCGTGCAGGAACTGGGCACGGCGCCTGCGCCGCTCGGCTTCCGTCTCGCGTCGCCTGCGTCGCTCGGCGTCGCTCTCGCGCGCTTCCCGGTCGGGCATAGGCCACACCACCCCAGTTCGTACGTCCACCTTCCCCCCGTGGCCGGGGTTGATGCCAGCGCGGGGGGATCAGGGGGCCGCTTCGCCCGGTTACTGTTGAACAATGCGGATCCACGTCGTCGACCACCCGCTGGTGGCGCACAAACTCACCACGCTGCGCGACAAGCGCACCGACTCCCCGACCTTCCGGCGCCTGGCCGACGAGCTGGTCACCCTGCTCGCGTACGAGGCCACCCGGGACGTGCGCACCGAGCAGGTCGACATCGAGACCCCCGTGGTCGGGACGACCGGCGTCAAGCTGTCGTATCCCCGCCCGCTGGTCGTGCCGATCCTGCGCGCCGGTCTCGGCATGCTCGACGGCATGGTCCGGCTGCTCCCGACCGCCGAGGTCGGCTTCCTGGGCATGATCCGCAACGAGGAGACGCTGCAGGCGTCCACGTACGCGACCCGGATGCCGGAGGACCTCTCCGGCCGCCAGGTCTACGTCCTCGACCCGATGCTCGCCACCGGCGGCACGCTGGTCGCGGCGATCCAGGAGCTCATCAAGCGCGGCGCGGACGACGTGACCGCCGTGGTCCTGCTCGCCGCCCCGGAGGGCGTCGAGGTCATGGAGCGCGAGCTGGCGGGCACGCCGGTGACGGTCGTGACGGCGGCGGTGGACGAGCGCCTCAACGAGAACGGGTACATCGTGCCGGGCCTCGGCGACGCGGGCGACCGCATGTACGGGACGGCCGAGTAGCGCTCAGCAGGTCTTGCCGAGCGCGGTGCTCAGCAGTTCTTGCCGTCCGTCCGGTCCGCCTTCGCGGGCTTCGGGGCGGGCGCCGCGAGTGCCGCGAGGGCCTTGTCGGCGTCCGCCTTCTTCGCCAGGAACTTGAACTTGCTGCCGAGGATCAGGTCGACCTCGCCACCCTTGCGGGCGTCCGTCTGCTGGGCGGCGCCCTTGACCTGGGTGGCGAGCACCGGCAGCGCGGTGTCGGCGGCGGACTTCGCGCCGAGCACTATCCCCGGGCCCTCGACCTTCTTGTCGAACGCCTTCGTCGCGTTGTCCACGTCGCCGATGGTGAAGCCGCGTTTCTTCAGCTCGGCGGCGGTCTCCTTGGCGAGGCCCTCGCGCGGGGTGGCGTTGAAGACGTTGACGGTGATCTGGCGGGGCTGGGGGAAAGCTTTCGGCTCGGCCTTGCGCGCCGCGTCGGCCGGTGCCGGCTTCGTCGCGCAGTCCTTCGCCCCGCCCGCCGCCGACGCCTTGTCGTCGCCGGAGAACACGTCGATGAGCTGGAGGCTGCCCCAGCCGAGCAGCCCGGCCACGGCGAGGGAGGCGACGACTGCGAGCACGATCCGGCGACGGCCGCTCGGGCGGCGCATTCGCGGGTATTTGTCCCCCGTGATGCGGTACTTGCCGCCCATGCCGGGGGGAGTGAGCATGCTCATGGGCGCAGCGTAGTGCCGCGCGGCGGTGATTCCTACTAAATGATCATTGCCCGGTGCCAAGGCCAACCCGAAAGGGCCAACGCGGGCCGGGGGCCCGGGCTCAGCCCAGTTCGAGAACGCGGGCGTGCAGCACCTGGCGCTGCTGGAGCGCGGCGCGGACGGCGCGGTGCAGCCCGTCCTCCAGGTACAGATCGCCCTGCCACTTCACGACGTGCGCGAAGAGGTCGCCGTAGAACGTGGAGTCCTCGGCGAGCAGCGTTTCCAGGTCCAGCTGGCCCTTGGTCGTCACGAGCTGATCGAGGCGGACCGGGCGCGGCGCGACGTCCGCCCACTGCCGGGTGCTTTCCCGGCCGTGGTCGGGGTACGGCCGGCCGTTTCCGATGCGCTTGAAGATCACACGGAAAGCCTACCGGTCAAGGCTCTCCGGGCGCAGCCATGGCGGCCGAGTGCGACCCTGGGAAATGACGCCGGAAACCGGGACAAACCCGGAACTCTCAAGCCGGGAGCAGGGGCCGAAGTGAGCGACAGCCAGCCGATGCCGTCCACACCCGATGGCGGAAACCGCCCGAACGAGTCCGTGTCCGACCCCGCGCTGACGCCGTCTGAGCCGTCTGGACCGTCCGCGCGCTCCGCGCCGTCCGCGCCGTCCGCGCCGTCCGCGCCCGCCGAGCCCGCCGAGCCGTCCACGCTGCCCCCGGAAGCCGCCGCGATCGCCGCCGGGTACGCCTTCGAAGGCCCCGCCCTCGACCTCGGCGCCCTGCTGTGGGACGGGCAGTGCCTCCCCGGGGCGCAGGTGCGCATCCCGCTGCCGATGCTCAACCGGCACGGCCTCGTCGCGGGCGCCACCGGCACCGGCAAGACCAAGACCCTCCAGCTGATCGCCGAGCAGCTGTCCGCCCAGGGCGTGCCCGTCTTCCTCGCCGACATCAAGGGCGACGTGTCCGGGATCTCCGCGCCCGGCGAGGCGAACGACCGGGTCACCGGGCGGGCCCGGGACGTGGGCCAGGAGTGGGTGCCGCGCGGGTGCCCGAGCGAGTTCTACGCCCTCGGCGGGATCGGCACCGGGATCCCCGTGCGGGCCACGATCACCAGCTTCGGGCCCGTCCTCCTGTCGAAGGTGCTCCAGCTGAACCAGACGCAGGAGCAGTCGCTCGGCCTGATCTTCCACTACGCCGACCAGAAGGGCCTCGAACTCGTCGACCTGAAGGACCTGCGCGCGGTCGTCGCCTTCCTCACGTCGGACGAGGGCAAGCCGGAGCTGAAGACGGTCGGCGGTCTGTCGACGGCGACCGCCGGGGTCATCCTGCGGGCGCTGACGGCGTTCGAGGCGCAGGGGATGGGGGACTTCTTCGGGGAGCCGGAGTTCGACACGCGGGAGCTGCTCGGCGCGGGAGGTGCCGGTGCCGGACCGGATGCCCCCGGCCTCGTCTCCGTACTCGAACTGCCCTCCGTGCAGGACAAGCCCGCCCTCTTCTCCACCTTCCTGATGTGGCTCCTCGCCGACCTGTACCACGACCTGCCCGAGGTCGGGGACGTGGACAAGCCCAAGCTCGTCTTCTTCTTCGACGAGGCCCATCTGCTGTTCAGCGGCGCCTCCAAGGCGTTCCTGGAGTCCATCACGCAGACCGTGCGGCTGATCCGGTCCAAGGGCGTCGGCGTCTTCTTCGTCACCCAGACCCCGAAGGACGTGCCCGCCGACGTCCTCGCCCAGCTCGGCAACCGCGTGCAGCACGCCCTGCGCGCCTTCACGCCCGAGGACGAGAAGGCCCTCAAGGCGACCGTCCGTACGTTCCCGAACTCCGCGTACGACCTGGAGGAGACCCTCACCGGCATCGGCACCGGCGAGGCCGTCGTCACCGTGCTCAGCGAGAAGGGCGCGCCCACGCCGGTCGCGGTCACGCGGCTGCGGGCGCCGCAGTCCCTGATGGGCCCGATCCCGGCGGCGGACCTGGAGCGGGCCGTCCGCGATTCGCCGCTGTACGGGCGGTACGCGGAGGCGGTGGACCGGGAGTCGGCGTACGAGCGGCTGAGCGCGCGGGAGGCCGAGCGGGCCGCCGCGTCCGCGCCCGCTGCGGAAGAGGCTCCGCGTCCGGCGAAGGCGAAGCCGAAGGAGAGCGGGGGCGGGTCCGTCGTCGAGCAGGTGATGGGCAGCGGGATGTTCAAGTCGCTGCTGCGGTCGATGGGGACGCAGATCGGGCGGGAGATCTCGCGGTCGGTGTTCGGGACGGCGAAGCGGCGGCGCTGAGCGCTCCGCTGGATGTGCCGTGCTCGGTCGTCGGTCGTCTGCGGCGGCATCGTGGCTGGTCGCGCAGTTCCCCGCGCCCCTTCGGGGCGCTTTCGTACCGCAGCGGACTTCGTCGAGCCCGCTTAGCTCTTCGCCGCCTTCGCCGCCGCTTTCATCTCCTGCTTGTGCGCGCGGACCTTCTGGAGGGAATCGGGTCCCGTGATGTCCGCGACGGACCGGAACGCCTTCGGCTCCCCGTACGCCCCCGCCGCCTCCTGCCAGCCCTTGGGCTTCACGCCGAGCTGCTTGCCGAGCAGGGCCAGGAAGATCTGGGCCTTCTGCTTGCCGAAGCCGGGCAGCTCGTTCAGGCGCCGCAGCAGCTCCTTGCCGTCGGCCGCGTCCCGCCAGACGGCCTCCGCGTCGCCCTCGTAGTGCTCCACGAGGTACTGGCACAGCTTCTGCACGCGCCCCGCCATCGCGCCCGGGTAGCGGTGCACGGCGGGTTTGGCGGAGAGCAGCTCGACGAAGGCGTCCGGGTCGTACGCCGCGATGTCGTGGGCGTCGAGGTCGTCCGCCCCCATCCGCACGGCGATCGTGTACGGACCCGCGAAAGCCCACTCCATGGGCACCTGCTGGTCCAGGAGCATCCCTACGAGCGCGGCCAGCGGGCTGCGGCTCAGCAGCGCGTCGGCCTCTTCTTGCTGTGCGAGGTGCAGCGTGGCGTCCATGGGGCGATCATCTCGCGGGTGCGGGGGGTTCGCAGGGCGGGCGCACGGGCGGGGCGTCGGGGACTGGTCGGGAGCACCGATGGTGGGCTCCGGTGGTGGGCTCTGGCGGGGGCGCCCGGAAAAGCGGGTGCGGGCGCGGTGGGGCGCCGCCTAGCCTGGAGGCATGCCTACGCCCCGCATCTCCTAGCCAGGACACACGCCTTCACGTCACCCGTGTGTCCTTTTTCGCTAGTGCGGAGCGTTTCCCCATGCTTTCTGTACGTGACGTCGACCTGCGCGTCGGCGCCCGGACCCTGCTGTCCGGCATCTCCTTCCACGTGGGCCCCGGCGACCGCGTCGGCCTGGTCGGCCGCAACGGCGCGGGCAAGTCCACCCTCCTGAAGACCCTCGCGGGCCAGGCCCCGAGCGCCACCGGCACGGTCACCCGCACCGGCTCCCTCGGCCACCTCGCCCAGGACCCGGCCGCCGCCGACCCCGCCGCCACCGTCACCGACCGGATCCTCTCGGCACGCGGCCTCGACGCGGCGGTGCGCGCGCTCCGGGACGCTGAGTCCGCCCTGGCCGACAGCGCCGACGGTGCCGACAGCCCCGACAGCCCCGACAGCGCCGACGCACGGGCCGCGCTCGCCGCCTACGCCCGCGCCGACGACGCCTTCCAGGCCGGGGGCGGCTACGCGGCCGAGGCCGAGGCCGCCCGGGTCGCGGCCGGGCTCGGCCTGCCCGAGCGCGTCCTCGGGCAGGCCGTGGGCGAGTTGTCGGGCGGCCAGCGGCGCCGCGTCGAACTCGCCCGGATGCTGTTCGCGCGCCCCGACACCCTGCTGCTCGACGAGCCCACCAACCACCTCGACCGGGACTCGGTGGAGTGGCTGCGGGCGTTCCTGCGCGCCTACCCGGGCGGTGTCGTCCTGGTCAGCCACGACGTGACGCTGCTCGCCGACGTCGTGAACCGCGTCTTCCACCTCGACCCCGGCCGCGCCGCCCTCGACGTCCACAACACCACCTGGCCCGCCTACCTCGCCCAGCGCGCCGCCGACGAGCGCCGCCGCACCCGGGAGCGCGCCAACGCCGAGCGGAAGGCCACCGCCCTGCGCACCCAGGCCGACCGCATGCGCGCCCACGTCGCCACCGCGACCGCCGCGAAGAACATGGCGCGCCGCGCCGACCGGCTGCTCGCGGGCACCGAACCCGCGCGGCGCGGCGAGAAGGTCGCCCGCATACGGCTCCCCGAGCCCGCACCCTGCGGCCGCATGCCCCTCGGCGCGGTCAGCCTGGAGAAGGCGTACGGGACCCTGAAGGTCCTGCACGGCGTGGACCTCGCCGTGGACCGGGGCAGCCGCCTGGTCGTGCTCGGCTTCAACGGCGCGGGGAAGACGACGCTCCTGCGCCTCCTCGCCGGGCGCGAGACGCCGGACGCGGGCCGGGTCGTGCGCGGACACGGGCTGCGCGTCGGGTACTTCGGGCAGGAACACGACACCCTGGACGGGGAGTCGACCGTACGGGAGAACCTCGCGGCGGCCGCACCGGGCCTTACCGACGGCGAGGTGCGGCGGGTCCTCGGGTCGTTCCTGTTCAGCGGCGACGACGCGGACAAACCCGCCAAGGTGCTCTCCGGCGGCGAGAAGACCCGCCTCGCCCTCGCCGGACTCGTCCACTCCGGCGCCAACGTGCTGCTCCTGGACGAGCCCACCAACAACCTCGACCCCGCGTCCCGCGACGAGGTCCTCGCCGCCGTCGGGACCTACCCCGGAGCGATCGTCATGGTCACCCACGACGAGGGCGCCCTCGACGCCCTGCGCCCCGACCGGGTCCTCGTCCTGCCCGACGGGACCGAGGACCTGTGGAGCACGGAGTACCGGGAGTTGGTGTCCCTCGCCTGAGGTCACCCGGGCGGTGGTGGGTGGCGGGTCGCGCGGGGAAACTCGCGCGCCGGGCGTGCGGGGCCTGTGTTTCCATGCCCGGATGAGCGACTGCCGCGCAGGTGCCGAAGCCGTGGACCTTCTCGTACGGGAGCGGGCCCCCGCCGACCTCGACGCCTGCGTGCGCGTGCTCGCCGACGTGCACGCGGGCGACGGCTACCCCACCAACTGGCCCGCCGAACCGGCCGCCTGGCTGACGCCGTCCGGCCTGCTCGGGGCCTGGGTGGCCGAGGCCGACGGGGACGTCGGCGGGCACGTCGCGCTCTGCGGGGCGGGGGCGGACGACGTGGCGCCCGGGATGTGGGGCGCGCGGGGCGGCCCGGCGGGTTCGGAGGGCTCGGCGGGTTCGGAGGGGGAGGGGACAGCCGTGGTCAGCCGGTTGTTCGTGGGGCCGGGGGCGCGGGGGCGTGGCGTCGGCGCGGTGCTCCTCGACCGGGTGGCGGGGGCCGCGAGGGAGCGGGGGCGGTGGCCGGTGCTCGACGTGGTGGCCACGGACGCGGGGGCCGTGGCGCTGTACGAGCGGGCGGGCTGGGAGTTCCTCGGGGTCGGCGAACAGCGGTGGAGCGCGCGACAGACGGTGCGGGTGCGGTGCTACGCGGGGCCGGGTGCGAGGTCGGGGTCGGTGTAGGCAGTCCCACCAGCCTCGGCCGCCCCGTTCATCCCATCCGGCCCGACAGCCCCGCCCGCCTCCGCCGCCGCGTCCCGCAGCGCCCCCAGGAACGCCCGCAGCACCGGCCCCTGCGGAGCCGTCGCCCGTACCGCCGCCCAGATCGACCGCACCGGCTTCGGGTCGACGACCTCGCGCACGACCCACTCCGGGCGGCCCTCGTCCGTGCCCGGCGCCGTGACCAGGCCCATCTCCGGCACCAGGGCGACACCGACCCCGGCGGCCACGAACCCCTGCGCGGTCGCGTAGTCCCCGCTCTCCACCACGAAGTCCGGCGTGAACCCGGCCGACCCGCACGCGTCCAGGACCGCGTCCAGGCAGGGGCCCGGCAACTCGCTGCCGACGAAGGGCTCGTCGGCGAGGTCGGTGAGGCGCAGCTCCGTGCGGGCGGCGAGGGGGTGGGCCGGGGGCAGCACCGCGCGGTAGCGGTCGTCCAGGAGGTGGACGAAGCGGAGGCCGTCGACCGGGGGCGCGTCGTGGCGTCGGACCACGAGGGCCACGTCCGTGCGGCCCGCCTTCACCTCGGGCAGCGGGTCGTCCGGGTCGGTGAGCCGCAACTCGGCCCGCACGCCGGGGTGTTCGCGGCGCAGGCGGGCGAGCGCGGGCGCGGCGACGCGGGCGCCCGCGGTGGCGAAGTACCGTACCGAGATCCGTCCCGTACGACCCGTGCGCAGATCCGCGAGGGCCGTCTCCGCGTGGGCCACGTGCCGGCCGATGGCCGTCGCGCAGTCGGCGAGGAGCAGCCCGGCGTCCGTGGGCCGCACCCCGCGTCCGGTGCGCTCCAGGAGCGGGGTGCCCGCCTCCTTCTCCAGGGCCGCCATCTGCTGGCTGACCGCGGACGGGGTGTAGCCGAGGTTCCGGGCCGCCGCGGTCACCGAGCCGCTGGTGACGACCGCCCGCAGGATCTGCATGCGCCGCATGTCGAGCATGCG
The DNA here is from genome assembly GCF_045070545.1 of Streptomyces sp. RK9. Classification (NCBI taxonomy): domain Bacteria; kingdom Bacillati; phylum Actinomycetota; class Actinomycetes; order Kitasatosporales; family Streptomycetaceae; genus Streptomyces; species Streptomyces sp. RK9. The sequence goes on along the minus strand of NZ_CP173704.1, from coordinate 844,195 downwards.
GCCAGCGTACGCCCCGAATGCAGCACAGCTTAAGGCTGCTTTGGAATCTTTTCGCTTGTCTTACGAATGGGGCGGGGGCACCGTCGAGGCATGCGAATCGCCGTCCTCGCCCTGCTGTGGGGCTCTAGTTTTCTGTGGATCAAGCTGGCCCTGGAGGGCGGCCTCGCGCCGCTGCACGTGACGATCGTGCGCTGTGCGCTCGGCGCCGCCGTGCTCCTCGTCCTCGCCCGCTCGGCCCGCCAGCACCTGCCGCGGGGCCGCCGCGTCTGGGGGCATCTGCTGGTGGCGGCCCTGTTCTGCAACGCGCTGCCGTTCCTGTTCTTCAGCATCGGCGAGCAGACGGTCGACTCGGGGGTCGCGGGCGTCATGAACGCCACGACCCCGCTGTGGTCCCTCGGCCTCGGCTTCCTCCTCGGTACGGAGCGTGGGCTCGGCCCGAAGCGGCTCGCCGGGCTCCTGCTCGGCTTCGGCGGCACCCTGCTGATCTTCGCGCCCTGGCAGCAGTCGGGGCTCACGAGCCCGGGCGCCCTCGCCCTCCTCGCCGCCGCCGTCAGCTACGCCGTCGCCTTCGCGTACATGGCCCGCCACCTCATCGGCCGCGACACCCCGCCGCTCGCCCTCTCCGCCGCCCAGCTCCTCGCCGCCACCGGCCTGACCACGCTCGGCCTGCCCGCGAGCCCGCACACGGAGTCGGCGCCCACCCTCACCGGCGTCCTCGCCGTCGTCGTCCTCGGCGTGTTCGGCACCGGCCTCACCTTCCACCTCAACTCCCGCCTCATCGCCGACGAGGGACCGACCGCGGCGGCCACGGTCGGCTATCTGCTCCCGGTCGTCTCGGTCGGCCTCGGCGCGCTGGTCCTGGGGGAGGAGGTCGGCGTACGGGTGCTCGCCGGGATGGCGGTGGTCCTCGCGGGCGTGGGGCTGACGCGGGTCGGGTCGGCCCGGGCCGCGGCCGCGCGGCCGGACGCTCACCTGCCGAGCAGCGAGCGCACCGCGGCCCGGTCCACGCCGGTGAGCGCGCGCACGACCAGCGGCGTCAGCAGCACCAGCAGCCAGCCGACGGCGCCGACTCCGGCGACCTGCCAGGGCGACTCGATGTAGTACGCGTGGTGCTCGCCGCCGGACGTGTAGTCGAAGAGGCGGTACCCCGGCCAGTCGGTGTAGCGCGCGAACACCCAGGAGTACGCGGGGAACAGCGCGACGACCCAGCCGGTCACCCACAGCGTGAGCGCCACCACGAAGCTCGTCACCCGCCACGGGAACATGACGACCTGGAACACCAGCGCCCGCCACCCCGCCCCGTCCCCGATCCGGGCCAGCGCCCGCGCCCACACCCCACCGTCCCCCACCCGCACGGCCGCGGGCCCGTCCACCTCGACCCCGAGCCGCACCCGCGCCCGCCGCCGCTCCACCGCGCCGAGGCCGCGCGCCCCGGACAGGAGCACCGCGAACACGGGCAGCCCGAGCAGCGTGACGGCGAGCCCCGCGCCCAGCGAGAACAGCGTGACGGCGAAGACGAACCCGGCGACGGCGATCGGGAGCGAGACCAGGGTGTACCCGAACTCGCGGAAGGTGACGGCGGCGAAGGGCGCGCGCCAGAAGGCGGGGCGCGGAGCGGGCACGCGGTCCCGGGCCGGGGCCGGGGAGGCCGGGGCGGGGGCCGCGGACCGGCTGTGGGCGGGGGTGCGGGGGAGCGTGTCGATGGTCATCAGGGGGCCTCGTCTTCGTCTGTTCGCCCGGCAGGGGACGTACCGTGCTGACGTCCTCAACTCTGCTGCGGACGCGGGCGCCGGGGCATGGGGCGAGGCGGTGTCCGGGGGTGTACCCAGCACCCCTCTTCGCCCTCCTGCCACCGGGCGGGGCGGGCGGTGGAAGGAGGGGCCGGAGCGCGCCGCGGCACGCGCCCTCACACCGCAGCCGGTGCTCGCCGACCGGCCGGGGCCGGAGCCCTGCTGACGAGTGGTGGCGGTACGTGGGGCTACGCGGCCCCCGCCATCCGGACGCCGCCCCCGCCCACCTTCGCCGCCGCCTGGTCCGCCGCCTGGTCCGTCTCCTTCCCCATCGCCTTCTCCGCCGGACCCCGCGCCGCCTTCAGCGCGGCCCGCGCGAACGCCCGCACCGCGCCGGTGCTGTCGCCGACGCGCCAGACGAGGCCGTAGCCGACGGGGGCGGCGTCGTCGAAGGTGAGGTAGGAGACGCCGGGGCGGGCGTAGTAGGTGGCGGTGTGCGCGGCGGTGAGGAAGGCGCCCTTGCCCGCGGCGACGAGCATCAGGGCCTCCTGCATGTTGGTGACGGCCGGGCCGCGCGCGACGGGGCGGCCCGCGGGGGTGTGCGCGGGGACCTGGTACTCCTGCCGGTACGCGGGGAGTTCACCGGCGACGCTCAGGAGCGGCACCTCGGCCAGGTCCTCCAGCGAGATCCGCCGGCGGGCGGCGAGGGGATGCCCGGACGCGACGGCGAGCACCCGCTCCTCCGTGAGCAGCGCGGGCCCCTCGCCCAAGTCCTCCTCGCGTACGGGCAGCTCGGTGAGCTGGATGTCGAACTCGCCCTTGCGCAGCGGCCCGTACGGATCGGACAGCGGCACCTCGCAGACCTCCACGTCGAGTTCGGGATGGGTGGCGCGCAGCGCGTCGGCGGCCCGCATCACGAGCTCACCGGCCGGGGGTCCGGAGAAGCCGACGTGCAGCACCCCGCTGACCCCGCGCGCGGTATCTGCGGCCTTGGCGAGGGCCGCGTCGATCGCGCGGTGATGCGGCTCCAGGTCGGCGCGGAGCTGCCGGCCGAGGGCGGTGAGGCCGACCCGGCGGCTCGTACGGACGAACAGCAGGGCGCCGACGCGCCGTTCGAGCCGCTGCACGAGCTGGCTCACCCGGGCCCGGGACAGCCGCATGCGCTCGGCGGTGCGACCGAAGTGCAGCTCCTCGGCGAGGATCAGGAAGCACTCCAGCTCATCGCGGTCCATGGACGTCACGCCGGTCCTCCGCATCGGTAGGCCTGATCGGTAAGCGTGACTGAACGAACGTCGCGATCTTCGCCGTTGTTCCCCCTGCCCGGCTGATCGAGGGTGATGGAGCGGGTGACAGAGCGGGGCACCCCCGCCCTCACATCACCCCACCGAGACATCACCGAACTCCATCACCGAACTCCATCACCGAACTCCACCGGGACACCACCGGACTTCACCGAGGAAGCGCAGGGCCGAGAAATGCAGATGAGCGGGAGAAACTGGGGCGTATTGCTCGTCCTGTGCGGGGCGATCTTCCTTGAGGGCATCGACGTGGCCATGCTCAACGTGGCCCTGCCGTCGATCCGTGCCGAACTCGGCATGTCCACCGGCGAGCTGCAGTGGGTCATGAGCGCCTACGTCCTCGGCTACGGCGGCTTCATGCTGCTCGGCGGGCGCGCGGCCGACCTCTTCGGGCGCCGCCGCATGTTCGTCTTCTGGCTGTCCGTCTTCCTGCTCTTCTCCGGCCTCGGCGGATTCGCCACGGAGGGCTGGATGCTGATCGCCGCGCGGTTCGTCACCGGCGTGGCGGCGGCCTTCATGACTCCGGCGGGCCTGTCCATCATCACGACGAGCTTCGCGGAGGGCGCGCAGCGCGACCGGGCGCTGCTCATCTACTCCGGCACGGCGGCGGGCGGCTTCTCCGTCGGCCTGGTCGTCGGCGGGCTGCTCACGGCGGTCGACTGGCGCTGGGTGTTCTTCGCCCCGGTCGCGCTGTCCGCGGTCATCCTGGTCGCCGCGCTGGCGCTGGTGCCGAAGTCGCCGCGCCCGGAGCGCGCGGGGCAGAGCGTGGACCTCGGGGGCGCGGTCACGGTCAGCGCGGCGATCGTGCTGCTCGTCCTGGGCGTCGAGCGCGCCTCGCACACGAGCGTCGGCTGGACGGCCGGCACACTCGCAGCGGGTCTGGCCTTCCTCGCGGCCTTCGTGGCGGTCGAGCGCCGCGTCGCGAACCCCCTGGTGCGCCTCGGCATCCTGCGCCGCGGTTCGCTGGTCCGCGCCAACGTCGTGGGCCTGCTCTTCGCCGCGGGCTTCTTCGGCTTCCAGTTCCTCGTGGTGCTCTACCTCCAGGAGCTGCGGGGCTGGTCCACGCTCGAGACGAGCTTCGCGATGATCGTCATCGGCGTCGACGCGATGCTGTCGCCCACCCTCACCCCCAAGCTGGTGGACCGGTTCGGCAACGCCCGGGTGATCTTCGGCGGCCTGCTCCTCGCGGCACTCTCGTACGCCATGTTCCTGCCGGTGGGCGCCGACTGGACGTACCCGATGATGCTCCCGAGCCTGATCATCCTGGGCCTCGGCTTCTCCCTGGCCTACGGCCCGCTCACCATCGTCGCCACCGAGGGCGTCGAGGAGTCGGAACAGGGCTTGGCGGGCGGCCTCCTCTACACGTCCTTCCAGTTCGGCGCGGCCCTCGGCCTCTCCGCCGCCACCGCCGTCAACGTAGCCGCCACGGACTCCACCACCCCCACGGCCCTCCTCGACGGCTACCAGGCAGCCCTCACGGTCCCCCTCGCCACCGCCCTGCTGGCGGTAACGGTCGGCGCCTTCGGCCTCCGCGGCCGCTCCCGCACGAGGACCACGCCCCTCGCGCCCGCGGCCAGGCCGACGGCCGACGCGGACCGCGTGGGCACCTGAGCGGTCATATGTCCGGCTGGGGCCGGGGCGTCTCCCGGCAGGACACGGTCCTGAGCGTCCCGACTTCGTCACAGTGGCTTGTTCTCGCCTGACGTGATGTCGAGCGGTTCGTAGGGTGATCACCCCATCCAGCTGCTTCAACTGAGAGGGAACATGCCTCAGATCAGCGCTTTCTCCACCGCCCTGCACCGCTCACGCCGTGCGCGTCGCACCGTCGCCGCCCTGGTCGGCGCGGCCGCCCTGGCCGCGCTGGGCGCCGTGAACGCGCCAACTGCCACGGCCGGCCCCGTCCCGCCCGGCGGCAGCTCGTGGGACCACGTGTGGTCGGGGACCGGCGTCAAGGTCTACGTGAAGGAGCGCGGAGACATAATCTCCGTGTGCGACACGGCTGCGAACGGCCACTCGGCCTGGACGACGGTGGACCGCCTGAACCCCGACATCGAGGGCTACAAGATGTACGCCCGCGGCGGCAAGGGCACCTGCACGTCCCACTCGGCCGCCGAAGGCGGCAGGTACAACCTGGCGGAGGGCGGCCAGTACACCCTCAACTTCGAGGGCCGCGGCGACAACGGCGGCTCGGTCGCGGGCTTCATCAACGACCACTGACCATCGGCCTCCCGCGGCCCGGGCACGCGAGCCCGGGCCACCGGGCCGCACGAGCGGACACCGCACACGTCGAAGGGCCCCACCGCGAACGGTGGGGCCCTTCAACGTTAGTGCCCGGTGAGGCACTGGCGGAGGATACGAGATTCGAACTCGTGAGGGGTTGCCCCCAACACGCTTTCCAACTGTGCGTATTGCTGTGCGGGGCTGTTCATAGACGTTCGCGCGGCAGGTCAGAGCGCATGCGCGAACGTCTGTGGACAGTGACGTCCGTCGGCGGACTGGACAATGATCAGGACAACGAGATCAGGTCCGTGGGACAACGCCAACGAACTCAGCCCCCTTGTGGTTGCTGACGATGAAGTCGAACCCGTGACCTGCTGCGCAGGTCAGCTCCACACTGACGAATCCGCCTCTGGTTCCGAGAGGACTACCGTGACTGTCGCGGTCAGGGTGGACCGTGACCGCCTCGTGGTCGGGACCTCCTCCCTGCTCCACTTCTTCGATGCCGCACGCGGGGCACTTGACTTGCCACTGCATGCTCCATGCTCCGCCCTCGCGCGGCACTGGAACGAGGATTCCTTCGTGGCTCTGAGGCACGCTTCCCTCCAGACAGGTTGGGTCCCATCCATGACAGCTGACGGGCGGCCAGCATGCAGGACTTTCACCTGTTCCGTAGGCGGGTGCACCGCCGTTTCGGATCACTCAAACGCAATGGGCGAGCTGCGCGGACCGACCACGGGGAGCAGCCTCCGAGGCCGCTGCTGTGCGCCGTTGTACGCCCCTGTTGATGTCAGCTATTGATGTCGACAGCGGAGGTTGCCTCGTGAGCTGGCGAACTCCAACACACCAGGCCAGCACTGGACTTGACTGCTACAACTACCCAAGTTGTCAGTGCCTGCTACTAACCTGGCGGTGACTGACTTCAAGGGGGAACGGTGTCAACTGTTCGGGCGAGCCGCAAGATCGAAAGGGCAGGCGTCAATGCCCTGCGTGCACTCCTCGAGGAGCACGAGCACATCGTTCAGGAGATCGACGGAGGGAACGATCACGGCGAGGACATGATCGTAAACTTCACACGCGCCGGTAAGAGAACGCCATACTGGGTCGCTATTCAGGTGAAGAGCGGCAAGAAGTACAAGCGGGCGAACGGGTATGCGATTCCCGTCGAGGATCATTTCGAAGATTGGCGACAGAGTCGCATTCCCATTCTTGGCGTCGTGTACGACATGAAGAAGCGGGAATTATTCTGGGTTAATCTCACGGATCGCTTGAAGTCCACGACGGAGAGTCCGGGATGGGTTCAAGTGGCGAACTCCTGTCCGCTGAACTCGGAAACGATCGAGAATTTCTATACAGAAGTCGCTACCTACGCTGGCGACGAAAGAATGCGCATCCGCGCAGCAACCGAAGAAGAAGCACTCAGTGAAGCGGTTCGTGCCAGGAAAGGGCTGGATCCCTTAACTGCCCCCAACCCCTTGTTTGAGGGGATTGCAGACATCGCCCTGAAGTATGAGGAGCGGCTCAAGGTCGTCCGTAGGAACCTCATCGCGGCTCTACCGATGATGATCCTGATCATACTCATGTTGTGGGTGTGGCCTTACCAAATCCGCTTCGCAGAGGGTTCATCTGACATGCCCGCATGGTTATGGGTTTCCAACCTCTACCTGTTCATGTTCATCATGGCCCTGGTTGTGTTCTTCGAGCTTAGGGTGGGTAGATTCCCCATCGAGACTGGAAAGTGGTTGTGGCTGCTCGCTGGTAACTTCTTCTGGCTGCCCGTAATAGATGCTGACGGCGACCGTGGATGGTGGGGGACATTTTGGATTGTTGCTGGGACATTCGTCCCTTCATTCGGCCTGAAGCTACTGATTGTTACGTTTGTTCGCTTTGCGATGGATCGCATAAGAAAGAGGCGTGAAGTAGAAGTGGCATAGGCGCGACTGGCGGGTAGGGCAAGCCCTGATTGAGGCGTCCCAGGCATCGACTGGCCGCATGGCCGAAGCGCTCACGCCGTTGATAAGGCGAACACCATGGCTGTCACCAATGGCCGGGAATGATGTCGGCTCAGGTGACTCGAGCAGGTGGCGACCGTCGTGCGAGCGGACGTGGTGGGTGGGGGCGCTCGCGGCATCGAGGGCATTGAGCACGCGCACGACGTAGACCTCCCCCATCACCTACTCGGCATCCTCCGCGGTCAGCCATTCGACAGCTGTCGACTCGCTCGACGTCCGCTCCGTACCATCGACCGGCCGGTACAGGATGATGAGAGCCGCCACAGCCCGGCTCATGTTCTTGTAGGCCCCGGTCAACCGCCTGACTGAGATGCGGACACCCGCCCAGCGTGAGCATCCTCTACGTTGGGCCGTCCGAGGCCCCGGACGGGAACAGCGTGTGTCCGTGCTCCTCAAGCCGCGCATAGATCCCCCCGCCCCCGGGGTTGATGACCAGGACACGGCCGTCATCTTGCACGACTACGCCAGCGACCGAGAGCCCCGTCTCCACGAGTCGAAAAGACGGACCGCGCGGACCTGGTCTGCGCACTTCTTCAGGTCCGGTATCTCGCCGCGAGGGCGCAGGATCGAATCCGGCTCGGGGCACCGGCGGCCGACTTGCCGCGTGCGAGGCCAGAGCGCACAGAGGAGAGAGACATGAGTGACAACTGTGCGTACGACCGTTCGGAGGGGGGCGTGGGAGTTCGCGGGGGGTGTGGGTAGGGCGGGGCGCCCATATAGCGCTGAACGAGGGCGTCCGTCAGTGCACTGGACAAAGAGCCGTGCCGAACGGGGCAGGGGAGGCGGGCCCCACGGGGTGCCTCTGTAGGGCTGCGACGGCGGCGGCTTCGTTCATGCAGCCCCCTTCGATGGGGTAACCGGCGGCTATGTGTCAAGCTGTACAAGACCACCCTAGGGAAGTGAGGAGCTTCATGGCGGAGACCGCCCGGGAGATCGCCGACGAGCTGCGGGAGCGTATTCGCTCTGGCGAGCTAGCGCCCGGCGCTCGACTCCCCGGTGAGCCTGCCCTCGTGAAGAAGCACGGGGTGGCCAAGGAGACAGCGCGGCGGGCCTTGATGCTGCTTGTGTCGGAAGGGCTGGCCGTCCGGCGGAAGGGTAGCGGTACCTACGTTCGGGAGTTCCAGCCGATTCGGCGGGTTGCGAACCAGAGGCTTTCCTCGGAGACGTGGGGTGCTGGTCGCTCCATCTGGAGTGCCGACATCGGTCAGCGCCCCATGGCGGTCACCGAACTGCGGGTCCACGAGGCTCCGGCTCCGGACGATGTGGCGCGCATCCTCGACCTTGAGGAAGGGGCACCCGTAGTAATCCGTGATCGGCTGTTCGCCGTTGAAGGGGAGCCCGTCCAGGCTGCCATCTCGTACCTGCCGGCCGATCTCGTGCGGGGGTCGGCCATCGAGCAGGAGGACACCGGACCTGGCGGTACGTACGCCCGCCTGGCCGAACTCGGTGCCAAGCCCGTTCGGTTTGTGGAGGAGCTGCGGTCGCGGATGCCCAGCCAGGAGGAGACTGAGCGTCTGCACTTGGCTGAGGGAACTCCGGTGGTGGAGATCTACCGGACGGCTCTGACGGAGGATGGTAAGCCGGTTGAGGTGAACAGGATGCTGCTCGATGCCGGGGTGTATGTCCTGGAGTACCGCATCACTGGCTGACCTCACCGAACTCTGCCCAAAGGGGCCCGCTCACGCGGGCCCCTTTTTTCATGCCCCGTTGACCTCCCTAGGGAGATGTGCTTTAAATGTCCCTAGGGAGGTTTGCCGCCTGAGGGCTCCGAAAGGGGCTTACTCGGCGTGCGCAGAGCCTCCGCACGAACTCTGCAGGACCCCGCCGGACTCGCTTGCACGCGGTTCGAGCGGAAGGGGAGACGTAGAAGCCCGTCGTCTTCACGGATCGATCGGTGTCATCGGCTAAGCCGCTGATCTGACCCTCGGGCGTAGACCCAGGGAACGGATCCCGGGGACCCCGTTGATTGGGCCGCACCCAGCCCATGGCATCCAGGGAGCAACCACTCAGCGAGTGACGACTGAGTGGCGCGGTGACCGCGTGCCGTCCACAGGAGGCGGAGCGAGGCACGCATGGAGCCGCGAGATGACAGTGACGGGTTTCCCGTCACTCGTCATGCGAGCAGGGCGTCGACGGTACGTCGATGGCCTGCTCGTTTGATGAGGACTTTCGAAGGTCCCACCGCGCCGGTCTTGGTGCGGTTCCTTTCCATGGCTGACGCCCCCGGAGCGGCAACTCCGGGGGCGCTTTTCGGGCCGTCCCACTGACTAGGAGACACGACCCATGAGGTGCATCGTTGCTGGTCATGTCGCTGTTACGGCAGCGGAGTTCGTGGAGTTGGCGTTGGGCTTCGCTGAGCGTTCGGCGGGGTTCGACACGGAGTTGTTCACCGGCGAGTTCGGGGAGTCGGAGGAGGAGCGGGCGGCGCGGCTGGCGGTGGCCCGCGAGGTCCTCGCGGAGCTGCGGGAGGTCGACCCGCTGGCCGCGGCTTACGCCCGGGCCCTGCTGAAGGCGAGCGACTTGCCCAAGCAGTCGCCGCGAGCCCGGCGGGCGCGTCGTAAGGCGTCGGCGCGGCGCGCGGGCCACTGCGCGGTGCAGGGTGTGGCGGTGGCCGCGTGAAGACCGATCTGGCGATGAAGGAGCTGACGGTTTCGCTGCGGGCGTTGCGTGCGGTGGCGGCTGAGTTCCCCGGGCTTCCGGCGCCTGCGGTGCACCTTTCGCCGATTTTCCCGGAGCGGTTGGAGCTGTCCTGGCACGACGACCTGAGGGCCTTTGAGCCGTGGCGGCTCGCGCTCGGTATCGCCCACGAGAGCGTGCGGTTCGGCACGCAGAGCGGCGGTCGGACGTGGGTCCTGAAGGCGCACACCGACTTCGCGGGAGCCTCGGTCCATCTGACCGCCTTCGGTACCGCGGTCAGCACCGGGGGCGAAGGCGGACAGGGCGGGGGCGGCGATGCTTGAGTCCCTGACTCCCGCGCAAGTCCAGTCCGCGGAGCGCACCCTCGCCACCGGCACATGGGCCATCACCGGCGGTGCGGTGCTGTACTCCGTCTTGACGGTGACGCCGTTGGTGGAGCGGGTCACGCCTGCCGAGTGGCAGTGGACGGCCCCGATCCTCCCGCTCGTGGTCGACGCGGCCGTGGTCATCGTCGTGCGTCTGGACGCGGTCGTGGCCCGCCTCGGGGGCAGCGGCGGCCGGTGGCCGGCGGTGCTGCGGTGGATGACCGGGCTGATGACGCTGCTCCTCAACATCGGCGACAGCGCCCTGAAACAGGATCTGGTCGGGGTGGCCGTGCACGCGGTCGCTCCGCTCCTGCTGATCGTCACCGCGGAGGCCGGGCTCGCCTACCGGCGCGCGATCGGCCGAGCCCTTGAACACATCGAGCGTTCACGAGCCGAGGAACAGGCCGCCCGTGAACAGCAGGCGCGGGCCGTGCGTGAACGCGAGCAGCGGGCGCGTGAACACGCTGAACAGGCCACCCGTGAACACGCTGAACGCGTCGAGCGGGAGCGGTTCGAGCGCGAGCAGAACCAGCGCCGCGAAGAGCGTGAGCACGCAGCCCAGATGGAGCGTGAACGCCTCGCCAGTGAGGCGGACATGCGCCGTGAGCAGCGCGAACACGACGACCGCGTACGGCGTGAGCAGCAAGAGCACGAAGACGCGCGCCGCCGTGAACACCATGAACAGGCGGAGCGTTCACGCCCTGAGCAGACAGCCGCCCGCGAGCGTCAGCACACCCTGCCGGGCATGCCCGCTCCCTCCCCGGTGAACAGCCCGGCCCGCCCCGTGAACACGGTGGCGAGCGGCGTGAACAACGCGGCGGGCGTGTTCATGAAGATGTCGGAGAGCCAGGCCCGCGCCTACATCGCCTCGTTCCGTGAGGGTGAGCGCACGGTGCGGCAGCTCGCGGATGACACCGGGTGGTCGGTGGGCTGGGTGTCCGCCCGGCTGCAGGAGCAGCGCTCCCCGGCCGCCCCGCGTGCGGGTGCTGCGCTGGTTGAGGCGGTGGGCTGATGTCCGGTGTCTACGGCAAGTGCTTCGACCCGACCGGGGCCCGGCACGGCATCCCCACCTACCCCTGGCAGATGGCTCCGGACGGCCTGGCCACCATGCGGCAGTTACGGGCCCGCGGGCTGCGGCCCGGCGGACAGCCGATTGCCGCGCAGGTGATGCGGGCCAACCGCCGCGCGGGCGGGGTCCGCGTCGCCTACCTCTACCGCATCGACCGCGCCGCGAGGGTCCGCCCGATGACCTCCCGCAAGTGGGGTGCGCTCGCGCTGGCCATGCTCGCGCGCCGCACCTGCCCGCGCTGCCTGCGCGATGTCGGCTACTGCATCCCGCGCTCCCACGGCATCTGCGGCGCCTGCATCGCCGCCGAAGAGCAGCCCGCCGCCTGAACCCCAGCAACTTCCCTTCGATTTCCTGGAGTTTCGCTGTGTCCAGTCGTACCCGTCCCCGGGCGCGCACCGTGAAGGTACCCGCCGGGGCCACCACCGTCCGTATCCCGCGCCAGCGTGGGCGCCGTCAGCAGTCGTTCCTGCTGGTGGTGCCCGAACGCCCCACCCTGTCCAGCCAGGCCCTGCGCACCGTAGGGCGCCTGTTATGGCACCACCGGATGGCGCTGCTCCCCACCGGGCTGGCCGTGCTGTCCCTGATCGCGACCGCCGTGCTGCACGCCCTGGCGCCGTGGGCGAGTGTCCTGGTCGCCACGGTCGGACTGCTGCCCCTGATCCTGCTCCTCACCCCCTCGCCCTACCGCGGCCGTCTGGCTGACGAGAACCGGGCGTGGAAGTGGGGTGCGGCGTCCGTCGCGGCCGTGGTGGGGCTGTGGGCCGGGCTCGCGATCCTCCTGGGACCGCTGGCCGGGCCGCTCGAAGTCCTCTGGTTCCTGGGCCTGCTGGCCGTGAACGGCCTGTGGTTCACCGTGCGTCGCATGACCTCCAAGGAGAAGGACTGATGGCTACCCCGACCCGCAACGGCGCCGCGCGCGGTGCTGACAAGGGCAACAAGTTCGCCAATGCCGGGGCCGCCGCCGGCGGCTTCGTCGGCGCGATGGGCGGCTCCTTCATGCCGTCGATCAACATCAACGTCAACCGCGGAAACGGGCGCCACGCCGCGGGTGGGCAGTCGCTGCTGCCGCCGCCGGAGTTCAACTCCCCGGCGCAGGTGCGCAACTACTGCAACACCCTGCGCGCGGCGGGCGTGATGATGTCCATGGAGGTCGCCATGGCCTCGGAGATCCTGCACAGCGTCCTCGCCTCCGTGCCCGACCCCGAGGGCCGGGCCTTCGGTTCGCGGATCCGCGCGGCGAAGGTCTCCCGCAAGCTGAAGAAGTCCGCCAACGGGCTGCGGAGCGCGGCGAAGAACGCGGCCGCCGCCTACTCGGCGTTCCAGCAGGAGTACCAGGAAGAGATCAACCGCGTCCGGCACCGGGCCCGCAGGCCCAAGGCCCCGTCGATGAACTGGGCACAGCAGTGAGGCGCCGGACGGCGGTCGATGAGACCGCACACGCGCAGCTCGCACACCTCGTGAACACCCGCGAGGGCGGCGCGGGCGGGGTCGGCAACTACCTCCTGCACCGCGCGAAGCCGCACCTGCCGCCCTGGCTCGGGATGGCCGGGGTCGGCCTGGCCGGGGTCCTCGGTCACGACCGGTGGGGCGCGTCCCCGGGTGCCGCCGTCGGCCTGACCCTGACGTCGGTGGCGCTGTCCGGCGGCGCGTGGGTGATGGGCAAGGCGGCGAGCAAGCAGCGCCGTCTGCACTCCGCGATCACCACGGCGGCCGGGTCGGCGTGGCTGACGGCCGCGTGCCTGGCCGGGCCGATGGCCGGGCCGGTCGACGACGCGTACCTGATGGGCGGCTCGGCACTGGCGCTGTCGTGGAACGTGCGGATCTTCATGCGCACGTCCGACACCAGCGACGGTACGGGCGGCGCGGACGGCGGGCTGATGGAGAAGATCGGGCTGGCGCGGGCGCAGATCCGCGCGGCCCGGGCGGAGCCGAACCGGGTCACCGCGCCGGTCGCGCTGGATCCGGGGACGCAGACCAACGCGGACATGGCCGGGGCGCTGGGACGCATCGCGTCCGCGCTGGACCTGCCCGCATCGGCAGTGCGCTACCAGCCTGATGCGGACTCCAACCGGCGCGGTGACCTGGTCATCGTCCCCGAGGACATGTTGGCCCAGACCGTGGAATGGGAAGGGCCGTCGAACCTGGGTGGGTCGATCGTGGACCCGCTGGTCATCGGCCGCTATGACGACGGCACCCCGATGATGATGTGGCTGCCCGGCGACCCGGACCCGGAGGTGAACCGCAACTCCACGCACGTGCTGATCGCGGGCGGCACCGGGTCCGGCAAGGGCGACGCCGCCCTCAACCTGCAGACCGAGATCCTCTCGCGGCGCGACGTCGTCCTGCTGATGTCCGACCCGAAGGCGTTCCAGGACTTCCGCCCGCTGCTGCCCGGCTACGACTGGGCAGCCGAGGGCGGCGCCCCGACCGAGGTCATGGTCACCGCCGTTCAGGCCGCGATCCCGGCCCGCACGGCCTGGCTCGGTGCCCACGGCTACCGCCAGTGGGTGCCCGAGGCCGCGCGCGAGCAGCGCGACCCGAAGCGCTCCTGCCGCCCCGACGGCCGTGCGTGCGGCTGCCCGGGGATGCCGTTCATGGTCGCCTGGTTCGAGGAAGCCGCGAACACCCTGCGGTTCATCGGCGACGACGCCTTCACCGGCATCGCTCAGGAAGCCCGATCGGCGGGCGCTGCCCTGGTCGTCTCCCTTCAGCGTCCGTCCTACGACCAGATGTCGACGTCCACGCGGGCCTCGCTGCCGTCCGTGGTCGCGCTGGGCTGCGCTCCGGATGACGAGGGGTTCAGCCTGCCCGACGAGGTCTTGGCCGCGGGCGCCCACCCGGGCACGTGGCGCAACCGCAAGCCCGGCTACTGCTACGTCGTCAGCCCCGGCATCGACGAGGACCGGTACGCCTGCCCGGGCCGCACCTGGCGCTTCACGCCGCGCGCGGTGGACGCCATGCAGCTGCTCGCGCTGTGGGCGCAGCGCCACGGCGCCACCGCCGATCCCGTCACCGCACGCGCCCTCACCTCGGTCGCCGGGACCGCGTACACAGGCCGCCGCGCACCCGACACGGCTGTGCCGTCGGCGACACAGGCACGCGTGGACGACGACCTGGACGTCGACGACGAGGACCTGATGGTCGACCCCGAGGACGAGGGCATCGACGAGGAAGCCGAGCTGCCCGCGCCGCAGCCGGGCGACGACGTCCCGCTGTTCGGGCAGGAGACGGGCCGCAAGCCCTCCCCGGAGGAATCCCGTCGCCTGTTCGCCCAGGCGCTCGACGAGTTCGAGGCCGCCGGGCAGATGGTCGTCGGTCCGGTCGACTTCAAGGACTGGTGCGACCGCCACGGGCTCTCGCGTCCGTGGGTGTCCGACCGCCTCAAAGAGGCTTACCTCGAGGGGCGCCTGAAGGAGACCGGGAAGACCGGCCGGTGGCGGATCGTCCCCCGCCCCGACGACGGGACGCCCGCTGCCCTGACGGCGGCCTGACGCCTGACACCGTCACGGGCGCCTGACACCCAAACCCCTAGGCACACGCGGTGTCACGCGCCCTGACACCCGCCGTCTGACACGGCCTGACACCCCCGCCTGACACCCGGGCTCAGGACCCGCACACCCCGCGCGCAAGCGATACGCGCGGGGTGTGCGAGCGCCCGGCCAGGCCCGAAGGGAGCACTGCATGTCCTACCCCGAGCGGCTCACGGCCGTCGAAGTCCATCACCCCATCCCGATCACGTCCGTTGAGCCGTACACGGCGCCGTTGGCGCCGGCTCAGACGGGCGTCGAGCGTGAGCCGGTGGTGTGGGTGCCGGACGCCTACGGGCGCATGGTCCCCATGCCCAAGCACCTCGCCCCGGCGCGCGTCCAGGCTCCCGAGCTGCGTGACCTGTCCCCGCTGCCGCTGCTCGATCCTGTCGCGCAGCGGCTCATCGGGGGCGGCATCGGCGGCGGTGTGCTGTCCGCCGGAGTTGGCTACGGCGCCGGGCAGGCCATCAGCGCCGCCGCCGGTTTCACCTCCGGCGCTGGCCTGTGGATCCTGCTCCTCCTGCTGCTCCTCCTGCGCGCCCCTGCGGCCCGCGCGGTATCGGAGGGCGGGAGCACGGTCAACATCCGCAAGGCCGTCATCAAACGCAGCAACTTCTACGGCTGAACCGCCGGAGGCAACCGATGGCCTGCCGCTATTGCACCGGCCACCACTCGATCCGCCTGGACGCCTACCCCGCGGGCAACCCGCGGGCTGTGCTTCTGGCTGATCACCGCGCCGTTGAGGCCCGCACCCAGGGTCCCGGCCCGGTCCACGTCCACTACGACGCGATCGACGACACCTTCGTCGTCATCCGCACCGACGCCCTCGTCAACCACCGCTGAAGGAGCACCGCATGTCGTTCGGAGAGACCCCGATCACCATCGTCGGCAACCTGACCGCCGACCCGGAGGTGCAGTT
Organism: Streptomyces sp. RK9; assembly: GCF_045070545.1. Lineage (NCBI taxonomy): Bacteria > Bacillati > Actinomycetota > Actinomycetes > Kitasatosporales > Streptomycetaceae > Streptomyces > Streptomyces sp. RK9. The sequence continues at coordinate 828,421 of NZ_CP173704.1, read as the reverse complement.
CACCACCACCGGCTCCGCCCTGGCGAAGTTCACCGTCGCCTCCACTCCGCGCACCTTCGACAAGGACTCCGGCCAGTGGAAGGACGGCACGTCCACGTTCTTCCGCTGCGCCGCCTGGCGCTCCCTCGCGGAGCACGTCGCGGAGTCCCTGACCAAGGGCTCGCGCGTGGTGCTGTCGGGGCGGATCCGGCAGCACAACTGGCAGACCCCCGAGGGTGAGAACCGCTCGATGCTCGCCGTCGAGGTCGACGACATCGGCGCGAGCCTGCGCTTCACCACCGTCACCGTGAACGCCAAGCGGTCCGCGCAGTCCACCCAGGCCACGGGCGACGACCCGTGGAACACCGCGGGCAAGCCCGCCGAGAAGACCGCCGACATTCCGTTCTAGCGCTGCCCGGGGCGGCCTGTCTCTCGCCAAGGAACCACGGCCGCCCCGGCTCTTCCCGCCCCGTGTCGAACCCTCAGGAGTAGGCAAGTGCTGACCTTGACCGACCTGTTCTGCGGTGCCGGTGGTTCGTCCACCGGCGCCATCACCGTGCCCGGCGTGGCCGTGCGGATGGCCGCCAACCACGCCCGGCACGCCGTCGACACCCACCAGGCCAACCACCCGAACACCGACCACGACTGTGCCGACCTCTCCCAGGTCGAACCCCGCCGCTACCCCACCACCGACATCCTGTGGGCCTCCCCGGAGTGCACCAACCACTCCGGCGCCCAAGGCGTCAAGCGTGACCACGGGGAATGGGACGACGGGCTGTTCGCCCCGGACGGCACCAACGAGGCCGCCATCCGCTCCCGCGCCACCATGTGGGACGTGCCCCGCTTCACCGAGGCCCACCAGTACCGGGCCGTCATCGTGGAGAACGTCGTCGAGTCCCGCTGGTGGGGGCCCAAGAGCAACCGCGGCGCCGTCCACGACGCATGGCTGCACACCATGATGGCCTGGGGCTACGAGCACCGCGCGGTCTACCTCAACTCCATGCACGCCACCGCCTACGGCCGGGGCGCAGCTCAGAACCGGGACCGTAAGTACGACGTGTTCTGGCTGACCGGCACCCGCGCCCCGGACTTCGACAAGTGGCTGCGCCCGTACGCGATGTGCCCGGTCCACGGCCGGGTGCGTGCCATGCAGGGCTGGAAGACGACGAAGCTGTGCAGCCCGTTCAAGCCCTGGGGGCGCTACGGGGCCCGCAACCAGTACCAGTGGCGCTGCCCGCGCGTGGAGTGCCGCAACCAGGTCGTCGAACCGGCGGTCCGCGCGGCGGCCGAGATCGTCGACTGGCAGCTTCCCGCGGTCGCCATCAAGGACCGCGCGGATGTGGGTCTTGACCCGCTCGCCGCGGCCACGATGCGCCGTATCCGGGCCGGGTTCACTCAGTTCGCCCGCCCGTGCCTGATCCCTGTCGAGGGCCGCGACGGCAAGCAGCCCATCCCCGTCGAGATGCCGATGCGGACCTGCTCCACCCGCAACGAGACGGGCGTCACCGTGCCGCCGTACATGGTCGAACTGCGGGGCGGCGCCTCCTCGCACCGGGCCATCACCGAGCCCACCGCGACCGTGTGCGCGGGCGGCAACCACCTCTACCTCGCTGCCCCGGACATGGTGCTGCCGTACTACAGCACCTCCGCCGCGCGCCCCGCGTCCGAGCCGCTGCCCACCGTGACCACCATCGACCGGCACGCCGCCCTCGCCGGCGGCCCCGTGGACACGGTGGAGGACCTGCGGTTTCGGATGCTGGAGCCGCACGAGTACCAGGCCGCGATGGAGTTCCCGGCCGACTACCTGCTGACCCCGAAGGACAAGCGCACCAAGGTCCAGATGCTCGGCAACGCGGTCACCCCCAACGCCGCCCGCGACCTGGTCGCCATGCTCACCGAAGCTCTCACCGGCCAGGACCTCGAACCCGCCGCAGCCTGACGGGCACCGGGCTCACGAACGGCAGCACCCACTCGCCGCCCTCGGCCCCTGAGCCTCCCCGCCCTCGGGGAGGCTCGGCGAAAGCTATGCTTTCGCACCAACTTGCTCGGCCTCGGCCGGGCTCGGCTCGGAGTGTCCGAGCCTCCATCTTGCTCGCCGCTGCTCCGCTCGAAGGCCCTGCTCAGCGCGCCTCGCGGACGCTCTCGCGTTCCCTCGTTCCAGCCCTGGCGGCTGTCGCGCGGGGCGAAACATAGCGGCGAAGTCCCGGTTAGCGAAACCGGGCATCCTCCGGACCCTCGTAGGTGGATCGCGTCGGCCGCCGCTCCACGGCTGCCGGTCGCCGTGGTCTGCCCTGCCCGCACACCATCCGCAACGCCCGGAGCGGACGCTCTCTCGCCAAAGAACCGCGTCCGCCCCGGCTCTCCCCGTCCCTGTGACAGAACAGGAGAACCTCCAAAATGCCACACCCCGCCACCCCCGCGCTGCTGTCCGCAGCGCTGACCGCCGCCGCCCGCGGCTGGCCCGTCCACCCGCTGCGGCCCGGCGCCAAGAGCCCGGCCCTGCACGGCGAGCGCACCTGCCCCCGCACCGGCGACTGCAGCGCCGGCCACCAAAAGTGGGAGCAGCGCGCCACCTGCGACCGCCAGCGCATCCAGAGCGCCTGGTCGGTAAGCCCGTTCAACGTCGGGATCGCCACCGGGCCCGCCGACCTGGTCGTCGTCGACCTGGACGTCCCGAAGGACAAGGGCAGTTCGGACGCGCCTTGCGGCGCGGCAAACTTCCTGGCGCTCTGCGAGCGCGCCGGACAGCCCTACCCGGTCACCTACACGGTGCGGACGCCCACCGGCGGCCACCACCTGTACTTCACCGCCCCGCCCGGCCTGCGCCTGACCAACACCGCCAGCCGTCTGGCCGACCTGGTCGACACCCGCGCATGGGGCGGCTACGTCCTCGCCGCGGGCAGCACCATCGACGGCCACGCCTACGAGGTCACCAACACCGCGCCGGTCGCCGAACTGCCCGCCTGGCTGCTCGACACGCTCCGGCCCGCCCCGACGCCCGGCACCCCGGCAGCCATCACCCCGTCCCGCAACGCCACCCGCCTGGCCCGCGTGGCGCTCGAACGCGAACAGGCCGCCATCACGACCGCACCTGAAGGGGCGAGGGAGGCAACGCTGTTCGCCTCCGCCCGCTCCATGGGGCGCTTCGTGGCCTGGGGCGACATCGACCGCCACGAGGTCGAAGAGGCTTTTCAGGCAGCGGGGGAGGCGGCCGGGCTCAAGGCGTACGAGTGCCGCTCCACCCTGCGCTCCGCCCTCAACTGGTCGATCCGCACCGCCCGCCCCCGGCAGACGGCATGAGCCCCCACCTCCCCCCTGAAAAGCCCCTCTTCCTCGGCAGGCCGGGTCGTGCGCGCCCGCGTACGGAAGGCCCCGACGAGGGCCGTGGCACGAAGGGCGACGGCCGCCAGGCCGTCCTTTCAGCCCTTCCCGCCGACCAGCCCCCGAGCGCCCCACCGCCCGGTGACGGCCGATTTCCCGTGGCCTGGCTGCACATCAACGCGCCCCGCGGCGCCATCCCCACCGCCACCTCACGGTGCCTGTGCGGCCGTGACCACAGCGCCGTGGGCCGCACCAAGGTGCTCGCCCTGATTGCCGACCACACCGCCCACCGCTCCCTCTGCCCACTCCGCACCACCTCAGAAGGGAGGAACGCCGCATGACCAGCACCAACTCGCCCACGCCGCCTATCGACGGCGCGGCCCTGCTCGACGAGGTCGAAGCGTTCCACCGCCGCTTCAACGTCTTCCCCACCGATGCCGCCTACGTGGCCGTGGCTCTGTGGGACGCGCACGCTCACCTCATCGACGCCTTCGACGGCACTGCCCGCCTCGCCTTCCTTTCCCCCGAGCCGGGCTCCGGCAAGTCCCGCGCCCTGGAGATCGTGGAGACCCTCACGCCGCGAGCAGCCACCACGGTCAACGCCTCCGCCAACGCCCTGTTCCGGCTCGTGGAGGCCGACGCAGGAACCCCCACCCTCCTCTTCGACGAGATCGACACCGTCTTCGGCCCCAAGGCCGGAGGCAATGAAGAGGTCCGCGGGTTCCTCAATTCGGGCTACCGGCGCGGCGCCAAGTCCCTGCGCTGTGTCGGCGACGGTTCCAACCAGAGCACCGAGTGGTTCTCCTCGTTCTGCGCGGTGGCTATGGCCGGGCTCGGCTCGTTGCCGGACACGATCCTGACCCGCTCGGTCATCATCCGCATGCGCAAGAAGGCCCCCAACGAGAAGGCCGAGCCATACCGCCGACGCGTCCACGAGAAACAGGGCCACGCCCTGCGCGACCGGCTCGCCGACTGGACTGCCACTGTGCACGACCAGGTCTCCCAGGCGTGGCCGGAGATGCCCAAGGATGTCTCCGACCGGCCCGCCGACGTGTGGGAGCCGCTCCTCGCGGTTGCCGACGCGGCCGGTGGCCACTGGCCCGAGCGTGCCCGCGCGGCCTGTGTCGAGCTGGTAGCCGCCGCCAAGCTCGACGACAAGGGATCCCTGGGCGTACGTCTGCTGACCGACCTGCGGGACTACGTGCTCAACGGCATCGACCGCCTGCCCACCGTCGCCATCCTCGAACGCCTCTGCGCCCTCGACGAAGCCCCCTGGGGCGACATGAACGGCAAGCCCCTCACACCCCGGGGCCTGGCCAAGATGCTCGGCGAGTACATGACCGAGGACAACGTCCCGATCTCCCCGCGCAACATCAAGTCAGGGGCGGGGGTCCTCAAGGGCTACTACGCCGCCGACCTCAGCGACGCCTGGCAGCGCTACTGCCCCCCACCCCCCTCAGAGTCCGCTATCGCCGCTACTGCCGCTACCTCGCAGGTCAGAGCCCTGAAGCCGGTAGCGGGAACGCCACCGCCAGTCGCTACCGCGCTGCCGCAACCCGCTACCGCCCGACCGCCCCGCATCGGCCGATAGCCCTCGCCCTATCCGCTACCGCTACCCGTTCCGCTACCGGAAACAGGCCCCTGACCTGCCCGGTAGCGGAGGTAGCGGCAGTAGCGGCACCCACACGACGGGGGCCACGAGCCCCCGCCTCGAAACTCTGAGGAAAGGTCTCCAGTTGAGTACCGCAAACCAGTTCGGTGACGACCCGACGTTGGTTTTGCTCACCGTCGAAGAGGCTGCGAGGCGCCTCAGCATCGGCCGTACCTACTGCTTCCGGCTTCTCGCCCTGGGAGCGCTGGACTCGGTCCAGCTCGGCCGTGCGAGGCGCGTGCCCGCGGAAGCTGTCGTCGACTTCGGTCGCAAGCTGCGGGCGGAGCAGTGCCGAGGCTCGGCGGCCACGACGCGGAAGGGCGTCGCCGCGTGAGCGAGAAGAAGCGCACCCGCCGTGCCAACGGCGAATCCGCGATCTACTTCGGCGCGGATGGCCGTTGGCACGCCCGGGTGCCCATGGGCTACAAGGACAACGGGGAGCCGTACCGCCGCCACATCACGCGCAAGACCCGCACGAAGCTGGTCGAAGAAGTGCGTCGGTTGGAGAAGCAGCGCGATGAGGGGGCGGCGAAGCAGCCTGGAAAGCCGTGGACGGTCGAGAAGTGGCTCCTGCACTGGGTCGAGAACATCGCCAAGCCAGTGGTCAGCGAGAACACGTACGACGGCTACGAAGTCGCGGTTCGCGTGCACCTCGTGCCCGGCATCGGCAAGCACCGCATCGACCGGTTGGAGCCGGAGCACCTGGAGTCCCTGTACCGCCGCATGCAGGCGGGCGGGAGCAAAGCGGGTACCGCGCACCAGGCTCACAGGACGGCCCGAACCGCGCTCGGGGAGGCCGTCCGGCGCGGCCACGCGTCGAAGAATGCGGCAGCTCTGGCGAAGCCGCCGCGAGTTGAGGAAGACGAGGACGAGGTCGAGCCGTACTCCGTGGAGGAGGTGCAGCGCCTGCTCCTCGAAGTCAGCAGGCTGCGTAACAGCGCTCGGTGGATGCTCGCGCTCGCGCTCGGCCTGCGGCAGGGGGAGACCCTCGGCCTGCGTTGGTCGGACGTCGACCTGGACAACGAGTACTTGAAGCTGCGGCGAAACCGTCTGCGCCCGAAGTACGCACACGGATGCGGGAAGGAGGAGCCCTGCGGGCGGAAAGCTGGATACTGCCCTGCCCGCGTGAACGTCCGGCGCGAGACCAAGAACACCAAGTCGCGGGCCGGGCGCCGGGCGGTCCCGCTCCCGGGCCCGCTGGTGGTCATGCTCCGATCGCACGCCGACGAGCAGGGGCGTGAGCGCAAGGCGGCCGGCGACCTGTGGACCGAGTCGGAGTACGTGTTCACCAAGCGCTTGGGCGGGCCGCTCAGCCCGAACACGGACTACCACGACTGGAAGGACCTGCTCCAAGCCGCCGCGGTTCGAGACGGACGGCTTCACGATGCCCGGCACACGGCCGGAACGGTGCTGATGCTGTTGGGTGTCCCCGATCGTGTCATCGACCAGATCATGGGCTGGGAGCCTGGCGGTGCCGCGCGCATGCGGGCGCGGTACCTCCACGTGACCGATCCCATGCTCAAGGAGGCGGCCCGGAAGGTCGGAGAAGCGATCTGGGGAGCCGCCGCGAAGACCCTTGTGGACAAAAACCAGGACAACGAGGGGTGAGGAACGTTGAAGGGCCCCACCGCGAACGGTGGGGCCCTTCGACGTTAGTGCCCGGTGAGGCACTGGCGGAGGATACGAGATTCGAACTCGTGAGGGGTTGCCCCCAACACGCTTTCCAAGCGTGCGCCCTAGGCCACTAGGCGAATCCTCCGCCGCAAACAATACAAGACGCGGAGGGGTGCTCGCGAACGTGTTCCGGTCGTGGGGACCTGGTGCGTTCCCGTCGGGGGAGCGGGCTCGTTCGCACCCCCTGGGATCGGCTAGGGTGGGGGCCAGCCCCTCACGTGGCGCTATCTGACTGAACTCCCCCAGGGCCGGAAGGCAGCAAGGGTAGGTCGGCTCTGGCGGGTGCGTGGGGGGCGCTTTGCGTTCCGGGGGCGGGGCGCGCGGCGGGGCCGGTGGGGGCGGGGGCTTCGTCCGGGGCGGTCCGGGTTGTCAGTGGGCGCCTATAACCTCGTATACGTGTCGTCTCTCGCGCTGTACCGCCGTTATCGCCCGGAGTCGTTCGCCGAGGTCATCGGGCAGGAGCATGTAACCGACCCGCTGCAGCAGGCGCTGCGCAACAACCGGGTCAATCACGCGTACCTGTTCAGTGGCCCGCGCGGCTGCGGCAAGACGACGAGCGCGCGCATCCTCGCCCGGTGTCTGAACTGTGAGCAAGGTCCCACTCCCACCCCGTGCGGCGAGTGCCAGTCCTGCCGCGACCTCGCGCGCAACGGACCCGGGTCCATCGACGTCATCGAGATCGACGCCGCCTCGCACGGTGGTGTGGACGACGCCCGTGACCTGCGCGAGAAGGCCTTCTTCGGCCCGGCGTCCAGCCGGTACAAGATCTACATCATCGACGAGGCCCACATGGTCACGTCGGCGGGCTTCAACGCCCTCCTGAAGGTCGTCGAGGAGCCGCCGGAGCACCTCAAGTTCATCTTCGCGACGACGGAGCCCGAGAAGGTCATCGGGACGATTCGGTCGCGTACGCATCACTATCCGTTCCGGCTCGTCCCCCCGGGCACCCTGCGCGACTACCTCGGCGAGGTGTGCGGGCGCGAGGGCATCCCGATCGAGGACGGCGTCCTTCCGCTCGTCGTGCGCGCCGGCGCCGGGTCCGTGCGTGACTCCATGTCCGTCATGGACCAGCTCCTCGCGGGCGCCCGCGAGGACGGTGTGACGTATGCCATGGCGACGGGCCTGCTCGGGTACACCGACGGCTCGCTCCTCGACTCCGTCGTCGAGGCCTTCGCCTCCGGAGACGGCGCCGCCGCCTTCGAGGTCGTGGACCGCGTCATCGAGGGCGGCAACGACCCGCGGCGCTTCGTCGCCGACCTCCTGGAGCGGCTGCGGGACCTGGTGATCCTCGCCGCCGTGCCCGACGCCGCCGAGAAGGGCCTCATCGACGCCCCCAGCGACGTGGTGGAGCGCATGCAGGCCCAGGCCGGTGTGTTCGGCGGCGCCGAGCTGAGCCGCGCCGCCGACCTCGTCAACGAAGGCCTCACCGAGATGCGCGGGGCCACCTCGCCCCGCCTCCAGCTGGAACTGATCTGCGCCCGCGTGCTGCTCCCCGCCGCGTTCGACGACGAGCGCTCGGTGATGGCCCGCCTCGACCGCCTGGAGCGCGGCGGGAACTTCATGGCCGCGGGCCCGGCGGGCGCTCCCGCCATGGGGTACGTGCCCGGGCCCGAGGCCCACGCCGCGGTGCGGCAGCCGGGCGTCGCGGTGCCGCCGGCCGGTCCGGACGTGCCGCCCGGGGGCGGTGCCGCCGCGGCTCGTGCGGCTGTACGGGGTGCTGGTGCTGGTGCCGAGGCCGGGGGCGGGGGCGGTGCGCCCGTCGCTCAGCCCGCTCCTGTCCCTGCTCCTGCGCCCACCTCCGCCCCCGCCGCCCCGGCCCCCGAAGCCCCGCCCGCGCCCCCGGCCCCCGCCGAGCCCACCGCCCCAGCCCCAGCCCCCGCCGCCAACCGCCCCGGAAGCTGGCCCACGGCCTCCCCCGGGCAGCGGCGCCCCGGCCCCGAGCGGCGGCGCGACCGGCACCCCCGCCGGTGGGCCCGCCGGTGGACCCGCCCCCGCGGCCCCCGCCGCGAACCGCCCGGGCGGCTGGCCGACGGCGGCCCCCGCGGGCGGCGGCCCCGCCCAGCCCCCGCCGCGCCCCAGGCCCCGGCCCCGGCCGCCCACGACCCGTACGCGGCCCCGGCCCCCGTCGCCCAGCAGGCCCCGGCCGCCCCCGCCGCCGCGTACACGGGCGGTGGCCCCGACCCCCGCTCCCTCTGGCCGAACATCCTCGACGCGGTCAAGAACCGCCGCCGCTTCACCTGGATCCTGCTCAGCCAGAACGCCCAGGTGGCCGGGTTCGACGGCACCACGCTCCAGCTCGGCTTCGTGAACGCCGGTGCCCGGGACAACTTCGCGTCCAGCGGCAGCGAGGACGTCCTGCGGCAGGCACTGACGGAGCAGTTCGGCGTGCAGTGGAAGGTCGAGGCGATCGTCGACCCGTCGGGCGGCTCGGCACCGCCGCCCGCCGCGAGCGGCTTCGGCGGCGCCCCCGTGGCCTCCCGCCCCGCGCCCCAGCAGCCCGCGCCGCCGCAGACCCCCGCCCCGTCCCCGGCGCCGCAGCAGCAGGGCCCGGCCCCGTCGGCGTCCGCGCCCCCCGCCCCCCAGCAGCGCCCCGCGGCCCCCACGCCCGCCCAGGCCCCGCCGTCCCGGGCCCCGGAGCACGTCGCCCCCGAGGACGACATCCCCGAGGACGACGACCCGGACCTGGTCGACTCGGCCCTCTCCGGCCATGAGCTGATCGTGCGGGAACTGGGCGCGACGGTCGTCGAGGAGTACACAAACGAATAGGGAACCTCCAGGTCCGAGCCCCTCACCTGGAGAAACCCACAAGCCCCGGGCGCGCCCCGCCTCGGACGCCCGAACAAAGGCACCCGGTCCGCCGGGCTAGGCTGACCCCCGTGAAGGTCCTCGTCATCGGCAGCGGTGCCCGCGAACACGCCCTGTGCCGCTCCCTGTCCCTCGACCCCGCGGTCACCGCCCTGCACTGCGCCCCCGGCAACGCCGGGATCGCGGACGTGGCCGAGCTGCACCCGGTCGACGCCCTCGACGGCGCCGCCGTGGCCGGGCTCGCCACCGAGCTCGGCGCCGCGCTGGTGATCGTCGGACCGGAGGCGCCCCTGGTCGCCGGGGTCGCCGACGCCGTGCGGGAAGCGGGCATCCCGTGCTTCGGGCCGTCCAAGGAGGCCGCGCGGCTGGAGGGCTCCAAGGCCTTCGCCAAGGACGTCATGGCGGGCGCAGGTGTGCCCACCGCCCGCAGCTACGTCTGCACCACCCCCGAAGAGGTCGACGCGGCCCTCGACGCCTTCGGCGCGCCGTACGTCGTCAAGGACGACGGCCTCGCCGCGGGCAAGGGCGTCGTCGTCACCGGCGACGTCGAGCAGGCCAGGGAGCACGCCCTCGCCTGCGGACGCGTCGTCATCGAGGAGTTCCTCGACGGCCCCGAGGTCTCCCTCTTCGCCGTCACCGACGGCGAGACCGTCGTCCCGCTGCGCCCCGCCCAGGACTTCAAGCGCGCCCTCGACGGCGACGAGGGCCCCAACACCGGCGGCATGGGCGCCTACTCGCCGCTGCCGTGGGCCGACCCCAAGCTCGTCGACGAGGTCCAGGAGACGGTGCTCCAGCCGACCGTCGACGAACTGCGCCGCCGCGGCACCCCCTTCTCCGGACTCCTGTACGCCGGGCTCGCGATCACCAGCCGCGGCGTCCGCGTCATCGAGTTCAACGCCCGCTTCGGCGACCCCGAGACCCAAGTCGTCCTCGCCCGCCTCCAGACCCCGCTCGCGGGCCTCCTGCTGGCCGCGGCGAACGGCACCCTCGCCGACCTGCCGCCGCTGCGCTGGAGCGACGACGCGGCCGTCACCGTCGTCATCGCCTCGCACAACTACCCCGGTACGCCGCGCACCGGCGACCCCATCGAAGGCCTCGCCGACGTCGCGGACCAGGACGCCCCGGACGCGTACGTCCTGCACGCCGGGACCAGGCGCGACGGCGACGCGGTCGTCAGCGCGGGCGGCCGCGTGCTGTCCGTCACGGCGACCGGCGCCGACCTCGCGCAGGCCCGCGAGCGCGCGTACGCGGCGGTCGGCCGCGTCCGCCTCGACGGCTCCCAGCACCGCACCGACATCGCCGAGCAGGCGGCGCGGGGCGGCGCCGCGTAACCCCACGGGACGGGAGCGGGTGGCGCGAGGCCGCTTAGCCCGCATGGCCCGGGTCGCCCCCCGTCACCCCCGCCCCTGTGCCCCACGGGTCTACGGTCCTCCGTAGACCCGTCCGGCGTTACGGAGGTAGACCTGTCCGGCGTTACGGAGGGTGTCCGCTGAGCCCGCCGTATGACGGCCGCCGACTTGCCGGAGCGGCGGGCCTGGTCGGCGCGCCGGACGTCTGCCCCGGGGCCCGTGCCCACGGGCCCGCGCCCCGTCCACCGGCCTTCCGTGGAGCGGGCCAGCTTTGCCCAAAGCCATTCCATCGAGTGACCGGTCGGCCATCCGGCTGACGGTGACCGGCACCCCAACTAGGGTGCGGCGAAGGCATGGAAGGCACTCACAGCCAAACAGCCCACCGGCATTGCGATGTCGGTGGCGGGTGCCACAGTGGGGGAGTGAGCAACGCCAACGACGTGCGCCGTCGGCTCCGGCCGTCGGCCGAGCTGTAGGCAGCAGGGGGTGACTTCGGTCGTGTCAGGTATGGGTGTGGAGGTGGGCGCGCGGGCCGCGCGTTCCCGGGCCCTCGCCGTGCTGCGCATCCGCAGCCGGGCGCTGGCCGTCGCCCTGCTGCCCGCGGCCGTCGCCGTCGTGCTGCTCGCCGCCACGGCCATGGGGCACATAGGCGGCGGCAGTTGGGCCGCGGCGCGCTGGGCCGTGACGGTGCTCGCGGTGCTCGTGCTGCTCGGCGCCGGGGCCGTCGCCCTCGTCGTCGCGCGGGCCAGACCCGCGATGAGCCCGACCGTCCCGATCACGGAGGCCTCCGCCCCCGATCTGTACCGACTGGTGCGCGACCTCGCCGACCGCCTCGAAGTCCCCGCCCCCTCGGCCATAGCGCTCACCCCGGACTGCGACAGCTGGCTGGAGGACCGCACCCACCGGGCGCACGGGACCCCGGCCGACACGGCCGCCCCCGGCACGGGCACCGGCCCGGACGGAGCGCGCGCTGAGCTGCCCACCCCGCCCCACGGCACGGCCATCCAGGGCGCCCGGCCGCCCCGCCGCCGCGCGCCCGTCGCCCCCGTCCTCGTCATCGGCTCGCCCTTCCTGTGGTGGATGCGCGTCGGCGAGCTGCGCGCCGTGCTCGCCCCCGTCGTCGCGGGTACGGGTCCCTCGGCGCACCCCGACATAGCCGCAGCCCGTCGTTTCGTACGTGGCCTCGACGCCGCCGTCGCCGTCGCGTCGGCGCCGGGGCGCGGGCCGCTCGCGCGCACCGTCCTCGGCGGTGTCGGGAAGGTGGCGCGGCTGCTCCTGCGCAGCTGCCGGGTGCACGCCGCGGAGATGGAGCGCGGCGTCGCGGCGGCCGCGGCCGAGCGGGCCCAGAGCGTGGACTACGGCGTGCGGATCGTCGCCCAGGAGCAGGTCGGCCTCGCGTACGCCGGGTGGGACCGGCTCCTGACCCGGGTCGCGCTGCCCGCCTGGCGCATGGGGCGGTGGCCCTCGCGGCTCGACGCGGGCGTCGTCTCCGCCCTCACCGAACTCTCCCGGCGTGACCGCCTCGCCGAAGGGTTCGCCTCCCGGCTCGGCGAGCGGCCCGCGTGCGACCTCCTGGAGGAGCCCGGCGCGGTGGACGAGGCCGCCTCGCTGCTCGCCGCCCGGCTGTTCCACGGCGGGCCCGCCGAGCCCGGGCCCGGCTGGGCGCCGGTGGCCTGGCAGGAGTATCCGGACGAGGTCGTCGACCGGAAGTGGCGGATGGACGCGGCGCGGCTCCATCGGGTCCTGGACGCGCTCGGCGTCAGCCGCTCCAGCGATCCGACGGTGGGTGATCCCAAGGGGCCGACGCTCGGGCGGGTGCTTGAGCATCTGACGGATCCGGAGGCGATGGCGCGGCGGGCTGCGGCCGAGGTCGGGGCGGGTTCTGCCGGGGGCGGCCGCACCCGGTCCGGCCTCACCGAGTCCGATGCCGACGGGGCCGACGGGGCCGCCGGTGCCGACGAGGCCGCCGGTGCCGACGGGGCCGAAGCGGGGCTCACGGACGCCGAGTTGGCACAGGCCGGATTTGCCGCCGCCGTCGATCCGGCCGACGTCGTCGACGTCCCGGAGGGGCCGGGCGGGGAGTTGGCCGCGCGGCTCAGCGCCGAGGTGGCCCGGGAGGAGGCCGCGGCGCCGCCTCGGCCCGCGCCGGCGGGGCAGGGGCCGGACGAGGCCCTGTGGGACGACGGGGTGCTGCCGTTGTTCCCGCTGCAACCGCCGCGGTCCGGGCGGGAGTTGCTGGCCGATCACGTCACGGCGATGGTGTGTTGTGCGGCTGTGGACACGGCGGGGGCGTCGCCGGGGCTCGACTGGTTGGACGGGCCGTCGCTCCTGATGCGGGGTGAGCGGGCCGCCGACCTCACGCCGCGGGTCCGCACCCTCGTCGAGGACGGCGACCCCGAACCTCTCCGCCGCTGGCTCACCGAGCTGGGCGTCCGCCCCGAAAAACCAGTCCGCCTGGTCTGACCCCACGCCCGCGCCGGGGGCACCCCCGAATCGGCGCTCCGCGCCTCGTCCTCAAACGCCGGACGGGCTCTCTCCCACCCACCCGCCCCAACTCGCACCGTCCTGCTCACCAGCCCGGCACCCCCAGCCCCACCGGCGTCACCCCCGCCATCGGCGCTCCGCGCCTCGTCCTCAAACGCCGGACAGGCTCTCTCCCACCCACCCGCCCCAACTCGCACCGGCCCACCCGACAGCCCGGCACCCCCAGCCCCGGACCGGCTTTCTCCCACCCGCCCGCCCCCACCATTGCTTCGGCCGAGCAGCAGCCCGGCACCCTCAGCCCCGAAACGGCCCACGCCGCAGCACCTCCCCGGCCCACCCCGCAGCACCTCTCCAGCCCACCCCGCGCCACTTTTCAGACCCGCCCCGGCTGTATTTCAGCCCGTCCGGCGTTTGAGGACGAGGCGCGGAGCGCCGATCGGGGGCGTGCTGTCTCACGGCAAGGGGACACCCACCCCCGGGGTCCGGGGCGGAGCCACGGTTTCGGGAAGGGGCGGGACTGGGGAGCCCCCGGCAAGGCACCCCACCCCCACCAATTCACGACGAACGGTAACGACACACGTGCGTAATGTGATGTGCTGGGTCCGGCAGCCGACACGGCCACGTGGGACAGTGCAGAGCCGGAACAGCACAGAGCCGGAACAGCGCAGAGCCAAGGGCGTACCCCCGCCGCACCACCCGTGTCGCCCAGGCCGGGGGAGCGAGGGAGGGGACAACGCATGGGACCGGAGCCGATCCGCCGCTGGGAGTCGGGCGCCCTCGCCCACGCCGTGACCGACCCGTTCGGCCAGGGCCCCCTGCCCTGGCTCCGCGGCGCCGAGCACTACTTCGACGACACGGGCCAGGTCGTCCCCTGGTACGTGGACCACACCCCCGGCGCCACAGGCCCGGTCCCCTCCCCCCGCACCGGCAGCCCCCGCACAGCCGACGACATACACCGCCAGATCAAGGGTTTCACCAGCACCGGAGCCGCCGCCCCCGGCGAGGCGATCGACTTCCACATCACCGTGGACCCGCCCCAGCAGTTCAGCGTGGACATCTACCGCATCGGCCACTACAGCGGCGACGGCGCCCGCAAGATCACGACGAGCCCCCGCCTCTCCGGCATCGTCCAGCCCGCCCCCCTGGCAGCCGACCGCACGGTCTCCTGCCACCACTGGTGGCTGTCCTGGCGCCTGCAGATCCCGTCGTACTGGAACATCGGGGCGTACGTGGCGGTCCTCACCACCACCGACGGCTACCGCTCGCACGTCCCCTTCACGGTCCGCGACAGCGTCCTCCCGGGCCCCGGCGAGCCGGTCGCCCCCTCGGCCGACCTGCTCGTCCTGCTGCCCGACATCACCTGGCAGGCGTACAACCTCTACCCGGAGGACGGCCACACCGGCGCCAGCCTCTACCACGCCTGGGACGACTACGGCCGGCTCCTCGGCGAGAGCGAGGCCGCGACGACGGTCTCCTTCGACCGGCCGTACGCAGGCGCGGGCCTGCCCCTGCACGTGGGCCACGCCTACGACTTCATCCGCTGGGCCGAGCGCTACGGCTACGACCTCGCGTACGCAGACACCCGCGACCTGCACGCGGGCCGCATCGACCCGACGCGCTACCGGGGCCTGGTCTTCCCCGGCCACGACGAGTACTGGTCGGCGGCGATGCGCCGTACCACGGAGCTGGCCCGCGAGGCGGGCACGTCCCTGGTCTTCCTCTCCGCCAACACCATGTACTGGCAGGTGGAGTTGGGTCCTTCGCCGTCCGGCGTTCCGGACCGCCTGCTGACCTGCCGAAAACGTCGCGGCCCCGGCAAGGCCGCGCTGTGGCGCGAAGTCGACGTCCCCGAGCAGCAGTTGATGGGCATCCAGTACGCGGGCCGGGTCCCCGAACCGCACCCGCTCGTCGTCCGCAACGCCGACCACTGGCTGTGGGAGGCGACCGGCGCGCACGAGAGCGACGAGATCGACGGCCTGGTCGCGGGCGAGGCCGACCGCTACTTCCCGCGCACCGCGCTCCCCGAGCACCAGGGCCGCATCCTGCTCGCCCACTCCCCGTACGAGGACAGCGAGGGCGCCGTGCGCCACCAGGAGACCTCGCTGTACCGCGCCCCCTCCGGCGCCCTCGTCTTCGCGTCGGGCACCTTCGCCTGGTCCCCGGCCCTGGACCGCCCCGGCCATGTGGACCCACGCGTCCAGCGCGCCACGGCCAACCTCCTGGACCGCATCTGCAAACGCGACTGAGGCACGGCGCTCGCGGACACCGCCGGCGCCCGCTCCCAAGGACACCGCCGAGGCCCGTTCGCGTTCACCACGCCCCATCCGGGCAACCCGTGGCCAAGACCAGTTCCCCGATACGGGAGAATCGAGCCACTTAGACAGAACCACGGGGAGGAACCGTGTCCGGATTCGTCGAAAAGCCCGAGCCGATTCAGGTTCCGGGTCTGGTGCATCTGCACACCGGCAAGGTGCGCGAGCTGTACCAGAACGAGGCGGGCGACCTCGTGATGGTCGCCAGCGACCGCTTGTCCGCCTACGACTGGGTGCTGCCCACCGAGATCCCCGACAAGGGGCGGGTCCTGACCCGGCTCTCCCTGTGGTGGTTCGACCAGCTCGCCGACCTGGCCCCCAACCACGTCATCTCCACCGACGTGCCGCCCGGCGCCCCCGCCGACTGGGAGGGCCGCACGCTCATCTGCAAGTCCCTGACGATGGTCCCGGTCGAGTGCGTGGCCCGCGGCTATCTGGCGGGCTCGGGGCTCGTCGAGTACGAGGAGTCCCGCACCGTCTGCGGCCTGGCCCTGCCCGAGGGCCTGGAGAACGGCTCCGAGCTGCCCGCGCCGATCTTCACGCCCGCCACGAAGGCCGCGGTCGGCGAGCACGACGAGAACGTGTCGTACGAGGAAGTGGCCCGCCAGGTCGGCGCCGACACCGCGGCCCAGCTGCGGCAGGCGACCCTCGCCGTGTACAGCCGCGCCCGCGACATCGCCCGTGAGCGCGGTCTGATCCTCGCGGACACGAAGTTCGAGTTCGGCTTCGAGTCCCGCGACGGCGAGCCCGGGACGCTCGTCCTCGCCGACGAGGTCCTCACCCCCGACTCGTCCCGCTTCTGGCCCGCCGACGAGTGGCAGCCGGGCCGCGCCCAGCCGTCCTTCGACAAGCAGTACGTGCGCGACTGGCTCACCTCGGCCGCGTCCGGCTGGGACCGCAAGAGCGAGCAGCCGCCCCCGCCGCTGCCCGAGGATGTGGTGGCGGCGACCCGCGCCAAGTACATCGAGGCGTACGAGCGGCTCACGGGAACGTCCTGGGCGTAGCCACGACAAAGCCCCCCGGTTCCGGGAACCGGGGGGCTTTCGCTGAGCGGACGACCAGGTTCGAACTGGCGACCTCAACCTTGGCAAGGTTGCGCTCTACCAACTGAGCTACGTCCGCGCTGCGCCGAAGCGCGAGAGCCACTATACCCAACCTCGCTCCCGCGCGAGACGCACCGCCGCGTGCCGGTTCTCCGCACCGATCTTGGTGACGGCCGAGGAGAGGTAGTTGCGGACCGTTCCCGGCGAGAGCGCGGCCCGCTCGGCGATCTCCGACACGGGCGCGCCGTCGGCGGCGAGTTCGAGCACCTCGGCCTCGCGGACGGTCAGCGGGGAGTCCCCGGCGGAGATCGCGTCGGCGGCCAACTCCTGGTCCACGTAGCGGTTTCCCGCGTGCACGGAACGGATGATCTCCGCAAGCCGTTGCGCACTGACCGTCTTCGGGACGAACCCGCGCACACCGGCTTCGAGCGCCCGCTTGAGGTGCCCCGGGCGGCCGTGGCTGGTGACGATCATGGTGCGGCAGTCGGGGAGTTCCTCCCGCAGCGTTGTGGCGACACTCACACCGTCGGCGCCCGGCATCTGCAGATCGAGCACGGCGACGTCCGGCCGGTGCGCCCGCGCCATGGCGAGCGCCTCGGGCCCGGTCGCGGCCTCGGCGACGACGACGAGGTCGTCCTCCAGGGCGAGCAGGGCGGCGAGCGCGCCGCGGATCAGATGCTCGTCGTCGGCGAGCAGCACGCGTACGGCGGTCATGAGGCCTTGGCCTCCGGGGCGAGCGGGACGGCGTCCGCCGGGTCCGGTGTCCGGTCCGGGCGGCCGGGCCCCGGCAGCGGCACCCGTGCCGTGAGCCGGAAGGTTCCGCCGGCCGCCGTGTGCTCCAGCGTGCCGCCCACGGTGGCGAGCCGTTCCCCGAGTCCCCTGAGCCCGGACCCGCCGCTGCCGACGGGGGCCTCGGGCGCCCCGTCGTTCTCGATGGTCAACTCCGTACGTCCTTCCGTCACCGACACCGTGATGGTGCACGTCTCCGCGTCGCCGTGCCGCAGCACGTTGGTGGTGCCCTCGCGCACGACCCACCCGAGCGCCGCTTGCACGGCCGGGGGCAGTCGGCGCTCGGACGGGTCGGGCGCCCCGCTCACCCGGCAGACGATCCCGGCGGCCTCCAGGACGCCCTGCGCCCCGGCGAGTTCGGCACCCAGCTCGGCCTCGCGGTAGCCGCGGACGACGTCCCGTATCTCCCGCTGGGTCTCCTGCGCGATCCGCTGCACCTCGACCATCTGGTCCACCGCCTCCGGCCGTCCGCGCCGGGCGAGCTGGACGGCGAGCTCGCTCTTGAGGGCGATGACGGCGAGGTTGCGGCCCATGACGTCGTGCAGGTCGCGGCCGAAGCGCAGGCGTTCCTCGGCGACGGCGAGGCGGCCCTCGGTCTCGCGGGCCCGCTCGGCCTCCCACATCACCGCGAGCGTCCAGGCCCCGCAGCGCGAGGTGAGCAGCGAGACCAGGCCGCCGACGGTGATGAGCACGGCCAGGGCGGCCAGCAGTCCGCCGCGCGTCCCCACGGCGGCGAAGGCGGCCAGCAGGACGACGAGGATGCCCGCGAGATGGCGGAAGAAGCTCCGGATCGACAGGGCGAAGCCCAGCGCCTCCGCGTACGGGGTGATCAGGAACAGCATGCCGAGGCCGATCACGCCGCCCTTGACGCCGTCGACGTGCTGGAGCGCGAGGGCGAGGCCGAAGCCGGCGACGGTGAGGCCGAACATGACGGCCAGGTCGCGGCGCGGGAACGGGGCGCGGCCCAGGTAGTGGTCGAGTGCGCGGCGCAGCGTGCGGTTGACCTGCACGCACTGGAGCGCGGCCACCACGATCAGCGACCAGCCGAGGAGCTGCGCGGTGGTCTCGTGCCGCAGGTTCAGGCCCACCGGCACCGCGCACCAACTGAGGAAGAAGATCCACGGCACGGTGTGCCACATGACCATGCTCTGCAGCTCGACCTGTTCGATCTTCCTCAGACCGCGCCAGCGTCGTTGCCAACCCCGGATCCTGCCCACAGCTCCCTGTCCCTTCACCCGCCCGACAGCCCCCTGACCGGCGCCGCTAGCGCCGCGGCTCCCAGCGGAACCACCTGCGTACAGCAAACACGCCGACCACGATCCAGGCCACCGCGATGACGAGGGCGCGCAGCGCCTCACCGGCGTCGAGCTCACCGGTCCAGCCGCCGCGGATCAGCGCGATCACGGGGGACAGCGGAAGCAGCTCGCAGATCCTGGCCAGCTTGTCCGGCATGACTTCGAGGGGCACGGTCGCGCCGGAGCCGATCAGGGAGGCGATCAGCAGCGGCATGACCATGACCTGGGCGCTCTCCACGCTCTGGCTGACGATCGAGGTGACCGCGGCGAGCAGCGGGAACATCACGAGTCCGAGGACAAGGCCGAGGGCCACGTAGTGCACGGCACCGGGGGCGCCCACGTCGAGCAGGGCGGCGCACATGCCCATGAGCACCAGGGACTGGACGAGCCCGATGGCGACGGACGGCAGCGCCGCGCCCGCGAGGATCTCGGTGTCCCGCACCTCGCCGGTGCGCAGCCGCTTGAGCACGAGTTCCTCGCGCCGGGCCGCGTACACGCTGACCAGCGCCGAGTACACGGCGAAGAGCAGGGAGAAGGCGATCGCGGACGGCAGCAGGACCGAGCCGACGGAGAGGCCGGTGCCCTTGAGGTCCATCTCCTGGGCCGCGGACTTCATGGTGAAGGGCACGACCAGGGGCACGAAGAGCGCCGCGAACAGCGTGCCCTTGGCGCGGCCGAGCAGGGTGAGTTCGGCTCGGGCCAGGGCCAGGAGGCGGCCGGCCGGGGTGGTCGTGGTGGCGCCGCGGGCGGGCCGGGCGGCCGGTGGGGCGACGGTGTGGGTGGGGCTCATCGGACGGTCTCCTTCTGCTGGTTCGTCCGGCGGGAGCCGCCGACCTGGCGGATGTCGCCGGTCTCCTCGGCGGTCCGGGTCGCCTCCTGCGCGATCTGCAGGAACGCCTCTTCCAGGGAGGCGGCGCGCACGTCGAGCCTGCCGAGCTCGACCCGGGTCGCCTGGGCCCAGGTGAGCAGGGCCGTGGCGACCCGCTGGAGCTGGTCGGTGCGGAGCCGGACGGTGCGGCCCTCCACTTCGTGTCCGGTGACGCCGATCTCGGCGAGCGGCGGCAGGTCGCCGGGGAAGTACCCCTCGGGCAGTTGGAAGGAGATGCGGGCGGGCTGGGAGGCGACGACCTCGGCGACGGTGCCCGTGGCGGCGATCCGGCCCTCGTGCAGGATCGCGAGGCGGTCGGCGAGGTTCTCGGCCTCTTCCAGGTAGTGGGTGGTGAGGAGCACGGTGGTGCCCCGTTCGCGCAGTGCGCGCACCAACTTCCAGGTCTCGCGGCGGCCTTCGGCGTCGAGTCCGGTGGTGGGTTCGTCGAGGAACAGCACTTCGGGGTCGCCGAGCAGCGCGGTCGCGAGGTCGAGGCGTCGCTTCTCGCCGCCGGAGAGCTGCTTGACGCGGACCTTGCCGCGGCCGCTGAGGCCGACGGATTCGAGGACCTCGGCGGCGGGGCGGGCGCCGCTGGTGCAGCCGGCCCACATGCGCAGCGTCTCGTCGACGGTCAGCTCGGAGGGGAAGCCGCCTTCCTGGAGCATCACGCCGATCCGGGGGCGGACCGTGTCCCGCTCGCGGTACGGGTCGTGCCCGAGGACCCGGACGGTCCCGGAGGCGGGTGCGGCGAGGCCTTCGAGGACTTCGACGGTGGAGGTCTTGCCCGCGCCGTTGGTGCCGAGCAGAGCGAACAGCTCCCCGCGACCGGCGGTGAACGAGATCCCCCGGACCGCTTCGAAGCCTCCCGTGTAGCGGCGCCGCAGGTCGGTCACTTCGATCACTTGGTCTGTCATGACTCAAGGCTCGCCCGCCGTCGAAGCCGCAGGCAGTGCGCGTTGTCATCGACTCGCATGACAAATGTCAGACGCGGCGGAGCGGGTGCGCACGGGCGGCCCGGCCTCGAACACGACGAAGGCCCGGTGTCTGGGACACCGGGCCTTCGTGACTGGAGCGAACGACGAGGTTCGAACTCGCGACCTCAACCTTGGCAAGGTTGCGCTCTACCAACTGAGCTACGTTCGCATTGCCTCCGACCAGCTCTCACTGATCGGCGCGAGCACCAGCTTACCGCACCCGAATGGGTGGTCGGTGAGCGGTGCGGAGCGGGTGACAGGAATTGCACACTGCGCCTTCCCCCTGGAAGGGGGATGTTCTACTACTGAACTACACCCGCACGACTCCTCGGGGTTCGGCCTTTTCGGCCTTGCCCTTCGGCGTGCTCCAGACTCTAGCTGACCAGCGGGGGTGCTGCGCAAGTCGGTTGCGCGAGCACCCCCGTCGCGAGGTCCCCGTGGGGTCCCGACGCCGGCGGCCGGAGTCAGTTGGCGGCCTCGAACGCCTCGTACACCTTCTTCGGGATCCGGCCGCGCGGCGGTACGTCGAGTCGGTGCGAGCGGGCCCAGGCGCGCACGGCGGCCGGGTCGGGGGTCACCGCCGTGTGCCGGTAGACCTTGCCGGACTTCGACTGCTTGCGGGCCGCGTCCAGGTAGGGGGCGAGGACCTTGCGGAGTTTCTCGGCATTGGTTTGGTTGAGGTCGATCTCGTACGACTTCCCGTCCAGACCGAAGGCGACCGTTTCCGCCGCTTCTGAGCCGTCGATGTCGTCAAAGAGAGTGACCACGACACGCTGCGCCACGAATATCGGTCCTTTCGTGCGGCGCCACCGCATTGACGTGCAACGATGTGCGGTGATGCCGACTGTCCGGCAGTTTTGGGACAAAGTATCGGCTATTGCCAATTCCTTTGTACAGTGCCTGGCATTGAATAGTGAAGCCAAGGAAAACCAACCGCGTGTTCCGGCGGCGTGTCCGGGAGAATACGGGCAGGCCGGGCGCTTCCCCAGCAGGGTGGGTGCGGTGGGGCGGTGGACGCAATGGCGAACTGTGATCTTTTCCAGGATTTTTCGCGGACGTGTCCTGCTCGACGCCGTGCCGACCCCTGTGAAGTGACTGCGGTCACGTATGTTGCTACGAATCTACGCGGGTAGAAATTTTGTGCGGGTAGTCTGAAGGAACCTGCTCGGCGGCCCGCTCGGCGCCAGGTGAGCAGTACCCCGCAAGCAGCAGCGCAAGCACCACACACCGGGAGTGCCAGTGGCACGCGTCGTAGTCGACGTCATGCTCAAGCCGGAGATCCTCGACCCTCAGGGACAGGCGGTGCAGCGTGCACTGCCGCGCCTCGGTTTCCAGGGGATCTCCGACGTACGTCAAGGAAAGCGCTTCGAACTCGAGGTGGACGGGCCCGTCGACGACGCGGCCCTCGCCCGTATCCACGAGATGGCGGAAACCTTCCTCGCCAACACCGTGATCGAGGACTTCGTCGTAAAGGTCGAAGAGCCGGCGGTGGAGGCGAAGTGACTGCTCGAATCGGAGTCGTCACTTTTCCTGGAACGCTCGACGACCGCGACACCCAGCGCGCCGTGCGCGTCGCCGGTGCCGAGGCCGTGCCGCTGTGGCACCGCGACAAGGACCTGAAGCAGGTCGACGCCGTGGTCCTTCCGGGCGGTTTCAGTTACGGCGACTATCTGCGGGCCGGCGCCATCTCGCGTTTCTCGCCCGTCATGGAGTCGGTCATCGAGCAGGCGAAGGCCGGAATGCCGGTCCTCGGGATCTGCAACGGCTTCCAGGTCCTCACCGAGACCCACCTGCTGCCCGGCGCGATGCTGCGCAACAACCACCTGCACTTCATCTGCCGCGACCAGAAGCTGCGCGTGGAGACCAACTCGACTGCCTGGACCGCCGATTACGAGGTCGGCCAGGAGATCTCGATCCCGCTGAAGAACATCGACGGACGCTACGTCGCCGACGAGCGCACCCTCGACATGCTGGAGGCCGAGGGCCGCGTCGCCTTCCGGTACCTGGACATGAACCCGAACGGCTCGCTGCGCGACATCGCGGGCATCACGAACGAGGCGGGCAACGTCGTCGGCCTCATGCCGCACCCCGAGCACGCGGTCGAGCCGCTGATCGGGACCGGCCGCACGGACGGCCTGGGATTCTTCACCTCGATCCTGAAGAAGCTGGTGGACGCCCGATGACCCTGGACACCGTCAAGCACGCGGCGGAGACCCCCGAGTCCGCGCAGCCCTGGAAGGAGCTCGGCCTCAAGGAGGACGAGTACACCCGGATCCGGGAGATCCTCGGCCGCCGCCCGACCGGCGCCGAGCTCGCCATGTACTCGGTCATGTGGTCCGAGCACTGCTCGTACAAGAGCAGCAAGGTGCACCTGAAGCAGTTCGGCGAGAAGGTCCCCGAGAACGACGCCATGCTCGTCGGCATCGGCGAGAACGCGGGCGTCGTCGACGTCGGCCAGGGCTACGCGGTCACCTTCAAGGTCGAGTCGCACAACCACCCGTCGTACATCGAGCCCTACCAGGGCGCGGCCACCGGCGTCGGCGGCATCGTGCGCGACATCCTCGCGATGGGCGCGCGCCCGGTCGCCGTCGTGGACCCGCTGCGCTTCGGCGCCGCCGACCACCCCGACACCAAGCGCGTCCTGCCGGGCGTCGTCGCGGGCATCGGCGGCTACGGCAACTGCCTGGGCCTGCCCAACATCGGCGGCGAGGTCGTCTTCGACTCCTGCTACCAGGGCAACCCGCTGGTCAACGCGGGCTGCATCGGCGTCATGAAGCACGAGGACATCCACCTCGCGAAGGCGTCGGGCACCGGCAACAAGGTCATCCTGTACGGGGCCCGCACGGGCGGCGACGGCATCGGCGGCGTGTCCGTCCTGGCGTCGGAGACCTTCGAGTCGACCGGCCCCGCGAAGCGTCCCGCCGTCCAGGTCGGCGACCCCTTCCAGGAGAAGCTCCTCATCGAGTGCACCCTGGAGATCTTCGGCGAGAAGCTGGTCGCGGGCATCCAGGACCTCGGCGGCGCGGGCCTGTCCTGCGCCACCAGCGAGCTGGCCTCGGCCGGTTCGGGCGGTATGCGCGTGGAGCTGGACACGGTTCCGCTGCGCGACTCCTCGCTCTCGCCCGAGGAGATCCTCATGAGCGAGTCGCAGGAGCGCATGTGCGCGGTCGTCGAGCCGGACAAGGTCGACCGCTTCATGGAGATCTGCGAGAAGTGGGACGTCATCGCGACGGTCATCGGTGAGGTGACCGAGGGCGAGCGCCTGGAGATCTTCTGGCACGGCGAGCAGATCGTCGACGTACCGCCGCGCACGGTCGCGCACGAGGGCCCGGTCTACCACCGGCCGTTCGCGCGCCCCTCCTGGCAGGACGCCCTGCAGGCCGACGACGCCAACAAGCTGGCGCGGCCCGCGAACGCGGCCGAGCTGAAGGACCAGATCCTCAAGCTGGTCGCCTCCCCGAACCAGGCCTCCAAGGCGTGGATCACCGACCAGTACGACCGCTTCGTCCAGGGCAACACGATCCTCGCGCAGCCCGAGGACGCGGGCATGGTCCGCGTCGACGAGGAGTCCAACCTGGGCGTCGCGATGGCGACGGACGGCAACGGCCGGTACGCGAAGCTCGACCCGTACGCGGGCGCCCAGCTCGCGCTCGCCGAGTCGTACCGCAACGTCGCCGCCTCCGGCGCCAAGCCGCTCGCCATCTCCAACTGCCTGAACTTCGGCTCCCCCGAGGACCCGGACGTGATGTGGCAGTTCGCGGAGGCCACGCGCGGTCTGGCGGACGGCTGCCTGGAGTTGGGCACGCCCGTCACCGGCGGCAACGTCTCCCTCTACAACCAGACCGGCGAGAGCGCGATCCACCCGACGCCCGTCGTGGCCGTGCTCGGCGTCATCGACGACGTCACGCGCCGCACGCCGATCGCCTTCAAGGAAGAGGGCCAGCTCCTCTACCTGCTCGGCGAGACCCACGAGGAGTTCGGCGGCTCGGCCTGGTCCCAGGTCGTGCACGACCACCTCGGCGGTCTGCCGCCCAAGGTCGACCTGGAGCGGGAGCGGCTGCTCGGCGAGATCCTGATCTCCGCCTCGCGCGACGGCATGATCGACGCCGCGCACGACCTGTCCGACGGCGGCCTGGTCCAGGCGGTCGTGGAGTCCTGCCTGCGCGGCGGGGTCGGCGCGCGCCTGGTGGTGCCGGACGGGCTCGACGCGTTCACGTTCCTGCTGAGCGAGTCCGCGGGGCGTGCCGTGGTGTCCGTGCCGCGGAGCGAGGAGCTGCGGTTCACCGACATGTGCGGGGCGCGCGGTCTGCCCGTCACGCGGATCGGTGTGGTCGACGGGGACGCCGTCGAGGTGCAGGGCGAGTTCACGCTGCCGCTGGACGAGCTGCGCACGGCGCACGCGGAGACGATTCCGGGGTTGTTCGCCTGACACGGAGGCAGCGAGAGCTGCGGGAGCCCCCGTTCGGACCTGGTCCGGGCGGGGGCTTCGGCGTTCCGGGGTTGATTGAGATTACGTAATTACGTAACTTAGTAGCGTGGATCTTGAAGAGCGCGTCGCCGCACTGGAGCGACGCATGGCCGCCCTCGAGGGCGAGGACCGGCCGGCGCCCGCCGTCGGCCGCGATGACTTCTGGGCGCTCGAAGGCCTGAAGGCGCAGCTCGCCGAGCTCGGCGCGGCGGACGGCGGGGTGCTGTACACCGGCGCCGTGCGGCTGCCGACCGGCCAGCGGTACGAGTGGCAGACCGGGAGCCTCACCGACCAGCTGCTCGACGAGGACTGGACGGCGGCCGCCGACTCGTTCGCCGCGCTCGGGCATCCCGTGCGCCTGCGGCTGCTCCGCGAGGTCCTCGGCGGCCGCCGCACCGCCGCCGACCTCGCCGCGCTCGACGACATCGGCACGACCGGCCAGATCTACCACCACCTGCGCCAACTCACCGCCGCCGGCTGGCTGGAGACGACCGGGCGCGGGCGGCACGAGGTGCCCGCGGGGCGGGTGGTGCCGCTGCTCGTGGCGCTGTCCGTCGCCCGGCCGTGACACCGGCACGTACGCAACCGCACACACCAGGGGGAACGACCATGTCCATACGTCAGCGCAAACTCCTCTTCGTCCTCAGCCGCGTCCTGTGGCTGGCCTTCTTCGTCCAGGCGATCGCGGGCACCTTCGTCGACCTGCCCTACAACTACTGGCTCGGCTGGCTGCCCGCGCTCGGCGCGATCGCGCTCGACGTCCTGCGCCGCCGCACCGCCGCGAGCCAGATCCAGGCGGAGGCCCGGCCGCCCGTCGAGGTCGAGCCCCCCGTCACCGGCCGCTGGTCCGCCCTCAACAGCCCCGCCGACAAGGTCCCGAGCCACGGCACGCACAACCTCGGCCAGACCTACGCCATCGACATCACGGCCGAGCCCGACGACCCGGACCGCGCCCGCCCCGGCTTTGCCTGGCTCTGGCCGGTCGCCCGCCGCAACCGGGCCTTCCCCGCCTTCGGGGCGCCGCTGCACGCGGTCGCCGACGCCACCGTCGTGCACGCCGAGGACGACCAGCGCGACCACCTCAGCCGCAACTCGCTGCCCGCCCTGGCGTACTTCCTGCTGATCGAGGGCGTCGGCCGGATCCTCGGCGGCACCCGCCGCATCGTCGGCAACCACGTCGTCCTCGACCTCGGCGAGGGGACGTACGCCATGTACGCGCACGTCCAGCAGGGCTCACTCGTGGTCCGCGCCGGGGACAAGGTCGTCGCCGGACAGCGGCTCGGCAACTGCGGGAACTCCGGCAACTCCACCGAGCCGCACGTCCACTTCCAGCTGATGGACGGCCCGGACCTGCACACGGCCAGGGGCGTGCCCTTCCGCTGGCGGGGCATCGGGGTGCCCGCGAACCGGGAGGTGTTCACGGCGGAACAGGCACCGGAGCAGGCACTGGAGCAGGCACTGGAACAGGCACCGGAGCAGGCACTGGAACAGGCCCCGGAACAGGCACTCGCCAAGAATTTGATCCAGGGCTAAATTTAGCCTGATCGCAAAATTCATCCTGGTATCGTCCGGCCATGGCAGCACGAGAAGCCGCACCAGCCGGCCAGCCCGCAGCCTCTGACCAGGGCAGACGCGCGCCCGGTCTGCGGGAGCGCAAGAAGCAGCAGACCGCCGCGCGCATCTGGCAGGCCGCGGTGGAGCTGTTCGTCGAGCGCGGCTTCGACAAGGTGTCCGTCGCCGAGATCGCGGCCGCCGCCGACGTCTCGAAGATGACCGTCTTCAACTACTTCGGTACGAAGGAGGACGTGCTCCTCGGCCCCATGGAGGAGCACGTCGGGGACGCCGCCGACGCCGTGCGCGCCCGCGCCCCCGGCGAGTCCGCCGCCGAGGCCCTGCGCCGTCAGCTGCTCGACCTGATCGAGGCCAGGGACCCGTCCGTCGGCCTGAGCGACAGCGCCCGCACGCTCCAGGTGCTTCGCCTGATCACCGAGACCCCCGTCCTGCTGCACCGCGCGCACGCCTTCCACCTGCGCCGCCAGGAGCTCCTCGCCGAGGTCCTCGCGGCCGAGACCGGTGACGCGGTCCTCGCGGAGGTCGCCGCGGCCCAACTGATCGGCGTGCGCAACGCGGTGTTCGCCGAGGTGCACCGCCGCCGCGTCGCCGACGTCCCCCTCGACCAGGTCGCCGCCGACGCCGCGCGCCTGGCGCGGGACGCCTTCGCCCTGGTGGAAAAAGGACTCAGCGGCTACGCGGTCAAGGCTTAGGCTCCCCCCATGCCACCGGCCAAGAAGCGCACCCGCAGCTACGACCCGACCAAGATCCGCACCGCTGTGCTCGCCCAGTTCGCCGCGGTGCGCACGGCCGTCGCGGGCCTGACCCCGGAGCAACTGGCCGCGCCGACCCGGCTCGGCGACTGGACCGTGCGCGAACTGGCCGCCCATCTGACGATGGTGCTCGGCTCCGTCGCCCGCTATCTGGACGCGCCCGAGCCGGACAAGCACGAAGTGCCGCTCCAGGACTGGCCGTTCCGCACGTCGTCGGCGTCCGCCCAGGTCGACGAGGATGTGCACGGCATCGTCGACGCGGGCACCGACCTCGACGCACTCTTCGCGCACGCCTCCGACCGGCTCGCGGAGACCCTCCCCGGCGCCGCCGACACCCGCCTCGTGCCCTCCCGCTTCGGCGGCATGACCCTCGCCGACTTCATGGTCACCCGCACCGTCGAACTGATCGTCCACACCGACGACTTGAACGACGCGCTGCCCGGCCTCGACGTGCCGTACGACCGCCAGGCCCTGGCCGCCTGCACCCGCCTCCTCACCGACGCCCTGGCCACCAAGGCCCCCGGCGGCTCGGTCGAGGTCCGCGTCCCGCCGTTCGCCGTGGTCCAGTGCGTCGAGGGCCCCCGGCACACCCGCGGCACCCCGCCGAACGTCGTCGAGACCGACCCGCTGACCTGGATCAGGCTCGCCACGGGGCGGACGACCTGGGCGGCGGCCCGCGAGGCGGCACAGGTCAGCGCGAGCGGCGAACGGGCCGATCTGGGCGGGCTGCTGCCGATCATGTCGTGACGGGTGGGACCCGCAGGCCGTGACGGGTGGGACCCGCAGGTCGTGACGGGTGGGGGACCCACAGGTCGTGACGGGTGGGGGACCCACAGGTCGTGACGGGTGGGGCCGGAGTGCCGTGACCTCCGGCGGGACCCTGGTGCCGGCCGCCGGCGCGCGCGGAGGGAACCGGACCCGGAGCCGCCCCGTCACAATGACATGTACAAGCAGCGTGTGACCCAGACCCTCACCGTCCTCGCCGCCGCCGGGCTGCTCGCGGCCTGCGGCTCTGAGTCCGGCTCCGGCGACGGCGGCTCCGACAAGGCCGGACCGGGCAACTCCGGCTCCGGCAAGGGCGGCTCGGACTCGTCCCTGACCGGAGTCCGCTGGAACGTCGACAGCCTCACGGTCGACGGCAAGAAGAAGGCCGCCCCGGACGGCGCCTATGTGAAGTTCGGCGGCAAGGGCACCGCCGCGGGCAACTTCGGCTGCAACGGCTACGGCGCCAAGGCGTCCGTCAAGGGCGACACCGTCCACTTCGAACCGGGCCCGCACACCGAGATCGCCTGCGACGCGCTCGACTTCGAGAAGAGCCTCGCCCGCGCCATGGACGGCAAGCTCAAGGCCCAGGTCGACGACGAGAACCTGACGCTCACCACCGCCGGGGGCGACCGCATCGCCCTCAGTGCCGAGGCCGGGGCGCCGCTGAAGGGCACCGAGTGGACGGTGACCTCCGTCGGCACCGGCGACACCACGACCTCCCTGCCCAAGGGCCTCGACGACAAGATCAAGCTGACCTTCACCAAGGACGGCGCGGTCCGCGGCAACCTCGGCTGCAACGACGTCACCGCGAACGCGGCCGCCGCCGACGGCAAGATCACCCTGGGTGCGCCCCGGGCCACCCGCAAGATGTGCCCCGGCGACGTCATGCCCACCGAACGCGCCCTCCTGAAGCTCTTCGGCGGCAAGGCCTCCTACAAGCTGGACCACCGCACCCTCACCCTCACCGCACCCGACGGCAAGACGACGGCGAAGGCCCAGGCCCCGGCGGCCTGACCGGGCGGCGTCCCCGGGGCCCCGCGGCGGGGCCCCGGCCGCGTCAGACGGCCGGATAGGGCAGCAGCTCCGCCTCCGTCCGCTCCCACGCCGCCCGCAGCTCCTTCAGGAGCGCCGGCTCCCGCCCACTGAGATCGGCCTGTTCGCGCTGGTCACGGCCCAGGTGGAAGAGCTGGTCGCGGCCGCTCTTGCCGCGGTGGTACTTCCAGTCGCCGCGCCGCAGCGCCCGCTCGCCGCGCACCCGCCAGAACAGGTCGCGCTCGGGCACCTCGCGCCCGCGCAGGAGGTGCCCGGCGAGGCTCGTGCCGTCGAGCGGGTACGCCGGATCGGGCCGGGCCCCGGCCAGTTCGAGGAGCGTCGCGGTCCAGTCCGGCGTGTACACCGGCTCGTCACTGACCTGCCCGCCGTCCAGGCGTGCGGGCCAGCGCAGAATCGTCGGCACCCGGATGCCGCCCTCGAGGAGCGACCCCTTGTTGCCCGACAGCGGCCAGTTGTACGAGAAGCGCTCACCGCCGTTGTCGGAGGCGAAGAACACCAGTGTGTCCCGCTCCTGCCCGGACCTCCGCAGCGCCCGCAGCACCTCGCCGACCGACCGGTCCAGGTCCTGCACCATCTCGGTGTACTTGGCGATCGACCCGCCGTCCTGGTGCCACAGCGCGCCCTTCTCCCCGGCCTTGATCCGCCGCACGATCTCGGCGCTCGCCGCCACGTCCCCGTCGGCGATCCAGGGCCAGTGCGGGGTGGTGAAGTTCAGATTGAGCAGCCACGGCCGGTCGTGCTCCCGCGCCACGTAGGCGCTCGCGCGCTCGGTCAGGATCCGCGTGTAGTAGCGCAGGTCCTTGTACGTGGCGTCGCCCTCCCGCACCGCGCCCTCGTACAGGTCGTACTCGCCCCCGCCGCCGAGCTTCGAGTAGTACTCCAGGGCCCCGCCGAAGTTGCCGAAGAACTCGTCCCAGCCCGACTTGGTGGGGGAGTAGTCCGGCAGGAAGCCGCAGTGCCACTTGCCGATGAGGGCGGTCGCGTACCCGGCGTCGCGCAGGAGCGAGGCCAGCGTGGGGTGGGTCGGCTCCAGACCGGCCGACTTGTCGGCTATGGGCTCGGCGAGGCCGCCCTTCGTGCGGCCGGGGAAGCGCCCGGTGTAGAGGCTGAAGCGGGTCGGGGAGCAGGTCGCGGAGCCGGAGTAGGCGTTGGTGAAGCGGACGCCCTGGCGGGCGAGGCGGTCCAGGTGCGGGGTCTTGATGTGCGGCGACCCGTAGGACGACAGGTCGGCCCAGCCGAGGTCGTCGCCGAGGACGAAGAGGATGTTGGGCCGCTTGGCGTGCCGCCCGGGGGTGGCGGCGAAGGGTCGCTCGGCCGTCGCGGGGGCGTCGGCGCGGGCCGGACCGGCGCCGACGCCGACGGCGGCCGCGGCCCCCGCGACGCCACCGGCGAAGGCCCGCCGGGACAGCCGCGAAGCCGCGGCGGAACCCGACGAAGGGGATGATTCGGACTCGTACGAAGACACGAAGCGCTCCTGAACAGGACAGGCGGAGAAGACAGGGGGAAGGGCGTTCAGGCGGTGCGCGGACAGAGGGCGCTTGCTACCCGGACCAGGTCGACGTGGCGGCGCTCCACAAGGAACTGCATGGATCAGGAGCCTCGGGCAGGGGGCGAAATCCCGTCAATGCCTTGTCGTCGCTGTTCACGAGGCCTTCGTACGATCGCAGCAATGGGCACTCCGGAGACCGTCCGCGCCAGGAGCGCGCTTACGTTCCGTACAGGCTCCGTATCCCCAATTCGGACCAGTGGTCGATCTCGCCTACACTCGGTGGCGTGCCACGTGGTGACGGTCGACTCAATCACGATCTGCTCCCCGGCGAGAAAGGCCCCCAGGACGCTTGTGGCGTCTTCGGTGTCTGGGCTCCGGGTGAAGAGGTCGCAAAGCTCACGTACTTCGGGCTCTACGCCCTCCAGCATCGGGGCCAGGAATCCGCGGGAATCGCGGTCAGCAACGGCTCCCAGATCCTCGTCTTCAAGGACATGGGGCTCGTTTCCCAGGTCTTCGACGAGACCTCTCTCAGTTCTCTCCAGGGACACATCGCGGTCGGTCACGCCCGCTACTCCACTACGGGAGCGTCCGTCTGGGAGAACGCCCAGCCCACCTTCCGCGCCACGGCCCACGGCTCCATCGCCCTCGGCCACAACGGCAACCTGGTCAACACGGCGCAGCTCGCCGAGATGGTCGCCGACCTGCCCAAGCAGGAGGGCCGCACCACGCGCGTGGCGGCTACCAACGACACCGACCTGCTCACGGCCCTGCTCGCCGCCCAGACGGACGCCGACGGCAAGCCGCTGACCATAGAGGAAGCCGCCGCCGTGGTGCTTCCCCAGGTCCAGGGCGCCTTCAGCCTCGTCTTCATGGACGAGCACACGCTGTACGCGGGCCGCGACCCGCAGGGCATCCGCCCGCTCGTCCTCGGCCGCCTGGAGCGCGGCTGGGTGGTCGCATCCGAGAGCGCCGCCCTCGACATCTGCGGCGCCGCCTACGTCCGCGAGATCGAGCCGGGCGAGTTCATCGCCATCGACGAGAACGGCCTGCGAACGTCCCGATTCGCTGAAGCGAAGCCCAAGGGCTGTGTCTTCGAGTACGTCTATCTGGCGCGCCCCGACACCGACATCGCGGGCCGCAACGTCTATCTCTCGCGCGTCGAGATGGGCCGCAAGCTAGCCGAGGAAGCCCCGGTCGACGCCGACCTGGTGATAGCGACCCCGGAGTCCGGCACGCCCGCCGCCATCGGCTACGCGGAAGCCTCGGGGATCCCCTTCGGCGCCGGACTCGTCAAGAACGCCTACGTCGGCCGGACGTTCATCCAGCCCTCGCAGACCATCCGCCAGCTCGGCATCCGCCTGAAGCTGAACCCCCTCAAGGAAGTCATCAAGGGCAAGAAGCTGGTGGTCGTCGACGACTCGATCGTCCGCGGCAACACCCAGCGCGCCCTGGTCAAGATGCTCCGCGAGGCCGGCGCCGCCGAGGTCCACATCCGGATCTCCTCGCCGCCCGTGAAGTGGCCGTGCTTCTTCGGCATCGACTTCGCCACCCGCGCCGAGCTGATCGCCAACGGCATGAGCATCGAGGAGATCGGGACGTCGCTCGGCGCCGACTCGCTCTCCTACATCTCCATCGACGGCATGATCGAGGCCACCACCATCGACAAGCCGAACCTCTGCCGCGCCTGCTTCGACGGCGAGTACCCGATGGACCTGCCCGACCCGGAACTCCTCGGCAAGCAGCTCCTGGAGACGGAGCTCGCCGCGGGCCCTGCGGCCACGGCCGCGGCCGACGCGATCCGTCGCCCCTGAGCCCATTCATCAACCCGAAAGATCCCAGGCAATGTCTGAGACAACTGGTGCCTCCTACGCCTCGGCCGGCGTCGACATCGAAGCGGGCGACCGCGCCGTCGAGCTGATGAAGGAGTGGGTGAAGAAGACGCAGCGCCCCGAGGTCGCGGGCCTCGGCGGACTCGGCGGCTTCGCCGGCCTCTTCGACGCCTCCGCGCTGAAGCGCTTCGACCGCCCGCTGCTCGCCTCCGCCACGGACGGCGTGGGCACCAAGGTCGACCTCGCGCGCAAGCTCGGTGTGTACGACACGATCGGCCACGACCTCGTCGGCATGGTCGTCGACGACCTCGTCGTGTGCGGCGCCGAGCCGCTGTTCATGACCGACTACATCTGCGTCGGCAAGGTCCACCCGGAGCGCGTCGCCGCGATCGTCAAGGGCATCGCCGAGGGCTGTGTCCTCGCCGGCTGCTCCCTCGTCGGCGGCGAGACCGCGGAGCACCCGGGCCTGCTCGGGGCGGACGACTTCGACGTGGCGGGCGCGGGCACGGGCGTCGTGGAGGCGGACCAGGTGCTCGGCGCCGATCGCATCCGTAAGGGTGACGCGGTCATCGCCATGGAGTCGTCGGGTCTTCACTCCAACGGGTACTCGCTGGTGCGGCACGTGCTCCTGGACCGCGCCAAGATGAGCCTGGACGCGCAGGTCGAGGAGTTCGGCCGCACGCTCGGCGAGGAGCTCCTGGAGCCCACGAAGATCTACTCCCTGGACTGCCTCGCGCTGATCCGCACCGCCGAGGTGCACGCCTTCAGCCACGTCACCGGCGGCGGCCTCGCGGCGAACCTGGCCCGGGTGATCCCGGACGGCCTGCACGCCACCGTGGACCGCTCCACGTGGACGCCGGGCGCGGTCTTCGACCTGGTCGGCAAGGCGGGTCAGGTCGAGCGCCTGGAGCTGGAGAAGACCCTGAACATGGGCGTCGGCATGATCGCCGTCGTGCCCGAGGAGTCGGTCGACGTGGCCCTCACGACCCTCGCCGACCGCGGCGTGGACGCCTGGGTCGCGGGCGAGATCACCGACCGCTGCGACCACACGTCGGGCGCCGAACTCACCGGCGACTACGCGAAGTAGCCCCAGACCGGCCCAGGCAGGCCCGGGACCGGTCCAGGACCGGTCCCGGACAGCCCCGTGGACAGCACAAAACCCGGTCCGGCGGTGTTACCACCCCGGGCCGGGTGAAGTGCGGTCGCTGTCAGAACGGCGCGATGGGCGCGAACTCAGCGATGTGCGGCTGCCGCGAGGTCAAGCGCCGCGGCGCTGCGACGAGGGACCGGACTGGTCGTCCTCGTCGTCCTCGTCGTCGTTGTACAGATCCGCGTACTGCGCGTACGGGTCGTCTTCCTCGTCCTCGTCCTCGAACGGCTCGCCATTCGGCGGCTGCTGCGAAGTCGAAGCGCCCAGCTCATTGGCCAGACGCGACAGGTCAGTCCCGCCGCTGTTGTACTTCAGCTGGCGGGCGACCTTTGTCTGCTTGGCCTTGGCCCGGCCGCGCCCCATGGCTCGACCCCCTCGGTATCGGGGCTTCATGGCCCCAGAGTCTTGACACGCGTTCATGATCTGGAACGGACTCTCCATGGAGAGACCGGTCCGTAGGGCTTCCACGGTACCTGCTCCTGCGGCCATACGGTACGTCGCCCGCAGGACGCGCCTAGGCGCACGACTGGCAAGGCGCCCTTTCCTCGCTGGTCAGCTGCGATTTTAACCTCTTCTTGGCAGGCGACCCGCCGACGGGGGTGAGTCTTGTCTCCCGAGGGCGTCGGCGGGCCGTGATCCGGCGTCGAATCGGGCTTCCGCGCACACGTTCCGTCGGTGCGCGTCAGCGGTGCGTCACGGGCGGCGGGCCTCCGCGATGCGCTGCTCGGCGATCCTGTCGGCCGCCGCGGCGGGCGGAATCCCGTCCTGCTTCGCACGTGCGAATATGGCGAGCGTGGTGTCGAAGATCTTCGAGGCCTTCGCCTTGCACCGGTCGAAGTCGAAGCCGTGCAGCTCGTCGGCGACCTGGATGACACCGCCCGCGTTCACCACGTAGTCGGGCGCGTAGAGGATCCCGCGGTCGGCGAGGTCCTTCTCGACGCCGGGGTGTTCGAGCTGGTTGTTGGCCGCGCCGCACACCACCTTCGCGGTGAGCTGCGGCACGGACGCGTCGTTCAGGGCGCCGCCGAGGGCGCACGGGGCGTACACGTCCAGGCCCTCGGTGCGGATCAGGGTCTCGGTGTCGGCGACCGCGGTGACCCCGGGGTGCTTGCTGGTGATGCGCAGCAGCGAGTCCTCGCGCACATCGGTGATCACGACCTCGGCGCCGTCCGCGACGAGGTGCTCCACGAGGATGTGGCCGACCTTGCCGACGCCCGCGACGCCGACCTTGCGGCCGCGCAGCGAGGGGTCGCCCCACAGGTGCTGCGCGGAGGCCCGCATGCCCTGGAAGACACCGAAGGCGGTGAGGACCGAGGAGTCGCCGGCGCCGCCGTGCTCCGGGGAGCGCCCGGTGGTCCAGCGGCACTCGCGCGCGACGACGTCCATGTCCGCGACGTACGTGCCGACGTCGCAGGCCGTCACGTAGCGGCCGCCGAGCGAGGCCACGAAGCGGCCGTAGGCGAGGAGCAGTTCCTCGCTCTTGATCCGGTCCGGGTCACCGATGATGACCGCCTTGCCGCCGCCGTGGTCGAGCCCGGCCATGGCGTTCTTGTACGACATCCCGCGCGCGAGGTTCAGGGCGTCGGCGACGGCCGCTTCCTCGGTGGCGTAGGGGTAGAAGCGCGTGCCGCCGAGGGCGGGGCCCAGGGCGGTGGAGTGGATGGCGATGACGGCCTTGAGACCGCTTGCGCGGTCCTGGCAGAGCACGACCTGCTCGTGGCCCCCCTGTTCCGAGTGGAACAGGGTGTGCAGGACGCCGTCGGTTACATCGGTCACGGTGGTGACTCCCGGTTGCGTAGCGGCGGTTGGGCGGGGTTCCCGTGCGGGTGGCGGGCCCCGTTTGCCAAGAGAGTAGAGCCTCGTGGTGCCCGGCCGCCGCACGGTGGTCGGCATGACTCTGTCCGGTCCCCGCGCGGGTCACTCTCCCGGGCCGCAGGACGGAGAACGGCACTGTTCGGCCATGGCACGATTTGCAGTGTTTTCCAGTCGCCCGGCGGGGGAGGGGAGGAGCCGTGCCCAAGGTGTCCTCGGTGATCGTCCCGTACGCGTCGTACTTGCGTGTGTATGAGCCCCTGGCGGCCTTCCCCGAGCCCGAACGGGGCCACTGGGCGCGCTACGCCCGCCGCCGGGAGCGCCCCTCGTACCAGGACGAACTCCGTCGTTCCCTGGCCGATCTGGTGCCCACGCCGCCCGTTCCGGTGCCGGTGCACGAGAGCGGCGAGGCGTTCGTGGTGGAGACGGACGGCGTGGTGTGCGTCTGCCCCTGGCGGACCCGGCTGCGCGGCTGGCAGGCCCTCGGCGATCTCGGCGGGCAGCTGCCCGCGCCGGTCCTCGACGCCGTCCTGCCACCGGTGGTGCGCCGCCAGGCCGCCGCGGACTACGAGCAGTGGCTGGCCCGCAACCCCGACGCACGCCCCTGGATCCGCACGGCGACCTGGCACGTGCCGCTGAACTGGTTCGTGCTCGTCGCGGACGAGGAGCGGCTGTACGAGCCCGGATACGAGACCGGGGGCGCCGGGAGCGCGGCCGAGGCGGGTGCCGATGCCGAGGAGTCGTCCGCGGCGGCCGGGGTGCCGGTGCTGCGGTACCGCACGCCCATGGTGCAGGCGCGGCGCCGGGTGGCGCGGGGCCTGAAGGCGCTGCGGGACGCGATGGACGAGGGGGCGCTCATCGACGGCCTGGTGGACGTCGGGCGGTGGCTGGAGGAGTTCCACCCGCGCTCCCTGGTGGAGCTGGACTACGGCGGCCTGGTGCACGCGCTGCCGGACGAGCTGCTCGACGAGGACCACTCGGCGGCGGACGTGGCGGCCGGGATCGAGGCGCTGCGGGCCGGTGACGGGGTGGGGGCCGGCGAGGCGTATGCGAGGCTCGTGGAGCGCTGGCGGGCGGTGCGGGAGCGGCAGTTCTCGAACTGACCGCCGCCGGGTTCTCGAACTGACCGCTGTTTGGTTCTCGAACTGGTCGACGCTCGGTTCTCGGGCCGGGCGGCGCTCGGGCCTGCTCTCATGGAGAGCGCTTGTCCCGGTGGCGGGACGTAGGTCCCGATCCGGGCCTTTGCCTCAAGCGTGATGGACCGCACTTAACTGACCCTTGCGCCGATCGGCCTTCCTCATGCCAAAATAGGACAAGGAGTCCGGAGAGGGCTCCTTCCGTTCAACTATGGGCGGAATGCTCTGCATTGCACGCTATGGGGGGTCTGTTGACTCCTGATCGCTCTGTGACTGATCGTCACTGTGGCGTGACTGTCCGCTATGGCATGGTCCATCGGCTTCCGTCGCTGATGGACACCTGGGAGGGCAATTCCATCGGTTTGGCCGACGCGGCTGGACGGATGGTGTAGTTGTAGTGCCGAGGACAAGCCGTTCGTCCTATAACCGACTCGACTCGCGTCCGCCATTTCGGGCAACGCGGGTCAAGGTGCAGAATTTAGAGGAATGAACCGAGAAGGTTCGGTTCTCCCGAGGAGGCCGCTCATGACCGCTCGCACCCCTGATGCCGAGCCGCTGCTGACCCCGGCTGAGGTCGCCACGATGTTCCGCGTCGACCCCAAGACGGTCACGCGCTGGGCCAAGGCTGGCAAGCTCACGTCGATTCGCACGCTCGGCGGGCACCGCCGTTACCGCGAGGCTGAGGTCCGCGCTCTGCTGGCGGGTATCCCCCAGCAGCGCAGCGAGGCCTGAGCACGGCGTTTGTGAACTAAACAGCAGTTAGCAGTACACATCGGACGATGAGCACGACCGCTGCCGGGTCCCCCAACCTGGCCGTAACGTCCGACATATAGCTACACACGACACGGGACCCGCCCCAACGGGCCCCACGCCTGATCGTTCTGGGTGCGTCGTAGATCGCGCTGGACTCCGCCGGGTCCAGCGCGATTTTTCATGCCCCGGTGAGCCGTCTTGTTGATCCCTGGGGGAGCCTGTCGGGGCCTGTCGGATGGGCTGTGCGCGGGCTGTGCGGGCCCGGGGCGCGCGGAGTCAAGGCGGCGCGTCAGGTGGTGCAATTGCACATATTAGATTGACCCGTTGTAGGGCAGGGGTAAGTTCCGGGGTTCTTGAAACTTGTTCGGTGACTACCGTCACATGAGCCGCAGCTTGTTGCCCCGATGCCCGTGCGCTAGAGGAGACGAAGCGCTTCGGTGCCGGGAGAACGCTCCCGCTCACCGTTCAGCTTCCCACCGGGTGGGTGCCTCGCGCCTCGGCTTTGGTCATGCCTTGGGGGGACTTTCGTCCTCGCGTTGCTCTGGGGCCGCGTCGGCCGCCTCGGCCGCCTCCTGGCCCTCTGTGTCCTCACGGGTGTCGCCGGAGGGCTCCATGGCGAGGCGCAGGAGTTGGTGACAGATGGGACAGTGCCGGGTCAGGTGGCGGTAGCTGGTGGCCGCGGCGAGATGGGCGCGCAGCAGCGCGCGGGTCTCGTGCCGTGCGGACGCGGGGTATGCGGGCATGCGCCACCTCCTCGGGAGCGTGCGGCTCGCTCCCTTTTCTGGGGTACCGGCGGAATGTGACGCCGTCAACCCCGCTGCGCACGGGCACAACGCAGTGAGGCCCGCACCCTGACGGGTGCGGGCCTCACATCTACTGCGGTCCTGACGGGATTTGAACCCGCGGCCTCCACCTTGACAGGGTGGCGAGCACTCCAAACTGCTCCACAGGACCAGGTTTCGCAGCTCCGATTGTTGCTCTGGGCTGCGAGAAAAGACTGTACAGGAGGTCGGCTCCCTGGTCGAACTCGCTCTGTGTGAGCGGTCGGTCACAGCCGTACGGCTAGGGGGCCGCGGCGTCGATGGCCTTCACGATGCGCTTGTCCGAGACGGGGTACGCCGTGCCCAGGGCGTGCGCGAAGTAGCTGACGCGCAGCTCCTCGATCATCCAGCGGATGTCCAGGACCTCGCGCGGCACGGGCCGCCCCTGCGGCAACTGCTCCAGGAGCCACGCGTACTCGTCGCGCATCTCGCGGACCTTCTCCATGCGCGTGGTGTCCCGCTGGACGCTCGTCGGCATCTGCTGGAGCCGGCGGTCGGCGGCGACCATGTACCGCATCAGGTCGGGCAGCCTGCGCAGCCCCGTCTCCGTGACGAAGCCGGGCTTGATGAGGGCGTCGAGCTGCTCCCGCACGTCCGCGAGGTTCGCGAGCAGCGCCGGGCTCCTGGTGGACTTCAGGCGCCGCTCACAGGCCTGCCAGGCCGCGAGGACCTGCTGGACCTGCGCGACGGCGTGCACGGTCGTGTCGACGATCTCGGCGCGCACCTTCTCGTACAGCTTGCGGTACGACTCCTCGTCCCACGCCGGCCCGCCGAAGTCCGCGATGAGCTTGTCCGCGGCGGCCCGCGCGCAGTCGTCGAAGAGGGCCTGCATGGAGCCGTGCGGGTTCGCCGACAGGGCGAGCTTCTGGGCGTTGGTGAGCTTGTCCTGGGCGAACTTGGCCGGATTGACCGGGATGTTGCGCAGGATCAGGCGGCGGGTGCCGCGCCACATCGCGCCGGTCTGCTCTGCCTCGGTGTCGTAGAGGCGTACGGAGACGGTGTCGCCGTCGTCGACGAGGGCGGGGTAGGCCTTCACGGGCTGGCCCGCGCGGCGGGTCTCGAAGACGCGGGAGAGCGAGCCGATCGTCCAGTCCGCGAGCCCGGTCCGCTCCACGGACTCGCCGCCGGAGCGCTCGGCCGTCGCCGCGGCGGCCTGCGACAGGGCCTTGCGGGCCTTCGGCTTGAGCCGGAGCTTCAGGGCCTGGAGGTCCTTGTCCTCGGCCAGCTTGCGGCGCCGCTCGTCGGTCACGCGGAACGTGATCTTCAAGTGGTCCGGTACGCGGGTCAGGTCGAAGTCGTCGCCGTGCAGGGGCACGCCGACCATCTTCTGCAGCTCGCGCCCGAGCGTGACGTGCAGCGGCTCCTGGAGGGGCGTGGCCCGCTTCAGGAACTCCTTGGCGTAGTTGGGCGCGGGGACGTAGTGGCGGCGGATCGGCTTCGGCAGGGAGCGGATCAGCTCGGTCACGACCTCTTCGCGCAGGCCCGGGATCTGCCAGTCGAAGCCGTCGGGCGAGACCTGGTTGAGCACCTGGAGCGGGATGTGGACGGTCACGCCGTCCGCGTCCGCGCCCGGCTCGAACTGGTACGT
Source organism: Streptomyces sp. RK9 (assembly GCF_045070545.1). Taxonomy (NCBI): domain Bacteria; kingdom Bacillati; phylum Actinomycetota; class Actinomycetes; order Kitasatosporales; family Streptomycetaceae; genus Streptomyces; species Streptomyces sp. RK9. The sequence continues at coordinate 788,689 of NZ_CP173704.1, read as the reverse complement.
CACCTTGAACTTCAGCGGGCCCTGGCGCCAGCTGTCCGGGTAGTCGTTCTTCGACACGTCGCCCGCGCGCTCGTTGATGAGCATCGACCGCTCGAAGTCGAGCAGCTCGGGCTCCTCATGGCGCTTCTTCTTCCACCAGGAGTCGAAGTGCGCCCCCGACACCACGTCCTCGGGCACCCGCTGGTCGTAGAAGTCGAACAGCGTCTCGTCGTCGACGAGGATGTCGCGGCGCCGGGCGCGGTGCTCCAGCTCCTCGACCTCGGTGAGCAGCCGGCGGTTGTCGGCGAAGAACTTGTGGTGGGTGCGCCAGTCACCCTCCACCAGGGCGTTGCGAATGAAAAGGTCCCGGGAGACCTCGGGGTCGATCCGGCCGTAGTTCACCTTGCGGTCGGTGACGATCGGGACGCCGTACAGCGTCACCTTCTCGTACGCCATGACGGCCGCCTGGTCCTTCTCCCAGTGCGGCTCGCTGTACGTGCGCTTGATCAGGTGCTGGGCCAGCGGCTCGATCCACTCGGGCTCGATCCGCGCGTTGACGCGGGCCCAGAGGCGGGACGTCTCGACCAGCTCGGCCGACATGATGAAGCGCGGGGGCTTCTTGAAGAGGGCCGAGCCGGGGAAGACCGCGAACTTGGCGCTCCGCGCGCCCAGGTACTCGTTCTTCCCTGTGTTCCTCCCGCCCTCACCCCCTGCGTCCTTCACGTCCTTCATGCCGATGTGGGAGAGAAGCCCGGCGAGCAGCGAGAGGTGGACCTGCTTGTCGCCCGCGTCGTCCTCGTTCAGATGGACGTCGAGCTGCTTGGCCACCGTGCGCAGCTGGGTGTAGATGTCCTGCCACTCGCGGATCCGCAGGAAGTTCAGATACTCGCGTTTGCACATGCGGCGGAACGCGGAGGAGCCGAGCTCCTTCTGCTGCTCGCGCACGTACCGCCACAGGTTCAGATACGCGAGGAAGTCGGACGTCTCGTCCTTGAAGCGGGCGTGCTGCTGGTCGGCCTGCGTCTGCTTGTCGGCGGGGCGCTCGCGCGGGTCCTGGATGGAGAGCGCGGCCGCGATCACCATGACCTCGCGCACACAGCCGTTCTTGTCGGCCTCCAGGACCATCCGGGCGAGCCGCGGGTCCACGGGGAGCTGGGCGAGCTTGCGGCCCTGCTGCGTGAGGCGCTTCTTCGGGTCCTTCTGGGTGGGGTCGAGGGCGCCGAGCTCCTGGAGGAGCTGCACGCCGTCCCGGATGTTGCGGTGGTCCGGCGGGTCGATGAAGGGGAACTTCTCGATGTCGCCGAGCCCGGCCGCGGTCATCTGGAGGATGACGGAGGCGAGGTTCGTACGGAGGATCTCCGCGTCCGTGAACTCGGGGCGGGCGAGGAAGTCGTCCTCGCTGTACAGCCGGATGCAGACGCCGTCCGACGTACGGCCGCAGCGGCCCTTGCGCTGGTTGGCGCTGGCCTGGCTGACCGCCTCGATCGGCAGGCGCTGCACCTTCGTGCGGTGGCTGTAGCGGGAGATGCGGGCGGTGCCCGGGTCGATCACGTACTTGATGCCCGGGACCGTCAGGGACGTCTCGGCGACGTTGGTCGCCAGGACGATTCTTCGTCCCGTGTGCGGCTGGAACACGCGGTGCTGCTCGGCGTGCGAAAGGCGGGCGTAGAGGGGCAGGACCTCCGTGAACCGGTAGTTCTTCTTGTTCAGCGCGTCCGCCGTGTCCCGGATCTCGCGCTCGCCCGACAGGAAGACAAGGATGTCGCCCTTGCCCTCGCCCTGGAGCTCCTCGACGGCGTCCGTGATCGCGGTGATCTGGTCGCGGTCGGGGTCGTCGTTGTCCTCCTCCAGGAGCGGGCGGTACCGCACCTCCACCGGATACGTCCGGCCGCTGACCTCGACGATCGGGGCGTCCCCGAAGTGCCGCGAGAAGCGCTCCGGGTCGATGGTCGCGGAGGTGATGACCACCTTCAGGTCCGGGCGCTTCGGAAGGAGCTGGGCCAGGTAGCCGAGCAGGAAGTCGATGTTCAGGGACCGCTCGTGGGCCTCGTCGATGATGATCGTGTCGTACGCGCGCAGCTCGCGGTCCGTCTGGATCTCGGCGAGCAGGATGCCGTCCGTCATCAGCTTCACATACGTGCCGCCGCTCACCTGGTCCGTGAACCGGACCTTCCAGCCGACCGCCTCGCCGAGCGGCGTGTTCAGCTCGTCCGCCACCCGCTCCGCGACCGTGCGGGCCGCGATCCGGCGCGGCTGCGTGTGCCCGATCAGGCCGCGCACGCCCCGGCCGAGCTCCAGACAGATCTTCGGGATCTGGGTCGTCTTGCCCGAGCCCGTCTCACCCGCGACGATCACGACCTGGTGGTCGCGGATCGCCGCCAGGATGTCGTCCTTCTTCTGGCTGACCGGCAGTTGCTCCGGATACGTGATCGCGGGCACGCCGGTGGCGCGGCCCGCCATGCGGGCCGCCGCCTTCTCGACGTCGTCCGCGATCTCCGCGAGAACGGCGGCGCGGGCCTCGGGCTTGCGGATCCGGCGCGCACCTTCGAGCCGCCTGCCGATGCGGTGCTCGTCGCGCAGCGAGAGCTCCGTCAGGCGGGGGGCGAGGGCGTCGAGGGTGAGGGCTGGCTGCGTAGACATACGCGGTCCAGGATCTCACCCGGTGCTCGGGAACGGCCAACCGATTTCCCGTGGGGCACGGGGGAACACGTACGATTCCGGGCATGTGGTCCCGGGCCCGGCTTGCGTGGTGCCCCCTGGTGGGGGTGCTGGTCGTCGTGCTCGGGCTCGGGGTGCTCTGTGGCTCCGCGGGGGCTGCCGGGGATGCCGGGGGTGTCGGGGTGGCTGTGTCGTCCGGGGGGCCTGTGCCGTCCGGGGGGCCTGTGTCGTCCGGGGTGGCTGTGTCGTCCGGGGTCACCGAAGCGCCGGTGTTCGTCGCCGAAGGCCAGGGTGTGCCCGGGTGCGGGCAGGGTGGCGACAAGGGTGACGTGCAGCGGCCCGCCGCGCCGCCGCGTTCCCCCAGCTCCTACGAGCTGCTTCCCGCCCTCTACGACACCCGGCCCGCCGCCGGGTCGTGGATCGCCGACCAGGCCGTCCGCACCGTCTCGCCGGGCCGCGCGCCGCCCCCTCTCGTGCCGCCCTCGCCGATAGACCTCTCCGTCCTGCGCGTGTAGGAGCCCCCTGTCCCAGGGGTCCCTCAGCTACGTACGCGTACACGTACGCACCACACGCATCAGGAGCAGTGCATCACCATGTCGTCACCCACCGGCAAGTCCTCCTCGTCCACCAGCAAGGCCGCCGCCCGCGCTCAGCAGGCCGCCCGCGAGAAGGCCGCCGCCCGCAAGAAGAAGAACATCGCCGTCGTCGCGGGTGTCGTCGCCGTCGCCGCGATCCTCGGTGTCGCCTCGTACACCGCCTCCAAGCCCGGGAAGCCCTCCACCGCCACCGCCGAGAAGTCCTCCGGCTCCGGATCCGGCTCCGGTGACTCCGCCGGATCGCCGCGCGAGGGCGTCTACCCCGAGCTCGCCGCCCTCGCCCGCCGCGACGCCAAGGACCCGCTCGCCCAGGGCAAGGCCGACGCGCCCGTCGTCATGATCGAGTACGCCGACTTCAAGTGCGGGTTCTGCGGGAAGTTCGCCCGGGACACCGAGCCCGACCTCGTCAAGAAGTACGTCGAGGACGGCACCCTGCGCATCGAGTGGCGCAACTTCCCGATCTTCGGCGAGGACTCCGAGCGGGCAGCCCGCGGGGCCTGGGCGGCCGGCCGGCAGGGGAAGTTCTGGCAGTTCCACGAGGCCGCGTACGCGGACGGGGCCAAGGAGAAGGGCTTCGGGGACGGGCGGCTCAAGGAGCTGGCCCGGGAGGCCGGGGTCGGGGACGTCGAGCGGTTCGCCAGGGACGCCGGGAGCGATGCCGCTCGGGCCGCCGTGAAGAAGGACCAGGAGGAGGGGTACAAGCTCGGCGCCACCTCCACGCCGTCCTTCATCGTCAACGGGCAGCCGATCGCCGGGGCGCAGCCTGACGCCGTGTTCGAGCAGGCCATCGACGCGGCGAAGGCCGAGGCCGGCAAGGGCAAGAAGAAGTGAGCGCCGACGTCGGGTACTTCGCTGCTTTTCTGGCGGGGTTGCTGGCTCTGGTCAGTCCGTGCAGCGCCTTGTTGCTTCCCGCCTTCTTCGCCTACTCCATCGACTCCACCTCGCGGCTCCTCGCGCGTACCGGGATCTTCTACGCCGGGCTCGCCACGACGTTGGTGCCGCTCGGGGCCGCCGGGTCCGTGGCCGGGCGGTTCTTCTTCGGGCACCGGGAGCAGTTGGTCTTCTGGGCCGGGTGGCTGATCATCGCGCTCGGTGTCGCGCAGGTGGTGGGCCTGGGGTTCGCCTCGCGGCGCATGGCCGAGCTGTCCGGGCGGATCCGGCCCACCACGGCTGTGTCGGTGTACGCGCTGGGGGCTGTCTACGGGCTCGCCGGGTTCTGCGCCGGGCCGATCCTCGGGAGTGTGCTGACCGTGGCTGCCGTGAGCGGGAGTCCCGTGTACGGGGGCGCTCTGCTTGCCGTGTACGCCCTGGGGATGGCTGTGCCGCTGTTCGTTCTCGCCGTGTTGTGGGAGCGGTTCGAGTTGGGGCGGCGGCGGTGGCTGCGGGGGCGGGTGTTCCGGGTGGGGCGCTTCGAGCTGCATACGACGTCGGTGCTGTCCGGGTTGTTCTTCGTGCTGCTCGGGGGGTTGTTCCTGGCGTACGACGGGGCTGCGGCGCTGCCCGGGCTGCTGGATGTGGACGACTCGTTCGCCGTGCAGGAGTGGGCGGGGCGGCTCGGGGACGCCGTGCCGGACTGGGTGATGCTGGTGGGGGTCGTGGTGGTGGCGGGCGCGGTGTTCCTCTTCCGTCGCCTCAGGTCCACCGCTTCGGATTAGCCGGGGTCCGTCCGTGGGGGTTGCGGTCCCTCGCCCTCGCTCCGGTGCGTGGGTGCGGGGCCGCGCCGGTATGTCCGTGCTCGCGTGTGCGTCATCCCCTACGTCCCGTGGATGCTCGTCGTGGTGAGCCGAGCTGCGCGCGGACATACCGGCACGTCCCCTCCGGTTCGGATGGCGGCGATCGGTCCGGTGGGGGTTCCTCGTCCGGCTGCCGTTCTGCCCTGTGGGCAGCTGGGCCGCCCAGAGGGCGGAACGGGTGGGCACAGCCCGGTTCGGCGGTCACTTTGATGTGGAGGGAGGGGCACGGCCCCAGGCCGACGGTGACTGTGATCTGGGGGAGGGGGAGGGGGAGGGGAACGGCGAAGGCCCCGTCCGGGGACGGGGCCTTCTGGAGGTGGCTGGGGCCGGGATCGAACCGGCGACCTATCGCTTTTCAGGCGATCGCTCGTACCAACTGAGCTACCCAGCCACGCAGCTCACCGAGGTGATCTGCAAGCGGTCCTGACGGGATTTGAACCCGCGGCCTCCACCTTGACAGGGTGGCGAGCACTCCAAACTGCTCCACAGGACCAAGCGTTGTGCGAGCACAAGTCTCGCACAGGTGTTGCGTGCCCCCAACGGGATTCGAACCCGTGCTACCGCCTTGAAAGGGCGGCGTCCTGGGCCACTAGACGATGAGGGCTAAGAGGCCCGCCGTGGGCGCTTCGCAGCGCGTCGGGGACGTGAGAAGCATATGGGATGGGGGGAGGGATCGCCAAAACGGTTTACTGGGGCGGGACCGGGGGCGGCGTCGAGGGGTCGGCCCCGGGCTGGTTCTCCTTGGGCAGATGGCGGCTGACCTCGGCCTTCGTGAGGCCGAGCCCGCCCAGTTTGATCTCGTCCCAGGCCTGCAGGCGCTTGGTGTCGCGGTCCAGGTAGAGCACGGACGTCTCCACCGGGTCGGGGTGGTCCCCCTCGACCGCGCGCAGCCCGCTGCCGCCGGTGGAGCCCTCGATGCGCAGCCGCGTGCCCTCGTCCATGACCTCCATCTCCTGGCGGTGCACATGTCCCGCGAGGACCAGCGGCACCGTGCCGTCCGTTCGGCGTGCGGCCGTGGGGTTGTGCGCGACCGCGATGTCGACCGGCGTGCCCCTGGCGGCCTGCTCGCGCAGCGAGGCGGCGAGCGTGACGCCCGCCATCTCCTCCACCGCGTCGCCCTCCTGTTTGACCGAGCGGTCCGGCGTGAACTGGGGGTCCCCGATGCCCGCGAAGCGCAGGCCCGCGACGTCGGCCGGTTTGCCGCCGTCGAGGACGTGGGTGTTCTTGAGCTTCTTCAGGTAGCGCTGCGTCGCGAACGAGTCGTGGTTGCCGCGCACCCACACATAGGGCGCGCCAAGGTCCTCGATCGGGTCCAGGAAGGCGTTCTCGGCGGCGGTGCCGTGGTCCATGGTGTCGCCGGAGTCGACGATGACGTCGATCTCGTACTGCTCCACGAGGGAAGAGATGATCTTCCAGCTGGCCGGGTTCAGGTGGATGTCCGACACGTGCAGGAGCCGGATCGTGGACGGGTCCGGTTCGTACGCGGGGAGGGTCGACGTCACGTCGTACAGCTTCGTCACATTGGTGACCAGGCGGGCCAACTCCCTTTGGTACACGTCGAATTCGCTGACGATGTTGCGGGCGTTGCCGACGACCGAGGGGGCGCTGCTCAGCAGGCCCGAGAACTTCGGCTCCAGGACCGATTTGGGGTTCCAGGTCGCGTACGCCGCCGTGCCGGAGGCTGCCAGGAGCGCGAGTGCGAGGCCGCCTGCCGCGAGTGCCCTGCGCGGTCTGCGGTACACCGCGAGCCCCAGCGCCGTGGCGCCCGCGACCACGGCCGCGCAGGAGCGCACCGCCAGGTTGAACGTGCCCGTCACGACGTCCTCCGCCACCTCCTCCTGCATCCCCGAGATCCGCTCCGGATGGTCCACGAGGGCCTCCGAGCGCACCGGGTCCAGGCGGTCCACCTCCACGTCCAGGCGGATCGGCGCCACGTGCGAGTTCAGCTCCAGGGCGCCCAGCGGCGACACGTCGATCTTCGTGCCGCCGGTCAGGGACGGGCGCAGCTGCATGCGCGTGTCCATCGGCCCCACGGACGTACGTACGCTCCCGACGATCAGCAGCCCCAGCCACGCCCCGAGCAGCACCACCGCCACCATGCCCACCGCACGGCCGAACGGGTGCGGGGTGCTGGTGAGGTTCGTGGTGGGGGGCCGGTGTGCCGCGCGGTAGCGGCGGACGAGAGCCGTCGTCGCCCCGCGCAGGCCGCGCAGGTTGCGCAGAACGACCGTCACGTCGCGCCCCATTGGGCCCGTATGCCCATGCGCGGTGGTGGCTATGCCCGTGCCGGGCGGGCGGCCGGTGCGGGGCGTGGCGGACAATGGGCGTGTGCTGGAGATGACGCGCGAGGAGTTCGAGGAACTGGTGGCCGAGGCGCTCGACCGGATCCCTCCCGAGCTGACGCGGCTCATGGACAACGTCGCGGTGTTCGTCGAGGACGAGCCGGCGAGCGATGACCCCGAGCTGCTCGGGCTCTACGAAGGGACCCCGCTCACCGATCGCGGTGAGTGGTACGCGGGTGTGCTGCCCGACCGCATCACCATCTACCGGGGTCCCACCCTGCGGATGTGCGAGTCGCGCGAGGACGTCGTCGCCGAGACCGAGATCACCGTGGTGCACGAGGTCGCGCATCACTTCGGGATCGACGACGAGCGGTTGCACGCCCTGGGGTACGGCTGAGGTTCCGGGGCCTCGCACCCCGGTCCGGTGCGGTCGCGTCGAGGCTTCGGTCACAGGTCGGGTGCGGGCGCGGGGTTTCCGTGTCCTCTTGCGGGGCGCGGGAGTTGGGCAGGTCGTTCCTTCCCCCAGCGCCTTCGGAGGTGCTCGGCCGTGCGCCATGTGTACGTTTCCGTTCGGTGGGCCGCGGCCGTGATGGCCGTCGCGGCCACCGCGGGCTGTATGAGCATCGGCGACGACGGGAGCGGCGCGCCCGCCCCCGCACGGTCCGCCGGTGAGCGGAGCGGGGCCGCCGCCCCCGACGGGGGGAGCGTCACACCCGGCGGCTCCCGCGGCGACGGGCGCGCCGAGGGCGGCCGGGGCGGGGAGAAGGACGGCAAGGGCGGCAAGGACGCCGGGGGCGGCGAGAAGGACGGCGGCAAGGACGGCAAGAAGCCGGCCGCCGGGCGCGGCAAGGACGCCGCACCGGACGACAAGCCCTCGAAGGGCGGCTCCGGCGGCGGCTCGACCGTCGAACCCACCAGCGACGGCGGCAAGCCCTCGCCGACCCGTACGCGGCCGGGGCCCCGGCCGACCCGCAGCACCCCCGCCCCCGACCCGACGTCCGCGACCCCCACGCCCACGCAGGAGCCGACGTCCCCGGAGCCGTCGTCGTCCGCCCACGGAGGGGTGGGGGAGCCCGCCGGGCGGGGAGAGCCTTCGCCTCAGGCGGGGCCTGCGTAGGGGGAGGCGGGTGGCGGGAGGCGGGTAGGAGGCCGCGTCCGGGAGCCCGGGGCCGGGGTGGGGCGCCGCGTACGGGAGCGCCGGCGGGCCGTACGTACGGGGGTGTCGAGCCGTCGCCGACGCCCCGGGAAAGCCCCGATATGGTGGGCGTTTGCCAATTGGGGTGGGGGGTGCGTATGGTGGTAGATCGTTTGATCCCATTTGCCCGGCGCCGACACAGAAGAGCGCCGCGTGGCGCGTACTCTCCCTTGCCGTGGCTGACCGCATAGAGGCGGTCCATTGCGAAATCACGGAGTTGACGGGCGCGTGCCGAGACTCCGGAAGGTTTCGCATTTCGCATGTCCATTTTCAGTTCTGACCACGCCGTCCTGCCCGAGAACGAGTCGGTCGAGGCCGTCGAGAGCGACGCCGTAGTGGCTGTTGCCGAGGCCGCCGAGACCGTCGAGGCCGCGGACGTCACCGAGGTCGCCACCGACGCCGTCGCCGAGGCCGTCGAGGCCGACGCCGACGCCGAGCCCGAGATCACCTTCGGTGACCTGGGCCTGCCCGACGGCGTCGTCCGCAAGCTCGCCCGCAACGGCGTGCACACCCCGTTCCCGATCCAGGCCGCGACCATCCCGGACGCCCTGGCCGGCAAGGACATCCTCGGCCGCGGCCGCACCGGCTCCGGCAAGACCCTCTCCTTCGGTCTGCCGACCCTGGCGCGCCTCGCCGACGGCTACACCGAGAAGAAGAAGCCCCGCGCGGTCATCCTGACCCCGACCCGCGAGCTGGCGATGCAGGTCGCCGACGCCCTCCAGCCCTACGGCGACGTCCTCGGCCTGAAGATGAAGGTCGTCTGCGGCGGTACGTCCATGGGCAACCAGATCTACGCCCTGGAGCGCGGCGTCGACATCCTCGTCGCCACCCCGGGCCGCCTGCGCGACATCATCAACCGCGGCGCCTGCTCCCTGGAGAACGTCGAGGTCGCCGTCCTCGACGAGGCCGACCAGATGTCCGACCTGGGCTTCCTGCCCGAGGTCACCGAGCTGCTCGACCAGGTCCCGGCCGGCGGCCAGCGCATGCTGTTCTCCGCCACGATGGAGAACGAGATCTCCACGCTGGTCAAGCGCTACCTGACCAACCCGGTGACGCACGAGGTCGACAGCGCCCAGGGGAACGTCACGACCATGACGCACCACATCCTGATCGTGAAGCCCCGCGACAAGGCGCCGGTCACCGCCGCCATCGCCGCGCGCAAGGGCCGCACCATCATCTTCGTCCGCACCCAGCTGGGCGCCGACCGCATCGCCGAGCAGCTGCGCGACGCCGGTGTGAAGGCCGACGCACTGCACGGCGGCATGACGCAGGGCGCCCGTACGCGCACCCTCGCGGACTTCAAGGACGGCTACGTCAACGCGCTCGTCGCCACCGACGTCGCCGCCCGCGGCATCCACGTCGACGGCATCGACCTGGTCCTGAACGTGGACCCGGCCGGTGACCACAAGGACTACCTGCACCGCTCCGGCCGTACCGCCCGCGCGGGCCGCAGCGGCACCGTCGTCTCGCTCTCCCTCCCGCACCAGCGCCGCCAGATCTTCCGCCTGATGGAGGACGCGGGCGTCGACGCCTCGCGCCACATCATCAACGGCGGCGGCGCCTTCGACCCGGAGGTCGCCGAGATCACCGGCGCCCGCTCCATGACCGAGGTCCAGGCCGAGTCCGCGGGCAACGCGGCCACCCAGGCCGAGCGCGAGGTCCGCGACCTCACCAAGGACCTGGAGCGCGCCCAGCGCCGCGCCGCCGAGCTGCGCGACGAGGCCGACCGCCTCACCGCCCGCGCCGCCCGCGAGCGCGGCGAGGACCCGACGGCCGCGGTCGCCGCCGTCGCCGAGGCCGCCGACGCCCCCGCCGAGACCGAGGGCGGGACCGCCGCGGTGTCCGTGCCGGAGCAGCCGGTCGCCGAGCGCGACGCCGAGCGTCCCGTCCGCGAGGACCGTCCCTCGTACGAGCAGCGTCGTCCGGCCCGTGACGAGCGCGGCAACTACGAGAAGGAGCGCCGTTCCTTCGACCGCCGTGACGACCGTGGCGGCGACCGCGGTGGCTTCAACCGTGACCGTGGCGGCGACCGCCGTGACGACCGCGGTGGCCGTTCCTTCGAGCGCCGTGACGACCGTGGCGGCTTCAACCGCGACCGTCGTGACGACCGCGGCGGCTTCAACCGCGACGACCGTGGCGGCTTCCGCCGCGACTTCAACCGCGATGACCGCGGCGGCCGTTCCTTCGACCGCCGTGACGACCGCGGCGGCGACCGTGGCGGCTTCAACCGTGACCGTCGTGACGACCGTGGCGGCGACCGCGGTGGCCGTTCCTTCGAGCGCCGTGACGACCGCGGTGGCTTCAACCGTGACCGTCGTGACGACCGCGGCGGCGACCGTGGCGGCCGTCCCTTCGAGCGCCGTGACGAGCGGGGCGGCTTCCGCCGCGACGACCGCCCGTCCGGCCACCGGGGCAGCGACCGCCCGTTCAACCGCGACCGCCGCGACGACCGCCCCTCCGGCGGCCACCGCGCCGGCGGCCACGACCGCCCGTCGTACAACCGCGGCTCCGGCTCCGGCACCGGCTCCTTCGGCCGTCGCGACGACAAGCCGCGCTGGAAGCGCAACGGCTGACGCCTGAGCGCCCACCCGCACCACGGCAACGGGCCCGCCCCCACTCGGGGGCGGGCCCGTTCCGCTCCCCCCTCACCTCGACCTCACCCCGACGCCCCTCAAGAGCGATACCCGATCGGAAGCCGGGGCCGGGCGGGCTATGCTCATGGGTGCGCCGACACCTTGTCGGCGAGGACCGTTAGCTCAATTGGCAGAGCAGTGGACTTTTAATCCATTGGTTGTGGGTTCGAGTCCCACACGGTCTACGAGGAGCGGGAGAGGGCAACCCCCTCTGACCTGCTGAGCGGCGTCCGGGTCGGCCATGGCCGACCCGGACGCCGCTTTTTCGTGTGGTTCAGCAGCAGCCCGCCTGGGCCGTGGGCTCGTCGAAGAGGCCGGCGCCGCCGCACACGCCGGTCTCGGGGAGGGTCAGTTCGACGCGTTCGGCCGCCTTCCGGTCGCCGGCGAGAGCTGCGGCGATGGAGCGGACCTGCTCGTATCCGGTCATGGCGAGGAAGGTCGGGGCGCGGCCGTAGCTCTTCATGCCGACCAGGTAGGCGCCCTGCTCGGGGTGGGAGAGCTCGCGTACGCCGTGGGGGTAGACGGTGCCGCAGGAGTGGACGTTGGGGTCGATCAGGGGGGCGAGCGCGGTCGGGGCCTGGAGGCGTTCGTCCAGGCCGAGGCGGAGTTCGTCGAGGAAGGACAGGTCGGGGCGGAAGCCGGTGAGGCCGATGACCTCGTCCACCGGGTCGAGGCGGCGGCCGTCCTCGCCGAGCAGGACCAGTCGGTCGCCGGACTTCTCGACGGCGGTGGTGCGGAAGCCCGTCACGACGTCCGCGTGGCCCTCGTCCACGGCGGCCTTGGCGGCGAGGCCCAGTGCGCCGCGGGCGGGGAGCTGGTCGGATGCTCCGCCGCCGAAGGTGGAGCCGGTGATGCCGCGTCGCAGGAACCACACGGCGTGCGTGCCCGGTGCTTCCTTCGCGAGGTCGGCAAGGAGGGCGAGGGCGGTGAAGGCGGAGGCGCCGGAGCCGATGATCGCGGTGCGCCTGCCCGCGTGACGCGCGCGGACGGTGGGGTCCTTGAGGTCCGGGACGCGGTACGAGACGCGGTCGGCCGCCGCGCGTTCGCCGAGTGCGGGCAGGCCGTCGCCGCCGAGCGGGCCGGGGGTGGCCCAGGTGCCGGAGGCGTCGATGACGGCGCGGGCGAGGACGCGCTCCTCTCGGCCGTCCGCGTACCGGATGTGGAGGGTGAAGGGCTGCTGGTCGCGGTCGGCGTCGACGACGCGGTCGCGGCCGGTGCGGGAGACGCCGGTGACGCGGGCGCCGAAGCGGACCCGCTCGCCGAGGACGTCGGCGAGCGGCTGGAGGTACCGCTCGGCCCAGTCGCCGCCGGTGGGGTACGCGGCGCCGTCGGGCCTGACCCAGCCGGTGGGGGCCAGGAGCTTCTCGGCGGCCGGGTCGGTGACCTCGGCCCAGGGGGAGAAGAGGCGGACGTGCGCCCACTCCCGTACGGCGGCGCCTGCCGTCTCGCCGGCCTCCAGGACCAGCGGTTCGAGGCCGCGGTCGAGCAGTTGGGCGGCGGCGGCGAGGCCGACGGGGCCGGCGCCGACGACCGCGATCGGCAGGGCGGCGGAGGTGTTCTCGCTCATGACGTGCTCCAGGAGGAGGGTGACGCCGATCTTCTTTTTGATTCGACGTTCGTCGATATGGCTGATGTCCCGGAGCTTGCCCCATCAGTTCGATGGATGTCAATATTGATGCATGTCGAAGTCGAGCGTGGTGGAGCCGCAGGTCGTGGACGAGGCGATGGCGCCGTGCTGCCCGCCGCTGACGGAGCGGCCGCTGACGGCCGAGGAGTCCGAGCGCACCGCGAAGATGTTCAAGGCGCTCGGAGATCCGGTCAGGCTGCGGCTCTTCTCGCTGGTCGCCTCGCACGAGGGCGGCGAGGCGTGCGTGTGCGACATCTCCGACGTCGGGGTGTCCCAGCCGACCGTCTCCCACCACCTGAAGAAGCTGAAGGAGGCCGGGCTGCTCGCCTCGGAGCGGCGCGGGACGTGGGTGTACTACCGGGTCGAGCCGAGCGTGCTCGCCGCGATGGGCAAGCTGTTGACGGCCTTCTGAGCGGGACGCTCGCGGCGCGTGCGGACTCCGCCCGGGCCTGGACGTGCTGCCCGGCGGCGTTCGGCCCGCCTCCACCGGCGGGCCGACGCTTGCGCGGCTCAGGTGACGGGCGTGAACTTCCGGCGCCACGCCAGGGATACGTACACGAGCGCGACCAGGACCGGCACCTCGATCAGTGGGCCGACGACGCCGGAGAGCGCCTGGCCGCTGGTGACGCCGAAGGTGCCGATGGCGACCGCGATGGCCAGCTCGAAGTTGTTGCCGGCGGCCGTGAAGGCGAGGGTCGCGGTGCGGTCGTAGGCCAGGCCGATCGCCTTGCCGAGGGCGAAGGTGCCGAAGAACATGAGCGCGAAGTACACAAGGAGCGGCAGCGCGATCCGGACCACGTCCAGCGGCTGCGAGGTGATCGTCTTTCCTTGCAGGGCGAAGAGGATGACGATCGTGAAGAGCAGGCCGTACAGGGCCCACGGGCCGATCTTCGGCAGGAAGTCGGCCTCGTACTTCTCACGGCCCAGCTTCTGCTCGCCGAGGCGGCGGGTCAGGAAGCCGGCCAGGAGTGGGACGCCGAGGAAGACGACGACGTTCAGGGCGATCTTCCACAGGGAGATGTCGAGGTGCTCGCCGTCGCCCAGGCCGAGCCAGCCGGGCAGCAGGTCGAGGTAGAACCAGCCGAGCAGGCCGAACGCCAGGACCTGGAAGACGGAGTTGAGGGCGACCAGGACGGCGGCGGCCTCGCGGTCGCCGCAGGCGAGGTCGTTCCAGATGATGACCATCGCGATGCAGCGGGCCAGGCCGACGATGATCAGGCCCGTGCGGTACTCGGGGAGGTCGGCCAGGAAGGTCCAGGCGAGAGCGAACATCACGGCCGGACCGACGATCCAGTTGATGACCAGTGAGGAGGTCATCAGCTTGCGGTCGCCGGTGACGGCGTCGAGCTTGTCGTAGCGGACCTTGGCCAGGACCGGGTACATCATGACCAGCAGGCCGAGCGCGATCGGCAGGGAGATCCCGCCGAGTTCGACCTTGGCGAGCGCGTCGTCCAGGCCGGGGATCATCCGGCCCAGACCCAGACCGACGGCCATCGCGGCCAGGATCCACACTGCCAGGTAGCGGTCGAGCGTGGAGAGTTCGGCTACGACACCGGGATCGGCCGCCGGGGCCGGCGTCGCGGGCGCCCCTGCGCCCGTCTGTTCCGTGCTGGTCATCAGCAGGCCCGCTTCCGGCCGCTCTCGATCGTCTCGCGCGCGGTGGTCGCCAGGCCCGCGAAGGAGGTGGCCAGGGCGTCGAGGACTTCGGGCTTCAGCTTGTAGTAGACGAACCGCCCACACGGTTCGGTGTCCACGACTCCCGCCTCGCGCAGCACCTTCATGTGGTTGGAGAGATTGGTCTGCTTCGCGCCGGTCTCGGCGACCAGGTGCGTGGTGCACAGGGTCTCGTGGGCGAGCAGGGTCACGATCTTCAGCCTGAGCGGGTCGGCGAGCACCCGCAACAGTTCAGTGTCGACTGACGTCAGCATGGGCTGATACTGTCACATCATTCAATACTGATACCAGTCCAGGATGAATCGTGGAGCCCGCCGGAGGGGTCCTGATGACCGCGCCCACACCACCCGTCCTGCCCGACGCCCGCCTCGCCGCCGGTGCCGCACGCCTGGCCGCCCAGCACACCGGCCGCTTCTCCACCGAGACCGTCCAGGCCCTGATCGTCGACTCCTACATGCAGCTCGCCGCCACCGCGCGCATCTCCACCCACTTGGTCGTGCTGGCCGAGCGCTGGACGGCCGAGCGCCTCGACTCTTTGGAGCACCTGCGCAAGAGGCCGGGTGGCCGGAAGCCGCGGGTGCTGTTCGTGTGCAGCCACAACGCCGGACGCTCCCAGCTCGCCGCAGCCCTGCTCGCCCACCGCGCCGCGGGCCGAGTGCGGGTCTCCTCCGCGGGAACGACGCCGGCCGTCGCTGTCGAGCCCTTCGTGGCCCAGGTATTGACCGAGGCCGGAGTCGACCCCAGCGGCGCGTTCCCCAAACCGCTGACCGACGAAGCCGTCCGGGCCGCCGACATCGTCGTCACCATGGGCTGCGGCGACGCCTGCCCCGTCGTGCCCGGCCCCCGCTATTTGGATTGGCCCGTCCCCGACCCGAGGGACGCCCCGATCGCCGTCGTCCGACAGATCCGCGACGAGATCGACGCCCACATCACCGAGTTGCTCGACTCCCTGCCGACCACCTGAACTCCCAGGCCCGGCACCCATCCGGGCCCCGCTCCGCACCGCTAAGGAAGAACCGATGGCCTCCACCCCGCTCACCTCCGTCCTGTTCGTCTGCGTCCACAACGCCGGGCGCTCCCAGATGGCCGCCGGCTTCCTCACCCACCTCGCGGGCGACCGCGTCGAGGTCCGCTCCGCCGGGTCCGTCCCCGGAGACCGGGTCAACGCCGCTGCCGTAGAGGCGATGAAGGAAGTCGGCGTCGACATCTCCGCCGCCCGCCCCAAGGTCCTCACCACCGAAGCGGTCCAGGCATCCGACTACGTCATCACCATGGGCTGCGGCGACGCGTGCCCGGTCTTCCCCGGCAAGACCTACCTCGACTGGGCCCTGGAGGACCCGGCGGGCAAGGGAGTCGAGGCGGTACGTCCGATCCGCGACGAGATCAAGAGCCGCGTCGAGGGGCTGATCGCCGAGATCGACGGCCGCTGAGGATTCCCGCGAGCCGTTCGGGGAGCCGACGGAAAAGGCCTGCGGCGAGGACCAGCCCGGTGGTCCGGGCTACCAGTCGGCGTCGGGGACGGCCTCGATCCGGAAGAGCTGGTTGTCGACGTCCTTGCGGGGCCACTGGACGATGCGGGCGCCGTTGCCCTCGGAGCCGCTCGCCACGTCCAGGTACTGGCCGCTGTGTTTGGCGATGATCCGGGCCCGGGACGGGATCTCGACGGACTGTGCATCACTGGACATGCGAACGCACTCTCCTTCACGACGAAGCACGACGAAGCACGACGAAGCACGACGAAGCACGACGAAGCACGACGACTCACGACGAGTCGCGGCACTCGACGGCGAAGCGCTCACCGAAGCGCGCCGCCCCTCACTCCGCCCAGGACGCTAGGACCCCCCGGCCGCACCGGCCAGAGCATCCCTTCGCCCATGGCCGATTCCGCGCGCATGGCAAACTCGGCTGGTGCAGATCCGGATGCTGGGGCCGTTCGAAGTGCGTACCGACGGCGGTGGGTTGGTCGACGTGCCGGGGGTGCGGCTGCGGGGGCTGTTGGCCGCGCTCGCGCTTCGGCCGGGGCAGGACGTGTCGAAGGCCGCGCTGGTCGACTGGATCTGGGGGGAGTCCCCGCCCGCCGACGCCACGAACGCCTTGCAGCGGCTGGTGTCGCGGTTGCGGAAGCTGCTGCCGTACGGGGTGATCGAGGCCCGGACCGATGGATATCGCCTCGCCGTCCCGGCCGACGCCGACGCCGTCGACGTTCCGCGGTTCGAGCGCCTTGTCGCCGCCGGGCAGGCGGTCACCGGGGACCGCGCTGAGCGGGTGCGGCTGCTCCGCGCAGGCCTCGACCTGTGGCGCGGTGCGGCCCTGCAGGACGTGGGCGTACGCGACAGCGCCGCCTTCGACGCCGCCGTCGCCCGGCTCGACGCGCTGTGGCTGACCGCCACGGAGGACCGCGTCGAGGCGGAGGTCGCCCTCGGGCGCGGTGCGGAGATCGTCACCGAGCTGACCGGTCTGGTCGCCGCGCATCCGGTACGGGAACGGCTCGTCGCCGCCCTGATGCGCGCCCTCGCCGCCGGCGGGCGCAGCGGTGAGGCGCTGGCGGTGTACGAGGGTGCTCGGGTAGCCCTCGCCGACGCGCTGGGCATCGATCCCTCGGCCGAGTTGGCCGCGTTGCATGTGGCGTTGTTGCGGGGGGAGTTGGGTGGGGAGGGGCAGGCTGGTGCGGTCGAGGGGGCTATAGGGGGCTCTGGGGCTGATGGGGTCGCCGGGACCCATGTAGCCGACAGGGGCAACGGGACCCACAGGGCCGGGCGTGACGGGGCCGGCCCCGGGGAAGCCCGGCGGCGGACCAATCTGCGCGCCGAGCTCACCAGCTTCGTCGGCAAGGACACCGACATCGCCGCCGTCCGCGAACGCGTCCGCGCGCACCGCCTCACCACCCTCGTCGGGCCCGGCGGCTCCGGCAAGACCAGGCTGGCCACAGAGACCGCGCGCACGCTCCTCGGTGAACTGCCCGACGGGGCCTGGCTGGTGGAGCTCGCCGCCATCGGCCCCGACGGCGACGTGGCGCAGGCGGCGCTCGCCGGGCTCGACCTGCGGGACGCCCTGTTCGGCGGCGCCCCGAACGCCGACCCGACGGACCGGCTCGTCGCCGCCTGCCGGGACCGGGACACGCTGCTTGTCCTGGACAACTGCGAGCACGTGATCGAGTCCGCGGCCGTGTTCGCCCACCGGCTGCTCGGCGAGTGCAGGCGGCTGCGGATCCTCGCGACCAGCCGGGAGCCGCTCGGCATCACCGGCGAGGCGCTGTGGCAGGTCGAGCCGCTGGCCCTGCCGGACGGCGGCGCGGGCCCGGCCGCCATCGGGTCCTCGCCCGCCGTCCAGCTCCTGCGCGACCGGGCGGGGGCGGTGCGCCGGGGCCTCGCGGCCGACCCGGGCACCCTGGCGACGATGGCGCGGGTGTGCCGCGCCCTCGACGGGATGCCGCTGGCGATCGAGCTGGCCGCGGCCCGGCTGCGCACGATGTCCGTCGACCAGCTCGCCCACCGGCTCGACGACCGGTTCCGCCTGCTGACCAGCGGGAGCCGGACCGCCCTGCCGCGCCACAGGACGCTGCGCGCGGTGGTCGACTGGAGCTGGGAGCTGCTCACCGACGCCGAGCGGGCGGTGTTGCGCAGGCTCTCGGTGTTCTCCGGCGGGGCGAGTCTGGAGGGGGCGGAGCGGGTCTGTGCGGGGTACGCCGATGACGTGGCTCCCGGGGACGACGGCGACGCAGCCCACGCGAACGCCGCCGCCCTCGCCCCTGAGCACGTGCTCGAACTCCTCACCACCCTCACCGAGAAGTCCCTGCTCCGCGCCGAGGGCGGCAGCGCGCCCCGCTACCGGATGCTCGGCACCATCAAGGAGTACGCCGGGCAGCGCCTCGCGGAGGCGGGCGAGGCGGACCTGGCGCGGCGCGCTCACCTCGCGTACGTCTCCGAGCTCGCCGAGACCGCCGAGCCGCACCTGCGCCGGGCCGAGCAACTGGAGTGGCTCGCCGTGCTCGGCGCCGAGCACGACAACATCGGCGCGGCCATGCGCGGCGCGCTCGCCGCGGGCGAGGCGCAGGCGGCGATGCGGCTCGCGGCGGGCGCGGGCTGGTACTGGTGGCTCAGCGGGCACAGGACCGAGGGCTACGAGCTGATCACCGCGGCCGTCCGGACGCCCGGCGAGGTGACGGACGACGTACGGGCCACGGTGTACGCGCTGGTCGTGCTGTTCGTGACGTCCGGGCCCGGGGACGAGCACCAGGCCGCGGAGTGGATCCACAAGGCGTACGAGTTCGGCCGGCGCGGTCGGCGAAGTCTGCGCAACCACCCGCTGATCGGCCTCGTCGGCCCGCTGGAACGCATGCTGCGGGATCCGGGCGCGGGGGTGCCGGCGTTCGAGGAGCTGCTCGCCCACGAGGATCCGTGGGCGCGGGCGCTGGCGCGGCTGCACATGGGGAAGATGCGGATCATGCTCGGGCCGGACAGGGCGGACGGGCCGGACAGGGCGGACAGGGCGGACGGACCGGGTGGGCCGGACGGTCAGGGCGGCCACAGCGGCCAGGACGGCCAAGACGGCCAAGACGGCAAAGAAGTGGACGCCCACCTCGCCCAGGCCGTCGCCGAATTCCAGTCCCTGGGCGAGCGCTTCGGCATCTCCTTCGCGCAGACCGAGCTAGCGGCCCGCATCGCCGTGCGCGGTGAGTTCGCCGCCGCGTGCGAGCACTACGAGCAGGCGATCGCGGCCATCGCGGAGGTCGGCGCCACCGAGGACGTCATCCCGATCCGGTCGGCGCAGGCGCAGTTGTACTGGCTCCTCGGCGACAAGGCCGCGAGCGCGGCCGCGCTGGCCGATGCCGAACGGTGCGCGGAGCGGGTCACCTGGCCGGGCTCCCTGGCCGTCCTGGCCTTCGCGAAGGCGGGACTCGCCCGGTGGGACGGCGACGTCCAGGAGGCGCGGGCGCAACTCGACGTGGCGAGGGGCCTGTTGGGCGCGGAGGCGGAGCGGGCCAACATCCGCTCCATGACGTACGACCTGCTCGGATATCTCGCCGACGACCTCGACGAGGCCCGCGCGCACCGGGCGGCGGCCTGCGCGGCGGCGGCCGAGGCGGGGCACGCGCCGGTGATCGCGCGGGTGCTCGTCGGGGTCGCGGACCTGGCGCTGCGCCGGGGTGAGGACGAGCAGGCCGTACGGCTGCTCGCGGCGGGCGAGGGCGTGCTCGGGCTCACGGACCGCTCGCACCCGGACGCGGCCCGGATCGAGCGGACGGCGCGGAGCCGCCTCGGCGACACGCGGTTCGCCGAGGCGGCTCTGGAGGGGAGGCGGACCGGCTGGTCCGAGCTGGCCGGGGTCACGCTCGCTTCTTGAACGAGGAGACCGCCCACAGGTACCCGATGACGGCGAAGCCGACGCTCCAGGAGACCGCCGCGATGGTGTCGCCGCTCGACGGGTCGCCCGCGAGGAGGCCGCGCAGGGTCTCGATGATCGGGGTGAAGGGCTGGTACTCCACGAACTGCCTGATGCCTGTGCCCATGGTGTCCGAGGGGACGAACGCGCTGCTCAGGAAGGGCAGCATGATCAGCGGAACGGTGGCCATGCCCGCCGACTCCGGCGACTTGGCGGCGAGGCCGAGGGCGACGGTGAGCCAGCTGGCGGCGAAGCTGACCAGGACGATCAGACCGAACACGCCGAGCCACTGGGCGGCGCTCGCGCCCGGGTCGAAGCCCATCAGGAAGGCCACCCCGATGATCGCGGAGCAGGCCACCAGGCAGCGGACCGTCGTGACGACGACGTGGCCCGTGAGCATGGCGCCGCGGGAGACGTCCATGGTCTTGAACCGGTTGATGATGCCCTTGGTCATGTCGTCGTTCACGGCCGTGGAGGTGGCTCCGAGGCCGTAGCTGATGGTCATCACGAGCAGGCCGGGGGTCGCGTAGTCGATGTAGTCGACGCCGACGTCGAAGCCGCCGCCGAGGACCTTCACGAACAGCAGCATCATGACGATGGGGAACAGGATCGCGTTGAACACCGTGACGGGGTTCCGCATGGTGTGCTTCAGATTGCGGCGAAGCATGATCGCCGAGTCGGCCATGGCCGTGGAGACAGTGCTCACTGGGAGATCGCCGCCTTGTTCGTGTAGTCGGTGCCGGTGGTGAGGCCCGTGTCGGTGCGCTCGGTCAGGGCGAGGAAGACGTCGTCGAGGTCGGGCGTGTGCACGGTCAGCTCGTCGGCCTCGATGTCGACCGAGTCCAGCCAGTCGAGGATGGAGCGGAGCTCGCGCTGGGTGCCGTCGCTGGGGATCTGCAGGGACTGCGCCTCGTCGTCCTTGGTGGCCTCCTCGCGCAGGGCGGAGGCGGCGTGCCGGTACGCGGCCGGGTCGGTGAAGCGGAGGAGGACGTGGCCGCCGGGGATGAGGCGCTTCAGCTCGTCGGCGGTGCCCTCGGCGGCGATCTTCCCGCCGCTGAGCACCGCGATGCGGTCGGCGAGCTCGTCGGCCTCTTCCAGGTACTGGGTGGTGAGGAAGATGGTGGTGCCGTCGGCGACCAGCTCCCGGACGATCTGCCACATCGTGCGCCTGCTGCGCGGGTCGAGGCCGGTCGTCGGCTCGTCCAGGAAGATGATCTCCGGGCTGCCCACGAGGGTCATCGCCAGGTCCAGCTTCCTGCGCATGCCGCCGGAGTACGTCGACACGAGCTTCTGCGCCGACTCCACGAGGTCGAACCGCTCGAGAAGCCCCGAGACGAGCTTCTCCTTGTTGCGCACCCGCTTCAGCTCGGCCATCAGGAGCAGGTTCTCCCGCCCCGACAGCAACTCGTCCACGGCCGCGAACTGCCCCGTCACACCGATGGCCGCCCGCACCCCCTTGGTCCCGCTCACCACGTCGTGCCCGGCCACCTGCACGACCCCGGCGTCCGCCGTCATCAACGTCGTCAGGATGTTGACCGTCGTCGTCTTGCCCGCCCCGTTCGGCCCGAGCAGCGAGTAGACCGACCCCGCCGGCACCTCGAACCCGATGCCGTCGAGCACGACCTTGTCCCCGAATGTCTTGCGCAGTCCCGAAACCGCGATCGCTGAAGTTCTCATGTCCCCAAGCTCACGGCCCCACCTGTCATGGGGCTGTCACGCCCCTGACACGGGTCCTGACAGCGGAGACGCCGACCGTGACAGGGGCCGGCCCTCGCCCCGGGCAAGCCCTGAACGACCGATCGGGTGACCCGTCCCTCACATGGCCCACCACCCCCTGCGCCCCCACCCGCCCCACGGCACGCTGCCAGGGGCGCGACCCGATACGGAGGTGCGGGATGGCGGCAGCGGAGCGGAAGGGCCGTGGCGGGCGGGTGGGGCTTGTGGTGGTGCTGGTCCTGGCCCTGGGGATCGGTGCCGCGGGGTGTGGCGGTGATGGCGGCGAGGACGAGGGTGTGCGGCGGGCGCGGGCCGCTGATCTGCCGTTCGCTCACCCCGGGGTCCTCGTCAGCAAGAAGCAGTTGGACCGGGTGCGCGCGCATGTCGCCGCGCGGCAGGAGCCCTGGTTCACGGCGTACGAGCAGATGCGGGCCAGCAAGTACGCGGCGGACGACTACACCGCCAAGCCGTACGCGGTGGTGGCCTGTCCGCCCGACCTGCGCCCCGGGCAGGGGTGCGTCGAGGAGCGGGAGGACGCGCTCGCCGCGTACACGCACGCGCTGCTCTACAACATCACCGGTGACCGCGCCCACGCCGCGAAGGCCGTGCAGATCATGGACGCCTGGTCGCGGGTCCTCACCCGGCACACGGAGGCGAACGCCGGGCTCCAGACCGCCTGGGCCGCCACCTCCTGGGCGCGCGCCGCCGAGGCCGTGCGCTACACCTACGACGGCTGGACCGACGGCGAGCTGCTCCGCTTCGAGCGGATGCTCCGCAACGCCTACCTGCCCCAAGTCCGCGACGGCTCCGCCGAGTCCAACGGCAACTGGGACCTCGTCATGGCCGACGCCACCATCGGCATGGCCGTCTTCCTCGACGACCACGAGTCGTTCGAGCGGGCCGTCCAGCACTTCCGCACCCGCGTGCCCGCCTACTTCTACCTGGAGTCCGACGGGCCGCTGCCCGTCTCGCCGGAGGGCAGCGGCATCACCACGAAGGCGCAGCTCCAGAAGTACTGGTTCGGGCAGAAGACCTTCGCCGACGGGCTCTCCCAGGAGACCTGCCGCAACTTCAAGCACGCCAGCTATTCGCTCGCCGCCACCGCGCACATCGCCGAGACCGCCTGGCATCAAGGGGTCGACCTGTACGACGAGACCAAGGACCGGCTCAAGGCCGCCCTGGAGTTCCACTCCCGCTACCAGCGCGGCGCCGCCGTCCCCGGCTGGCTGTGCGGCGGCCGGGTCCAGCGCGACATGGGGCCCGACACCGAGGTCGCCCTCAACCACCTGCACGGCCGCCTCGGCTTCGACCTGCCGCAGACCCAGCGGCTCACCGCCGAGCAGCGGCCCGAGGGGACGGACGACCTGTTCGTGGCCTGGGAGACGCTGACGCACGCCGAGAACACGTGAGGCCCGGGCACGGACCGCCCCGGAGGGCCCCGTCGAGGGGGTCGTTCTTCACCGGTTCGCTTTCCGCACGTCGCATGGCGTACTGTTGGGTTCACCGACGCGGGGTGGAGCAGCTCGGTAGCTCGCTGGGCTCATAACCCAGAGGTCGCAGGTTCAAATCCTGTCCCCGCTACTGAAACCGAAGGCCCGGAATCGTTCCTCGATTCCGGGCCTTCGGCATGTGCGGCCCCCACCCGTGCCGAGCGGATGCGTTTCGGCTGTACGTGGCGTGGTTTCACGCCGTTGTCGGCGTCGGGCTTTGCGTTGACTCGTGTGCCGTGCGTAGCTTTGTGGTCACTATGAGTCGGGTGCGGTACGTGGTCTCGGTGGTGCTCCTCACCGCCTGCGCGCTGTTCGCCGGTGTGTGCCACGGGCCGCACGGGCTCACCGCCGCGACCGCGGTCACCGCCGCCCCGCCCGTCCACCACGCCTGCCCGGGCCCCGGCCACGGCGAGCACGCCGGATCGGCGCACCCCGCCGCGCTCGCCGCACAGCCCGCCGACCGGGAGCGGCAGGACGGTGCGGGCGGCAAGGGCGGCAAGACCGGCAAGGACGCCCTCGGGGGCGCACCCGCGACGGACACGGCGGCGGCTCGGCTCGCCCGGTGCGCGCCGCCCCGCGCCGGACCCTGTTGTCCGGATTCGGGCCAGCAGATCCTTCTCGCCATCGGAGTGGACCGGAACTGAGGGTGCCCCGGAGTCCCCGCGCGGACTCCCACGCCACCCCCCATCCACGTACCGAAGCACCGAAGGAAACCCCCGCATGATCGGCAACCTTCAGCCCGCGGCGGCCGCCGTGGGCAACACGCCCGTGCTCTGGATCGACGAGCCCACGCCCGACGGCGGCCGCGGCTACTGGGCCAAGCTCGAAGGCTTCAACTTCGGCGGCATCAAGGACCGGGCCGCCCTCCACATGGTCGAACGGGCCCGCGCCCGCGGCGAGTTGCGGCCCGGCGCGCCCATCGTCGAGTCCACGTCCGGCACCCTCGGCCTCGGCCTCGCCCTCGCGGGCGTGCACTACGGCCACCCCGTCCACATCGTCACCGACCCCGGCCTCGAACCCATCGTCGAGCGGATGCTGACCGCGCACGGCGCCCGCGTCCACCTCGTCCGCGAACCCGGGCCCGTGGGCGGCTGGCAGCAGGCCCGGGTCGAGCGGGTCGCCGCCCTGATGGAGCGGCCCGAGTTCGCCGGGGCCTGGTGCCCGAACCAGTACCACAACCCCGAGAACCAGGCCGCCTACCGGCCCCTCGCCGACGAACTCGTCCGGCAGATCGGCCAGTTCGACGTCCTCGTGTGCGCCGTCGGCACCGGCGGGCACTCCGCCGGGATCGCCCGCACCCTGCGCGCCGCCGCCCTGCCCGGCCTCGAACTGGTCGGCGTGGACAGCGTCGCCTCGACCATCTTCGGGCTCGCCGCCGGGCCCCGTCTGATGCGCGGGCTCGGCTCGTCGATCCACCCGCGCAACGTCGACCACGCCGCCTTCGACGAGGTCCACTGGGTGGGCCCCGCCGAGGCCGTGCGCAGCGCGCGGCGGCTCGCCGGGCGGCAGTTCGCCTCCGGCGGCTGGAGCGTGGGCGCGGTCGCGCTCGTGGCGGCGTGGCTCGCCCGCACCCGGCCGCGCGGCACGCGGATCGCTGCGGTGTTCCCGGACGGGCCGCAGCGCTACTTCGACACGGTGTTCAACGACGAGTACTGCGAGGCGCACGGGCTGCTCGGCCGCCCCGGCACGATCCCGGACGAGCCCTTGGAGGTGCCCGGCCCCGGGGACGGGGTGGTGGCGTGGAGCCGGTGGCGGGCCGGACGGTGCGCGACCGCTCCCCGGTGGGACGTGCGGTGTGGTGACGTGCTCGATGACGTACGGAGTGACGTACGGAGTGACGTACGGCGTGACGTACCGGAAGGCGTCGTCCAGTGACCCAGGTCTGGGCCCGCGCGCGCACCTTCGAGCCCGCCGTGCAGCTCCTCTTCGTCAACCAGTTCAGCATCAACCTCGGCTTCTACATGCTGATGCCGTACCTCGCGGCCCACCTCTCCGGTCAACTCGGGCTCGCCGCCTGGGCGGTGGGCCTGGTGCTCGGCGTGCGGAACCTCTCCCAGCAGGGGATGTTCCTGGTCGGCGGCGCGCTCGCCGACCGGCTCGGGTACAAGCCGATGATCGTCGCCGGGTGCGCCCTGCGCACCGGAGGCTTCGCGGCGCTCGCGTTCGCGCAGACCCTCCCGGTGCTCATCGCCGCGTCGGCGGCGACCGGGCTCGCGGGGGCGCTGTTCAACCCGGCGGTACGCGCGTACGTCGCCGCGGAGGCGGGCACACCGGAGCGCCGCGTGGAGGCGTTCGCGCTGTTCAACGTCTTCTACCAGACCGGCATCCTGCTCGGCCCGCTCGTCGGACTCGCCCTGACCGGCGTGGACTTCAAGCTCACGTGCGCGGTGGCGGCGGTCCTCTTCGCCCTGCTCTCGGTGGTGCAGTTGCTGCGCCTCCCGGTGCGCAAGGGCGATGCGGCCGGTGACGGCTCCGCGGGTCCGGCGCGGGGACAGTGGCGGGCGGTGTTCGGGAACCGGCCGTTCTGGCTGTTCTCGCTCGCCATGACCGGCTCGTACGTCCTGTCGTTCCAGGTGTACCTCGCGCTGCCCCTCGAAGTGGAGCGGCTGCTGGGCGGGGGCACGGCCACGACGGTCGCGACCAGCGGGCTGTTCGTGGTGTCGGGGCTCGTCGCGCTCGTCGGGCAGCTGCGGATCACCGACTGGTGCAAGCGCACGTGGACGCGGGAGCAGTGTCTGGCCGCCGGGCTCGCCCTGATGGGCGCCGCGTTCCTGCCGCCCGCCCTCGGCGGACCCGGGTACGCGGGCGTCACGGCGCTGCTGCTGTGCGCGGCGGCCCTGGCGGCCGCGAACGCCGTGCTCTACCCCTTCGAGATGGACACCGTCGTCTCGCTCGCGGGGGAGAGGTGGGTGGCCACGCACTACGGCCTCTACAACACGGTCTGCGGCGTCGGCATCACCGCGGGGAACCTCGCGATGGGCGCCCTGCTCGACGTGGCGGACGACCGGGGGCTGCCCGCGGTGCCGTGGCTCGCGCTCGCCGCGCTCGGCGCCGGCTGCGCGCTGGCGCTGCGCTCCCTCGGCAGGTCCGGTCGGCTCGCGGCGCCGGTGCCGGTGCTCGGGGGTGACGCCGCCTGACCCTCGCGCGCCCGGGGCGTGCGGTGCCGGTTCTGCTCGGCCGCACGCCTCCGGGCGCGTCCCCGCCCCACCACACGGCTCACCCACTCGGCCCACATCAGGTCGCCCCGGGCTCCCGCTGCGGGAAGCCTGGATGGGCCGACGCGGCGCTGATGCGGTGGAGTGGAGTGGTGGTGGTTGCTGTGCGTGGTGGGGGGCCGGACGGTGCGCAGGGCGGCCCGGCCCACCCCCGCCCCCGTAAGAAGGCCCGCCTCTCCCAGCCAACCATCGCCCCCGGCGGCACCACCCGCACCCTCCCCCGCGAGCGGGCCCTCGTCCGCGCGCTGCCCCCGCTCCTCCTCGTCGCCGGGATCTGCTTCGACATGCTCACGCCGCCCGAGTTCACCGCGTCCCCGCTGTTCGCCGCGGCGCCCCTGATCACCGCCCCGTTCTTCCGGCTTCGGACCACCGTCGCGACCGCCGCCGTGTCCTGCGCCGCCGTGCTCGTGCTGCGCCTGAGCCACCGCGTGGACGGCGCCGACGTCCAGGTCATCACCGAGTTCCTGACGATGCTGACCGTCGGCGCCCTCGCCGTCGTCATCAACCGGGTCGTCCGCCGCGGCGACGCCCGCCTCGCCTCCGCCCGGTCCATCGCCGAGGCCACCCAGCGCGCGGTCCTGCCGCAGCCCGACCCGCGGATCGGCGGCCTGGACATCGCCGCGCGGTACGAGGCGGCGGAGGCCGACGCGTTCATCGGCGGGGACCTGTACGCCGTGCAGGACACCCCGCACGGGGTGCGGCTCGTCGTCGGTGACGTACGGGGCAAGGGGATGGGGGCGGTGGCCGCCGTCGCCGTCGTCATCGGGGCCTTCCGGGAGGCCGCCGAGCAGGAGGCCACGCTGGAGGCGGTGGCGCAGCGCCTGGAGCGGGCGCTGGCCAGGGAGGGGATGCGGCGGGACGGGCTCGACGCCTTCGAGGGGTTCACCACGGCGGTCCTCGTGGAGATCCCGCGCGGCGACGAGGGCACCGTACGCATCATCAACCGCGGCCACCCCGAACCACTGATGCTGCGCGCCGACGGACGTCTGTGCGTGCTCTCGCCGTCCGAGCCCGCGCTGCCGCTCGGCATGGGCGACCTCGGCACCTGGCCGGACCGCGCCGACCAGACCCCGTTCCCGCCGGGGGCCACGCTGCTGCTCTACACCGACGGGCTCTCCGAGGCCCGGGACGAGGACGGCGAGTTCTACGTCCCCGCCACCCGGCTCGGCGGCCGGATCTTCCCCGGGCCCGCCGGACCCGACTCACTGCTCGCGACCCTCGTCGACGAGGTCCGCCGGCACACCGGGGGCGGTGCCACGGACGACCTGGCGATGCTCGCCGTACGCCGTCCGATCACGGTCGGTGACTGAAGGGCACCCCTCCGCAGCCTGATTGGCGCGGTGTCAGCAAGCCGTGGAGATCCAGAACGCTGCGGTGCGTCATGGGCTCCGCTCAACTCGCCCTACTCCAGCCGCTGATGTCCCTTGTGTTCGTAGCGTAAGCGTTAACGATCAGACGGAACAGCTTGGAATACGGCACCGCTGTCTATTAACGTTCGATAACGCAGCGCGGTCGTCCCAGCCGGCACTCAAGTCGGCTCCGTGCGCACGCGCCTAATCCCGCAAGGGAGCCGGGGAACCACCACATTGGGGTGAATCGGGCACGCACCACGCCCGTAGGAGACCTTCCTGCTCCGAACCCGTCAGCTAACCCGGTAGGCGAGAAGGAAGGAAAGGAGTGCGCCCCAGTGGCGTCCAACCGGCCTGCCCCCGAAGCGCTCTACGTACCGAACGACGAATCCGCCGAAGGACCCGAGGGTCCCACCGGATTCGGCGGGTACGCCCCCCAGGAGCCGTGGGAGGAGTGGAACCCCACCGCGGAGTCCATCCGCCCCGTGCGCGGCAGGCACCGGGTCCACAAGAAGGGCGGCGGCGGCCTCGCGCGCAGCTCCACCGTCCTCGGCGTCGGCGTCATCGCGGCCGTGGGCGCGGGCGGCATCGCCACCGCGCAGGGCGGCAAGCCCCCGGTCTCCATCGCCATGCCGGACATGTCGGCGGTCACCGACCAGCTCCCCGAGGCCAAGTCCCTGCCGGGCGTGGGCTCCCTGATATCCGACGACGACGGAGGTGCCGGCGGCGCCGACACCGCCACCGTCGCGGCCGCCGCGCCGCTCAGCTCCGCGGGCGTCACCACCGCCGACGCCGAGCGCGGCACCACCGGCGCGGGCGAGGCCCTGCGCGCCCGCATCATGCAGCAGGCCGAGAACCAGCAGCACCAGGCGGAGGACGCCCAGCGCATCGCCGCCGAGGACGCCGCCGTGAAGAAGGCCGCCGAGCAGGCCAAGGCCCAGCAGGGCAAGGCGGAGGCCGCCGCGAAGGCCAAGGCCGCCGAGGAGAAGCGCAAGAAGGAGGAGGCCGCGCGCAAGAAGGCGGAGGCGGAGCGCCTCGCCAAGCTCGCCAAGAGCTTCTCGCTGCCCACCTCCTCGTACACCCTCACCTCGCACTTCGGCGACTCCGGTTCCATGTGGTCCTCCGGCCAGCACACCGGCCTCGACTTCGCCGCCCCCACCGGCACGCCCCTCAAGGCCGTGCACACGGGCACCATCAAGTCGGCGGGCTGGTCCGGTTCGTACGGCTACCGCACGGTCCTGGAGCTGAAGGACGGCACCGAGATCTGGTACTGCCACCAGTCCTCGATGAGCGTCAGCGTCGGCCAGAAGGTCACCACGGGCGAGGTCATCGGCCGCGTCGGCGCGACCGGCAACGTCACCGGACCGCACCTCCACATGGAGGTCCACACCAGCGGCGGCGCCAACATCGACCCGCTGGCCTGGCTGCAGGGCAAGGGCCTCAACCCGTAACACCCAAGGCTCCGGCGGTCCTGGCGACGACCCCCCGACGCCAGGGCCGCCGGTCGGAACCCGCGACGGCGGAGCCGCATCCGGGAGCGGGGCCGCAGATTTCCGTGGGCCACACACGGAATTCGTTCCCCGCTGCGGATGTTGAGCCCCTTATGACCACACTCCGCCCGCTGGGCTCCTCCGACCTCGAAGTATTCCCCCTCGCCCTCGGCGGCAACGTCTTCGGCTGGACCGCGGACGAGACACAGTCCTTCGCCGTCCTCGACGCCTACACCGCCGCGGGCGGCAACTTCGTGGACACCGCCGACGTGTACTCGGCCTGGGCGCCGGGCAACAAGGGCGGCGAGTCCGAGACCGTGCTCGGCCGCTGGCTCGCCGCCCGCGGCAACCGCTCCGACGTCGTCATCGCCACGAAGGTCGGCGCCCACCCCGACTACAAGGGCCTCGCGGCGAACACCATCAAGTCCGGTGTCGAGGAGTCGCTGCGCCGCCTCGGCACCGACTACATCGACCTCTACTACACGCACTACGACGACCCGTCCGTGCCGGTCGAGGAGTTCGTCACCGCCCTCGACGAGCTGGTGCGCTCCGGCAAGGTCCGCGCGATCGCCGCGTCCAACATCACCGCCGAACGCCTCCAGGAGTCCCTGGACTTCTCCGACCGCGAGGGCCTCGTGCGCTACGTCGCCCTCCAGCCGCACTTCAACCTGGTCTCCCGTGACACCTACGAGGGCCCCCTCCAGGAGGTCGCGTCCCGCTCGGGCCTCGCGGCCATTCCGTACTACTCGCTCGCGTCCGGCTTCCTGACCGGCAAGTACCGTCCCGGCGCCGAGGTCGACAGCGCGCGGGCGGGCAGCGCGGGCGCCCACCTGGAGACCGAGCGCGGCCGGCGCGTCCTCGCCGCCCTCGACGCGATAGCCGAGGAGCGCGGCGCCCAGCACGCCACGGTCGCCCTCGCCTGGCTCGCCGCCCAGCCGACGGTGGCGGCGCCGCTCGCCTCCGCGCGCACGGTCGAGCAGCTCCCTGCGCTCCTGGAGGTGGCCGACCTCGACCTGACCGAGGACGAGGTGGCCCGCCTCACCGCCGCTTCGGCGTGAGCGGACCGGGCGCGCGGCGGGTCGTGCGTCAGGTGCGGTAGGGGTTGTACGAGGGGTAGGCGGGGCCGGGCGTTCCGTACGGTGCGGCGCAGACGCCGGGCGGCTGGCCGTACACGGCGTACGGCATGTGCGGCGGCCCGTACGCGGTGTACGGCAGCGGCACCACGACCGGCGCCGTCACCCGCGCCGCGTACGCGAGCGCAGGGCGGACCACCTCGCGGCGCTCCCACAGCGCGTCGAGCAGCTCCCGCTCCCGGACGGCGAAGTCGGCGCGGGCCCGGCCCCGGCCCGCCCGGTGCCGAAGCAGCGCCAGCGTCGTCGCGTACGTCTCGTACGCGACGACGGTCCGCCCGCCCGGTCGGCCCAGGTGGTGCGCGGCGTAGTCGCGGGCGAGGTTCCGCGCGGACATCGAGCCGAGTGCGAACGGCTCGGCCGCGGTCAGCCAGCCCGCCGCCACATAGGCGGGCAGTTCGGCGCGCACCAGCCGCAGTTCGCGCTGGCGCAGCCAGACGGCGAGCCAGCAGAGCAGCCCGAACAGGGGCAGCATGAACGTGGCGTACACGACGAAGAAGCCGTACTCGCCGAAGCTGGCCGAGCCGTTCCAGAAGGCGTGCAGGCCCATGGCGAGCAGCAGCCCGGCGATGGGCAGGAGTATCCGCCGCACCGTGTGCCGCTCGCCGCTGAGGGCGGCGATCCCGAAGCCGATGCCGGTGAGCACGGTGAACAGGGGATGCGCGAACGGCGACATCACGACCCGGACGAAGAACGTCGCGGCCGTCACCGACGCGAGGCCGGTCTCGCCGCTGAGCTGGTCGGTGCCGAAGGCGTTGCCGAGATAGAGGATGTTCTCGGTGAAGGCGAAACCGGTCGCGGTGACGCCCGCTATGACGAAGCCGTCGACGACCCCGGTGAAGTCGGCTCTGCGGAAGAGGAAGACGAGCAGCACGGCCGCCGCCTTCGCGGTCTCCTCGACGATCGGGGCGATCACGGTCGCGCCGAGGGTGTCGGCGCTCGTCGGGTCGGCGGTCGCGGTGGCTATCCAGCGGGTCGCGAAACTGTTCGCGACGATCGCTATCAGCGCGGCCGCGCAGGCGCCCCAGGCGAAGGCGAACAACAGGTTCCGCCACGGCCCCGGCGCCACCCGGTCCAGCCACCGGAACGCGGCGACGAGCAGCGGCACCGGCAGCGTGGCGAGGCCGAGGCCCACCAGGAACCCCTCGGTGCCGGTCTGCTGACGCACCAGCGCGAGGATCACCAGACCGGACAGCGCAAGCAGTGTGACCGGTGCGGCCGCCCGGATGGCCCGCCGCTGCCACCAGCGCGGATGCCGCGATCCGGGTGCTCCGGCGGGCCCGGCGGCTGCCGGGTTCGTCGGGTGCGCGGGACTGGTGGCCACGGCTTTGACAGTAACGAGGGTTGCGGCGGACCGCGATGGTGCCTCGGGGCCCGGGGGCCTCAGGAGCGGGGCGGGTCCTCGGGGGCGGGCGGTTCCGCCGGGTCCCGGGGGGTCGGCTGCGGCTGCTCCGCCGGGGCGGCCCCCGGCTGCTCCGCGAGGGTGGCGGCGCGGCGGAACAGGAGGTCGTGGACGACGTGGCCCTTGCGCAGGCCCTGGCCCTCGAAGCGGGTCTGCGGCCGGAAGTCGGGCCGCGGCGCGTACCCGCCGTCCTCCTGCACGTTCTCGAAGTCCGGATGCGCGGTGAGCACCTCCAGCATGTGCTCCGCGTACGGCTCCCAGTCCGTCGCGCAGTGCAGCAGGCCGCCCGGCTTCAGGCGGGGGGCGAGCAGGCTGAGGAACTCCGGCTGGATCAGGCGGCGCTTGTTGTGCCGGGCCTTCGGCCACGGGTCCGGGAAGTACACGCGGACGCCGTCCAGGGCCTCCGGGGCGAGCATCTCCGTCAGGAGGATCACGGCGTCGCCGTTCGCCACCCGGATGTTGGACAGGCCGTTCCGCTCAGCGAGATTCAGCAGGTTGCCCTGGCCCGGGGTGTGCACGTCCACGGCGAGGATGCGGGTGCCGGGGTCGGCGGCGGCCATCTGGGCGGTGGCCTCGCCCATGCCGAAGCCGATCTCCAGGACGACGGGGGCGGGGGAGCTGTCGGACGCGGGGGCGCTCTGGTCGGCCGGCGCCGCACCGCCTTGTGCGTCCGCCGCGAAGAGCGCGTCCAGGTCCAGGACTTCCTTGCCGTCGATGTCCAGGCCCCACTGGGGCCAGAGCCTGCGCAGGGCGTCGCCCTGGGCGGTGGTGACGCGGCTGCGGCGCGGCGTGAAGCTGCGGATCCGCCGCTCGAACCTCGACCCGGTCGGGTCGGGCGCGGGTCCGTCGGGGAAGCGGGGGGTGCCCTTCGGGCGGGGATTCTCAGACACAGTGGGGGCGATTTTACCGGGGGTGGGGCCTCGCAGGGCGCCCCAGTCCCGCCCCTTCCCGAACTGGGGCTCCGCCCCAGACCCCGCTCCTCAAACGCCGGAGGGGCTGAGAATTACCCGCCGCAGGGCCTGAAACGCACCCGCACGGTTTCAGCCCGCCCCGGCAACGTCTTAGCCCGTCCGGCGATTGAGGACGAGGCGCGGAGCGCCGATCCGGCGGAGGTCTGTCCCACCCGCCCGGGACCCTCACCCCCAGGGGTCCAGGGGCGCAGCCCCGGTTTCGGAGGAGGGGCGGGCCTGGGGCGCCCCGCGAGGGCACCCCTACAGCGCGGCGAGCACCCGCCGCGCCACCTCCCGCCCGATGGGCAACGACGCCGTCGCCGCAGGCGAGGGGGCGTTGAGGATGTGGACGGCACGGGGCCCCTCCCGGATGAGGAAGTCGTCGGCGAGCGACCCGTCCCGCAGCACGGCCTGCGCCCGCACCCCCGCCGCAGCGGGCAACAGGTCCTCGGCCCGCACAGCGGGAAGAAGCCGCCGCACGGCGTCGGTGAAGGCCGCCTTGGACAGCGACCGCCGCAGCTCCCCGGCCCCGTACCGCCAGTGCTCCCGGGCCATCCGCCAGGCCCCCGGCCAGGCGAGCGTCCCGGCGACCTCCCGGGGCCGCACGACCGACCAGCCGTACCCCTCGCGGGCGAGCGCGGGCACCGCGTTGGGCCCGACGTGCACCCCGCCGTCGACGCCGCGCGTGAGGTGGACGCCGAGGAAGGGGAAGGCGGGGTCGGGCACGGGGTAGACCAGGCCGCGCACGAGCCCGGGCCGCGCCAGCGTGAAGTACTCCCCCCGGAAGGGCACGATGCGCATGTCGGGCTCGTCGCCGGTGAGCCGGGCGATCCGGTCGCAGTGGAGCCCGGCGCAGTTCACGAGGACCTTGCCGCGCACGACGTCCCCGGCGGCGGTGCGCACGGCGACGCCGAGGTCGGCGCGCCGGTCGATCCGCACGACCTCCGCGCCGTAGCGCACCTCGACGCCGGAGGCGCGGGCGAGCTGCGCGGCGACGGCGCCGTAGTCGCATATCCCGGTGGTGCCGACGTGGATGGCGGCGAGGCCCTCCACACACGGCTCGTACTCGGCGATCTGGGCGGGCCCCAGCTCGCGGACCGGAATGCCGTTCTCCCGGCCGCGCTGGACGAGGGCGTGCAGCCGGGGCAGCTCGGCGCGGTCGGTGGCGACGATGAGCTTGCCGGTGACCTCGTGCGGGATGCCGTACTCCGCGCAGAACTTGACCATCTCGGCTGCGCCCCGCACCGCGTACCGCGCCTTGAGGGAGCCGGGGCGGTAGTAGATCCCGCTGTGGATCACGCCGCTGTTGCGCCCGGTCTGGTGGCGGGCGGGGCCGCGCTCCTTCTCCAGGACGGTGACCCGCGTGCCGGGCGCCGCCCGGGTCAGGGCATACGCCGCCGCGAGCCCGACGATCCCGCCCCCGACCACGAGCACGTCACAGTCGTACGCCACAGCACCTCGCCCCATCGCCCTTCACCTCCCACCCCCGATACTGCCTTGCGCCACTGACATCCCCGCCAAACCTGCGAACGGGGAGAGCCGGAGCACGTCCGTGCCCGCGGCGGGCGACCCTGCCGCGGGCCACGGGCTACGCGGGGGCGACCAGGAGCGGCCGCGCCCGTTCCCGCAGCTCCACCACCCGGGGCTCGTCGCCGTACGGCTCCAGGCGGTGCAGCAGGTCCTTCACGTACTCCGTCGTCCGCGCGGACGAGATCCTTCCGGCGACCTCCACGGCCCGCACCCCCTGCTCGCAGGCGGCGTCGAGGTTGCCCGACTCCAGCTCGGCGACGGCCGACACCACGAGCCGCAATCCGTGCGAGCGCACGAACTCCTCGGTGGGCCGGGACAGTGCCTGCTCGGTGAAGCGGCGCACCTGGCGGGGCGCCTTCAGGTCGCGGTAGCACTCGGCGGCGTCCGCGGCGAAGCGGTCGTAGCCGTAGAAGCCGAGCCAGGAGGGGTCGTTGTCGCCGTCCCTGGCGCGCTCCAGCCAGCCCTCGGCGGCCCGCAGGGCGGCCCCGGCGGCGGGCGCGTCATTGGCGCGCGCGTGCGCGCGTGCCTCCACGAGCCGGAAGAAGCTCATGGTGCGCGCGGTCGCGAGTCCCCTGTTGCGTTCGAGCGCGGCCTGCGCCAGGTCCACTCCCTCGTCCCCGAAGCCCCGGTACGTCGCCTGGAGGGACATGGACGCGAGGACGTATCCCCCGAGCGGCACGTCGGCGGCCGCGCGGGCGAGCCGCAGGGCCTGGATGTAGTACCGCTGGGCGGCCTCCTGCTGGCCGGTGTCGAAGGCCATCCAGCCGGCGAGCCGGGTCAGTTCGGCGCTGGCTCCGAAGAGGGCGCGTCCCACCTCGTCGGAGTACGAACCGAGGAGCAGCGGCGCCGCCTCGACGCGCAGGCACTCGGGGACCATGGAGGAACGCCAGTCCCCGCCGCCGTACTTGGAGTCCCAGCGGCGCGCGTCCTCGGCCGCCTCGCGCAGTTTCAGGACGTCGCTGTGGCCGACCTTCATCGGCGGTCCGCCGTCGTCCTGGTGGGCCGCGTCGGGCGGTCCGTCGAGGGAGGCGTGCGAGGCGTCCCGCGCCACGGAGCTGTCGGCCGGGGTTATCAGCCAGCGGGAGGCGGGCGTGGCGTACGCGCTGACCGCGAAGGAGCCGGCCAGGGACTGCCAGATGCCGCCGCCGGTCCTGCGTCCCGCCAGGTCCAGGCGGTACAGCTCGGTGGCCGACTTCACCGCGGCGCCCACGTCGCGCGGGAAGGCGAGGCCCACCTCGGGGGCCGGGTCCGCGTCGGCGAGGCCGATCTCGTGCAGGGGCACGGGGCGGCCGAGCTTCTGCCCGATGGCGGCGGCGATGAGGTGCGGGGCGGCGCCCTGCGGCACCATGCCCTTGGACACCCAGCGCGCCACCGAGGTCTTGTCGTAACGAAGCGTCAAACCCCGTTGCGCGCCGAGGTCGTTGACTCTGCGGGCGAGTCCCGCGTTGCTGATTCCCGCGAGGGCGAGAACGGTGCCGAGCTTCTCATTCGGCCCGCGTTGCTCCCTGGACATGGCCACCCCTCGACACAGACGGCTGCCGGGCAGTGGCTTGACCGCACGGCATTCGTGCTGCGTTCCCCCGGGGGACAGCGACTGGGTGCCCGGCCCGTCGGCGTGTCGTGCGCCGCGGCCCCGATCCCCGGCCGCAAGAGCACTTGGCCGAGCCCCCAGGTATATGCCTCCGCGAAAACATCAGCACACCCAGCGTAGTTCCACGGATCCCAAGCGTTAAGAGGCGCAGTTCCGTATGGCGAGATTGTTGTCCGTACGGGAGTGCGGGGGTGTCGCCGCGCGCTCCGGGTGTGTGGCCGTGCGCCTATGTGTGCGCTCTTCTCCGGCCATGTGGGGAGCGCTTCCATGGTTGGTGCGTGGGTCGGCCCGCTGCGCTGGAGTCAGTGGGCTGGGGGACACCGCCGCCTCCATCCCCGCGGGCGGCGGACCGGTCCGGGAGGCGCACACCGCCTCCCGGGCTGTGCGTGGGTGTCGCGGGGCGCCAAGGGGCGTCCGCGCGTGTTCGGCCATGGCTGAATTGGCCGAAAATCGACCCCTCGAAAGTGTGCTCAAGCCGCCCCACGTCCCCTTGTCGGTGCCGTTGCCGCCTCAACGACCGATCGCCCAGGGCGCGTTCGCGCCGGTGTGAGCGCCGCCGTAGGCACTCCCGCGCGCCTCCTTCGTGGCAGCATGGGACCCCGGTCCCTCGGTTCCCGGGCGCGCTGGTGCCGTCCTCGGCCCCCCGTCCCCGGTTTCCGTACTCGGGCGGACCAGTCGCGGATCGGTTCCGGATGCGTGTCACGCGTGCCGGAGCGGTTCCTGGGCGCACTGGCCGTCCACAGCCTGTGGAGGCGGCGATGCGGTGGTTGGTGGGGTGGAGCAGTACCACCACTGGACCC
Organism: Streptomyces sp. RK9; assembly: GCF_045070545.1. Taxonomy (NCBI): domain Bacteria; kingdom Bacillati; phylum Actinomycetota; class Actinomycetes; order Kitasatosporales; family Streptomycetaceae; genus Streptomyces; species Streptomyces sp. RK9. The sequence goes on along the minus strand of NZ_CP173704.1, from coordinate 752,267 downwards.
CCCGTGGGCGCTGCCGCCGTCGGCACGGCGGGTGCCACCGGTGCCGACGGCGAGACGCTGCACCCCGTGGGGTCCCAGCTGCTCTGGGGCGACCCGGACCCGCTGTGGGCGGTGGGTGACTGGCGTGCCGACGAGGTGCGCACGGTGAAGGCCGACGACCGGACCCGCATCGCGGTGCTCGGCACCTGCGGCGCCAGCGACGAGGAGCTGCGGGTCAGCCTGTTCGCCGCGCGCGGCGGCGCCCTGCGCCATCTGACGGCCTGGCCCGGCAGCTACACCGCCGTCGTCCAGGTCGGCCGCCGCGTGATGATCGCCGGTGACCTCGCGGGCGCGCGGCCCGTGTTCTTCACCCCCTGGGCGGGCGGCACGGCCTACGCCACGGCCGCGCTGCCGCTCGCCGACCTCATCGAGGCCAACCTGGACATCGGGCACCTCGCGGCGCTGCTCGCGGCCCCCGACGTCCCGGAGGCGCTGCAGGACTCCACCCCGTACCAGGACGTGCGCCGCGTGCCCCCCGGGCATGCGCTCATCCTCCGCGCGGGCGCACGGGAGATCGCCGGGTACGAACCCGTCGCCTCGCTCGCCGTCGCGGCGCCCGCGGCCGACGAGGCGGGTGCGCTCGACGGGGTCAGGGACGCCCTCGTCGAGGCGGTACGCGCGCGTCTGCGCGCCCCACGGCACGTACCCGGCACGGACATCGACCCCGGGCCCGTGCCCGGCATGGGGCCCGCCGAGCGGCGGGCCGCGCGCGGCATGCCCGTGCCCGGCATCGGATCCGACCTCTCCGGAGGGCCCGCTTCGGGAACCCTCGCCCTCCTTGCCGCCGGTCTCCCCGGGATGCCCGGCACGGTCCTCGGACACGGCACCGGCGCCGGGGAGCGGCTCCTCGCCGTCACCTTCAACGACCTCGTGTCCGGCGGCCGCGAGGCCGAGCTGGAGCGCGCGGGCGCCATCGCCGCCAACCCCCGGCTGCACCACGTCGTCGTCGCGGCGGGCGAGGAGGCGCTGCCGTACGCCGACCTGGACGGGCCGCTCACCGACGAGCCGAGCGCCGTCATCGTCAGCTCCCAGCGCCACCGCGCGCGGCTCGCCGCGGGCAGCGCCGACCACTTCACGGGCTATGGCGCGCGGCAGGTACTCGACGCCCATCCGGCGCGCCTGGCCGACCTGTTGATGGACCGCAAACGACGGCACCTGGTACGGCCCGTGACGGCCCTCGCCAAGGCCGAGGGCTCCGTCATGGTCCCCGCGCGCGTGTACGGCGCCGCCCGCAAGCTCGCCCGTACGACGCACCGCGCGGGCGTGCAGTCGCTCGCCGACCGCCTCCTCCACCGCCACTTCGAGGAGCCCGGCGGTGCCGTGGGCGCCTCGCTCGCCGCGCTGGCCTGGGCCAGACCGGGGCCGGCCGCGCGCTGGCTGACCGGTGAGGCCCTCGCAGAAGTATCGGTTCGCCTCCAGGAGACGGCGATGCGGCCAGGACCGGGGCCCGGGCAGCGGCCCGGTGAGTTCCGCGCGCGTGCGGCGCTGTTCCGGCACGCGGCGGATCTGCGCGTCCTTGAGCAGGCCGCCGAGGTCCGCTTCCAGCGGCTGCACGCGCCGTTCCTCGACAACCAGGTCGTACGCGCGTGTCGGGCGCTGCCGGAGTCCCTGCGGGTGCGGCCCGGGGCGCGGGCCGCGATCCTGCGCAGCGTCCTGGAGGGCGCCGGGGTCACCGAGCTCCCGCCCGGCTGGGGCGCACCCTCGCACGCCTCCGCGGCCGCCGCCGCCCGCACCGGCCTGCGGGTCGCCGTGCACGACCTCGTCGCCCTCTTCGACACGCCGCTGCTCGCCCAGGCCGGGCTCGTCGAGGCCCGCGTCGTCCGCAAGGCCCTGCGGGCGGCGGCCGACGGCGAACCCCTCCCGCTCGACGGCCTCGCCGACCTCGTCTCCACCGAGATCTGGCTCCGCCGCCTCCTCTCCCGCCGCGGCACCTGCTGGACCGGCACCCCGGCCCGCCAGCGCGCCGTCCCGACGGGGTCGGTGGTGCCGGAACGGGGGGCGCTCGGCGCTGGACGCTGACCGCTGTGGTGCAGTGGCCCCGGGGTGGGCTGCCTGCACCGCCGCTTCGCGGCGGATCTCTCCCACCCGCCCACCCGTTCACCGGAACAACCCCCCTCGGGCCGGCACCTGCCCCACCCTCCGGCCGACCCGCCACCCAAGCCGTCGTCACCGGTGCCACAACGGTTGGTCCGGCGTCGCGGGGCTGAGTGGGTGGCATACGGCCCCGTCGCCTGCCGTCCCCCTCCCCGCCGCTGTGGGCGGCTGGGCCGCCCAGAGGGCGATGGGGGGCCCTGCTCGAGCGAAGCCGAGAGCTTGGGTGGGGTGGGATGGGTACAGCCCAGGCCGACAGGGCCGTGACGTCGGGGGTGGGGCACGCCCCCAGGCCAACGGCGCCACGACGGCAAAGGAAGCGCCCCCCAACCCCCGCCGCCCCCGGCGAACCCCACCCCCGAAGGCGCCCCCGCCAGCAATTTCCGCGACGCAGTCGCCCCCACCGTCCACAATGACCAAGTGCGGTACCAGATCCTGGGCGCCACGCAGGCGCACGACGACCAAGGGGCACCCCTGCCCGTAGGGGGCGCACGCCTGCGCTCGCTGCTCGCGGCCCTGGCCCTGAGGGCCGACCGCACGACCCCCGTCGAGACCCTCATCGACGACATCTGGGCGGACACCCCACCGGCGGACGCCCCCGCCGCCCTCCAGGCCCTCGTGGGCCGCCTCCGCAGGGCCCTCGGCCACGACGCCATCGCCTCCGGCCCCGGCGGCTACCGCCTCATCACCCCGCCCGACGCAGTCGACCTGCACCGCTTCGAGCGCCTGACCCGCGAGGGCACCACCGCCCTGGCCCGCGACGACCCGGCGACAGCCGCCCGCGTCCTGCGCGAGGCCCTCGCCCTGTGGCACGGCCCGGCCCTCGCCGACCTCCCCGACCGCACGGCGGCCACCCGCCCGGAGGCCCGCCGCCAGGAGGCCACCCGCGCCCGGGTCGAGGCGGACCTGCTGCTCGGCCACGCCCCGGACGTCGTACCGGAGCTGAAGGCGCTGACCGCCGACCAGCCGTACGACGAGGCCCTGCGCGCCCTCCTCATCCGCGCCCTGCGCGACGCGGGCCGCGGCGCCGACGCCCTCGCCGCGTACGAGGACGCCCGCCGGACCCTCGCCGAGGGCCTCGGCACGGACCCGGGCCCGGAACTGCGCGCCCTGCACGCACAGTTGCTGGCCGAGCCGTCGAAGCCGTCAAAGCCGTCGCAGCCGGGGGAGGCGCGGGAGGCGCAGGGCGAGGCGCGGGCCGACGCGTCGAACGAAGCCGCTCCCCGGCCGACGCGTCCCACGGACAGCAAGCACCCCACCGGCACCACACCCCCCTCAACTCCTCGTCCCCCCACCGAACGTCAGGGAAATCTCCGGCCCCGGCTGACTTCCTTCGTGGGGCGGGAACCGGAGCTCGGGGCCATCCGTTCGGACATGCAGAGGGCACGTCTGGTCACGCTCACGGGACCGGGCGGCTCCGGGAAGACCCGCCTCGCCGAGGAAGCCGCCGCCGGGCATCCGAGCGCGTGGCTGGCCGAGCTGGCCCCGCTCGACCGGCCGGAGGCGGTGCCCGGGGCGGTCGTCAGCGCGCTCGGCCTGCGCGAGACCGTGCTGATGACCAGTGAGCTGACGATCCCGCAGGGCGACCCGCTCGCCCTGCTCGTCGAGTACTGCGCCCCGCGCAGCCTGCTCCTGATCCTTGACAACTGCGAGCATGTGATCGGCGCCGCCGCCGAGTTGGCGGAGACCCTGCTCACCCGCTGCCCGGGGCTCACCATCGTCGCGACCAGCCGCGAACCCCTGGGTGTGCCGGGCGAGTGCGTGCGCCCGGTCGAGCCGCTCCCGCCCGACCCGGCGCACCGCCTGTTCGCCGAGCGGGCGGAGGCCGTGCGCCCCGGCTTCGACGCCGCCGGGGACGCGGACGCGGTGGCGGAGATCTGCCGCCGCCTCGACGGCCTGCCGCTGGCGATCGAGCTGGCCGCCGCCCGCCTGCGGCTGCTCACGCCCCGCCAGATCGCCGACCGGCTCGACGACCGCTTCCGCCTGCTCACGAGCGGCGCCCGCACGGTCCTGCCCCGCCAGCAGACCCTGCGGGCGGTCGTCGACTGGTCCTGGGACCTGCTCGACGCCGCCGAGCGCACGGTCCTGCGCGAGGTGTCCGTCTTCGCCGGCGGCTGGGACCTGGAGGCCGCCGAGGCGGTCTGCTCCGGATCGGCCGCGGACCTCGTCGGCGCGCTCGTCGACAAGTCCCTGGTCGTCGCGGACGCGTACGACGCGGCGGGCGAGGGCGGACGAGCCGACGGCGCCCGCCCGGGGATGCGCTATCGCCTCCTGGAGACGATCCACGAGTACGCGACGGAGCGCGCCGCCGAGACCCCCGAGCTGCGCGCCGAGGCCGAGCGGCGGCACAGCGCGTACGTCCGCGCGCTGATCGACACCGCCGAGCCGCAGCTCCGCTCCGCCGGTCAACTGCCGTGGATCCACCGCCTGGGGACCGAGCTGGACAACATCCGCGCGGCCCTGCACCGCTCGGTGGAGTCCCGCGACGAGGAGCTGGCCACGGCTCTCGTCCTGGGCCTCGGCTGGTTCTGGTGGCTGCGGAACTACCGCACGGAGGGCGCCGAGTGGGTCGGCCGCGCCCTGGCCCTGACACTGCCGCCGGGCACCGTCGACCCGTCCGGGGCGGGCGTCTCGTCCCTCACCGCGGGCGCCGCGGGCCTGGACGCGGACCTCGCGGACGAGGACGCCCCGGCGTTCTGGCCCCGCATGAGCCTGCGCATGCTGCACCTGTTCCTGACGGTGGAGTCGAGGCCTTCGGAGATGCTCGACGGCGGCCTGGAGCCGGACTACATCCGGCGGGTGCGGGAGGTCTTCACGCGACCGGTGCCCGAGAGCGGCCGGTTCCCCGGCCTGGTGTGGCCCTTCACGCTCTACTTCGGCGACTCCCTCGGCTGGGGCGCGGACGTCCTGCGGTATCTGGACATGGCGGTCGCCAACTGCCGCCGCTTCGGCGGCGACTGGGAGGTCGCGATCACGCTGATGTTCCGGGTGCACACGAGCGTCGACCGGCAGGGCAACCTGGACGGTGTCGACGTCGACCTGGCGGAGCTGCGTGAGCTGAGCAGACGGGTGGGCGACCGGTGGCTGCGCGCGCAGGTGTGCAGCGCTGCGGGCGAGGCGGCGATGGCCCGCAGCCGCCTTGAGGACGCCCGGCAGGAGTACGACGAGGCGCTGCGGCTCGCCTACGAGGTCGGCGCGCACGCCGAGGCCCCCTTCCTGCTCGCCCGCCTCGCGGAGATCGCCTACCGCTCGGGCGACCCCGACCTCGCCGCGAAGGGCCTGGAGGAGGCCAACACCGCCGGTGATCAGTACGGGGTCATGGACTCCCGTGCCTTCGTCCGCCTCATGAGCGCCGAGATGGCGCTGCACGCCGGCGACGTGACGCGGGCCCGCGCCCTGTGGGAGGAGTCCCGTGACGCGTCCGAGCGCGGCACGCTGCCGCCCCAGTTCGCCGCGGGCCTCGGCGGTGTGGACGCCAGGATCAGGGCGGCCGAGTCCGGTCCCCGCGCCGGGCTCGCCGTCCTCGCCGATGTGCTGCCGGAGGCCCTGCGCAGCCGCTGCTCGGAGATGGTCGTCGCGGGCCTCGTGGACGCCGCCGCCGTGCTCAGGTCCCAGGCCGGCGACCACACCCGCGCGGCCCGCCTTCTGGCCTTCGCCGCCCACTGGCGCGGCGGGTACGAACGCCCCATGCCGGACCGGGTCGAGGCCGAGCGCGCGGCCGCGTCGGCCCGCGCGGCGCTGGGGGACGCGGCCTACGAGCGGGAGAGCACCGCGGGCCGCGAGATGACGATGACGGAGGCGCAGGAGAACCTGGCGGCCACCTCCGACTGACCCGAGCCGTCGCTCCGCTGTCGGCTCGCCCACTGCGCACCCCGCTGTCGGCTCACCGACCGCGTCGCCGCACTGACCGCACTGACCGCACTGACCGCACCGCCGTCCGGCACCTCGGGTGCGAGCGCCCCCTCAGCCAGCCAGCTGCTGCCGTCGGCTCAGATGCAGGACAGCCGTGACTGCGCCCAGTCCGCCAGGGCCGTCGACGAGAACGGTGTGTGGGGCTCGACGACCAGGCGGATCGTCTTGCGCCCGGTCAGGCCGACCCGCACGGGCACGGCCGCGTCGCCGCCCTTGATCATCGGTGAGCGCCACAGCGGCACCCCGTCGCCGTACACGGAGAAGCGCACCTTGCCGAGGCCCATCGTCATGTCGTCCACGCCGACGAGCGCCTCGTAGGCGGAGCACGTGCGGTTCAGGTCGATGGTGACCGAGGAGCGGCCGTGGACGGTGACGCCGTGGCCGTAGCGCTTGTCGGCGATGGACATGCCCCAGCGCTGCCACACCCAACTGCTCTCGCCGAGCCGCATCTCGGGCTTGGTGCCGTCGCCGTTGAGGCCGTACTCCAGCTGGTTCCACTGGAACACCCGCGGTGCGGGCGGCGGTGGTGGCGGGGGCGGCGGCTTCGGCGTCGGCTTGGGCGGTGTGGGCGTCGGCTTCGGCGGCGGGGGCGGCTTGGGCTTGGGCTTCTCCGGGGGCGGCTTCGGTTTCGGGGTCGGCTTCGGTGTCGGCTTGGGGGTGGGTTTCGGCGTCGGCTTCGGCGGGGGCGGCGGCTTGGGCTTCGGAGCGGGGGGCTCCGGCTTGGGCGCGGGCTTGGGGGGCGGCGGATCGCGCGGTACGACGGGCGCGGAGACCGGCGCCTTCGCCTTCGGCGGGTCCTCCTTGGGCTTGGGGTCACCGGCGAGCGCGATCGCCACGGCGACCCCGGCCGCGACCACGACACCCGCCGCGATCCCGGCCTTCGCGGGCGCGCCGAGCCCCTCGGACGCGGCCGCGCCCCGGCCCCGGCCGAGCCGGCCCCGCCCGCCGCGGCCCCGGCGGCCCCCGCCGCACCCGCGCCCGCGACGCCGCCGCCGACGAGGGCGGCGACCTTCGCGTACCCGGCGGCACCGAACCAGCCGATGACGGCGATCGGCACGACGGCGGGGATGCTGCTCGCGACTTCCTTGATCTGCCCGGCGGCGACCCGGCAGTCCGCGCACTCCTCCAGATGCTTGCGCAGTCCGCGCTCGGCACGGGTGCGCAGGCCGCCGCGGGCGTAGGCGCCGAGCCGGTCGGCGTAGCGCGCGCACTCCTCGCTCTCGGTGCGCGTGGCGCTCACATGGGCCTGGAGGTAGGCCTGCTTGAGGCCTTCGCGGGCCCGGCTCGCGAGCACACGGGTGCCGTTGGCGTCCAGGCCGAAGAGGGTGGCGACCTCGCTCGGGGACTCTTCCTCGACCTCCGTGTGCCACAGGACGGCCTGCCAGCGCTCGGGCAGGCTGCGGAACGCCTGCATGGCCAGGGACTGCTCGGCCTCGTGCATGGCGCGCACGTCCGCGCCGAGGTCCAGCGTGTCGTCGTCGGAGACTTCGGAGCCCCGGGCGGCCTGCGCGGCGAAGACCGCGAAGTCGTCGACCAGTTGCTCCCGTTTCGCGGACTTCGTCCACCCGGCCGCGACGCGCCGCACCGTGGTCAGGAGATAGGCGCGCACCGCGTGCTCGGGGCCGGACCCGGAGCGCACGGCTCCCAGCATCCGGGCGAACACCTCGGCGGTGAGGTCGTCGGCGGTGTGGGCGTCGCGGCAGCAGGTGCGGGCGTAGCGGCGTACCGATTCGGCATGTCTGCGGTACAGCTCGGCGTAGGCGGAGTCGTCGCCCGCGCGCATGCGCTCGATGAGGTCGGCGTCGGACGGCGGGACGTCGGGACCGATGCGGGGAGGGGGCAGCACGGACTCCGTGCCCCCGGCGGAACCGCCCGCGGAGCCACCGGCAGGACCGGTGGGACCACCGGCCGCGGGACCTGCTCCCGCAGCCTCCGACCCGCGCTCCCGCTGCGTCGGCACACTGGGGTCGGGCCCGGCCGCCCCGGACCCGCCGGAGCCACCGCCTGTCGAACCGCCCGCCGGATCACCCGCGGCGCCGGAGCCCGCGGTCCCACCACTGCCACCGGGACCGCCTTGGTTCGGCACCTGCCGGGGAGGAAGCCCGCTCGACTCACCCCCACCGGGGGTGGGCTCGTCCCGCCCGTCAACACTCATCGCGGAAAGCCTCCGCATGCACACTCGGACCCGAACACCGGGCAAGAGTGCCACACGGTCGCGCTCCATCGAATAGCGAAGACGAGCAACCACCCGTCCGGGGCGCGTTCCCGCAATGGAGCACTAGCGTTCACTCATTCGGGGAATGCTCAACTCCCGTGAAAAGTACGGGAGTTGAGCGTTCAGAGCCCGTCGGGGCCCGAATGTCCCACGTGAACGGCTATGCGGGCCGGGACCGAAGCCCCTCGAGCAGGATGTCGAGCAGCCGCGACGAGGCCGCCGCCTGCTGCGCGGCGTCCGGCAGCGAGGGCGCCGCCGTGGCTATCACGAGCAGCACGTCCGACACGGTCACGTCCGCGCGCAGCTCACCGGCCGCCCGCGCCCGCTCCACGAGCCGGCCGACGACCTCGAGCAGCGCCGCCGCTCCGGCGTCGTCGCTCTCCACCACCGGCGCCGGCCGCTGCTCCACGAGCCGCAGATCGGGCGCGGACAGCGACGTCACCTGCCGCTGCTGCGGCACCCGGGCCTCCGCCGAGCCGACCGTCCCGGCGAGGCTCGCCGCTCCCGTCGCACCCGCGGTGGCCTCGGCGCCCTCGGCGTCCGTCTGCACCCGCAGCACCTGCGGCGGCAGCAGCCGCCCCGCGCCCGACGCCACCGACGTCCGCAGGAAGCGCGAGAGCGCCGACCACGGCTCGTCCTCCTGGCCGAGCGCCGCCCGGGCCTGTTCCGTCAGCCGGGAGGTCTCCTCCTCGGCTATCCGTCGCACCAGTACGTCCTTGCTGGGGAAGCGGCGATAGACCGTGCCCACACCGACGCGGGCGCGGCGAGCCACGTCCTCCATCGGTGCGCCGTACCCCAGCTCTCCGAATACCTCACGCGCCGCGCGCAGCACGTGTTCGAGATTCCGCTGCGCGTCCACGCGCAGCGGTGTCGAACGCGCTCCGTCTGCCAGATCGCGGCCGTTTCCGCTGGTGGCGACGGCAGCTGCCGACGCGGTCGCGGAAGTCCAGTGAGAGTCCTGAATGTGCATATACGTTCCCCCGGTAATGACGTCTCCCCCCGGAGACACTCCCCGCCATCGATGACCGGCGTGCGGGCGAAGCTCCTCCACGAGTCCGGCAAACCGGACCCGACGAGCGCATCCCCCGACACCCCGACGTCACACGAACATAGTTGAGCCAGAGTCAATTCAGAAGAGGTGGGTTCCGCACAGAGAGCCCCCCGATCGGAGTACGCACCGTTTCCCACCCGATTGCCCCCCGCGGCGCCACCCGGTCAGCACCCTCTGACCTGCGCACATTCCATCAGCCTCGGCAGCCGGGCGGCGCGGCGCCGACGGCGACTTCCTGTCATACAAATTGTCGAGCCTGTGGACAAACACGAAGTGCGGGTGCGTCATGGGATGGTGACGGAACCTGTGCGCATTCTCGTTGTCGGTGGTGGCTACGTCGGGATGTACACCGCGCTGCACCTCCAGCGGAAACTGAAGCCGGAGCTCAAGCGGGGCGCGGTGGAGATCGTCGTGATCTCGCCGGATCCTTATATGACGTATCAGCCGTTCCTGCCCGAGGCGGCAGCCGGTTCGATCTCACCGCGCCATGTCGTCGTACCGCTGCGCCGTGTTCTCGACAAATGCCGGGTGGTCGTCGGCGAGGTGCGCTCCGTCGACCACGCCAAGCGCACCGCGTCGTTCACCACGCTCGCCACCGTGGAGGAGGGCGCGGGACCCCTCGACATCACGTACGACGAACTGGTCCTCGCGCCCGGATCGATCTCCCGGACCCTGCCGGTCCCCGGCCTCGCCGACTACGGCATCGGCTTCAAGACCGTCGAGGAGGCCATCGGGCTGCGCAACCACGTCATCGAGCAGATGGACATCGCCTCCTCCACCCGCGACCCAGCCGTCCGCGACGCCGCCCTGACCTTCGTCTTCGTGGGCGGCGGGTACGCGGGCGTGGAGGCACTCGGCGAGCTGGAGGACATGGCCCGCTACGCCGCGCGGTACTACCACAACGTCAAGGCCGAGGACATGAAGTGGATCCTCGTCGAGGCGTCCGGGCGGATCCTGCCCGAGGTCGGCGCGGAGATGGGCAAGTACGCGGTCAGCCAGCTGCGCAAACGCAACATCGACGTACGCCTGGAGACCCGCCTGGAGTCCTGCGAGGACCGCGTCGCCGTGCTCGACGACGGCGCGCGCTTCCCCACCCGCACCGTCGTGTGGACCGCCGGCGTCAAACCGCACCCCCTGCTCGCCGCCACCGACCTGCCCCTGAACGAACGCGGCCGCCTGAAGTGCACCGCCGAGCTGGCCGTCGACGGCGCGCCGCACGCGTGGGGCGCGGGCGACGCCGCCGCCGTCCCCGACGTCACCGCCGACGAGCCCGGCAAGGAGTGCGCGCCCAACGCCCAGCACGCCGTGCGCCAGGCCAAGGTCCTCGGCGACAACATCGCCGCGAGCGTGCGCGAGCAGCCCCTCCACGAGTACGCGCACAAGTACGTCGGCTCGGTGGCGTCCCTGGGGCTGCACAAAGGCGTCGCACACGTCTACGGACGCAAGCTGAAGGGCTACCCTGCCTGGTTCATGCACCGCGTCTACCACCTCAGCCGGGTGCCCACCCTCAACCGCAAGTCCCGTGTGCTCGCCGAATGGATCCTGTCCGGCCTGTTCAAACGCGAGATCGTCTCCCTGGGGTCGCTCGAGCACCCGCGTGCGGAGTTCGAACTCGCAGCCGGGGGCGAGCGCCCGAAGGAGTCCCGATGACTCCCGAGACCTCCGACAGGAACTCCCCGGGCGGGTCCGGCGTCTGACGGATGTCAGTCCCGTCGGCCAGACTGGACGTGTGACCATGATGGGCGGGCACACCCACGACGGGCACACCCAAGAGAAATCGTCCGCTCCACGCCATGCTGTGTCTTCCCGGGAGGCGGCGCCGACAGCCGCCGCGCCACCGGCCGGACCCCCGGCCGCTCACCCCCGCCCGATCCAGAAGCGACACCACGAGGCCTACCGCAGTGAACTTCACGCGCTGGAGCGCCCGGCTCCCCGGAACACAGCGCCGCGCAGCGGCGCGCACCAAAGCCGGCGGTTCCCCGGCACAGCTGGGCGAGAGCTCCGTCCCCGCGGCCCGGGCCGAGCGCCTCGCGGACACGCGGAGCTTCGCGGACACGCCCGCCGGGGTCGACGAACTCCCGGCCCGTGAGGTCCTCGACCGCATCCCGGCCCTCGTCGCCCTCGTGCACGGCGCGGACCACCGCATCGCGTACGTCAACGACGCGTACACCACGGCGTTCGGCGCCCGCCCCGTGGGCGCCCCCGCGCGCGAGGCGCTGCCCGAGCTGGACGAGGTCGGCCTGCTTCCGCTCCTGGACCAGGTCCTGCGCAGCGCCAAGCCGCGCACGGTCAAGTCCCGCAAGGCGCCCGGCGGCCGGTCCTACACCTTCACGTGCACGCCGGTGTCGCTGTCGCTCGGCGGCTCCGCGGGCGACGGCTCCGGCGGTGTGCTCGTCTTCGCCGCCGACGTCACCGACCACGCCGAGGCCGCCGAACGCCTGCGCGCCAGCGAGCGCACCCAGCGCGAGACGGCCGTGACGCTGCAACGCTCACTGCTGCCCCAGGAGTTGGAGCAGCCCGACGACCTGCGCATCGCCGCCACGTACCAACCGGGCGGAACGGACGCGGCGGTCGGCGGCGACTGGTACGACGTGATCACCCTCGGCGGCGGCCGCACCGCCCTGGTCATCGGCGACGTCATGGGCCGCGGGGTGCGCGCGGCGGCCGTCATGGGCCAGCTGCGCACCGCCGTGCGCGCGTACGCCCGCCTCGACCTGCCGCCGCACGAGGTCCTTCAGCTCCTCGACGGCCTCGCGTCGGAGATCGACGCCAGCCAGATCGCGACGTGCGTGTACGCGGTGCACGACCCGAACGAGGGCAGCCTCGCGTACGCCTCGGCGGGCCATCTGCCGATCCTCGTGCGCGACGAGAACGGCACGATCCACCGCGCGGACGAGCCCACGGGCCCGCCGCTGGGCACCGGCGGCTGGCTGCACGCCTCCGGCTCCCTGCCGCTCGGCCCCGGCTCCACGGCCGTGCTCTACACCGACGGCCTGGTCGAGCGCCGGAGCGAGGACATCGACGAGGGCGTCGCCGCCCTGGAGCGCGCCCTGGCCGGGGCGACCGGCACGCCCCAGGTGGTGTGCGACCGCCTGATCCGTGCCCTGGGCGTGACCGCCGATCACGACGACGACGTCGCGGTCCTCGTCCTGCAGCAGCCCGCCCGCACGGGTGTGCACGCGGACCTGTTCCGCAACGCCGCCCTGGAGCTCCTCGGCGGTGTGGAGGCCGCGCCCCGCGCGCGGGCCTTCGCCACCGGCGTCCTCGCCAGCTGGCGCTTCCCGCCCGAGCTGCACGACCTGGGCGTCCTCGCGGCCAGCGAGCTCGTCGCCAACTCCTTGCAGCACGGCACCCCGCCGATGCGGCTTCGGCTGCGCCGCACCGACCGCCGCCTGATCATCGAGGTCACCGACGGCGACGACCACCTGCCGCGCCGCCGCCGCGCCGAGCCCGCCGACGAGGCGGGCCGGGGCATCGCCATCGTCGCCACGATCGCCTCGAACTGGGGCTCACGGCGCACGCCCGGGGGAGGCAAGGCGGTCTGGTGCGAGTTCGCGCTCCCGCGCGCGTAGCCGGCGGTTCCGCGGACCCCACTCCTAGCGGTTCCGCGGCCCCCACTCCTAGGAGTGCGCGGTCACGGTCTCCGGGGCGTCCGGCGCGCCCTGCGCCACCACGCGGCTCTTCTGCAGGTGCGGGTGGTTCTGCGCCGGGCTGAGGTGTCGGCCGAGGCGCAGCCCGAGCACCGTGATGCCGAGCGAGAAGAGCAGGAACGTCACGATGTACGGAGCGTGCAGCGTGGCGCCCATGGGCCCGCCCACGGCCGGACCGACCGCGAGCGCGAGCTGCTTGACCAGGGCGAAGGCGGAGTTGTACCGCCCGACCATGGACTCCGGCGCGAGGTCGGCGACCAGCGGCGCGACGGTCGGCGCGAGCATCGTCTCGCCGATCCCGAAGAGCGCGTACGTCGAGATGAACGCGGCGGTCGCCATGGCCTGGCTGCCGTGCCCGAGCCCTGCGTACCCGGCGGCTATCCAGGCCACGGCCCAGATGAGGCCGACGGCGGCGATCACCTGCGAGCGCTTGCGGCGCTCGACGAACCGCAGCACCGCGAACTGCGCGATCACGATGGCGCCGGTGTTGGCGGCCAGGGCGATGCCGAGCGTGGACGGGGATATCCCCGCGGCCTCGACGCCGTACGCCGAGAGGCCCGACTCGAACTGGCCGTAGCAGGCGAAGAACAGCACGAAGCCGAGGACGCACAGCTGCAGCATCACGCGGTTGCGGAATACGTCCCTGATGGTGCCGCCGGCCTGGGGCGTGGCGTCGGCGATGCGCGCCGAGCGGGGTATCCGGGCCGTCAGCATGATGCCGATGAGCACCAGGAAGATCACGGTCTCGATGGCGAAGAGCAGCGTGAAGTCACTGGGCCGCTCGTGCTTCACGATCTGGCCGCCGATGAGGCCGCCGATGCCGAGGCCCAGGTTCTGCAGGAAGAACTGGGTGGCGAAGGCGCGCGAGCGGGTGCCCGGCGTGGAGCACTCCACGATCATCGTGGCGAGCGCCGGCTGCATCACGGCCTGACCGGCGCCGAGCGCACCGGCCGAGAGCAGCACGAACGGCGCGCTGGAGGACAGGCCCAGGCTGAGCGCGCCGACGGCGGCGGTGGACAGGGCGACGACGAGCACGGGCAGGGGCCCGCGCCGGTCGATCGCGCGGCCCGAGAAGGGCAGCACGATCAGCGCGGCCACGGCGAACGCGGCGAGCACGAGGCCCGCGGTCACCGCGCCCAGGTCCCGGACCTGCGCCACGTACACGTACAAGAAGGGGACGGTAAAACCCAGACCGAACGCACTCAGCGCGTTGCCCACGTGGATCCGGCCCATCGCAGCGCCCATCGCCTTGTTCACTTTCACCTGCCTTAGGACTGAAGACTTCGAAGCTAAAGTTAGGATCTAAACAATACACATCGAAGGACTTCGACGGCAAGCGGGCCCGTGCCATACTGCGGCCATGGGCGATACCCCCGGCCCCACAGAGCCGACACTCGAAGAGCAGATCGCCGCCTACCAGCGGGAGTTCCAGGGCCTCGACCCCCAGGTCGAGAAGATCGTCTCGGCCCTCGGCCGCCTCAACCGCCGCATGAACGTCGCCTACGGCCGCCAGACCGCGACGCTCGGCATCAGCAACGCCGAGTGGGAGGTCCTCAAGGCCCTGGTCCTGTCCGGTGCCCCGTATCAAATGGGACCCGGCGACCTCGCCAAGCGCCTCGGCCTCACGCCCGCCGCGATGACCCACCGGATCGACCGCATGGTCAGCGAAGGTCTCGTCACGCGCGAGCGCGACGAGAACAACCGGGTGCGCGTCATCGTCGAGCTGACCGCGGAGGGCAGGGAGAAGTGGCTGGAGGCGATGCGCCTCGCCACGGTCTTCGAGGACGACCTCCTCCAGGACCTCACCCCCGTGGAGCGCGGCGTCCTCGGCGAGGTCCTCACGCGACTCCTGCGCCGGGTAGAGCACGCCCAGCCGGACGCGGGCGGCCGCCTCACCGACCTCGACTGACTCTCGGCTCCCTCTCTACAGAGGGGTGTCGAGCCTCCGACCGGCGAGGGTTGACAGTCGCCTGCCCGATCCGTAAGGTTCTTCGGGTTGCCGCCGAGCCGTAACGGTTCTGCGACAGCAACTCCCGCCGCTCACGCGGCCACTCAAACCACCTGCACGATCTCCCCCGGGGATGATTTCGGCACGCCCGAATTCATTTCCCTGATCTTGTCGCGACCGGAAACGGCCCGATTAGGAACTGCCGGGAGAATCCGCTAAAGTTTGAGACGTCGGAACGGCCCAACGGCCGGGAAGGCAAACCCGGTTGACTGGGAATCAGGCCCGAAAGGATCTGATAGAGTCAACACCGCCGGAAGGCCGAAAGGCCGGAAAGCGCCGAGGAAATCGGATCGGAACGGGAAGCCGGAAAGATCTGATAAAGTCGGAAACGCAAGAACAAAAGAAACACCGAAGGGAAGCGCCCGGAGGAAAGCCCGAGAGGGTGAGTACAAAGGAAGCGTCCGTTCCTTGAGAACTCAACAGCGTGCCAAAAGTCAACGCCAGATATGTTGATACCCCGACTCACTCCGGTGAGTTGAGGTTCCTTTGAAAAAGTCCTGCCCCTTGGGGTAGGCGCACAGCGAGGACGCTGTGAACCGGGGGATTATTCCTCTCCTGGTTCCGCTCTCGTGTGTGTCACCGGGATTACCCGGAAACATTCACGGAGAGTTTGATCCTGGCTCAGGACGAACGCTGGCGGCGTGCTTAACACATGCAAGTCGAACGATGAAGCCCTTCGGGGTGGATTAGTGGCGAACGGGTGAGTAACACGTGGGCAATCTGCCCTGCACTCTGGGACAAGCCCTGGAAACGGGGTCTAATACCGGATAACACCCCCTCTCGCATGGGAGGGGGTTGAAAGCTCCGGCGGTGCAGGATGAGCCCGCGGCCTATCA
This sequence comes from Streptomyces sp. RK9, assembly GCF_045070545.1. Taxonomy (NCBI): domain Bacteria; kingdom Bacillati; phylum Actinomycetota; class Actinomycetes; order Kitasatosporales; family Streptomycetaceae; genus Streptomyces; species Streptomyces sp. RK9. Next base: position 736,465 of record NZ_CP173704.1, on the reverse strand, counting down.
GCTTGTTGGTGAGGTAGTGGCTCACCAAGGCGACGACGGGTAGCCGGCCTGAGAGGGCGACCGGCCACACTGGGACTGAGACACGGCCCAGACTCCTACGGGAGGCAGCAGTGGGGAATATTGCACAATGGGCGAAAGCCTGATGCAGCGACGCCGCGTGAGGGATGACGGCCTTCGGGTTGTAAACCTCTTTCAGCAGGGAAGAAGCGAAAGTGACGGTACCTGCAGAAGAAGCGCCGGCTAACTACGTGCCAGCAGCCGCGGTAATACGTAGGGCGCAAGCGTTGTCCGGAATTATTGGGCGTAAAGAGCTCGTAGGCGGCTTGTCACGTCGGTTGTGAAAGCCCGGGGCTTAACCCCGGGTCTGCAGTCGATACGGGCAGGCTAGAGTTCGGTAGGGGAGATCGGAATTCCTGGTGTAGCGGTGAAATGCGCAGATATCAGGAGGAACACCGGTGGCGAAGGCGGATCTCTGGGCCGATACTGACGCTGAGGAGCGAAAGCGTGGGGAGCGAACAGGATTAGATACCCTGGTAGTCCACGCCGTAAACGGTGGGCACTAGGTGTGGGCAACATTCCACGTTGTCCGTGCCGCAGCTAACGCATTAAGTGCCCCGCCTGGGGAGTACGGCCGCAAGGCTAAAACTCAAAGGAATTGACGGGGGCCCGCACAAGCGGCGGAGCATGTGGCTTAATTCGACGCAACGCGAAGAACCTTACCAAGGCTTGACATACACCGGAAACGGCCAGAGATGGTCGCCCCCTTGTGGTCGGTGTACAGGTGGTGCATGGCTGTCGTCAGCTCGTGTCGTGAGATGTTGGGTTAAGTCCCGCAACGAGCGCAACCCTTGTCCCGTGTTGCCAGCAAGCCCTTCGGGGTGTTGGGGACTCACGGGAGACCGCCGGGGTCAACTCGGAGGAAGGTGGGGACGACGTCAAGTCATCATGCCCCTTATGTCTTGGGCTGCACACGTGCTACAATGGCCGGTACAATGAGCTGCGATACCGCGAGGTGGAGCGAATCTCAAAAAGCCGGTCTCAGTTCGGATTGGGGTCTGCAACTCGACCCCATGAAGTCGGAGTCGCTAGTAATCGCAGATCAGCATTGCTGCGGTGAATACGTTCCCGGGCCTTGTACACACCGCCCGTCACGTCACGAAAGTCGGTAACACCCGAAGCCGGTGGCCCAACCCCTTGTGGGAGGGAGCTGTCGAAGGTGGGACTGGCGATTGGGACGAAGTCGTAACAAGGTAGCCGTACCGGAAGGTGCGGCTGGATCACCTCCTTTCTAAGGAGCACTTCTTACCGAGTTCGCTCGGTCAGAGGCCAGTACATCAGCGAACGTCTGATGCTGGTTGCTCATGGGTGGAACGTTGACTACTCGGCCTGGTTCACGGGTCGGAGGCTGTAAGTACTGCTCCTCGGAGCGTGGAAAGCATGATCTCCGGACGGGACCGGGTCGGGCACGCTGTTGGGTATCTGAGGGTACGGACTTGTTCCTGACCTCAATGCCGACCCCGGTGCACTCAGGCCGTACTGGTCTGGGGTGATGGGTGGTTGGTCGTTGTTTGAGAACTGCACAGTGGACGCGAGCATCTGTGGCCAAGTTTTTAAGGGCGCACGGTGGATGCCTTGGCACCAGGAACCGATGAAGGACGTGGGAGGCCACGATAGTCCCCGGGGAGTCGTCAACCAGGCTTTGATCCGGGGGTTTCCGAATGGGGAAACCCGGCAGTCGTCATGGGCTGTCACCCGCTGCTGAACACATAGGCAGTGTGGAGGGAACGCGGGGAAGTGAAACATCTCAGTACCCGCAGGAAGAGAAAACAACCGTGATTCCGGGAGTAGTGGCGAGCGAAACTGGATGAGGCCAAACCGTATGCGTGTGAGACCCGGCAGGGGTTGCGTATACGGGGTTGTGGGATCTCACTTGACCGGTCTGCCGGCCGGTCGGCGAGTCAGAAACCGTTGATGTAGGCGAAGGACATGCGAAAGGTCCGGCGTAGAGGGTAAGACCCCCGTAGTCGAAACGTCAGCGGCTTGCTTGTGAGACACCCAAGTAGCACGGGGCCCGAGAAATCCCGTGTGAATCTGGCGGGACCACCCGTTAAGCCTAAATATTCCCTGGTGACCGATAGCGGATAGTACCGTGAGGGAATGGTGAAAAGTACCGCGGGAGCGGAGTGAAATAGTACCTGAAACCGTGTGCCTACAAGCCGTGGGAGCGTCGCTATGCAGCTTGCTGTGTAGTCGTGACTGCGTGCCTTTTGAAGAATGAGCCTGCGAGTTTGCGGTGTGTTGCGAGGTTAACCCGTGTGGGGAAGCCGTAGCGAAAGCGAGTCCGAATAGGGCGTTTTAGTAGCGCGCTCAAGACCCGAAGCGGAGTGATCTAGCCATGGGCAGGCTGAAGCGGAGGTAAGACTTCGTGGAGGGCCGAACCCACCAGGGTTGAAAACCTGGGGGATGACCTGTGGTTAGGGGTGAAAGGCCAATCAAACTCCGTGATAGCTGGTTCTCCCCGAAATGCATTTAGGTGCAGCGTCGTGTGTTTCTTGCCGGAGGTAGAGCACTGGATAGGCGATGGGCCCTACCGGGTTACTGACCTTAGCCAAACTCCGAATGCCGGTAAGTGAGAGCGCGGCAGTGAGACTGTGGGGGATAAGCTCCATGGTCGAGAGGGAAACAGCCCAGAGCATCGACTAAGGCCCCTAAGCGTACGCTAAGTGGGAAAGGATGTGGAGTCGCAGAGACAACCAGGAGGTTGGCTTAGAAGCAGCCACCCTTGAAAGAGTGCGTAATAGCTCACTGGTCTAGTGATTCCGCGCCGACAATGTAGCGGGGCTCAAGCGTACCGCCGAAGTCGTGTCATTCCAGCATATACGCCCAACGGCGGCTGGGATGGGTAGGGGAGCGTCGTGTGCCGGGTGAAGCTGCGCCGGAAGGCAGTGGTGGACGGTTCACGAGTGAGAATGCAGGCATGAGTAGCGATACATACGTGAGAAACGTGTGCGCCGATTGACTAAGGGTTCCTGGGTCAAGCTGATCTGCCCAGGGTAAGTCGGGACCTAAGGCGAGGCCGACAGGCGTAGTCGATGGATAACCGGTTGATATTCCGGTACCCGCTGTGAAGCGTCAAACATCGAATCCAGTGATGCTAAGGCCGTGAAGCCGCCCTGATCTCTTCGGAGTTGAGGGGAGTGGTGGAGCCGCCGGCCCGATCTGGTAGTAGGTGAGTGATGGGGTGACGCAGGAAGGTAGTCCAGCCCGGGCGGTGGTTGTCCCGGGGTAAGGGTGTAGCCCGAACGATAGGCAAATCCGTCGTTCATGAGGGTGAGACCTGATGCCGAGCCGATTGTGGTGAAGTGGATGATCCTATGCTGTCGAGAAAAGCCTCTAGCGAGTTTCATGGCGGCCCGTACCCTAAACCGACTCAGGTGGTCAGGTAGAGAATACCGAGGCGTTCGGGTGAACTATGGTTAAGGAACTCGGCAAAATGCCCCCGTAACTTCGGGAGAAGGGGGGCCACACCTGGTGATGATCTTTACGGTCTGAGCTGGGGGTGGCCGCAGAGACCAGCGAGAAGCGACTGTTTACTAAAAACACAGGTCCGTGCGAAGCCGTAAGGCGATGTATACGGACTGACGCCTGCCCGGTGCTGGAACGTTAAGGGGACCGGTTAGTCACTCTTCGGGGTGGCGAAGCTGAGAACTTAAGCGCCAGTAAACGGCGGTGGTAACTATAACCATCCTAAGGTAGCGAAATTCCTTGTCGGGTAAGTTCCGACCTGCACGAATGGCGTAACGACTTCTCGACTGTCTCAACCATAGGCCCGGTGAAATTGCACTACGAGTAAAGATGCTCGTTTCGCGCAGCAGGACGGAAAGACCCCGGGACCTTTACTACAGTTTGATATTGGTGTTCGGTTCGGCTTGTGTAGGATAGGTGGGAGACTGTGAAGCGGGCACGCCAGTGTTCGTGGAGTCGTCGTTGAAATACCACTCTGGTCGTGCTGGATGTCTAACCTGGGTCCGTGATCCGGATCAGGGACAGTGTCTGATGGGTAGTTTAACTGGGGCGGTTGCCTCCCAAAGGGTAACGGAGGCGCCCAAAGGTTCCCTCAGCCTGGTTGGTAATCAGGTGTTGAGTGTAAGTGCACAAGGGAGCTTGACTGTGAGACTGACGGGTCGAGCAGGGACGAAAGTCGGGACTAGTGATCCGGCGGTGGCTTGTGGAAGCGCCGTCGCTCAACGGATAAAAGGTACCCCGGGGATAACAGGCTGATCTTCCCCAAGAGTCCATATCGACGGGATGGTTTGGCACCTCGATGTCGGCTCGTCGCATCCTGGGGCTGGAGTCGGTCCCAAGGGTTGGGCTGTTCGCCCATTAAAGCGGTACGCGAGCTGGGTTTAGAACGTCGTGAGACAGTTCGGTCCCTATCCGCTGTGCGCGTAGGAGTCTTGAGAAGGGCTGTCCCTAGTACGAGAGGACCGGGACGGACGAACCTCTGGTGTGCCAGTTGTCCTGCCAAGGGCATGGCTGGTTGGCTACGTTCGGAAAGGATAACCGCTGAAAGCATCTAAGCGGGAAGCCTGCTTCGAGATGAGGACTCCCACCCCCTTTGAGGGGTTAAGGCTCCCAGTAGACGACTGGGTTGATAGGCCAGATATGGAAGCCCTGTAAGGGGTGGAGTTGACTGGTACTAATAGGCCGAGGGCTTGTCCTCAGTTGCTCGCGTCCACTGTGTTGGTTCTGAAACCACGAACAACCCCATGCCATGGTCACGGCATGGTGCGGTTGACAGTTTCATAGTGTTTCGGTGGTCATAGCGTGAGGGAAACGCCCGGTTACATTCCGAACCCGGAAGCTAAGCCTTACAGCGCCGATGGTACTGCAGGGGGGACCCTGTGGGAGAGTAGGACGCCGCCGAACTAATTGTAGAGAAAGCCCCCGTGCCATTCGGCACGGGGGTTTTCTGCGTTTAGGGACGTTTCCCGTCCTACGACGGCCGCACCAGCTTCGTGTCGTACGCCAGAATCACCGCCTGCACCCGGTCCCGTGCGCCCGTCTTCGCCAGGATCCGGCCCACATGCGTCTTCACCGTCGACTCCGCGAGATGCAGCCGGCCCGCGATCTCCGTGTTCGTCCAGCCTTGGCCGATCACCGTGAGGATCTGCAGCTCGCGGTCCGTCAAGGACGACAGGAGCGGATGCTTCGCCGGATCGGCGGAAGTGGGATCGCCCTCGTCGCCCGTCCCTGACGGCAGCTGGTGCGCGAACGTGTCCAGGAGGCGGCGCGTCAGGCGAGGCGCCACCACCGCGTCGCCCGTAGCCACCGCACGTATCCCCGAAAGCAGCTCCTCCGGCAGGGCGTCCTTGATGAGGAACCCCGACGCCCCCGCCCGCAGCCCCGCATACGCGTACTCGTCCAGGTCGAACGTCGTCAGGATCAGGACCCGAGTGCTCGACCCGGACGCGACGATGCGACGCGTCGCCTCGATACCGTCCATGTCCGGCATGCGCACATCCATCAGGACCACATCCGGACGCAGGCCGGACGTCATGCGGACCGCGTCCGCGCCATGGCCGCCCTCCCCGACCACCGTCATGTCGTCCTGGCTCTCCAGGAGCATGCGGAAGCCGAAACGCTGCAAAGGCTGGTCGTCGACTATGAGGACGGTCGTCACTGAGCGGATTCCTTAAGTGGGAGGGGAGCGGAAGCGCGCGGGAGATGGAGCCGGACCTGCCAGCCCCGCTCCGGGTGCGGGCGCGGGCCGGCCTCAAGCGTGCCCGCGTACAAGGCGGTTCGTTCCCGCATGCCGGTCAGGCCGCGGCCGCCGTCCGACGGCGCACCGCCCTGCCCGTTGTCCGTGACCGACACCGACACACCGTCCGCCGCGTACGAGACGTCGACTGTCGCCGTCGCCCCCGCACCCGCGTGCTTCATCGTGTTCGTCAGGGCCTCCTGCACCACGCGGTACACGGTGAGTTGCTGGCCCTGCGGAAGGGAGTCGGCGCGGCCGTGGAAGGTGCTGCGGACCGGCAGGCCCGCCGAGCGGACGCCTTCGATGAGGCGGTCCAGGTCGGTGAGGGCGGGCTGCGGGGCCAACTCGGCGGTCACCGGGGCCTCGTCGCGCAGGACGTCCAGGAGGCGGCGCAGCTCCGCGAGGGCCTGACGGCTCGTGGAGCCGATGGCGTCCAGGGCCTGCGCGGCGCGCTCGGGGGACTTCGAGGCCGCGTACTTGCCGCCGTCGGCGAGGCCGGTGATGACGGACAGGTTGTGGCCGATGATGTCGTGCATCTCGCGGGCGATGCGGGTGCGTTCGGCGGCCGCGGCGAGCCGCGCCTGCTGGTCGCGCTCCACCTCCAGCTGGCGGGCGCGCTCGACCAGGGCGCGGGTGTGGTCCTGCCGGGAGCGCACCGCGATGCCGAGGAGCGCGACCAGGGTGTACGCCCACACCTGCGGGACGATCTGCTGGTCCCAACTGCCCTTCGGATAGCGCACCGTGCCCACCACCAGGGGCGCCAGCATCAGCACCCCCGCCCACCCCAGCGTCTTCAGGGGCAGCCGCAGCGCGATGTTGAACAGGACGATGAGCTGGACCAGGGCGATCTGGAGCATCGCGCCGGACGCGCTGTTGACCATGCCGAACCCCACCATGACGGCGAGGACCGCCATCGGACGGGTGCGGCGCGACAGCAGCGGCAGCGACATGCCGAGGGTCAGGGCGGCGACGAGCCAGCTGGGGAGGTCCGTGTTGTGCGCGATGTTGCGCCAGCCGCCGCCCCAGTAGTCGATGCCGGCCGCCACGACGAAGAACCCCGTCACGAGCAGGTCCCAGACCAGCGGGCGGCGCCCGTCGAAGGCGCGCGCCCGCTGTGTCAGCCGCTGCACGTGCCGGGTGAGCGGGTGCTGGTCCACGTCTTGGGTCACCGGCTCATCCTCGTACACGTACTGGATCTCGTACATGCGCGGGAGACTCACACGTCCCGGCGCCTGAGCAGGGCCGACGCCGCCACGAGGAGGGCCGCCGCCCACAGGGTGAGGGTGAGGAGGCCCGTGCCCGCGGACACGCCGTTCTCGACGGGGGTGATCGAGCCGAGGGACTCGGAGGCCTGCGCGGGGAAGTACTTGACGGCCGTGTCGATCGCGTCGAGGGGGAGCGTGCCGAGGACCTCCGGCAGGACGAGGACGGCGCCGACGAACGCGCCGATGCCGCCGGGCACCGAGCGCAGGAGCGCGCCCAGGCCGAGGGCGATCAGGCTGAGCAGCGTGATGGCGGCGGCGCTGCCCGCGAGGGCGCCGAGGACGCCGGAGTCGGTGAGCGACAGCTCCTTGTCGGTGCCGGCGAGCCAGATCTGGGCGACGAGGAACGTGCCGACGTTCGTGACGAAGGACAGCGTGAAGGCGACCGTCGCGAAGACCGCGGCCTTGGACCACAGGACGGGTCCGCGGCGCGGGACGGCGGTCAGGGAGGCGCGGATCATGCCGTTCGCGTACTCGCCCGCGGTGACGAGGATGCCGAGGACGGCGAGGCAGATCTGGGAGAGCTGGGTGCCGAAGAGGACGAAGACGACCGTGTCGATCTCGGAGTCGTCGCCGTCGTAGGTGGAGCCCATGGTGATGCCGACGGCGAGGACCAGGGCGACCGCGGTGATCAGCGTGATCCAGGTGGTGCGCAGGGTCCACAGCTTGTGCCACTCCGAGCGCAGGACGCGGGTCGGGGTGACGCGGTACGGGCTCCTGGTGGGCGCGGGGGTGGGCGGGGTGAGGGTGTCCGTGGTCATGCCGCGGCTCCTTCCAGGGGCGTGCCGTACTCGACGGAGTCGTGGGTGAGGTCCATGAAGGCCTGCTCCAGGGACACGCTCTGCGGGGTGAGTTCGAACAGGGGGACGGCGTGGGCGGCGGCGGTGCGGCCGATGTGCTCGGCGTCGGTGCCGCGGACGTCGAGGGTGCCGGGGGCGTCGCTGGTGATGGTCACGGCGGGGCCCGCGAGGAGCTCGGCGAGGCGGGCGGCGGCGGGCGAGACGACCTTCACGGAGCCGGAGCCGGAGTCCCGTACGAAGCGTTCGACCGTGGTGTCGGCGAGCAGCCTGCCGCGGCCGATGATGATGAGGTGGTCGGCGGTCACGGCCATCTCGCTCATCAGGTGCGAGGAGACGAGGACGGTGCGGCCCTCGGCCGCCTGGGCCTTGAGGAGGTTGCGGATCCACAGGACGCCCTCCGGGTCCAGGCCGTTGACCGGCTCGTCCAGGATGAGGGTCGAGGGGTCGCCGAGCAGGGCGGCCGCGATGCCGAGGCGTTGGCCCATGCCGAGGGAGAAGCCCTTCACGCGGCGGCCCGCGACATCTCTGAGGCCGGTCGTGGCGAGGACGTCCTCGACGCGGGAGCGCGGGATGCCGTGGGTGTGCGCGAGCGCCATGAGGTGGTGGTACGCGGAGCGGCCCGGGTGGATCGAACGGGCCTCCAGGAGCGCGCCGACCTCCGTCAGGGGAGCGTCGTGCGTCGCGTACGCCCGGCCGCTGATCGTGCAGCGCCCGGCCGTCGGCGCGTCCAGGCCGAGGAGCATGCGCATGGTCGTGGACTTGCCGGCGCCGTTGGGGCCGAGGAAGCCGGTGACGGTGCCGGGGCGGACCTCGAAGGAGAGGTCGTCGACGGCGGTCTTGGGGTTCTTGCCGCCGTAGCGTTTGGTGAGTCCGTGTGCCCGAATCATGGCTCGATGGTCGCGTCGGGGCGGGTGCGGGCGCGTCGGACCGGGGTCTCCTCGTCGGGCGGTGCGTAGTACCGGGGTACGACGGCGGGGGCGGTGGCCGCCGAGGCGGCGGACGAATTGCGTTGCGCGCGGCGGGCCGTCCGCTCAAGATCGGTGTATGGAACACCTCATACGCCCCGTGCGCGCCGACGAATGGCGACAGGTCCGTGAGCTGCGGCTCCTCGCCCTGCGGGACCCGGCCGCGCCGGTCGCCTTCCTGGAGACGTACGAGAACGCCGTCGCGCGGCCCGACGACTTCTGGCAGGACCGTGCCGCGGGCTCCGCCGCGCCGGGCGGCGCGGTGCGGCAGTTCATCGCGGAGGGGCCCGACGGCGTCTGGGCGGGTTCGGTGACGGTCCTGATCGAGGAGCCGGGTACGCAGGGGTTGCTCGGCTCGGGCCCCTCGGTGCGGCAGGCGCATCTCGTGGGCGTCTTCGTGCGGGCCGAGCACCGGGGCACGGGGGTGACGGAGGCGCTGTTCTCGGCCGCCGTGGGCTGGGCCCGGGCCGTGGACGGCGAGGGGGCCGGGGTGGAGCGGGTGCGGTTGTTCGTGCACGAGGACAATCCGCGCGCGGAGGCGTTCTACCGGAGGTTCGGGTTCGTGCCGAGCGGGGAGGTCGCGCCGGTGCCGGGGGATCCGGGGGCGCGGGAGCGGGAGATGGTGTTGGAGCGGGCGGTGGTGTAGCCCGGCCCGGGCGGTGGTTCGGTCCGACTCGGTCTGGTCCGGACCGGTCCGGTCCGGCTCGGTCCCGGCTCGGCCCAGCTCGGGTGTGGGCTAGCCCGTCAGTTCGTCGTGGGGCCAGCGGGCGCGGCCCTGTTCGCGGGAGCGGAGCAGCGCCAGCGTCGGCATGCCCCGCTCCGGTCCGGTGGCGAGCAGCTCCGGCAGTTCCGGGAGCGGGGCGACCGCGGCGACGTCGTCCAGGACGAGCGTGATTGGTGGGTCGAGCCGACCGGAGGATGACCGTTCGGCCATGCGCCGGCCGTGCTCGACCACGCTGGAGGCGAGTGCCGTCAGGAGCGGCATCGTGCCGGGGTTCGTCTTGGGGTCCTCGATGGCCTCACCCACCACAAAAAGCGTGCCCCCTTCATCGATGAAGGAATCCAGGGTGAGGGCGTCAGTTCGGTTCGGCGTGCAGGATTCCCGTACGTTGACCGTGAACAGGGCGGAGAGGGCGCGGGCCGTCAACTCCTGCGCGATGTCCCGGCGTTCGGGGTGCGCGGTGAGGGCCGACTCCAGTTCGCCCGCCGCGCCGGAGGCCGCCTTGGGGTGGGTGCGCAGGACGCGGACGGCGTCCTGGACCTGGGTGCCCTGGGCCCAGCGGTGGACGTGCTTGATGTTCCGGCCGTCGATGGCCGCGGCGTGCAGGAAGCTGCGGAGCAGGGTGTCCGCGGTGTCGGCCACTGCGGTGTCCAGCTTGGCGCTCGGCCTTATCGGGGCGAGGAGGGATCGTGCCCGGTGGGCGGCTGTCTGGTTGTCCTCGCAGCCGGTGGTGGGGGGCCAGTGGAGGCGGGCCGGGGTGTCGCAGAGGTGGGAGGGGTCGTAGACCAGGACGGGGCCGAGCTTGGCTCTGGCGTCCTTGGTCTCCTCCCAGAGGGTGGGGTCCGAGGTGATGATCAGGGCTGCGGATTCCGCGTCCGCGATGGCTTGGGCCGCCAGGGGGCGGCGGGTTTCTGGGGTTCCCAGTACCAGGGGGGTACGGGGGGTGGGGACCGTGGGGGTCTTGGTGAGGTCGGTGGTGGGCGCCGCCGAGGCCGCCGGGGCGGGGGGTGTCGTCGGGGCGACGTCGGCCTGGGTGCCCTGCGTGGGCGGGGCGGGAGTCGGTGTCGGGGCGCCCTCGGCGTGGGCTGTGCCCACCCGTTCCGCCCTCTGGGCGGACCAGCTGCCCACAGAGGGGGCAGTTGGAGTGGGAGCCGGGGCCTCCTGGAGTGGGACGTCCCGCGCCGTCGGTTTGGTGGCATCCAGCCGTCGGGCTCTGCGTACCGCTCTGAAGCGGGTCACCGTTCCCATCACGAAGACCGTCAGGACGATGAGGATCATGACCTGGCCGATGAGGAAGCCCCAGAAGAGGCCGTAGCCGGAGAGTTGGGTGGCGGGGGTGTCGGGCCAGGCGCCGGAGACGTCGTGGGGTTCCTGGGCGAGGTGGCGTACCGCCGGTGGGGTCTTGCCGAAGGTGACGCCGTCCGGCCAGGAGCCGTGGGCCCACAAGGCGGCGATGCCCGTGGAGGACCAGGCGAGGACGACCATGCCGAGCACGAAGGCGAGGCCGCCCACGAGCAGGCCGTCCGGCACGCCGCCGCGTCCGCCGGTGCCCTGCCCGGCGGGGCCGTGCCCGGAGCCGTGGCCGCCCGGGCCCTGCCCGTGCCGTTCCTGCGCCATGTCACGCCACCGTCGAGCGGGAGCCGGAGGACCCGGCGGGTCCGTCGCCCATCTGCTGTTCCATGTACGCGGCCCTTTCCTCCGCCTCCCGTTCGGCCGCCGCGAGGGCGTCGTCGGCGAGCAGGTCGCTCGCGGACTCCGTCATGGCGCGGTCGGTGAAGACGAGGGGGCGTTCCGTGTCCGTGATGAGGTGCTTGACGACCTGGACGTTGCCGTTGACGTCCCAGACCGCGATGCCGGGGGTCAGGGTGGGGATGATCTCGACGGCCCAGCGGGGCAGGCCGAGGACGCGCCCGGTGGCGCGGGCCTCGTCGGCCTTCTGGGCGTAGATGGTGCGGGTGGACGCCATCTTGAGGATGGCGGCGGCTTCCTTGGCGGCGGCGCCGTCGACGACGTCGGAGAGGTGGTGGACGACCGCGACGAAGGACAGGCCGAGGCGGCGGCCGAACTTCAGCAGGCGCTGGAAGAGCTGCGCCACGAAGGGCGAGTTGATGATGTGCCAGGCCTCCTCGACGAGGAAGATGCGCTTCTTCCGGTCGGGGCGGATCCAGGTGTGCTCCAGCCACACGCCGACGATCGCCATGAGGATGGGCATGGCGATGGAGTTGCGGTCGATGTGGGAGAGGTCGAAGACGATGAGGGGGGCGTCGAGGTCGATGCCGACGGTCGTGGGGCCGTCGAACATGCCGCGCAGGTCGCCGTCCACGAGGCGGTCGAGGACGAGGGCGACGTCCAGGCCCCAGGCCCGGACGTCGTCTATGGCGACGTTCATGGCCTCGGCGGACTCCGGTTCGGGGTGGCGGAGCTGCTCGACGATGTCGGTGAGGACGGGCTGGCGGTCGACGATGGTCTCGTTGACGTAGGCGTGCGCGACCTTCAGGGCGAAGCCGGAGCGTTCGTCGAGGCCGTGGCCCATGGCGACTTCGATGATGGTGCGCAGCAGCGCGAGCTGGCCCGTGGTCGTGATCGCCGGGTCCAGGGGGTTGAGGCGGATGCCCATGTCGAGGGCGGCCGTCGGGTCGAGCCGGATGGGGGTTATGCCCAGCTCCTGCGCGATGAGGTTCCACTCGCCGACGCCGTCCTCGCCCTGGGCGTCGAGGACGACGACCTGGCGGTCCTTGAACCGGAGCTGGCGCAGGACGTACGTCTTCTCCAGGGCGGACTTGCCGTTGCCGGACTCGCCGAGCACCAGCCAGTGCGGTGCCGGGAGCTGCTGGCCGTACAGCTGGAACGGGTCGTAGATGTAGCCCTTGCCGGAGTAGACCTCGCGGCCGATGATCACGCCGGAGTCGCCGAGGCCGGGCGCGGCCGTCGGCAGGTAGACCGCCTGGGCCTGGCCCGTCGACGTGCGCACCGGCAGGCGGGTGGTCTCGACCTTCCCGAACAGGAAGGACGTGAACGCGTCCGTGAGGACGGTCAGCGGGTCCCGCATCGCACCTTCACACCCCTACCGTTGAGGTTCATCGCCGGATGCCGGTCGCGAACGGCAGCGTGTTCACAAATGCCCGGTGGTGCTCGCGGTCGCACCACTCCAGCTTCAGATACGACTTTCCGGCCGATGCCCTTATCGTCCGCTTGTCGCGGGCGAGGGCTTCGGGGGAGCGGGACGACACCGTGATGTAGCCGACCAGGTTGACGCCCGCGGCGCCGCTGGCCAGGTCCTCGCCGCGCTGGTCGAGGCGGGAGTGCGAGGCGATGTCGCGGGGGTCGACGGTGCGGTTCATCTTGGCCTGGCGGCTGGCCTCGGCCTCGTCGTTGGTCTTCTCCGTGAGCATCCGCTCGATGGCGACCTCGGTGGGTTCCAGGTCCATGGTGACGGCGACGGTGCGGATGACGTCGGGCGTGTGGACGAGCAGCGGGGCGAGGAAGTTGACGCCGACGGGGGTCATCGGCCACTCCTTCACCCAGGCCGTGGCGTGGCACCAGGGGGCGCGGGTGGTCGACTCGCGGGTCTTCGCCTGGAGGTACGTCGGCTCCATCGCGTCCAGCTCGGCGGGCCAGGCGTTGCGCTTGGTCATGGCCTGGAGGTGGTCGATGGGGTGGTCGGGGTCGTACATGGAGTGCACGAGGGAGGCGAGGCGGCCCTGGCCGAGGGGCTGGCGGACGCGGATGTCGGCTTCCTGGAGGCGGGAGCAGATGTCGGTGAGCTCGCGGGCCATGACGACGGCGAGCCCGGCGTCCTTGTCGAGCTTCTTGCCGCCTTGCGGCCGGGAGGCGCGGGCCATGGCCTGGGCCTCGGCGGCGAGGTCGCGGGAGTAGTGCATGCAGGCGACGAGGTAGGCGCGGTGCTGCTCGCTGCTGGTGGAGACCATCGACTGGAGCTGTTCGTAGCTGTGCTGGAGCCAGGGCAGCGCGCGGTCGTCGCCGCGCGCGGTGACGTCCTTGGCGTGTGCGTCGGGGTCGGCGGGCAGCGTACGGGCGAGCATCTGGATGCGGGTCACGAAGCCGTCGCCGTTGGCGACGTGCTTGAGGAGCGTGCCGAAGCGGTCGACGAGGGCTTCCTGGTCCTCGCTGTCGCGCAGGCCGACGCCGGGGCCCTCGATCTCGATGGCGGCGGTGACGGTGCGCCGGTCGGCGTGCAGGAGCACGGCGATCTCGTCCGGGCCGAAGGGCGCGGCGAGCCAGTTGATGCGGCCGATGCCGGGCGGCGGGCCGATCTCGACCTCGCGGCCGTCGAGGCGCACGCCGGCCTCGGCGACGCCGGAGCGGTAGGCGGTGCCGCGCCGCAGGGAGCGCTTGAAGCTGCGGTTGATCTCGAACCACTTGTAGAAGGTGCGGCCCTTGAAGGGCAGGTACACCGCCGCGATCGCGATCAGGGGGAAGCCCATGAGCAGCAGGATGCGCGGGAAGAGGAAGGGGATGAGGATGCCGCACATCATGCCGAGGAAGGCGCCGCCGATGATCAGGGCGATCTCGCCGGTCTCGCGGTTGCGGCCGATGATGGCGTTCGGCCGGGCGCGGCCGATCAGATAGGTGCGGCGGGGCGTGACCGGTGGGGACACATGGGACTGGGTCGTCAACGCCCTTCACCTCCAGTGCTGTTCGTACCGCCGCGGTTGCCCGCGTGCGGGGTGTTCGAGGGGCTTGTACGGGGCGGGGGTGCGGCGGAGGGGACAGTTCCGCCGCCGTTGGGGGAGCCCGAGCGGTGGCCGTGGGTGGACACGCCGCTGCCGACGGCGTTGGCCGTGGCGGGCTGGGGCGGGGCGTCGCCGCCGCCCGCCTTGCCGCCGCCGGCCTTGCCGCCCGAGCGGGCGCTGTGGGTGCGGATGCCCTGGGCGACCCAGGCGGCGGGCGAGTTGAGGGCGGTGGCGGCGCGGTTCTCGGCGCCGCGCATGAGGCGGTTGTTGCGGGTGGCCATGATGTCGTCGCCGAAGCCGGGGACGAAGCGGTAGATGGAGGCGCTGGCGAAGATGGCGAGGAGGATGACGGAGAGCCCGGACACGACGGCCGACAGCGAGTCGGGTCCGTCCTCGCCCTGGAGGGCGCCCGCGATGCCGAGCACGATGACGATGATCGGCTTCACCAGGATGATCGCGACCATCAGGCCCGCCCAGCGGCGGATGCGGCCCCAGGTGTTCTTGTCGACGAGGCCCGAGTAGACGACGGTGCCGAGCAGCGCGCCGACGTACAGCATGGCGGCGCGGATCACCAGCTCCAGGCAGAGGATGCCCGCGGCGGCGATGGACACGGCGGACACCACGATCAGCATGATCGGGCCGCCGCCGATGTCGGTGCCCTTGTCCAGGGCCTGCGAGAACGTGCCGAAGAACTTGTCGGTCTCGCCGCCCACGGACTTGGCGAGCACCTCGGAGATGCCGTCGGTCGCGGACACGACGGTGGCGAGGATCAGCGGGGTGAACGCCGAGGCGAGCACCGTCAGCCACAGGAATCCGATGGCCTCGGACAGCGCGGTGAGCATGGGGACGCCGCGGATCGCGCGTTTGGCGACCGCGAGCAGCCACACGATCAGCGTCAGGACGGTCGACGCGGCGAACACCACGGCGTACTGCTGCAGGAACTTCTCGTTGGTGAAGTCCACCGCGGCGGTGTCGTTCACGTACTCCGTGAGCTTGTTGACGATCCAGGACGCGGCGTCGCCGAAGCCGCGGGCGAGGGAGGAGAGCGGGTCGAGCTTGGAGAAGGCGCCGTCCTCGGCGGGGGACTTGGGGGTGCCGCTGTCGCCGCCTTCGCCTTGTTCGCAGTACTTCTTGGCGGGGCCGTGGATCAGCGCGCAGGGGTCGTCGGGCTCGGCCGCGGCGCGCGTGGCGAAGAGGAGCACGGCGGTCTGCACGGCCGCGACGGCGGCGGTGACGGTGAGGACGGGACGGCGGCGGCTACCGGGCATACGTGAACCCTCCGTACCCTTCGACCGCCTTGGCGATCTCGTCGGAGTTGGACGCGCGGTCGTCGCCCGGGACGGGGGCGGGACCTTCCTTCTGGGAGTGCGTGGTGATCTTCCAGTCGCCGTCGACCCACTCCAGCTTCATGGTGATGGTGAACCAGCTGCTGGTGACCGGCTTGGTGGACTGCTCCCCGGCGAGGCCGAGCAGACCGCCGCACCAGGCGGAGACGGTGGCCTTGCCGTCGGCGAACTCGGTGACCTTGGTGCCGATCGGGCTGGTCCTCGAGACGAACTGGAAGCCGCTCGGTGTGCTGCCGTCGGCCTTCAGGCCCACGTTCTTGAAGAAGTCCGGGGTGTACGCCTTGTCGAGGTCCGCCTGGAATCTGCCCACGCTGGCCGGGGCCATGATGGCGTTGAGGATGCCGTCCCGCTTGGACTTGTCGAACATCTCGGCGGAGCCGAGCGCCACGGCGTAGTTGGCGGCAGCACTCTGGGCCCCCTGCTGGGTCTTGGCGTACCCCGAAGCGATGCCGGCCGCACCCTGCCCCTGCACCGGCTTCTCCCCCGTAGGCGCCGTAGGAGCCGCCTCCGTCCCCTTCCCGCCCCCGCGCCCTGCGTCCCCGCCCCCGTCGGACGACGAGTCGTCGCGGTTGGCGAAGGCGATGGCGGCGATGAGGAGGACGACGACGCCGATGACGGTGACGACGCTGCGGGAGGGGGAGCGGCCCGCGGAGCGGGCTGGTCTGCGGGAGCCGTACCCGTCGGCGCCGTCGCCCTCCGGGAGCCGCGTCCGGGTCTCGCCCGTGCCGCCGAAGAGGTCATCGTCATCGCTCATGCCGCGTACGTCCCCTCAACCTCTTGCTTGACCGCGCTATCCGCCAGGTGCACCCGGTACGACGGTAGCCGGGCCGGCTCCCGCGCGGGCGCGGTGTGGTGACTGGACATCAGGGAGTTGCAACCTCAGCCGGTGGGCGCGTCGGACGGGGGAGAACCCGGTGGCAGCCGGGGAACGGGTGTCAGACCGCCATGCCGTACACGATGGTGAACAGCGTGCCCAGCGAGCCGATGATGAAGACGCCGGTGAGACCGGCGATGATCAGGCCTTTGCCCTGTTCCGCGCTGAAGGTGTCGCGCAGGGCCGTCGCGCCGATGCGTTGTTTGGCGGCGCCCCAGATCGCGATGCCGAGGCACAGCAGGATGGCGACGGCCATCACCACCTCGATCATCACCCGCGCCTCGTTGCCCAGGCTCCCGAAGGGGCCCCAGTCGGGGGCGATCCCACCGATGATGGTGTTGATGTCGCCCTTCTCGGCTGCCATAAGCATGTGTAACTCACCGCCCCTAGTGGGTTGTTCTCGCGCCTCTGCCCGCCTCTGCCTACCCAGTGCAGAGGACGAGGCTCATTCTCGCTGACAATCGGTCCGGCGCGTGCCGCCTTGACGTCATTTGTTGGCCGACTTCGCACGTTTCGTCGTACGCAACCCGCGTAGGCGTTCGGCGGCGGCCGCAGAACGCTCTACGCAGTAACGTATGGTCACTCTGTGTATCACGCGGGGTGACGCCGGGCAATGAATGTCCGGCGTGGCCGCTGACGTCAACTCAGGCGGGCCCGGGGCGGGGCTTCCAGACGGGGCGTCAGGTCCGGGGCGAGAAGTCGCCGAAGCCGCCGCGGACGACGTAGGCGCAGTCCGTGTAGCGGTAGCCGCCCTGCACCTTGGCGCCGTCGCTGTGGTCGCGGACCAGGTTTCCGGCGCCGGTGCCGCGCTTGTAGAGGAAGTGGTACTCACCGGCGGGCAGCCGCAGGGTCTTCTGCGGGTAGCTGCGGCCGCTCGCCTTGCAGGCCTTGGCGCGCCCTTCGGACCTGCTGCTGTACGTGGTGCAGCCGAGGCAGGGGCCGAGCTTGACGCTGCCGGTGGCGGGTCCTGTGAAGAGGACCTCGACGGCGCTCGGGCCGTCGTTCTTGATGACGAACTCCTGGCCGGAGCCGGGCCCGCGCTGCGCGGGCAGCCTGCCGCCCGCCTGCGGGCGTGCGGCGGCGACCTCGGCGGCGATGGCGATGGTGCGGGCGCGCTTGCTCCTGGAGCCGTCCTTGTACGTGTCGGCGTAGCCGGAGAGGGTCTTGGCGGCCTCGGTGTAGCGGCCGTCCTTGAAGTCGTCGACGCCGCAGGCGTAGCTGCCGGACCGGATGGTGCCCGCGGTCTTCGCGCGGAGCGAGGAGGCGGTCTCGCCGGGCAGGGTCTCGGCGGTGGTGCGGATGGCGCGCAGCTCGGTGGTGGCCGAGCAGGGGTCGGGGCCCGTCAGCTCGTCGGCGCGCTCGTCGATCGCGGCGCGGATGCCGGGGACGACCTTGGCGGCGGCGTCGGATTCGGGGAAGGTGCTCATCAGCTCCCGCAGGTCGGAGCCGCCGCCGGTCTTGCCGAGCGAGGTCATGCCGCAGGCGTAGAAGGAGTCGGCGAGGCGGTTGTCGGGCCAGGTGGCGAGGCGGCCGAGGCGGTCCTTGCCGAGGCTGTCGGGCAGGGTGCGCAGATACTTCAGGGGCTCGATGGCCTCGCAGTACTGGCGGTCGGCGTAGGGCGCGGCGACGGACTTGTAGTACGTGTCGAGGCGGTCGGGGACGCGGTCGGCGGCGCGTGAGCCGGCGTGGTCGCGGACGAGGCCGCGGTAGGTGCGGAGGGCGTCGCGGTACTCGCTCTCGGTGGCCGTGAACGGGCGGCCCTCCTGGGCCTTGACGAGCCGGTCGGCCTTGTCGAGGCGGTCGAGCAGCATCTGTTCGACGGCCTCGTCCTGCGCGGAGTCGTAGGCGAGCGCGCCGGACGCGGGCACGGCGAGCAGGACGACGCCGAGTCCGGCGGCGAGGGGTGCGCGCAGCCGCCAGCCGATGGGCGCGCGGCGGGCGCGGCGGGCGGCGTCGGCGGCGGCGAGCACCAGCACGACGACGTAACCGAGGAGGGCGCCGCCGGGGACGCCGTCGACGTCGGCGGGCAGGGCGACCAGGAGCAGCGCGGCGGTGGCCGCCCAGCACAGGGCGGCGGGTATCCAGGCGCGGATCAGTACGTACCCGAGGCCGAGCCCGGTCAGGTTGAGCAGCGCGGCGGCGACGGGCCGCAGCGGCTCGGGCGGGCCGGGGTCGGGCGCGGGCGCCCGAGGCGTGACCGGGGGTTCGAGGAGTTCGGGGGAGCCGTAGGGCGAGGCGGGCGGGGCGGGCGTGCCGGGCGGGGGCTGCTGGGGCGGGCCGTAGGCGGGCGGCGGTCCGTAGGCGGCCGGGGCGGCGGGTGGGGCGGGTTGAGCAGGCTGGGCGGATGGGGCGGGCGGGGTGATCGGGGCGTATGCGGGCGGTGGGGGAGGTGCGGCGGGCTGGGCGGATGCGGCGGGCGGTGCGGGCTGGCCGGGCTGCGTGGGTGTGGCGGGCGGCGCAGGTGTGACGGGTGTGGCGGGCGGCGCAGGTGTGACGGGTGTGGCAGGCGGCGCAGGCTGGGCGGACTGCGCGGAGGCGAAGGGCGGTGCCGGTGCGGTGGGCTGCGCGGGCGGGTGCGGTGCGGCGGGCGGAGCCGATGGCTCGGGTGCGGAGGGCGGGGTCTGCGCGGCCGAGGGCTCGGGTGCGGCGGGTGCCGCAGGCGTGGCGGGTGCGGAGGGTGCCGCAGGCGTGGCGGGCGTGGCCGATGGTGCGGGCCGCGCGGGCGTGGCCGGGGGCGGGCCGGAGCTGCCCTCGGTCTCGTCGGGACGACGGTCCTGAGGCTCGTCGGGACGACGGTCCTGAGGCTCGCCGGGACGGTGGTCCTGGGGCTCGTCTCTGGGCTCGTCGCGCGGTCCATCGGTTGCCAACGTCGGCTCCCCCCAGCCGTAGGACGCACACCTCGATCACGGATGTGCGTACGGGCCGGCTCTCCCCATCCCCATGGGCCGACCCAACTCCCCTACCATTCCGCCTAAGTTGGCGCTGCGTCAATCGCCCGTCACGGGTGGTTTCCACTCCGGCGCGCGCCGGAGCGGGCCGGGTGCGGGCGTCGGCCACGCCGTGCGTCGGCCGACCCCTCCGGCGGGGCCCCCGCCCCTACACTGAGGCCGGGCGGACTCCCGGTGGTAGAAGGGCGGTTGACGGTGCGTAAGGCATGGCTGCTCGCGGGCGTCGCGTTCAGCGGGTCCATGGGATTCATGATGCTGCTCGTCGTCGGGACCTTCGTCGCGGCGGGGAGCCTCGCCGAGCAGTCGGGAGGCGGCGGCAACGTCGGCCTCGCCAAGGGCGCCGTACCCGCCTCGTACCAGCCGCTGGTGCAGAAGTGGGGCAACCTCTGCAAGGCCATCAACCCGGCCCTGCTGGCCGCCCAGCTGTACCAGGAGAGCGGGTTCAACCCGCGCGCGCAGAGCCCGGCGGCGGCGCAGGGGATAGCGCAGTTCATCCCCGGAACCTGGGCCTCGCACGGGCTCGACGGCGACGGCGACGGCGACCGGGACGTGTGGGACCCCAAGGACGCCATCCCGTCCGCGGCCTCCTACGACTGCAAGCTCGCCAAGTACGTGAAGGACGCGCCGGGCGACCCGACGAAGAACATGCTGGCCGCGTACAACGCGGGTGCCTACGCCGTGATCAAGTACGGCGGTGTGCCCCCGTACCGCGAGACGCAGAACTACGTCAAGATCATCACGACCCTGGAGAAGAGTTTCGCCCGGCCCATCGACCGCGTGAACCCCTCCCAGCAGGCGGCGGGCGCCATCTACTACGCGCAGAAGAAGCTCGGCACCGAGTACCTGTGGGGCGGCAACGGCACCGCCGACCAGGGCGGCAAGTTCGACTGCTCCGGCCTCACCCTGGCCGCGTACCGCAGTGTCGGCATCACCCTGCCGCGCGTGGCCAACGACCAGTACAACGCCGGGCCGCACCCCAAGCGCGAGGAGCTGCTCCCCGGTGACCTGGTGTTCTTCTCGGACGACCTGACCGACTCGCGCGCCATCCGGCACGTGGGGATCTACGTCGGCGGCGGGTACATGATCGACGCCCCCCGGCCCGGCGCGGTGATCCGCTTCGACCCGGTCGATACGCCGGACTACTTCGGAGCCACGCGAGTCACCAAAGATGGCGCAAAAGCGCTCCCCGAGAAGCCGGTGGAGAAGCTCGTGGAGCGGCCAGGAGGGAAGCCCGGGAAGTCCGAGAGCTCTGAGAAGCCCGGGAAGACGGAGGAGAGCCCGGCGGAGGAATCGGAGCGGCCCGGGGGCTCGGAAGTGGATCCCGAAGGCCCTCCCGCCGAGGAACCTTCCGGTTCGCCCTCGGGAGGGCCCGCGGCCCGTCCCTCCGGGCGGCCGTCGGACGGGGGCGTCGAGGTCTGACGGAGACCCGCGGCACCGCTCGATCCGGTGCTCGCGGGAGGGCGCTCCGGAGCGGAGCGGAGGGCGCGCGCACGGCGCGCGCGGCGCCCGAGCTGGCTTGAACCCTCCGTTGAAGCAGCCCCCTGAGCTGCGGCGATGAATCTCTCTTCGATAACGTCTGAGTGATCATTCGGTGGAGAGTGGAACGTATGGAAGGGGACCAGGCGTTCCCTTGTCTGGTACGGCACGTACGCGAAGAACAGCGCGGGGAGCACTGAACCAGCGGCACGACTGCACTGACCACGGGGGTTGATGGAAGGGCGCACGACCACGTGCGCTCGCGAGTGAGAAGACAAGGGGCCGCAGCATCATGGCTGGACTCGATGATTCCGGGTCGAACCCCGACGTCAGCCTGCTCTACGACATCAACGGCCTGGCCGAGGACGCCCCCGGCTGGCTCGCGCGGACCATGGAGTTCGTCGGTGAGTACGGACTCCTGCTCGCCCTGGTCCTGCTCGTCGTGTGGTGCTGGTGGGGTGCCCGCCGCCGCCCGGTCCTCGACGACGCGGCCTCGTCCGTCGCCGCCGTCGTGTGGGCGCCGCTCGCCGCCGGCATCGCCGTCCTGGTGAACGTGCCGATAAGGGGCTTCGTGGAACGCCCGCGCCCCTTCGTGGACCACCAGGGCCTCGAGGTCCTGGTCGACGGCAAGACCGACTACTCCTTCGTGAGCGACCACGCGACGCTCGCCATGGCCATCGGCGTCGGCCTCTTCGTCGCCCACCGCAAGTTCGGCGTCGCCGGGATCGCGCTCGCCGTCGCCGAGGGCTTCTGCCGGGTCTTCATGGGCGTGCACTACCCCACCGACGTGGTCGGCGGGTTCGCGCTCGGCACGGCGGTCGCGCTGCTGCTCTCGCCGCTCGCCATGGCCCTGCTCACCCCCGTCGCCAAGGCCGTCGCCCGCTCCGGGAAGGCCTCCCGCCTGGTGTGGCGCGGCTCCGGCGAGGTCGAGCCGGTCGCCGCCCTGGCCGAGCAGGAGACGGCGCCGGGGTCCGACGAGCGGGACTTGGCGGCCTAGCCCGGGGGACGGCGACGAGGGCCTGCGGGAACGAGCTACAGCGCCTGCGGGAAGGAGCTACAGCGCCTGCGGGAACGAGCTACAGCGCCTGCGGGAACGAGAAGAACCGCGTCGGGTCGTACTGCTTCTTCAGCTTCTTCAGGCGCGGCGCCGCCTGCCCGTAGTACGCCTCCCGCCAGTTGGTGAGCGTCGGGTCCGCGTAGTTCTGGTACGCCGCCCCGGACGCGTACCGCCGCATCCCGGTGTGGGCCGTGTTCAGCCAGGACTGCGCGGTGCTCCCCGAGGTGCCCGCGCGCCAGGACACGATGTACTGGGCGAGCATCCGCGAGCGGCGGTGGACGAACGCCGTGGCCGTCGGGTCGACGCGGTTGATGGCGCCGCCGAGCGCGGTCAGGGCGATGCTGCCCGCGGTGCCGCGCTCGCCCCGCACGCCCTCGATCTGGTGGAGCAGCGCCCGGATGCCCGCGGCGGACAGGGAGCGGTCGAAGAAGTCCGAGCGGGCCGCGTACGTCTCCCGGCCGAGCGCGCCGCTCGGCGTGCGGCCCGGCGTCGAGCCCGGCAGATGGCACTGGGCGTCCGAGGCGAACGACGAGCAGCCCGCGTACACCTCCATCGCCTGCTCGTAGGTGCGCCGCTTCAGCGAGACGCTGCGCGCGGGCGAGCCCACCTTGTCGGCCAGGCGGTCGACGGCGTTCTGCAGCGAGCCGTACGTGCCGAGGGAGAACGCGGCCACGGAGATGGTGGGCGTGCCGCCCGGCACCGCCGCGAGGTGCGCCGACGACCAGATCTCGTCCGGCTGCGAGGGCCCCCACTCCTGCCAGGCCTTGAGGACGGCGGTTGCCTTCGACCAGGGCCAGGTCAGATACGCGGAGACGGCCTGCGGGGCGGGGTGGGTGCGGAAGGTCAGCTCGGTGACGATGCCGAACTGGCCGTTGCCCGCGCCGCGCAGCGCCCAGAAGAGGTCCTTGTTCTCGCTCTTGCTGGCCCGTATTTGCTTGCCGTCCGCCGTGACGAGGGTCGCGCCGGTGAGGCTGTCGCAGGTCAGGCCGTAGGCGCGGGAGACCACGCCGTGGCCGCCGCCGAGGGTGAGGCCGCTGATGCCGACGGTGGGGCAGGAGCCCGCGGGGATGGTGACGCCCTTCGCGGCGAGGGCGCGGTAGACGTCGATGAGCTTGGCGCCGCCGCCGATGGTGGCGGTGGTGCCGCTGGAGCGGACGCGGTTCAGCTTGGAGACGTCGATGACGAGGCGGCCGGTGCCGGAGGACCAACCGGCGTACGAGTGGCCGCCGTTGCGGATGGACACGGGGGTGTCGTGGGCGCGGGCGTAGGCCAGGGTGGTGCGGATGTCGTCGACGCCCGCGACATAGGCGACGGCGGTCGGCTTCAGGTTGTCGAAGCGGGTGTTGTAGAGCTGGCGGGCGGTGGCCCAGGCGGCCTCGTTCGGGCGGACCAGGGTGCCGTCCAGGTCCCGGGCGAGGGCGGCGAGGCTTGCCGGGGCGGAGGCGGCGGCCGTCCTGATCGGCGTGGTGCTGGTGCGCGTGGTGCGCGTGGTGGCGGTGCCGCTCGCCCCGCCGCCGGAGTCCGCGCCGCTGGTGCAGGCGGTGGTGGCCGCCGCGAGCGCGGCGGTCGTCGTTCCGAGGAACGTACGTCGTTGCATGAGGCCCTCCCGTTGCTTCCCGCACAACGAGACGGCGCGGGCGCTTCGGGGGTTCCCGTCACAGGGCCCCGTGAACGTTCGCGTCAGGTGCGAGGAGAACGTTTCTGCCGCGGGCGCCGCGAACCGCTCCGCCGGCGGGCGCCGCGAGCGGGCTACACCGGCTGCGCCAAGTGATCCGCCGCGTCCGTGCGGGCCCTGCTGCGCGCTCTTCGGGCCGGACCCCGCCAGCCGCAGGTGCACCGGGCGGCGCAGAACGGGCCGTTCTCGACGGTCGAGGTCCGGTGCGGTTCCGGAGGTCGCTGCTCAGCCACGCGACCACGGTACGCCCGCCGGGTGAACCCGCTCCCGCGTGACGACCCCTCGGACCGGTCGTTAAGCGAAACGGCAAGGGCCGGGCGGTCGAGGCGGGAAGGGCTGGGGGTCGACGGGGCGATGGGGCAGCGGCGCGGGCACAGGGGCGGAGCGGCCGTGGCGGGTGCGGCGGCGCTGATGGCGCTGGTCACGGCGTGCGCCGGCGGCGGGGCCGCGGCCAGCGACGACCCGGCGGCGGCCGACCCCGTCGGCACCGTGCGCGCGGCCCCCGACTCCCTGGTGCGCGCCGGGAGTTCGAAGGCGCGCACGGCCATGGAGATGGCCAGCGGCGGCACCCGCGTGACCGTCACGGGCCGGGGCGGGTACGACTTCCGGCGCCGCGTCGGCCGCCTCGACGTCGTCCTTCCGCAGGACCCCGCGGGCAGGCGGGCCGGGCGCAGGCCGCCCGTGACCGAGCTGCTCGCGGGCGGCGACCTGTACATGAAGAACCGGGGCGCGGGCGTGCCCGCCGACAAGTGGGTGCACATCGAGACGGCGTCCCTGTCCGACGGGAACCTCGTCACCGGCGGCGCCACCGACCCGTTCGCCGCGGCCGAACTCCTGCGCGGCGCGGGCGAGGTGACGTATGTGGAGCGGACCCGTCTCGGCGGCGTCGACGTGCGGCACTACCGCGGCGTGGTGGACCTGGCCCGGGCCGTGCGGACGGCCTCGAAGGAGCACAGGACCGCGCTGCGGACCGCGGTGGAGAAAGGGTTCAGCAAGGCCGGGGTGCCGTTCGACGCCTACCTCGACGGGCGGGGGCGGCTGCGTGAGGTGCGCCACCGCTTCCGGGTCGCGGACGCGACGGTGGTGTCGACGACCTCGCTCTACGGGTACGGGGCGCCGGTGCGGGTGCGGCTCCCCGCGGCCGGTGACATCTTCACCGGGAAGATCGCCGAGCGTTGAGCCGTTGCACGGGTGAGGGGTGGAATATGGTCCGTCCGTGCCATGCGCGGTGCGTAGGCCGCTCCCTACTCTAGGAAGCCGATACCGGCACGAGTGTGGTCAGGAAGAGGTGGTGAACGTGGCTCCGGTGGGCGGAACGGCAGTTCAGGACCACGTTGCCCTCGCCGAGATCGAGCTGTGCGGAGACCTGATCATCGCGGCGTCCGCCGCGCGCGGTGAGCGGCTCAGCGCCGACCGGATCGACGAGGTGCTCAGGGTCTTCGACGGGGACGGTGGGGTGGCCCGGGACGAATCCCGGCCCTAGGCCCTGGTCGCCGTGTCCGCCGCTTCGCGGCGGATCTCCCCACCCACCCACCCGCCTTCACTGCCTGCCGCGGGCGGTCGCGCCGCGTCACCTCAGGTGCGCAGCATCCTCGCGATCGCCTTCGTCGCCTCCTCGACCTTCGCGTCGATCTCGTCACCGCCCTTGACCGCCGCGTCCGCGACGCAGTGGCGCAGATGCTCCTCCAGGAGCTGCAGGGCGAAGGACTGCAGGGCCTTCGTGCCGGCGGAGACCTGCGTGAGTATGTCGATGCAGTAGACGTCCTCCTCGACCATCCGCTGCAGGCCCCTGATCTGGCCCTCGATGCGGCGCAGTCGCTTGAGGTGCTCGTCCTTCTGCTTGTGGTAGCCGTGTGTCTGATGGGCCGTGCCCGCCGCTGCCGCCTGGTCCTCGCCGGAGGGCGCTTCGGTCGTGGCCGCCGCGGCTGCCTCTGTGGTCGTCATCGCGTCCTCCTGTGCATACCCCTGGTGGGTATAGGGTAGCCGATTCCTCGGGTGGTGTGCTGATCACTGTGCCTGATGGGCGACACTGGGGTCCGGCCGGTTAGCCGTGGCCGGATGATGCGCCTAGCATCAGCCTGACCGCATCCAAAGCACCCCGAGGACCCCACGTGCGATTTCGTCTGACCCCCAGGGAGACGAGCTTCTACGACATGTTCGCCGCATCCGCGGACAACATCGTCACCGGCTCCAAGCTCCTGATGGAACTGCTCGGGGCCGACGCCTCGGCCCGAGCCGAGATCGCTGAGCGTATGCGGGCCGCGGAACACGCGGGGGACGACGCGACGCATGCGATCTTCCACCAGCTGAACTCCTCGTTCATCACGCCGTTCGACCGCGAGGACATCTACTCCCTCGCGTCCTCGCTCGACGACATCATGGACTTCATGGAGGAGGCCGTCGACCTGGTCGTTCTGTACCAGGTCGAGGAGCTCCCCAAGGGCGTCGAGCAGCAGATCGAGGTCCTCGCCCGCGCCGCCGAACTGACGGCCGAGGCCATGCCGCATCTGCGCACCATGGACAACCTCACCGAATACTGGATCGAGGTCAACCGCCTGGAGAACCAGGCCGACCAGATCCACCGCAAGCTGCTCGCCCACCTCTTCAACGGCAAGTACGACGCCATCGAGGTGCTGAAGCTCAAGCAGATCGTCGATGTGCTGGAAGAGGCGGCCGACGCGTTCGAGCACGTCGCCAACACCGTGGAGACCATCGCGGTCAAGGAGTCCTGAGGCACCTCCATGGACACCTTCGCGTTGGTCGTGACCATTGGCGTCGCGCTCGGTTTCACGTACACGAATGGCTTTCACGACTCCGCGAACGCCATCGCCACCTCCGTCTCCACGCGGGCGCTTACGCCACGCGCGGCGCTCGCCATGGCCGCGGTCATGAATCTCGCCGGTGCCTTCCTCGGCAGCGGCATCGCCAAGACGGTCAGCGAGGGTCTTATCGAGACGCCGCACGGCACCAAGGGGATGTGGATCCTCTTCGCCGGTCTGGTCGGCGCCATCGTCTGGAACCTCGTCACCTGGTACTTCGGCCTGCCCTCCTCCTCGTCGCACGCGCTCTTCGGCGGTTTGGTGGGCGCGGCGCTCGCGGGCGGCATCGGGGTGATCTGGTCCGGGGTCGTCGAGAAGATCGTCATCCCGATGTTCCTGTCGCCGCTGGTCGGTCTGCTGGTCGGCTATCTGGTGATGTGCGCGATCATGTGGATGTTCCGCAAGTCCAACCCGCACAAGGCCAAGCGCGGCTTCCGGATCGCGCAGACCGTCTCGGCGGCCGGCATGGCGCTCGGCCACGGCCTCCAGGACGCCCAGAAGACCATGGGCATCGTGGTGATGGCCCTGGTCATCGCCGATGTCGAGGACGCGGGCGACCCGATCCCGATCTGGGTCAAGATCTCCTGTGCGGTGATGCTGTCCCTCGGTACGTACGCCGGTGGCTGGCGCATCATGCGCACCCTCGGCCGCAAGATCATCGAGCTGGACCCGCCGCAGGGCTTCGCCGCGGAGACCACGGGCGCGGGGATCATGTTCACCACCGCGTTCATGTTCCACGCGCCGATCTCGACCACCCACGTCATCACGTCCGCGATCATGGGTGTCGGTGCGACCAAGCGGGTGAACGCGGTGCGCTGGGGCGTCGCCAAGAACATCATCCTCGGCTGGTTCATCACCATGCCGGCCGCGGCGCTGGTCGCGGCGCTGAGCTTCTGGATCGTGAATCTGGCGTTCCTGTAGCGGCGCGGGATGCGGGAGTGCCCCCGGTCCGGATCGTGGTGATCCGGGCCGGGGGCACTTGTGTGTACGGAGGCGCTCCGCGCGTACGCCGTTACTTCGCGAAGTACTCGCCGAAGTGGGCGGAGCCGTAGCCGCCGCCGAGGTTGAAGCTCTTGGCGCCGGTGCCGATCATGCCGCTCTTGTCGGTCTGGAGCTGCCAGGTGCGGCCGACCCAGGTGTCCTCGCCGGGGCCGCCGACGTAGACCTCGGGGGTGCCGTTCTTGTCGGCGTCGAGGACGGAGACGGCCTCACCGAAGTGGTCCGACTTCTCGGAGGTGCTGGGGATGCCCTTGGAGTTCTGCGTGAGGACCTTGGCGCCCTCGGTGGTGACGCCCGTCTTGCTGCCGCGCAGCATGGTGACCGAGCCGGACACGGCCGTGGCCGGGTCCGTCGCGGACTCCCAGGACGCGCCGACCAGGAGGTCGCCGTAGCCGTCCTTGTCCAGGTCGCCGACGGCCACGTCGGTGCCCCAGCGGTCGCCCTTCTCGTTGACGCCGGGGACGCCCGGGCTGTCCTGGTCGTAGACGCGGGCGGGCAGGGTCTTGCTCACGCCGTCCGGGCCGCCGTACGTGACGGAGATGCCGCCGTAGTTCTTGACGTCGGACGCCTGCGGGGTGCCGACGAAGTCCTGGTAGCCGTCGCCGTTCAGATCGCCGAAGGTGCCGGTGTAGCGGGAGTTGAGCGTGCCGCCGAAGACCAGGCCGTCTCGGGTGCCCTTCAGGACCCGGGCCTCGGACTCCCAGTAGGGCCTGCGGATGGAGCCCATGACCACCAGGTCGTCGATGCCGTCGCCGGTCATGTCGCCGATCTCGGCGCCGCTGACGGAGAACCCGTCCTCGGCCTGGGTGTCCTTGTAGTGGATGGCGGCCGGCTTGCCGGTGGTCCGGTTGATGGGGCCGTACAGCATGCCGAGGCCCCACTTGGACTCGCCCTCCCACGGGCCGACCTGGGCGCCGCCGACGATGTCGTCCTTGCCGTCGCCGTTGACGTCGCCGATGCCGTGCCAGCCGGAGCGGAAGGCGGGGGACTCCGCGGAGCTGCCGTCGCCGGCGGCGACCTGGGTGCCGCCGTTGATGCCGTCCTTGCCGCCCCACAGCACGAGCTGGTCGCCGCCCGCGCTGATCAGCACGTCGTCGTAGCCGTCGTCGTCGAGGTCGCCGTGGTCGGCCTTGTTGCCCCAGCCGTAGTCGGAGGCCTTGGGGTCGCCCGGGACGCCGGGCGTCGCCCGGCTGATCAGCTGCTGCTTGTCGTACTTCAGGCCCTCGGCGGAGCCGTAGACGATCGAGACGAGCCCGGCCCGCTTGATGCCGTCGATCTTGGCGCTGGGCGCGCCGATCGCCAGGTCCGGGTAGCCGTCGCCGTTGAAGTCGGCGGCGTCCTTCGCGGCGGCCGCCTCGGCGGGGGCCGCGGGCGCGGCCTGGGCCGGGGCGGTGATGCTCAGCAGGGCCGCGGCGCAGGCCGCGGCTGTGAGATAGGTGGTGCTGCGCAAGAGAGGGTCCCCCCAGGGTGTGTGCCGGGCCGGGAACGGATTCCGGCCAGGTCCTGATGCCGATGTTGACCAACGGGGGGCGCGGATAGTTGTGGTGACGCCGCATACGGGAGAGCCGCACACGGGAGAGGCGGGAAGGGCGGCCGGGGCGGGACGGGAAAGTGATGCGGGCCCGCCCCCCGGGAGCCAGGGGGCGGGCCCTTTTCGTCCCTGCGGTGGCACCGCCATGCAGCACCGCGGGGAGTTCTGTCCGGCCGGTGAGGTCTAGCCGAAGCGGCCGGAGATGTAGTCCTCGGTGGCCTGGACCGACGGGTTGGAGAAGATGCGCTCCGTCTCGTCGATCTCGATGAGCTTGCCGGGCTGGCCGACCGCCGCGAGGTTGAAGAAGGCCGTGCGGTCCGAGACGCGCGCCGCCTGCTGCATGTTGTGCGTCACGATGACGATCGTGAAGCGTTCCTTCAGCTCGCCGATCAGGTCCTCGATGGCGAGGGTGGAGATCGGGTCGAGCGCCGAGCACGGCTCGTCCATCAGGAGCACCTGCGGCTCCACGGCGATGGCGCGGGCGATGCACAGGCGTTGCTGCTGGCCGCCGGAGAGGCCGGAGCCGGGCTTGTTCAGGCGGTCCTTGACCTCGTTCCAGAGGTTGGCGCCCTTGAGGGACTTCTCGACGACGTCGTTCAGCTCGCTCTTCTTGTACGAGCCGTTGAGCTTCAGGCCCGCCGCGACGTTGTCGTAGATCGACATGGTCGGGAAGGGGTTGGGGCGCTGGAAGACCATGCCGATGGTGCGGCGCACGTTCACCGGGTCCACGCCGGAGCCGTACAGGTCGTCGCCGTCGAGGAGCACCTTGCCGTCGACGCGGCCGCCGGGGGTGACCTCGTGCATGCGGTTCAGGGTGCGCAGGAACGTGGACTTGCCGCAGCCGGACGGACCGATGAAGGCCGTCACGGAGCGCGGCTCCACGGTCATGGAGATGTCTTCGATCGCCTTGTGGGAACCGTAGTAGGCGTTGAGGCCCGATACGTCGATTCGCTTGGCCATGGAGATCACTGCTTCTTTCGGAAGTCTGCTGTCGGTCGCTGTCTGGCCCCACTCGGCGGAGCCGAATGCTCTCGCGCAGGCGGAGCCGGATGGTCGCGTCAGCGACCGGTCTTCGGGGCCTTCCAGCGGGCGATGCCGCGGGCCACGAGGTTGAGGATCATGATGAAGGCGATCAGCGCGAGCGCCGCTGCCCAGGCACGGTCGTAACCGGCGTTCGTGCCGGACGCGTACTGCTGGTAGATGTACAGCGGCAGCGAGCCCTGCGGTCCGTTGAACGGGTCCGTGTTGATGAACGGGTTCGTCCAGACCAGGAGCAGCACGGGCGCGGTCTCGCCCGCGATACGGGCGACGGCCAGCATGACGCCGGTCGTGATGCCGCCGATCGCGGTGGGCAGGACCACCTTCAGGATGGTGCGCCACTTCGGTACGCCGAGGGCGAGCGATGCCTCGCGCAGCTCGTTCGGGACGAGCTTCAGCATCTCCTCGGTGGAGCGGACGACCACCGGCATCATCAGGATCGACAGCGCCATGGCGCCGGCCCAGCCGGAGAAGTCGAAGCCCAGGATCAGGATCCAGAAGCTGAGGACGAACAGACCGGCGACGATCGACGGGATGCCCGTCATCACGTCGACGAAGAAGGTGACGGCCTTGGCGAGCTTGCCCCGTCCGTACTCGACGAGGTAGATCGCGGTGAGCAGGCCGATCGGCACGGCGATCAGGCAGGCGAGGCCGACCTGCTCCAGGGTGCCGATGATCGCGTGGTAGATGCCGCCGCCGGGCTCGTCGTCGGCGACGACGCCCATCGAGTGGCTCAGGAAGTACCCGTCGAAGACCTTCGTGCCGCGCTGGACGGTCTCGAGGATGAGCGAGGCCAGCGGCACGACGGCCAGCAGGAACATGACCCACACCAGCGAGGTGGCCAGGCGGTCCTTGGCCTGCCGGGTGCCTTCGACGGTCGCCGCGAGGAAGTACGAGACGCCGACGAACAGGATCGCCGAGATGAGGCCCCACTGGAGGCGGGAGCTGAGGTCGGCCGCGAGGCCGATGCCGCTGCCCACGGCGAGGGAGCCGACGGCGATGACGTAGGGCGCCCAGCGGGGCAGGCGCGCCCGCTGCAGCTCGGACGGGGCGGGCTTGCCGCCGGGGGTACCGGTGGGCTTGACGGTCGTGGTGCTCATGCGTTGGCCCCCGAGTACTCCTTGCGGCGGGCGATGATGAGCCGGGCCGCGCCGTTGACAAGGAGAGTGATGACGAAGAGGACGAGACCGGAGGCGATGAGGGCGTCCCGGCCGTACTCGCTGGCCTCACTGAACTTGCTGGCGATGTTCTGCGCGAACGTGCCGCCGCCGTAGTCGAGCACGGAGGCCTGGATCACGAAGGTCGGGGAGAGCACGGTGGCCACGGCGATCGTCTCGCCGAGCGCGCGGCCGAGGCCCAGCATCGAGGCGGAGATGATGCCGGAGCGGCCGAAGGGGAGCACCGACATGCGGATGACCTCCCAGCGCGTGGCGCCGAGGGCCAGCGCGGCCTCCTCGTGCATCTTCGGGACCTGGAGGAAGACCTCGCGGCTCACGTTGGTGATGATCGGCAGGATCATGATCGCGAGCAGGATGCCGACGGTCATGAGGGAGCGCGGGGCGCCGCCCTGGTACTCGAAGATGCCGGTCCAGCCGAAGTAGTCGTCGAGCCAGCTGTAGAGCCCGGTGAGGTTCGGGGCGACCACGAGGGCGCCCCACAGGCCGTACACGATCGAGGGCACGGCGGCCAGGAGGTCGATCACGAAGGCGATGGGGGCGGCGAGCCTGCGCGGCGCGTAGTGCGAGATGAACAGCGCGATGCCGATGGCCACGGGCACGGCGATCACGAGCGCGATGATCGAGCTCACGATGGTGCCGAAGACCAGGACGGCGATGCCGAAGTAGGGCTTGCCGTCGTGCAGGGCACCCGCGGGGTCCCACTCGAAGGTGGTGAGGAAGCTGCCCTCGTTGTCCGCGAGCGCGATCGACGCGCGGTAGGCGAGGAAGGCCGCGACGGCGGCCATGATCAGCAGCAGCGTGATGCCGGAGCCCCGGGAGAGCGCGAGGAAGATCCGGTCACCGGGTCGGGTGGCGCCGCGCGCGGCGCGCTTCTGCTCGGTGGTCGTCGGCTTGGCGTCCTCGACGTGCGAGGGCGGGGGAGGGGTGTCGGTAGGTATGTCCATGGGGTTCTCCGGTCTGCGGAGCCGGCCGTGCCTTCGGCGCGGGTGGCTCCTGGCGGCGGTGCACCGGACGGCGCGGCCCGCCGGGGAGGCGGGCCGCGCTCAGATTCAGCTCAGGCCCTTGACGGTCTCTCGGACCTTGGTGATGATCTCGGTCGGCATCGGGGCGTACGCCTCGTCCTTCAGGACGGACTGGCCGTCCTCGCTGGCGATGTAGTTCAGGAAGGACTTCGTGGTCTCGAGGGTGTCCTTCTTGTTGTTCTTCTCGCAGACGATCTCGTACGTGACGAGGATGATCGGGTACGCGCCCTCGGCCGTGGGCTTGTAGTTCAGCTCCATGGCGAGGTCCTTGCCCTTGCCGACGACCTTGGCCTCGGAGATGGCCTTGGAGGCGTTGTCGACGGTGGCCTTGACCGGCTCCTTGGCGCCCGTCTTGATGTCGACGGTCTTGATGCCCTCGGTGGCGTACGACAGCTCCATGTAGGAGATGGCGCCCTCGGTCTGCTTCACCTGCTGGGCGACGCCGGAGGAACCGCTCGCGGACTGGCCGCCCTTGGCCGCCCAGACCTTCGCGGGCTCGTGCGGCCACGCGGACGGCGCGGCGCCCTTCAGGTACTTGGTGAAGTTGTCCGTGGTGCCGGACTCGTCGGAGCGGTGGAAGGCCTGGATCTTGGTGCCGGGGAGCTTGGCGTCGGGGTTGAGCTTCTTGATCGCCTTGTCGTCCCAGGTCTTGATCTTGTCGTTGAAGATGTCGGCGACGGTCTTCGCGTCCAGGGTGAGGCTGTCGACGCCCGGGACGTTGTAGGCGATCGCGATCGGGCCGCCGACCATCGGCAGGTCGATGGCCTGGCTGCCCTTGCAGACCTTCTTGGACTCGGCGATCTCCTCGGGCTTCAGGGCCGAGTCGGAGCCCGCGAAGGCGGTCTGGCCCTGGAGGAAGGAGGTGATGCCGGCGCCGGAGCCGTCCGGCTTGTACTGCAGCTGCACGTCCTTGCAGGCCGCGCGGTACTGCTTGACCCAGGCGTCGATCGCGCCCTTCTGCGCGGACGAGCCGGAGGCCATGAGCTGACCCTTGGCGTTGTCGCAGTCGATGTTGCTGTTGGCGTTGGTCTTCTTGCCGCCGTTGCTGCTGCCGTCGTCGTCCGAGCCGCACGCCGTGAGGGCCAGGGCGCCGGAGACGGCGAGAGCACCGAGGGTGAGGGCCCGCCGGTTCATGCGCTGAAGCTTCACTGTCGGGAGTTCCTTCCGGGAGCCGCCGGGCGGCGGCGTGCGAAGTCTGTACGAGTGGCCGTGGGTGGCCGTGGGTTCTGGCACGGGCTGCCCGGCGGTCTGTGCGATCGCGCCACGCATCACGTAGGGCCGAAATTAGGCAGATCAGGTGAAGTGACCGATGGCCGTAAATGAACGCGCGGTGAACCTACGCGGACTTTGTGGTTAGGTCACGGTCGTATTACGTCGCCACAGGCGCGGCGAGGCGGCGGCATCCCGTGGGAGGGGTGCCGCCGACCAGCATGGTGTCACCGCACGCGTCCGACCGGGCACTCACAGTCTCCGGTGCCCGTCCGGCGCGCACACCTCGCTCAGGACTCGTCCACCGGGTGCAACGTGGTGAGCAGGGCGTCCAGGAGCTCGCGGTCGCGGATCTGGGTGAGGCGGTCGCGGGCCTCGGCAGGGGGGAGCCAGCGGAGGCGGTCGACCTCGCGGTTGGGGGTGAAGTGTCCTTCGGTGGCCTCGGCGGCCCAGTAGTGGACCACCTTCGGGCGGCCGCCGGTGCGGTAGTGGACCGTGGGCAGGGGCGGGCCGGGGACGCAGCCGTGGCCGGTTTCCTCCCCCACCTCGCGCACGGCGCCCGCCAGCGGGGACTCGCCCGGCTTCAGCTTGCCCTTGGGGTGCGACCAGTCGTCGTACTTCGGCCGGTGCACCACGCAGACCTCAAGGCCGCCCGGTACCGCCGCGCGGCGCCACAGCACGCAGCCCGCCGCGCGGATCAGGTCCGGCGGCCCCGTCATGGCGCCGTGACCGCCTCGCGGAGCCAGGCCTGCTGGAAGGCGAACCTCGCCGCCTCCACCTCGTGGCGCTGGTCGGCGTGCAGCACGCCGAGGGCGTACGCGGTGGCCGGGGCGATGCGGGGGGTGCGGGCCGCCGACGCGGCGGCCGCCGCCGCGTCCGAGGCCTCGCGGTGCAGGTCCAGGGCCTGGCCCGCCTGGAGGATGCGGGGGTCGACGGGGGCCTCGCCGAGGAGGACCTCCTGGGCGTAGCGGTGCAGGCGCAGCAGGGAGCGGACCTTCAGCCAGGGGGCGTCCTGGGCCTCCGGCGCGGTCTCCGCGGCGAGGCCGTGGACCAGGGCCTCCGCGTTGTACGGGTGGCCCGCCCTGAGCAGGGGGAGGTCGGCGACCGCCTCCGCCAGGTGCTGTTCGGCCGTCGCGGCCAGGGGTTTGAGGTCGGCGTCCGGGGTGGCGGACAGGGGGACCTCGCTGGCGAGGACGGCCACGTTGTCCGCCACCGCGTGGAAGCGGGAGGAGCCGAAGGCCTGGAGCGCGGCGGAGTGGGCCCGGGTGCGGGCCAGGGTGAGCTGCCGCTCCAGGAGCGCGGCGGCTTTGGCCGCGCCTATGGCGAGGGGGCCGGTGGGCTTCTTGGCGGGGCCCGAGGCGGGGGCCTGCGCGGGGAGGCCGGCCTGGCGGGACTGGGCCGTATCGGCGCCGTCGGCCGGGGGCTGTGCCCACCCGCCCCCACTCTCGGCTCCGCTCGACCGGGGGGACCCCCATCGCCCTGCGGGGCGCCTGCCCACAGCGGATACGGCATCACGAGCGGCTGCGGGTGGGGCCTGCCCTGCGGAGTGCCTGCCCACAGCGGTGGGGACGTCGGCTGTGGGTGCTGGGCCGGGGGTGGTCCTGGCCGCGGCTCCGGGCAGGGGTGCGCCCGGGCTGCCTCCGGGCCACCGGTCGGTTCCGGGTGCCGGGTGGGTGGGTGGGGCGTATCCACCGCGAAGCGGTGGTGCCGATGGGCTCGGCAGCGGGGCCGAGGGTGCGGGCGGCGGCGGGGAGGACAGGCGGTGGAGGGCGCCGAGGAGCCGCTCCAGGCGGGCGGCGTACGCGTGCTCGCGGGCCAGCGTGCCGGAGAGCCAGGCGAGCTCCGGCCGCAGCGACTCCGTCCACTCCGGGTCCAGGAGGGGCCGGAAGGTGTGCAGCGTGGCGCCGACCCTGCGGGACGCGCGCCGCAGGGCCCGCGCCGCCTCCAGGGACTCCTCGGCGCCGTGCGTGTCCGTAGAGGACTCGCGGTGCAGCCGCAGCGAGCGGAGGAAGTCGGTCGCCTGGTCCTGCAGGTAGACCGACAGCGTCTCGCCCGCCGTCATCTCATGGTGTTGCTGTGCCACGCCGGCGCCTCCGGGCGTCTATGAGCATCTCCTGTACGTTCCGCAGGGGCTGGCCGTCCGGGTCCGTGGCATGCCGCGTCCAGTTGCCGTCCGCCCCCAGGTGCCACGAGGCCGTGGTGTCCGACATGCCGGTCTCCAGGAGCCGGTTCAGGGTCGCCCGGTGCGCCGGGGCCATCACCCTGACCAGCGCCTCGATACGGCGGTCGAGGTTGCGGTGCATCATGTCGGCGCTGCCGATCCACACCTCGGGCTCGCCCCCGTTGCCGAAGGCGAAGATCCGGGAGTGCTCCAGGAAGCGGCCGAGCACGGAGCGCACGCGTATGTTCTCGGACAGGCCCGCGACCCCGGGCCGTACCGCGCAGATCCCGCGCACCCACACGTCCACCGTCACCCCGGCCTGCGAGGCCCGGTACAGCGCGTCGATGACGGCCTCGTCCACGATCGAGTTGACCTTGATGCGGACGTAGGCGGGGCGGCCCGCGCGGTGGTGCTGGATCTCCCGGTTGATGCGGGTGATCAGGCCGTCGCGCAGGGACTTGGGGGCGACGAGGAGGCGCCGGTAGGTCTCGCGGCGCGAGTAGCCCGAAAGCCGGTTGAAGAGGTCGGAGAGGTCGGCGCCGACTTCCTGGTTGGCGGTGAGCAGCCCCAGGTCCTCGTAGAGGCGGGCGGTCTTGGGGTGGTAGTTGCCGGTGCCCACGTGGGAGTACCGGACAAGGTTGTCACCCTCCTGCCGGACCACGAGCGACAGCTTGCAGTGGGTCTTCAGGCCGACCAGGCCGTACACGACGTGGCAGCCGGCCTCCTCCAGCTTGCGGGCCCACTTGATGTTGGCCTGCTCGTCGAAGCGGGCCTTCAGCTCGACCAGGACGAGGACCTGCTTGCCGGACTCGGCGGCGTCGATGAGCGCGTCCACTATCGGGGAGTCGCCCGAGGTGCGGTACAGCGTCTGCTTGATGGCGAGGACGTTCTCGTCGGCGGCGGCCTGTTCCAGGAAGGCCTGCACGGACGTGGAGAACGAGTCGTAGGGGTGGTGCAGGAGCACGTCGTGGTCGCCGCGCAGGGCCGCGAAGATGTCGGGCGCGGACGCCGACTCGACCTCGGCGAGGTCGCGGTGGGTGCCCGCGACGAACTTCGGGTACTTCAGCTCGGGCCGGTCCAGGCCCGCGATGGAGAACAGGCCGGTGAGGTCGAGGGGGCCCGGCAGCGGGTGCACCTCGGACTCGCCGATCTTCAGCTCCCGCATCAGCAGGTCGAGCACCTTGCGGTCGATGGACTCCTCGACCTCCAGGCGCACCGGCGGCCCGAAGCGGCGCCGCATCAGTTCCTTCTCCAGGGCCTTGAGGAGGTTCTCGGCGTCGTCCTCCTCGACCTCCAGGTCCTCGTTCCTGGTGAGGCGGAACATGTGGTGCTGCTTGATGTTCATGCCCGGGAACAGTTCCTGGAGGTGCTTGGGCGCGGCGATGACGTCCTCGATGGGGACGTAGCGCTGCGGGGAGGCCTCCAGGAAGCGGGACAGGAGCGGCGGGACCTTGACGCGCGCGAAGTGCTCGTGGCCCGTGACCGGGTTCTCGATCACCACGGCGAGGTTCAGGGACAGGCCCGAGATGTACGGGAAGGGGTGCGCGGGGTCCACGGCCAGGGGAGTGAGGACCGGGAAGATCCGGTGCATGAAGAGGGTGTAGAGCCGGGACTGCTCCTTGTCGGTGAGCTCGTTCCAGCGCACCACGTGGATGCCCTCGTCGGCGAGCGCCGGGGCGACCTCTTCCTGGTAGCAGGCGGCGTGCCGGGCCATGAGCTCACGGGAGCGGGACCAGATCAGCTCAAGGACCTCGCGGGGCTGCAGGCCCGAGGCCGAACGGGTGGCGACGCCGGTCGCGATGCGCCGCTTCAGGCCCGCCACCCGGACCATGAAGAACTCGTCCAGGTTCGAGGCGAAGATCGCGAGGAAGTTCGCCCGCTCCAGGAGCGGGGTGTTCGGGTCCTCGGCGAGTTCGAGGACGCGTTCGTTGAAGGCGAGCCAGCTGCGCTCCCGGTCCAGGAAGCGGCCCTGCGGCAGCTCCGCGCCGCCGTACCCGGCCTGGGCGTCCTCGTCGTACCCGTCGAGATCGGCGTCGATGTCGGGGTCCAGGTCGGAGACCGTGGCCGCGATGGTGTGCGGCCGGTGGGCGGCGAGGGAGCCGACGGACGGCTGCGCGTGGCGCACTCCGGGAACGTCGGCGTGCTGGTTGTCGGACTGCGCGGTGGGCTCGCTCATGCGCCCATTGTTCCGCGTGGTGCCCGCTCCGGGCGCGCCGAAGGCCTCGGGCGCGAGACGGGCCTGGCCGTTCGGGCGCGCTCCGTCCTGCGCGGGTTCGGGCACGGTGGGGGGCTGCATTGCCTGAGCGTCGCAAGGCTGTCTGAATCAGTGGTTACGCCGACATGACGCCTGGGGGTTCGCATAGAGACCCCCAGGCATCTGCACGGGAGAGCGTGCCTCAGGGGCAGTTCAGGGCGTCCGACGGCGCAGCACCCGGAAGCAGGCATACACCGCCGCGGCCGCGAGCGCGAGGACGATCCCGGACTCGATGAGCTGTACGTACCAGAAGTGCGACCGGGGGTGGAAGTCCGCCCACGCCTCGACGACGCGGGTGTCGGCGGGACAGGAGGGGGCGGCCTGATCGGGGAGGCACTGGCCAGGGGCGAAGCGCTCTCCGGCGGCGTTGGTGACGCCCTGGTCCACGACGTAGTTGTCGGCGGGGACGTCGCCGGGGAACCAGTTGGTGCGGTCGCGGGCGCTGGAGCCGGTGGCGGTGCGGACCGGGAAGAGGTCCCAGCGGACGCTGCCGAGCAGCCACAGGACGGCGCCGGTGACGGCGCCCGCGGCGGACACGGCGAGCAGGGTGCGGCGCAGGAGCAGCCCGGCGAGCGCGCCGACGGCGGCGGCGAGCAGGCAGTACGCGACGGCGACGGGCCCGGTGGCCGCGTACACCGGGCCGTCGGACCAGCCCAGGTGCAGGGAGTCCCCCACGGCGTGCACGAGTCCGGAGCCGCCGGCCTGGAAGACGCCGAGGACCGCGAGGCCCGCGGCGACGGCGAGCGCGGCGGCCACGGCGAGGCGCGCGCCGAGCCAGCGGGCCGGTGAGTCCCCCTGCGCCCAGGCGAACCGGTGCAGCCCGGCCTCCAGTTCGCGGGCGACGAGCGGGCCCGCGGTGAAGGCGGCGACGGCGAGCGGCACGAAGAGCAGGGCGACCGCGCCGCGTTGGAGGTACGTGTGGAGCAGGTCTTCGGCGTTGGAGAGGCCGAAGGGCTTGATGAGTCCGGGGTTGCCTTCGTGGGCCAGGCGCACGTAGCCCGTCACGGCGAAGGCGAGGACGACGAGCGCGAGCGCGGACCACAGGGTGGCGCGGTGCAGGCGCAGGACGGACCGGTGGGCGCCGGGCAGGAAGGAGGCGCGGGCCGGCTTCGTCGCGGCCGGGTGCAGGGAGGCGGTCGTCATGCCGTCACCGCCACGCGGTCGTCGGGGTTCGCGCCGGGGGTGAGCAGCGGCGGCGCGTCGGGGGAGCGGAGATGGGCGAGCAACAGCTCCTCCAGGGAGGGTTCTTCGACGTCCCAGCCGCTGTCGAGGCGCAGGGGTCCTTCGGAGCGTACGAGGGCGGTGAGGCCGCGGCCGGTGGCGTGGGACTCGACGACGGTGTGCGCCGCGAGATCGGTGAGCGGCCGTGCCCCTGTGACCAGGGAATGGGCGTGGACCAGGTCGTCGATGCCGCCGCCGAGCCGGACCCGGCCGCCGGACACGAGGAGCAAGTGGTCGCAGGTCTCAGCGAGTTCGCCGACTATGTGGGACGACATGACGACGGTGGTGCCGTGTTCGGCGGCCTCGGCCATCAGCGTGCCCATCAGCTGGTGGCGGGCGAGCGGGTCCAGGTCGGCCATCGGCTCGTCCAGGAGCAGGAGTTCGGCGCGCTTGCCGAGCGCGAGGGCGAGCGCGACGCGGGTGCGCTGGCCGCCGGAGAGGGAGCGGACGCGGGCGCCCGGGTCGAGTTCCCCGGCGGCCACCACCCGTGCGGCGAGGGCGGCGTCCCAGCGGCCCGGGTTCAGCTCGGCGCCGAGCCGCAGCGTCTCGGCGACGGTGAGCCGCGGGTAGAGCGGCTTGTCCTGCGCCACGTACGCGATCCTGGTGCGGACGTCGGCCGGGGCGGTGCCGAGCACGGCGAGCCGTCCGGACGTGGGCCGCAGCAGGCCCGCGGCGAGCGCGAGCAGCGTGGACTTGCCCGCGCCGTTGGGGCCGACGACCGCGCAGACGCGGCCCGCGGCGAGGCGGAAGGAGCAGCCGCGCAGGGCGGGTCGGCGGCGGCCGTAGGTCAGGGCGAGGTCGGCCGCCTCGATGGCGGTGTCGGTCATGCGGGGTCCCCCTCGGTGGGTGCTCCGTGCGGTACGGGTTGCTGCCGCGCGCCGCGGGTCGCTTGCGGGAACTTCTCCTCCAGTACGGCCGCGAACAGCGCGGCCACGTCGTCCCGGTCGAGCCCCGCGGCGCGGGCGCGCGCGGCCCACTCCAGGAGTTCGCCGTGCAGCGGGGAGTCGGCGGGCGCGCTCCCGAGCGACCTGCGGACGAAGGTGCCGAGGCCGCGGCGGGCCTCGACCAGGCCCTCGCGCTCCAGCTCCCGGTAGGCCTTCAGGACCGTGTTCGGGTTGATGGCGGTGGCCTCGACCACCTCGCGTGCCGTGGGCAGCTTGTCGCCGGGCGCCAGCAGGCCGAGGCGCAGGGCCTGCTGGGTCTGCTGGACGATCTGGAGGTAGGTGGCGACGCCACTGCGCCGGTCGATGCGGTACTCGACCACTGCCTTGCACCACCCTTTCACTAATTGAGTAGTGAAAGGGTGATGCAAAAGAGGGGGCGGCGTCAAGTGACGCCGCCCCCCGGGTTGTTGCGCGCTCGCCCGGACCCCGGGTCAGGACTCCGTGCGGTACATCAGATCCGTCTCGTGCGTGACGAAGCCGAGGCGCTCGTACACGCTCACCGCCGCCTTGTTGTCCGCGTCGACGTACAGCATCGCCGTCGGGAGCCCGGCCGCCGCGAGGTGCCGCAGACCGATGGTGGTGAGCGCCTTGCCGAGCCCGCCGCCCTGCGCACCGGGCCGCACCCCGACGACGTACACCTCGCCGAGCCGCTCCGCCGCGTGCGTCTTCGTCCAGTGGAAGCCGACCAGATCACCGTCCGCCTCCCGCTCGGCGAGGAAGAACCCGGCCGGGTCGAACCACGGCTCGGCCTTGCGGTCGTCGAGGTCGCGCTGGGTCAGGGAGCCCTGCTCGGGGTGGTGGGCGAAGGCGTCGGCGTTCACCGCGAGCCAGGCGGCGTCGTCCTCGCCGGGCACGAAGGCACGTACGCGCACACCCTCCGGCAGCACCGGCTCCGGCAGGTCCAGGTCCGCCAACGGGCGCCGCATCTGCCGCAGTTCCCGGAACAGCGTGAGCCCGAGCACCTGGGCCAGGTGCCGCGCCGCCGAGTGCCCGCCGTGCGCCCACACCCGCAGCCGCCGCCCCGACTCCGCGAGCAGCGCGGTGCCGAGCGCCCGCCCGTGCCCGTGCCCCCGGTGCGCCGGATGCACGACCAGCTCGGCGGCGGGGGCCTCGACGGGGTCGGTGTCCTCGAGCTGGGCGTAGCCCACGAACTCGCTGTCGACGGAGAGCAGCAGATGCCGCACGCCCGGTCGGGCCCCGCCCCGCAGTTGCAGCCGTCCCTGCTCGGAAACGGCCTGCTGGCCGTCCGTGCGAGCCGCCTCCGCGAGCAGCCCGAGCACGGCCTCGGCCTGGTCGGCCGTGAGCACGTCGAGAGTGTCGATCTGGCGGAGGGCGGATGCCTTGGCGGGCTGCTCGTCAGTCATGGGTCGAGGGTACGGCGACGGGCAGGGGGCGGACTCACTGAGCCCGTCCGGCGATTGAGGACGAGCGCGCAGCCCGGTCAAACCTCGGCCGAAGCCAGTCGGCAGACAAATGGCAACCACCCTGTAACCAGCGGAGCTCTGTTGCGCTACGCGCGTCGACCATAGGCTGCCCGACGGCCCAAGTCGTCCTCACACCCCCCGGAGGGAACCCGTGTCGGCCATACCGAAGCACCGAAGGCCCAGGCGCCGAGCCACCCGCGTCCTAGCCGTCGCGGCAGGCATCGCCACCGTCGGGGCGCTCGCCGTCGCCCTGCCCGCGAGTGCCGGGCAGGACGCGCGGGACGGCGCCATGGCCAAGGACAAGAAGCGCACGGTCGACGTGCAGCTCCTGTCCTTCAACGACTTCCACGGCAACCTCCAGGCCCCCGCGGGCTCCTCGGGCCAGGT
The DNA here is from genome assembly GCF_045070545.1 of Streptomyces sp. RK9. Classification (NCBI taxonomy): domain Bacteria; kingdom Bacillati; phylum Actinomycetota; class Actinomycetes; order Kitasatosporales; family Streptomycetaceae; genus Streptomyces; species Streptomyces sp. RK9. Next base: position 694,699 of record NZ_CP173704.1, on the reverse strand, counting down.
CACCGAGAAGCAGCCGGACGGGACCGAGAAGAAGATCGACGCGGGTGGCGCCGAGTACCTGGCGACGTCCCTGCGCACGGCCCGCAAGGGCCACCCGTACTCCATCACCGCGGCGGCCGGCGACCTCATCGGCGGCAGCCCGCTGCTCTCCGGGCTCTTCCACGACGAGCCGACCGTCGAGGCCCTGAACAAGATGGACCTCGACGTCTCCAGCGTCGGCAACCACGAGTTCGACGAGGGTGCCAAGGAACTGGCACGCATCCAGAACGGCGGCTGCCACCCCAAGGACGGCTGCTACGAGAAGGACAGGCACGGCAAGCCGAAGAAGTTCAAGGGCGCCGACTTCCCCTACCTCACGGCGAACGTCACCAAGGAGAAGACCGGCAAGCCCCTCCTCAAGCCCTACTCGGTGTGGAAGCACAAGGGCGTGAAGATCGGCTTCATCGGGCTGACCCTGGAGGGCACCCCGGACATCGTCTCGGCCGACGGCATCAAGGGCCTGAAGTTCCACGACGAGGTCGAGACGATCAACAAGTACGCGAAGATCCTCGACAAGCAGGGCGTGAAGTCGATCGTCACGCTCATCCACGAGGGCGGCTCCCCGGCGAGCCAGGCGTACAACTACAACTGTGACTCCCCGGGCGCGGGCGACGGCATCTCGGGCCCGATCACCGCGATCGCCAAGGCCGCTTCGCCCAAGGTCGACGCGTTCGTGACCGGCCACACCCACCAGGCGTACGTCTGCACCATCCCGGACCCCTCCGGCAAGCCGCGCATGGTCACCTCGGCGTCCTCGTACGGAAAGCTCTACACGGACACCACGCTGACGTACGACCGAAAGACCAAGGACATCGTCCGCACCAGCGTGAAGTCGGCGAACCACGTCGTCAGCCGCACGCAGTCGAAGGCCCGTGACATGCGGCGCCTCATCAAGCGCTGGGACAAGCTCGCGGCCCCCATCGCCGGCAAGCCCGTCGGCTTCATCTCCGGCGACATCCCCGGCCGCGGCGCCACCTCGCCCGAGTCCCCGCTCGGTGACCTGATCTCCGACGCGCAGCTCGCGCACGCCAAGTCCCTGGACCCCAAGGCGAGCCTGGCCCTGATGAACCCGGGCGGCATCCGCTCCGACCTCGTCCACAAGGCGAGCGGCAGTGAGGGCGACGGGGTCGTGACGTACGGCGAGGCGTTCACCGTGCAGCCCTTCAGCAACACCGTGAACCTGATCGACCTCACCGGCGCGCAGCTCCTGACCGCGCTGCGCCAGCAGGTCAGCGGCCCGAACGAGGCCTCGCCGAAGATCCTCCAGGTCTCCGACGGCTTCACGTACACGCTCGACATGACGAAGTCCGGCGCCGACCGGATCGTCACCGACTCCGTGAAGCTGAACGGCAAGGCGATCGATGCGAACGCCACCTACCGCGTCGCCCTGAACTCCTTCCTCGCGGGCGGCGGCGACGGCTTCGCCGAACTCGGCAAGGGCAAGAACCCGCTGGTCGGCGCGGACGACCTGAAGGCGCTCAACGACTACTTCGCGGCCAACTCCTCGGCGGACAAGCCGATCGCACCGCCGAAGGCGGACCGCATTACCGTTGTGAAGTAGCTCTCCGGCGAACGAGCTTGGGGTGGGGTGTGAACGTATGGTGAGATCGACTGATGCGTTCCCCCCACCGCATAGCCGCACATGCTCCGTCAGCGTCAGAAGAGATATCCCCCCACCAGCCGTACGTTGAGACATCTCGCCACAATCCGTACGAAGAGCTCGGCGCCCTCGCGCCCAACCCCCTGGAGGAATTCCTCAAGGAGGACAGCGCGGACAGCGCGGACAAGGCGGACAGCGAGGACGCCGAGGACAAGGCCGACGCTCCCTGGGAGCCGCCCAACCACCGGCGCGGCAGCCGTCGCCGCCGCAACCGGTTCGCCGGGCTCCCCCTGGCCGCCAAGGTCGTCGTCGCCCTCGCCGTCGCCGCCGCGTTCCTGGTCCTCGCCGACCGCTGGGCCCTGCTCTACGCCGAGCACGAGGCCGCCGACAAGCTCAAGGACCAGCTGGACCTGAGCGCGGCCCCCGAGGTCGACATCGAGGGCTTCCCCTTCCTCACCCAGGTTCTCGACCAGCGCCTGGACGAGGTGAAGGTGACCGTGCCCGACGTCGCCGCCGACCGCGTCTCGCTCGCCAAGGTCTCCGCGACCGCCACCGACGTGACCATGGAGGGCGACGGGCCCACCTCCCTGACCGGCGCCGTCATCGGGCGGATGCGCGGCGAGGTGCTCCTCTCCTTCGACGACCTCAACCGGGAGCTCGGCGCCTCCCAGGTCACCTTCACCGGCCACGGCCGCGACAAGGTGTACGCCCGCGGCACCCTGCCCGTCGCCGGGCACGACCTGAAGGTCCGCGCCGACGCCCGCATCGAGCGCAACGGCGAGCGCGGTGTCGCCACCGACATCGACCGGATGCGCCTCGACATCGGCGACATGGCGACCTACCGGCCCGGCGCGCGGGAGTCCGAGGGCCTGCACCTCAGCCGCACCGGCGCGCGCCGCGTCGCCGACGAGTCGTCCCAGGCCAAGGCGCTGCTCGCGGTGCCCGAGATCGCCCGGCGCCTCGGGGTGCCGGACGGCGCCGTGCGCGAGGCGCTGCGCAGCGACGCCAAGCTCAACGACGTCACCGGGTCGCCGGAGTTCGTCGACGACGTGATGCGGCTGAACCTGATCGACGTGGCGGCCGGGCACCCCGCCCTCCTGAAGCGCCTCGGCCTCGACCCCGCCCTCCTCAAGGGCCTCGACGACCTCACCCGGCCCGTCCTCGTCGACCGGCTCTCCCTCTCCTTCGAACTGCCGAAGCTTCCTGGCGAGGGGGCCATGCGGTTGCGGGGTGTGACGGTGGAGGAGGACGGGATACGGGTGGGGGTCGAGGGGTACGGGATCGGCTTCGGGACGTAGTCCCTGCGGGGCTTTCCCCGATCCCGCCCCTTCCCGGCTGTGACAATTTGCGGCTCCGCCGCGTGGGGGGCTGCGCCCCTGGACCCCGTAGGCGGTCGTCCCGTGGCGGGTGGGACGGTCCTCCCTCGAATCGGCGCTCCGCGCCTCGTCCTCAAACGCCGGACGGGCTGGGGGTGCCGTCTGCGTGCAGGGGTGCAGGTTTGGGCGGGTGGGTGGGAGACAGCCCCTCCGGCGTTTGAGGAGCGGGGTCTGGGGCGGAGCCCCAGGAAGGGTGACCCAGGGCCAGGGTCCGGCCCCGGTAACCCGCCCGGAGGCGCCGGTCGTGCGTGACGACGATCAGCGTGCCCGCGTACGTGGCGAGCGCCGCCTCCAGGTCCTCCACCAGCGCGGGCGAGACGTGGTTCGTCGGCTCGTCCAGGAGGAGCAGGTCGTAGGGGCGTGTGACCAGGCGGGCGAGTTCGAGGCGACGGCGCTGGCCGGTGGACAGGGCACCGACCGGGCGCCGCAGGTCGGACTCCCGGAAGAGGCCGAGCGCGAGCAGCTCCTCGGCGCGGTCCTCACCGAAGGAGGCGAGGAGCGAGCGCGCGGCCTCCGCGGGCGACAGCGGCGCCGCGACCTGTCGGAGCAGCCCGACCCGGGCGGGCCGCCGGACCATCGCCCCCGGCGACGGCTCGACCTCCCCCGCGAGCACCCGCAACAGCGTCGACTTCCCGGCCCCGTTGGGCCCGGTCACGAGCAGCCGCCCACCGGCCGGAACCCGCAGGGAGTCCAGGGCGAGCCGCCCGGGCACCCGCAGATCGGCCACCTCGACCGCACCGTCGGCCACTCCCACGACGCTCGCAGCGAACCGCAGCGGCTGCGGCGGCGCGGACACCGGGTTCTCCGTGAGCCGGCCGAGGCGTTCGCGGGCGTTGCGGATGCGGCCCATCGCGCCGTGCGCCCGCGACCGGGCCCGGAAGGCGCCCGCGCCGCTGAAGGCCGCGGGGGCCTTGCGCGGGATGGCGTCGAGCCGCGCGATGCCCGAGTCGGCGAGCCGCGACTGCCGTGCCACTTCGGCACGCCAGTCCTCGTACTCCCGCTCGTGCCGGGCCCGTTCGGCGGCCTTGGCGGTCAGGTAGCCCGCGTAGCCGTCGCCGTAGCGGCGCACGGATCGGGTGACATGGTCGACCTCCAGGATGGTGTCGGTGACGCGGTCAAGGAACGTCCGGTCGTGGGTGACGGCGACGAGGGTGCCGCGGTGGGCGCGCAGCCGCTCCTCCAGCCAGGCCACGGCCTCGTCGTCGAGGTCGTTGGTCGGCTCGTCGAGGAGCAGCAGTTCGGGCGCGGAGGCGAGGGTCGCGGCGAGGGCGAGCCGGGAGCGCTGCCCGCCGGAGAGCGTGCCGAGCCGCCGCGAGCGGTCGAGGCCGGTGTGCTCGCCCAGGTGCCGCAGGGCGATGTCGACGCGCCGGTCGGCGCCGTAGCCGCCGCGGGCCTCGAAGCGGGCGACGAGCGCGGAGTAGGTGTCGTACGCGGCCGGGTCGGCGCCGTCCAGGTCCGCGCCGGCGGCCTGGATCCGGCGCTCCAGGGACCGCAGTTCGGCGAGCGCGAGGTCGACGGCGTCGCCGACGCGTGCCCAGTCCGGCAGGTCCAGGGTCTGGGCGAGGTGCCCGGTGCCGCCCGGGGCGACGACGGTGACGGTGCCGTTGTCGGCCCGCTCGCGCCCGGCGAGCAGCCGCAGCAGCGTGGACTTGCCCGAGCCGTTGTCCCCGATGACTCCGACCTTCTCGCCGGGCCGGACGGTGAGACGGACGCGGTCGAGGACGAGGTGGTCGGCGTAGCGCTTGGTGACGTCGGTGAGGGTGAGCTGGGAGGTGGTGGGAGAGGGGGCGGCGAGGGCAGGGGCGGCGACGGTGGCGGCGGGTGCTGCTGGGGCACGGAACAAGTGAGGCTTCTTTCGCAGACGACGGTGGCCGGGGCGCGTAAGGCGTGTGCACCCCTTCGTGAGTGACGAGACGTCTCGTCTCGCTTCAACGAGGACGACAGTAACACCCACGAGCCATCGACGCAAGACGCACCGTCTCGTTGGAATGGCCTACAGGTGGTCAGGTCCCATCCAGGCCCGCCGACCAGGGCCGCTTCACGGCGTCGCGGGCGGCGGCGTCCCCGCCCCCGGCAGCCGCACCCGGGCCACCGTGCCGCCACCGTCCGCGGGCCCGAGGGCGACCTCGCCGCCCGCCTGCCGCACGGTCCGCGCGACGATGGACAGGCCGAGCCCGGAGCCCGGCAGGCTGCGGGCGGTGGGGGAGCGCCAGAAGCGGTCGAAGACGTACGGCAGTTCGTCGGCGGGAATGCCGGGCCCGTGGTCCCGTACCGTCAACTCGCCGCCCTTGAGCCCGACTTCGATGACCGTGCCCGCCGGGCCGAACTTCACCGCGTTGTCGAGGACGTTCACGATGGCCCGCTCCAGGGCCGCGGGCTCCGCCCGTACGAACCACGGGGCGAGGTCGGCCTCGAAGGTCAGCTCGGGGCCGCGAAGGCGGGCCCGCTCCAGGGCCGCGTCCACGACGTCGTGCAGGGCGACCACCTGCACCTTGCCGCCGCCCTGGGCCGCGTCGGGGCGGGACAGCTCCTGGAGGTCGCCGATGAGGGAGGCGAGTTCGGTCATCTGCGCCTTGACGGAGGCGAGGAGCGCGCGGCGGTCGTCGGGCGGGATGGCGCGCCCGGTCTCCTCGCTGCGGGCGAGCAGCTCGATGTTGGTGCGCAGGGAGGTGAGCGGCGTCCGCAGCTCGTGGCCCGCGTCGGCGATGAGCTGCTGCTGGAGGTCCCGGGACGAGGCGAGGGCGGAGGTCATCGCGTTGAAGGACCGGGAGAGCCGGGCGATCTCGTCGTCGCTGTCGTCGTCGGCGGGCAGCCGCAGGTTCAGGTCCTCGGTACGGGCGACGTGCTCGACGGCGGCGGTCAGTTCGTCGACGGGGCGCAGGCCGGTGCGGGCCACCCAGAGCCCGGCGGCGCCGGCGCCGAGTACGCCCACGCCGGCGACGAGGGAGAGGACGAGGACGAGGTTGTTGAGGGTGTCGTTGACCTCGTCGAGGGGGCGGGCCACGGAGACGGCGAGGGGCGCGTTCTGCAGCGGGTAGGTGAAGACGCGGTACTCGACGCCGTTCGCCGCGCGCGTGTTGTGGTACGTCTCCGCCGACTCCTGGCGGGCGACGGCGAGGTCGGACTCCTTGATGTCGATCTTCTGCCGCCCCATGATGACGCAGCTCGCGTTGTTCGCGAAGACGACCTGGATGGTCTGCTTGTACAGGTCCGGGTTGCTGGGGAAGGTACGCAGACACCGCCCGCCCTGGACGTCGATCTGGTCGACGACGTCGGAATCCGAGGGGCGATTGCTCCGCAGCGCGTCGTCCAACGAGCTGACGAGCACGTTCCGTACGACGAACCAGCACGCCACCGCCGCGGCCGCGACCGCCACCGCGACCGCCGTGGCGACGAGCAGGGCGAGCCGGGAGCGCAGCGGGAGCGCGCGGAAGCGGCGGACGAGACGGTTCACGCGCCGCCGCCGGACCCCGAGGCATCGGCGCGCAGCACGTACCCCACTCCCCGCACCGTGTGCACGAGGCGCGGCTCGCCGCCCGCCTCCGTCTTGCGCCGCAGATACATCACGTACACGTCCAGGGAGTTGGACGACGGCTCGAAGTCGAAGCCCCACACCGCCTTCAGGATCTGCTCGCGCGTCAGGACCTGGCGGGGGTGGGCCAGGAACATCTCCAGGAGTGTGAACTCCGTGCGGGTCAGCTCCACCGTGCGGGTCCCGCGGGTCACCTCGCGCGTCGCCAGGTCCATGCGCAGGTCGGCGAAGGTCAGGCCCTCGTCCTCCGTCGCGCTCTGGCCGGGCGCCGTCGCGTACGTGCTGCGGCGCAGCAGGGCGCGGATGCGGGCGAACAGTTCGTCCAGCTCGAACGGCTTGACCAGGTAGTCGTCCGCCCCCGCGTCCAGGCCCGTGACCCGGTCGCCGACCGTGTCCCGTGCGGTCAGCATCAGGATCGGCGTCGTCGAGCCCGCCGACCGCAGCCTCCGCGCGGCCGTCAGGCCGTCCATGCGGGGCATCTGGATGTCCAGTACGACCAGGTCGGGGCGGTAGGCCGCGGCCTTCTCCAGTGCGTCGGCGCCGTCCACGGCGACCTCCGTGCCGTAGCCCTCGAACGCGAGGCTGCGCTGCAGGGCCTCGCGCACGGCCGGCTCGTCGTCCACGATCAGGATGCGCTGCTGCGGATGCGAAAACTCACGGTCGCCTTCGGCGGGACTCATGGGGGTTCGGCTTTCTGGTCGGGCGGGGGCGGTCGGTATCAGCGTCGCATGGGGGGTGGGGGTGGGCCCTGCGGGGCATTCCCCAGTCCCGCCCCTTCCCGAAACCGGGGCTCCGCCCCGGGCCCCGGGGGTGGATGTCCCCTTCGGGTGGGACAGCCTCCGCCGATGCGGGGTGCCCCCGGCCTACCCGTCCGCCCCGGCCCGCAGCTTGCCCAGGTCCGCCTTGACCGTGTTGATGGGGATGGCGAAGCCGAGCCCCACGCTCCCGGACTCGGACCCCCCACCGGCCCCGGCCCCGGAACCGGCCGAGTACATGGCCGAGTTGATCCCGATGATGTTCCCGTTCATGTCGATGAGCGCACCCCCGGAGTTCCCGGGGTTGAGCGACGCGTCGGTCTGCAACGCCTTGTACGTCGTCTTCGAGGACCCCGTGTCCCCGTTGAACTGCTCCCCACCGAACTCGAACGGCCACCCCCCACCGGGCCCCTGGCCCTGCCCCTGCTCCTGCCCACGCCCGGGATCGGCGGAGACGGTCACGTCCCGGTCGAGCGCGGAGACGATGCCGCTGGTGACGGTCCCGGTCAGCCCCTCGGGCGAGCCGATGGCGACGACCTCCTGCCCGACCTGCACGTCGTCGGAGTCACCGAGGTTCGCGGCCTTGAGACCGGACGCCCCCTCCAGCTTGATCAGGGCGAGGTCCTTCTTGCTGTCGGTGCCGACGGTCTTGGCCTTGTAGGTCTTGCCGTCGCTGGTCCGGACGGTGATGTCGGTGGCGCCGGAGATGACGTGGTTGTTGGTGACGATCTCGCCGTCGGAGGTGATGATCACGCCGGACCCGGTGGACTTGCCGGAGCCGGTGCTGGCGTTGATCTCGACGATGCTGGGGGAGACGGCGGCGGCGACCCCGGCGACGGTTCCCTTGCTGCCGGCGGAGACGCTGGTCCCGTTGACGTTCCGCGTGCCACCGCTGCCGCTGTCGTCACCGGTCAGCGTCTGGAAGGCGTACGCGGTGCCACCGCCGACGGCCGCGGCGGCGAGGGCGACGGCGGCCAGGAGGGCCACGGGGCCACGGGCGCGCCGACGCCCGGAGTGAGCGGGCCCACCGGCGGGGCCGGGCCCGAAGGCGGGCGGCGGCGGAAAGCCGGGCTGCTGCGGGGCCGACGGGGCCGGGGCGGCCGACGGGGCCGGGGCCTGCGGGTGCGGGCCGGACGGGTTCTCATCGCTCTGGCGGAAGAGTTCTGTCATGTCTCCGATCGTGTTCCCGCCACATGAGAGCCCCCTGAGGACGCCCTGAGAACCCCGACAGAACCGCGTTTGCCCGATATAAAGCCCCTACGTGCCCCGGCACAAAGCCACCTACGTGCCCCGGCACAAAGCTGCCCACGGACCCCGGCCCGAAGAACGCGCAGGCTCCGGGCACCCGGGCCTCCGGGCACCCGGGCCTCCGGGCACCCCGGCCTCCGGGCACCCCGGTCTCAAGGCACCCCGGCCTCAAGGCACCCCGGCCCCGGGCACCCGCGAACTAAAGATCAGCCGCGGCCGCAGGCCCGCACCCGCACGACTGCCGCACCACGAGCCGCGAAGGAAACACCTTCAGCCGCTCCCGCCGCGACCCGGCCACCCGCAGCCCGTCGTCAAGCACCAGGTCGACCGCCGCACGGGCCATCGCCGGGCGGTCGGAGGCGACCGTGGTGAGGGGCGGGTCGGTGAGCCCGGCCTCCTTGACGTCGTCGAAGCCGGCGACGGCCAGCTCGCCGGGCACGTCGATGCGCAGCTCGCGGGCGGCCCGCAGGATGCCGATCGCCTGGTCGTCCGTGGAGCAGAAGATCGCGGTGGGGCGGTCGGGGCGGGAGAGGAAGCCGAGGGCGAGCTGATAGGCGTCGTAGCGGTTGTAGGGGGCCTCGAAGAGGCGGCCCTCGACCGGCAGACCGGCCTCGCGCATGGCGCGCCGCCAGCCCTCGACGTGGTCGGAGACGGGGTCGCCGACGGTCGGGGTCTCGGCGGTGCCGCCGACGCAGGCGACGTACGCGTGACCGTGTTCGAGCAGGTGCCGGGTGGCGAGCTGGGCGCCGCCCACGTCGTCGGTGACTACGGCGACGTCGTCGATGGCCTCGGGGCGCTCGTGCAGGAGCACCACGCGCGCGTCCCAGGCGTCGATCTCGGCGGCGGCCTGGTCGGTCAGGCCGTGGCTGACGAGGATCAGGCCGGAGACCCGCATGCCGAGGAAGGCGCGCAGGTAGTGCGTCTCACGTTCCTCGACGTAGTCGGAGTTGCCGACGAGCACCATTTTTCCGCGCTCGGACGCGGCCTGCTCGACGGCGTGGGTCATCTCCGCGAAGAACGGCTGCCGCGCGTCCGGCACGATCATGCCTATGAGGTCCGTGCGCCGGGACGCCATGGCCTGGGCGACCCGGTCCGGGCGGTAGCCCAGCTCCTTGATCGCGGCGAGTACGCGCTCGCGCGTGGCCGGGGCGACCGGCCGGGGTCCGTTGTTGATGACGTAGCTCACGACCGCGGTCGAAGTACCCGCCAGTCGCGCCACATCGTCCCGCGTCACCTTGGCCACGCGCGCAGTCTACGCGGATGGACTCAACCCTGAGCAGGGCGTGCGACGGCTTCCTTCGCCCGTTCGGCGGCGGCCCCCGGCGCCCGCCCCGCGGCGGGATTCGCGGCGGCCGCCCCGGCGCCGTCGGAGTCGCCCGTGCGCGCGGCCCGATCGGCCTTCTCCGCGGTGTCCCGCGCGGCCTTCTCGGCCCGCTCGGGCTTCTCCGGGACGACGAAGCGGTAGCCGACGTTGCGCACGGTGCCGATCAGCGACTCGTGCTCGACGCCGAGCTTGGCCCGCAGCCGGCGTACGTGCACGTCCACCGTCCGCGTACCGCCGAAGTAGTCGTAGCCCCAGACCTCCTGGAGCAGCTGGGCGCGGGTGAAGACCCGGCCGGGGTGCTGCGCGAGGTACTTGATCAGCTCGAACTCCTTGAAGGTCAGGTCGAGGACCCGGCCCTTCAGCTTCGCGCTGTACGTCGCCTCGTCCACGGACAGGTCGCCGTTGCGGATCTCCATGGGGGAGTCGTCGGCGGTGATCTGCTGGCGGCCCATGGCCAGGCGCAGGCGCGCCTCGACCTCGGCGGGGCCCGCCGTGTCCAGGAGCACGTCGTCGATGCCCCAGTCCGCGGTGACGGCGGCGAGGCCGCCCTCGGTGACGACCAGGACCAGGGGACAGCCCGGTCCTGTGGAGCGCAGGAGCTGGCAGAGGCTGCGGACCTGGGGCAGGTCGCGCCGCCCGTCGATCAGGATGACGTCGGCACCGGGGGTGTCGACGAGCGCCGGGCCCTCGGCGGGGGCCACCCGCACTTGATGAAGGAGCAGGCCGAGGGCGGGAAGCACCTCCGTCGACGGCTGGAGGGCGTTGGTCAGGAGCAGCAGAGAACTCATCGCGGCCCACCTGCCTGGGTCGTCCGCCGGTTCCTCTGACTGTCGTGCACGTTTCGCTCGCCCATTACGTCGGTTCCTCCTCGGTCCCTGCGAGGACGTATGCGGCACTGCTTCGTACTCGTGGTACACCTCCCGCGCCCCGGGTGGTGACCGCGCGCGCCGTTCTTGAGGCTTCGTTTACGGGGCCTTGGTGAGCCTTCGTATACGAGGTGCCTGGAAAGCACGAAAGGACCCGGGGGCTTCGCTGCCCGGATCCTCTGCGCAGCAGAATAGCCCACATGAGTTCCGGTCCGGCAGGTCAAACGGCGCGATCTTCTGTGCAGCCGATCACTCGCGTTCAGCCGCGCGCCACGTCGCGTTCCACGCTCCTTACCTCGGACGGGGTGCGCGTCGAAGCCGCGTACGACCCCGGTCCGGGGCCGGTCGGCGGGCCCGCGATCGTGCTCGCGCACGGCTTCACGGGGGACCTGGGGCGGCCGCACGTGCGCCGGGCCGCGACGGTGTTCGCGCAGCGTGCGGCCGTGATCACGTTCTCGTTCCGGGGGCACGGCGGCTCCGGTGGGCGCTCCACGGTCGGCGACCGCGAGGTCCTTGACCTGGCGGCGGCCGTGGCGTGGGCGCGCTCGCTCGGGCACGCGCGCGTGGTCACGGTCGGTTTCTCCATGGGCGGCTCCGTGGTGCTGCGGCACGCCGCGCTGCACGGGGGGCGCACGGAAGCGCGGGTCGACGCGGTCGTGTCGGTGAGCGCACCGGCCCGGTGGTTCTACCGGGGTACGGCGCCGATGCGGCGGTTGCACTGGGTGGTGACGCGGCGGGCGGGGCGGCTCGTCGGGCGGCTCGGTCTGCGTACCCGGATCCACCCGCACGAGTGGGCGCCCGTCCCGCTGTCACCCACGGAGTCCGTGCCGCTCATCGCCCCGACCCCGCTCCTGATCGTGCACGGCGACCAGGACCCGTACTTCCCCGTCGACCACCCCCGGATGCTGGCCGCCGCCGCGGGCGACGCGGCCGAGCTGTGGCTGGAACCCGGCATGGGGCACGCCGAGCACGCGGCGGACGACGAACTCCTTGGGCGGATCGGCGCCTGGGCCACGGCATCATGGACGTCGGCAACCGCCGAGTGACTTGAGCGAAAGGAGGGGAGCCATGGCATCGGGGACCATCCGGTACTGGGCCGCCGCCAAGGCCGCCGCGGGGATCGCCGAGGAGCCGTACGCCGAGGCCACGCTGGCCGAGGCGCTCAGCGCGGCCCGCGCGCGACACCCCGGAGAACTCGACCGCGTGCTGCTGCGCTGCTCGTTCCTCATCGACGGCGACCCCGTGGGTACCCGCGCCCATGAGACGGTACGGCTTGCCGAGGGCGGCACGGTCGAGGTGCTCCCGCCGTTCGCAGGAGGATGACCCGTACGCGATGAGCAACGAACCGTACGACCCTTATCAGCAGTACCCGCAGCAGCCTCAGCCCCAGCAGTACCAGGGCCAACAGCAGCCCTACGACCCGCAGTACGGGCAGTACGCGCAGTACCCGCAGGAGCCCGCCGCCCAGCAGGGGTATCCGCAGGACCAGGGTGAGTGGGGGTACCAGGAGCCCTACGCGCAGCAGCAGTACGCCACTCAGCAGTGGGAGGGGCAGACCTGGGACACGCAGGTGTCGGCTCCGCTGCCCGCGGTGGACGTGACCGAGACCGCGTATCTGCCGCCACAGGCGTACGCCGAGCCGCCGCAGGGGTACCAGGCGCAGGCATCCGGGCCGGACCACTCGGGGTCGTACCCGCAGGAGCCCGCCCCCGCACCCGCACCCGCACCCGCAGGGCCCGCCCCCGTGGACGAGCCCGAGTCCGAGCCCGCCACCGACGCCTCCGGATACGGCCCCGCCACCCTCACCGGCAACGCCCGCGTCACCGACGCGCAGCGGGCCCGGGCCGAGGGGCGGTCGCCGATCATAGAGCCGGGGATGCAGCCCGCCCTGCTGACGGCGCTGCTCGGGCTGCTGCTCGCCGGGGGCGCCGCCGCGGGGCAGTACGCGCTGCTCGTGCCGCTGGTGATCCTGCAGGGCGTGACCGCCGCCGGATGGTTCCGGCTGAACGGGATGTGGCCCGCCCGGCAGGGCATCGCGCTGGCGTTCCTCGGCGGTGTCGCCGCGGACGTCGCGCTGCTCGCCACCGGCGAGGGCAACGCCCCGGCCGCGATCCTCGGCACCCTCGGCGTGTGGGTGCTGCTCGTCCTCGTCCTGCAGCTGCGCAGCCGCGCGGGCGCCGACGAGCGGATGTACGGCCTGATGGCCACCCTCGCCTCCTCCGCGCTCGCGATCATCGCGGCCGGGCACCTGGCCGCCGTGGACGACGCCACGACCGTCGGCGGGGTCGCGGTCGCCGCGGCCGTGCTCGCCCGCGCGCTGCCGCTGCCGACGCCCGCGTCGGTGGTCGTGGCGCTGCTCGCGGCGGCCGGTGCGGGCATCGCGGTCGGCGGTGCGACGGACTTTGGCAGTGAGGGCGCCCTGCTCGGGCTCGCCGCGGGCGTCTGCGCCGTGATCGGGCACCGGGTCGCCTCCTACGACTACCCGTCGCGGTTCGTGCACTTCACGGCCGGTGTCGCGCTGCCGCTCGCGGCCGCCGCGCCCGCCGTGTACCTGCTGGGGCGCGCCCTCGGCTGAGCCGGGGCGGGCGCCGCCCGCAGCGTCACAGTCGATCTACAGGTCCCCGGCCGGGCACAGCGGCCGGGGACTTGTCCTTTAGGCTCGCGGCAACGGAACAGCCGAGGCGGGGGACGGGGAACAGCAGGCATGAGCAAGCGCGCGATACGCATACTTCTGATCGTCGTGGTGGTCCTCGGGGGCCTCTTCGTCGCCGCCGACCGGTTCGCGGTGTCTTTCGCGGAGAGCGAGGCCGCGGAGAAGATCAAGGCCCAGGAGGGCCTGAGCAGCACGCCCGACGTGTCCATCAAGGGCTTCCCGTTCCTCACCCAGGTCCTCGGCGGCAAGCTCGACGACGTCGAGATCGGCATCAAGGACTACGACGCCAAGTCCGACGGCGACACCATCCGCATCGCGAACCTCAACGCCACCGCGCACGGCGTCGACTTCTCCAGCGACTACAGCTCCGCCACCGCCGACTCCGCCGCGGGCGTCGCCCGGATCTCCTACGACGAGCTCCTGAAGGCCGCCAAGGCCGAGCCGGTGAAGCTGCCGCTCGGCGCCACCGGCGAGGTCGTCGGCCTGTCCGACGGCGGCGACGGCAAGATCAAGGTCGAGGTCGAGGTCAGCAAGGGCGGCACCAAGCTCCCCAAGCCCGTGCACGTGCTCAGCTCCCTGAGCGTCGAGGGCGACACGATCAAGGTGCACGCCGACACGATCCCGGACAGCCTGGAGGTCCTCGGCGTGAAGATCCCGCTGCCCGAGGGCATCGCCCGCGACATCACCGACTTCGAGGAGAAGGTCACCGACCTGCCGGGCGGCATCAAGCTCGACACCGTGCAGGCGGCCCCCGACGGCGTGGACGTGGCCGTGAAGGGCGAGAACGTGGACCTGGTGTCCTGACCGACCCGGCCGATCGCCTCCCCGGCGAGAAGTTGTCCGTAGTACGAGACGCGGGCGTCCGTCCCTCAGATGGTGGGCGGGCGCCCGTGGCGCGTCCGGGGACCGCCGGACCCCGGCCACCGGCCGGAAAGCATCTGCGTGATCACATCTTGGACGAAAACGTCTCAGTATCCGACACGCCGGTGACACGGCCACCCCTGCGTCCCTACGATCGGACGCATGCACCGACAGGCGGACCTCACGAAGCGGCGGGCAGTGGACCTGTGCCGCGTCGCCGCCATGCTCTGTCGCACTTTCTGAACCGGACCCTCAACTCCGGTGTTCCCCGGGCCTGTTGACCCCCTCACGGCCGACAGTGCCACCCGTGCCGTATGTCCGGCGCCTCCCCGCGTACCCATACGTGCACACACCGCTCGAGCGGTGCGATCCGCGTCGTCCGCGTGACCCGCGTATCGCACCCACCGCACTTCCCCGCATCCCCGCCGTAACTGCCCCGGAGGAGAACAGCATGAGCCGCAGCGACGTCCTGGTAGACGCCGACTGGGTCGAGGCCCGCATCGACGACCCGAAGGTCGTGATCGTCGAGGTGGACGAGGACACCTCGGCGTACGACAAGAACCACATCAAGAACGCCGTCCGCATCGACTGGACCAAGGACCTCCAGGACCCGGTCCGCCGCGACTTCATCGACCAGGAGGGCTTCGAGAAGCTGCTCTCCGCCAAGGGCATCGCGAACGACTCCACCGTCGTCCTCTACGGCGGCAACAACAACTGGTTCGCCTCCTACGCCTTCTGGTACTTCAAGCTCTACGGCCACCAGGACGTGAAGCTCCTCGACGGCGGCCGCAAGAAGTGGGAGCTGGACTCCCGCGACCTGGTCGACGGCGCGCAGGTGCCCAGCCGCCCCGCCACCTCGTACAAGGCCAAGGCCCAGGACACCTCCATCCGCGCCTTCCGTGACGACGTCGTCGCCGCGATCGGCTCGAAGAACCTCGTCGACGTGCGCTCGCCCGACGAGTTCTCCGGCAAGCTGCTCGCCCCGGCCCACCTCCCGCAGGAGCAGTCGCAGCGCCCCGGCCACGTGCCGAGCGCCCGCAACATCCCGTGGTCGAAGAACGCCAACGACGACGGCACCTTCAAGTCCGACGACGAGCTGAAGGCCCTCTACGAGGACGAGCAGGTCGACCTCGCGAAGGACACCATCGCGTACTGCCGCATCGGCGAGCGCTCCGCCCTGACCTGGTTCGTCCTGCACGAGCTGCTCGGCCAGGAGAACGTCAAGAACTACGACGGCTCCTGGACCGAGTACGGCTCCCTCGTGGGCGTGCCGATCGAGCTCGGCGCCAACAAGTAAGCCCCGACCTTCCCCATCCTCAGGAGTACCCATGTGTGGAGCCAAGGCCGGCGGCCCTGACGCCTCGACCATCAAGCCCGGTGAGACCACCATCCAGGGCCAGGTGACCCGCGACGGCGAGCCCGTCACCGGTTACGTCCGCCTGCTGGACTCGACCGGCGAGTTCACCGCGGAGGTCCCCACCTCCGCCACCGGACAGTTCCGCTTCTACGCGGCCGAGGGCACGTGGACCGTACGGGCCCTGGTGCCCGGCGGCTCGGCGGACCGCACGGTCGTCGCCCGGACGGGCGGCCTCTCGGAGGTCGCGATCGCTGTCTGAGCGAAGACAGGCCGATGGGCCGCACCCCAGGGGTTGGACGCCGCTGGAGGGGTGCGGCCCTTCGGTTTTACGCTGGAGTCATGTACGCGCGACGGCGCCATGTGTACTTCGTCATGATGGGCACCTGCCTGGCCCTGTTCGTCCTGGCGTGGGGTGTCGTGCGGCTCTGGTCGATCCCCGTCGCCGTCGGCATGTGCGTCGTGGCGATGGTGATCCCGCCGGTCGCCGCGATGGTCGCCAACCGGCGCGGTCCCGAGGACCGCTGGTGGGACGACCCCTCGGGGGACCCGAAATCCGACGAGTGGTGGGACGAGCTGGACGGCAAGCACCGCCGCTAGCCGGGTGGCCCACCTCGGCGGGAGGGGGCGGCGTGGCCCGACTACAGTAGGACCCGGCTCTGTACCGCCCCACATACCGCTCACCAAGGAGCTTTAAGTGCTTGAGGCCTTCTTCTCCGCCCTCCTTGTCCTGGTCTGCGTCGGCGTCCTCGCCTTCGCGGGTCTGACCGTGAAGAAGCTGTACCAGGGCCAGCGCTGACCGCACCCCCCACCGAGAGACTCCTGAGCACCCCATGATCGAGATCCCGTCCGACCTGCACCGTGACCTCGTCCCCCTCGCCTGGCTCCTGGGCGACTGGGCCGGCGCGGGCGTCACCGACTTCCCCGGCTCCGCCAAGGCGAATTTCGGCCAGGAAGTCTCCTTCTCGCACGACGGGCGGGACTTCCTGGAGTACCACTCGCACACCTGGGTGCTCGACGCCGACGGCAACAAGGTCGAGCCGCTGGAGTCCGAGTCGGGCTTCTGGCGCATCGACAAGGACCGCAAGGTCGAGACCGTCATGGTCCGCCAGGACGGCGTCGTCGAGGTCTGGTACGGCGAGCTGGCCGACCAGAAGCCGCAGATCGACCTGGCCACCGACGCCGTCGCCCGCACCGCGGCCTCCGGCCCGTACAGCGGCGGAAAGCGGCTCTACGGGTACGTGAAGGGCGACCTGATGTGGGTCGGCGAGAAGCAGACGCCCGAGGTGCCGCTGCGGCCGTACATGTCCGCGCAGCTCAAGAAGGTCGTCTCGCCCGAGGACGTCGCCGAGATGGCGCGCAATCTGGGCGACCTGCCCGACGACGGGATCGCCTTCTTCAAGTAGGCCGTTCCCGGTGGGCCTAGACTTCGGGGTGTGGTGAGCACCGACTCCGACTGGAAGAGCGACCTGCGGCAGCGCGGATACCGCCTGACGCCGCAGCGCCAGCTCGTGCTCGAAGCCGTGGACACACTGGAGCACGCGACCCCCGACGACATCCTCTCCGAGGTCCGCAAGACGGCGTCGGGGGTCAACATCTCCACCGTCTACCGCACCCTGGAGCTCCTGGAGGAGCTGGGCCTGGTCAGCCACGCCCACCTCGGCCACGGCGCCCCCACGTACCACCTCGCGGACCGCCACCACCACATCCACCTGGTGTGCCGGGACTGCACGCACGTCATCGAGGCCGATCTGGACGTGGCCGCCGAGTTCACCGCGAAGCTGCGCGGGATGTTCGGGTTCGACACCGACATGAAGCACTTCGCGATCTTCGGGCGCTGCGAGAAGTGCGCCGCGGCCGCTGCCGACGGGGGCCCCGCCGAGCGGGAAAAGGCCGACGAGGCCGCCGAGACCGCCGCGGAACAAGCCGCCGAGGCGGCCGCGGAATAAGCGGCCCGGTCCTCGGGTCGTAGTCTTTGTGAACATGAAGAGCCCCCTGCTTTCGCTGCCCGGCGCCGTCCCCGCCGAGGGCGTGGACGAAGGTGTCGCCGCGCACTACGGCGACCTGTTCCGCGAGCAGCGTGCCCTCGCCGACGGCACCGGATTCGTCGACCTCTCCCACCGCGGCGTGGTCACCGTCACCGGAGCCGACCGGCTGAGCTGGCTGCATCTGCTGCTCACCCAGCACGTCAGCGATCTGCCCGCGGGGCGGGCCACCGAGGCGCTGATCCTCTCCGCGAACGGGCACATCGAACACGCCCTGTACCTGGTGGACGACGGCGAGACGATGTGGGCGCACGTCGAACCCGGCACGCAGGACGCGCTCATCGCGTACCTGGAGAGCATGAAGTTCTTCTACCGCGTCGAGGTCGCCGACCGCACCGCCGAGTTCGCCGTGGTGCACCTGCCCGCCGGGTCCATCGCGGCCGTCCCCGACGGCACCGCCGTCCGCGAGACGCCGCACGGCCGTGACGTCTTCCTGCCCCGCGCGGACCTCTCCTCCTACGCCGAGACGCACGGGCCCGCCGTCGGGCTCCTCGCCCACGAGGCCCTGCGCGTCGAGCACCACCTGCCGCGGCTCGCCTTCGAGACCGACCACCGGACCATTCCGCACGAGCTGGGCTGGATCGGCAGCGCCGTCCACCTCCAGAAGGGGTGCTACCGCGGGCAGGAGACCGTCGCCCGCGTCCAGAACCTCGGCAAGCCGCCGCGGCGCCTGGTCTTCCTCCACCTCGACGGCAGCGACGTGCACCTGCCGGCGCACGGCACGCCCCTCCACCTCGCCGCGGACGGCCCCGACGGCCGCAAGCTCGGCTTCATCACCACATCCGTACGCCACCACGAGCTGGGGCCCATCGCCCTCGCCCTCATCAAGCGCAACGTTCCCGTCGACGCGGAGCTCCTGGCCGGGGCGACGGCTGCCGCCCAGGAGACGGTGGTCGAGCCCTGACGCGGGGGGCGATCGAGGCGAGGTGGTCGGGATGGTCAGATGTCCAGGAGGACCGTGAACGGGCCGTCGTTGGTGAGGCCCACGCGCATCTGGGCGCCGAAACGGCCCGTGGCCACCGTGGCGCCGAGGGCGCGGAGCTGGGACACCACCTCGTCGACGAGGGGCTCGGCCACATCCCCGGGGGCGGCCGCGTTCCAGGTGGGGCGGCGGCCCTTGCGCGCGTCGCCGTACAGGGTGAACTGGCTGATCACGAGGAGCGGGGCGCCGACGTCCGAGCAGGACTTCTCGTCCGCGAGGATCCGCAAGGACCAGAGCTTGCGGGCGAGTTGCCCCGCCTTCTCCTTCGTGTCGGCGTGCGTGACACCGACCAGCACGCACAAGCCCTCGCCGACGATCTCCCCGACCGTCTCCCCGTCCACGACGACGCTCGCGCCGTCCACCCTCTGCACCACCGCACGCATGCCGCCCATCATGCCCTGCGCGCACGCGCCGTCCGCGCGCCGGTCCAGAACCCCCCATCCGGGGCCGATTGGGGGCACTCACGCACAGAGCGACCACTCGGGGTGGCACGATGCTCACACGCGGTGTACCGCGCCGGCTGAGGGGACGGTAGAGCCACATGAGCACACCCAGTACGCCCAGTACGCCCAGCACGCCATGGTCGCCCGGGGCGTCATGGCCGTCGGGGGCGAGACCCCCGGGCGGGACGGCAGGGAGGGGCGGGACCGCGAGCATGGGCGGGCCGGCGAGGGCAGTAGGGGCGGCAGGGACAGTGGGGACAGCAGGGGCAGTGGGGGCGGCAGGAGCAGCGGGGGCAGCCGGGACGGTGGGCATGGCGGGGGCCGCCGAGGCGGGCGGAGCGGCCGGTGCGGCGGGCATCGGCGGCACCCACGTCCCGCGCCCCCCGGTCCAGCGCACCGACAGCCCCGTCCTGCCCGACGTACCGGCCCACGACCTGACCACCCTGCGCCTGCCGGAGCTGCGCGAACTGCGCCGCTCCACGCAGCAGGACGAGGCGGACCTGAGCTACGTACGACGGCTGCTGCAGGGCCGTATCGACATCCTGCGGGCGGAGACCGCGCGCCGCAGGGTCCCGCGCGCGGCGGGCCGGGACCCGGAGGCCACCGCCGGTGAGGAGTCGCCGCTGGTCGTGGACCGGCTCTCGGAGATCCTCACGGACGGCCCGGCCCGGCACCGCTCGTCGGCCCGCCATGTGACGCTCGGCACCCCGCACAGCGAGGAGTACCGACGCCTGGCCGCCGAGATGCTCGCCGACGTGGAGCTGTCCGACCTGGCCGCCCGCACGGACGAGGAGCTGCACGCGGCGATGGGCCGGCTCGTCCGCTATGAACAGCAGGTTTCCCGGCGGCGTCAGGAGATGCAGCGGACGACGGACGATTGCAGTGCGGAGATCGCCCGCAGGTACCGTGAAGGAGAAGCACAAGTAGACGACCTGCTCGCGTGACCTGCCGGCCCCGGTGGGCACCGCCGCCCCACCGGGCCCGGTGACCCCGGAGGACCCGGCGGCCGCCGTCGGCCGTGACCCCGGTGGACGTCCGCGTGCGGCGCCCGCCGAGATCCCGTGATCCCGGTGGACGCCGTGTCCGGCACGGCCGCCGCGATCCCCCGGACCGGCGTTCCCGCGGGCGGTCCGTCGCACCGCCCGCACCCGGAAGGCCGAAGATGCCGAAGACGACGCCGCCGTCCGCCGCCACCAGTTCCCCCGTCATACCCCCGGTCCTCGCCGAGGTCGTCCGGTCGGGCTTCGTCGAGGGCCACCACCGCGGCAGCCTGGTGCTGCTCGGGGCCGACGGCGACGTGCAGCTCGCGCTCGGCGACGTGAGCAGCCCGGTCTTCCCGCGCTCCACGAACAAGCCGATGCAGGCGGCGGCGGTGCTGCGGGCCGGCCTCGACCTGTCCGGCGAGCGTCTCGCCCTGGCCGCCGCCAGTCACTCCGGCGAAACGTTCCACCGGGACCTCGTACTGAAGATGCTGGCCGAGCACGGTCTCACCCCCGCCGAGCTGCAGTGCCCCGCCGACCTGCCCCTTGACCCCGAGGAGGCCGAGACCTACCTCGCCTCGGGCGCCGTCCGCGACCGGGTCACGATGAACTGCTCCGGCAAGCACGCCGCGATGCTCGCCGTCTGCGCCCTCAACGGCTGGCCCAAGGAGAGCTACCTCGACCCCGGGCACCCCCTCCAGCGCCTCATCCACGACGGCATCGAGGCCGCCGCGGGCGAGCCCGTCACCGCCGTCGGCACGGACGGCTGCGGCGCGCCCCTGATGGCCATCTCCCTGACCGGCCTCGCCCGCGCCTACCGGTACTTCGTCCTCGCCCCCGAGTCCAGCCCCGAGCGCCGCGTCGCCGACGCCATGCGGACCCACCCCGAGTACGTCGCCGGGACCCGGCGCCCCGACACCTGGCTGATGCGGGAGGTGCCCGGCGCGCTGTCGAAGATGGGCGCCGAGGCCGTCCAGGCGGTCGCGCTGCCCGACGGCCGGGCCCTCGCCTTCAAGATCGACGACGGCTCGACGCGGGTGCTCGGCCCGGTCCTGGCCCGCGCGCTGCGCCTGCTCGGCACGGACGCCCCGATCCTGGACCGGATCGGCAGGGCGCCGCTGCTCGGGGCGGGGCGTGAGGTGGGGGAGATCCGGGCGGTGATCTGAGGCCGGGCGGCGGTCGCGCCGGTACGGGGGCGGTTGTCCGGGAACAGGGAGCGCCCGCTGCGACGCTTCGACGGGGTGGCCCACGGTGTGGGCCACCCCGTCGCTTCTTCGGGGCCCGGGCCGGGCGTTGGCGGGGCCTTGGATGGGCCCGTGCCCCGGGTCTGACGGCTGACCGAACTCCCGGCTCCCCTCCGGATGAGAGCTCGGTCAGCCCGACTGGTGAGCCGGGCCGCCTCAGCCCGACTGGGCGAGCAGCAGCACGAGGATCAGCGCCCCGATGCCGCCCGCGGTGGTGTTCTTGGCCTTGATGCCGACGGTGAGCAGGACGAAGGCGATGATGCCCATCGGCCCGTACTTCCACTGGATGGCCTGCTCGAATCCAATGACGAGGGCGGCGATGACGACGGCGATGAACGGCATGACGGTCCCCCTTCCGGTTCGGGGGCGGCGGGCCCCCTGGTCGGCCGCCAACGGGTCGCCCCGAACGCCGGGTTCGCCCGGCGGCCTGGGCTGGTGGCCAACCCCCGAAGGGTCTGACCATGTCGCCCAAGTTGGCTACCAACTCCAACTGACTTATCTCCGCGATGGCGCGTCTCATAACCACCTTCTCAGCAACTCCCCAAAGATGGCGAGAAGTTGTACTGTTTGGTTGTGAGCCCGGACCAGGCCGCCGTCAACGAGCGGAAGAGGCCGACCATGACTCCGCACCGCTCGCACCACGAGGTGGCGGACGAGCTGCGCGACCGGATCAGATCCGGGCGACTGCGGCCGGGACAGCGCATGCCCACGCAGGCCGAGCTGGCGTTGGAGTTCGGCGTGGAGCGCGGCGCCGTACGCCAGGCGCTGCGCATCCTGCAGAGCGAGCAGCTCCTGGCCAACGTTTCCAAGGGCAGCCCCGCCACGGTCGCGGCCCCCTCCGGGCCGAGCCCCGACACGGTCCGGCCCGAGCCCACGATGGTCGGGCTCGCCCCGCGCATCGCCGCGGCCTTCCAGGCGCCGCACGTGGAGATCGACGCGCTGTGCCTCACCTCCATCTCGCTGACGATGGCGATCGGTGAACCGCTGCGGCAGATCCACGCCGGACAGCTGAAACCGGCCAAGGTCGACGTCCGGGTGCTGCTGCCGAGCCGCGACATCGACCTCGCCTTCCCCGCTCCGGTGGAGGGCGAGGACGAGGGCGGCCAGGTGCACCGCCGCTGGCTCGACCAGCGCAACGCGCAGGGCCAGGTCCTGCGCCACAACCTGCGGACGCTGCGGACGACGCACGGGATCGACGTACGGGTGGAGTTCCGCGCCCTGCCCTTCACACCACCGGTCAAGCTCTATCTGCTCAACGGCTCCGAGGCGCTGTTCGCGTACTACACCCTCACCCAGCGCCGGGAGGAGATCGGCCAGGAGTCCCTGGAGATGTGGGACGCGCAGGGAACGCAGTCGATGCTGTTTCCGTTCCACTCGGGGGACGGGCTGCGGGACACGACGTTCGTGGAGCAGTCCCACCTGTGGTTCAACGCGCTCTGGGAGACGATCAGCCAGGACCTGAAGCTGAACCCCGGTCCGTAGGGCGGACGGCGGGCGCCGTGCGTGGCGCCTGTCGCGTCCGCGCGGGCTCGGACCGGTGGTTCAGCGCTCGGTCCCGGTCACAGTGCGGGTCCCGTCACCATCAGGGCGAGCACGACCGCCCCGATGGAACTGCAGGTGGGGTTCTTCGCCTTGACGCCCACGGTCAGCAGCAGCAGACCGATGAGGCCGAGGGTTCCGTACTTCCACTGCACGACCTGCTCGATGGTGACGGCGAACACGGCTGCGAGGAGGGCTACGGCGGGCATGATGGTTCCTCCTTCTGCCATCTCGGGCGAGTTGGCAACCAACTCACTAGAGTTGTCCCCACTTGGTAACCCTTCATAAACAACTTTCCGTCAACTCCCCTGAGATGGCGTCCAGTTGTATCGTCTGGTCGTGACCAAGGAGAACGGTGCAGTGAACGGCAGCAGAAAGACCTCACCCCAGGACATCGCCGACGCCCTGCGCGACCGCATCCGCACCGGCACCCTCAAAGCGGGCGACCGCCTCCCCACCCAGGCCCAGATCGCCCAGGAGTTCGGCGTGGAACGCGGCACGGTGCGCCAGGCGCTGCTCTCGCTGCAGCGGGACGGGTTGCTGAACCACATCAGCAGGGGGAGCCCGCCTCGGGTGGCGGGGGAGGGGGTCGCGTCCGCGGCGCCGGGGGTGCAGCCGGAGCCGCAGCCGTCGATGGTGGCGCTGGCTCCCCGGTTGGTGGAGGCGTTCCAGGAGCCTCATGTGCGGATCGACGTCGTCTCCTTCACGGCGGAGACCCTGATGAACGCCGTCACGGAGCCGATCCGCCAGATCCACCAGGGCCAGCTGTGCCCGGAGTCCATCGACGTCCGCATCCTCTTGCCCAGCAGCGCCATCGCCCTGGCCTTCCCGGTGCCGGTCGAGGCCGAGGACGAGCGCGACCGGGTCCGGCTCCAACAGCGCTGGCTCGCGCAGCGGAACGCGCAGGGGCAGGTGCTGCGGCACAACCTCATCTCTCTGCGGCAGTCGCACGACATCGACGTTCACGTCACCTTCCGCGCCTTGCCGCTCACGGCGCCGGTCAAGCTCTACTTGCTCAACGGCTCCGAGGCCCTGCTCGCGTACTACACGCTGGAGTCCTCGGACGTGCCGCTGGACGCGGAAGCCGGGGAGAGCGTGCGCGCGTACGACGCCGGGGGTCTGACCACCACCCTGTTCCCCTTCCTCGCCGGGAGCAACTCGCGTGACTCCAGCTTCGTGACAGAATCCCAGAAGTGGTTCGACGCCCTCTGGGAAACGATCACCACGGACCTAACACTCTCTTAGGTGACTGGTGACTCGAATAACTCGACCAAGGGCCTTCGAAGCCTGATTCGCGGCGCCCGCTTCGTGCTCTTTGACTTCGATGGGCCCATATGCCGTCTGTTCGCCGGGCGTTCGGCGGCGCTGGTGGCGCGGCAGCAGGTCGAATGGCTGGAGGAGCAGGGCCTGCACGGGCTGTTGGCCAATGGTGTGCGGGACGATCCCGACCCGCACAGCGTCCTGCGCGCTGTGGATCTCCGGCACCCCGACAGCGACCTCGTCGTCGAGTTGGAGGAGCTGCTCACGCACGAGGAGTTGAAGGCGGTGGTGTCGGCCTGGCCGACGGCGTACGCGGACGCGTTGATCCGGACCTGGACCGCGACCGGTGCCCGGCTCGCGATCGCCACCAACAACTCCCCTCTGGTCGCGGTCAGTTATCTCACCCACCGCGGTCTCATCGAATGCTTCCACCCGCACATATACGGCCGCACGCAGAACCTGCACCTGCTCAAGCCGGACCCGTACTGCGTCGTCCGCGCCGTCAAGGCGTTGGGCGCCGAGCCGTCCCGCACCCTGATGATCGGCGACACCCCTTCCGACTACCTCGCCGCGCGCGCCGCCGGGGTGAGCTTCCTCGGTTACGCGCGCAACGAACGCAAGAAGCAGCGGTTGTGGGCTGCCGGGGTGCGGACCATCGTGCCGTCCCTCCGGCCCGTGCTCGATCTCGTCAGGGACGGATAGCGGCGAGGTCGCGCCGTGCGCGCGACGGTCAGTGGGACGGAGGCCGCCATACACGGTCCGTGTCGGAGAACACGGCGTCACGCGGCCTTATGTTCTCCAGTACGGCCCAGAGGTTCTGGAACCACGCCATGTGGAACTCGGCGATCTGTTTCGTCGAGCGGGTACGGGCCCCCTTGTCCCAGCCTATGAGCCTGGCAGGGCCGTGCCGGATGCCGAAGCCCTCGGCGTCCAGGATGTCCAACTCGCGATGGCGCCGGCCGTGGCGAACCTTCTTTCGCATGATGCCGTACGTCCCGTAGTACACCTTCTGCTGGTTGAGGATGTACAGCTTGGACACCGGAGTGTGCGGGGACTCGCGTAACTCGCAGGTGATGGAGACACCCGGATTCTCGGTGTGCACGCGGTCGAGAAGATCTTTGAGCAGGCCCCAGTACTCCTTGGCGAAGCGATTGCGCATGCGCCTGCGGTTCTCCGGCGAATCGGCGAAGTAGTGGATGCCGCTGCCGTCCGGGGCCGGTGTCAGTGAACCGGGCAGGCTCATGGGCGAGTTCAGGCTGACGATGATGATGCGGAGGGTGAGCGCTCGCGTCCGCGATGTCTCGTCGCGCAGTCGGATCAGGGGTTCCTTCACGGCCGAGTACAGCGTCTCCGTCGTGAATCCGAAGAAGTAGAGATGTACGTTTCTTTCGTCGAAGGCTTCCTTGACCGGGTCGGAGATGGCGTCGACGGTGTCGAAGACCTCCACGCCGTCCGCCTCCCGTGCGGCGCCGGATTCACTGATGGCGTTGAACAGGACGAGCGAGATGACGGAGATGTATGTCGTGCTGAGGAATTCGCCGCTCTTCAGGGCGCTCCCGAGTGGCTCGAACAATTCGGCCGCCAGACTGAGTGCCGCCACTCCGCCCAGCAGCCACCGGGTGAGCCGCGGCTGCAGGGCGGTGAGTGCCTGGCGCAGTTCCTCCAGTTTGGAGGGTGGTTCTCCCGGGGCGCGGCGACGTGTGGCCAACGCGGGCTCCTCCCCCTGCTGGGCCGCACCATGATGCTCTCGTGAACTCGGGTATGCCAGAGGCGAGTTCGGCCGCGTGTCGGGTTGACGCGATGGGGGCGGGATCGGGCGCCCGGGATGTAAGTACCATCCAGTTTTGTCCGCACTGATTGACCCTCGCAGGTTTGTTCGCACAATTTGTCCCTTGTGTGTGCTGCGCGTCGATCTGGTGCACGCACGTTCATTCCTGCCGGGGACTTCGGGCGGGTGGACAAGAGGCCGGCCGAGCACCCCGAGGGTGCTGCTGGTACTTTTCCTCCCTCCACGGTCAGTGGATCGGTCTCCGGCTGAGAGAACTGCGATGCCACTTGAGTCGACGCCCGCGGTCAAGGAGCGTGCCGCCCGGGTGAGTGGTGACGCCGACACGCTGGAGGGGCCGCTCAAGGGGTACCACCACGAGACATATGTCTTCCCGCTGCCGGCCGAGGCGGGTCAAGCGCCGGGGTGGCGCTGGAAGTTCAGAGAACCTCGGGATTCCCTTTTCTGGTTCGACCGCAGATGCTTCCATTCGGAGGAAGAACTCCTGGTGGCTCTGCGGGGCCGCATCACCCGGATCCCTGACGTGGGGGAGAAGGACGGTTTCAGGCTTCAGCAGTTCATCGAGGGGCGGACGCTCGGCGTGTCCGTCGCGGCCCACTCCGTACTTCCGGACGTATGGGTCGACCAGATCATCACGCTTTTCCGTGAGTTGACCCGTATCGCACCGAACGCCCTTGTCGTGAAGCGAAGATGCGAGAAGCGGGATCACGCGCCGGACGGCGACACGAAAGCCTTTCTGGAAGGGCTCATCCGGTTCACCGAAGAGCGCGTCTATCTGCGCAATGAGGACCGGTTCGGCGGCCTCTTCAAGGAATTCGGCATCGATCGCCAGTCCTTCGACGTGCTGCGGAGAAAGGCGCGCGGCATGAAGAAGTCGCGTCCGTTCTGTCTGCTGCACGGAGATCTGCACCGCGAGAATTTCATCGTCGACCTCCACGGGCGGCTGTGGACCATCGACTGGGAATTGGCGATGGTCGGTGATCCGCTGTACGACCTCGCCACGCACCTCCATCTGATGCGTTACTCACCCCAGCAGGCGGGCGAGGTGACCGACCGCTGGTGTGCGGCCGTGGAGGAGGCCAGGGAGGGCAGCTCCGCCGGTTGCGCGGAGGACCTGGATCGTCTGCTCGCCTACAAGCAGGCCCAGTCCGTCTTCACCGACGTCATCCGCATCGCCCAGACGCTCGACTCCGCGTCCGGTCCCGACGGCGAGCGCCTGGAACGCGCGGCCCACAAGGTGGGCGGCGTCCTCACTGCCGCGAGCGACGCCCTGGCCCTGAGCTCCGTGAAGTCCCACGGATACATCGTGGACGCCCTCAGACGCTGGACCCGCCCCGAGGGCGCCGCTTCACGGCGGTAGGCGTCCCTTGCTCTTCCTGGTCGGCCCGGCGGAGGGCACCATGAGCCACTGGGTGGGCGTATCGACTCCATGGGTATCAGGGGGACTTGATGGCCGGTCGCCGTGTCGCATGGAGGTTCCCTTCGCGGGGGTGGGCGCGGGCGGAGTCCTTGATCACCAAGGCTCTCCTTCTCGCCACCTTCGTTCTGGGTCTCGTCGCTCTGTTCGTCACCCCCCTCGGCGACGCCCTCGAAGGCAAGGCCTATCTCGGTGGTGCCATCCTCAGTCTTGTCGGGTACGTGCTCTACAGCGAGGTGCGCGGGCTCAACGACGCGCTGCGGCCGGCCGCTCGGCAGGAGGTCGCGGCGAGTGAGCTGCGGGGGTTCTTCGGGGCGGCGCTCGGGCGGGCGGAGCCTCGGATCGATGCGATCGGGTTCACGGGGGAGACCGTCGTCAACGAGTTGGCGCGGTCGCTCGACGGGCTGCACGGTGCGGTCCGGCCGGAGGTGGCCGTGCGGATCCTGGTGCCGGACTTCACGCGGGAGATGGCGATACCGGGCATGCTCGACGGGGACGGCAAGGCGGTGGATGACCCCGACTTCCGAGAGGAGCTGCTGCGGCAGGTGCGGGGGTACGCGCGGGGCATGGAGGTCCTGGCCAGGCGGCTGCGGCACGACCGCAGGGGCGGGCTCGCGGTGGAGTTCCGGGTGCTGCACATCTCGCCGTTCGTGAAGTTCTGCCTCGTCGACAGCGAGCACCTCTTCGACGGCATCTACGACGCCGTCAAGGAGGAGCCGTCCCGGGACGAGCCGGGGCGGCAGGTCCTCGACCTCATGGGGTACGACTCGCTGCTCACCCACTGGCACATCGACGCGGGCGCGGCGGCCCGCGAGAAGATCGTGCGCAGGCAGGAGCTGTTCGAGACCCTGTGGCGCGTCGCCCGCCCCCTCACCCCACCCGCCTCCTGAACAACACCTCCGCCAACCCCACCGCCCCCGCGAGGATCCCCGCGCACCACGCGAGGGCCAGCCACGGTGTGGAGCCGGCGGGCTGGTCGAGGAGGAGGGCGCGGAGGGAGTCGATGACCG
Source organism: Streptomyces sp. RK9 (assembly GCF_045070545.1). Taxonomy (NCBI): domain Bacteria; kingdom Bacillati; phylum Actinomycetota; class Actinomycetes; order Kitasatosporales; family Streptomycetaceae; genus Streptomyces; species Streptomyces sp. RK9. Next base: position 666,385 of record NZ_CP173704.1, on the reverse strand, counting down.
TGGTGACCGGCTGGTGGTCGGAGAAGGTGGCGAGCCAGGACGGCATCGAGTCGGTGGGGACGAAGGCGCTGCTGGGGTAGGGGAGGAAGCTCACGAAGAAGGTGTAGCCGTTCGCGGCCTCGGGGGACTTGGCCAGGAGGCCCACCGCCGCCGACAGCCAGGACAGGGCCAGGACGAAGGCCAGGAGGAGGCCGGTCGCGGCCAGCCACCCGGCCGGTGTCGCCGTCGGGCGGAAGCCGATCGCGAAGGCGAGGGCCAGGACCAGCGCGGTCGCCAGGACGTTGCGGGCCACCGAGGCCAGGACGTGGCCCGCCAGGATCGCCGTGCCGCCGACGTCCAGGGAGCGGAAGCGGTCGATGATGCCGCCCTTGAGGTCCTCCGTCACGGCCACCGCCGTGCCGGCCGAGCCGAATCCGGCGCACAGGAGCAGGACTCCGGGGACCACGTACGTGACGTAGCGGGTGTCGGTGCCGGTGTTGATCGCCCCGCCGAAGAAGTACACGAAGATCAGGAGGAGGAGTACGGGGAGCGCGAGGGCTGTGATCAGCGCGTCCACGGCGCGGCGGCTCAGGCGCAGGGAACGGCCGGTCATGGTGAGGGAGTTCGACGGCAGGCGCGTCAGGAGGGGGGCCGACGGGAGGCGGGGCGGGAGGGGGTTCGACGGGAGGCGGGGCAGTGGGCCGGTCGGCAGGGTCTCAGGCATGGGTGGGCTCCTTGCGCGGCGCGGTGGTGGGTGCCGTCAGGGTCAGGAACACCTCGTCCAGGCTCGCCGTGCGCAGCGCGAAGTGCGCCACGTCCGTCCCCGTCGGGTCGAGTTCGTCGAGCAGCGCCCGTACGTGGCGCGCCGTGCCGTCGGTCGGGAGGCCCAGGGTGCGGGTGCGCGGGTCGTGGCGGGTGGCGTGCGGGACCGCCGCGTGGACGCGGAGGTAGGCGTCGGCCGTGGTCAGGGTGAGGTCGAGGTGGTGGCCCGCCACCCGGGACTTCAGCTCCGCCGGGGTGCCCTCGGCCACGATCACCCCGCCGTGCAGGACGGCGACGCGGTCGGCCAGCTGGTCGGCCTCCTCCAGGTACTGCGTGGTGAGGAAGACCGTGGTGCCGCGCGCGGCCAGGTCCCCCACGACGTCCCACAACTCGCGGCGGCTGCGCGGGTCCAGGCCCGTCGTCGGCTCGTCCAGGAAGATCACCTCGGGCTCGCCGACAAGGCCTGCGGCGAGGTCCACGCGCCGCCGCATGCCGCCCGAGTACGTCCTGACCAGGCGGTCGGCCGCGTCCGACAGGCCGAAGCGGGCGAGGAGTTCGTCCGCCCTGGCCCGCGCGGCGGCCCGGCCGAGGCCCACGAGGCGCGCCATCATCCGCAGGTTCTCCGCCCCCGTCTGCGCCTCGTCGACCGCCGCGAACTGGCCGGTCAGGCTGATCGCGCGGCGCACCTCGCGGCGCCGCGCCCGGATGTCGTACCCGGCGACCCGTGCCGTGCCCGCGTCCGGCTCCGTGAGCGTGGCGAGGATCCGGACGGCGGTCGTCTTGCCCGCGCCGTTCGGGCCGAGGAGCGCGAAGACGGTGCCGGGCGCGACGCGCAGGTCGATGCCTCGGAGGACGGGGACCGGGGTGTCGGTGCCGCTTCCGCCGTAGGACTTGGTGAGGCCGGTGGCCTCGATCGCGGTGGGGGCGGTCTTCGCGGCCGTGGTGGTGGCCGTGGTGGCCGTGGTGGCGGCGGTCGCATCCGTGGCAGTCGTGTCGGTGGCTTCGGTGGCTTCGGTGGCTTCGGTGGCTTCGGTGGCTTCGGTGGCGTCGGCGGCGTTGGCGGATGTGGGCATCGCCCCTCCCTAGGGTGCGGACATCTACTGCGTAAGGCATACGCATTACTGTGTAAGGGTTACGCAGAACTACGATGGCCGTCAAGCGAAGGCGCGGAGCGGGCGAGGAGGCCGGGGAGATGGCTGCGGACGGCGGCGGTGGCGCGGGTCTGCCCGGGGGGTCGGCGGCGGGGCCGGAGACCGGGCCGTCCGGAGGGTCGGGGGCGGAGTCGGACGCCGGGCTGTCCGGGGGCCCGGAGGCGAAGCCGGATTCCGGCCTCCCCGCGAGCCTCGAAACCGCCTGGGGCCTGCGCGAACGCCCCTCCAAGGGCCCCCGCCCCGGCCTCAGCCTCGACCGCATCGTCCGCGCCGGCATCGGCGTCGCGGCCGCCGAGGGCATCGGTGCCGTCTCCATGGGGCGCGTCGCCAAGGACCTTGGCGTCTCGACGATGTCCCTGTACCGGTACGTCTCCGCCAAGGACGAGCTGTACGTCCTGATGGAGGACGCCGCCGTGGGCGCACCGCCTCCGATGCCCGCCGACGTCGACGGCTGGCGCGCCGGCCTGGAGTGGTGGGCGCGCGTCCAGCGCGAGGTGTTCCACCGGAACCTGTGGCTCCTGCGGATCCCGATCTCCTCGCCGCCCGCGTCGCCGCACTCGCTCCAGTGGATGGAGCGCGGGCTCGCCGCCCTGGCGGACACCGGTCTGGACGAGGGCCGGAAGATCTCCGTGATCATGCTGATCGGCGGCTACGTACGCAACGAGGCCACCCTGATGGCCGACCTGCACGCCGCCATGACCGCCCGCGGCCTCGCCCCCGACGAGGTCATGCGCCGCTACGAGCGCACCGTCGACGCCCTCACCGCCCCCGACCCCGGCCGCTATCCCGCCCTGCGGCACCTCCTCGCCTCCGGCGCCCTCGGCGCGCCCGACGAGTCGCCGGACGCGGAGTTCGAGTTCGGCCTCGGGTGCCTGCTCGACGGGGTGGAGGTCCTCGTGGGGGCAGGTGGTGGGGCTACGCGTACTGCGTGAGCCCCGAACTCAGCTGGTCGAAGGCCTGGTTCGCCGCGCGCACGGCGTCCGCGCGCACATCCGTCACCGGCTCGCCCGCGGCCACGCGGCGCCAGTTCTCCAGGGCGAGGACGCGCTGCGCCGCCAGGATCTGGGCGGCGGCGAGACGGGCGGGCAAGGGGGCGGCGGGGGTGGCGGGAGTGATGGGGGCGGCGGGGGAGGCGAGGGTCGGCCCGGCCGCCTGTCCGGCCGCCGCTCCGCCCGGCGCCTCCGCCAGCGCCTCCGCCAGCGCCCGCTCGGCCCGCTCCTGGTAGCCGTACAGCCGTGCCACCAGGGACGGCGTGCCGTACAGGAGCCGGTGGAAGGCCAGGACCTCGGGCGCGTCGTTGAGACCGGTCACCGGGTCGTGCCGGGTCAGGCCCGCCAGGAAGTGGGCGCGCAGCGCGGTCAGCGGGGAGTGGTCCCGCGGGCGCCCGGTGACGACCCGCGCCGCCTCGTCCTCGTGGTCGGCGAACCGGTGCAGGACCAGGTCCTCCTTGGCGGGGAAGTACCGGAACAGCGTCGGCTTGGAGATCTCCGCCGCCGCGGCCACCTCCGCGACCGACACCTTCTCGAAGCCCCGCTCCAGGAACAGCGCGATGGCCGCGTCGGAGACGGCCTCGTACGTCCGCCGCTTCTTGAGCTGGCGCAGGCCCACCGGTTGCCGACGCGCGTCCGCGGGCTTCGTCTCGTCGTCCGTCATGCCCGGCAGCGTACCGCAGGGCGAGTCTCGGTAATAAATGTTACTCGGTAACGTTTTCTTGTACGCTCGACGGCATGACGGCACCCGGCACCTCCCTCGACGCCCCCGCACCCGACGAGCCCCCCGCCCCCGCTCTCGACGCCGCGCTCGCCCGGGAGCGGCGGTACCACGACCTCTGTCGCGCCGCGCTCGCCGCGATGGTCGACGGCGCCCAGGAGCACGTCGTCACCGGTGAGCACGTCGCCGCGTCCGGTGCGGACGCCGAAGTGCTCGGCTACCAGCTGCGCAGCCGCGCCAAGGAGATGCGCGAACTCCCCGAGGCCCCGCTGTTCTTCGGCGCCCTCGACTTCGACGCCGATGCGGCCGAAGCGGGCGACCACCGCGGCCAGCGCTACCACGTCGGCCGCCTGCGCATCACCGAGGACCCCGCGGCCCCGCCCCTGGTCGTCGACTGGCGCGCCCCCGTCTCGCGCGCCTTCTACCAGGCGGGCGTCCGCGACCCGCAGGGCGTCGCCGTACGCCGCCGGTTCGGCTGGGCGCCGGGCAGCGCGGGCGACTCGGCCGACCTGACGGGCCTGGAGGACGAGCACCTGACGGCGGGCGAGGAGGCCCCGGACGGCCCCGGCCCAGGATCAGGCCCCGCCCCCCACCCCCGCAGCCGCATCCTCACCGGCGAGATCGAGCGCCCCCGCGTCGGCCCCATGCGCGACATCGCCGCCACCATCCAGCCCGAGCAGGACGACCTGGTCCGGGCGGGGCTCGGCGCATCCGTCTGCGTCCAGGGCGCCCCGGGCACCGGCAAGACGGCCGTCGGCCTGCACCGCGCCGCGTACCTCCTGTACACCCACCCGCAGCGGATCCGCCGCTCCGGCCTCCTCGTCCTCGGCCCCAACCGCACCTTCCTGCGCTACATCGCGGAGGTCCTGCCCGCCCTCGGCGAGACCGGGGTGCGCCAGGCCACCGTCCGGGACGAGATCGCCCGGCAGCCGGTGCGGGGCGCGGACGGGCCCGACGCGGCCCTCGTCAAGCACGACGCCCGGATGGCCGAGGTGCTGCGGCGCGCGCTGTACGCCAGGGTGCGGCCCGGCGGCGCCGAGCCGCTCGCGGTGCCCGACGGCTCGTACCGCTGGCGCGTCCCCGCCGGTGACCTGGACCGGATCGTCGCGGACGTCCGCGCCGAGGAACCGCCGTACGAGACCGGCCGCGAGCGCGTCCGCACCCGCGTCGTGCGCCACATCCAGGAGCAGGCCGAGCGGCGCGCGGGCCCCGTCGGCAACGCCTGGCTGCAGAAGATCTCCCGTGCCAGGGCCGTCTCCGCGTTCGTCGACGCGGTGTGGCCGAAGGCGCGGCCGGAGGAGGTGCTCGCCGAACTCCTCGCGGACGCGGACGCGTTGGCGTCCGCCGCGGACGGGGTCCTCGGCGCCGCGGAGCAGCGGGCGATCCTCTGGGAGCGGGCCCCGCGCTCGTACAAGTCCGCGAAGTGGTCGGACGCCGACCTCGTGCTGCTCGACGAACTCGCGGGCCTCGTCGAGCGGCCCGCGGGGTACGGCCACATCGTCGTCGACGAGGCGCAGGACCTCTCGCCCATGGAGTGCCGCGCCATCGCGCGCCGCGCCGGCTTCGGCTCGCTCACCGTGCTCGGCGACCTCGCCCAGGGCACCACGCCGTGGGCGGCCCGCGACTGGCCCGCCCAGCTCGCCCACCTGGGCAGGCCGGACACCCCTGTGACCCCGCTGACCACCGGCTTCCGCGTCCCGCAAGCCATCGTCACGCTCGCCAACCGGCTGCTCGACGGCCTCGGCGTGGACGTGCCGCCCGCCCGGTCCCTGCGCGCGGACGGCGAACTCGCCGTGCATCGCGTACGGGACGTGGTCGCCGCCACCGTCGACGCGGTGCGCGGAGCGCTCGCCCACGAGGGCTCGGTCGGCGTCATCGCCGCGGACACCGCGGTCGCGGGGCTGAGGGCCGCGCTGGCGGCGGCGGGCGTCGGGACGGCCGACCCCGACGAGTTGGGCGCCCGCGTCACGGTCGTGCCCGCCTCCGTCGCCAAGGGCCTGGAGTACGACCATGTGGTCGCCGTCGAACCCGCGGACATCGTGGCGGCGGAGGAGCGCGGGGCGCACCGGCTGTACGTGGTGCTGACCAGGGCGGTCTCGCGCCTCGACGTGGTGTGTGGGCGGGGGGTGCCCTGGGAGGAGGCCTGACCGCGTCCGGTGGCCGGCCCCGCCCCCTTCCGGCGACCGGCCCCGCCCGGCCGCGTTCCGCCCTGCGCCCCTGGGGTGCGGCGGTTATGTTGGCGCGATGGAGGACCACCCGGCATGAGCCCCCGCAACCCCCACTCCGACACCCTCGCCCCGGCCGGCGGCGACGGGCGGTACGCCCTGCGGATGGAGCGGCGCCTGGCCCGTCCGCCCGCGAAGGTGTGGGCCGCGCTCACCCGGCCCGAGGAGCTGGCGCACTGGTTCCCGTCCCAGGTGCGGGTGGAGCTGGTGCCTGGGGGTGCGATGGAATTCGTGTTCCCCGGAGAGGCCGGTGGGTCCAGTGAGGCCCGTGATGATGCCGGTGCGGCCGAGCCCGGCATGACCGGTGTGGTGACCGACGTCGACGAGCCCCGGCTCTTCGCCTTCACCTGGGGCGAGGACCACCTGCGCTGGGAGGTCGCCCCGGACCCGGAGACCGGCGGCTCGCTGCTCACCCTCGTCCACACCTTCGACGACCGGTTCGGCGCGCCGAGCTTCGGCGCGGGCTGGCACCTGTGCGTCACGGCGCTCGGCGCCCACCTGGACGGCGAGCCGCCCGGGCCCGCCTTGGACACGGTGGACAAGGGGGAGTTGCACGAGGCCTATCTGGAGCAGTTCGACCTGGGCGGCGGGGAGATCACCCGTGCCGGGGTCGTGCGCTTCGAGCGGCAGTCGGTACGGGGCGCCGAGGCCGTGTGGGCCGAACTCGCCCAGGGCGCGGACGTGGTGGCGGGCGAGCTCGTGCCCGCCGGGTTCGCCGCCGAGGGGGTGCCGGCGGGTCCGGTCACGGAGGTGCGGGTGCCCGAGCTGTGCGCCTACGCGTGTCCGACGGGCGGCGTGGTCAGGTGGGAGCTTCGGGCGGGTACGGGGTACGGGGCGCGGCTCGTCCTCACGCACAAGGGGGCCGCGGACGCGGGGGCGGCGTTGGTGGCTTGGCATGCGCGGGTGGAGCTGTTGGCGGGGCGGTTGTTGGAGGGGTAGAGCTTTGGGGGCTGGGCTGGGCTGGGCTGGGCTGGGCTGGGCTGGGCTGGGCTGGGCTGGGCTGGGCTGGGCTGGGCTGGGCCGGGCCGGGCCGGGCCGGGTCTGTCGGGAGGCGGGTCGGCCGTACGGACACTCATCCCACCCCATGCGGATTCGCCTCCCGCCCCTCCGTGCTCAGGAGCACCACCGTCGCCCCGGCCCTCACCCCCAGCTCCGCCCGGCGTCCCCCCGCCCCCGCCCCCGTCAGCGCCGCCCGCGCCCCCGCGAGCGCGGCCGCCCCGCACGGCCCCGACGACACCCCGAGCGCCGCCAAGTCCCGTACCGCCGCGAGGGCTTCGGCGTCCGGCACCGTCACCGCCGCGTCCAGGCCGTCCCGCAGCACCGGCCAGGCAAGGTCGGACAGCGTGCCGCAGTTCAGGCCGGCCATCACCGTCTCCCCGGCCGCCACGGTCACCGACTCGCCCCGCGTCAGGCTGGCGAGCCCGGGCGCGGCCTCGGTCGGTTCCACGGCGAGCAGCGCCGGGCCGCGCGCACCCCGGCTCCGGTAGTGCGTGACGGCCGCCTGCGCCAGCGAACCCACCCCCACCGGCACGGCCACCAGGTCGGGCGCGCCCGCGCCCGCGTCGGCCAACTGCCCGTCCACCTCGGCGAACAGCGTGGAGTACCCCTCCACGATCCGCGCGGGCACCTCCTCGTACCCCTCCCACGCCGTGTCCTGCACAAGCACCGAGCCCTCCGCCCGCGCCGCCGCCGCGGCCTCCCGCACCGCCCGGTCGTAGTCCCCGGCGACCCGCGTCACCCGCGCCCCCTCGCCCTCGATCGCGGCCGCCGCCCCGGGGTGCACGCCCTGCGACACGAACACGTGGGCCCGCCGGCCCAGTCGGCGGGCGATCCGGGCCACCGCGCGCCCGTGGTTGCCGTCGGTCGCCGTGACCAGCTCCACGGGCGTGTCCGAGGCCCGCTCAGCGAGGACGCGGTGCACCGCCCAGGACGCGCCGAGCGCCTTGAACGCGGGCAGGCCGAGCCGCGCCGACTCGTCCTTGACGAAGACCCGACCCACGCCCAACTCGGCCGCCAGCGGCGGAAGTTCGGTGAGGGGAGTGGGGGCGTACTCGGAGAGGGTGCTGTGGAAGGCGCGGACCTCGGCGGGCGCGGGGGCGCAGGTCCACTCGCGGGCGGCGGGGCGGGCGTACCAGGCGGGCGGGGTGCCGGGGGCGGTGGTGTCGGAGCGCGTGGCGCGGGACGCGGTGGCGGGGCCGGTGTCAGTCATGGGGCAAGCCTCCGGCGTGCCGCACCCTTCGTTCCAGCTCATCTTTCCGACGTATATTCATCGGGAGGATCGAAGGGTTCGGGGGCAGTCGTAAGGAAGCCAGGGAGCCAGGGAGCCCTCGGGCCCCGGGCCCCGGCGAAAGGGGTGCCGACGCCGTGTACGACCTCCACCGCCTGCGCCTCCTGCGCGAGCTGAAGCACCGCGGCACCCTCGCGGCCGTCGCCGCCGCCCTCTCGTACAGCCCCTCGACCGTCTCCCAGCAGCTCTCGCAGCTGGAGGCCGAGGCCGGCGTGGCGCTGCTCGAACCGGTCGGGCGGCGGGTGCGGCTCACCGCGCAGGCCGAGATCCTCGTCGCCCACACCGAGGCCGTCCTCGAACGACTCGAACGGGCCGAGGCCGACATCGCCGCCTCCCTGCCCGGCCTCACCGGGACGGTGCGCGTCGCCGCCTTCCAGACCGCCGCCCTCGCGCTCGTCCCGGACGCGCTGAGCAGGCTGCGCGCCGCCCACCCCGGACTGCGCCCGCACGTCACGCAGTTGGAGCCGGAGGCCGCGCTGCCCGCGCTGCTCGCCCGGGACTTCGACCTGGTCGTCGCGGAGGAGTACCCGGGCGGGGCCGGGCCGAGGGACGCGGCCCTCGAGCGGGCCGACCTGTGCGCGGACCCGATGCGGCTCGCCCTGCCCCGGCCGGTCCCCGAGGGTGCCGACGCCGACGACCCGGGCGCGGCCCTGCGGGCGCTCGCCGGCCTGCCCTGGGTCCTTGAGCCGGAGGGCAGCGCGGCTCGGCGCTGGGCGACCACGGTGTGCCGCGCCGCCGGGTTCGAGCCCGACGTGCGGTTCGAATCGCCCGACCTGCTGCTGCACGTGCGGCTCGTGGAGCGGGGGCACGCGGTGGCGCTGCTCCCCGACCTGGTGTGGGGTGGCGCCGCGCCGACGGTCGCGCTGCGGGGGCTGCCGCGGGGGCAGGTGCGCACGCTCTTCACGGTCGTACGGCGTGGGCGGGGGCGGCACCCGGCGGTGGCCGCGGTCCGGGGTGCCCTCCGGGACGCGGCGCGGTCCGCGTAGCCCGCGGGCGGGCTCTCTCCGGCCTGCCCGAACTCGCACCGGCCCGCCCGACAGCCCGGCACCGTCAGCCCCGCTCGGGGGCACCCCCGTATCGGCGCTCCGCGCCTCGTCCTCAAACGCCGGACGGGCTCTCTCCCACCCACCCGCCCCCACCATTCATTCGACCAGGCAGTCGGCACCTTCAGCCCCGAAGCACCGCACCCCGCTCCGCGCCTCCGCACCCCGTCACCGCACCCCGCGCCCCGCTCCGTGTCGCCGCACCCCGCACCTCGCTCCGTGTCGCCGCACCCCGCACCTCGCTCCGTGTCGCCGCACCCCGCACCTCGCTCCGTGTCGCCGCCCCCCCGCGCCCCGCTCCGTGTCGCCGCCCCCCGCACCTCGCCTCCGCACCCCTGTCTCCGCTTCGCGGCACCTTCCAGCCCACCCCGGCCGAATTCCAGCCCGTCCGGCGTTTGAGGACGAGGCGCGGAGCGCCGATTCGAGGGCGCCCCCGTCCCACCCGCCACGGGACACCCACCCCCTGGGGTCCAGGGGCGCAGCCCCGGTTTCGGAGAAGGGGCGGGACTGGGGCGCGCCCGCGAGGCCACCCCCACCCCTGGCGCCCCACCCGGCACCGCCATGGCGCCGCGACGGCGCCACCCCCTCCCCGTACCCCCTCCCGCTCCCCGCCCACGCCACACCTTGACGCCCTTCTGGCGTGCCGACGGCCACGTCCCGCAAACCGGCGGCCGAGGGAAACCCCCAGCTCACAGGGGTCGTGGTGGTGCGGCCCGGCGCCCCGGGCACCGCACCGAACCCCCCGTGGCACCATCAGGGTGCCAAGCGGGGTTGCATTGGCGCCATAGTGATGCCATGCTGGCGTCATGGACAGCACGGCTCCAGGGGCTGAGAACGCCGGCCCGCCGGAGTGACGCAGGACAACCCATCCGCCCGCTGCCACCAGCGGGTCCGCACACCTCAGCTCAGACAGGACGGCCATGCCTACTTTCGACACCCCCGAGCCCCTCTCCGCCCTCATCGAGTTCGAGATCGGCACCGCCCGCATCTCCGCCGGCAAGCGCCTCGACACCGTCGTCTCGGTGCTCCCGAGCGACGGCCGCGAGGACGTCGACGTGAAGGCCGCCGAGCAGGTCCAGGTCACGTGCAACAACGGCCGCCTGGTCGTCAAGGGCCCCAAGAAGCGCTCGCTGTTCGGCAAGGGCGGCTCGATCGAGGTCAGCGTCGAGCTGCCGGCCGGGTCGGACGTCCAGGGCCTCTCGCCCGCCGGCGTCTTCAGCACCGAAGGCCGCCTCGGCGACTGCCGGTTCGAGTCCGCCGCCGGTGACATCCACGTCGCGGAGGTCGGCGCCGCCTTCCTCCGGTCCGACCACGGCGACGTCCGCGTCGACCGCGCCACCGGCGACGTGGAGATCGACGCCGCGGGCCGCATCGACCTCGGCAACATCGCGGGCGCCGCCAACATCCGCAACCGCAAGGGCGACACCACGCTCGGCGAGGTCACCGGCGAGCTCCGCGTCAACTCCTCCAACGGCCGCATCGCCGTCGGCGTCGCCCACGCCGGCGTCGACGCCAAGTCGGACAACGGCACCATCAAGCTCGGCGAGGTGGCCCGCGGCCAGATCACCCTCCAGACCGCCGACGGCGACCTCGAGGTCGGCATCCGCGAGTCCAGCGCCGCCTGGCTCGAGGTGAACTCCCAGGCGGGCACGGTCCACAACTCGATCGGTTCGACCGACGGCCCCGGCCCGGACGCGGAGACCGTCCAGGTGCGCGCCCGCACCGGCCTCGGCGACATCGTGATCCGCCGCGCCTGACCGCACCCGCACGCGCAAGGACTCGTGACACGCAGAGACCGGCCTCGCATCAGCTACGGAAAGAAGAAGGAGGCGGCACGATGACTGCCACCACCGGTTTGACCGCCCCGCCGAAGGGGATCACCGCCCAGGGGCTGCGCAAGTCGTACGGCGAGAAGGTCGTACTCGACGGGATCGACCTGCAGGTCTCTGAGGGCACGATCTTCGCCCTGCTGGGCCCGAACGGCGCGGGCAAGACCACCACCGTCCAGATCCTCTCCACCCTCATCTCGGCCGACGGCGGGGACGCCCGGGTGGCGGGGCACGACCTGGCGCAGGAGCCGGACGCCGTCCGCAGCTCCATCGGCGTCACCGGACAGTTCGCCGCCGTCGACGGCCTGCTCACCGCCGAGGAGAACCTCTTCCTCATCGCGGACCTGCTGCACCTCGACCGGGCCGAGGGCAGGCGCCGCGCCGCCGAGCTCCTGGCCCGCTTCGACCTCACCGACGTCGCCAAGAAGTCCGCTTCGGAGTTCTCCGGCGGTATGCGCCGCAAGCTCGACCTGGCCATGACCCTGGTCGGCAGGCCCAGCATCATCTTCCTCGACGAGCCGACGACGGGCCTCGACCCGCGCAGCCGCCGCACGATGTGGGACATGATCCGCGACCTCGTCGCGAACGGCACCACGATCTTCCTGACCACGCAGTACCTCGAAGAGGCCGACCAGTTGGCCGACCGCATCGCGGTCCTCGACGGCGGCAAGATCGTGGCCGAGGGCACCGCGGACGAGCTGAAGCGCCGCATCCCCGGCGGCCACATCAAGCTCCAGTTCAACGACGTGCAGCACATGAACGCCGCCGCCCACCGCCTCGCGCTCTCCACCGTCACCCGCGACGACGAGGCGCTGAGCCTGCAGATCCCCAGCGACGGCAGCATCCCCGCCCTGCGCGCGGTGCTCGACGTCCTCGAAGGCGCCGGCATCCACGCCGAGGCGTTGACGGTGCACACCCCGGACCTGGACGACGTGTTCCTGGCTCTGACGGGGCAGGGCCGCAAGTCCACCTCTGACGTGAGCAGCGCGACCGCTGTGAAGGAGGCTCAGCGATGAGCACCAACTCGTACGCCGTGCGTGACTCGATGACGATGCTGCGCCGCAACCTCAAGCACGCGCAGCGCTATCCGTCGATGACGATCTCGGTCGTCGCGATGCCGATCCTGATGCTGCTGCTGTTCGTGTACGTCTTCGGTGGCGCGCTCGGCGGCGGTATCGACATTCCCGGTGTCGGCGGCGGCGGTGACCGCGGTGACTACACCAACTATGTGACGCCCGGCATCCTGTTGATGGCGATCACTTCGGGTGCGGTGTCAACGGCGGTGGCGGTGTGCTCGGACATGACCGAGGGCATCATCAACCGTTTCCGCACCATGGCGATCTCGCGGGCCTCGGTCCTGGTCGGTCATGTGGTCGGCAATGTCGTGCAGACTCTGATCAGTCTGGTCCTGGTGATCGGTGTGGCGCTGGCGGTGGGTTTCCGGCCGAACGCGAACGTGGTGGAGTGGCTGGCCGCGATCGGCCTGCTGGTCTTCCTGGCGTTTGCCCTGGCCTGGATCTCGGCCGCGATCGGCCTGGGCTCGGACAGTGTGGAGACGGCCTCGAACGCGCCGATGCCGCTGACGTTCCTGCCCTTCCTGGGCTCGGCGGTCGTGACCCCGGACTCGATGCCGGCGGGGATCCGCTGGTTCGCGGAGTACCAGCCCTTCACGCCGATGAACGAGACCCTGCGCGGTCTGATGCTGGGCACCGAGATCGGCAACGACGCCTGGATCGCCCTGGCCTGGCTGCTTGGTCTCTCCATCGTCGGCTACCTGTGGGCCAAGGCCTCCTTCAACAAGGACGCCAAGCGCTGAGCCCCGCGGGGCACCGCGGCACCACCCCCGACAGAACCACCGCACTCCTCAAGTGGGCGGCTTCCCGACCTGGGAAGCCGCCCACTCGCACGTGTACGCCCGGGCCCGCCACCGCTCCGTATCATCTGCGCATGTCTCAGTCGGAGTACCAGCGGAAGCTGCGGGCGCGCTACCTCGACGCGCCCGTCGTGCCCGCCCCCGAGCCCTGGCAGCTCGTGCCGGGCGGCATGATCGCCGTCGGCGGGCTGCTCGGCATCGGCTTCGCCGTGTGCCCCGGCAGCGGGCGGGACCTGGTGATGGTGGTGTCGAGCGACGGACACGGCCTGTTCGACGCCGTCACCGGCGAGAAGATCGCGCGGGACCGCGACCCCGACCCCGAGACCAGCACGCCGGACGACTCCCCGGACCTCACCTGCCCCGGCCTCGGCCCGGTCGCGGGCACCCCCGTCCACATCGCGGGCCTCTTCGGCGGCGGCCTGCACAGCACGTCGTCCGACGGTTGGACCGTGTCCGTCGTCAGCCCCGACTGGCCCTGCCACCGCGTGGTCCTCGCCGCGGGCGACAGCCTCCACCGCGGCGCGGCCGGTGCGACGTGGTGGCACGTCCTGCACGCCCGGTACTCGGAGTTCCGCGCCGCCGGGTTCTCCCCGTCAGGCCGCACCCTGGCCGTCGCCACGAGCAGCGACCTGACGCTGTGGACCCGCCGACGGGAGCCCGCCGACCGCTGATTGGTCGGCCGCCGACCGTTGGCCGCCGACCGTGCTGTCAGTCGTCGAGCCCCGTGACGTCGGCGACGACGCAGCTGACGTTGTCGGGGCCGCCGGACCCGTTGGCGAGGGCGACGAGTTCGCGTACCGCCTGCTCGGGGTCGGGGACCGACGCGAGCGTGCGGTGGATGTCCGCGGCGGGCACGACGGCCGAGAGGCCGTCGGAGCAGAGCAGGAAGCGGTCGCCCCGGCGGGCGTCGTGCAGACGCATGTCGGGGGTGGCCTCGGAGTCTCCGGCGAGGGCCCGGATCAGCAGGGAGCGCTGCGGGTGCGAGCCGGCCTCCTCGGGGCGCAGCCGCCCCTCGTCGACCATCGACTGCACCAGCGTGTGGTCGTGGGTGATCTGGAACAGCTCCTCGTCCCGCAGGACGTAGGCGCGGGAGTCCCCGATGTGGACGAGGGCCAGCTGGGATCCGGTCCACAGCATGGCGGTGAGCGTCGTGCCGACGTCCTGCGGGGACGGGGTGGACCCGGCGGCGGCGCGCACGGCCTGGTTCGCCTCGTCGACGGCGTCCGCGAGGGCGTTGAGGAGGCTGCCCGCGGGGACGGTGTCGCTCTCCAGGCGTTTGAGCACGTCGACGGCGGCCGCTCCCGCGGCGGTGCCGCCGCTGCCGTAGCCGTCGGCGACGGCGAGCAGCCGGGAACCGGCGTAGGCGGTGTCCTGGTTGGTCTCGCGGACGAGGCCGGTGTCGGACAGCGCGGCGTAGCGGATCGCCAGGGGCCCGGTGGGCTGGGTCATCATGGGGTCCTTCCAGGACAGGTGGTCGACGAGGAAGGCGGCGAGGTCGCGGCGGGCGGCGGTGTCGGCCTCGACCCCGGCCCAGAACGCCCGGATCTCCTGGGCCGCCGCGGCCGGCTCCAGGGCGCCGACGCGCCGGATGCGGGCCAGCGGCATGCCGAGGCGGCGCAGCCACGCCACCAGGCGGGCCTGGTCCAGCTGGTCCGGGGCGTAGAACCGGTAGCCGGTCGCCGGGTCGACGCGGGCGGGGGTCAGCAGGCCGAGCTCGTCGTAGAGCCGCAGCGCCTTCGGCGACAGCCGGGACGCCTTCGCGAACGCCCCGATGGTCAGCAGCCCCATGCCCGCACCCCTCCTCGTGCCGGGCCCGTCGCCCGGCTCCACCGATGCTGGGGCTTTCCCCAAGGTGAAGGTCAATCCTGCGGCACCGCGCAGGCCTCGGCGACGGCGGCCGTGTCCCAGTAGAAGGGGTCGACCTCGGTGATCCGGCCGTGCGCGACCTTGATCGTCTGGAGGATGGGGAAGTCGAGTGCGCGTCCGGTGGTACGGGCGACTGCGTGCACCCGGGTGCGTACGACGGCGGTCGTGCCCGTGGCGAGGAACTCCTGCTCGACCATGTCGAACACCGCCCACACCCGGCTCATCGCGAGGAAGAACCGCTCCATCCCGGCGTGCCCGCGCCAGACGCCGCCGTAGGGCAGCTCGGCGGCCTGGCGCAGGACGACGTCCGTCGAGAAGTAGGGCGCGAGCAGGTCGAAGGAGGCCGCGCCGGGGCCGCCCGCCGCCAGGTACTTCGCCTCGGCGGCGTACATGCCGGTGAGGACGGCTTTCGGGTCCGGGGTGCCGGCCGTGTCCGGGGTGCCCACTGTGTGCGTGGTGTGTGAGTTCGCCATGCGCGCAGCCTGCTCGGCGGGGCTGGCGCGCGCTGGCGGACATCGGACGTCGAGGTGCGCGGGGCGCGGGCCTCAGACGCCGAGCAGCTCGGCCACTCCGGCCAGGGACGTGACCTCGTGGGAGTGGTAGAAGGGCGCCGACGGCTCGGTGCCGCGGTTCACGTAGACGCGGTTCCGCACGCCGAGGTCCGTCGCCGACTGGAGGTCGTAGCGGGGGCTCGAGGACACGTGCAGGGTGTCCTCCGGGCGGCAGCCCAGCTGCTCGTACATGAACTCGAACGCGCGGAGCCGCGGCTTGTAGGCGCGCGCCGTCTCCGCCGTGTACACGGCGTGGAAGGGCGCGCCGAGCTTCGCGGCGTTCCGGTCGGCGTGGCTGTCCGCGGCGTTGGAGAGGATGACGAGCGGGAAGCGCGCGGCGAGCCTCGCGAGGGGCTCCGGGACGTCGGGGTGGGGTCCCCACTCCGGGATCGCCGCGAAGATCCGCGCGGGGTCCTTGGGCCGGTACGCGACGCCGGTGCTCGCGCAGGCCCGCTCGAAGGCGCGCGCCAGCACCTCGTCGTACGGCCGCCAGTCGCCCATCACCTCGTCGAGCTGATAGCAGCCGAACCGGTGCAGGAACGCGTCCAGGACCTCGGGCGGGGCGATGTCCTGGACGGCCTCCCGGGCGGCGGCCCCGATGGCGAAGTCCGTCAGCGTCCCGTACATGTCGAAGGTGATGAAGGCGGGCTCAAGGCGGCTCAACTGGCTCTCCTCTGACTCTCCTTGTGAAGGGCGGGCCTTTCGGCAACCGAGGGGGTGGACGGGTTTGTTCCGGGGTGCCGTCGGGCGGGGCGGGGCTCAGGGGGGAGGCCGAGGTGTTCCTCCGAGGTGTTCCTCGGTCGCTGGGCGTAGGCCCCGCGCCCCATGCGCGCGATGAAACCCCTGGTTAGGGTCGGTCTCCATGCAGAACACGGGAATCGTCCGGCGCGGGGCGGCGGAGCGCAGGCGGGACACACTGGAGCGGCTCGCCGCCGAGCGGGACGTATGGGTGTCGACCGCGCACCCCGAACGCGGTCCGCACCAGGTGCCGTTGTGGTTCCTGTGGGACGGGCGGGCCCTGTGGATGTGCACCGGCGCCACGTCCGTGACGGCCCGGAACGTCCGCGACGAGCCACGCGTGCGCCTGGCCCTTCCGGACACCTTCGACGTCGTGCTCATCCAGGGGGAGGCGGAGTGCTTCCCGGACGGCGAGGTCCCCGAGGAGGCGGCGGAGGCGTTCACCGCCAAGTTCGGGTGGGACCCGCGCGCGGAGGACGCGGCGTATCTGTACGTCCGTGTGGTGCCGAGGACGGTGCGGGCCTGGCGGGGGGAGCCGGAGCTGCGGGGGCGGGTCGTCATGCGGGACGGGGAGTGGCAGGAGTAGGGGGGCCCGGGGCTTGTTCGGCGGGTCGCGCCGGACAAGCCCCGGCCCTCAAGCGTCCAGGAGCCTTTCAGGAGCCCTCAGGACGGCTCAGCGCTTGAGCGTGAACGTGAAGCCGTCGGAGACCTTGCCGCCGAGACGTACGGCCGACACGACCTTCCCCTCCTCGGCCAGCCTCCCGACCTCGGCCCGCGAGAGACCGAACCCGTCGGCGATCAGCCGCACCGGCCTGACGGGTATCCGCGCCGCGAACCGCACCGCGACGTCGACGACCTCGCGGTCCAGGTGATCCGATCCACCGGTGTCGAGGCGCCAGGCCCCGCTCCAGTCGAGGGCGACGCGGTTGCGGCGCAGCAGCGCCGGGTCCTGGAGCAGGTCGGCCGCGAGGACGGGGTCGTTGGCGTGCATCCGGTCGAGCAGCCCGGGCCGTACGGAGCGCACCCGCACCCGCTCCATGACCGTGAGCTTCGCGGTCTCCCCGCAGCCGGCGCAGAGCACGAGGAGCCAGGCGTCGAGGAGCTTGTGGTGCGCGTTGACGCGGAACTTGCCGTCGGCCCGGAAGCGCCCGGACGCGCACGCGTGACAACGGCGGAGGACAGAGGGCAGGCAGGTGGGCATGACCACCCAGCGATTGAGCACAGAAGTACACCGATCTCAGTGAGAAATCCGCAGCAAAAAGGAGCGCGGCGCACAGGCGCGACGCGCGACAGATCAGCTCTCGGGAGGTCTCACGCGGTGTACAACGGCACGTCCTCACTCAGACGACTCGGCTGGGCAGCACGCTAGACGCGCGTGGCCGCGCTTCTCCAGCGGTTTTCCGGCAGCCCGCCCCCGCAGTGACTTGGCGCACTATTGCAAGCGGCTTGCTTGCAATAGTTAGCGACAGGGGTGCAGTATCGGAGCATGGCATCGCTCAACGTCGGCAGTCTCGGGGAGTACCTGCGTGAACAGCGGCGCACCGCGCAGCTGTCGCTCAGGCAGCTCGCCGATGCCGCCGGGGTGTCGAATCCGTATCTGAGCCAGATCGAGCGCGGGCTGCGCAAGCCGAGCGCCGAGGTTCTGCAGCAGGTCGCGAAGGCGCTCAGGATCTCCGCCGAGACGTTGTACGTCAGGGCCGGGATCCTCGACGAGAAGGAGCGGGACGAGCTGGAGACGCGCGCCGTCATCCTCGCCGACCCGTCCATCAACGAGCGGCAGAAGCAGGTGCTGCTGCAGATCTACGAGTCGTTCCGCAAGGAGAACGGCTTCGCGACCTCGGCGGACGCGGACGACACCGACCAGGACGCGTCGGGGGACGCGGGTGTCCGGGCCGACGGCAGTGACGACGACGCGCCACCCACACGCAAGCAATCCGCGGGCGAGCCTTTCCAGGGCGAGCAGTCCTAGGACGGGCGGCCCGCAAGCCGAAGCGAATCCGGGAGGACCATTCGCCATGCCCATCACCGACGACGTGCGCAAGACCATCACCGACCCCAAGCCCCTCTACTTCGTCGCCGGCAGCGCCGAACTGGCCTATCAGCAGGCCAAGAAGGTGCCCGGCATCATCGAGCAGCTCGCCGCCGAGGCCCCGGCGCGGATCGACGCCGTCCGCAGGACCGACCCCAAGGACGTCCAGGACAAGGCCGCCGCCCGCGCCAAGGAGGCGCGTGACGTCATCCAGTCCCGGGTCGGCGGGCTCATCAGCAACCTCGACACCGACCTGAAGAAGATCGGCGAGGGCGCCCAGGACCTGGCGCTGCGCGGCGTCGGCGTCGCCTTCGAGTACGTCGTCCAGGCGCGCGAGAAGTACGACCAGGTCGCCGAGCACGGCGAGCAGACCGTGCGCGCCTGGCGCGGCGAGGCCGCGGACGAGCTGGTGGAGCTTGCCGACACCGTCGAGCCCGACCCCGAGCAGTCGGCGCAGGCCGAGCAGGCCGAGCAGGCCGAGCAGGCCGAGCAGGCCGAGCAGGCCGAGGGTGAGAGCGGAGCCCAGGGCTCCGCCCGTAAGACCACCGCGGCCAAGAAGCCCGCCGCCGACAAGCCCGCCGCCAAGAAGACCACGGCGAAGAAGACCACGCCGCCCGCCAAGTAGGGCGTCCGTCGACTGACGGGGCGTCGGATCATCGGCGCCGCACCGGGCCGGGCACTCTCGGAGTGCTCGGCCCGTTGTTCGGGTAGCGGGTACGGTGACTGCGTACGTCGCGTAGGGACTCGCCGAGACTGGTGGTGGACGTTGTGCTGATGCAGGGGTTCTCGAACCTCATGTGGCTGCTGTCGCTTGCCCTGATCGCGTTCAGCGGCTTCGCGCTGCTCGACGCGGCGATCCGACGCGAGGACGCCTATCGCGCGGCGGACAAGAAGACCAAGCCGTTCTGGCTGATCATCCTCGGGATCGCCTTCGTGGTGAACCTGCTCTTCCCGATCCTGTCGTTCCTGCCCATCATCGGCCTCATCGCGACCATCGTGTACATGGTCGACGTGCGGCCCGCGCTGCGGCAGATCACCGGCGGGGGCGGCGGCCGCCGCGGCTCCAGCAGCGACGGTCCGTACGGGCCGTACAACGGCGGACGCTGAGGGTCGCCCCGCGCCCGGAAGGGGCGCGGGGAACTGCGCGACCAGCCCCCACCGGCCCGCAGGATCGGACCGCGCACCCCAGCGAAGCGTCTCAGCGAGCCCGGTCCAGGAGCAGTACGGCCACGTCATCCGTAAGGTCACCGCCGTTGAGGTCCCTGACCTCATTCACGGCGGCTTCCAGAAGCGCGTCCCCACGCAGGCCCGCCGCCATCTGGCGGCGCACCATCTCCACCATGCCGTCCTGCCCGAGCCGCTGGTTGCCCTCGCCGATCCGGCCCTCGATCAGGCCGTCCGTGTACAGCATCAGGCTCCAGCTGCCGCCGAGCTCCACCTGACGACGCGGCCAGCGGGCGCGCGGCAGCAGGCCGAGCGCGGGGCCCCCGTTGTCGTACGGAAGCAGCTCGGCGGGGCGGCCCGGGCGCGCGATCAGCGGTGACGGGTGCCCGGCCAGGCACAGGCCGGCCCGGCGGCCGTCCGGCGCGATGTCCACCGTGCACAGCGTCGCGAAGATCTCCTCGTCGGCCCGCTCGTGCTCCAGGACCCGCTGCAGCGTGGAAAGCAGCTCGTCGCCGCACAGACCCGCGAACGTCAGCGCCCGCCAGGCTATGCGCAGCTCCACGCCGAGCGCCGCCTCGTCGGGCCCGTGCCCGCAGACGTCGCCGATCATCACGTGCACCGAGCCGTCGGGCATGCGCACCGTGTCGTAGAAGTCACCGCCGAGCAGCGCACGGGAGCGGCCGGGGCGGTAGTGGGCGGCGAAGCGCAGCGGGGAACCCTCGAGGAGCGGCGTCGGCAGCAGGCCGCGCTCCAGGCGGGCGTTCTCCTGCGCGCGCAGCCGGGACTCGGTGAGCTGGCGCTGGGCGGCGTCGGCGCGCTTGCGCTCCACCGCGTACCGGATGGCGCGGCTGAGCAGGCGGCTGTCCAGCTCCTCGCGCAGCAGATAGTCCTGCGCGCCGACGCCCACGGCCTGCGCGCCGATCTCGGCGTCCCCGGACGCGGTGAGCGCGAGGACGGCGTGGCGCGGGGCGAGGCGCAGGACGTGCTTGAGGACGGCCAGCTCGTCGGGGGCGGCCTCGGTGTCGGCCGCGGGCTCGCGGTCCTTGCCGTGGGAGGGCTCGGGGCTGGGGGAGCTGGTGCCGGGGGTGCCTGGAGTGCCAGGGGTGCTGGGGGTGACAGGGGTGCTGGGGGTGCCAGGGGCGCCGCCGGGGCGGCTGAGGCCGCTCGGGCCACCGGCGCCGCCGGGGCCGCCAGGTCCACCGGAGCCGCCGGGTCCACCGAGCCCGCCATGGCCGCCGGGCCCACCGGGACCCCCGAAGCCGCCCGCCTGCCCGCGGCCGGGCAGGGCCAGGTCCAGCAGGATGCAGTGCACGTCGTCCGTGAGCAGCCGCTCGGCCTCGGTGAGGTTGCGGGCGGTGCGGATGCGGATGGGTTTGCCCGCGGCGTCCAGGAGCTCGGGCACGCTCAGGGAGCCTGCCGGGTCGTCCTCGATCACCAGCAGGGTGAGCCCGGTGCCGTTGCCCACGGGGCTGCTGACCATGGGGTCGCTCCCTATGGGGTCGTCGTCCGCGAGGCCGTCGCGTACGGATGTGTCGCGTACGGGTGCGTCGCGAACCGGGTCGGTGCCCGTGGGGTGGTGGGCGGTGGGGGCGGTGCCTTCGGTTGTCGGCGCCGCCTGAGCCTGACCGCCTTCCGCGGCCGGGTTCGCTCTCTGCCGCGGTATGGGTACGGGCATCGTGTGAATCCTTCCCTCCCCCCGAGGGCATGGCGGGGCGACGGTCGCACGCCCCACCAGACGGGGACCATAGCGTCACCCGGGGCGTGTGTGGAATGCCGTGCGGCACGCGGCCGACGGCATATGCCGCATCCTGGACCGCATTTGGGCACGAACCCGGTCCGCCTGGGATGACGAACGTCACGCCGCGAGGGTTGAGCGGGGCGCGGGGCCGTGCGCTGGGTCACAGTGCGGACCCGGCCGATGGACCGGCCGAAGGATCGGCCGACGGACCGACCGGCGGACCCGGTCGACAGGCCCGGTCGGCGGGCCGACCCGCCCGAGCCCGCCAAGGCCGTCCCGCATGGCTCATATGTCCTACTTGTCCGGCCGCACGACCCCGAGTATCTCCATCGAGCCCGCCCCCGCGAGCGTCACGCTGCGCCCGGGGCGGGGCGCGTGCACGATCGCTCCGTCGCCCACGTACAGCCCGACGTGGCTCGCGTCCTTGTGGTAGATGATCAGGTCGCCGGGGCGCATGTTCTTCACGTCCACGCGTGGCAGCCGCTTCCACTGCTCCTGCGAGGTGCGCGGGATGCCCTTGCCCGCGGCCGCCCAGGCCTGGGACGTGAGCCCCGAGCAGTCGAACGACTTCGGGCCCTCCGCGCCCCATACATAGGGCTTGCCGATCTGCGCCGTGGCGAACGCGATCGCCTTCTTGCCGGGGGAGGTCGCCTCGCCCTTGGCGTCCTTGAGTATCCCCGTGTCCACCCAGGCCGACTGCTGCCTCAGCGCGGCCTCCTCCTCCAGCTTCCGCAGCCGCTCGCGCTCCTTCTTCTCCAGGCGCGACTCCAGCTTCTCGGCGGCGGCGATCTTCTTCTTGACCTTCTTCTTCGCCTCCGCCTTGGCCTTTCGGTTGGCCTCCAGCTTCCGCCACTGCGCGGAGGCGTCCTTGGCGTACGTCTTCAAGTCCGCCTGGGTGCGGCTCATTTCCGTGAGCATGGCCTTCGTCGCGTGCTGGCCCTGGCGCAGCCGGCCCGCGCCGTCGAGGAAGCGGCTCGGGCTGTCGCTGAGGAGCAGCCTGGCCTCGTCCGGGACGCCACCGCCGCGGTACTGCGCGCGGGCCGCGGCGCCCGCGCGGGCCTTGAGTCTGTCCAGCTTCGTCTGGCCCTTGTCGATGGATCTGGCCAGGCGGACGATCTCCTCCGACTGCTTCTCGGCCTTCTCCTCCGCGGCGTTGTACGCGTCCGTGGCCGTGCCCGCCTCGCGGTAGAGCCGCTCGATCTCCTTGCGGACCTTCTCCAGGGAGCCGTTCGACGGGGGAGTGGGCTCGGCCGGGCTCGCGAACGCCGTGCCCGGCGCGGCGAGCACCGCGGCCGCGCACGCGCAGACCAGTGCCACGGCTGTCGTCGTCGAGTGCCTCTTGCCGGTCACGCCCGCCACCCCCAAAGTTGATTTACCGTCAGTAACTTCTCGGTGTTCCCGGGATGGTGCCATGCCGGTGCCGAATGCGACAGAGTCGCGTGACAACTCCGAACTCCCACCCGTCACATGTGACGAACCGCACGCGAAGATCGTTCCCCGCAGGTCAGGGGGTATGCGCGGCACAATTCCGGCACGTGGGCCGGGGGCAGAGCCCGCGCCGGACCCGCCGCCGCCCACCGGCCGCCGCCGCGCCGGATCCACCCCCACCGCCCACGGCCGCCGTGCCGGAGTCGCCCCCGCCCTCACCCCACCGCCGCGTTCAGCCCCGCCCCGGCGCCAACGCCCCCCACGCCACCGTCACTTCCCCCTGCCGCCACCGCGAACTCCGGTCCACCACCGGCCAGTCCGCCGCCAGGTCCCGCACCGCCCGCAGCCACCGCTGCCGCGCCCCGTACGCCGCGTACGGCGCGGCCGCGGCCCACGCCCGGTCGAAGTCGCGCAGGAACGCGTGCACCGGCTCGCCCGGCACATTGCGGTGGATCAGCGCCTTCGGCAGCCGCTCGGCGAGGTCGGACGGGCGGTCCAGGGAGGCGAGGCGGGCCGCGAAGGTGACCGTGCGCGGGCCCTCGGGGCCGAGCGCGACCCACACGTGCCGCCGCCCGATCTCGTCGCACGTGCCCTCGACGAGGAGCCCGTCCGGGGCGAGCCGCGCGCACAGCCGCTCCCACACGGCGGCGACCGCGTCCTCGTCGTACTGGCGCAGCACATTGGCCGCGCGGATCAGGAGCGGGCGTGCGGGCAGCGGCACCTCGAAGCCGCCGTGCCGGAAGGTGAGGCCCTCGCGCGCGTAGGGCAGGGCCGCCGCCACCCGCTCCGGGTCGATCTCGATGCCGACCACGCGCGCGTGGGGGGCGGCGGTACGCAGCCGGAGGAGCAGCTCGACGGCGGTCCAGGGTGCGGCGCCGTAGCCGAGGTCGACCGCGACCGGCTCGTCCGCGCGGCGCAGGGCGGCGCCGTGGGTGGCGGCGATCCAGCGGTCCATGCGGCGCAGCCGGTTGGGGTTGGTGGTCCCGCGCGTCACGGTTCCCACAGGTCGGGAGGGGGGACGGGGGGCACGCGGGGTCATGAGGGCAAGCGTAAGCAAGGGGCGCGGCCGCGAGGGCCAAGGTAATGCTTTGGCAAAGAGGAAATGGAGGTGAAGCTTCCGGTGTTGCTCCTCCAGGAGGCCCGCACCCGGTCTCCGCCTCGTCGTGCCCGCCGTCAAGGCCAAGGAGGACCGCCACGTGAGCCACTACGTGACCAGGCTCGGCCGTCTCTCCCCATCCTCGTCCGCGAGGATCCGGCTGCCGGGCTCCACCCGCAGGCCCCGCAGGGTCGCCATGCTGAGTGTGCACACCTCACCGCTGCACCAGCCCGGCACCGGCGACGCGGGCGGCATGAACGTCTACATCGTGGAGCTGGCCAAGCGCCTGGCCGCGATCAACATCGAGGTCGAGATCTTCACCCGCGCCACCACCGGCGCCCTGCCGCCCACCGTCGAACTGGCGCCCGGTGTGCTCGTGCGCCACGTCGACGCGGGCCCCTACGAAGGCCTCGCCAAGGAGGAGCTGCCCGCGCAGCTGTGCGCCTTCACGCACGGCGTGATGCAGGCCTGGGCGGGCCACCGGCCCGGCTACTACGACCTGGTCCACTCGCACTACTGGCTCAGCGGCCACGTCGGCTGGCTGGCCGCCGAACGCTGGGGCACCCCCCTGGTGCACGCCATGCACACCATGGCCAAGGTCAAGAACGCCGCGCTCGCCGCGGGCGACACCCCCGAGCCCACCGCCCGCGTCATCGGCGAGACCCAGATCGTGCGCGCCGCCGACCGGCTCATCGCCAACACCTCCGAAGAGGCCGACGAACTCGTCCGCCACTACGAAGCCGACGCGGGCAAGGTCGCCGTCGTCCACCCCGGCGTGAACCTGGACCGCTTCCGCCCCGCCGACGGGCGCGCCGCCGCCCGCCACCGCCTCGGCCTCCCGCAGGACGCCCTGATCCCCCTGTTCGCGGGCCGCATCCAGCCCCTGAAGGCCCCCGACGTGCTGCTGCGCGCCGTCGGCGTGCTCCTGGGGGAGCGGCCCGAGCTGCGCTCGCGGATCGTCGTGCCCGTCGTCGGCGGTCCCAGCGGCAGCGGCCTCGCCAAGCCGGAGGGCCTGCAGAAGCTGGCCGCGCGCCTTGGGATCGCGGATGTCGTACGGTTCCAGCCGCCCGTCGGCCAGGAGCAGCTCGCGGACTGGTTCCGGGCCGCCTCCGTGCTCGTGATGCCGTCCTACAGCGAGTCCTTCGGGCTCGTGGCCATCGAGGCGCAGGCCGCGGGGACGCCGGTGCTCGCCGCCGCGGTGGGCGGGTTGCCCGTCGCCGTGCGCGAGGGCGTCACCGGGTTCCTCGTGTCCGGCCACGAACCCGCGCACTACGCGCGCGTGCTGCGCGACTTCGCCGACTCTCCACAGCTTGTGGACCGCATGGGCGCGGCCGCCGCCCGGCACGCCGAGTCCTTCGGATGGGGGACCGCCGCGTCCGCCACGGCCGACGTGTACACCGCCGCCGTGCACGATCATCGCCGTCACGTACGCTCGCACCATGGCTGACGTTGCTGGCGGGGCGCCCTCCGAGGTGATCGAGCGGGCGCTGGACGAGGCCGAGCTCGAGTGGGAGTCCCCCGAGCCCGGGGCGTACGTGGTGAAGCTGCCCGGCACGCGCAAGCTCTCCACGACCCTCTCGCTCCGCGTGGGCAAGCACTCCCTGTCCCTCAACGCCTTCGTGATCCGTCGCCCCGACGAGAACCACGAAGGCGTCCACCGGTGGCTCCTGGAGCGCAACCTCCGCCTGTACGGCGTGGGTTACGCCATCGACTCCCTGGGCGACGTCTACGTAGCCGGCAAACTGCCGCTCGCCGCCGTCACCCCCGACGAACTCGACCGCCTCCTCGGCTCCGTCCTCGAAGCGGCCGACGGCTCCTTCAACACCCTCCTGGAACTGGGCTTCGCGACAGCCATCCGCAAGGAGTACGAGTGGCGCGTCGCCCGCGGCGAATCCACCCGCAACCTGGACGCGTTCACGCACCTGACGCAGCCGAGGTAGCCCCACGTGGTCACGCAACAAGGCCCCCACCCGCGGAGAATCCGCAGGTGGGGGCCTTGAACGTGAGGGGCTACTTCTTCTTGCCCTGGGTCTTGTCAGGGATCTTGGGGAGCTGGGTTCATGCTGGCCAGGGGCGGCAGCCCTGTGCGCCTGGTAGTCGTCGTTGGCCACTGTTGAGCAACCTCGGACGGCCCAGCCTGGCCTGGTGCGATGCCTCGTTCGGCTGACGGCCAGCACATTCGTCGTGGGCAATCTCAGCCTCAGCCGACGAAAGCCTGCCATGACGGCGCGTCACTCGACCGACCCGGCAGGCGTGTGCTCGCTGCACCCCGCCTCCCCTCAGCCACGCTGATGCTGTTGTCGGCCAGGCAGCGGGGTCTGCGAAAAGAGGCCTCAGCGACCACACTCGCCGTAGTTGCCAGTGCCGGGCAGATCCCGGAGGCCTGGTCGGCGCTCCTCGTTCTCCTGACCGGCACGGCTGGTACTCCTTCAGAGCCAACCTTGCCTTCCTATGGATACAGGATGACTCCCGGCGCTACGCTGTTTTCTTAGCCCTAGGAACTCTGAGTGTGCGGGAGTTGCGGTGACCAGTGCCTTCGAAATTGGCCGCAATGAAATGCAGAGGCTAGTCGACTCGTTCTCTGGCAACGCAACAGGGCCTCATAATGAAGCCACGACACGCCTGCGTGTGATTGATCGTATCTTCTTTGACATCCTCCAATGGCCGAAAGAGCAATGTGTGGCCGAGGAAAGTCATGAGGGGAAGTACATCGATTATGGATTTGGCATTCCACGTCGCCAGATGATCGTGGAAGCCAAAAGGGAGAACGCTTACTTTGAGCTTCCTCTAGACAAGGGATCACGTACGGTCTCTCTGCCCTCACTCGCCAAGAAGGACGGAAATCTAGATGCGGCACTAAGGCAAGTAGGTAGTTACTGCACGGATCGAGGAGTTCCGATTGCCGTCGCCTGCAACGGTCATCAGATCGTTGCATTCATCGGAAGCCGAGTGGATGGAGTGCCGCCAACACACGGGAAAGCGATTATCTTCCGGACTCCGGGCGAGATGCTTGCTGATTTCATGACGCTTTGGAACTGCCTTTCATATCCTGCGATCGAAAGGAAGTATCTTCAAAGCATCTTGAACCAGGAGGCTCTCCCGCCAGCGCCGGAAAAAATTTCTCGCAGACTGCTTCACTTCCCCGGTGTTAAGAAGCGTAATGAACTGGAGCACGAGCTCCGAATTCTCGGCGAGATCTTTCTTCAGGATCTCGTCAAAGATGCAGAACTTGAGCAAGATTTCTTGAAAGAGTGCTACTGCAGCAGCGGTGCTCTATCCCAATATGCCCTCATCAGTAAGGACATCCTCAGGAATCGTTACAGTGCATCAGGGGAAGGGAAAGTCAAAACCGTAACTGCAGCAACGGGAAAGGGGAAAGCTGGCGTATCGAAGGACCTACTGAGCGCCGTAATCGCTAAGAGCGTCACTCAGCGTCCAGTGATTCTGTTGGGAGACGTCGGAGTGGGCAAGACGAGTTTCATCAAAAATCTCGTCGCGGTCGAGGCAAGTGAGGAACTGAAGCGAGGAATTGTCCTGTATGTGGACTTCGGGCGGGAACCAGCACTCAGGAAAGACTTGCAAGAGTACGTCCTTGATTCTTTCGAGAGGCAACTGCAGGATAAGTACGGACTCAACCTGAGAAGTGACTCCTTCGTTCGTGGGATCTATCACGGTGATCTCCTGGCGATGCGTGAGGGTATCTGGGGGCCACTGAGAAAGGCGGATCCAACGGCCTACCTGATGAAGGAGGTCGAGATGCTAGCGGAGAAGCTTGATAACAAGGTCGGGCACCTAAAGCGCGCTGTCGAGCATCTTATCTCAGGAGAAAGGAGAACTGTTGTCGCATTCCTGGACAACATCGATCAGAGACAGGATGACTTCCAGGAGGAAGTGTTCCTAATTGCGCAAGGGCTTGCTGAGTCCTGGCCCATCACTTGCTTTGTTACGCTCAGGCCCTCCACGTACAGCAAGAGTCGAAGGCAAGGCTCTCTTAGTGCGTATCAGAATCGAGTTTTCACAATCTCCCCTCCTCGTATCGATCTAGTGGTGCGCAAGAGGCTTGAATATGCACTGCACAAGTTGATCAATGGTGGACTCCTCGCGCTATCCAGCGAGGGAATTTCGGTTGAAAGCAATATGCTCCGCGAGTATATTGAGGTTCTCATTCAGTCGATGGAGCGAAACCCTTCTTTGGCTGAATGCATCGATAACGTGAGTGCCGGAAACGTTCGGGATGCACTGGACTTGCTAACGAGTTTCGTCGGAAGCGGTCACGTGGATACAGGGAAAATCCTGGAGATCAAACTCTCCAGAGGGCGCTACTACGTGCCTTTGCACGAGTTCTTGCGGGCAGTAATCTACGGTGACAATGAGTTCTACTCTCCGGAGAACTCGTTTGTTGCGAACATGTTCGACATCACATCCCTTGATTCGGCAGAGCACTTCCTAACCCCATTCATGGTGGACTACTGCCTGAGGTCATCTCAAAACCCCCATGCAGATAAGGGATACATTCCTGAAGAGCAGGTCTTTTCGCACTTGAATTCACTGGGTTATCATGATCAGCAGATTTCCTCTGCCCTCGCGCGAGCCGAGCAATCGAAGTTGTTTGACTTCGCCTCGGCCGACCAGGCCTCTCCTGCTCGGGTAAGGATCACTCAAAGAGGTGCTTACATTTTGCGCAAGTTGATGCCCAAGTTTGTTTACGTTGATGCTGTAGTCACTGACACCCCAATCGTGGACGAAGGGTTTCGTGAACTCATCTGGGATGCGCGATACATTGGAGATCGGCTGGAGCGTGCCAGGCACTTTGCAGGCTACTTGGACACTTGTTGGGAAGATGCGCCCCGTGTGACAGGAGGATTCAGCTGGGCAGATGGGTCTGCAGAGCTGTGGCGAGACATCGAAAATGTCACGGAACGATTGGCTAGACGGGCAAGCGACTACGGTCGATGATGCGAACTGTGGGCCGTGGAGCCGACCGCCCCAGCTACGACGTTCCTCTTCTCTCGCATTAGGCGGCTGAACGCCAAGAGCGCGGTACGGGCGCCGGCCGGGCTGGAGCGGGGCGGAGACAGGAGCGCAGGCCCGGCCGGGGGCCGGGCCGCGCGCGGAGGGCGGAGCGAGCCGCCTTGAAAAACCAGTAGAGAAAGTTGTAACTCAGTCGGTCGCGTGAGGCTTGAAGTCGTGCGTGCACGGTGGGAGTTCAAGGGCCTCGTGGCTGTCTGCGAGGGGCAGGAAGAGCACCGGGTGCACCGTCCATGTGATGCGCGTGCTGGCGTAGGTCACCGACGCCGTGCAGGGCTCCGAGCGGAGGAGGGCTCGCCGGGTGTCGATGCGGCTTTCGTAGAGCCAGCCCCAAGTCTCTTTCGGCACAGCTGGGTTCAGCTCCGCTGTGATGGCTCGGAGTGCTGTGGGGAGCCAGCCGTCCGTCTGGGGCGCGGAGTATGCGCCGAATGATGTCGTTACCGTCGGTCGGCCCGGTGTCGTGAGGTCCTCTGCCCATTACTCGCACCAGAAGCCGCGGGCTAGGTCGTCGCTCAGCATGGATGACCCCCTGGCCTCGGTCGTGGTGAGGTGAAGAGTTCCGCCGTCACTGTGTGGGCCCCGTCGCTGTTCCGCACCACCACCCGGTGGGCCAGCGCGCTGACCATGCCCAGGCCTCTGCCGTGCACCGCCTCCTCGTCGGGATGCTCGACCTTCGGGGCCGTGCCGCCTGCGCTCCCGCCATCCGTCACCGACAGGGCGATGACCTGGGCCGAGACCGCCAGTGCCAGGTGGAAGCTGCCTGTGAGCCGGCCACTCGCCGTATGCAAGATCGCGTTCGCGCTCAGCTCGCTC
The DNA here is from genome assembly GCF_045070545.1 of Streptomyces sp. RK9. NCBI lineage: Bacteria > Bacillati > Actinomycetota > Actinomycetes > Kitasatosporales > Streptomycetaceae > Streptomyces > Streptomyces sp. RK9. The sequence goes on along the minus strand of NZ_CP173704.1, from coordinate 637,075 downwards.
GCGATCAGTTCGGCGTCCTCCGCGAGGGGTGAGGAGCCCAGGATGTCGCGGGTCCAGCGGCGGGCTCGGCTGACCTCTTCGGGGAGGCCTGGGAAGGTGAGGCCCCAGACCCGGGCGGTGCTCCCGGTGCTCGTATACTCGTGCATACAAGTTCCTTTGTGCTGCTCGGCCGCCATGTGCAGCGGGGTCGGGCTAGACGAGTTTCACGCCGTCGTGGGCGCGGATGGCCGGCGGGGAAGGCGGGTCGAGTGCGTCCAGGACGCGGATCGCGTACGCCTCGTCGGCGAGTTCGGTGACCTCTTCGCGGGTGGCCCAGCGCAGGGCGCGGGTCTCCTCGCCGGTGGTGGGTGTGCCGTCGGCGGCCTCGCAGCGGAAGACCAGGGAGACGATCAGGCCCGTCATGTTCTTGTAGACGCCGGTCAGGGTCGCGGGAAGTGCGATCTTGACGCCGGTCTCTTCGAGGACCTCGCGCTGGAGGGCTTCGGGGATGGTTTCCCCACGTTCGAGGACACCACCTGGAGGCTCCCAACGGCCGTTGTCGCGGCGCTGTATCAGCAGGGCCCGCCCCTGGTCGTCGACGATGACTCCGGCGACGCTCACGGAATGGGGGCGGTCAGTGCTCACGTTGCTCGGCCCTCTCGGTGACCTCTGGGATGGCTAGGCTCTCCACCGTAGCAACGGCACTCACCCACTCGTCTAGATATCTAAAGGAGTACCTGTGGCCTCGCTCCCTACCGGTCACCTCGGCGCCGTCGACCCCACGAGCGACCGTGCGGTCTTCCGGCAGATCGCCGACCAGCTGCGCGAGGCCATCGACCGTGGACGGTTCCGGGAGGGAGAGAAGCTGCCCTCCGAGGCCGAGCTGGTCGACCATTACGGGGTCTCCCGGATGACGGTCCGCAACTCCTTCTCCATCCTCCAGGGGGAGGGGCTCGTGCGCGCCGAGCACGGCAAGGGCGTCTTCGTCCGCCCACGGCCGCCCGTGCGGCGCCTCGCCGCCGACCGGTTCGCCCGGCGCCACCGCGACGAAGGGAAGTCCGCGTTCATCGTCGAAGCCGACGCCGCCGGCGGCCACCCCGAGGTGGACGGCCTGGAGGTCAAGGAGGAGAAGCCCAGCCAGGACATCTCCACCCGGCTTGGGGCAGCGCGCAAGGTACTCGTACGGAGGCGGCGGTATCTGCTGGACGGGCGGCCCGTCGAGTACGCCACCTCCTACCTCCCGCTCGACATCGCCCGCGGTACACGCATCGCCGAGCCCAACCCCGGCCCCGGCGGCATCTACGCCCGCCTCGAAGAACTCGGCCACCGCCTCGACCACTTCGAGGAAGAGATCCGCGCCCGCATGCCCTCACCCACCGAGGCCAAGACCCTGCGACTCGCACCCGGCGTGCCCGTGATCTGCCTGATCCGTACCGCCTACGACGCCGAAGGACGGGCCGTGGAGGTCTGCGACACCGTCATGGCCGCCGACGCCTACGTCCTGACCTACCAACTCCCCGCGAACTGACGGGTAATAGGGCGCGAGGCCGTTCCTCGGACTCGTACACCGAGAGTTTGGGCTCGTCGGACGCATGCCATGCATCGACCTGGGCGAGGGTGTGGACTCCGCCAGGGCAGATCCTCGGAGTCGCCGTCGACGCGATCGACTTCGAGTCGAACACGTTCCGCTTGGTCCAGCAGCTGAAGCTGAGCCGGAGCAAGGCCGTCTTCGCCCTGCCCAAGGCAGCAAGTTCTGCGACGTGCCTCTGCCTGGGCCGGTCGCCGATGCCCTGCGGGCACACATGAACTGCTCTCGCCGGTCGAGATCACCTTGCCGTGGAAGATGGCGAACGGGCTTTCTGTGACCAAGCGGCCGATCTTCAATGGGCCGCGTGGCGGACACGTTCGGTGGACGATGCTCAACGACAACGTCTGGAAGCCCACCTCGCTGCCGCCGGGGCATTCCCCGTGCCTGAGCGCGGCCAGCCGTGCCCCCGGTCCCGGGCAGACACCCTCCGCCACTTCTACGCCTCGATGCTCCTGCATGGGGAAAACATCAAGGCCCTCGCCAAGTACCTCGGCCACTCGGACCCGGGCCTGACTTTCCGTGTGTACGCACGCCTGATGCCCTCCAGTCGAGAAAGGGCACGAAAAGTAATCGCTCACGCATGCGAAAGGATCGGATCTCAGAGCTAGAGGCTTGAGCTTGTGACCCAGGAATTAGGTATGCATTCCGAGCTTTAGGCCCAGCGTCTGGGCGTGCGCTTGGCCTTCCGTGCTCGGAATGTGGGCACTCGCTTGGCTTTCTCCCTAGGGAGGGAGTCTAGCTAGCTAGCTCGAGCGCTAGCTAGCAAATATACGGCGGGTCTCGACCGTCGCTCTGAGTGACCGAAGTGGGTGCGTTTCCGCTGTTCAGCGACTGGAACGTTTCGTTCAGGCACAGAAATGCCTACCGATGAGGCGGCGCATTCTTCGACTTTTCTACAGTGAAAGTCGAAGGTTGCCATCCCCGCTAGCTGCACGTTTGTCTGCAAAGCCGAGCTGTGCGAAAGTCTCACCGCATGCGAATGCCGCCCCATGCCCGAGGCGGCATTCGTTTCCATTTCCGCACTCGGAAACCGCTTGATCAATAACCTGATACGGAAGGAGGCCATATGGTCCCACGCACAGGCGTCACCGTCGACATCTGCCCACGCGACCTGCCGATCGCGCTCATCGGCGCCGGGGGAGGTGCGCTCGCCCTCTGGGCGCAGGCTCCGGCCGAGATCGCCATCCCCGTGGCGCTGCTGATCGTGCTCGACGTCCGGGTCCGGCGCATGCGCCGCAGCACCTGACGGCCCAGCGACGGCCCCAGCGCATCAGCAAGGCCCCCACCCGCGGAGAATCCGCAGGCGGGGGCCTTGAACGTGCGGGGCTACTTCTTCTTGCCCTGGTTCTTGACCGCCTCGATCGCCGCCTTCGCGGCGTCCGGGTCGAGGTAGGTGCCGCCGGGGTTCAGGGGCTTGAAGTCGGCGTCCAGTTCGTAGGAGAGCGGGATGCCGGTGGGGATGTTCAGGCCCGCGATGTCGGCGTCGGAGATGCCGTCGAGGTGCTTGACGAGGGCGCGCAGGCTGTTGCCGTGGGCGGCGACGAGGACCGTGCGGCCGGCGAGGAGGTCCGGGACGATGCCGTCGTACCAGTAGGGGAGCATGCGGACGACGACGTCCTTCAGGCACTCCGTGCGGGGGCGCAGCTCCGGGGGGATGGAGGAGTAGCGCGGGTCCGCGGACTGGGAGAACTCCGTGCCGTCCTCGAGGGCGGGCGGCGGGGTGTCGTACGAGCGGCGCCACAGCATGAACTGCTCCTCGCCGAACTCGGCGAGGGTCTGCGCCTTGTCCTTGCCCTGCAGGGCGCCGTAGTGGCGCTCGTTCAGGCGCCAGCTGCGGTGGACGGGGATCCAGTGGCGGTCGGCCGCCTCCAGGGAGAGCTGCGCGGTGCGGATCGCGCGCTTCTGGAGGGACGTGTGGACCACGTCGGGGAGCAGGCCGGCGTCCTTCAGCAGCTCACCGCCGCGGACCGCCTCCTTCTCGCCCTTCTCGTTCAGGTTGACGTCCACCCAGCCGGTGAACAGGTTCTTCGCGTTCCATTCGCTCTCGCCGTGGCGGAGGAGGATCAGCTTGTACGGTGCGTCGGCCATGCCTCTGAGCGTAATCGAACCGCCGCAGGGGTCGCTCCCGGGAGCGATTGACGGTTGCTGTCAATTGAGTGGCGGGGAAGTTCTCCTGGGTCGTAAGTTGTGCCTGCCGTTTTCGCCACTTACACGCAGCAGCTGTGCCACCTCGGGGGATCCATGCCATTCGTCGCCGTGAGACGTGCCGTCAAGGAGTCCGTCTCCGGACTTCCCCCCGCCTTCTGGTGGCTGTGGACCAGCACCCTGGTGAACCGCCTCGGCGGCTTCGTGGCCACCTTCATGGCGCTGTATCTGACCGTGGAACAGGGGTACTCGGCCACGTACGCCGGGCTCGTGGCCGCCCTGCACGGGCTCGGCGGCGTCATCTCCTCGCTCGGCGCGGGCGTGATGACCGACCGGCTCGGGCGGCGGCCCACGCTGCTGATCGCGCAGGTGTCGACGGCCGCGTCGGTGGCGCTGCTCGGGTTCATGACGCACCCGGTGGCGATCGCGGGCGTCGCCTTCCTGGTCGGCATGGCGAGCAACGCCTCGCGTCCGGCCGTGCAGGCGATGCTGGCCGACATCGTGCGGCCCGAGGACCGGGTGCGGGCCTTCTCGCTCAACTACTGGGCGATCAACCTGGGGTTCGCGATCTCCACGGCGGGTGCGGGCTTCATCGCCTCGTACAGCTACCGCGCGGGCTTCCTCGTCGAGGGCGCGATGACGCTGGCGTGCGCGGTCCTGGTGTTCGTGAAGCTGCCGGAGTCCCGGCCGACGCGCAGCGCGGCGGCCACGGCGGCCGAGGAGCAGGTCGGGCTCGGCACGGTGCTGCGGGACGGCCGGTTCATGGGCGTGGTCGGCCTGTCCTTCCTGGTCGCGCTGGTCTTCCAGCAGGGGGCGCTGGGCCTGCCGGTGGCGATGGGCGAGGCGGGTTTCTCGCCGAGCGACTACGGCCTGGCCATCGCCGTCAACGGCGTCATGATCGTCGTGCTGCAGATCCCGGTGACGCGGTTCATCGAGCACCGCGACCCGCAGCGCCTCCTCGTGCTGTCCTCGCTCGTGGCGGGGTACGGCTTCGGGCTCACCGCGTTCGCCGGCTCGGTCGGCGTGTTCGCGCTGACGGTGATGGTGTGGACGCTCGCCGAGATCATCAACGCGCCCACCCAGACGGGCCTGGTCGTGCGGCTCTCGCCGACGCACGGGCGCGGCCGCTACCAGGGCATGTACACGATGTCGTGGGCCGTGGCGGGGCTCGTGGCACCACTGATGTCCGGATTCCTCATCGACCGCCTGGGGGCGGAGTGGCTGTGGGGCGGCTGCGCGGTCGTGGGTACGGCGGCGGCGCTCGGGTATTGGGGTCTGATGCGGGGGCTTCCCGAGGGGCCGGAGGACGAGGTGGCGGGGCACGACGTCCCGGCGCCCGCCCCCACGGCCGCGCGGGTTGCGGAGCCGGAGGCCGCGGCGCCCCTGGTCCCGGCGCCTGAAGGTGCCGCCGACCGCCGCTAACGTGAGATCAGCGCAGGGCCCACCCAGGGACCCCAGGGAGAGTGACCCGACCATGGCCGAACCACTGAAGACCTTCATCGGCGGCGAGGAGGTCGACGTCCCCAACACCATCCCGGACATCCGCGCCGCCCTGCCCGAGGACCGGCGCGCGGAGTTCGACCGGGCCATCAACGCGGCCGGTGTCGACGAGATCCACTCCGTGATGCGGCACTGGATGCTGGAGTCCGTGCCCGACCCCGAGGCCGAGGCCCTGCTCGACCGGCTCGCCGCCGACGAGGCCGAGAGGCGGAGCATCGCGTGAGCCGTCACCGGAGCCGCAGGTACCGCATCACCTACGCGCCGCCCGCCGACGACACCCTCGCCAAGATGGCCGACGCGGACGCCTTCCGGACGGCGATGGAGCGCACGCTCGGCCGCGACCCCTACGGGCACGGCTCGACGGCCGTCTCCACGGACGCCGCCGAGCGCGACCGCCGCGAGGCGACGGTCGGCGGCGCGATCGTCCTCTACTACGTGTCGGGTTCGGTCCTCACCGTGACAGTGGTCCGCCTGGTCCCCTTCGGCTGAGCCCGGCCTCGGTCCACGAGGGCGCGCTGCGCCTCGTACAGGTTCCGTGGCCGCACGGAAGCCGGTGAACCGTACGCCTCGATACGGGAGTGCAGCTCTCCGGAGAAGTCCGGTACGTCGATCTGGTCGAACTCGCGGACCAGGGAGATGCCGACCGTGGCACTGTACGGAGCGATGCCGTCAATTTTGACCAGTCCGGCGCGCTGGTTGGTGACCGTGACGTTCCAGTGGGCGAACCGCGCTCCGTAGAGGGGCCCCGCGCTGGCGTCGCCGCCGTGCCGCCCGTCGTTCTCGACCGTGATCTCGGTCCGTACGTTGGCGAACGGCATCCCCCGGTGCGTGTCGAACGTCCCCATCTCCATGACGCCACGGGACCACACGTTGTACGACGACAGGCCCTCCACGTTGATGCCGTGCAGCTGGGTCCCGGCGGGCGCGGGCGCGGTGCGCCGCTCGACGCGGAACTCCTCGATCAGGTTGTCGTGCGAGCCCTCGCGGCAGAAGTACGGGTGGTGCGAGCCGCGCCCGCCCACGGAGGTGCGGCGCAGCGTGCAGGCGGAGGCGGCGACCAGACCGAAACCGTTGTCCACGTGGCGCACGTGGACGTCGTCGGCCCAACAGTCGTACGCGCACTGGAAGGTGACGCCGTTGTGGCCCTTGTCGAGCAGGTGCGGTGACTGCGGGGTCCGCACCGCCTCCAGGGTGAGCCCCTCGACTCCGGAGCCGGTCAGCGCGGGGACGTGGGTGGTGAGGCGGGGGTCCCACTCGGGGCGCACGTCAAGCGGCAGGGGGCGTTCGAAGGTGACGGTGTGACCCTTGACCTGGGCGATCCGTACGGGCCACTCGTAGGGGACGTACGACGTCAGCTTCGTCTTGTCGTCCCAGGTGTACGCCCGCGCCCCCGGGCCTTCGCCCGCCATGTGCTCCAGGAGCGTGTGGTCCGCGTCGTCGGCGAGGCGCAGCAGGACGAGGCTGCCGCGGCGCAGCCGGGAGGTGTCGGCGACGCGGACGGACCAGGAGCCGCGGATGGCGGGGGCGACCGTGGTGAGGGTGCGCCACTCGTCGCGCTTGTTGCCGGTCCAGCCCTCGAACGGCCAGTCCTTGGCCCTGATGGCGGCCGTGAGGCCCTCAAGGCGTTCGCGCGGGCACAGCCAGATCAGGCCTCCGGCCCAGGACCAGCTGGACTTGTCGCCGCCGTAGCGGCTGCCGTACGGCCCGACGAGCTCGGTCAGGTTCTTGGTGGCGAGCAGTTTCGTGCGGCCGCTGCCCGCGCCCCGCAGGACGACGTCGTCGTCCCCGATGCGGATGATGTCGTCGATCCGGTACGTCCCGGGGGCGAGCTGGACCGTGCCCCCGCCGGCCCTTCCGGCGGCGGCGAGGGCACGGTTGATGGCGGGCGCGGCGTTCGACCGGGCGTCGGGCCTCGCGCCGTACCGGTGGGCGTGGAACACGCGCTCGGGCCGTCCGAGGTGCCGGGCGCCCCGACGGGCTCCGGCCCGTCCCACGTAGGGGATCTGAGGGTGGGTGTAGGGGGCCTTGGTGAACTCGCGCCAGAGGGCGGGGGGTTCGCCTGCCGGGGCGGCCGTGGCTCCCGTGGCTGCCGGAGTCCCCGTGACCGCCGAGGCGACCCCGCCCGTGGCCGCGGCGGCCGCGACGGCGATGGCTCCGCCGAGGATCCCGCGTCTGCTGAGGTCTCCCATGTCCGGCCCGCCTCCTGTGTATGTACGTGAACAGGGTTCACGTCTGCGTTGGGCGGGAGCATGCCATGGGGCCGGCCGTCGGGGGAAGGGCTCGTACCGTCGGCGTTACGGACACCCCCGGCCGGGGACCCGTACCCGCCCCGGCTCCTCCAGGGGGGTGCACGGCCACGGCGATGTTGCCACGCGGGCGCCCGCCACCCTCGCCGCCGGAGCCACCTTCCAGCAGCGCGTGCGCCTGCGCGATGTCGGCCGGCGGCAGCACGGCGCCGAGCCCCGCCGTGTACCAGGACCCGCTCCCCGACCCACACCCCGGCACGCTCGACGAGGGCTTGCCGCGCCGCGAGCTGGTTCACGGATGTGGCCAGGACGCGCACCAGGACCTGGCCGGGCCCGGGAGCGGGTCTGGGCAGCTCCCGGGTGGTGAACGCGGTGTCCGCGGCACCGAAGCGGACGAGTTCCCTCACGCGCCAACATCGCCCGCCTCCTGGAGACCCTGCGAGACGTGTTCTAGATCCAGCTTCTGGATCCTGCGTTGTTCGGTTGCGCGATTCCGGATGCGCGGGGGCGCGTGGGAGGGGGCGGACGGCGGGCGGCAGCGTGAGGCGAACGGCCACGCGCGCGTGCGCCGTTGACGCGCCCCGCCGCTCCGGGCGTGCAATGGAGGGGCAGGCAGTACGTCTTCGCAGTACGCCTTCGAGGTTTCGAGGAGGAGACACATGGCCGAGTCCCCCAAGATCGACACCTGTGCCGACGGATGTCAGTGCGGTCCTGGCTGTAGCTGCGGCTGCCAGTCCGGCGGCCCGTGCCAGTGCGGCGGCGGTTGCGGCTGACACAGCGCGCAGAGCCGACGCAACGTGAAAAGGGGTGGGCGCGCACGTCCCGGCGCCCACCCCGGTGTCCCACCGGTGGGAGCTACGCGCCCTCGACGGGCGCCGAGCCCGGCTGGATCTCGTCCGCGTGCTCACCCGTCACCAGGTACACGACGCGCTTGGCGACGGACACCGCGTGGTCCGCGAAGCGCTCGTAGTAGCGGCCGAGGAGCGTCACGTCGACGGCGGTCTCGATGCCGTGCTTCCAGCGGTCGTCCATCAGGTGCTGGAACAGCGTGCGGTGCAGCAGGTCCATCTCGTCGTCGTCCTGCTCCAGCTGCAGCGCCAGATCGACGTCCTTGGTGATGATGACCTCCGCCGCCTTCGCCATCAGGCGCTGCGCGAGCTGGCCCATCTCCAGGATCGTCGCGTGCAGGTCGCGCGGCACCGCCGACTCCGGGTAGCGCAGCCGGGCCAGCTTGGCCACGTGCTGGGCCAGGTCGCCGGAGCGCTCCAGGTCGGCGCTCATCCGCAGCGAGGTGACGACGATCCGCAGGTCCGTGGCGACCGGCTGCTGCCGGGCCAGCAGGGCTATCGCGCGGGCCTCCAGCTCGTGCTGCAGGTCGTCGACCTTCTGGTCGGCGGCGATCACGCTCTCGGCCAGCTTCAGATCGGCGTCGAGCATGGCCGTGGTGGCGCGCCCGATCGCCGACCCGACAAGGCGGGCCATTTCGACCAGGCCCTCGCCGATCGAGTCAAGTTCCTCGTGGTACGCGTCACGCATGTGGCTGTCCCTCTCTCGTACGTCACAGGGGCTCACCCCCACGCTCCCACGGTGGCGGGCCGACGCGTCCGTTTAAGTCATCTCAAATGAATCACCCCTGTCGCCAAGGTGAACTATGGGCGACGGAGTCCCGGCGCCCGCCCGATGCGCCACACTGCACCAGGGACCCCGCGAGGCGACCCGCGCTCCGCACCCGGATCGCGTGCCGCACACCGGAACCGGCCGGTCCGACGGGTCGTCCCGCCGAAATGAACCACTGCCGTCCCCACAGTGAACTCTGAGCGACGAGTGTTCGAGTGGCCACCCGGATGGCTGTGGCCGGTACTCCGACCGCGCATAACCTGGAGGCATGGACGTGAACGCGGCGGTCGCCGCAGCGGCAGCGATCGCCGGGGTGTGCACCGGCGTCATCGCCATGCTGGCGTTTCGCTGGAGCGAACGCGACCAGAAGAGGCCCACCCGGACATCCCTGCACACGGACGCGGTCCTGCCCCCCGGCGTCGACACGGTCCTCTCCGTGCTGCGCTCCTCCGCGGTCGTCCTGGACGAGGCGGACAGCGTCGTCAAGGCGAGCTCGGCGGCGTACGCCCTCGGACTGGTGCGCGGCGGCAAACTCGCCGTCGAGCCGATGCTGCAGATGGCCAGGGACACCCGGCGCGACGGCGAGATACGACAGGTCGAGCTCGACCTGCCGCGCCGGGGCACGGGCCGGGGGGACGCGCTCGCGGTCTCCGCGCGGGTGGCGCCCCTGGGCTCCCGTCTGGTCCTGCTGCTCGTCGAGGACCTCACGGAGGCCCGCCGCATCGAGGCGGTCCGCCGCGACTTCGTGGCGAACGTCAGCCACGAGCTCAAGACGCCGGTGGGGGCGCTCTCGCTGCTCTCCGAAGCCGTCATGGACGCCGCCGACGACCCCGAGGCCGTCGAGCGCTTCGCGGGCCGGATGCAGAACGAGGCGACCCGCCTGACCAACCTCGTGCAGGAGCTCATCGACCTCTCCCGGGTGCAGAACGACGACCCCCTGGAGGACGCCGAGCCGGTGCGCGTCGACGAGCTGGTGGCCGAGGCCATCGACCGCTGCCGGCACCAGGCGGGCACCAAGCAGATCACCATGGCCGCGACCGTCGGGAGCGCCGCGGCGCCCACCGCCGAGACCGGCACCGGCCGGACGGCGGTCTCCGACCTGCACGTCTGGGGCAACCGCGGCCAGCTCGCCGCGGCCCTCGGCAACCTCGTCGAGAACGCCGTGAACTACTCCCCGGCCCGCACCCGGGTCGGCATAGCGGCGCGGCGGGTCACCGCGCCGGGCGGCGACCACATCGAGGTCGCGGTCACCGACCAGGGCATCGGGATCTCCGACAAGGACAAGGAGCGCATCTTCGAGCGCTTCTACCGCGTCGACCCGGCCCGCTCCCGCGCCACCGGCGGCACCGGCCTCGGTCTCGCCATCGTCAAGCACGTGGCCGCCTCGCACGGCGGGGAGGTCACCGTGTGGAGCTCGGAGGGACAGGGCTCCACCTTCACCCTGCGCCTGCCCGAGGCGGGCGCGACGCGCGACCGCGGCACCGGCCACGGCCTGCCGAACGGCGCGCACCAGGGCGCCAGGCCCGACGACACAACCGCATACGAACCCATTCCTGCCGCCCCGGAGGTCCTTCCGTGACCCGAGTGCTCGTCGTCGAGGACGAGGAATCCTTCAGCGACGCCCTGTCGTACATGCTCCGCAAGGAGGGCTTCGAGGTCGCGATCGCGGCCACCGGACCCGACGGACTCGACGAATTCGAGCGCAACGGCGCCGACCTCGTCCTGCTCGACCTGATGCTGCCGGGCCTGCCCGGCACCGAGGTCTGCCGTCAGCTGCGCAGCCGCTCGAACGTGCCGGTGATCATGGTCACTGCCAAGGACAGCGAGATCGACAAGGTCGTCGGCCTGGAAATAGGAGCCGATGACTACGTCACCAAGCCCTTCTCGTCCCGCGAGCTGGTGGCCCGCATCCGCGCGGTCCTGCGCCGCCGCGGCGAGCCCGAGGAGGTCGCCCCGCAGGCCCTGGAGGCGGGCCCGGTCCGCATGGACGTCGACCGCCACGTGGTCACCGTCTCCGGCTCCAAGGTCGACCTGCCCCTGAAGGAGTTCGACCTCCTGGAGATGCTGCTGCGCAACGCGGGCCGCGTACTGACCCGCATGCAGCTCATCGACCGCGTCTGGGGCGCCGACTACGTGGGCGACACCAAGACCCTCGACGTGCACGTCAAGCGCCTGCGCGCCAAGATCGAGCCGGACCCGGGCGCGCCGCGCTACCTGGTGACGGTGCGTGGCCTGGGCTACAAGTTCGAGCCGTAGACAGCGGTAGACAGCGGTAGACAGCCGTAGACGGCAGAACGGAAAGGGCGGGAACCCCGAGGGGTTCCCGCCCTTTCCGTGTGCTCCCGTCAGTGCTGGGCGGCGGCGCCGTCGTGCCCGGCCTCGCCGGACGGCGTGCTGCCCGCGCCCTGCGCGCCGTCGCCGGCCTCGGCGCCGTCAGCGCCCGCGGCGCCCTCAGCGGCGCCCTCGGCGTCCCCGGACGGCGTGCCCGACGGGTTGCCCGACGGCGTCCCCGAGGGCTTGCCCGACGGCTTCCCGGACGGCTTGCCGGAGGCGTCGCCCGAGGGCTTGGCGTCCGGGGCCTTCGGGAGCTCGGTCGGGCCCCACTTCTTGAAGTAGCTCTCGGCGGGCACGACGAACGTCTTCAGCTTGACGTCGCCGGTCTTGCTGAACGTGAAGGTGACCGGCTGCGCGTTGCCGTCCTCGACGGACTCGCGGCTGCTGGGCAGGACCGCGGCGGCGTTGTCCTTGCCGCCGATGGTGATCGAGCCGCCGGCCGGGACGGTCAGGCCCTTGCCCTTCTTCTCGCCCTTGGCGGGGCTCAGCTCGGCCGTCTTGCCGGTGCCGTCGACCTTCACCGATTCGAGGGTCTGGGCGGTGCGGCCGTTGTTGAAGATCGTCGCGGCGATCACGGCGGGGCCCGTCGACTCGCGGTCGGGCTGCGTGATGATCATGGCGTTCTGGATCTTGATGTCGCCGACGGCGGTCGCCGCGTTGTCCGGCTTGATCTCGATCGTCTGGGCGTTGTTTCCTGCACCGCAGGCGGTGAGCGTGGCGAGCGAGAACGCGAGGGCGGTGGCGGCGATGGCGCCGCGTCGAAGGCTGCGGCTCACGGCGGCGGCAACTCCTAAACGTGGGCGGTACGGAGGGGGCGGGCGGCCTTGACGCCGTCCTGGCGGGCGACCGTAAAGCCGCCCTAAGGGTGTGTCAGCGGGCTTAGGTTACCGAGCCGTTCCCGTGCCGCCGCACCCGACCCGCCCCTCGGAGCCGCGAGCCTCCCGGCGTCCCCGTCCGCCACTCTCGCCGCGCCCCTCCTCAAGGGCACCTCGGGGCCTCCAGCGACCTCCTGTGCCCCACCCGTTCCCTGGCCCGTTCCGTATTCGTAAATCCGTGGCCGGGGGTGTTCCGGCGATTTTCGGATAAGGAAATGCGGAGGGGTCCGGGAAATTGATCAGTGGATGGCGCACGGGACGTGCCGCCGGGCGGATCGGAGCGCGGTTCGGGCGCACCGGCGCTCGCGCTTCTTGATCAATTCCGGATTCGCGCCGGACCCGTCTCCGGGGCCGTCGCGAAGTGATCCCGAACGCGTCCGACGCGTCGTCTCGTACATGTCACCGCGTGCCGAACGGAGTAGCGGAAGTTCACCTACGGGAACCGCGCAAACCGGGACGTTCGTCCCCTTGCGGCACTCTCCCGGGGCGCGTAACGGGGGTGTTTCACCGTCCCCGGACAGCGGCTCCCACCTGCGAATACCCCCTTCCGTAGCCCCCGCGCAGCACGTTCCTGTTGCTGTTGTCAAGCCCCGAGATATGCCCTGACCTGCGAAAACGCCATTCAGAAGACGCCGTATCCGTGTTACCCTGGATAGCCACGGAAGGGGTACCTGTCACATGACGTTCAAGGTTGGCGACACCGTGGTCTATCCCCATCACGGGGCCGCGCTGATCGAGGCCATCGAAACTCGCCAGATCAAAGGCGTGGACAAGACCTACTTGGTGCTGAAGGTCGCCCAGGGCGACTTGACGGTACGTGTGCCAGCGGACAATGCGGAGTTCGTCGGTGTGCGTGATGTGGTCGGCCAGGACGGCCTCGACCGGGTCTTCGAAGTACTGCGCGCGCCGTACGCAGAAGAGCCCACGAACTGGTCGCGTCGTTACAAGGCAAATCTCGAGAAGCTTGCCTCCGGCGATGTCATCAAGGTCGCGGAAGTCGTCCGTGACCTGTGGCGTCGGGAGCGCGAGCGCGGACTGTCCGCCGGTGAGAAGCGCATGCTCGCCAAGGCCCGTCAGATCCTGGTGAGCGAGCTGGCCCTCGCGGAGAACACGAACGAGGACAAGGCCGAGGCCCTCCTCGACGAGGTCCTCGCGTCCTGAGGTCCTGACCGACGCAGCGCAGCGCCACACCACCTGGCGTGCGTCCCAGGGCAAACACACAGCGCACACATTGCCGCGGTGCCCGCCGACTCCTGAAAGGTGTTGCCGGGCACTGCGGCATGTTCGTACTCCGCGGCGTGTTCCTACCCCAAGCGGCAGTTTCTACCCCAAAGGGCGTGCTCGTACCCGAAAGCGGGCAGGATCCGGCCCTGGGCGCGCGTGCGCGTACCCCGGTCTTCACCGCCGGTTCGCGTGTACGGAAAGGTCCCCCGGTACTTTGGCGTGCCGGGCTCGGGCAGCTGGCTCGACCAGATGTCACGGAAGGGTCCGGTCAAGGCGTCGCGCCCGGCACTGCCCCCAACCTACGGTCGGGGGTACGCCCAGGCCATACCCATGTCGGCCGAGCACACAAACCTGAACGGAACCGATGTCTGACGCATCTTCTGTGGCGGGCCGGCCCGGCCCCGCCGAGACCGCCCAGTCCGAGACCGCCCCGACCCCCCGCCCCCGCACCGCCGCGGTCATCCCCGCGGCGGGCCGCGGCGTCCGGCTCGGCCCCGGCGCCCCCAAGGCCCTGCGCGCCCTGAACGGCACGCCCATGCTCATCCACGCCGTGCGCGCGATGGCCGCCTCCCGCGCCGTCTCGCTCGTCGTGGTCGTGGCACCGCCGGACGGCGCCCCCGAGGTCAAGACCCTGCTGGCCGACCACGCCCTGCCCGAGAGGACCGACTTCCTCGTCGTGCCCGGCGGCGCGACCCGCCAGGAGTCCGTGAAGCTCGGCCTCGACGCCCTGCCGCCCGGCATCGACATCGTCCTCGTGCACGACGCGGCCCGCCCCCTGGTCCCCGTCGACACCGTCGACGGCGTCATCGAGGCCGTCCGCGACGGGGCGCCCGCCGTCGTCCCCGCGCTGCCGGTCGCCGACACCGTCAAGGAGGTCGAGCCAGGACCGCCCGGCGCGCCCGAGCCCGTCCTCGCCACCCCCGAGCGCGCCCGCCTCCGGGCCGTGCAGACGCCGCAGGGCTTCGACCGCGCCACGCTCCTGCGTGCCCACGAGGCCGTCGTCGTCGGCGAGGGCGCCACGGACTGCGCGGGGCTCGTGGAGCGGCTCGGCGAGCCGGTCGTGCTCGTGCCCGGCCACGAGGAGGCGTTCAAGGTGACCCGGCCCCTCGACCTCGTCCTCGCCGAGGCCGTACTCGCCCGCAGGAGGGCCAACGATGGTTTCTGAGCAGCCGCAGCCGCAGCCGCAGCCGCAGCCCCAGCCGGGGGCGCAGCCCGAGCCCGGGACGCAGCCCCAGCCCCAGCGGGGGGCGCCCACCTCCCCGTACCCCCTGCCCCAGGTAGGCATCGGCACCGACATCCACGCCTTCGAAGACGGTCGCGAGCTGTGGTGCGCCGGGCTGAAGTGGGAGGGGGAGGGGCCGGGGCTCGCCGGGCACTCCGACGCGGACGTCGTCGCGCACGCCGCGTGCAACGCGCTGTTCTCCGCCGCGGGCCTCGGCGATCTCGGCGCCCACTTCGGCACCGGGCGGCCCGAGTGGGCCGGGGCGTCGGGCCTCACCCTCCTCACCGAGGCCGCGCGGATCGTCCGGGAGGCCGGTTTCACCGTCGGCAACGTCGCCGTGCAGGTGATCGGCCCCCGTCCGAAGATCGGCAAGCGGCGCGAGGAGGCCCAGAAGCTCCTGTCCGAGGCGGTCGGCGCGCCGGTCAGCGTCTCCGGCGCCACGACGGACGGCCTCGGCTTCCCCGGCCGCGACGAGGGCCTCATGGGCATCGCGACGGCGCTGGTCGTCCGTACGGGCTGAGCGGGGCCGAAACCCGTCCCGCCCCATGGTGCGGCGACCGGCGATCGGGTAGGGCTACGAGTCGTCAAGCGATCAACCGCCGAGGAGTGAAGCCATGTCCGCCCAGCTTTCCGACGACCTCAAGTCCCAGCTCGACAACCCGGTCTTCATCACCGTCGCCACGATCCAGCCCGACGGCAGCCCCCAGCTCTCACCGGTCTGGGTGAAGCGCGACGGCGACGACGTCATCTTCTCCACCACCGTCGGGCGGCAGAAGGAGAAGAACCTGCGCCGCGACCCGCGCGTGACGGTGCTGCTCCAGCCCTTCGACAAGCCCTACACCTACGCGGAGATCCGGGGCACCGCCGAGCTGACCACCGAGGGCGGCCAGGAGCTGATCGACGAGCTGTCGCTGAAGTACACGGGCCTGAAGTACGCCGAGTTCAACCCGAAGGCCGGCCAGGACGCGCCGCGCGTGGTCGTCCGCGTCACGCCCCGCAAGGTCGTCGGCAGGATCTGAGCGGTCGCGGGGCAGCCGTTCATCACAGTTGTGTGCCCTGTCGCCCCTAGGGGCGCGGGGCACTGCCCGAGGGCCACTACCCTGGAGTGGTGACGATTCGCCTGTACGACACCAGCGCCCGGCAGATCCGTGACTTCAGCCCCCTCGTCGAAGGCTGTGTCTCGATCTACCTGTGTGGCGCCACGGTGCAGGCGGCCCCGCACATCGGACACATCCGGTCGGGCCTCAACTTCGACATCATGCGCCGCTGGTTCGCCCACCGCGGCTACGACGTGACGTTCATCCGCAACGTCACGGACATCGACGACAAGATCATCTGGAAGTCCGCGGACCAGGGCCGCCCCTGGTGGTCCATCGGCTACGAGAACGAGCGCGCCTTCAACGACGGCTACGACGCCCTCGGCTGCCTGCCGCCCACGTACGAGCCGCGCGCCACCGGCCACGTCACCGAGATGGTCGAGATGATGCGCGGCCTCATCGAGCGCGGTCACGCCTACGAGGCCGACGGCAGCGTCTACTTCGACGTGCGCTCCTGGCCGAAGTACCTGGAGCTGTCGCGCCAGGACCTGGACAAGATGCAGCAGCCCGCCGAGGAGGGCATCACCGGCAAGCGCGACCCGCGCGACTTCGCCATGTGGAAGGCCGTCAAGCCGGGCGAGCCCTCCTGGGACACGCCCTTCGGCCCCGGCCGCCCCGGCTGGCACCTGGAGTGCTCGGCCATGGCGCACAAGTACCTGGGCCGCGCCTTCGACATCCACGGCGGCGGCCTCGACCTGATCTTCCCGCACCACGAGAACGAGATCGCCCAGGCCAAGGCCTTCGGCGACGACTTCGCGACGTACTGGGTGCACAACGCCTGGGTCACCATGAGCGGCGAGAAGATGTCCAAGTCGCTCGGCAACTCGGTGCTCGTCTCCGAGATGGTCAAGAAGTGGCGCCCCATCGTCCTGCGCTACTACCTGGGCACCCCGCACTACCGCTCGACGATCGAGTACAGCGAGGAGGCCCTGCGCGAGGCCGAGTCCGCGTTCGCGCGCATCGAGGGCTTCGTGCAGCGCGTGGTGGAGAAGGCCGGGGGCGTCGTCGAGCCCGCCGCCGAGGTGCCGCCCGCGTTCGCCGAGGCGATGGACGACGACCTGGGCGTCCCGCAGGCCCTCGCGATCGTCCACACCACGGTCCGCCAGGGCAACTCCGCGCTCGCCGCCGACGACAAGGAAGCCGCGATCGCCCGCCTCGCCGAGGTGCGCGCCATGCTCGGCGTCCTCGGCCTCGACCCGCTCGACCCGCACTGGGCGGGCGGCGACGGCGACACCGGTGAGGACCTGCACGGCGTGGTCGACACCCTCGTACGCCTCGTACTGGAACAGCGCGAGGCCGCCCGCGGCCGCAAGGACTGGGCCACCGCCGACGCCATCCGCGACCAGCTCGGCCAGTCGGGCCTCGTCATCGAGGACAGCCCGTCGGGCCCCCGCTGGACGCTCGGTCCGCGCTAGCGCGGACCACACGCTGATGTGCCGCCCGGGGACTCGGGCGGCACACTGCATATACGACGACTTCAGACGCGTCCGCACGCCTCCGCGCGCGGATCGCGACCACGCACCACACAGACAGGTAGGTCATGGCCGCTAACAACCGCCGCATGTCCGGCAAGAAGGGCGCGCAGATCGGCAGCGGCGGAAAGCGACGCCGTGCCCTGGAGGGCAAGGGCCCCACGCCGCCCGCCGAGATGCGCAAGGGGCACGTCAAGCAGCGCGCCGCCAACGCCAAGGCGCGCCGCACCACCGGCAAGCCCGCGCCGCGCGGCCGGGGCGGCAAGTCGGCGTCCGAGCTGGTCGTGGGCCGCAACCCCGTCTACGAGGCGCTGCGCGAGGGCGTGCCCGCCACCACGCTGTACGTCCAGCAGTTCATCGACAACGACGAGCGCGTCCGCGAGGCGCTCCAGCTCGCCGCCGAGCGCGGCGACATCCACCTGATGGAGGCCCCGCGCCCCGAGCTGGACCGGATGACCAACGGCCTCAACCACCAGGGCCTCGTGCTCCAGGTGCCGCCGTACGAGTACGCGCACCCCGAGGACCTGGTCGCGGCCGCCCACGACGACGGCGAGGACCCGCTGATCGTCGCCCTGGACGGCGTCACCGACCCGCGCAATCTCGGCGCGGTCGTCCGCTCCGTCTCCGCCTTCGGCGGGCACGGCGTCGTGGTGCCCGAGCGCCGGGCCGCCGGGATGACGGCCGGCGCCTGGAAGACGTCGGCGGGCACCGCCGCGCGCACGCCGGTCGCGCGCGCCACCAACCTCACGCGCGCCCTGGAGGCGTACAAGAAGGCGGGCATCGCCGTGGTCGGCCTCGCCGCCGACGGCGAGCACGAGATCGGCGACCTGCAGGCCCTGGAGGGCCCGGTCGTCATCGTCGTGGGCAGCGAGGGCAAGGGCCTGTCCCGGCTCGTCGGCGAGACCTGCGACTTCCGGGTGCGCATCGACATGCCCGGCGGCGCGGAGTCGCTGAACGCCGGTGTGGCCGCGGGCGTCGTGCTGTACGAGGCGGCGCGCCGACGCCGGTGAGGCACGGGCGGGGCGGGCCCCGCCGACCCCGTCGAGCCGTCCGCGCCCCGCCGGGTCACGGCTGCTTGACGGGGTCCGGACATTTGCCGTGGGTCAAGGCAGTGTCCAAACCACACATCACTCGGTTAGATGAGTGTGGACACCAGAACACCCCGCACACCCACGGGGGGACGCTCGTCAGGGTTCGACGACACTCCCGCGCTGAGCATGGTGAAGGTGCCCTGCGACCCGGCGCAGGTCATCGTCAATCACGCGAGCTTCCGCGTGCAGCTCCGGACCTCCGGGCGGACCCAATCGCCGCGTATCGCACGCGACTTGAACACCACGGACGACACCGTGCGGATCCCCGCCGCCGGGGCCGCGCCGGCCCGCAGGCGCGCGCCCGTCGTGTGGAGCGGCAAGTCCGCGCCGGGCGACCTCGACGCGAGCGGACTGCTGCAGGCCGTACGCGCGAGCGGTGTGCGCCGTTCGGCCGAAGGGGGCGGCCGCGACACCTTCGACGACGGCGGTTCCACCCAGGTCATCCCACGCGTCGACCTCGACGATCCGTACGCCGACCCGGCCGAGACCGCGGCCTTCACCCCGCCCCGCGACCCGGCCGAGACCGCCGCCTTCACGCCGCCCCGCGACCCCCGCGACGGCACCCGGCTGCTCCCGCAGATGCGGCTGCCCGGCAGCGCCGACGACGAGCACCACGAGGCCGAGGCCGCGCGGTACGCCGACGACGGCTATGACGGGGACGACGGGGACGACCGCGACCAGGCCACCGGACGCCGGGGCGGCGCGGGCACGGCGGGCGCGCAGCGGCACGCCTACTTCCCCGGCCGCCGCCTCAACCTGGGCGTCGTGCTGCTCCCGCTGCGCGTCTTCCTCGGCTTCATCTCCATCTACGCCGGCATGGGCAAGCTCTGCGACCCCGTCTACTTCGACGGCGGCGAGCGCGGCTCCATGGTCAAGTGGCTGAACTCGCTGCACCCGTGGGCGCTCGCCGAGCCGCTGCGGGACTGGGCGCTCCAGCACCCCGTGGGCGCCGGCCTGGTCATCGCCTTCCTGCAGGTCATCGTCGGCGTGCTGACCGTGCTCGGCCTCTGGCAGCGGCTCGCCGCCTCCATCGGGGTGATGCTCTCCGCGGCGCTCCTGGTGACGGTGAGCTGGAAGACCGTCCCGGCGTACGACGCGCCCGACATCATCTACCTGGCCGCCTGGTCCCCGCTGATCATCGCGGGCGCGCCCGTCTACTCCGTCGACGGCCGCCTCGCCAACGAGGCCTGGCGCACGCTCGGGCCGCGCGCGGAGCTGTGGGAGCTGCGGCGCCGGGTGCTGCGGCGCGGGGCGCTCATCGGGACCGTCGTCGTCGGCCTCACGCTGCTCGTCGGCTCGCTGCTCGGCGGCGCCGTGCGGGACGCGGACCGCGTCACCGTGCCCGGACCCGGCGAGGCCCCGCGCAACGAACTGCCCGGCACCCCGCTGCCGGGCGAATCCGACGGCGAACGCCAGCTGCGCCGCGACAAGCAGAGCCCGTCGGCGACCGCCGACGGCGCGCCCACGCAGGGCAGTTCGGCCAGCCCCACGCGGGGAGCCGACGGCACCCCGGGCGCGGCCCCCGAGACCGGCGGCGCGAGCCAGGGCCGGCCGAGCGCCACGCAGGGCACCGGCGGCCAGGCGCCGTCGTCACAGCAGCAGGCGCCCACCGAGGAGCAGCCGCCCGCGGCGAGCAGCGGCCCGGCCGCCACCAGCGGCGGCAGCACGGGCGGCGCCAACACCGGCTCCGGCGGCACCACGGGCGGCGGCTCCGGCGGCTCCACCGGCGGTGGCGGCACCACGGGCGGCGGCGCGAAGCCGGGCCTGCTCGGCGGTGTCCTCGGCTGAGGCGCCCGGCGCGCCCCGGCCGGGGCGCTCGCCTCCGGTACGTCCCCGGTACGCAGATGGGCCCCGCACACAGCACGTGTGCGGGGCCCATCTGCGTCTGCTCGGGGCACTCGGGGCGCGGTCAGCCCTTCTGGGCCGCCAGTTCCTTGGCCGCCTCGGTGAGGTCCTTGGCGGTGTCGATGGCGCGCCAGTACGCGCCCTGCGGCAGCGGGAAGCCGGCCAGGCGCTTCTCCCGGGCCAGGCGCGGGAACGTGGTCCGCTCGTGGTCGCCGCGGTCGGGCAGCAGGCCGGTGAAGGCCGCCGAGAAGACGTACACGCCCGCGTTGATGAGGTACGGCGACGGCGGGGCCTCGATGAAGTCCGTGATGTGGCCGAAGGCGTCCGTCTCCACGGCGCCCCACGGGATGCGGGGGCGGGCCAGGGCGAGGGTGGCGGTGGCGTCGCGCTCGGCGTGGAAGGCGGCCATGTCGCGCAGCGAGAAGCGGGTCCAGATGTCGCCGTTGGTCGCGTACCAGGGGCGGTCGGTGTGCGGCAGGTGCGCGGCGGCGTACTTGAGGCCGCCGCCGCGGCCGAGCGGCTCCTTCTCGACGACCGTGGTGACCTTCAGCGGCAGGTCCGCGGACTCCAGCCACTCCTGGAGCACCTCGGCGAGGTGGCCGCAGGAGACGACCGCGTCCGTGACGCCCTCGGCGGCGAGCCAGGCCAGCTGGTGGCCGATGATCGGGGTCCCCGTGCCGGGGATCTCGACCATGGGCTTGGGCCGGTCGTCGGTGTACGGGCGAAGGCGTGAGCCCTGGCCGCCGGCCAGGACGACGGCCTGCGTGGGCCGTGCGGGGTGGTGGGCACCGGTGGTCATGACGGAACCCTACGCGGCGTACCGCGCAGGGTTCGGTGCCGCCTCGGCCCCTGAGAGGCCCCTACCGGCCCTTAACGGGGCCGTGCGGGCCCGCTCAGCCGTTCTGGTGCGCGGCGACGCCCGTGGCGAAGGACGTGTCGCAGACCGGGCGTGCGTAGGACTGGGCGCGGCTCGGGCCGTACGCGCGGACGGCGGCGCGGCCGAGTGCGCGGGCGATGGACACGCAGTGCTTGGCGAGCGAGGGGTGCCGGTCGACCTCCTGCTGCAGCTGCGTGAGGGCGACGCCGGGGTTCTTCTCCTGGAGTTCGAGGAGGAGCCGGTGGCGCAGGACGTCCTGCGGGGCACGGGACTTGGCCGGTACGGACAGGTCGCCCGCCGACGCGGTGAGGACCGAGTCGGAGGAACTGCCGGACCAGTTGACCCGGGTGACCGCGAGCGTGCCGGACAGCACCAGGACGACGGGCAGGACGAGGGCGAGCGTGCGCCCGATGCGGCGGCCGGGGCCGCGGTGGCCCCGGCGCGACTTCTGGGTGTGGTTGGCGGAGTGCGTCACGCGAGTGAGAGTAGCGGTAGGTGATGATTTGGCGACATTTAGTCACCCGGTCGAGCGACGGGGTCCGGTGTCTTTCTGCTTGCGTGTTGACGCACAAGGATCGAAATGACCGATGTGCCGGGGTATTTGTCGACAACCTCTGACGGGGGTGGGGCCGGAGGGTGTGCGGCGGACGGCGGCCGGGTACGGCGAGGGGCCGCCGTACGGACACCGGGTACGGCGAAGGGCCCCGCACCGGAGTGCGGGGCCCTTCGCCGAGTGGATGGCGGTCAGTCGCTGAGCCGCTCGCCCGTCGACGTCGAGAAGACGTGGGTCTCGCCCGGCCGGGGCACGACGTGCAACTGGGCGCCCTTGTCCGGCACCTGGCGGCCGTTCACGCGGACCACGAGGTCCTTCTGCTCGCCGCCGACCTCGGCGGTGCCGTAGACGTACCCGTCGGCGCCGAGCTCCTCGACGACGTTCACGGACACGGCGAGGCCGGCCGGGGCGTCGGCGGTCTCCTTGGAGAGGGTCTTCGCGGCGCCGCCGTTCTGCTCGACGATGTCGAAGTGCTCCGGGCGGACGCCGACGGTGACCGTGCGGTCGCCCTTGTCGGCGGCGGCGGACAGCGCCTCGCGGTTCACGGGGACCACGGAGTTGCCGAACTTCACGCCGCCGTCGGTGATCGGGACCTCGACGAGGTTCATCGCCGGGGAGCCGATGAAGCCCGCGACGAAGAGGTTCGCCGGGCGGTCGTACATGTTGCGCGGCGAGTCCACCTGCTGGAGCAGGCCGTCCTTGAGCACGGCGACCCGGTCGCCCATCGTCATGGCCTCGACCTGGTCGTGGGTGACGTACACCGTGGTGATGCCGAGGCGGCGCTGGAGCGAGGCGATCTGCGTACGCGTCGACACGCGCAGCTTGGCGTCGAGGTTGGACAGCGGCTCGTCCATGAGGAAGACCTGCGGCTCACGGACGATGGCGCGGCCCATCGCGACGCGCTGGCGCTGACCGCCGGAGAGGGCCTTGGGCTTGCGGTCCAGGTACTCCGTGAGGTCGAGGATCTTCGCGGCCTCCTCGACCTTCTGCCGGATGGTGGCCTTGTCGACGCCCGCGATCTTCAGGGCGAAGCCCATGTTCGCGGCGACCGACATGTGCGGGTACAGCGCGTAGTTCTGGAACACCATGGCGATGTCCCGGTCCTTCGGCGGCAGGTGCGTGACGTCGCGCTCACCGATGCGGATGGCGCCGGCGTTCACGTCCTCCAGGCCCGCGAGCATGCGCAGGGACGTGGACTTGCCGCAGCCGGACGGGCCGACCAGGACGAGGAACTCGCCGTCCTCGATCTCGATCTCGAGAGAGTCGACGGCGGGCTTGGTGGAACCCGGGTAGATCCGGGTCGCCTTGTCGAACGAAACAGTGGCCATGGTGAGGGCCCCCTTCACCGGCAGGAACGTGCCGGACGATCCGAGTAAAGGATGGGTCTAGTCCACGTGGGTGAACTGTCCGTGACGCTACCCCGCAGGTCGTTGGTCTGTCAGTAGCCGGAAGGTCACGACCTTCGCGGAAATTTTCGAGACGACCCCCGGCCGTGTCGGACCCGTTGGTTACACTGCACGGGCACGTCTCCGCACTGCCTCCTTAGCTCAGCTGGTCAGAGCGCCGCTCTTGTAAAGCGAAGGTCGTCGGTTCGAATCCGACAGGGGGCTCCGACGGCGAGGGCCCCGGCACCGAAGCGGTGCCGGGGCCCTCGTGTGTCCCTCGGGCGGCTAGCGGGCGACCGCCTTCGTCGCCTTGCTCGTCGCCGAGCCGTCGCGGTGGCCGGTGCGGTGCGCCGTCACCACGACCGTGACCTTCTTGCCGCGCTGGGCGGACTTCAGGGTCAGCGAGGACTTGGTCGCGCCGCTGATCGCCGTTCCGTTCGCGTACCACTGGTACGAGTACGAGCCCGGGGCGGGCGACCAGGTGCCCTTCGCGGCCTTGAGGACCTTGCCGACGCGCGCGGTGCCGGTGATCGCCGGGGCCTTCGTGGCCTTGGGCGCGGTGCCCTTGGCGACCTTGACCGCCGCGGAGGTCGCGGCGGCGTCCGGGCGGCCGGCCCCTCGCGCGGTGACGGTGACGGTGAGCTTCTTGCCCAGGTGCGCGGCCGGGATCTTGTACGTCGACGCCGTGGCGCCCTCGATCGCCGTGCCGTTCGCCTTCCACTGGTAGCCGTACGAGGAGGGCGTGCCCGTCCAGGTCCCGGTCGTCGCGGTGACCTTGGAGCCGACCGCGGGCGTGCCCGTCACCTTGGGAGCGGTGGTGTTGCTCAGGTCCGGCTCGGTGACGGTGAAGGTGCCGCGGGAGAACTCCATGCCGCCGGTGTGGACGCTCATGCTCCACGTCCCCGCGGGGACGCCCGTCAGGTCGAGCGTCGCCTTCAGCGAGCGGTGGTCCGCCGACACCGAGGTCGTCTTCGCCGTGAGCTTCCTGCCCGCCTGGGAGAGGCGGACCGTGAAGTCGGGGTGGAGGGCGGTGCCCGTCACCGTGAGCGTGGGCTTGGTGCCACTGGCCGCCGTCGTGGGGGTCACGTCGGTGACGGTGACCTTCTCGTCGCCGCAGGGGCCGCGCGTGCACTTCATCGTGGCGCGGTACGAGGTGCTCGACGCCTTCTCCGGGAGGCCGAGGAGGAGGACGGAGGGCTTGCGCGGCGTCGAGGGGGATTCCGTCACGCCGCAGTCGTAGCCCTCGCCGTCGTCGCCCGAGAACCAGCTGCAGCCGTTCTCCCACTCGCTGTTGTAGAGCACGGGGACGGCCGTGTCCGTGGCTCCGGTGGTGTCGGTGATCTCGGACTCGAAGTGGTCGCCGTCGGCAGTCGGCAGGAGCGCGCACACCGCCGTGCGGGACTCGTCGAGCCTGCCGGTGATCGGGCCGTACCCGTACGCGACGGACGGGACCTCGGCGCACTCGGGCGCGGGGCCCTCGGCCGTCGCGACGCGCAGGGCGTCGAGGCGGTACTCGGGCGCCGCCTTGAGGTGCGTCGGCACCTGGACGAGGACCTGATGGGTGCCGCCGCCGGTGACGGCACAGGCGCGGTTCCGGTAGGAGCACTCCGACTCGCCGTTCCCGCCGAGGACGGCGATGTTGGCGGTGCCCCGGGCGTCACGGACGTCGACGTGCAGGACGTCCGTGGCGGCGTCGGTGGTGACCTGGTGGCAGCGCAGGGTGCCGGGGTCGCCGTACGCGCCCTTCACCGAGGGACCGCCGACCTTGGCGGCCGGGGTCTTCGCGCAGCCCGCGGACGACGCCGTCGACGTCACGTCGCGCCGCGTCAGGGTGTAGTCGGCGGCCTGGTCGCGGCCGGTGACCAGGACGGTGTGGGCCTCGCCGGGCGTCAGCGCGCAGACCGTCCAGCCGTTGGTGGTGGAGGAGCGGTCGCAGACGCGCTTGCCCGAGGAGTCGAGCACCGAGAACGCGGCGGGCACGTCACCGGAGGTGTTGACGAGCTGAAGCACCTCGGCCGGCGTGTGGTCGTCCGCCGGGATCGTCAGGCAGTGCGAGAACGTGCCGTCATCCGTGGCGAACGTGGCCTTGGCGCCGTCGGCCGCGAAGCTGCCCGCGGGCAGGACGGAGCAGTCGGCCTCGGTCGCGGCCCGCGCGGTCGCCGTCGGCAGCACCGCCGGGACGCACAGGGACAGCAGTGCGGTCAGGGCGAGGAGCAGGGCGAAGGGCGCCCTGGGTCTCGCCGCGCCGGAAACGGGTCTCGCAGAGGTGTGTGGTTGTGGCATGAAGCCCCCCCCGGGCTGAACGAAACAGGAACGAATGATCGTGACACATCGGTGTGACGGTCACCCCGGGGGGACTGCCGCTCTCAGTGCCGCCCGGCCACCCGCTCCGCGATCCGCGCGAGACGGGACGACGACGCGCTGTGGGAGCTGTCCTCACGGCGGTCCGCCGCCCGGAACGTGGCGTACATGCCGTGCACGCCCAGCCACCGCAGCGGCTCCGGCTCCCACTTGCGGACGCGGTGGTTCACCCAGGGCAGGGCGGTCAGGTCGGTCGCGCCCGCCTGGCCCGAGTCGCGCTGGACGAGGTCGCGCAGGGTGCGGGCGGCGAGGTTGGCGGTGGCGACGCCGGAGCCGACGTAGCCGCCCGCCCAGCCGAGGCCGGTGGCGCGGTCCAGGGTGACCGTGGCGCACCAGTCGCGGGGCACGCCGAGGACGCCCGACCAGGCGTGGTCGATCCGGACGCCGGTGAGCTGCGGGAAGAAGCGGACCAGGATCTCGCGCAGGGCGTCGACGGTGGCCGGCTGCGTACGGCCGTCGTTGTCCGTCCTGGAGCCGAAGTGGTACGGCACGCCCCGGCCGCCGAGGGCGATGCGGTCGTCGGCGGTCCGCTGCGCGTACATGTACGCGTGCGCCATGTCGCCGAGCGTCTCGCGGCCCGCCCAGCCGATGGTCTCCCAGACGTCGGCGGGCAGCGGGGCGGTGGCGATCATCGAGGAGTTCATCGGCAGCCAGGTGCGGCGCTGGCCCTTGATCGAGGCCGTGAAGCCCTCCGTGCAGCGCAGGACGTAGGGCGCGCGGACCGTGCCGTACGGCGTGACCGCGTGCTTCGGCTTGATCTCCGTGACCGGCGTCGACTCGTGGATGGTGACGCCGAGCGCCTCGACGGCCGCCGCGAGGCCCTTCACCAGCTTCACCGGGTGCAGCCGGGCGCCGTGCGGCGTCCAGGACGAGCCGACGGCCCCGGCGACCCGGATCCGCTCGGCGGTCTCGCGGGCGCCGTGCAGCGTGCGGTCGTCCTCCCCGTACGCGAGTTCCGCCTCGTGGAAGGCGCGCAGGCGGGCCAGTTGGGCGGGCGTGTACGCGACTTCGAGGACGCCGCCGTGGTGGACGTCGGCGTCGATCTTCTCCTCGGCGGCGACGCGGATCACCTCGTCGACGGTGGCGTTCATGGCCTGCTGGAGGCGGACGGCGGCGTCGTGGCCGTGCAGGCGGGCGTAGCGGTCGCGGCCCGCGATGCCGTTGTAGAGCCAGCCGCCGTTGCGGCCCGAGGCGCCGTAGCCGCAGAACCGCTGCTCCAGGACCGTGACGCGCAGGAAGGGCGCGGCCTTCTTCAGGTAGTACGCCGTCCACAGGCCCGTGTAGCCGCCGCCGACCACGCACACGTCGGCCGTCGTGTCACCGGTGAGGGGTTCGCGGGCCGTGGGCAGGCCGTCGTCCGCGTACCAGAAGGAGATGCCGCCGTTCACGGTGTTCGTGCTGCTCATGGGGCGGGACGTTACTGGTCGCGTGAGCCGCTGGGCAGGGGTCGGATAGATTTTCGGGCCACGGGTACCCACGTTTTTGGAGGGCTGTTCATGGCCGTACGGGCCGTACGCAAGGCCGGGCGCGTGGCCGTCTCGGTGACCGCCGTCGCGCTGCTCGGTGCCGCCGTCACCGCGTGCGACTCCGACGACGGCGGGAACGACTGGATGGGGGCGGGCAAGAAGTCGCCGTCCGCGTCGGCCTCTTCGTCGGACGCGACCTCGGGCGGTGAGTCGCCGGGCGGTCCTTCCGACGGGCCGTCCTCCTCGTCGTCGCAGGACTCCCAGGACTCCCAGGAGGTCATCCCGGAGGCCAAGGTTCCACCCGTCTCCGTCGAGCGGCTCGCCAAGGTGCCCACCGCCGTGAAGGGCGGCGTGATCACCGTCGGCAAGCCCGGTGCCGAGCACACCGTGAAGGTGTACGAGGACGCGCGCTGCCCGTTCTGCAAGAAGTTCGAGGAGGGCGGCGCGCAGGCCCTCGTGGGGCCGCTGGTCGACGGTGACGTGAAGGTCGAGTACACGATCGCCTCCTTCCTGGACCGGAACCTGGGCGGCAGCGGCTCGGTGAACGCCGCGAACGCCCTGCGGGCCGCCGTGGAGGCGGGCAAGTTCCCGCAGTTCCACTCCGCCGTCTTCGTCAACCAGCCCGAGGAGAGCGACGACGCGTTCACGCCCGCGTTCCTCCTGAAGATCGCCGACAAGGTGGGCCTGCGCGACGCGGCCTTCACGAAGGCGGTCACCGGCAACACGTACAAGAGCTGGGTCGGCACCGCGATGGACGCCTTCACGGACGACGGGGTCACGGGGACGCCGACGGTCGTCGTGGACGGCGAGAAGGCGGCGAGCGAGGCGCTGTACACGGAGGCGGGGTTCCGGAAGGTCCTTGAGGACGCGGGGATCTCCTGAGGCGGCCGGGGCCGGAATGCGGTGGGGCTCCGTGTCCGGAATAAATCGCATGTGGTGATTCCGGTGCGTCGGTAGGGTCGCCCGCGTGATCGATATCAAGGTCCCTGACGAGCTGATCGAGTCGCAGTACGAGTACGCGGGCGAGGCGGGCCGCGCCTTCATCGCCGCCCTGCCCGCACGGGTCGCGGAGTTCGTCGACCGCTGGGAGCTGAAGGTCGTCGGCGACTCCATGTACGGCATGGCGGCGCTCGTGCTGCCCGTGCTCCGGGCCGACGGCAGCGACGCCGTGGTGAAGTTCCAGGTCCTCGACGAGGAGACGGAGGGCGAGCCGGTCGCGCTCCGCGTCTGGAACGGCGACGGCGCCGTGCGGCTGCTCGACTACGACGACGCCACCGGCACCATGCTGCTCGAACGCGCCCGCGACGGCCAGGAGCTGTCCGAGTACGCCGAGAAGGGCCCCGCCGAGACCCGCAAGGCCGTCGTCCTCCTCGCCGAACTCCTCGCCCGCCTCACCTCCGTGCCCGCCCCGCCCGGCATGCGCACCCTCGGCGACATCGCCGGCCAGATGCTGGCGGACACCCCGGCCGCGCTCAAGGCCCTCCGGGACCCGGGCGAGCGCGCCCTGATCGCGCGCTGCGCGGACGCCGTGCGCGAGGTCGTGGGCGAGCCCGGCGACCGGATGCTGCACTGGGACCTGCACTTCGACAACGTCCTCGCCTCCGACCGCGAGCCGTGGCTCGCCATCGACCCCAAGCCGCTCGCCGGCGACCCCGGGTTCGACCTGTGGCCCGCCCTCGACAACCTCTTCGAGGCGGACGAGGTGTGCTGGCGGTTCGACGCCATGACGGAGATCCTCGGCCTGGACCGGGAGCGGGCCAGGGCGTGGACGATGGGGCGGGTGCTGCAGAACGCCCTCTGGGACATCGAGGACGGGCGGCCGCTGGCGGCGGATCATCTGGAGGTGGCGCGGCGGCTCTCGGGCCGCTGAGGGTCGGCAGGCGCCGGGCCCGGCAGGCGCTGAGGGGCGGCGTGCGCTGACATCGGGGGGGCGCTGAGGGGCGGCGTGCGCTGACATCGGGGGGGCGCTGAGGGCCGGCGTGCGCTGACATCGGAGGGCGCTGAGGGGCGACGTGCGCCGACATCGGTGGCGTTGCGGGCCGGCCGGCCTCAGCCGCAGGACTTCCGGTACGCCCCCGTCGGCGGCTCGTCCTTGATCAGGCCGTCCAAGCCGTGCCTCCGATGCGTCCGGCAGGCCTTCGCCCGGTCGGCCACCGACTTCCTGTAGTCGACGGCGAACACCGCCTTGCCCGCCGCCACGAACGCCTTCAACTCCCCGCACTCCGCGAACTCCACGCACTCCTCGGGCAGCGCCCAGTCGAAGGAGTCCACGAGCCGCGCCGCCGTCCCCGGCTCGTTGTGGCCGTTCTTCATCCCGACGGAGAGCCCGCGCGCGTGCGCCTGCCGCGCGACCTCCCGGTACCAGGAGAGCTGGTCCGCGAGCGGGATCCGGAAGCCCGGATCGTTGCCGCGCGGATTGTTCTGGTCGGGCTCGACCCCGTCGCAGCCCATGCGTTCCGCCAGGTCGAACCGCGCCCAGACCGCCTCCGCGAACGCGTCCCGCGAGCCCTCCCGGATGTCCAGCCAGCGCTCGCCCGCCCAGCCGGTGTCCCACCCGATCACCGAGCCCGCCGCGGGAGCGTGCGGCCGGTTCGGGATGGCGTCCTCGCGCTTCTCGTGGCCGGGGAAGCGGGACGCGTCGGGGCGATAGTGCTCGTACGCCCCCGTGTCGACGTAACAGATCACGACGGGGCGCGGGCGGCGCGCGTGCAGCTCGTCGATCTTCCCGGCGAGCGGGCCCGCGGGTACGTCGATGACGTCGCCGTCGGCGTACGTGAGCTGCGCGCCCTCGGGGGCCAGGTCGAAGAGGTCGATGTCGTACATCTGGCGGGGCGCGGAGAGGTCGTAGGGCTCGGTGAGCTGCCAGTCCCAGTCGGTGATCTCTCCTGGCTCGGGGGCCCACCAGGCGGGGTCGGCCGGGGTGCGCGTCGGCTTTCCGGACGGGCTCCGGGCGGGGCTCCGGGCGGGGCTCTGGGTGGGTTTCTCCGCTTGGCTCGGGTTCTCGGCGCAGCCGGTCAGGGTGGCTGCCAGGAGGAGCGCGGTGGCGGCGAGGCGGGGGGCTGCCCGGCGGAGGGCTGTCGGGCGGGGGGCTGCCCGGCGGGCGGCTGTCCGGCGGGCAGCGGAAACGTGGTTGACCCCGCGTCGCGGCCTGTGGCTTGCTGCGCGCATGATTCGTACCGCCACACCCGATGACATCCCGCTCATCCACACCCTCGTCCGTGAGCTCGCCGAGTACGAGAAGGAGCCGCACGAGGCGCGCGCCACCGAGGAACAGCTGCGCGAGGCGCTGTTCGGCGAGCGGCCCGCCGCGTACGCCCACATCGCTGTGGACGACGCGACGGGGCTGCCCGTCGGTTTCTCCCTGTGGTTCCTGAACTTCTCCACGTGGCGCGGGGTGCACGGCATCTACCTGGAGGACCTGTACGTACGCCCCGAGGCGCGCGGCGGCGGCCACGGGAAGGCGCTGCTGCGGGAGTTGGCCCGCATCTGCGTCGAGCGCGGGTACGAACGCCTTGAGTGGTCCGTCCTGAACTGGAATGCTCCGTCGATCGCGTTCTACGAGGCGATGGGGGCGCGGCCGCAGGACGAGTGGACGGTGTACCGGCTGACCGACGGCGCGTTGGCCGACCTTGGCTCCTCCTAGAACTCGTCCGCGGTGTGCGGCAGGTGGGTCGTGCGCAGGGCCGCGTCCAGGGCGGCCGCCGCGCCCGGGGTGTGCTCCGTGGCCAGGCCCGCGCGGACGGCCGCCGTGATCCGGGTGCCGCCGAGGTAGGCGGCGCCCAGGTCGCGGACCTCGATGCTGAGGTCGGCGGGGGCGGTGGTGGGTTCGTACGTGGCCTTGTACGTGGCTGTGCCTGTGCGTGTGCCGTCGTACGGGGTGTCCGTGCTTGTGCCTGTGCCGTCGTACGGGGTGTCCGTGCCCTCGGCCGTGGCGTCCCCCGGTGCCACCGTCAGGCGGAAGCGGCCGTCGTTCGCCGGGACGTGGGTGTCGGTGACCTCCAGGACGAGGGCGGCGGGGGCGGCCCAGTCGCGGGCTTCGAGCGCGGCGCGCACGTCCACGAGGCGCAGCCACAGCGCCGGGAAGTGACCCGTCACGCGGACCTGGTCGCGGTCCGCGGCGAACAGGAGCAGGGAGTCGTCCACGGGGCGGCCCCAGGCGCGGATCACGCCTGTGAGGTCGATGTTCGCGAGGTAGCGCCAGAGGGCGGCGGCGGCCTGCGGGGTGTCGGCCTCCAGCTCGTCGAGGCGGACCAGGCCGGGGGCGTCGTCGCGGGTCTTGGTGCGGTAGACGGCGTAGCCCTTGAGGGGGGCGGGGCTGCCGGGGGTGGTGTGGGCGCCGTCGGGCCGCGTGGTGGCCTGGGGGGTGGCCTGGGTGGCGTCCGGCTGTGTGCCGTCGGGCCGCGTTTCGTCGGGTCGCGTGCCGTCGGGTCGGGTGCCGAGCACGACCACCCGCGGCGGTGACAGCTCGTCGTCCTCCTCGTCCTCCGTGACCAGCCACTCCTCGCTCCACCACGCCTCACTGCGGGCGATGCGGCCGGCGCGGTCGGCGCGGGTGCGGTCGTAGTACGCGCCGAGCAGGGCCGGGGCGTCCGCCGGGTCGACGAGGCGCAGGGGGCCGTCGTCCGGGGTGACGCGGAGGGCCAGCGGGCGCTCGGAGTTGATCTCGACGGTGTTGCCGTGGGTGGCCGGGCCGAAGCCGAAGCGGCCGTAGATCGCGTCCTCGGAGGCCCAGAGCGCGGCCACCGGGCGACCCTCGTCGCGGCACATCTCGTACAGCTTCGCGATCATCCCGGAGAGCACGCCGCGACGGCGGTGCGTCGGCGCCACGGAGACGAACGTCAGGCCGGGGCAGGGGAGTTCACCGCCCGGCACGGACACCGTGAACCGGAACGCGGCGATCAGTCCGACCAGGGCGTCCCCGTCGTACGCGCCGATGCGGTCGCAGCCGAGCAGCAGGTCGTGGTGGTGTTTGCGCTTCTCCTCCTCGGGCGTGTCGTGGAACACGAGGTACGCCAGGTCGAGGGCGCGGTCGATGTCTGTCTCGGGGAGGGGGCGGATGGTGAGGGGGGTGTGGGGTGCGGAGGTGTGCGGTGCGGAGGTGTGGGGCGCCGTGGCATGGGTGGCGGGGCGTGCGGAGTCCATATAACGGACGGTAGTTCCCGTTTGTCGTACGAGCACCTTGTTTTCGCCACTGGTGGGGTGGGGCGGAGTTGGGGGGCGGGGTCGGGGTCCGACCGCCGGAGGCTGGGCCCGGGTTGAGGCTCGGCGTGCACCCGCCCCGGGCCGCCGCTCCGCCCGGCTACGGGAGCAGCACCACCTTGCCGGACGTCCCCCGGGACTCCAGCGCCCGATGCGCCGCGGCCGCCTCCCGCAACGGGAACCGCTGCACCGCGGGCGTGAAGTACCCCCCGGCGTACGCCTCCAGCGCCGCCAGCTCAAGCACCCGCACCGGATTCTCCCCGCCCGCCTTCTGCATCATCGCCGGACCCAACGGGTTGACCTGCGTGATCCCCCGCTCCGCGAGTTCGTCGTCCCCGAACGTCACCGGCCCCTCCTTCCCCGACCACCCGAACATCACATGCGTACCGCCCGCCCCCAGCATCTCCACGACCTCTCGTCCGACGGCCCCACCGACCCCGTCGAACACCACGGTCGCCCCGCCCCCGCCGAGCCCCTTGAGGTAACCGCGCACCTCGTCCTGCCACCCCGCGGCGGTGTAGTCCACCGCCAGATCCGCCCCGTTGTCCCGCACCCGCGCCACCTTCGCCGGCCCGCCCGCGAGGCCCACCACCGTCGCCCCGGCATGCTTCGCGTACTGCACAAGCAGCGTCCCGATCCCGCCCGCCGCCGCCGGAATCACCACCACCGACTCCTCGCCCAACTCCACGAACTGCAGGACCCCCATCGTCGTCCGCCCCGTCCCGATCAACCCCACCGCCTCCGCGAAGTCCAGCCCCTCGGGGAGCTCGTGCAGGCGGGCCACGTCCGTCACCGTCAGCTCGGCGTACCCGCCGGGCGCGAGGCCGATGTGCGCGACCACGCGCTTGCCGAGCCACTCCGAGGGCACGCCCTCCCCGACGGACTCGACGGTTCCGGCGATCTCGCGGCCCGGCACCGTGGGCAGCACGGGCAGCTCCGGCAGCGGCCCCTTGTCGCCCTCGCGGATCGCCGTGTCGATGAGGTGGACTCCCGCCGCGGCGACGGCTATACACACCTGGCCCGCCGCCGGCCGGGGGTCCTCGACCTTCTCGTACGTGAGGTTCTCGGCGGGGCCGAAGGCGTGGAGGCGGACGGCGTGCATGAGGTCTCCCTGGGGGTGACGTCGGGGTCCGTCCGGGCGACTGAGGGCCGTCCGGACTGCTGATCCTCGCCACTCTTCAACC
This sequence comes from Streptomyces sp. RK9, assembly GCF_045070545.1. Classification (NCBI taxonomy): domain Bacteria; kingdom Bacillati; phylum Actinomycetota; class Actinomycetes; order Kitasatosporales; family Streptomycetaceae; genus Streptomyces; species Streptomyces sp. RK9. The sequence goes on along the minus strand of NZ_CP173704.1, from coordinate 603,815 downwards.
TCAGGTGGACTTGAGGTCAAGCTGCTCGGGCGGACTTGAGGTCGACCCGCTGGGGCGGACTTGAGGTCGACCCGCTGGGGCGGACTTCAGGTCGGCCTGTGCGGGCGGCCTTGAGGGTGATCTGTGTGGGCGGGCTTGAAGTCGACCTGTGCGGGTGGGCTTGAGGTCGACCTGTGTGGGCGACCTGCTCGGACGGACTCGGGGTCGACCCGCTCAGTGGGCCTTGGGCCGACCCGCTCAGGCGGACTTGAGGTCGACCCAGGGGGTGTCGTCGCCCGGACGCCCCCCACCGGCCATCCCCCTCCGCCTGGTCAGCGCCAGCGTCACCGACTCGATCGCGCTGTTGAACGACACCTCCGACAGGAGCCCGGGCGCCGCCACCTGATCCCCCGCGAGATACACCTCCCCGCCCCGGTCCACCGCCGGCCGGTCGCGCCACGTCGTCCCCGGACGGTCGACCGCCCCGGTGCGGCCGTTCGCCACGCCCGCCCGCCGCCAGGTCACACGATCCCGCCAGTCCCGGAAACCGAGGTCGAGCAGTTCCTCGGCCCGAGCCACACCGTCCGCCTTGGACTCCTTGGGGCCGAGGGGGATCTGGGCCTGGATGAGCTGCTCACCGGCAGGCGCGAGCGTGCGGTCCTGCGTGGTGAACCGCTCCACCCACCCCGTCTCATCCAGATCGGACACCGCGAACAGGTCCCCACGGCGGCTCCGGACCGCCACATCCACCAGCGCCGTGCGCCCGCTCTCCCACCGCAGCGTGTCGTCCTTCAGGAGCCGTCGCGCCGCGTCCAGCGACGTCGCCACGACGACCGGGCCCCGATCCGCCAGCTCTCCCACGTCGTCCACCCGCGCCAGCGTCTCCACCCGCACCCCGAGGTTCCATGCCAGGCCCGCCATCCGGTCGACGACCGCCCCCCAGCCACCTACCGGATAGTGCGCCTCCGGCGGGAACTTCGCGGCCCGCCGCAACCTCGTGTGCACGAACCGCGCCGACAGCGAACCAGGGTCGTGGTGGAACAACGCCACCGCCGAGTAGTGCGCCGCCGCCCGCGCGCCCTCCTCACCCACCTGCGCGCCCGCCCACGTCGCGAAGTCCACATCCACCGGCGCCTGTTCCGGCGACCGACGCAACAACTTCAGCATCGCGAACGGCGGCGTACGACGCAGCGCCCCATGGTGGCGAAGCCGCAGCCGCGTCCCCTCGATCGGCGGGATCGGCGCGAGGTCCCCGATCAGCCCCCGCTGCTTCAACCACGTCCAGTGCGGCCCGCCGTTGTACAGCGCATGCGGCCCTTCATTCGTCTTGTACGCCCCCTCCGCCGTCCGGGCCCTGCCTCCCAGCGTGTGGTGCGCCTCGTGCAACGTGACTCGCGCACCGGCCTCCGCGGCCGTGATCGCGGCGGTGAGCCCGGCGAACCCACCACCGACCACGCTGATGTGGGTCTGGGGACGGCCTGGGGAGTGGGGAGCACGGGTGGCGCGGGCCATGAGCGGCCTCCGTTTCAGTCAACCCTCACGGGCACGAGAACGCGTTCACCCCTACGACGCACACCCCCACTCCGAATGTGACATCCCCCCACCGGCCCGCACGTCGGCCCACCGGCGACTGACGGCAGCCCATCGGCGACGGACGTCAGCCCACCCGCGGAAACTGTGCCTGCAACGTCCAGATCACCGGATTCGCCCCCAGCTCCTCATGCATGTCGATGAGGTCGGCCAACAGGTCGTGCAGGAAATCCCGCGCCTCCTTCCGCAGCTCCCCGTGCGAGAACGTGAGCGGTTCCTCCTCCGCCCTCATCCAGTCCGCCTCGATGTCCACCCACCCGAACCGCCGCTCGAACAGCATCCGGTCCGTCGACTCCGTGAAGTCCAGCTCCGCGAACTGCGACCGCGACGCCCGGCTCCCCAGCGGATCCCGGTCCAACTGCTCCACGATGTCGCACAGCGCCCAAGCGAAGTCGAGCACCGGCACCCACCCCCACGCCGTCCCCACCTCCCGGTCCGCCTTGGTGTCCGCCAGATACACATCCCCGCAGAACAGGTCGTGCCGCAGCGCATGAACATCCGCCACGCGGTAGTCCATCTGCGGCGGGTCCGGAAAACGGCGAGAAAGGGCGTAACCAATATCGAGCACCCGCCCGATGGTGCCACGCTCCCCACCCCCACCACGCCCTCGCACCACCCCGGGTCGCCTTCGGACCCGCCCGCCACGCGCTCTCCCACCTCGGAACGCCCGCCAGCGAAACAACCGCCGCTCCCCAGCGAAGCAACCGCCGCCCTCTCCGGGGAGAACATCGCCCTCCCCAGGGAAAACAGCTGCCGCTCCCTAGGGCAGCAACCGCCGCTCCTTGGCCACCGCCACCGCCCCCGCCCGCGTATCCACCCCCAACTTGTCGTAGATCCGCCCCAGGTGCGTCTTCACCGTCGCCTCACTGATGAACAGCGTCCTCGCGATCTCCCGATTCCCCTTCCCCTGCGCGAGCTGCTTGAGAATGTCCAGCTCCCGGGCCGTGAGCGTGGGCCGCGGCTCCCGCATCTGCGCCATCACCCGGGACGCGACGGGCGGCGACAGCGCCGTACGCCCCTGTGCCGCCGCATGAATCGCCGCGAACAACTCCTCGGGCCGCTCGGCCTTCAGCAGATACCCAGTCGCCCCCGCCTCAATGGCCCGCGTGATGTCAGCATCGGTGTCATACGTGGTCAGAACCAGCACCCGCGGCGCCCCACCACCCCCACTACCCCCCTCACCGCTGCCGCCACCAGCACTGTCGCTGCCGCCACCGTCCCCCGTGCCGTTGCCGCTGTCGCCACCACCCTCGCCCCCACGCTCCCCGGCCGCGATACGCCGTGTCGCCTCCACGCCGTCGATCCCCGGGCCCAGCTGCAGGTCCATCAACACCACGTCCGGCGCCAACTTGGCCGCCAGCGCCACCGCCTCCTCACCTGTCCCGGCCTCACCGATCACCTCGATCCCGGGCGCACTGGCCAACAGCGCCAGCAACCCGGCCCGCACCACCACATGGTCGTCACACACCAACAGCCGAACCGGCTCACTCGTGGGCGTACTACTGCTCATGGGCACTCCCGGATGACGGCGGATCGGAGGGCGGCGGCCACGCGGGCGGCGGGCCTGTGGACGGGGGCGGCGGTGCGGACGGCTCCGTTGGCGTGGCCGAGGGCGACGGCGTGGACGGGGTTGAACGCGAGGCCCCCGTCGTGGGCGAAGGCGTCGCCGCAGGCGTGCCTGCGCCCGTGCCTGCGCCCGTGCCTGTGCCCGCGCCCGTACTCGCGCCTGCGCCGGTCCTCGTGCCCGTGCCCGCGCTCAGCCGAGTGCCCGAGGCCGAGGGTGCGGTCAAGGGGATCGACACCGACAGAACCGTCCCCTCGCCCGGCGCCGACTCGACCGTCAGCGTCCCGCCGAGCTGCCGAGCCCGTGCCCGTATCGCGGGCAGTCCGTGTCCCCGCCCGGCCCGGGCGCCCGGCTCACGCGGACCGAGCCCCCGCTGATCGCCGGTGGCCGCGCCCTCCCGTGCGGTGTCCCCAATCTCGGACGCCCGCTCGTCCTGCCCGTCGGCGAACCCCGTGTCGTCCCCCGCGACCACGAACCCTTTCCCGTTGTCCGCGATGTCGAGGACCACCTGGTCGTCCAGGTAGGTCAGCGTCAGCGCCGCCGCGCTCGCGTCCGCGTGTTCTCGTACGTTCGCCAATGCGCCCTGCGCGATCCGGAGCAGCGCCGACTGGGCTCTGCCGGGCAGGGGGACGGGCTTGCCCTCGGCGTGGAACTGGATGGCCAGCTCCGCTTCCGATTCGCGTGCGGCCAGGGTGCTCAGGGCCGACGGCAGGGCTTCGCCGTCGTCGGTACCGGCGTCCGCGAGGTCTGCGGGCGCCAGGTCGTGGACGAATCTGCGGGCTTCTGCCAGCCCGCGCTCGGTGATGGCCGCTGCTGTGCGGACGTGGGTGCGGGCTGTCGCCGGGTCGGCGTCCCATACCCGCTCGGCGGCCTGCAACAGCATCTGTTGGCTGGACATGCCCTGGGCCAGGGTGTCGTGGATCTCCATGGAGAGGCGTTGGCGCTCGGCGAGGGTGCCTTCGCGTCTTTCGGTGGCGGCCAGCTCGCGTCGGGTGCGGATCAGGTCGTCGATCAAGGCGCGCTGCTGCGCTGTCTGGCGCTGCATGTGGATGAACATGGCGGTGGCCACCGCCGCGACGGCGGGTGGGGCGAAGGCCAGGTTCGGGTCGAAGCTGCCGGCGAGTCTGAGCTGCGCGGCGACCACGAGGGCAGTGAGGGCTGTGACCAGGACGAGTGCTGCTCGCGTCGGGAGCGTGCGCAGTCCCGTATAGAACAGGGGCACCGCGCACCACGCGAAGCTCGGTGCGAGGACGACCAGGACCACCCATGCTCCGACCACTGAGCCCAGCCAGAACGGGCGGCGGGTGCTGGGCGCGGCGCCGGGTGCGGGGCCGAGGAGGTAGAGGACGGCGAGGGCGACGGACAGGGCGACGACGCCCGGGGTGCGGGGCTCGCCCGGGTGGCGGAGGAGGAAGCGGGTGAGGGAGGCGGCGAGGAGAAGGAAGAACGCCGTGTGCATGACGGGGGCGAGCCAGCGCGACTCAGGGGCCGCCGGCTGGAGGCCGGCCGTCTGCTGATCCATGGCGTGGGTCTCGCCCTGGTCCTGCCGCGCTCCGCGCAGGCCGTTCTTGCCTTGATCCAGGGCGCTGAGGCCCTCCGGGTGCTGTTCGGCGGCGCCGAGGCCGTCTGTGTGCCGTTCCACGCTGGCCTCCTTCTCGGCCGCTGCTCGCCCTTGACCGCACGGGCCTGATCCCGTGCGCCCGATCCCGCGTACCTGGTCCTGTGTGCTCGACCCTGCGCACCGGATCTTGTCCACCTGATCTTGTCCATCTGATCCTGCGCGCCTGGTCCCGTGCGCTGGATCCGACGCGCCTGACTCGCTCGCACGGCGGGACCTCACACGATGACGCGCATGACCGCACACGCTTGATCGCACACGCCTGAACTGGGAAGACATCCCCATTCTGGCTGGTGGTGCCGAGCGCCCGGATCAACCGATCGGTTGACATGGCCGTCAGCCGATTCGTGCGCGGCGGGCAGCCGTAGTGCCGACGAGGAGAGGCGGTCAGCGGCCGGACGATGGATTGCGAGGCGGGGATCGATTCGCCGCCCACTCTCAACAGCCCGCATCCGCACAGGAGTCAACGGACATGAAGTCGCTGAAGCAGCTCTCCCCGCGCACCCGCATCCTCACCACCGCCGCGGCCCTGGCCACGGTCGGCGCCGCGACGTTCGGCACGGTCTCGGCCACGGCCGGGACGCCGGACGCCGCAGCCAAGGCCGCCGTGACCGCCGATGCCGGCAACCGCCACCTGACCAGCTCCACGCACCTCAACGTGGCCGCCGCGACCAAGGCCGCGGAGGCCGCCCTGGACGCCGCGAAGAAGGAGAATCAGCGCGTGACGGTCGCCGTGGTCGACCGCAACGGCAACACCATCGTCACGCTCCGCGGCGACGGCGCCGGCCCGCAGTCCTACGAGTCCGCCGAGCGCAAGGCCTACACGGCCGTGTCGTGGAACGCCCCCACCTCCGAGCTGGCCAAGCGCCTCACCCAGACACCGAACCTGAAGGACATCCCCGGCACGCTCTTCCTCGCGGGCGGCGTCCCGGTCACCGCCAAGGGCGCCCCGGTCGCGGGCATAGGCGTGGCGGGCGCGCCCAGCGGCGACCTGGACGAGAAGTTCGCGAAGGCAGGAGTGGCGGCACTCAACCGCTGACCGAGGCCCGAGCGGACGCCGCTCAGCTGACGCCCCTGGCATGAGGTCTGGCGGGGCGGTGGCCATAGGATCACCGAGGTGAACTACCGAGCCACCGCCCCTCTGACCAAGGGGCCCCGCGCCCGCCGTATCGCCCCCGCAGCCCTGGCCGCCCTGACGCTGACCGCCCTCACCGCCTGCACCGGCGGCGGGGTCGACGGAACGCCCGGCGCCGCAGGTGTGCGCGACCCGTTCTTCCCGAAGCTCGGCAACGGGGGGTACGACGTGACGCACTACGGCCTGACCCTCGGCTACGACCCGGAGAACCGCCACCTCACCGGCACGGCGGACATCACAGCCCGTGCCACCAAGAAGCTCAGCGCCTTCAACCTCGACCTCAAGGGCCTGGAGGTCAAAGAGGTCACCGTCGAAGGCAAGGAAGCCCGCTTCAACCGCGCCGGTGACGAGCTGACCGTGCGGCCGCGTGACGACCTTGACCGAGGCGAGACGTTCCGCGCGACCGTTCGCTACTCGGGGACGCCGCAGACGGTGACCGATGCGGACGGATCGAAGGAAGGCTGGCTGAAGGGAGAGGAGGGTGCGCTCGCGGTCGGCGAGCCCGCCGGTTCGATGGCGTGGTTCCCGAGCAACAACCACCCGAGCGACAAGGCCGCATACGACATAAAGATCACCGTGCCCAAGGGGCTGAAGGCGATCTCCAACGGCGAGCTGACGCACGAGACCACGACGAACGGCCGCACCACGTTCGCCTGGCACAACGCCGAGCCCATGGCGACCTACCTGGCGACCGTGGCGATCGGCAAGTACGACACCAAGAAGTCGATGACGGCCAAGTCGGACTCCGGCATCCCGGTGTTCACTGCGATCGACCCGACACTGCCGGACGGCAAGTACAAGAAGACCGAGAAGGTCCTCTCGAAGATCCCCGAGATCATGGACTGGGCGGAGCTGAACTTCGGCACCTACCCCTTCTCCTCGACCGGAGCGATCGTCGACGACCGGGTGAACCTGGGCTACGCCCTGGAGACCCAGACCAAGCCGGTGTTCCCCTCCAGCGAGGTCGACACCTCGACACTTGTCCACGAGCTGGCACACCAGTGGTTCGGCAACTCGGTCACGCCGAAGACATGGCAGGACATGTGGCTGAACGAGGGCCTCGCCAGCTACGCGGAGTGGTTGTGGGAGGAGGACAACGGAGAGGACAGCGCGCAGGACATCTTCGACGCGCTGTATGAGCAAGGGGAAGACGAAGACCTCTGGGACTTCCCGCCGGCGAGGCAGCCGGACGCCGCGAGCATCTCGGATGATCCGGTGTACGACCGGGGAGCGATGGTGATCCACAAGATCCGGGAGACGGTCGGCGACGACACCTTCTACGACATCATCCAGGGCTGGACGAAGACCTACCGCCATGCGAACGCGAACACCAAGGACTTCACGACCTACGTCGAGAAGCACGCGGGGGACGATGAAGCGCGCGAGGAACTGAAGAAGGTGTGGGCGGACTGGCTCTACGGGGATGGAAAGCCGGACAACCCGTAGGCCCAGGAGGCGTCGGCCCGCACCCGACCGCAGGGCAGTGGACAGAAGGGCACCGGACAACAGGCCGCCGACTCAGGGGACAGAGGTCCAGTGAGCCCGGCCACCACCTGCGCCGCCCCGCGCCCCGCGCCCCGCGCTCACAGAGTCTTGCGCAATACGGCGCAGGGGCGGCCGAGTTGGGTGTCCTCGCGATGGTCGAGGAGCTCGTAGCCGAGGGTGGTCCAGAAGGCGAGGGCCTTCGGGTTGTTGTCGAGGACGGCGAGGCGCACGGCGCTGCGGCCCGCAGCGCGGAAGCGGTCCTCGGTGGCGGTGGCCAACCGGCGGCCGAGGCCGGTGCGTTGGACTCGGGCGTCCACCAGGAGGAGGCCGATCCAGGGGTCGGGGTCGGCCGGGTCGGGATGGTGGGCGAGGGTGACGACGACGCCGATGAGCCGGCCCTCGGAGCGGCCGATGAGCACTTCGGCGCCGGGTTGGGAGAGTTCGTCGGCGAGGGCGGTGGCGACCTGTTCGGTGCTGATGTGGTGTGCGTCCGGGAAGTCTCCGCTGAGTGCGAAGAACTCGTGGTTGGAGGCGTAGAGGGCGGTGAGTTCCGTGAGGAGAGGGCCGGGCAGGTCGCCGGGGGAGGTGCCGTCGGCGGCGGAGGCGAGCGGTTCGAGGAGCATGCGGCGCAGGCTAACCGGCCGGGAGGGGAACGGGTGGGCGTCCAGGAAGGGATAGGGCCAGCTGTGTGAGACGGCGGGGCCAGGGGCCGCGGCTAAGGCCGGGAGCCGGGGCGCGGCTAGGGCGGGGAGCGGGGCCGCGGCTAGGACGGGGAGCCGGGGGACGGGGAGTTGCCGGGGTCCGGGGTGGGGGTGGGGCGCTTGGTGGAGCGGCGCCATTCGCCGAGGAGGGACCAGAGGGTCGCGCCGAGGGCACCCGTGTTGACCGCGAGCCAGAAGGGGGAGGTGTCGGAGTCGGTCAGGTTGTCGATGAGCAGGATGGTGAGGCAGACGGCGAGGAAGCAGGAGCCGTAGAACTGGCGGCGGGCGAGGCGCTGGTTGCGGCGAGGGCCTTCGGAGAGGCGGAGGGCGTAGACCTCGACGTCGCCGAAGACGTCGGCGGCGGGTTCGGTGCCGGGAGTGGAGGCGAGGTGGTGGCGGGCCTCGCGAATGTGGTCGCGGGCCTCGGCGGACGGCATGGCGTGGCGGCCGCGCAGGAGGCCGTCGAGGTGGGTGAACCAGGCCTCGTCGTCGCCACTGCGAGGGGCGGCGGCGAACCAGCGGTCGATGGTGGGGTCGGGGAACTTCACGGCGGCGGCGATGACGGCGAGGCAGACGAGCATCAGGACGGGGGCGGGGACGGCGAAGAGCTCGCCCGCGGGGACGAAGGGGGTGACGCCGACGCCCGTGCAGACGGCTCCGGCTGCGGCGGCTGCGAAGTACCAGGCGCCGCGGACCCGGCCGGCGACGCGGGTGGCGAGGGCAGCGGCGGCCAGCGAGGCGCCGAGGACGACGGCCGCGGTGATGGTGAAGGAGGGCCAGCCGATACCGACCCAGAGGCCGTCGCGGAGCCACTCGAAGCCGCAGAAGAGCAGTCCGCCGGTGCCGAGGGTGACGAAGGAGCCGGAGACGCGTTCGCCGGGGGTGAGGCCGTGGGCGTCGCCGCGGGCGCGGTGTTCCTCGGGGATGCGTTCGTCGGCGACGGACTGGGCGTAGGCGTCGGGGTCGCCGAGGAGATCGAGGGCGGGGCGGCTCTCCTCGTGGACGAGTTGGTGCGCCTCGGCGAGGACGTCGTCGGCGAGGCCGGCGGGGGCGTCGTGGTCGAGGACGAGGCGCACCTTGACGGAGGCGGCCCAGGCCTCGTCCTCCTTGCGCTCCCAAGTGAGCTTCGGGTGGCGGTCCTTGGTCATGTCGGTTCCCCCGGTTCCGCTGCGTGAGGTGTGGGCCGTGCCGTGCCGGGCTCGCTGGGTGCGTCGGTTCCGGTGAGGGCGGCGACGGAGTGGGTGAAGGCGGCCCAGGCGGTGCGGTCGTGGTGCAGGCGGGCTCGGCCCGCGTCGGTGATGCGGTAGTACTTCCGGCCGGGGCCGCCCTCGCCGGCACCCCACTCGATCTCGACGGAGCCGTCCTCTTCGAGGCGGGTGAGGGCCGGGTAGAGGGTGGCGGCCTTGACGCCGTCGAGGCCGGCGGTGGCGAGGTGGTTGAGGAGGGCGTAGCCGTAGCTCTGCTTCTCGGTGTCGAGGATGGCCAGGAGGCAGAGGGGCAGGGCGGCTCGGGTCCAGGCGGTGTGGACGGTGCCGGGTGCGGCGCTGGCCCCTGCGGCGCTGGTCCCTGCGGTGCTGGTCCCCGTGCCGTTGGACCCTGCGCTGCCGCTGCCGCTGCCGCTGCCGCTGCCGCTGCCGGCGCCGACGCTGGTGCTCGGGCCCGTGGTGGCGGTTGCCTTCGGTGGTTTCGGCATTCCGGGGTCCCCCTTCCTCTCCGGCCACGCCGACTAGTTGGGAATTTAGAATAGTCGGGGAGAGGGGCTAGTGCCAGTGGGGGTTGGGGGAAGTGGGTGGGGGCATGGCGAAGGGCCCCGACCTGGTGGGGTCGGGGCCCTTGCGTGGTGCTGGTCCGCTACGCGGTGGAACCTCAGACGTTGACGCCGAAGTCCTGCGCGATGCCGACGAGGCCGGAGGCGTAGCCCTGGCCGACGGCGCGGAACTTCCACTCGGCGCCGCTGCGGTACAGCTCGCCGAAGACCATGGCGGTCTCGGTGGCGGCGTCCTCGGAGAGGTCGTAGCGGGCGATCTCGGTGCCGCCGGCCTGGTTCACGATGCGGATGAACGCGTTGCGGACCTGGCCGAAGTTCTGCGAGCGGTTCTCGGCGTCGTAGATCGAGACCGGGAAGACGATCTTCTCGACGTCGGCGGGGAGGCCCGCGAGGTTGACGTTGATCTGCTCGTCGTCGCCTTCGCCCTGGCCGGTGACGTTGTCGCCGGTGTGGACGATGGTCTGGTCCGGCGTCGCCTTGTTGTTGAAGAAGACGAAGTGGGCGTCGGAGTAGACCTTGCCCTGGGGGTTCACCGCGATGGCGGAGGCGTCCAGGTCGAAGTCGGTGCCCGTGGTGGTGCGGACGTCCCAGCCGAGGCCGACCGTGACGGCGGTCAGGCCAGGTGCCTCCTTGGTGAGCGAGACGTTGCCGCCCTTGGACAGGCTTACAGCCATTGTTGGGAGTCCCTTCCTAGCGTGAGTACAACCGTGTAGTACGTGCGTACTTTGCGGGCTTCGTGCTGGGACGAAGCTACCGACACCCCTATGAACGCCGAGGGGGGTATCGAAGGTTCCATATGCCGAGGACTGTCTTTACTTTCTTTACTCGTTCCATGCGGGCCCCGCGCTGCCCCTTGAAGCCGACCTGGAGGTGGTTGTCGGGGGTCGGTGGGGTGCGGGCGGGAAAAACGGGTGACGTGGGGTGTTCGTACGCGGGACCATGGAGCACATGTCCGGTCACCGCGCTTACGTCATCCGTGGCTCCGTCTCGCTGCCCGAGGCCGAGCTGATGTGGCGTTTCTCGCGGTCCTCGGGGCCCGGCGGGCAGCACGTCAACACCAGTGACTCGCAGGTCGAGCTGCGCTTCGACCTCGCGCGCACGGAGGCGCTGCCCGAGGTGTGGAAGCAGCGGGCGCTGGAGCGGCTCGAGTCGCGGCTCGTGGGCGGCGTCATCAGCGTACGGGCGAGTGAGCACAGGTCGCAGTGGCGGAACAGGGAGATGGCGGCCACGCGCCTCGCCTCCCTGCTCGCGGAGGCCACCGCTCCGCCGCCCAAGCCGCGCCGCGCCACCCGCATCCCGCGCGGGATCAACGAGCGGCGGCTGCGGGAGAAGAAGCGGCGCGGGGAGACCAAGCAGGGGCGGTCGGGGAAGGACTGGGGGTAGGCCCAGGTCCAGATCCGGGCCGCCTGGATCCGGTTCGCGCGGGTCCGGTTCGCCCGGGCCGGGGCCCGCGCCCGGGCCGGGGTGCCGTGTGGGCGGCTAGCCCAGTTGCCGGTAGCGGCCCTTGAAGTACAGGAGTGGGCCCCCGTCCGCGCTCGGCAGTTCCGCCGTGAGCACGCGGCCGATGACCAGGGTGTGATCGCCCGCCGTCACGGTCTGTTCCGTGCGGCACTCGAGGGTCGCGAGGGCGCCGCCGACGAGGGGGGCGCCGGTGATGTCGCCGCGTACGTAGGGGATGTCCTCGAAGAGGAGCCGGTCGCTGATGCGGCCCTTCATGGCGAAGCGGCCCGCGATGTGCCGCTGGCTCTCGGTCAGGACCGACACCGCCCACAGTGGCTGCTCCGCGAGCAGGTCGTCCATGCGGGAGCCCTCGCGCAGGCTGACCATGACCAGGGGCGGATCCAGGGACACGGAGAGGAAGGCCGTCGCCGTCATGCCGACGTCCTCGCCGCCCGGGGCCGTCGGGTCGTCCGGGTCCAGCGGGGGCTCTTGGGCCGTCACCAGGACCACGCCCGCGGCCAGGCGGGACATGGCGGCGCGGAACTCGTCGTTGCTCACCCCCACAGGATGAGGGGTGGACGAGGCCCGGGTCGGGGTCTGGGTCTTGATGGTCAGGTCGGCAGCCACGTTGTTGACGCTAGTCGCGGATTCGGGCGCTCCGCATCGGACCCCGGGCCGAGGGAGGACCTAGGGCGAGACCTAGGACTTCCCGGGACGGGAGGCTCCGCGGAGGCGTATGGTGCGCGGGACTCCGGGGCGGGGATCCGGGTCGGGACTCCGGCGGGCCCGGCGGCCATGGTGCAGTCCCGCGGCCCCTTGGCCAAGGCTTGTGCACCACCCTCCGCATAGCTCAAATTTGGCTCAACTCCAGGGCTCAAATCGGACCTCTCACCTGTGACTTGAGTCACAGGGCCCATATTTTGTTGACCCTGTGTACCGGGTGGGCAGCTCGCTGTGATTCAGTGACGGTGGCAATCGGACAGGCACGGAACAGGCACGTACAGGCACAGACGCCGGGCGCCACAGCGCGACGGGGCGCGAAGGAACGCACGGTGGAGAGTCAGAGTTACGGACACTGAGGAAGCTGCGGATCCTGGAGTTGCTGTCGAGGTCTCGGGGAGAGCGAGCATGGAGACCGAGTCGGAGCCGTACGTCCGTCTTGCGACCCTGCGGCAGCTGCATCAGGTGGTTGCGGACCTCAACACGGCCCGCAGCCTCGCGGACACGCTGCAGACCGTCGCCGACGGCGTGGTCAACGGCCTTGGCTATGAACTGGCGTGCGTCAACCTCGTACGCCCGGACGGCGACCTCGTCGTCGCCGCGTTCGCGGGCAACCCGGCCGCCGAGGCCCTGATCACCGGCCGGGTCGGCTCCCGGGAGTCCTGGGAGCGCCGCCTGACCATGGGCGAGGCCTGGGGGGCGCTGCGCTTCATCCCGTACACGGAGGGCTGGGTCCTCGACGAGGACGACGTGCCGCAGTGGTACACCGAGGGCCCCGAGCCCCGCTTCGAGGACGAGTGGCACCCCTCCGACCGGCTCTTCGCGCCCATGTACGCGACGGGGTCGTCCGGCGGCGAGCTGATCGGCGTGATCTCCGTGGACCGGCCGCGCAACGGGCGGCGCCCGGGCGCGTGGGGGCGTGAGGCGCTCCAGATGTACGCCTTCCAGGCCGCCATCGCCATCAGCAACGCCCGGCTGCGCGCCAACATGCAGCGCGCCCTGGTCCGCCTGGAGCGCGAGCAGCAGGCGCTGCGCGCCAGCGAGGAGAGCTTCCGGCAGGCCTTCGAGTACGCGCCGAGCGGCATGGCCATCGCCGAGATGGGCGGCGACCAGCACGGGCGGATCCTGCGCACGAACGACGCGCTGTGCCGGCTGCTCGGCCGCCCCGCGTCCGCGATGCGCCGCTACTCCTTCTCCGACCTGGTGCACCCCGAGGACATCGGGACGCTGCTTCGTACGTCGGCCGAGGGCGGGCGGGCCGAGCTGCGGTTCGCGCGGCGCGACGGGACGTATGTGTGGGTGTCGCTGCGGAACTCGGTGGTCGCGGACGCCGCGGACGGGCCCCGGTTCCTGCTCACGCACGTCGAGGACATCGAGGAGCGCAAGCGCCGCGAGCTGCAGCTCGCGCACCGCGCCTCGCACGACTCGCTGACCGGACTGCCGAACTCCGCGGAGCTGCGCGCCCGCCTCAGCTCCCGGCTCTGTCGCAGGCCGCACGCGGGTCAGCCGTCCACGGTGGACTCGCTGGACGCGGCGTACGACAACAGCGGGCTCTACGCGTCGGGGCATGCCATCGGGCACGGGCACGGGCCCTCCGGGGGCGTGCACGCGGGGGCGCACGGCGACGGCTATGACCACCACGTCCATACGGTTGCCCCGCCCGAGGAGTCCGCCCCCGACGACGGCACCAAGGGCCTCGCCGTCCTCTTCTGCGACCTCGACGGCTTCAAGTCGATCAACGACCGCTTCGGGCACCACACCGGCGACGCCGTCCTCATCGAGGTCGCCCGCCGTCTGACCAGCGGGGTCCGGGACGGGGACACGGTGGCGCGGCTCGGCGGCGACGAGTTCGTGGTGCTCGCCGACGGGCTCGGCCGGGCCGACGCGCAGGACCTCGCGGTGCGGCTGCGGAACGCGATCATCCCGCCGATCAGGGTGGACGGGCGCGCGGTGCGCGTCGGCGCCAGCTTCGGCATCGGATGGGCACATTGCGGGATGTCCGCGGACGAAGTGCTGCACTCCGCCGACCAGCGGATGTATGTGGAGAAAAGGTCGCGGGCCAAGCAGCACCGGCGGGCCGGGTGAGCGTGCGCACACAGCGGTGCGCGGCCGGTGCGCCGTGCGCGGTACGGGGTGTGAACTCCCGTACGCGGTAACGGATGCGGTGGGCGGAGCGCCCCGGCGCGGCCGCCCCGGCGGGCGCGACCGACGGTGTTCCGGCCGATGTCGCCGCCCCTGCCCCCGCCTGTGTCCTGGAAGAAGTCAACGTCAACTCGGGCGGTCACCCGGAGCGGGTAGGCTCGCCCGCATCCGCGATGCGAGGGAGTGACCTGCGAATGACGCCCGGCAATAACGGCGAGCACACGCCGCGCGCGCCAGAGGGCGATGACGACCCGTTCGGCTACCTGTACGCAGACGGCCAGGCGGCCGGTGCGACACCGCCCTCGGGCGGCGGGTACGGCTACCCGGGGCCGCGGTCCTCGTACAACCACGTCCGCGCGGTCGGAGAGCGCCAGTACGGGCAGCAGGCCCAGGGCCAGCCTCCCGCCTACGGCCAGGCCCCGGCGTACGGTCAACAGCCCGCGTACGGTCAGCAGCCCGGGCAGCCCCCGCAGCAGGCCTACGGACAGCCCAACGCCCACTACGCGGCGCCCGAGGCGCAGCCCGGCGTCACCGCGTCCATGCGGCAGGCCGGCGGGCCCGGAGCGCCCGGCTCGTACGCCCCCGCGGGTGGCGGTGGCCGTGGCCGCGGGCCCAACACCAAGGGGCTGCTGATCGGCGCCATCGCCGTCGTGGCCGTCGTGGCCGTCGGGATCGGTGCCGCGATGGTCTTCGGCGGGGGTGACGACGGCGGCGAGGACGACGCGAAGAAGCCGGGGTCCAAGGTCAGCCAGTCCGAGACCGACGCGCCGAGCCCCTCCGCGCCGAAGGACGACGACAAGGACGACGCCGAGCTGCCGAAGTCCGACGCCAAGGCCCTCAAGCTGGAGGGCGGCACCACCACCGCGTCCGACATCGAGGGCGCGCAGTCCGCGGGCGGGGTGTACGTGGCGGGGCTCGACAAGCCCGGTGCGCAGGTGACGTGGACCGTCGACGGGATTCCCAAGAGCGGGGCCTACACCGTCTTCGTGGGGTACTCCGTGCCCGGCAAGGCCGCCGAGACCACGCTGGGGATCAACGGGACCGCGTCCGGGCGGAAGCTCAACATGGACAACTTCACCGGGGCCAAGGAAGGTGCCTGGGACAAGGGTTGGACGAAGACGTTCGCCTTCGTCCAGCTCAACAAGGGGACCAACACGGTGTCCGTGTCCTGCCAGGCGGGGGACAAGTGTGACGCCGTGCTTGACCGGGTGTGGTTGAAGGCCGGGCACGTCAAGGAGTAAGGCGTTCCCCGATCCCGCCCCTTCCCGAGACCGGGGGCTCCGTCCCCGGACCCCCCCGTATCGGCGCTTCGCGCCCCGTCCTCAATCGCCGGACGGGCTCACATGAGCCCCAGGAAGGCTCCGGGCCGGCTCAAAGGAGCCGCAAGAAGGACTCCACCACCCCGGCCATCGCCTCTCTGGCCGGGGTCAGGTACTTCCTGGGGTCGACCCCGCTCGGGTCCGCCGCCAGGTAGTCGCGTACCTCGCCCGTGAACGCCGCGTTCAGGGCGGTCCCCACGTTGATCTTCGTCATGCCCGACGCGAGGGCCGTACGGATCTCCGTGTCGGGGACGCCGCTCGATCCGTGCAGGACCAGGGGCACGGGGACGGCGTCCCGCAGGGACCGGATGAGGCCGTGGTCGAGGGCGGCGGTGCGTTCCGTCATGGCGTGGGCGGAGCCGACCGCGACGGCCAGGGCGTCGACGCCGGTCGCGGTGACGTAGGCGGCCGCTTCGGTGGGGTCGGTGCGGGCGCCGGGGGCGTGGGCGGCCAGCGGGGGCTCGCCGTTCTTGCCGCCGACCTCGCCGAGTTCCGCCTCGATCCAGATGCCGCGCTCGTGCGCCCAACGGACGGCGTCGGCGGTCGCCTTGACGTTGTCGGCGTGGGCCAGCTTTGAGGCGTCGAACATCACCGAGCTGAAGCCTTCGGCGTGGGCGGCGCGCAGCAGGGCGGTGTCGGTGACGTGGTCGAGGTGGAGGGAGAGCGGGGCCGAGGAGGCGTGGGCCACCGCGGCGGTCGCGGCGGCGACGGCGGACAGGTCGCCGCCGTGGAACTTGACCGCGTTCTCGGATATTTGGAGGATCGCCGGGCTGCCCGCGCGCTCCGCGCCGAGCGCGATCGCCTCCGCGTGTTCGAGGGTGATGACGTTGAAGGCCGCGACGCCGCGGCCGTCCGCTACGGCCTGGGCGACGAGTTCACCGGTGGTCCTGAGCGGCATGCTGACCGATCCCCGTTCCTGGGCCCGCTGCGGCCCGTCGAGCTGGTTGCGTGCGTGGCCTCGTCACGCCGTCGCTGCGCGCCCCGTCACAGCGACCTTCGGCAGGACGTCCTCGTACACCGCCGCGTCGAACTCGCCCGCCACGGGTGCCGCGACCGTGGCCGCCGACAGGGCCACCGCGCGGGAGAGCCGGTCCGGCCAGGGGAGGTGGCGGACGAGGCCGGAGAGGAGGCCTGCGACGGCTGAGTCGCCGGCGCCGGTGGGGTTGCCGCGGACCGGGCCCGGGGGTGTGGCGCGCCAGGTGCCCTCGGGGGTGAGGGCGAGCAGGCCCTCGGGGCCGAGGGAGGCGACGACGGCGTGGGCGCCGCGGCGGCGGGCGTCGCGGGTGGCCTGGGCGGGCTCGTGGGCGCCGGTGAGTTCGGCGAGTTCGTCGGCGTTGGGCTTGACGATGTCGGGGCGGGCGGCGACGCCGCGGCGCAGGGGCTCGCCGCTGGTGTCGAGGAGCACGGGTACGGCGGCGGCGCGCGCGGCGCGTATCAGGAGGGCGTACGCGCCCACCGGCACGCCGGGCGGGAGGCTGCCGCACAGGGCCACGGCGCGCACGTCGTCGCCGGCCAGCAACTCCTCGTAGGAGGAGAGGAATCCGGCCCACTCGGTGGGGGAGACGGTCGGTCCTGGCTCGTTGAGCTGGGTGGTGTCGCCGGTGCGGGCGTCCACGACGGCGAGGGTGCGGCGGGTGGCGCCCGCGACGGGGCGCAGGCCGTCCCGGACACCGGGCACGCGGGCGAGGTGGTCGCGCAGGGTGCGGCCGGTGTCGCCGCCCGCGAAGCCGGTCACCGTGACGTCGTGGCCGAGGGCGGCGAGCACGCGGGCGACGTTCAGGCCCTTGCCGCCCGCGCGTTCGGTCACTTCGGTGACGCGGTGCGAGGTGTGCGGGGTGAGGGAGGGAACTTTGTACGTGATGTCCAGGGCGGCGTTCAGCGTGACCGTGACGATCACTGCTTCACCCCCGGGACCACGGTTCCGCGTGCTTGCGCGTGTGCGGCTTTCGGGCCCTGATCATGCCAAAAAGAAGGCGGTTGGCCCAGACCTCGGACCAACCGCCTATGCGCTGTCGGTGCCGATGAATCCGGCCGACCTGCTCTTCCGGCTGGGGGGCCGGGGGTTATCCCCCGGGAAATTGCAGTGGCTCGATGACCCAATCGCCCTTGCGCAGCACGCCCTTGAGTGTGAAGTCGGCGTCCAGGACGACGATGTCGGCGTCCTTGCCGGGTTCCAGGGAGCCGACCCGGTCGTACATGCCGAGGAGCTTCGCCGGGTTCGCGGAGATCGCGGCGACGGCGTCCTCGACGGGCAGCTTGTCGACGGTCACCGACCGCTTGAACGCGCGGTCCATGGTCAGCGTCGACCCGGCGATCGAGCCGCCCTCGGTGAGCCGCGCGACGCCCTCCTTCACCTCGACCTCCAGCGGGCCGAGCAGATAGGTGCCGTCGCCGAAGCCCGCCGCGTCCATGGCGTCCGTGATGAGGGCGACGCGGTCGGCGCCCGCGTGGTGGAAGGCGAGGCCGAAGGCGGCCGGGTGCAGATGCGTGCCGTCGTTGATCAGCTCGACGGTGATCCGCTCGTCCTCCAGGAGGGCGGCGATGGGGCCCGGGGCGCGGTGGCCGAGGGCGGGCATGGCGTTGTAGAGGTGGGTGGCGACGGTGGCGCCCGCGTCGATGGCGGCCTTCGTCTGCTCGTACGTGGCGTCGGTGTGGCCGATCGCCGCGATCACGCCGTGCTCGGCGAGCAGGCGTACGGAGTCGATGCCGCCCGGCAGCTCGGTGGCGAGGGTGACCATGCGGGCCTGGCCGCGGGCCGCGTCGATGAGCTTGCGGACCTCCGCCGGGTCCGGGTGGCGCAGCAGGGCCTCGCTGTGGGCGCCCTTGCGGCACGGCGAGATGAACGGGCCCTCGAAGTGGACGCCCGCGATGTCGCCCTGCTCGGCCAGCTCGGAGAGCAGGCCCGCGCGCTGGGCGAGGGCGTCCATCTCGTCGGTGACCGTCGAGGCCACGACGGTGGTGGTGCCGTGCAGGCGGTGCGTCCGTACGCCGTGCAGGATGTCCTCGGCCGTGCCGCTGGTGAAGGACGCGCCGCCGCCGCCGTGGTTGTGGATGTCGACGAAGCCGGGGACCAGCCAGTGGCCGGTCAGGTCGACCGTCTCGACTGCTTCGGGGGCCGCGGGCATGCTCCCGGCGATGCGGCCGTCCTCGGTGACGATCACGCGGCCGCCCGGGACGGTCCCGGTGGGCAGTACCACTTGGGCACCGGCGAGCACCTTGCTAGTGGCCATCGGGTGGTTACCTCCGGGGAGTCGGGGTCGCGGGGTTGGTGGTGGTGGCGTCGGTCGTGGCTCGTGCGGTGGTGGCGGTGGGAGCGGTGGCCTGCCCGGTGGCGTCGAGCAGGTCCCAGGCGAGGAGGCCCGCGCCCAGGCAGCCCGCCGCGTCGCCGAGTGCCGCCGGGACGATCTCCGGCAGCGTCTGGAACTCGACCACGCGGGCGGCGACCGCCGCGCGCAGCGGTGTGAACAAGGTTTCCCCGGCCTCCGCGAGGCCGCCACCGATGATCAGCGTGTGCGGGTCCAGGAGGGTGAGGGCCGTGAGCAGGCCGTCGGCGAGGGCGTCGACCGCGTTCTGCCAGACGGCGAGGGCACGGGGGTCGCCGGAGCGGACCGCCTTCGCGCAGTCCGCCGCGTCCGCCGAGGCGTCGCCGCTGGCCTCCGCCCACGCCTTGCTGACCGCGGACGCGGACGCCAGGCGCTCCAGGCAGCCGCGTTGGCCGCAGCCGCACGGGGGGCCGCCGGGGCGTACGACGATGTGGCCGATCTCGCCCGCGGAGCCGTGGGCGCCGGGCTCGATGGTGCCGCCGATGCCGATCGCGCCCGCGATGCCGGTGCCCAGGGGGACGAAGAGGAAGCGGTCGGCGCCCTTGCCCGCGCCCAGGCGGCCCTCGGCGAGGCCGCCCGTGCGGACGTCGTGGCCGAGCGCCACGGGGATGCCTTCCAGGCGGGTGCTCAGGAGGTCGCGCAGGGGTACGTCGGACCAGCCCAGGTTGGACGCGTACACGGCGATGCCGCGGTCCGCGTCCACGATGCCCGGTACGGCCACGCCGGCCGCTGCCGCCGGT
Source organism: Streptomyces sp. RK9 (assembly GCF_045070545.1). Lineage (NCBI taxonomy): Bacteria > Bacillati > Actinomycetota > Actinomycetes > Kitasatosporales > Streptomycetaceae > Streptomyces > Streptomyces sp. RK9. The sequence continues at coordinate 584,291 of NZ_CP173704.1, read as the reverse complement.
TCGCCCAGGTGCGCCACTCCGTGGGCCCTCAGGTCGGTCGCGAACTCGGCTATCGACTCGACCACGGCGTCCGGGCCGCGGTCGCGGCCGGTGGGGCGGCGGGCCTCGTGCAGCAGCGTGCCGTCCGCCCCTACCAGGGCGGCCTTCATTCCTGTGCCGCCCACGTCCAGGGCGATGACATGTCTCACGGGGACAGTGTCGCGTGTGACCCCGCGAGAGGTCTAGTCCACCTGCGCGCGGGTCGGCCTTCGCGGGGCGCCCCAGTCCCGCCCCTTTCCCGAAACCGGGGCTGCGCCCCTGGACCCCGGGGGTGGGTGTCCCGTGCGGGTGGGACAGTCCTCCCTCGAATCGGCGCTTCGCGCCTCGTCCTCAATCGCCGGACGGGCTGAAATACAGCCGGGGCGGGCCGGAAGGTGCTGGGGGGGCGGGCCGGAAGGTGCTGCGGGGTGGGCCGGAAGGTGCTGCGGGCTGGGCTGGAGCGGTGCTGCGGGGTGGGCCGGGGAGGTGCTGCGGCGTGAGCGCTTTCGGGGCTGAAGGTGCCGCGCTGCTGCACAGCAAGCGCAGGTGGGGCGGGTGGGTGGGAGAGAGCCCGTCCGGCGTTTGAGGACGAGCGCGCAGCGCGATACGGGGGTGCCCCTGGCGGGGCTGGGGGTGCCGGGCTGTCGGGCAGGACGGTGCGAGTTTGGGCGGGTGGGTGGGAGAGAGCCGGTCCGGCGTTTGAGGACGAGGCGCGGAGCGCCGATGCGGGGGCGCCCCCGACAGGGCTGAGGGGCGTCCCAGGGGGCAATAAGGCAAGGCCGTTGTAGAAGTGATACTCGGGTGGTGTAGACCTTGTATCCGGACGCGGGGGAAACTCGCGGTTCAGAACGTACGACGAGGGTGGGAAACAGCAGTGCAGCGGCGCGTGACAGGTCTGACCGCGGCGGTGGCCGCACTGAGCATGACGGCGCTGCTCGCCGGCTGCGGCGGCGACTCCGGCGACTCCGGCGACGTCACCCTCAAGCTCGTGGCCGCCGACTACGGCGACTCCTCGGCCAACAGCTCCAAGAAGTACTGGAGCGAACTGACGAAGAAGTTCGAGGACGAGCACCCGGGCATCAAGGTCGAGGTGACCGTGCACTCGTGGACGGACGTCGACCGCGAGGTCAAGGAGATGGTGAAGGACGGGAACGCCCCCGACCTCGCCCAGATCGGCGCGTACGCCGACTACGCCGCGCAGGACAAGCTGTACTCCGCCGACGACCTGCTCTCCATCCCCACCCAGGCCGACTTCCTCGCCCCCCTCTCGAAGGCGGGCGAGGTGGACCGGGTGCAGTACGGCATGCCGTTCGCCGCGTCCACGCGCCTGCTCTTCTTCAACGAGAAGCTGTTCAAGAGCGCCGGGATCAAGCCGCCGGAGAGCTGGACCCAGCTCCAGGCCGCCGCGCAGAAGCTGAAGGCGCGCGGCGTGAAGATCCCCTACGCGCTGCCGCTCGGCCCGGAGGAGGCGCAGGCCGAGACGTTGCAGTGGCTGCTCAGCGGGGGCGGCGGCTACACCGACAACGTCGGCTCGTACGACATCGACTCCAAGCAGAACGTGCAGACCTTCGACTGGCTGAAGAACGAGCTGGTCGGCAAGGGCCTCACCGGCCCGACCCCGCCCGCCGAACTCGACCGCGCCGAGGCCTTCGCCGCGTTCACGCGCGGTGACGTCGGCATGCTCAACGGGCACCCCACGCTGATGCAGATGGCCGCGAAGAAGGGCCTGAAGTACGGCATGGTGCCGATGCCCGGCGTCAATGGCACGGGCCAGTCCACGATGGGCGTCGCCGACTGGATGATGGCCTTCAAGCAGAACGGCCACCGCAAGGAGATCGGCGAGTTCCTCAACTTCGTCTACAGCAAGAAGAACGTCCTGGAATTCTCCCGCGAGTACGACCTGCTGCCCGTCACGGCGTCGGCGTCGCAGGAGATGACGGACAACAAGGAGGACTCCGCGAAGCTCGGCCAGTTCCTCAAGGAGCTGCCCACCTCGCAGCTGTACCCGGTCGGCAAGACGTCCTGGGCGCAGGTCTCCGTGCAGATCAAGAAGTACATCGGCAAGACCGTCGACAAGAACGGCGACCCCGAGGCCATCCTCGGGCAGATCGAGTCGAAGGCGGCCGCGGAGGAGAGCGCGCAGTGACGCGGGGGCGCCGGGGTTAGCGTGGGCGTCATGACGGACGACGACGCACAGGCCTCCGGCCTCGGTGAACTCTCCGCGCGGGCCAAGGCCGTGCTCGCCCTGGAGCGGCGCGGCTGGGCCGGGCCCGGCGCCAAGGAGCGGGCCATCCGCGAAGAGCTGGGGCTCGCCCCCGTCCGCTACTACCAGATCCTGAACGCCCTCCTCGACGACCGGCGGGCCCTCGCCCACGATCCGGTCACCGTGAACCGACTGCGGCGGGTTCGGCAGGCGCGGCGCGGCGAGCGTTGACGTTAGGGTCTGGCCCATGGGTGACCCGACGCACTCCCTGCCGCAGCCGTGCACGCCCGCCGGGCGGGACGGACTCGCCGCGCTCCTGGCCCGGCCCGAACGTGCCGTGATCGCCCTCGACTTCGACGGCACGCTCGCGCCGATCGTGCCCGATCCCGAGCGGGCGCGGGCCCACCCCGACGCGGTGCCCGCGCTGGCCGCGCTCGCCCCCAAGGTCCGGTCCGTGGCCGTCGTCACCGGTCGGCCCGCGGGGGTCGCCGTCCGCTACGGCGGGTTCGCCGGGGTCCCGGGGCTCGAACACCTCGTCGTGCTCGGGCACTACGGCGCCGAGCGGTGGGACGCCGTCACCGGGACCGTGCAGGCCGCCGAGCCGCATCCCGGCGTCGCCGCCGTGCGGGCCGAACTGCCCGGGTTCCTGGACGCGATCGGGGCGTGGCGCGGGACCTGGATCGAGGAGAAGGGGCGGGCTGTCGCCGTCCATACGCGGCGGGCGCTGGATCCGCAGGCCGCGTTCGACGCGTTGCGGGGGCCGTTGGGGGAGTTGGCCTCGCGGCACGGTCTGATCGTGGAGCCCGGGCGGCTCGTCCTCGAACTGCGGCCGCCCGGCGTCGACAAGGGGGTCGCCCTCGTCGACTACGTACGTGAGGTGGGCGCCGAGTCCGTCCTCTACGCCGGCGACGACCTCGGCGACGTGCCCGCCTTCACCGCCGTGGACAAGCTGCGCTCCGACGGGGCCGTGCGGGGGCTGCTGGTGTGCAGCGGGAGCCCCGAGGTGGCGGAACTGGCGGACCGCGCGGACGTGGTGACCGCGGGCCCCGCAGGCGTGGTCGCCCTGTTGTCGGCGTTGGCGGCGCAACTGCCGTAACGGCGGGGCCGGCCTGGGCGCGCCCTTCCCTCGCCCTCGCGGCACCGTCGGCCTGGGCTGTGCCCACCCTCCCCCAAGCTCTCGGCTTCGCTCGAGCAGGGGAGACCCCCATCGCCCTCTGGGCGGCCCAGCTGCCCACAGCGGGGGGGGGGCACAGGTGGCCCCGCAGCGCAGACGCTCAGGGATGTGCCGTGCCCGGCACAGAGCGCCCGCAGTCGCCGGGCGACCGGTCGTGCCACTGGCGGCCAGGAGCCTGTTGTGCGCTGGAAACGGGCGGGCGGTTGGGAGACCCGCCGCGGAGCGGCGGAGCGACTGACGGGCCGCAGTCGCCGGGCGGCCGGTTGTGGCACTGGCGGCCAGGAAGCCGCGGGGAACTGGAAACGGGTGGGCGGGTGGGAAAGAGGGGGGTCAGGGGGTGGTGGTCAGGGGGTGGAGTTGGTCCAGGAACCATTGGGTCGGGGGGAGGGCTGTTGCGGCGGCCGCCAGGCGTTTGGTGCGCTCCGCACGCTCCGCGGGGGGCATGAGAAGGGCCGAGTGCAGGGCTGCGGCGGTCGCGGACACGTCGTACGGGTTGACGGTGAGCGCGTCCTCGGACAACTCCTCGTAGGCCCCGGCCTCCCGGGAGAGGACGAGCACGCACCCCTCGTCGGAGACGACGGGAACCTCCTTGGCGACGAGGTTCATGCCGTCCCGGATGGGGTTGACGAGGGCGACGTCGGCGAGCCGATAGGCGGCGAGGGACCGCGCGAAGTCGTCCTTGACGTGGAGGACGACCGGCGTCCACCCCTCGGTGCCGTACGCGGAGTTGATGGCGTCCGCGACCCGCGACACCTCCTCGGTGTACTCGCGGTAGACGGCGAGGTCCTGCCGCGAGGGGTAGGCGAAGGCGACGTGCACGACCCGCCCCCGCCACTCGGACCGCTCGGCGAGAAGCTGCTCGTAGGCGCGAAGACCGCGCACGATGTTCTTGGACAGCTCGGTGCGGTCCACCCGGACGATGACCTTCCGGTCGGGCCCGATCTGCTCCCGCAGCGCGGCGAGGCGCTCCTCGACGTCCGCCCGCCGCGCCCGCTCCCGCAGGAAGTCCGCGTCGGCCCCGAGCCCGTGCACCCCGATCCGGGTCCCGGACGTACCGCCGAGGACGGCGACGCAGCACGCGGTGAAGGCGTCGGCCCAGCGCCCGGTGAGGAAGCCGAGCCGGTCCGCGCCGAGCATCCCGCGCAGGAGCTGCTCGGCGATGTCGTCGGGAAGGAGCCGGAAGTAGTCGACGGGCGCCCAGGGCGTGTGCGAGAAGTGCCCGATGCGCAGGTCGGGCCGGAGCTCGCGGAGCATGCCGGGGACGAGCGCCAGGTGGTAGTCCTGCACGAGGACGGCCGCGCCCGGCGCGGCCTCGCGGGCGAGCGCGTCGGCGAAGGCCCTGTTGTACGTCTCGTACGCGGCCCACTGGGCGCGGAACTCCGGCCCGAAGACGGGTTCGAGGGGCGTCTGGTACAGCATGTGGTGCACGAACCACAGGACCGAGTTCGCGACGCCGTTGTACGCGGCGGCGTGCACGTCGGCGTCGATGTCGAGCATCCGTACGCCCGGCTCGCCGACCCCGCGCCGCACGGCCTCCCGGTCGCCTTCGCCGAGCGCCGAGCACACCCACAGGGCGTCGGCCTCGTCGCCGACGGCGCTGAGCCCGGAGACGAGCCCGCCGCCGCCGCGCTTGGCGTCGAGTGTCCCGTCGGCGCCGAGGGAGTACGTCACCGGGCCGCGGTTGGACGCGACGAGGACCTGGGCTGCGCCCGCCTGCTCGGAAGCCATGTGCCGAAACCTAGCCGCTCGCGGAAACGCTCAAACGTACGGCCGGGGAACGTCACATCCCTGCCGGAGGCGCCCCCTCCGCACCCTGCGGGCGGACGACGGGCGGACCGTATACGACCTGCCCGGCATCCGGGTCACGACCCGCCGGGCGCCCGGGGGACGACCGGCCGGGCGCGCCCGGCCGCCTAAGCCACCCTCCGCTCCGCGTACTCCGCCACCTCCGCCATCGGCGGCCGCTCCTCCGTGTCCACCGCGTACGTCCGCGGCTCGAAGCCGTGCTCGCCGCGCACGAACTGGGTCAGTTCGGGCCGTACGAGATGGGCGCGGGCGAGCCGCAGCTGCGCGGTGCGGTAGATCGCGGCCGCCATCCGCCCGAGCGCCTGCCCGTCCTGGTGCCTGTGCCTGCGCACCCCCACGTCGACCTGCGCGAGCGCGTCCAGGCCCACGGTGTGCAGCGCGTCGACGAGCAGGCCGAGCTCCACGCCGTACCCGACGGGGAAGGGCAGGCGTTCCAGGAGCGACCTGCGGGCCGCGTACTCGCCGCCGAGCGGCTGCACGAACCCCGCGAGCTGCGGCCAGTGCATGTTCAGCAGGGGCCGCGCCATCAGCTCGGTGACCCGGCCGCCCTGCCCGGCCGTCGCGCCGGACGCGGGCCCGTCGGCCGCCGGGCCGTCGGACACCGTCATCGGGCGGTCGTACATCGCCTTCACGAACTGCACGTCCGGCTCGGTGAGCAGCGGCCCCACGATGCCGGAGACGAAGTCCGCCGAGAACTCCTTCAGGTCCGCGTCGACGAACGCCACGATGTCACCGTGGGTGACCAGGAGAGAACGCCACAGGACCTCACCCTTGCCCGGCACGGCGGGCAGCCGCGGCAGGATCGCGTCCCGGTGCACCACCCGGGCCCCGGCCGCCGCGGCCACCTCGGCCGTGCGGTCCGCGGAGCCGGAGTCGATCACCACGAGCTCGTCGACGAGCGGCACCCGCTCCATCAGCTCCCCGCGGATCTCGGCGACGATCCCGCCGACCGTCTCCTCCTCGTCGAGGGCGGGCAGCACCACGCTCACCGAGGTGCCGAGGTCACGCTTGGCGGCTGTCAGGGCGCCGGGCGCTCGGTCGCCGACGGACCAGGAACGCCTGCTCAGCCAGCGCTCGACCTCTTCCAGCACGCGCGTCCTCCCGGTTGTGATCCATCTCGCGCATCGGACGACTATCTCAAGGGTCCAAGGCTTCGGTTACAGTCTTGAACAACGCCGGTGACCATCGCATGTCGGGGGTCCCGGACGTCACAATCGAATACCGCTCATCCAGAGGGGCAGAGGGATACGGCCCGTTGAAGCCCCGGCAACCCTCCAGCCGGTCTCGTCGCCGCGAACGCGCGCGCCGCGAGGCTCCCGGCTCGGGAAGGTGCCAATTCCGTCTCGCGGCGAGATGCGCCGCGGGGAAGATGAGGAGAAAGGGCCTCGCCTCCATGGCTGTGCAGACTGTCGCCACCACCACGCCTTCCGCGGACACCGTCGATCTCGGACCCGCTTCCGGCCTCTCCTGCCGCGAGTGCGGAACCCGCTTCGACCTCGGCCCCATCTTCGCCTGCGCCGAGTGTTTCGGACCCCTGGAAGTCGCCTACGACCTTCCCCTCGGCGACCCGGAGGGCCTGCGCAAGCGGATCGAGTCCGGCCCCGCCAACATCTGGCGGTACGCCCCGCTGCTTCCCGTCCCCGCGGACGTGGCCGACAAGCCGAACCTCAACCCGGGCTGGACCAAGCTCGTCAAGGCCGACAACCTCGCCGCCGAACTGGGCGTCGAGCAGGGCAAGTTGTTCATCAAGGACGACTCGGGCAACCCCACGCACTCCTTCAAGGACCGTGTCGTCGCGCAGGCCCTCGAAGCGGCCCGCGCCTTCGGCTTCACCACCCTGTCCTGCTCCTCCACGGGCAATCTCGCCGGCGCGGTCGGCGCCGCCGCCGCCCGCGCGGGCTTCCGCTCCTGCGTGTTCATCCCGCACGACCTGGAGCAGGGCAAGGTCGTCATGGCCGCGGTGTACGGCGGCGAGCTCGTCGGCATCGAGGGCAACTACGACGACGTGAACCGCTTCTGCTCCGAGCTGATCGGCGACCCGCTGGGCGAGGGCTGGGGCTTCGTCAACGTCAACCTGCGGCCGTACTACGGCGAGGGCTCCAAGACCCTCGCGTACGAGATCTGCGAGCAGCTGGGGTGGGTCCTTCCCGACCAGCTCGTGATCCCGATCGCCTCCGGGTCCCAGCTCACGAAGATCGACAAGGGTCTGAAGGAGCTGATCGCGCTCGGCCTCGTCGAGGACAAGCCGTACAAGATCTTCGGGGCGCAGGCGGAGGGCTGCTCGCCGGTGTCCACCGCGTTCAAGGCGGGGCACGACGTCGTCCGGCCGCAGAAGCCGGACACCATCGCCAAGTCCCTCGCCATCGGCAACCCGGCCGACGGGCCGTACGTGCTCGACATCGCGCGGCGCACGGGTGGCGCGGTGGAGGACGTGAACGACGAGCAGGTCGTCGACGCGATCAAGCTGCTCGCCCGCACGGAAGGGATCTTCGCGGAGACCGCGGGCGGGGTGACCGTCGGGGTCGCGAAGAAGCTGATCGAGGCGGGTCTCATCGATCCCTCGCTCACCACCGTCGTGCTCAACACCGGGGACGGGCTCAAGACCCTGGACGCGGTCGCCGAGACGTCCCAGGCGACCGCGACCATCCGCCCCAGCCTCGACGCGTTCCGCTCCGCGGGCCTGGCTCACTGACCTTCCCGGCACCCCAGAAAGGCATCCCCATGAGTGTCAACGTCCGCATCCCCACCATCCTTCGCACCTACACCGGCGGCAAGGCCGAGGTCGCCGCCGAGGGGGCGACCCTCGGTGAGGTCATCGCCGACCTGGAGAAGAACCACACCGGCATCGCGGCCCGGGTCCTGGACGACCAGGGCAAGCTGCGGCGGTTCGTGAACGTGTACGTGAACGACGACGACGTGCGGTTCGAGCAGGGTCTGGAGACCGCGACGCCGGACGGCGCCGGGATTTCGATCATTCCCGCCGTCGCCGGCGGCTGAGCGCACGCAGAGTCACCGACATTGCCCCCTCCGCGAGAGAAGCGGAGGGGGCAATTCTGTATGGTTGAGCGCGGTACAGTTGGGAATGGAGCGCCGTTCTCGGCGCACGCAGTGCCGCGCGCATATTCGAAGTCGGCCGCGGAGCCGACAAGAAGTAGCCAAAGTGTCCTGCCTATTTGAGCCTTATGTGGCATTTGTCGGGCCCGACTTGCCCTGGATTCCGTGGAATTCTCCGGAAATCTCCGATAGCGCGTGCCCAGAATTCTCGTCCGATTGACCTGTTGCAGAGGGCAGTTGGACAGATACATTCAGCCGCGGTCGACGCGTTCCGGCGCACACCCCCAACCCATGGGGGGTGAGGTCTGACCCGGGTCCGCGAAGTGCGGGTCTGCGCAAGGGCCAGTAATAGGGGAGTTAGGCATGGCTCAGGGCACCGTCAAGTGGTTCAACGCGGAGAAGGGATATGGCTTCATCGCGGTCGACGGTGGTGCGGATGTATTCGTCCACTACAGCGCGATCCAGATGGACGGCTACCGCACCCTGGAAGAAGGTCAGCGAGTCGAGTTCGAGATCTCGCAGGGCCAGAAGGGTCCGCAGGCGGACATGGTCAAGCTCGCCGTCTGAGCGGCTTGACGCGATCGGCCACCGACGCGACGCAGACGAAGGGCCCGCACCCCGGGAACGGGGCGCGGGCCCTTCGTCGTTGCAAGATCGGGGCGTCGCGCCGGGCGCGCGGGGTCTCGTAAGGGAGCCGTGAGTACGTGTACGAGACTCGGGGGCGACCTTGCACTCGCGGGGGTCGAGTGCTAATCATTGGCGTTAGCACTCTACGAGTGAGAGTGACAGAACTTGGATCGGGTCGGTGAGGTCCGCAGGCCGGGTGGGGCAAGGAACCACACGGCGCGCAGGCCGTCCGTCGCGGGCACCAGCACGGTCCGTTTGCTTTTCCACCCCGTCCGGGAGGACCACTTCACATGGCCAAGATCATCGCGTTCGACGAGGAGGCACGGCGCGGCCTCGAGCGCGGCATGAACCAGCTCGCCGACGCCGTCAAGGTGACCCTGGGCCCCAAGGGTCGCAACGTCGTCCTCGAGAAGAAGTGGGGCGCCCCCACGATCACCAACGATGGTGTGTCCATCGCCAAGGAGATCGAGCTCGAGGACCCGTACGAGAAGATCGGCGCCGAGCTGGTCAAGGAGGTCGCGAAGAAGACGGACGACGTCGCCGGTGACGGCACGACGACCGCGACCGTCCTCGCCCAGGCGCTCGTCAAGGAAGGCCTGCGCAACGTCGCGGCCGGCGCCAACCCGATGGCCCTCAAGCGCGGCATCGAGAAGGCCGTCGAGGCCGTCTCCGGCGCCCTGCTCGAGCAGGCCAAGGACGTGGAGACCAAGGAGCAGATCGCTTCGACCGCCTCCATCTCCGCCGCCGACACCCAGATCGGCGAGCTCATCGCCGAGGCCATGGACAAGGTCGGCAAGGAAGGCGTCATCACCGTCGAGGAGTCGCAGACCTTCGGTCTGGAGCTCGAGCTCACCGAGGGCATGCGCTTCGACAAGGGCTACATCTCGGCGTACTTCGCCACCGACATGGAGCGTATGGAGGCGTCGCTCGACGACCCGTACATCCTGATCGTCAACTCCAAGATCTCGAACGTGAAGGACCTCCTTCCGCTCCTCGAGAAGGTCATGCAGTCCGGCAAGCCGCTGCTGATCATCGCCGAGGACGTCGAGGGCGAGGCCCTGTCCACGCTCGTCGTGAACAAGATCCGCGGCACCTTCAAGTCCGTCGCCGTCAAGGCCCCGGGCTTCGGCGACCGCCGCAAGGCCATGCTCGGCGACATCGCCATCCTCACGGGCGGCACGGTCATCTCCGAGGAGGTCGGCCTCAAGCTGGAGAACGCCGGTCTCGACCTGCTCGGCCGCGCCCGCAAGGTCGTCATCACCAAGGACGAGACGACCATCGTCGACGGCGCCGGTGAGAGCGACCAGGTCCAGGGCCGGGTCAACCAGATCCGCGCCGAGATCGAGAACAGCGACTCGGACTACGACCGCGAGAAGCTCCAGGAGCGCCTGGCGAAGCTCGCGGGCGGCGTGGCCGTCATCAAGGCCGGTGCCGCGACCGAGGTCGAGCTCAAGGAGCGCAAGCACCGCATCGAGGACGCCGTTCGCAACGCGAAGGCGGCCGTCGAGGAGGGCATCGTCGCCGGCGGTGGCGTGGCCCTCCTCCAGGCCTCCTCGGTCTTCGAGAAGCTCGAGCTCGAGGGCGACGAGGCCACCGGTGCCGCCGCTGTGAAGCTGGCCCTCGAGGCCCCGCTGAAGCAGATCGCGGTCAACGCCGGCCTCGAGGGCGGCGTCGTCGTGGAGAAGGTGCGCAACCTGACCGTCGGTCACGGCCTGAACGCCGCGAACGGCGAGTACGTCGACATGATCGCCGAGGGCATCATCGACCCGGCGAAGGTCACGCGTTCCGCCCTGCAGAACGCCGCGTCCATCGCCGCGCTGTTCCTCACCACCGAGGCCGTCATCGCCGACAAGCCGGAGAAGGCCGCCGCCGCGGGCGCTCCGGGCGGCATGCCGGGCGGTGACATGGACTTCTGAGCCTCGGCTCGGTAGTTCGTAGCTGTACCCGCTGTACGCGGAGGGCGGCACCCCCAGGGTCGGGGGTGCCGCCCTCCGGCGTTTCGCGAGCGTCGTCCGGGCGGCGGCGGTCGGGCTGCTGCCTCGGTCGCCCTATCGTGGGACGCTGGAGGAAGCGGCGCACAGCCGCTGACTCGTCGATCTACGCTCATGCGCCGCAGGCTTCGACAGAAGGGACCCGCGATGACCGCCGCAATGGTCGAGCACGACACGGCTCCGGGCCGCCGGTCTTGGGACTACCTGCTTCAGGCGTGGCGTGAGCTTGATGTGCCGGAGGGCTGGCACGCCGAGATCGACGAAGGGCAGATTGTCTTGGTACCGCCGCCGCACAGGCATCACAACGGAATCGCAGCCGCGTTGCACCGGGCGCTGAACAAGGCTCTGCCGGAGGAAATGGAGGTGTACCAGACACTCGGCATCCACATCGCCGCCCTGGACAAGCTCTACGTTCCCGATGTGGTAGTGGCCCCCAGGGAAGCTGTTGACGACGTCGCCCCCGACAGCACCGACCCCCTGGACGCGGCAGAGGCCCTGCTCGTCGTCGAGATCACCTCGCAGAGCAACGCCAAGGACGACCGGACCAAGAAGCTGTGGGCCTATGCCCACGCCCCGGTTCCGGTGTATCTGCTCGTGGACCGGTTCGACGAGCACGGTCCCACGGCGACGCTGTTCAGCGAGCCGCAGAACGGGGCGTACAAGCACGCCGAGCGGGTGCCGTTCGGGGAGCGGTTCGTGCTTCCCGTGCCGCTGGGAGCGACGGTCGACACGGGGGCCTTTCCCGGCTGACGGGCGGCCGCCCCACGCGCCGCGCCCGGTGAAGCCGATCACGACGGTTCCCGCGCGGCCCGGTCCGGTGTGTTCGAAACGCCGGAGAAAAAGTTCCTGATCGCTGTCAACCAGACGTGCCCCGGCCGGTCTAGAGAAGGTGTACCGACCAGATGGGGAGCACGTCATTGACCGCTGAGGAGTTCGAGGAGTTCTACGCCCACGCGGTCCGACGGCTCACCGGCCAGCTGTATGTGATGCTCGGCGACCTGCAGGAGGCGCAGGACGTCGTGCAGGAGGCGTTCGTCAAGGCCTGGAGCAGGCGGGGGCGGCTGGTGAAGGAGGCCTCGCCCGAGGCGTGGATCCGCACCGTGGCCTGGCGGCTCGCCGTGCGCCGGTGGCACGGGCGGCGGCGCAGCGAGCAGGCCTGGCAGCGGCACGGCGGCGCGCCGCCCGCGGGCGCGCCCGACCCCGGTTCCGTGGTCCTCGTCGAGGCGCTGAAGGGGCTTTCCCCGCAGCAGCGCAGGACGGTGGCGCTGCACTACATCTGCGATCTGTCGGTGGAGCAGATCGCCGCGGAGACGGGCCAGTCCACCGGCACGGTCAAGACGCATCTGTCCCGGGGGCGGGCCGCCCTCGCCGACCGCTTGCAGGACCCTCGTACCCAGGAGGCGCACGGTGACTGAAGCCCACCACGACGATCCACTGGACGACCCGCTGGCGGACGCGCTCCGGGATCTTGCCGCGGCGGCGGAGCGCGGCAGCGACCCGGCGCCCGCGCCCGTGGTCACGGCCCGCGGCGAGCGGGTGCGGCGGCGCAGGTTCGCCGTGCTCGCGGCCGCCGCCGTGCTGCTGTTCGGCGGGGTGGGCGGCGCGGTCGCCGCCGGGATCGCCGGGCCCGAGGAGCAGGTGTCCCCGGCCGACACCCGCGACCCGAGGCCCGCGCCCTCCTCCGGCGACCCCGTGCCCGACCCCACCGACGCCTCCTCGTCGCCGGGCCCGCCCGAGACCACCGGGCCCCCCGACGGCCCCGACGCCAGCGAGCCGCCCCCCACCACCGGCAGCTCCGGCAGCTCCGCCGACACCGACCCGAGCCGCTCGCCGACGTACCCCCCGACGACCCCGCCCCCGACCACCGGCACCCTGGGCGCGACCGAGACCCCGTACCGGGGCGCGGGGGCCTCGCCGCCCCCGACGTCGGACATGACGGCGGGACCCGACTGACCCCGGTCGGCCCCCGCCCGTAACCGGCCCTCTCCCCGCAGCACCCACGACCGGCGGCGCCACCGCGCGCCGCCGGGCGATTCCGCGCGCCCGAACGGAGATCACGCATGCCCGCGGCACCAGTGAGCACCGCCACCCGGCCCTCCCCGCGCCCGCCCTGGCCCGACGTCCGCGAGCCCGCGCGGGAGCAGGGGCGGGAGCGAGGGCGGCGGCGGTGGGCCGGGGGTGTGCGGGCGGTGCCGCGGTGGCTCGCGGGGCGGTTCGACGCGACCGACCGCTTCGTGCTCCAGGTGTATCTGGGCACGCGGGTGGGGCTCTTCGTCACCGGGTACTGCGTGGGGTGGCTGTTTCCCGCGAACTCCCGTGCCAAGGAGGCGCCCGGGCCGCTCTCGGTGTGGGAGCAGTGGGACTGGACGCACTTCCGGCACATAGCGGAGTACGGCTACTTCGGGCCCGCGCCGGGGTACGCGGACGGCCTGGAGAACGAGGAGGCGTTCTTCCCCGGGTTCCCGCTGGTGCTGCGGGCGGTGCGGCTCGTCGTGCCGGACTGGGTGGCGGCCGGGCTGCTGATCTCGCTGGTCTCGGGGGCGGTGGCGATGCTGGCGCTGGCCCGCGTGGCGAGGCTCGCGGGGGCGGACATGGGGGCGGGCGCGGGGATGGGCGCCTGGAAGGGCCCGGGCAAGGGCCCGGGCAAGGGCGCGGGCACGGGCAGAGGCGTGAGCGCGGTCGTGCGGCTCGGGGGTGCGGACGCCGTCGCCCGGCGTGCTGTCCTCGTCGTCCTGCTCTCGCCCTGCGCCGTCTTCCTCGCCGCGGGCTACTCCGAATCCCTCTTCCTCGCCTGCGCGCTGCCCGCGTGGCTGGCCGCCCGGTCGGGACGCTGGCGGCTCGCGGCGACGCTCGCCGCGTGCGCCACGACGGCCCGCGTCAGCGGTCTCTTCCTCGCCGCCGCCCTGCTCGTCGACTTCCTCCTGGCCCGAGACGGCCGCCGCGACTGGCGCCGGCTGCCCTGGCTGACGCTGCCCGCGCTGCCCGTCCTCGCGTACACGCTGTACCTGTACGACCGCACCGGCGACTGGATGGCGTGGAAGCACGCCCAGGAGCGCGGCTGGTACCGCACCTTCCACCCGCCGTGGGAGGCCTGGGGCAACACCTGGAACGCGGCGTTCGACGGCCGCTACTCCACCGGGTACGCCCTGATGTCCCAGGCCGAACTCGCCGCCATGGTCGTCGGGTTGGCGCTCCTCGGCCGGCTGTTGTGGCGCATGAGGTGGCCGGAGGCGGTGTACATCGCCCTGAACCTGTGGGCGCTCGGGACCTCGTACTGGTACACGTCCGTGCCCCGGGCGACGCTGCTGTGGTGGCCGCTGTGGACGGGCCTGGCCGCGTGGAGCCTCCGGGCGGAGTGGCGCGCGCGGATGGGCCTGTGCGTCCTCGCGCCGCTGAGCACGCTGTTCGCGGTGACGTTCCTGTCGGGGAGATGGACGGGCTGACCCGCGCGCCCGCGGCGGCAGCCGCCCCGCGACGGCCGCCACCACGGGCGGGTGCCCGCCCTTCGGCTACGGCAGGCGGTCCAGGATCCAGGTGCAGAGCTCCTCGGTGACCTGGGTGTGGGGTTCGTTCCGGGAGGCGACCTTGAACTCGTCGAGCTCGCTGTCCTCGGGGGAGAGGGCGTTGATGTCGGCGTAGAGGTCGTCGTGGGTGTGGACGTCGCGGATGGCGACGGCGCTGACGGCGGGCACGAAGCAGTGCTCGCGGACGGGCACGTCGACGCCGAGGCCGGCGATCTTGTTGAGGGCGTCGGCGAGGATGCCGAAGCCCTCCAGGGTGCCGCCGGGCGCGCCGTCGAACTCGGGCAGGCCCGAGGTGTGGATCTCCGGCTTCTTCAGGGTGAGGACGCGCAGCGTGGCCACGAGCTGGTCGTCGCCCGCGGACTGGGTGTTGAGGTCGGTGCCGACGATGCCGAGGCCCTTGCCCTTCACGGCGTCCACGCCGGGCCGGATGCCGTTGCCCTCGCCGGTGCCGACGCCGTTGGCGACTCCGATCTTCCGGGGCCGCCGCGGCCAGTGGTGGACGCGCGCCAACTCGGCGAGGAACTCCTCGCGTTCCTTGTCCGGGGCAGGGCTGTCCTGCCACTCGGCGATGTGCTGGGCGAGCAGCTGCCGCGCGGCGGGGCTGTTGATCTGGCCGGAGAACCGGGGATCGAGCTTGCGGATGTAGTGCGCGAAGGCCTGCAGGCCGATGGGGATCCAGGCGCCCCGGTGCGGGCTGTCGAACGAGAGGTAGAGCGCGGTCTCGTGGTCGTCCCCGCCGGGTTCGGTCTCCATCTTGGCGAGGGCGTAGCGCGTGACGAGGCCGCCCATGCTGAAGCCGCCGACGACCAGCGGGTGCTTGCCCTCGCGGTCGGCGTTGGCGCGTTTGACGGCGGCGATCGCGGCCTGCGCGTTGTCGAGGATCGACGCGCTGCGCTCGTGGAAGCCGACGAGGACGAGGTCCCTGCCGCGCCTGCGCAGCTCGCTGAGGAACGGGTACGGGGCGTTGAAGTCCAGCCCGTTCCACAGGAAGTCGGGGGTGCTCGGCCCCGAGTTGAAGCCATCGGCGAGGAGCACGGGCCGCGTCAGGCGGCCGTTGCCCTCGCCCCGGTACACCCAGGCGGTGCCGCCGGGCAGCTCCCAGACGTCGTGCGGCACGGGCGGGACCTGGGTCGGGGCCTCCCTCGGGCCCGGGGCGAGAATGATCGGCGGCGCGGCACGCAGGGCTTCCTGGACCTGGGCTTCGGTGGGCGCGTTCTGCTCGGGCATGCGCGTTCCCCTCCCTTGAGCGTCACCAGCTGACGGTCAAGGGGCATCCTCGTTATGGCCCGTACGCTCCGTAAGGTGTGTTTTGCGCCGTAAATCGGAGGTCCACCGAGTCCCAACAGCCCCTAGGGCGTACGGGAGTTGTCGAGCGCCGCCCGGAGGTGGCCGTGCGACTCGTCCAGGAGGCGGGCCGCCGTGGGGCCGTCGACGGAGCCGAGGAGGGTGAGGATGGCGTTCTTGACCTCGCCGTCGGTGGCCGCGAGGGCCGCCTCGATCTCCTCGTCGGACGCGCCCGTGGCGAGGGCGACGATGCGGCGGGAGCGGGCGCGCAGCTTCTCGTTGGAGGCGCGCACGTCGACCATCAGGTTCCCGTACGTCTTGCCGAGGCGGATCATCGTGATCGTCGACAGCATGTTGAGGACGAGCTTCTGGGCCGTGCCCGCCTTCAACCGGGTGGATCCGGTGAGGAGTTCGGGCCCGACGACGACCTCGATGCCGTGCTCGGCCGCGGCGGCGAGGGCGCTGCTCGCGTTGCAGGACAGGCCGACGGTGAGCGCGCCGCGGGCACGGGCGTGCTCGACGGCGCCGATGGCGTAGGGCGTGCGACCGGACGCGGACACGCCGACCACGGTGTCGTCGGCGGTGAGGTCCAGCGCGTCCAGATCCGCGGCGGCCAGGTCCTTGCGGTCCTCGGCGCCCTCGATCGAGGTGACCACGGCGGTGGGGCCGCCCGCGATGAGGCCGACGACGTCGCCCGGGTCGGTGTTGAACGTGGGCGGACACTCCGAGGCGTCGAGCACCCCGAGCCGCCCCGCGGTGCCCGCGCCCGCGTAGATCAGCCGCCCGCCGCGGGCCATGCGCTCGGCGGTCGCGTCGATGGCGGCGGCGATCCGCGGCACCTGCGCGGCGACGGCCGCGGGCACGGAGGCGTCCTCGCCGTTCATGATCCCGGCGATCTCCGCCGTGGACAGCCGGTCGATCTCGGAGAGCTCGGGCCGGAAGGCCTCGGTGGTGAGGCTCTCCAACTGGGCACGGAGTTCGCCGTAGGCGGCGGGCCCGGTGGGCGTGGAGGTCATGGGGGAGGGCTCTTTCGGGGGAGAGGGGTGACATGGTGGGCTAGAGGGAGACATTTCCAGCCCGTCCGGCGTTTGAGGACGAGGCCGAAGGCCGATCGGCGCCCGCCCCGGCGAACGGGGACCTCAACGACTGCCGGCGCCCCCACGAGGGCTGTGACGGTGGGCCAACGCCTCGTACGAAGCGGCGAGCGCAGGCGCCGCGGTCTCGTAGGTCCGCTGGGCGACCCCCACGAACAGACAGTCCACGACCAGCAGCTGACTCGTCCGAGAGGACATCGCCGCAGGCCGCAACTCACTCTCACGGGCAGTGGACGTGGTCAGTATGTGATCGGCGTACTGCGAGACGAGCCCATCGGGCCGCCCGGTGATCGCGACGGTGGTGGCGCCATGCTCGAAGGCGACCCGCAGCGGCTCGATCACGTCCTCGGTGGACCCGGAGTGGGTGATCGCGATGGCGACGTCCTTGGCGCGGAGCGTCACCGCGTTGGTGACGGCGAGGTGCGGATCGGAGTGCGCGTGCGCGACCTGCCCGATGCGCAGCAGCTTCTGTACGAGGTCCTGGGCGACGAGCCCGGACGCGGCGACGCCGTACACCTCCACGCGCCGGGCCGCGGCGAGCGCGCTGACGGCCGCACCGAGCTGGACGGTGTCGAGCCCGGCGGCGGTGTCGGCGAGGGTCTGCTGCTCGTCGTACGCCAGCTTCGCCACCACGTCCGCGATGGGGTCGTCCACGGCGATGTCGGCGGTGACGGCGGGCGCGCGGCCCGACTGCTGCTGGGCGGCGAGCCCGGCGAGGGCGAGGCGCAGATCGCGATAGCCGGGGTAGCCGAGCAGGCGGGCGGTGCGGACCACCGTGGCCTCGCTGGTGCCGGTGAGCTCGGCGAGGCCGGTGACGGTGAGGGCGGCGGTGCCTGCCGGGTCGCCCGCGACGGCCTCGGCGACCCGCTGCATGGAGCGGGTCATCGACGGCGCGAGCGTGCGGACCTTGGCCGCGAGGGCGGCCGGGGCCGGGGGCGCCCCGCCCGCGAAAATTTCCTTCACGTCATGGGTCACTCCTGAAAGATATTTTCGGGCCCGGGGCGGGTCAAGACCCCCGACGTCCCCGACCTCCCCGGCCCGCCGGGCCGGGCCGCGCCCGCCCCCGGACCGCCCGGCGCGCGGCGGGGCGCACAATGGCTGTATGGACTCCTCCGCATCCTCCGTCCCCGTCGGCCCGCTGGAGCGGGCGCTGCACGCGGCCCGCGCGCTGGTCCTCGCCGACCTGGTCGCGGACGAGGTGGCGGAGCCGGACGTGGTGTCGTTCGTCGAGGACTCCGTGGCGCAGCGCCGCTGGTGGGTCGAGCAGTGGCCCGAGGGCGTCGACTTCGTCGCCGGGCTCGTCGCGCAGGACGTGCAGGACGCCCTCCTGGAGCGGTACGGACGGTGGCCGCTGTGCCCGGTGTGCGGCTCGGGCGACCCGCACGCGCTCGACGTGGAGCCGGAGTTGGGCGCCGATCCGCACTGGGTGTGCGGGAAGGCGGGCGTGGTCGTCGCCGCCGTCGGCTCGCTGGGGTCGGTGCGCCGGTGACCCTGTACATCGACCCGCCGATCTGGCCCGGTCACGGCCGCCTGTGGTCGCACCTGGTCAGCGATGTCTCGTACGAGGAGCTGCACGCGTTCGCCGCGCGGATCGGCGTGCCGGAGCGGGCCTTCGAGCGGGACCACTACGACCTGCCCGCGCACCGGTACGGGGACGCGGTGCGGGCGGGGGCGGTCGCGGTCGGGTCGAAGGAGCTGGTGCGGCGGCTGACGGAGGCGGGGTTGCGGCGGCGCAAGGGCCGGGAGACGTGAGCCGGAAGGCGCCCGGGAGGCGCGGGGCCGGGGAGACGCAGGGTCACGTGGCGTTCAGGGCGACCGTCGGATGCAGCCGCGAGGCCCGTACCGCCGGATAGAGGCCCGCGAGCACCCCGATCAGCAGCGTCGCCGCGAGCCCGGACGCCACCGACCACGGCGGCACCACCGCCGTCCAGCCCTGCACGAGGGCGAAGCCGAACGTCGCCGCCGACCCGAGCGCCGCGCCCGCCGCGCCGCCGAGCGCCGAGAGCAGCAGGGACTCCGTGAGGAACTGCAGCCGCACCGCGTTCCTGGTGGCGCCGAGCGCGCGCCGCAGACCGATCTCCTGCCGGCGTTCGAGCACGGAGATGACCATGGTGTTGGCCACGCCGACCCCGCCGACCAGGAGCGCCACCGCGCCCAGGCCGAGCATCAGGGTGGTCAGGCCCTTGTCGGTGGCGGCCTTCGCGGCGAGCGCGTCCGAGGGCCGGGACACCTTCACGGAGCCCTCGGCGCCGGGGCTGACCGTGCGGGCGAGGACGGCCCTGACGTCCTCGACCGTCCCGTCCGGGGACCGCTCGAAGATCATCGAGGGGTGGCCGTCGAAGCGGAAGTGGGTTGCGGCGGCCGGGAAGCCGATCATCGCGACCCGGTCCAGGGTGGGGACCAGCTCCACGGGCTGAAGGATGCCCACCACGACGACGTACTCGTCGTCCATCATGATCTTCCCGCCCGGCTCGGTGATGCCGAGGCGCTCCGCGGCGACCGCGCCGAGCACGGTGACGGGCAGCCGCTCGTTGGCCCTGTTCAGCCAGATCCCCTTGGCCACGCGGGCGTTGAGGGCGTCGAGCAGGTCGGTGCGGGCCGCCTGGGTGGTGACGCCCGCCGTCCGCTCCTCGGGCACCACGTCGCTGCGCCGGATCCTGGCATCGACGTTCCCGGTCGCCGTGGCGTGCCGGACGGGCCCGATCCGCTCGACCATCGCCACCGCCGACTTGGGCAGCTTCAGCTCGTTGCCTGCCCTGTCCTCGCCCGCCTCGACGGTGAGGAGGTTGGTGCCGAGCCGGTCGAGCCGCGCCATCAGGTCCGCCTTGCTCGACTGGGACAGGCCCACCACGGCGACCATCGTGGCGATCCCGATGGCGATGCCGAGGGCGGAGAGGACGACGCGGGCCCGCCGGGCGTGCAGGCCGACGGCGCCGAGGCGCAGGATGTCGCGGGGGGCGAGCGGGGAGGGCTTGAGCCGGGGCGGCTCGGGCGGGGGAGTGGAAGTCATCGTGAACTCGCTTCCTGGCAGCGTGAACTCGCCTCCTGGAAGCGTGAACTCGCCTCCTGGCAGCGGGAGTCGGAGCAACCGGTGTCGGGGCGGCCGGAGTCGGACACGATCTCGCCGTCCCGGAACCGCACCCGGCGCGGCAGCGACTCCGCGATCTCCTGGTCGTGCGTGATCACGCAGACCGTCGTGCCCGCCGCGTTCAGCTCGCGCAGGAGCTCCATGACGACCTCGCCGGACGCGCTGTCCAGGGCGCCGGTCGGCTCGTCGGCGAGCAACAGGTCCGGCTCGCCGACCAGCGCGCGGGCGATGGCCACGCGCTGCTTCTCGCCGCCGGACAGCTCGGCGGGCCGGTGTCCGAGGCGATGGCCGAGCCGGACCCGCTCCAGGGCGGCGCGGGCGCGGGCCCGACGCTCCCGGCGCGGGACGCCCGCGTACAGGAGCCCGTCCGCGACGTTGTCGACGGCGTCGCCGCCCGCCGCCAGGTGGAAGTGCTGGAACACGAAGCCGATGTGGCGGGCGCGCAGCGCGGACAGCTGCGCGTCCGACAGGCGCCCCACGTCGTACCCGGCCACGCGGACCGTGCCCGCCGTGGGCGCGTCGAGGGTGCCGACGACGTGCAGCATCGTCGACTTGCCGGACCCCGAAGGGCCGACGACGCCGAGGAGTTCGCCCGCGTGGACGGTGAGGCTGACACCGCGCAGGGCGTGCACGTCACCGGCGTACGACTTGGTGACGTCGCGCAGTTCGACGACGGGGGCGGGGACGTGGGCGGGGGCGTCGGTCGCGGGGACGGCGGGCGCCGGACCGGGCATGGCACCGGCCGTGGAACCGGCCGTGGCACCGGAGATCGTCATTCCGTGGCCACCCCCACCGTCATCCCCTCCCTGATCCGGGACCCCCTGACCTCGATGCGTCCGTCGGCCGTCATCCCCGTCTCGACCCGCACCATCCGGGACGTACGGCCCTCGACGACCTGGAGTCCGTAGCCGCCGTCCGTGCCGCGCAGCGCGACGACCGCCTCGACCGGGACGGTCAGGACGTCCTCGCGGCTCTCGCTGACGAACTTCACGCTCGCGGTGGCCCTGGCGTCCTCGCCGGACGCCGCCGACGCGCCGCCGTCCAGGGAGACCTCGACGGTGATGGTGTCGCCGGACGCCTCCTCCTCGCCGGAGCCCTCCGGGTCGACGGTTCCGGTGACCCGGCCGCGCTCGGTGGTGCCGCTGGGCAGGGTCACCTCGACCTTGGTGCCCTTCGCGGTGAGCGAGGCGTCGGTCTGGTCGAGCCGGGCGCGGACGACGGGCCTGGTGGAGGCGACGGTGAGGGCGGCCGCCTCCGGGCCGACCTGGTCGGCGAGGGCCGCGTCCGCGCGGACGACCTTGACCTGCTCGGGCTGGAAGACGACGTCCCCCTTGCCGACCCTGCCGGTGGGCGTGCGGTTGAGGGACTTCTGCCACCGCTTGACGGCGGCGGCCGTGGCCCGGTCGTAGCGCGGGTCGACGTACAGGCCGCTGCCGTAGCCGAGCGCGACGAGGTTGCGCTCCAGTTCCAGTACGTCGCTGCCGCGGGCGCCGACCTTCATCTCGCGGAAGGCGGGCACCGGGCCGTACAGGAGCGTGACCGGCTTGTCGTCCAGCTCGTAGAGGGCCTGACCGCGGGTGACCGTGGCGCCCTCGCGGGCCGCGACCGTCACGGTGCCGGGGACGGCGGACTTCACGGCGCGCCGCCGCGCGTAGTCGATCTTCCCGTCGACCGTCTGGGACAGCACGAGGTCGGTCCGGGTGACGGTGGTGGTGGCGGGCGGCCGCCCGGAGGGGCCGCCGCCGGAGTCGCCGCCCCCGTACGCGAGGGCGCCCGCGCCCACCGCCACGGCGGCAGCGGCGACGCCGCCGACGAGGAATCCCGTACGCCGCTTCATCTACTGCATCCCGTCCAGGCCCTCGAGCAGCTTGCCCTTGCAGGCCTCGCGGGCGCGCTCGTACGCGGGCGAGTCCTGGTCGAGCGCCGGGTTCGCGGGGCTCGGGTCGCCGCCGGGGACGACGTTGCCGCCGGACATCGTGGGGTTGGTGAACTTGGAGACGCCGTTGTCGCGCATGCACTTGGCGTGCGCGAGCATCGACTCGTAGTCCTTCTGCGCGTCGCGCTCGGGCGCCAGGTCCGACGCGGCGAGGAACTCGTCGGCGCAGACGCCGTTCTTGCCGCCCTTGTACTCCTCGCCCCTGCCCTTCGGGTCGACGAGCTTGTCGATCTTCGACCAGTCCAGGTAGCCGCTCAGCTTCGGGTCGGGGTAGTCCTTCAGACCGGCCTTGGAGCGCATGCAGCGCACGTAGGTCAGCTGGGCGTCGTAGAAGGCGCTCTTGCCCTCGGCGGCGGGTTCGGAGCCGTCCTTGTCCGTGTCGCTCTTGGTCCCCTTGCCCTTGCCCGGGGCCCCGTCCGCGCTCGGCTCGTCGGGGGCGGAGGCGACCCCTTCGTCCTTGACGCCGTCGTCCCCGCCGCCGCAGGCGACGCAGAGGGCGAGGAGGGGGGCGGCGACGGCCGCGGCGACGCGGCGGCGGGTGGTGCGCCGGGCGGAGGTGCTTCGGGCGGCGGTGCTCAGGGGATGCCGGGCGGCGGTGCTCCGGGAAGCGGTGTGGATGCTCATGCGGACCACCGTCGGGCCCGTACATGGTGGCCGGTCCATGGCCGCATGATGAGCGCGTAACAATGCGCGGGAACGGCGGTCCCGGCCCCCGCGACCCGGTCTGAACTGGGCAAACCCTCACGCATAATCGGCCGCATGGCCCATGTGCTGCTGATCGAGGACGACGTGTCCGTGCGCGACGGCATGGAACTGGTGCTGCGCAGGCACGGCTACGACGTCGCCACCGCCGCCACCGGTGAGGACGCGCTCGCCCTCCTCGCCGACCCGGCGGGCGCGGCCGTCGAACTCGCCGTGCTCGACCTGATGCTGCCCGGCATCGACGGCTTCGAGGTCTGCCGACGGCTGCGCGCGAGCGGGTCCACGGTGCCCGTGATCATGCTGACCGCGCGGGGCGACGACACCGACATCGTGCGGGGCCTGGAGGCGGGCGCCGACGACTACGTGGTCAAGCCGGTGACCGCGCCCGTACTCGAAGCCAGGATCCGGGCGGCGCTGCGCCGGGCCGAACCCACCCAGGCGGCGCGGGGCGAGGACCACGCGGGCCTCGTCATCGACCGGGCCGGGCTCACCGTCGCCAAGCGCGGCGCGCCCATCGCCCTGCCGCCCACCGAACTGCGCCTGCTCCTGGAGCTCTCGGCGTCCCCGGCACACGTCTTCAGCCGCGAGCAACTGCTGCAGTCCGTGTGGGAGCACGGGTTCCTCGGGGACTCCCGGCTCGTGGACGCGGCGGTGGGACGCCTCCGCGCCAAGATCGAGGACATTCCGGCGCGGCCGCGCTACATCCAGACGGTACGGGGCTTCGGCTACCGGTTCGGGCCGGTGTGAGGGTGGCCCGCCGCGCGCTGCGACGCCTCGTCGGCCTGCGCACCCGCCTCGTCGTGGCCTTCGTCCTCATCGCCCTGGTCAGCGCGGTCACGGCGACCGCGCTCGCGTACCGCGAATCCCGTACCGCCGTCCTCGAACGCAAGCAGGACGCGGTGCGCAGCGCCTTCAAGAACCGCGTCGAGCAGGCCGCCGCGGACTTCGACGTGCCCGCCGACGAGGTGGCCCTGACCCGCTTCGCCACCACCGTCGCGGACGGCCTCGGCGACGACGCCGTCGTCGTGGCCCGCTACCGCTCCCTCACCGTGTCCTCCGACGCGTCCGCCGACCGCTCCCGGATCACGCCCGCCCTGCGCGCGGCGGTGCGCGCCCACAACCGCATGAGCTTCCAGCGCGTCGACCACGACGGCCGCCCCTACCTGGTCGTGGGCACCCCCGTCACCTTCGACGGCGCGGCGCCCTCGGGCCTCGACGCCTTCGCCATCACGTCGCTGCGGGCGGAGAGCGAGGCGACGGCCGGCGTCCTGGAGGCGGTGCGGGACGGCATCGTGCCGGTGGTGCTGCTCGCCGCCGTCCTCGCGCTGCTCTCCGCGGGCACCGTCCTGCGCCCCGTACGCGAACTGGGCCGCGCCACCCGGCGGCACGCGGCCGGTGACCTCACGTCCCGGGTGCGGGTCCGGGGCCGCGACGAACTGGCCGACCTGGCACGGGACTTCAACAAGACCGCGGACGCCCTGGAGGCGTCCGTCGCCGAACTGCGCGAGCAGGACGCGCGGGCGAAGCGCTTCGTCGCCGACGTCTCGCACGAACTGCGCACCCCCCTCGCCGCGATGACGATGGTCGCCACCGTCCTGGACGAGGACGCGCACGCCCTGACGCCGGACACGGCCCACGCGGCCCGCACCGTCAGCGAGGAGACGGCGCGGCTGTCCCGGCTCGTGGACGACCTGATGGAGATGTCCCGCTTCGACTCGGGCGCGGCCCGCCTCAACCTCACCCCCACCGACCTCGCGGAAGCCGTCACGGCCACGCTGTCCCTGCGGGCCCTGACCGACCGCGTACGCACCGAACTGCCCCGGGGCGTCCGGGCGCTGGTCGACCGCCGCCGCGTCGACGTGATCGTGGCCAACCTCGTCGGCAACGCCCTGCGCCACGGAGCGCCGCCCGTGACCCTGACCCTCGCCACCGACCCGGCGGGCGACTGGCTGACCGTGGAGGTGGCCGACCGCGGCCCCGGCCTCCCGCCCGAGACCCTCGCCCACGTCTTCGACCGCTTCTACAAGGCCGACTCCGCCCGCACCCGCTCCGAGGGCAGCGGCCTCGGCACCGCCATCGCCCTGGAGAACGCCCGCCTGCACGGCGGCACGATCGAGGCGGCCAACGCCCCGGACGGCGGCGCGGTCTTCACGCTGCGGCTGCCGTGGCGCCGCCCGAGGGAGGACCACGCATGAGGCCCACGACCCGGCGCGCGTCCCTCGCCCTGGCGGCTCTGGTCGCCGTCCTGCTCGCCGGCTGCGGAGTCCGCCCCACCGGTGTCGTGGACGGCGGGGAGGCGCCCGGCGGCCTCACCAAGGGGCTGCGCCTCTACTTCGTGTCGCAGGCGGGCCGCCTGGAGGGCGTCGCCCGCCCCGGCATCCCGGCGTCTCAGGTCACGGACCCCAAGGCCGTCATCAAGTACCTCCTGGTCGGCCCGGTGGACTCCGAACGCGACGCCGGACTCACCACCCTGCTGGGCGACGACGGCAGCTACGACGCCACCGTGGACGGCGACAGGGTCACCGTCCACATCCCAGCGGGAGCACTCCTCGGCTCCCCCGTGGAGAACCGCAACCTCAAGGGCCAACTCGTCTGCAGCATCGCAAGGGCCCGAGCGATGGCCGACACCAAGGGCACGACCCAGACGGACGACATCCGCGTCACACTCCGCCCGAGGGCCGACGCCCGCCCGGGAACGTACGTGTGCTCGGACTTCCTCAAGTGAACAGGTCGGGAGCGAACGGCAGCACCGGTTCACTTCAGTCCCACGGGGGCAATCTCAGCCCCTCCGGCGTTTGAGGAGCGGGGGTCTGGGGGCAGAGCCCCCAGCTTCGGGAAGGGGCGGGATCGGGGAGCTCTCAGCAGAGCCCCGCACCCGCACCGACACCGCGACAGCCCCCAGAGCCGACAAGGTGAGCCCGGCCCCCGCCCAAGCAGCCGACTCATACCCCCACCCCGCGTCGATCACGGTCCCCCCGAGCCACGGCCCGGCCGTGTTCCCGAGGTTGAACGAGGCAGTGGCAGTGGCCCCCGCAAGGGTCGGCGCGGCAGCAGCGACCTCGAAGACGCGGGCGTTGAGCGCGGGCCCGGTGTAGAACGCGGAAACCCCCAGCAGAAAGGCAAGCACGACAGCCGCGCCAGCACTGCCGGACAGCAGAGCGAGCAAGGTCAAAAACACGGTGGACGCCGAGATCCCGCTGAACAGCACGGTGAACAGCCGCCCGTCGGTGACCCGCCCCCCGATCGCCGTACCGATCAACGCCCCCACCCCGAACAGCGCGAGCACCCCCGGCACCCACCCCTCCCCGAGCCCCGCGACATCGGTGAGGAGCGGCGCGAGATAGCTGAACGCGCAGAACACCCCGCCGGCGGCGAGCGCGACGACGGCGACGGCGAGCCACACCTGCCGGTCCCGGTAGATGACGAGTTCGCGCCGCAGGACGGGCTGTTCGGCGGGCGGCGCGATGCGCGGGACGAGCAGGACGACGCCGACGAGGGCGAGCGCGGAGGCCCCGGCGACGGCCCAGAAGGCGGAGCGCCACCCGAAGTGGTCGCCGAGGAAGGCACCCGCGGGCACGCCGAGGACGTTCGCGAGGGAGAGCCCGCCGAGCATGACGGCGATGGCCCGCGCCCGCTGCGTCACCGGCACCATCGCGACGGCGACGGACGCGCCGACGGCCCAGAACCCGGCGCAGGCGAGGGCGCTGACGACGCGGGACGCGAACAGGACGGCGTACGAGGGGGCGAGGGCGCCCGCGATCTGGCCGAGGCCGAAGACGCTGATGAGGGCGATGAGGGTGGCCCGGCGCGGCAGCCGCAGGGTGGTGGCGGCGAGCAGCGGGGCGCCGACGACCATGCCGATGGCGAACGCGGAGATGAGCAGTCCGGCGCGCGGCACGGAGACGTTCATGTCGTCGGCGACGGCGGGCAGCAGGCCCGACAGCATGAACTCACTGGTGCCGAGGGCGAAGACGGCGACGCCGAGGGTGTGGACGGCTATGGGCATGCGAGAGGGCACGTTTTTCGCCAACGTGTTCGGGGGCGTGGTCATTCCCGCTGCTGGCCGGACCGGTCGGCCGGGCGCGGCCGAGGGCCGGACGACGCGCGGCCGGGAGGGCCGACCGGAGCGCGGCCGGACGTCACACGGGCGCGCTCAGATACCGCGCGGACGCGCTCAGGTGCCGCGCGGGCGCTCGAAGACCGCCTCGTCCTCACGGTCGGCGACGCGGGTGAACCCGGCGCGGGTCAGGACGCCGTGGGAGGCGGTGTTGCCGACGTCGGAGAGGCCGCGCACGCCCTGTACGTCCCCGTGGTCGGGGTGGGCGAGGGCCCAGTCGGTGAGGGCGCCGAGGGCCCGCGTCGCGTAGCCGTTGCCGCGGGCCGCGGGGACCAGGCTGTAGCCGACCTCGGCCCAGCCGTCCTCGCCGGGCACGCCGTGGAAGCCCATGGCGCCGACGGCGCGCTGGTCCTCGGTGCGGACGACGGCGAACATGCCCCACTCGGGGCGGTGCGTCCCGGCGGCATACGACTTCGCGGTGCGGTCGGCCGCGCCGCGCGTGCCCGCGCCGGGCCCTTCGTCGGCCCAGTCGAAGCCGCCGGTGCCGCCCGCGGCGATGTCGGCGGCGGCGTCCGGGGACACCTCGACCAGGTCGACGGGGCCCGCGGGCAGCAGCAGCGGGTTGTGCCAGCGCCAGCGGTCCAGGCGGGCGTGGCCGTCGCGGGTGCCGCGGCCGGTGGCCCACAGCAGGACGGCCCAGTGGTCCTCGCCGTCGTCGGCCGGGGGCACGTTCGGGAACTGGCGGGCCAGGAGGGCCTCGCACAGCTCGGCCGGGGGTTCGTAGGCGACGTCGAAGGCGCGCAGGAGGTCGTACGTGTGCAGGAGCAGCTCGGCGACGCCCATCGCCGCGAAGCCGTTCGCGTCCGCGGTGCCGTACGGGTACGGGTGCCAGCCGCGCACGCCCCGCGGGGTCGTCCGGACGACCGCCGCGAGCAGGCCCGCCGTCGCCTCCACGACGCGCACCACGCCGTCCGCGTCCGTGCCGTCCTCCAGGCGCATGTCGACCGGGACGTACCCGCCGGTGCTCGCGGTGCGGCCGGTGAGCTGCGTCGCGTACGCCGTGAAGTCGCCCGCGATGTGCTCCGCCGTGTCCATGCAGCTCCACTCCAGGTCGGCCGCGGGGACCGTCCAGTCGTACTCCGCCGTCGCCACCGCGCGCAGTGCCGCCACCGCGTGTGCCGTCGCCTCGTCGATCCGTTCCCCGCCGTTGAAGAGCATGGCGTGAGGTTACGTGAGCAGGTCCAGCTCCGTCCTGAGGTTTTCCCTGGCCAGGGGCTCCCAGTGGGTCGCTCCGTACTCCGTGCGGAACAGGCGGGGCAGGGCGAGGAGGTGGCGCAGGACGTCCGCGCGGCCCGCGCGGAACGCCTCGTCGGGGACGAAGGCGTACTCCTCGCGGACCGCCGCCGCGTATCGGGCGTACGCGTCCGGGGGTGCCGCGAGGATCGCGAGGTCCGCGTCGCACAGGACCTCGCCGTTCGTGTCGCCGTCCGCCGGGTCGTGGGTGATCGTGAGGCGGACCAGGCGGGCCACCTCCGCGGTCGCCTCCTGGGTGAGGCCCGCCTCCGGCAGGGCGCGTTCCGCGAGGCGGGCGCTGCGTTCCTCGTTCTCCGAGCGGTCCGGGGCGTAGACCGCGTCGTGGAACCAGGCTGCGAGCCGCACCAAGTGCGGGGTGTCCGCGTGGGGGTGGAGGGTGTCGATGTGGTCCAGTACGGCGAGCAGGTGGGCGCGGTCGTGATACCGCCGGTGCGCCTCACCCCACCGCGCGATCAAATTCTCCCCGTACGGCCCCGGATCCGGCCCCGGCCCTGCGCCCGGCTCCGCGCCCGGCCCTGCGCCCGGCTCCGCGCCCGGCCCTGCGCCCGGCTCCGCGGCCCGCGCCGCGACCAAGGCGTCCCGCCAGCGGGCCCGAAGAGCTTCGACATCATCTGCAGCCATACGCCGACCCTAGCGGGGCTCCCCAACCCCGCCCCTTCACCGATCCCGGGGCTCCGCCCCTGGACCCCGGGCGCGGGTGCCCCCTTCGGGCGGGACGACCTCCCCCCGATCGCGCTCCGCGCTCGTCCTCAAACGCCGGACGGGCTGACATACAGCCGGGGCGGGTCTGAAAAGTGCCGCGGGGTGGGCTGGAAAGGTGCTGCGGGGTGGCCGGAAAGGTGCGGGGTGGGCCGGAGAGGGGGCGGCGATGGTGGCGGCGGGTGCTGCGGGGTGGGCCGGGAGGTGCTGCGGCGTGAGTCGTTTCGGGGCTGAGGGTGCCGGGCTGCTGCTCGGCCGAAGCAATGGCGGGGGCGGGTGGGTGGGAAAAAGCCCGTCCGAGGCTGAGGGTGCCG
Organism: Streptomyces sp. RK9; assembly: GCF_045070545.1. Taxonomy (NCBI): domain Bacteria; kingdom Bacillati; phylum Actinomycetota; class Actinomycetes; order Kitasatosporales; family Streptomycetaceae; genus Streptomyces; species Streptomyces sp. RK9. The sequence continues at coordinate 555,406 of NZ_CP173704.1, read as the reverse complement.
GGCTGGTGGGCAGGACGGTGCGAGTTTGGGCGGGTGGGTGGGAGAGAGCCTGTCCGGCGTTTGAGGACGAGGTGCGGAGCGCCGATACGGGGTGCCCCGGCGGGGCTGGGGGTGCCGGGCTGTCGGGCAGGACGGTGCGAGTTTGGGCGGGTGGGTGGGAGAGAGCCTGTCCGGCGTTTGAGGACGAGGTGCGGAGCGCCGATACGGGGGTGCCCCCGGCGGGGCTGGGGGTGCCGGGCTGTCGGGCAGGACGGTGCGAGTTTGGGCGGGTGGGTGGGAGAGAGCCTGTCCGGCGATTGAGGACGAGGCGCGGAGCGCCGGTTCGGGGGTGAGCCACGAGGGGCTGAGGGGGCCGGGCTGTTGCTCGGCTGGATTGTGGAGCGCCGGTCGGCGGTGGGTGCGGCCCACCCGGGCCGGACGCGGGGCGGGGGAAAACGGGGCTGGACGTTGCCTTTCGGGGCAACGCCCGCTTGGCTGGCCGCCATGACGTACGACGACGCGAACACGCCCGACGAAGCGTACGAATCCGACCGCCCGGGCCGGCTCCTGCGCACGGAGCGGGACGCCCTCATCCCCCTCCTCCGCTCCACCGCCGACGAGGCGTTCGCGGCCCCCACCTGCTGCCCCGGCTGGTCGGTCCGCGACGTCCTCGCGCACTGCTCGGCCGCCCTGAGCCGAGTGATCGAGAGCCGCTTCGAGGAAGGGGTGTTCACCGCGGAGGGCAACGACAGGGACATCGCGGAACGCGCGCACTGGCCCACCTCCCGCATCGTGGACGAGCTGGAGCACGGCATGACGAACGCGGGCGCCGCCATCGCCGCGTCGAAGGGCCTGTTCGACGGCGTGGCGCTCGGCGAGTGGGTGCACGCGGGCGACGTACGGGACGCGTGGGGCCTGCCGGGCGCGTACGGCGGCGACGGCCTCGTCGACGCGCTGCCGCTGCTCACCGCGTTCAGCAAACAGTCCTCGGCCCCACCCCTGCACGCGGACGTCGACGGCTTCGACGAGCCGCTGATCCTGGGCGTGACGGACGGCAGCCGCCCGCCGGCCCGGTACATCGGGGACGCCCCGACGCTGGTACGGCTGTACGCGGGCCGCCCCCTGTCCGACTCGAAGTTCGAGCTGGCGGGGGCGACGCAGGAGGAGCTGAGCATCTTCAGCTGAGGCCCGACAGGCCCGACCGGCCCGACAGGGCCAGCAGATCCGGTAGGGCCGGGAAGCCCGGCGGCGGGGCGCCTCAATGACCGTGGGGCGCCTCCGTCCCGCCCTCCGCCTCGTGCGGCCCCCCGCCCGCCCGCACCGTGAACGCCGCCGTCCGCACCACGCCCTCGTGCCGGAAGTCCAGGAAGAGGCGGTAGGACCCCGCGCTCGGCGCCGTCGCGGTGAAGGACACCCCGGGCCCGGGCTTCGTGGTGCCGTCGCCCGGTTCGCCGTTCGGGTGGACGTGGAGGTAGGCGAGGTCACCGGCGCGCAGGGCGACGAGGTGACCGTAGGCGCCGAGGTAGGGCTGGAGGTCGGTGACCGGCTTGCCGTCGCGGGTGACGCGGAGGGTGACCTCCCGGGGCTTGCCAGGGGTCAGCCCGCCGGTCAGCCGCACCTCGTACCCGTCGGGCGCCTTGGCCGTCGCGGTCACGGGCGGCAGCTTCCCGGGGGCGTACGGCCCGGTCACGGCCAGGTCCGTGCCGAGGGTGACCTTGGCGTCGGCGCCCCGGGGCGTGAAGTCCGCGAATACGCGGTAGTCCCCGGCCTTCGGCAGCGTCGCGGGGACCGACCAGGTGCCGTCGGCGGCGCGCGCGGGGTGCAGATGGCGGTATGTCGTCAGGTCCCGTGAGGCGAGGATCAGGTGCAGCTCCTTGCCGTGGTCCTTCTTGTACGTCTTCAGGGGCGCCCCCGAGGACTCCTTCAGGACGCTGAAGCGCAGCTCGGTGCGCTCGCCCGCCTTTGCGCGCGGCGTCCTGAGGTCGAGGGCGTACCCCTGCGCGGAGACCTGAAGACCGGCCGGTGCGGCGGCCTTCTTCGCGGCGCCCTGCTCGGCGTGCCCGCCGCCGTGGTCCTTCTTCTCGCTGTGCGCCACCGGCTTGCTCACGGTGTCGACGTTCGTGCCCACGGCGTACGCGGCGCCGAACGCCGCCGCGACCGCTGTGGCGTACGCGGTGATCCGCAGTCCTGTATTCATGAGGACGACGATACCCCCTGGGGGTATCAAGTCAAGCCCGATCCGCCCTCGGGATCTTCTTGCGTTCGGATACCCCCCAGGGGTATACATGGACTCGTAAGGCGATACCGACCCGGGGTACCCGGCACGAGGAGTAGCTGGCATGTCCACCACTGAGACGGCGCGGACCGCGCAGACAGAGCTCGCCATCGGCGGCATGACCTGCGCCTCCTGCGCCGCCCGCATCGAGAAGAAGCTGAACCGCATGGACGGTGTCGAGGCGACCGTCAACTACGCCACCGAGAAGGCCAAGGTCACCTACAACGGCGACGACATCGCCGTGGCCGACCTGATCGCCACCGTCGAGGCCACGGGCTACACCGCCAAGGAGCCCGCCCCACCGGCCACGGAGCCCGGCGGGGGAGCGGCGGGCGGGGCGGACGGCGAAGACGCCGACGCCGCCGACGCCGCCGCGCTGCGGCCCCTGCGGGAGCGGCTGATCACCGCCGTCGTGCTCTCCGTGCCCGTGATCGCGATGGCGATGGTCCCGGCGCTCCAGTTCGAGTACTGGCAGTGGCTGTCCCTGACGCTCGCGGCGCCCGTCGTCACGTACGCCGCCTGGCCCTTCCACAAGGCCGCGGTCACCAACGCCCGGCACGGCGCGGCCACCATGGACACGCTGATATCGGTCGGTACGTCGGCGGCGTTCCTGTGGTCGCTGTGGGCCCTGTTCCTCGGCTCGGCCGGGACGCCCGGCATGACGCACGCCTTCGAGCTGACCATCGAGCGCAGCGACGGCGCCGCGAACATCTACCTGGAGGCGGCGGCCGGGGTCACCGCGTTCATCCTCGCCGGGCGGTACTTCGAGGCCCGCTCGAAGCGGAAGGCGGGCGCCGCCCTCAAGGCGCTGCTCGAACTGGGCGCCAAGGACGTCACCGTGGTGCGCGACGGGCGGGAAGAGACCGTGCCGGTGGGCGAGTTGAAGGCCGGTGACCACTTCCTCGTCCGGCCCGGCGAGAAGATCGCCACCGACGGGCGCGTCGTCGAGGGCTCGTCCGCCGTCGACGCCTCCATGCTCACCGGCGAGTCCGTGCCCGTGGAGGTCGCCCCCGGCGACGCCGTCACCGGCGCCACCCTGAACGTCGGCGGCCGTCTCGTCGTCGAGGCCACCCGCGTCGGCGCCGACACCCAGCTCGCCCGGATGGCGCGGCTCGTCGAGGACGCGCAGAACGGCAAGGCCGCCGCCCAGCGGCTCGCCGACCGCATCTCGGGCGTCTTCGTGCCCGTCGTCATCGCGCTCGCCGTCGCCACGCTCGGCTTCTGGCTCGGCAACGGCGCGGGGCTCACCGCCGCGTTCACGGCCGCCGTCGCCGTACTGATCATCGCCTGCCCGTGCGCCCTGGGCCTCGCCACGCCGACCGCGCTCATGGTCGGCACCGGGCGCGGCGCCCAGCTCGGCATCCTGATCAAGGGCCCGGAGGTCCTGGAGTCCACCCGGCGCGTCGACACGATCGTCCTGGACAAGACCGGCACGGTCACCACGGGCCGGATGACGCTGCTCGCCGCGCACGTGGCCGAGGGCACGGACGAGGACGAAGTCCTGCGGCTCGCGGGCGCGTTGGAGCACGCATCGGAGCACCCGATCGCCCAGGCCGTCGCGGCGGGCGCCACCGAGCGGGTCGGTGAGCTGCCGACGCCGGAGGACTTCGCCAACGTCCCCGGGCTCGGCGTGCAGGGGATCGTCGAGGGGCACGCCGTCCTGGTCGGCCGTGAGCAGCTGCTCGCCGAGTGGGCCATGGAGCTGCCGGAGGGCCTGAAGCGGGCCAAGGACGAGGCCGAGCAGGCCGGGCGCACGGCCATCGCGGTCGCCTGGGACGGCGAGGCGCGGGCCGTCCTCGAAGTCGCCGACGCCGTCAAGGACACCAGCCCGGAGGCCATCCGCAGGCTGCGTGACCTCGGCCTCACGCCGATCCTGCTCACCGGCGACAACACCGCCGTCGCGCGGTCCGTCGCCGCCGAGGTCGGCATCGCGCCGGAGCACGTCATCGCCGAGGTGCTTCCGCAGGACAAGGTCGACGTGGTCAAGCGGCTCCAGGGCGAGGGGCGTTCGGTCGCCATGGTCGGCGACGGCGTCAACGACGCGGCGGCGCTCGCGCAGGCCGACCTCGGGCTCGCCATGGGCACGGGCACGGACGCGGCCATCGAGGCGGGCGACCTCACCCTCGTCCGCGGCGACCTGCGGGCCGCGGCCGACGCCATCCGGCTCTCGCGCCGCACCCTCGGCACCATCAAGTCCAACCTGTTCTGGGCCTTCGCCTACAACGTCGGCGCGCTGCCGCTGGCCGCGGCGGGGCTCCTGAACCCGATGATCGCGGGTGCCGCCATGGCCTTCTCGTCGGTCTTCGTGGTCGGCAACAGCCTGCGGCTGCGCGGGTTCAAGCCCCTGAGCTGACACTGCTGTGGCCTGATCAACTCGGTACGTGGCCTGATCACCCCGGTGCCATTCGATTCGCGCCGGGGTGATCTGCGCGTACCCTGGTAATTGGACTAGACCTGTGTTTCTGTAGTCGGCGCTCCGCACGACGTCAGCCCACAGCCGGCCCCGACTCCAGAAGGAAGACATCCATGAGCAAGCGCGCGCTCCTGGAGGTGATCGCCCTCGACGCCGAGGACGCGGTCGCCGCCCAGGCCGGAGGTGCGGACCGCCTAGAGCTGGTCACCGACATGGCCGCGGACGGGCTCACGCCGTCCGTCGCGACCTTCACGGAGATCCGCTCCTGCGTCGACATCGCGCTGCGCGTCATGCTGCGGCTCGCCGACGGGTTCGCCGCCGGGGACGTGGACGCGCTGGCGCGGCGGGCGCGGGAGTTGCGGGACGCCGGGGCCGACGAGTTCGTCATCGGGTTCCTCGACGAGGCGGGCGGGGCGGACGTCGCCGCCGTCGACGCGGTCGTGGAGGTCCTCGACGGGTGCCGGTGGACGTTCCACCGGGCCATCGACCGGGCCGCCGACCGGGACGCCCTGCGCAAGCAGCTCGCCGACCTGCCCGGGCTCGACACCTACCTCACCGCGGGTGCCGCCGCCGGGGTCGACGAGGGCCTGCCCACCCTCCTCGCCGAGGCCGCGCGCTCCGGGGAGCCGGGGTACGAGCCCCGCATCCTCGTCGGCGGCGGCCTCCGCCTCGACCACGTCCCGCAGCTCCGGTCGGCCGGGCTCGACGCCTTCCACATCGGCGGGGCGGCCCGGCCCCACGGGTGGGACGCGCCGGTCTCCGCGGACGCGGTCGCCGTGTGGCGGCGCACCCTGGACGCCGTCTGACCCAGGCCCCGGCTCCGCCGTCCGACCTAGGCCCCGGCCTCCTCCGCCAACACCCCCGGCAGCGGCGTCGAATGCAGCACCGTCAGGCCCGACACCGCTCGCGTCAGTGCCACGTACAGGCGGCGCAGGCCCGTGCGTTCGTCGGGTTCGGCGGCGACCACCGCCGCGGGCTCGTCCAGGACCACGTAGTCGTACTCGAGGCCCTTGGCCAGGGACGCGGGGACGAGGGTGAGGCGGGTGTCGGGGGTGGTCTCCTCGCCCGGGGCCAGGTAGGTGACGCCGGCCGCGGTGAGCGCCGCCGCGAGGGCGGGGACGCGGTGGTCGGCGGCGATCAGGCCGATGGAGCCCTCCTGGCGGAGCGAATCGGCGCAGGCGGCGAGGGCGGCCGCGTCGGGGTCGTCGACGTGGCGCACGGACAGGGAGCCGGGTGACTCGCGGACCGAGCTGACCTCCGCGAGGCCGGGCGCGATGGCGGGAAGCAGCCGCGAGGCGTACGCGATCACCTCGCGCGGCACGCGGAAACCGGCCGTCAGCTCCTCCACCACGGCGTCGGACTTGCCCAGATGCGCCAGCGCCTCGTCCCAACTCGGCGTCGCCCACGGCGTGGTGCCCTGCGCGAGGTCGCCGAGCACGGTCACGGACCCGGTGGTGCAGCGCCGCCCGACGGCGCGGTACTGCATGGGGGACAGGTCCTGCGCCTCGTCGAGGACGACATGGCCGAGCGAGTGCGTACGGGCCACCAGGTCCGCCGCCTCGTCGATCAGGACCGCGTCCGCCGCCGACCACTTGGCGCTCTTCGGCGTGCGCGGCGGCTTCGCCCACAGCACCGCCTTCTGTTCCGCCTCCGAGAGCAGCCCCTGTGCGTGCTCCGCCAGGAACTCCGCGTCGCCGAGCAGCCGCAGCACGAGCCGCGCCGGATCGACCTGCGGCCACACCGCCTTGACGGCCGCCTTCACCGCCGCGTTGCGCGCCACCGCGTCCTGCACCCGGTCGTCAGGGGCCTCCCCGGACCGCTCCATCTGCACGAGCACGGCGTGCGCGACGCGCTGCGGCAGGGCCTCGCGCGCGGCCCCGTACCGCATGTCGCGCGCCAGCAACTCCCCTACGATCTCCTCGAATTCGTACACCGGCACCCGCCACCGCCGCGACCCGCGCACCACCACGATCGCCTCCCGCGGCATCGTGACGTGCGACCGCAGCGCCCGCCGCAGCACCTCCGCCATCCGTGCGTCGCCCTTCACCAGGGCGGCGTCCGGCTCGTCCGTGCCGCGCACCTCGACGTGCGCGACGAGGTCGGCGACCGTCGCCTGACGCACCTCCAACTCGCCGAGCGCGGGCAGGACTTGCTCGATGTAGTGCAGGAAGGAGCGGTTCGGCCCGATGACCAGGGTGCCGGTGCGGGCGAGCCGCTCCCGGTGGGCGTACAGGAGGTAGGCGACCCGGTGCAGGCCGACCGCCGTCTTCCCGGTGCCGGGCCCGCCCTGCACGCACACGGACCCGCCGAGGCCGCCGCGCACGATCTCGTCCTGCTCCGGCTGGATCGTCGCGACGATGTCCCGCATCGGGCCGACGCGCGGCCGCTCGATCTCCTCCTGGAGCAGCTTGCTGACCTGCTCGGCCTCGGTGGCGTCCGTCAGATGCTCGTCCTCGTACGCCGTGAGGTCACCGCCGGTGTAACCGAACCGGCGGCGCAGGCCGACGTCCAGCGGGTCCTTCTTCGACGCGCGGTAGAACGGCTGCGAGACGGGCGCCCGCCAGTCGATGACCATCGGGTCGCCGTCGGCGTCGTGCACGTGCCGCCGCCCGATGTAGAACTGCTCCCCGTCCCCTCCCTCGGCCTGATCGGCCCCGGGCGCGTGCAGGAAGTCCAGCCTGCCGAAGAACAGCGGCGTGTGCGACAGGTCGGCCAGGGCCTTGATGCGCTCGTCGATCTGGCCCTGGAGGACCTGGGCGTTCACCCAGTTCGTCGTCACGTCCCGGATGTCCAGGGACTCCGCGTCCTCGCGCATGGCGCGCAGCGCGGCACGGGAGGCGGTCAGATGCGCCTGTTCGCGGGCAAGGGGGTCTGAGGGCGCGGCGTTCACGGGGTGGCCTCCGGCGGCGGGTGCGGGGTGTGCTCGGTGCGTGGCTCAGGGCCGCCGGTTTCCGGCCGGGCGGCGGCGCTCCACTGGGCGGGAGGCGGGAAGGGGAAATCCTAGTTACGGGGGTGGGGCGGGCCAAACGGTTTTTCCGCGGGGTACGGGTCAGGGGCCGGGGGGCGGTAGGCGTCGGGTGCGGCAAACCCTGACGCACCCCCGAGAAAACCCTGAGGGCCGTGGTCCCCGCGTGTCCCTCCCGAGGTGTACGGGCAGACCCCCGCTGGTCCTACCGGCGGAGGCCGCCCACGGGCCCCGAGTCCTACCGGCGGACGCCGACGTTTACCCCCGCAGGCCGATGTGCGCGCGGCCCCCGGAACCGACCATGGACACATGAGCAGCGCAACCTTCACCCCCGCGTCCCTGTCCGCCCCGAAGCTCCCCGGCCCCCGCTCCGCCCCCGGCGCGACGGCCCTCTCCGACACCCACCGCCCGCACCGTATCGGCGCCACCCTGCGCGCCGCGAAGGTCTTCGTCACGGCCGCGTTCGGCGTGACCGTGCTCGGGGAGTACGCGGAGGAGGCGGGCGTCCGCCGCCGCTGACCGCCCTCCCCGGCCCCCGGCCGCCGACCTCCGCCCCGGCTGCGTACGCGCAGGCCGCCCTCCGCGCGTCATCCCGTGCGCGTGCAGCGCCACGCCGACGTCGGCCCGACACCGGCGCCGCACCGGCTTCGCGGCCCCCCCCGCGCCCGCTGTTCGCCACGCTCCTCGTGCCCCTGCTCCGAAGCCCCCCGGCCTCTCCCGCGCCGAGGGGCTTTCTCGCGTCCCCGTGTCCCGCGGGATGCCTCCGGTGTTCCATGTGTCGCCGCTGGTCTCCCCGCATCGCGCACTCGCGCTAAACGTCCGTTGAGGAGATCGCCGTTGTTGCGGCGCATCCGCCGTCCGATCGTGGAGAGGCGGCGCGGACGGGCCCTCTGTCCACGGGAGTTCCCGGTGGCGCCGCGGTCCCCTCAGCCTCCGGCCGCCCATCGGGCCGGACCGACGCAAGGAGGAGTGCGCTGTGCCTCTCGCCCTGGTAGCGCTCGCGATCGGTGCCTTCGGTATCGGCCTGACCGAATTCGTCATCGTCGGACTCACCTCCGACATCTCCGCCGACCTGGGGGTCTCCATCCCCGCCGTGGGCCTGCTGGTCTCCGGGTACGCGATCAGCGTCGCCGTCGGGGCGCCGCTGTTGACCGCCGCGGGCAACAGGATCCCCCGCAAGGCGATGCTGACCGGCCTGATGGCGATCTTCATCGTCGGCAATCTCATCTCCGCGCTCGCGCCGAGCTACGGCATCCTGATGGCCGGCCGGGTGGTGGCCGCGCTCACCCACGGCGCGTTCTTCGGCATCGGTTCGGTCGTCGCCGCAGGCCTCGTCGCACCGGAGAAGAAGGCGTCCGCGGTGGCGCTGATGTTCGCCGGGCTCACCGGAGCCCATGTGGCCGGGGTCCCGCTGGGCACCGCGCTGGGCCAGCACTTCGGCTGGCGCTCGACCTTCTGGGCCGTGACCCTCATCGGCATCGTCGGACTGCTCGGCATACTGACCCTGCTCCCCGAGCAGCCCAAGGAGGAGACCGGCGGGCTGCGCGAGGAGCTGAAGGTCTTCGCCCGCGGGCAGGTCTGGATCGCGCTGGCGATCACCGCGCTGGGCTTCGGCGCCGTCTTCGGCACCGTCACCTACATCGAGAAGATGATGACCGACGTCGCCGGGTTCTCCGAGGGCGCCGTGCCCTGGTTGCTCGTCCTGCTCGGGGTCGGCCTGTTCATCGGCAACCTGGTCGGCGGCAAGTGGGCCGACCGCAGGCCGATGCCCACGCTGTACGCCTCGCTGGCCGGCATCGCCGTGGTGCTCGCCCTCTTCACGCTCACCGTGCGCTCCCCGATCCCGGCCGCCGGCACCCTCGTGGCCTTCGGCGCCGTGGGCTTCATGCTCGTCCCGCCGATCCAGATGCGGGTGATGGACAAGGCACGGGGCGGTGCCGCGCTCGCCTCCGCCGCCAACATCGGTGCCTTCAACATCGGCAACGCGCTCGCCGCCTGGCTCGGCGGACTCGCCATCGACGCGGGTGCCGGATACGCCGCGCCCAACTGGATCGGCGCCCTCCTGGCCGTCGGCGCCCTCCTCCTGGCGCTGCTGTCCGGCGCCCTGGACCGCCGCACCAAGAAGGCCCGCACCGCCGAGCCGACGGTGCGGCCGCGGGCCCACCGCACGGCCCGGGACGCCGTCGAGGAGACCCCGGCCCACAAGCTCGTCGCCTGAGCCCGGCCGAGCGCGCCACACCGACGGCGTCCGGGCCGCATCCGGCCGGTCGCCGCCCGGCACCACCCGGCCCGTCGGCACGCCGCCGCCCCGCCCCCTCGGGCCTGTCCGAGGGGGCGGCGCGGCGGCGTCAGTAGCGGGCAGGGCCGCCGTTGGCGACGACGGCGGCCCGCGCGGCCTGGGCGAAGGCCCGGGTGCGTGCGGTGGCCCCCTGCGTGCGCCACACCACCGCGACCTCGCTCAACGGCAGGTCGGGGCACGGGACGAACGCGATGTCGGGCCGCCCGTAGTACCGCGCGACGGATGCGACGAGCGGCGAGATGCCCCGCCCCCCGGCGATGAGCGCGAGCAGCTCCTGGAACGTCGCGACGTCCTGGCCGCGTGGAATGGGCCTGCCGCTCGGCGTCTCGCGCGGGACGTGGAAGTCCCACCAGTAGGCCGGGGCGGGTCCGGTGACGCCGAACACGGTGTCGCGGGCGAGGTCTTCGAACGAGAGCGACGCGCGGCGCGCGAACGGATGCCCGGCCGGTACGGCGATCACCCTCGGCTCGGAGATCACGCTCACGCCGACGGTGAGGTCCGGCTCGTCCACCGGCAGCCGCGTGATCAGCACGTCGACGTCGCCCGAGCGCAGCGGCCCCAGCGGATCCGCGAAGTGCGTCTCGCGCATCCGCACCTCGCAGCCGGGGTGCTCGGCACCGAACAGGTCCATGATGGCCGGGCCGAGCTGCCCCGCGCCCGATCCGAGGAACCCCACCCGCAGCACGCCCTCGACGCCACGCGCGGCCGCCATCGCCCGCTCGACGACCTCCTCCAGGCGGCTGCGCACCGGCTCCAGATCGTCCCGTAACTGCTCCCCGAGCGGGGTCAGCACGACGCGGCGGCTGGTCCGCGCGAACAGCGGCGCACCGATCCGGCGCTCCAGCTTCTTGATCGTCTGGCTGACCCGGCCGGGAGAGAGCCCCAACCGCTCGGCGGCATGTCCGAAGTGCAACTCCTCGGCCAGGACCAGGAAACCATCGATCTCGTGCCGCTCCAGCATGCGCCGCCTCCCGTCAGGGGAACACCCGGCCTCCGATTGTTCCGCACGGCGGCGCACGCTTCGGGCGCTTCTGTTGGCAACAGTGAACTGTCGCCCGCTGCTTGCCTACTCCTCCGCGAGCACCGAATCCGCGTCCAGGATCCGGTACGCGTACCCCTGCTCCGCCAGGAACCGCTGCCGATGCGCGGCGAAGTCCTGGTCGATGGTGTCCCGGGCGACGACGGAGTAGAAGCGGGCCTCGTGCCCGTCCGCCTTGGGCCGAAGCACCCGCCCGAGCCGCTGTGCCTCCTCCTGCCGGGACCCGAAGGTCCCCGACACCTGGATGGCGACGGTCGCTTCCGGAAGGTCGATCGAGAAGTTCGCGACCTTCGAGACGACGAGCACGGAGATCTCGCCCTGCCGGAAGGCGTCGAAGAGCTTCTCGCGCTGGGCGTTGGTGGTCTCGCCCTTGATGACGGGCGCGTCCAGATGCTCACCCAGCTCGTCGAGCTGGTCGATGTACTGCCCGATGACGAGCGTCTGCTGCCCCTGGTGCTTGCGCACCAGCGCCTCGGTGACCTTCCGCTTGGTCGCGGTGGTCGCACAGAACCGGTACTTCTCCTCGGCCTCGGCGGTGGCGTACGCGAGCCGCTCGCTGTCCGTGAGGTTGACGCGCACCTCGACGCAGTCGGCGGGAGCGATGTAGCCCTGCGCCTCGATCTCCTTCCAGGGCGCGTCGAACCGCTTGGGCCCGATGAGCGAGAAGACATCCGACTCGCGCCCGTCCTCGCGGACGAGGGTCGCGGTCAGGCCGAGCCGCCGCCGGGCTTGGAGGTCGGCGGTGAACTTGAAGACGGGCGCGGGCAGCAGGTGCACCTCGTCGTAGACGATGAGTCCCCAGTCCCGGGAGTCGAAGAGCTCCAGATGCGGATAGACCCCCTTCCGCCGGGTCGTCAGCACCTGATACGTGGCGATCGTGACGGGCCGGATCTCCTTCTTCGTCCCGCTGTACTCCCCGATCTCGTCCTCGGTCAGCGATGTCCGCTTGACCAGCTCGTGCTTCCACTGCCGGGCGGAGACGGTGTTCGTGACGAGGATGAGGGTCGTGGCCTTGGCCTCGGCCATGGCACCGGCCCCGACGAGCGTCTTGCCGGCGCCGCAGGGCAGCACGACGACGCCGCTGCCGCCGTGCCAGAAGCCCTCGACGGCCTGGCGCTGGTAGGGGCGCAGCGCCCAGCCGTCCTCGCGCAGGTCGATCTTGTGGGCCTCGCCGTCGACGTACCCGGCGAGGTCCTCGGCGGGCCAGCCCAGCTTGAGGAGGGTCTGCTTGATCTGGCCGCGCTCGGAGGGGTGCACGGCGACGGTGTCGGGGTCGATCCGCGCCCCGACGAGCGGCTGCACCTTCTTCGACCGCAGGATCTCTTCAAGAACCGGCCGGTCGGTGGAGGTCAGAACCAGCCCGTGCACGGGGTGCTTGCTCAGCGTCAGGCGCCCGTACCGCGCCATGGTCTCGGCCACGTCCACGAGCAGGGCGTGCGGCACGGGATACCGCGAGAACTCGACGAGGGCGTCCACGACCTGCTCGGCGTCGTGCCCGGCGGCCCGCGCGTTCCACAGGCCGAGCGGAGTGACGCGGTACGTGTGCATGTGCTCCGGCGCGCGCTCCAGCTCCGCGAACGGGGCGATCGCGCGGCGGCAGGCGTCGGCCTGGTCGTGGTCGACCTCGAGAAGCAGAGTCTTGTCCGACTGGACGATGAGCGGTCCGTTCACCGGGGGGTGCCCTTTCGCTAGGCCAAACATCCAGTGTGCCGCATCGCCGCGCGGACGGCGGCGGCCCGCTGCGGCACCTGAGTACGAACACGCAGCCGCAGGTCCTCCGCCTGAGTACCCGCACGGTGCCGCGCCCCCGCCCGAGCGGCTTGGCTGGCCCCATGACCAGCAACCCCACCCCGCCCGACCGCCCCCAGTGGTACGCACCCCCGGCCCCCCGGAGCCCACAGCGCACCCTCGCGCTGACGGTGACGCTGACCGCTGCCCTGCTGACCGCGGCGGTCCTCCTGGCGGAGCCGATCCTTCAGGCGCTGGGCGTCGTGGTGTTCCTGGTGCTGCTGCTCACGGGGAACGCGTCGTCCTGACGCACTGGCCCCGCCTCAGTCGTCCGCCAGTTCCGCGACCCCCGTGACCCGGTGCAGGGGATAGGTGCGGACCTCGTCGGCCGTGTGGTCGTAGGCCGTGACGAAGCCGCCCTCGACGCGGACGGGGGCGATGACGCGCTGGCTGGCGGCGCCCTCGGCGTTGACGTAGCCGATCCAGAGGGTCTCGCCGGTGAGGACGGCGGCCTGCATGGTGGCGAGGGTCTCGGCGGGGGTGGTGCGGGGGAGTTCGCCGGTGCTGGGGGTGCCAGGGGTAGCGGTCTTGCGGGGGGCCGTGGAGGCCAGGTCGCCGGCGCGGATGGCGCGTACGGCGGCGTCGATGAGGGTGGTGTCGGGCAGCGGCGGGCCGTCGGGGACCGGCTCCGGCGGGGTGCGCGGCGGGGTGCGGTGGCTGTGCGCGCGGGTGATGAGGACGTCGCCCTCGGCGCTCTCGGCGGACGGGGCGAAGCCGAGGGAGCGCAGCCCTTCGAGGAGCGCGGCCGGGTCGGCCTGGGTGGCGAGGACGGTCGGGGCGAGGCGGCGCAGGCGCAGGCCCTGGGCGCGCTTGTCGGCGAGGATCTCGTTGAGGACGCCCTCGTCGTCGCAGCGCACGTACGCCGACGCGGCGCCGATGCGCAGGTGGCCGTGTTTCCGAGCGACGTCGTCGATCAGGTACGCCAGCGGCTGGGGGACCGGCGTACGGGAGTGCGCGGCGAGAAAGGCGTGCAGGTCGGACGCGCTCTGCCCGGCGTCGAGCGCCCGCCGCACGGAACCCGGCGTGAACCGGTACACGGTCGCCCCGCCCTTCGACTCCACGTCGGCGAGCACGGTGAGCGCGTCGGCCAGCGGCCGCCGCAACGGCCCCGGCGCGACAGCGGTGAGGTCGGCCTGGAGGAGCACGTGGTCGAGGGGTTCGGGGAGGAGGGGGGCGAGGAGCCGCGCGGCTTCCGCCTCGCGGGCTCTCGCCCCTGCTTGTGGTCCGGGGTGACCGCCATCGGCCCCCGCGCCGCCCTGCGGTCCGGGGTGAACGGGTGGGTGGGAGGGCTGGTGCGGGCCTGCGGCCAGCAGGGCGCGGGCGTGGGACGCGAGCGCGCCTCGCCCCGTCACGCCGAGGAGTTCCGCCTCGGTCAGGGTCCAGGTGGCCAGGCGCGACCGCAGGTCGGACGCGCCGACGCCGGGCGGTCGTTCCCAGCGGAGGCGGGACAGGAGGGACTCGGGGGCGGGTGCGGAGCCCTCGGGGAGCTCGGTGAGGAGGGTCAGGACGCGGTGGCGCACCTCGGGCGCGGCGGAGCGGTCCAGGCCGGGGCCGAGCGCGGACAGGGTCCGGTCCTTGGAGTCGCGGCCGCCGACCAGGCCCGCCGTGCGGGTCGCGGCGAGCCACGCCGCGGCGAGGCCAGCCCACCGCTCGGCGGCGGGCAGCTCCTGCCACGTGTCGTACGCGGGCGTCGCGGCGTACCGCTCGTCGGCCTCGCCGTCCGCCGCGAGGAGCCCGGCGGCGTACGCGAGTTCCACCCAGAACGCGGCCTGCGGCTCCGGCACGTCGAGGGCCACCGCGGTCCGCTTCAGGTCGCGCACGCTCAGGCCGCCCGCCCGCAGCACCGCGGGCCCGCCCTCGTCCCAGTCCTTGAGGAGCTCCTCGACGGTCGCCAGCGCCATGTGCGCCTGGCCCGCCGCGGTCGCGTCCACAACCTGTGGACGGTGCTCGCGCGCGGCCTCCACGGGCGGGGCGGTCGCCTCCAGTACGCGGTGGGCGCGCCCCCCGCGCAGATGCAGGGCCGCCTCCCGGGGCAGTACCACCGTGCCCGGCGCCGTCGGCAGGAGCAGCCCCCGGTCGATCAGCCAGCGCAGGTGCGCCGCCGGTTCGGCGGTGACCTGGCCGTACGGCGGCCCCCACACGAGCCGTGACAGGACCTCCACGGACTCGGCGGGCGCCTCGTCCAGGAGCGCCGCCATCCGCGTACGGTCGGTGAACAGCGCCGTCAGCGCCCCCACGGCCGACACCGCGTCGTGCGTCGCGGCAAGCCCCGCCGCCGCGACCAGGCTCTGCACCCGCCCCGGCGACATCCCCGCCATCGCCTCCGCGACGGTCGGCCCGAGCCCCGTGGGGGACGGGCGCTGCGGGGTCGGCGCGAGCAGTTCGCGGGCGGTGCGGACCAGGCGGAGCCGGTCGTCGCCGCCCCAGACCAGGGCCTGCCCGCGCAGGGTGGCGAGCGCGCGGTCGAGGGCGTCCCGGACGTTGGCCGTGTCGGTCGCTTCGGTCGCTTCGGTCGCTTCGGTCGCTTCGGTCGCTTCGGTTGGGTCGGTGGCGTCGGCCCGACCGCCGTGGGCCCCGTCGTCCCCCGCGAGCAGCCCCAGCAGCTCCGCATACGTCGCCGGCTCCCGCGCCACCGCCAGCGCCTCCGCGACCTGCTGTGCGAACCGGTCGAGCCGTTCGAGCGCGCGCACGACGGACGCCCGCGTGCCCGCGCGCGTCGCGAGCTGCGTGAGGTCGTTCGGGACCGGCGTCAGGAGGTCCGGCCGGGTCCGCAACAACGCGACCATGGCCGCGTCGTCGCTCGCCCGGAGGGCTTCCGCCAGGGAACGGGGGGCGTCCGGGGTGCTCATCCTCGCCACGGTAGCGGGTCGCCCGCCGGGCCGGGCCGGGGCGGGCGCCCGCGGGACACCGCGCGGGGGCGGGTGACAGGTGCGGCGGCGGGTGCGGCGGAGGGCGCCGGTCCAGTCGCCCACGCCATCGCGTCAGGCGAGCCGGGCCCGCCGCGTCAGGCGAGCCGGGCCCGCCGCCTCAGGTCTGCCGGGCCCGCCCCGCCGGCCCCGCCGCGTCAGGCGAGCCCCACCCCCCTCGTCAGGCGTTCTGCGCCCGGTCGTACACCTTCTTCGCCAGGCTCCCGAACACCTCGCCGTACATCTTGGTCGGCTCCAGGGAGTCGAGCGCGCTGTTGACCGAGATCAGGGTGCCCCGGCCGGTGCTCGCGTCGAAGTCGGCGAACCAGGGGCCGCCGCTGGAGCCGCCGGACATGTCGCAGGGGATGACCTGCGTGCCGTGCTCCTTCTTCGCCGTGCCGACGCAGCGCAGCAGGGACTCGCCGCGCTGCGGGCGGGTCGCGGAGTAGCCGAGGGCGGAGACGGTGCCGCCGACGGGGCGGTCGAAGGCGACGGCACGGGCGCCCACGACGTCGGTGAGCTTCTTGCCGTTCTTGTCGGGGGCGACGACCAGCGTGGCCATGTCGTCGGTGGAATCGGTCTCCCAGGCGCGCGGGGTGATGGCCTGGCGGACCGGGAACACGCCGTGGGGCGCCTTGCCCTTGTGGTAGCCGGGTACGAACACCATGTCGATGTTGGTGTTGACGGGGGAGGAGCCCCGCCGCACGCAGTGGGCGGCCGTCATCACGGCGGAGCGGTTGGCGCTCTTCACGGCGGTGGCCGTGCACCAGGTGTCGGCGCCGCCGGAGTTGACGAAGAACAGGCGGCCCACGGTCTTCAGCTTGGGGCCCTGCCACGGCTTGGCCTTCGGTCCTGACGGGCCGAGGTCCACGGATCTGCCGACGGCCTTCATCCGGGCGGGCGTCCAGTACGCGAGGGCGTCCTTGCGCTCCGCCGCGTTGAACTTCAGCGCGGAGGTCGGGTCGGCGGCGGCCTCCGCCTGACCGGCCGATGCGGTCGCCACGACGGGCGCGGCGACGGCCAGGGCCGCACCGGCCACGGCGAGTCCCAGGGCGCGGCCACGAAGGCGCCGGAACAGGGAACGGGGTGCGGTCATGGCGGGGGTCTCCTCGACGTGGGCAACGAGCAGCGGACAACGGACAGAAGCAGCGGACAACGGACAGAAGGTGTCGGGCTGCTCTACAAGAACGGGAAACACGTGTGTTCGGTTGGCGCTGTCGACGTTCTGTGACAGAAGGGGACCGCCGGGGCGCCGCCGCCACCTCGGGGGCAGGGGCGCCGGAGGCCGCGGATCACGGTAACGTCGAGGTCGGGCCACAACACCGCAGCCCCGGAGGGAACTTCGTGGGGATCGAGAGCGACCAGCTCGTCTTCGACTACCTGAGCCGCGTCGGCGACGTGGCCCAGCAGCGCCAACTGCCGTCCGGCACCCGGATGCGGCTCGTCTCCGGGCTGCGCGGCGAGATCGACCGCCGCCGCGCGGGCGCCGCCGACAGCCCCGCCGCGATCCGCCGCATCCTGGACGGCCTCGGCACCCCCGACGAACTGGTCGAGGCGGCGGCCGACCACCCCGACGACATCAGCGCCGCCATCCCCGAACAGCGCGCGGAACCCCAGACGAGCCGCCTGCGCCGCGTCGTCCCCCGGCCCCGCCTGCGCCCGTCGGCCACGGACCGCCCCGCGGCCACGGAGAACCCCGCACGGCCCGCGCCCGAACCCCCGGCAGGCGAACGCCCGCCCCGCCCGGCCCGCCCCGCGAAGGACCGCCCCGCGAAGGACCGCCCCGCGAAGGACCGCTCGGCGAAAGACCGTTCGGCGAAGGACCACCCGGGGACGAGCCGCCCCACCCGCCCCGCCAGGCGCCGCCCCGCCGCCCCGCCGCCCACCCCGCGCCCCGAGCCCCGCCCCGCGCCCCCGCACCTCGCGGGCACCGACGAACTGGGCTCCACCGGCGCCGACTTGGAGCCGGACTGGTGGCGCGTCGACAGCTCGCCCGCGGCGGGCAGGGACACCGTGCACGGCTTCGTCGGCGGGGTGGAGATCCCCGAGATGCTGAAGCGGCCCTCGGTGAGCATGGCGAAGCGGGGGCCCGGCGCGACGGAGGCCGAGGACGCCGAGGACGAGTACGACGACGAAGAGGTCTACGAGGGCGAGGCGGAGGACGACGAGGAGGCGGACGAGGCCGTCGAGGCCGCCCCGCGCAGCCGGTTGCGGCGGCTGCTCGCACCCCCGGCGAAGGCCGCCCCCGAGGAGGACGCCGCCGAGGAGGACGAGCCCGCCCCGGTGGCGAAGGGCGCGAACGCCAAGGCGGGTCTCGCCCGGGCCCTCGCCAACCCCGTCCCGCTGCTCGCGGCCATCGCGCTCGTCGTGGGCGCCGTCATCGGCAACTGGTTCGCGCTGGCGGGCGGTTGGGTCGTCGCCTGGTTCTCGCGGAAGCTCAGCCCGGCCGAGCGGAAGGTCGGCGTGTTCGTCGTGCCGGGCCTCGCCATCGCGTCGGGCGTCGGCTGGCTGTGGGGCCGTTCGCAGGGCAAGTGGGGCGAGCCCATCGTCAAGGGGCACATGAACGAGGCGGTGGCCGACACCTGGCCGTGGGTGGTCCGCGGCGCGGCCGTCGCCTCCGCGCTCTTCCTGGTGTGGCGGGCGCAGCGGCGACGGCCCTCGGCGGACTAGGGCCTGTCCGGTGGTCGGCGCGGCGTCGCGGACCCACCGGACGGGCCCTGGGCCCACCGCCCGGTACGGGACCTACTTCGTCAGGTCGGCCTGCATCTCGTCCAGGATCTTCGCCGCGGCCGTGTACCCGATGCCCTGGATCCACAGCTCGTCGTCGACGACATGGACGTTGCCGGACTTCACGGCCTTCATGTTCTTCCACAGCCCGCTGCGCACGGTCCGGGTCTGCTTGGACTTCTCCGGATCGCCGTACGTGGACTGGAAGATGACGTCCGTGTCGGCCATGTCGATCTTCTCGGGGCTCAGGTCGTACGAGAACCCGTCCTTGGCCTTCTTCGCCAGCGGCGCCCGGCCGAGCCCGACGTCCTTGAGGAGGGTGGCGATGTACGTCTGCTCGCCGTACACGCGGATGTCCGCGCCCTCCACGAAGCGGACGACGTTGACCTCGGTCGCCCTGGCCTTGGCGGGGCCGCCGACGGCCGTCGTGACCTTCTTGGTGTGGGCGGTGTAGTCGGCGACGGTCTTCTTCGCCTCGGCCTTCCTGCCGAGCGCGTCGGCGTGGGTCTGGAAGTTCTCCTTCCAGGGGTGACCGGTGGTCTCCGTCATCACCGTCGGGGCGATCTTCTTGAGCTGGTCGTACTTCGCCCCGTGCCGGATCTTGGACGTGAGGATCAGGTCGGGCTTGAGCCCGGCGATGACCTCCATGTTGGGGTTCAGCATCTCCCCGACGTCCTTGATGCCCGCGACCTCGTCCTTCGGCAGATAGCTCGGGAACCCCTCGGCCGCCTCGACGTGCGTGGCGCCGACCGGCTTCACGCCGAGGGTGAGCGCGGAGTCCAGCTCGGCGGTGTCGAGCACGACGACCCGCTTCGGCTCGACCGGCACCTTCACGTCGCCCATGGCGGTCCTGACCGTGTGCGTCCTGCCCGAGGCCGACCCGGAGCCGCCGTCGGAGTCGTCCGAGTCGGACCCGCAGGCGGTGAGGACGAGGGCGCCGGACAGGGCGAGGGCGCCGGGGACGAGGGCGCTGCGGCGGGGGAAACCAGTCATGACGTGGGCCTTTCGTCGAGGGGTGGTTTCTTGTCCGGGGGAGCCGACGGCCCGGCGGGGGCCGCGGACTTCCCGGGGTCCTGCGGCTGCCAGGGCGCGCCAGGCACCACGAGCGGCGAGCCCGTCACCGGGTCGGGGACGACCACGCAGTCGAGCCCGAAGACCTCACCCACGAGGTCCTCGGTGACGACCTCCGCGGGCGTTCCGCGGGCGACCACCCGCCCCTCCTTCATGGCGACGAGGTGGTCGGCGTACCGGGCCGCCTGGTTCAGGTCGTGCAGCACGACCACGACCGTACGGCCCCGTTCGCCCGCCGGTGCGGGCGCGGCCAACTGGCGTACCAGATCGAGGACTTCGACCTGGTGGGAGATGTCCAGATAGGTCGTGGGCTCGTCCAGGAGCAGGATGTCCGTCTGCTGCGCGAGCGCCATCGCGATCCACACGCGCTGCCGCTGCCCGCCCGAGAGCTCGTCCACGGACCGCTCGGCGAGCGCCGCCACGTCGGTGCGCTCCATCGCCTCGGTCACCGCGGTCTCGTCGGCGTCGGACCACTGCTGCCACCAGCGCTGGTGCGGCTGGCGGCCGCGCGCCACCAGGTCGCCGACGGTGATCGCCTCGGGGGCGACGGGCGTCTGCGGGAGCAGCCCGACCTGCTGGGCGATGTGCCGTGTCGGCAGCTTCGCGAGGGCCTCGCCGTCGAGCAGCACCGAGCCGCCGCGGGGCTTCAGGAGCCGCCCGAGGGCCCGCAGCGTCGTGGACTTCCCGCAGGCGTTCGGGCCGACGATGACGGTGACCTTGCCGTCGGGGATCGCGAGGTCGAGGTCGTGCACGACGGTGCGGTCCTCGTACGCGAGGGTCAGCTCGCGGGCCGTGAGGCGGGCGGCCGCCGTGTCGGCGGGGGCGGGGGCGGTCACGCGGTGCCTCCATTGCGTACGGAACGACTGCGGATGATGAGCCAGATCAGGTACGGGGCCCCGACGGCCGCCGTCAGGACACCCACCGGCAGCTCCGTCGGCGCGAACAGCTTCCGGGCGAGCAGGTCCGCGAGTACGACGATCAGCGCGCCCAGGAGCGCCGAGCTGAGCAGCGGGATCTGGGCGGTGCGGGTGAGGCGGCGGGCGATCTGCGGGGCGAGCAGGGCCACGAAGTCGACCGGGCCGGCGGCGCCCGTCGCCACGGAGGCGAGCACCACGCCGAGCAGGACCAGGCCGAAGCGGACGCGGCCCAGGCGCACGCCCAGGGCCGTCGCCGTGTCGTCGTCCATCGCCGCGGTGCGCTGGGCTCGGGCCGCCCAGGCCACGAACGGGAGCAGCACGAGCAGGGTCAGGGCGAGCGGGTCGGCCTCCGGCCAGCCGCGGCCGTTCAGCGAACCCGTCATCCAGATCTGCGCCTGCTGCGCGACCAGGTAGTCGCCCTTCGTCATGAACAGCGTCGTCACCGAGCGCAGCGCGATGGCGAAGCCGATGCCGATGAGGACGAAGCGGGTGGCGTGCAGGCCGCCCCGCCAGGCGAACACGTACACGAGCAGCGCGGCGAGGATGCCGCCCGCCACCGACAGGTACGGCAGGACCGTGTACGACGTCACGCCGAACGTCATCGCCCCCACCGTCACCGCGCTCGCGCCCTGGCTGATGCCGATGATGTCCGGGCTGGCCAGGGGGTTGCGGGCGACCGTCTGGATGAGGGCGCCCGCGACGCCGAAGGCCGCGCCGACCAGGAGGCCGACCGTCATCCGTGGTTCGCGGAGGGTGCCGACGACCAGCTCGTCGGGGGAGGGGTGGCCGAAGACGACCTTCAGGACTTCCAGGGGTTGTACGAAGGTTTCGCCGATGCAGAGGTAGGCCAGGCAGGCGGCTGCGAGGGTCAGGCCGAGGGCCAGGGCGACGAGGGTGGAGCGGAGGTGAACCAGGAAGTTCGCTTGCCGGAAGCGGAGTACGGCATAGCCAGGGGGACGCACCCGTGACGGTTGCCCGGCACCGTGGGCACAGCGCTTGCGCATGTCGGTTCTCGTCACGCCGCCACCGCCTTCCTGCGGACCAGGGCCACCAGGAACGGGACGCCGATGAGAGCCGTCATGACGCCCGCCGGGACCTCGCTCGGGGGGAAGACGATGCGGCCGATCGTGTCGGAGACGAGGAGCATGACCGGACCCAGGAGTGCGGCGAGGGGGAGGACCCAGCGGTGGTCGCTGCCGATGATCGCGCGGGCGATGTGGGGGACGGCGAGGCCGATGAAGGCGATGGGTCCGGCGGCGGCGACGCCGACGGCGGTGAGGACGGTGGCGCCGAGGCCGCCGACGATGCGGACCGTCGCGACCTTCTGGCCGAGGCCCTTGGCCACGTCCTCGCCGAGGGCGAGGGCGTCGAGGCCGCGGGCGACGGACAGCACGAGGAGGAGCCCGACGAGGAGGAAGGGCCAGATCCGGGCGGCGATGTCGGCGTCGCGGCCGGACAGCGAGCCGACCTGCCAGAAGCGGAACTCGTCCAGGGCGGAGGCCTTGGTGGTGAGGACGGCGGTGGTGACGGAGACGAGGAGGGCGTTGATGGCGGCGCCGCCGAGGGCGAGTTTGACGGGGGTCGCGCCGCCGCGCCCGCTGCTGGCGATGGCGTACACGGCGACGGAGGCGATCGCGGCGCCCGCGAAGGCGTACCAGACGTAGCCGGTGAGGGTGTGCACGCCCGCGTAGGCGATGGCGAGGACGACGCCGACGGAGGCGCCCTGGCTGATGCCGAGGATGCCGGGGTCGGCGATGGGGTTGCGGGTGATGCCCTGCAGGGCGGTGCCGGCGACGGCGAGGGCGGCGCCGACCATCACGCCGATGACGGTGCGGGGCACCCGCAGCTCCCGGATCACTTCGGCGGCGTCGCTGTGGCCGCCGTGCAGCAGGGCGTCGAGGACGGCGGAGGGCGCGATCGCGCGGGCGCCGACGGCGAGGCTGAACAGGACCGCGAGCAGCAGGGCCACGACGGCCGCCGTCATCGCGACAGCCCGTCTGACGGACACACGCATCGGCTGGGGCTCGTTTCGCAGGGGTTCGTTACGCAGGGTGCGCAGAGGCTGGTAAGGCTTGGCTAAGTCTAAGCGGGGCCTGGGTCTCCGCCCGGGGTCCGCGGCCCTCGGCACAATGGCCCCATGACCTCACGGACTGACCGGACCACGGCCCCCTTCACCGTCGGCTTCGACCTCGACATGACCCTGATCGACTCCCGGCCCGGCATCCACGCCTGTTACCTGGAGCTTTCCGCGCGTACGGGGACGTACATCGACGCGGACCTGACGATCACCCGGCTCGGACCGCCTCTCGAGGAGGAGTTGAAGCACTGGTTTCCAGCCGATCGTGTCGCGGCCATGGCCACGCTCTACCGTGAGATGTATCCCACACACGCGATCACCCCGACGCCCGCGCTGCCCGGAGCCCGCGAGGCCGTCGACGCGGTGCGCGCCGCGGGCGGCCGGGCCCTGGTGGTGACCGCCAAGTTCGAGCCGAACGCGAAGCTCCACATGGAGCATCTGGCCATCGACGTGGACGCGGTCATAGGCGACCTGTGGGCGGAGCAGAAGGCGCAGGCGCTGACCGAGCACGGGGCGTCGGTGTACGTCGGCGACCACACCGGCGACGTACGCGGCGCGCGTACGGCGGGCGCGCTGTCCGTGGCGGTGGCGACCGGGCCGTGTGACGCAGCGGAACTGCGCGCGGCGGGCGCCGACGTCGTACTCGACGACCTGACCCGGTTCCCCGCCTGGCTGGCGGCCTACCGGGCGGACGGCTCCGTCGCCGACCTGGCCTGACGCCGCTGCACGGCGATACCGCGCAGCACGCCCGCGCCCGCGATGAGGAAGCCCACTCCCATCAGCATGCAGACCGCGTACGCGATGGGTGGGAATGTGTCGCCGCCGAGGAACAGCGGTGCCACCGTGACCAGTGTGGCCACGGCGCCGACGAAGAAAACGATCGCGCCAATCCGTACGAGGCCGTCGCCCGGTCCGGTGGAATTCGCTTGGGTTTTGTCACGCACCGGACCAGGGTAGTTCCCAGCGCGTAGGAAGAAACCGGGGACGTCTTGTCACCGGCCCGGGGACCCATAGTCTTGGTTCCGGCGGGTCGGGGCGACCCGCTGTACTGCTATCCAGAGCCGTTTACGCCCGGCGGGCCGGACCGACCCGTCCGCCGGAACGCGTCGCGGCACAGACGAGTACGACGACGAGTACGAGGACGAGGACTTCACGTGCCTACCGGCAAGGTCAAGTGGTTCAACAGCGAGAAGGGCTTTGGCTTTCTCTCCCGCGACGACGGCGGCGACGTCTTCGTGCATTCCTCCGTACTGCCCGACGGCGTCGACACCCTCAAGCCCGGCCAGCGCGTGGAATTCGGCGTGGTCGCCGGGCAGCGGGGGGATCAGGCTCTTTCGGTGACGCTGCTCGACCCGACGCCCTCCGTCGCCGCGGCGCAGCGGCGCAAGCCGGACGAACTGGCGTCCATCGTCCAGGATTTGACGACCCTGCTCGAAAACATCACGCCCATGCTGGAAAAGGGGCGCTACCCCGACAAGGCGTCCGGCGCGAAGATCGCGGGGCTGCTCCGGGCGGTGGCGGACCAGCTGGACGTCTAGTCGCCCCCAGGGGGCTCCGCCCCCGGCCCCCGTAATCGGCGCTCCGCGCCTCGTCCTCAATCGCCGGACGGGCTAGAACTTCGCCGGTGCGGGCCAGAACCGGGCCCGCACCGGCGAGATATATAGCCCCTCCGGCGTTTGAGGAGCGGGGTCTGGGGCGGAGCCCCAGTTACGGGAAGGGGCGGGATCGGGGAGCCCCCGGCAGGGCCCCACCCGTCACGGAAAGGCCAGCGCCCCCGGCCGAAGCGCGGGCACCAAGCCCTCGGCCGCAGCCCGCGTCAGGAGCCCACGCACGGCCGCGTACCCGTTCTCCCCCAGGTCGGCGGTGAATTCGTTGACGTAGAGACCGATGTGCTGATCGGCGACGGCGGGATCCATCTCCTGGGCATGCTCCCGGACATAGGCCCGAGACGCCTCAGGATCGTCCCAGGCCATCCGCACGGAAGTGCGGGCGGCATCGGCAAGCCCCCGAAGGACCTCCTCCCCGAGCGCCCGCCGAGCAATGATCGCCCCGAGCGGAATCGGCAGCCCCGTCACGCCCTCCCAGTGCTCGCCCATGTCCGCAAGCTTGTGCAACCCGTAGTCCTGATACGTGAACCGCGCCTCGTGGATGACGAGCCCCGCGTCCACCTTCCCGTCCCGCACCGCGGGCATGATCTGGTGGAAGGGCAGGACGACGATCTCCCCGACCCCGTCCGGCAGGACGTCCGCAGCCCAGAGCCGGAAGAGCAGATAGGCGGTCGACTTCTCACTCGGAACGGCGACGGTCTTCCCCGTGAGGTCGGCCCCGGCCTCCCGCGTGAGGACGAGCGGCCCGCACCCTCGCCCGAGCGCCCCGCCGCACGGCAGCAGCGCGTACTCGTCGAGGACGTAGGGCAGGACGGCGTACGAGACCTTCAGGACGTCGAACTCGGCGGAGCCGCGCTCGGCGATGCCGTTGGTGATGTCGATGTCGGCGAAGGTGACGTCGAGTTCGGGGGCGCCCGGCACCCGCCCGTGCGCCCACGCGTCGAAGACGAAGGTGTCGTTCGGGCAGGGCGAGTAGGCGATCTTCAGGGACCGGGGCGGGGCGTCAGTCATGCCTGTTCCAACTCTCCAGTACGGGCGCGTGCTTCCCGATCACGGGCGTGAACTTCCCGAACGCGCCGGTGAGCGCGGCCAGCGCGGCCCCGATCCGCCAGGCGTCGCGGTCGCGGGGGCCCACCGGGTTGGACACGGCGCGGACCTCCAGGACGGGGAGCCCGTACAGGGCGGCGGCCTCGGCGACCCCGAAGCCCTCCATGGCCTCGGCGAGGACACCGGGGTGGCGTGCGCGCAGCGCGTCGGCGCGGGCGGCGGAGCCGGTCACGGTGGAGACGGTCAGGACGGGTCCGGCCGCGGCGCCGATGGCGGCGGCCAGGGCGCTCACGAGCGCGGGCGGGGGCAAGTGGGTGACCCGGCCGAAGCCCAGGTCGGTGACGGGCAGGAACCCGTCGGGCGTCTCGGCGCCCAGGTCGGCGGCGGTGACGGCGTCGGCGACGACGAGGGAGCCGACGGGGGCGCCGGGCTGGAAGCCGCCGCCGATGCCGGCGGAGACCACCAGGTCGTACGGGGCGTCGGCCGCGGCGGCGAGGGCGAGGGCGCGGCCCGTGGCGGCGGCAGCGGCGGCGGGTCCGACGCCGGCGACGAGGAGGTCGACGACGGGGGCGGGGTCACCGCCGGGGAGGCCGGACGGGCCGGAGTCGCCGGACGGCTCGGAGTCACTGGACGGCCCGGTGGGGCCGGATGACGCGGACAGGCCGGACGCCACCGCGTCCCGCTCGGCGGGTACCGCGGTGGCGATCAGGACGCGCGGGCCCGGGGGCCGGGTCCGTGGTGCGGTCCCGGTCAGGCGTCCGAGTCCTTCTTGAACTTGAACGACCACAGACCGGTGGCCTTGGCGCCACCCTCGGCCTTGCCGCCCTCAAGGAGGCTGACCGTGGTCGAGTTGCCGCTGCCGCCGTACTGCTGGTTGAAGAACACGCTGCCCGGGATGACGACGTACGTCTTCTTGCTGGCCTCGGTCAGCGGGCGGCCGTTCATCAGGAGCGTCCAGCCCTTGTCGGCGATCTCCGGGTCGACGCCGAAGCGGACCTTCTCGTCGGGGTCGACGGTGATGGACTTGACGTCCTTCTTGTCCTTCAGGCAGTCCTGCACCTCGGACTCCGTCAGTTCCTTGCCGTCGTTGTAGCAGGACGCCTCGGAGTGCACGGAGTCGCTGCCGACCGTCACGGTGGCCAGGGGCGTCGGCTTGTCACAGGCCGACAGGACGAGAAGTCCGGCGGAGGCGGCGCCGAGAGCGGCGACGGTACGGCGGCGACGCGCCGAGCGGGGTACCAGGATGGTCATGGCGGAAGGCTATCGGGCGCCGGGGTGACGCCTGCGAGGTGGGTGCGGCGTGCCGCCGGGTGGCGCGGCTCGGGCCGACCGGGTGGCGAGGCTCGGGCGGACCGGGTGGCGAGGCCCGGGCGGGCGCTGCGGCGGGGCGGGCGCGGTGCCGGTCAGGCGACCCGGGGGCGGCGCGCGCCGCCTCTGCGCGCCGCCGCGAGGAGCCCCTTCACCGTCGGCACCCAGCCCACCGCGATGATGCCCGCCGCGACCCACAGGCCCAGCGTGCCGTTGAGCGGAAGGGCGATGCCGATGCCGCCGCCGACCACCCACGCCATCTGCAGCAACGTCTCGGACCGCGCGAACGCCGACGTCCGCACCTCCTCCGGTACGTCCCGCTGGATCACCGCGTCCAGCGACAGCTTCGACAGCGCCTGCGCGAAACCCGCGACCGCCGCGAGTGCGGCGATGCCCACCGGGCTGACGAAGACCGCCGCGCACACCGCCACGCCCAGGACCACCGCCACCACCGTCACGATGATCAGCTCCGGCGCCCGGGCCTTCAGCCACGCCCCGACCGCCGTGCCGAGCGCGTTGCCCGCGCCCGCCGACACGCCCACGACGCCCAGGGACACCGCGGCGCTCTGCCCGGCCAGCGGATGCTCGCGCAGCAGGAACGCGAGGAAGAAGATGAGGAACCCCGAGAGGCCGCGCTGCGCGGCGTTCACGACGAGGCCGTGCGTCACGGACGGGCCGACGGTACGCAGCCCGAGGCGCCGTCTGCGGGAGCTGTCCTCGCGGTCCCGGGCGCGGGCCAGGTGCAGATGCTCCTCGTCGGCGACGAGCAGCGCCTTGCGCTCGCCCTTCGCCGAGTCCACCTTGTGGGGCAGCGTGAACGACAGGACCGTGCCCGCGATGAACAGCACGAACGCCCCGTACAGCGGCCAGCGCGGCCCCAGCGCCTGCAGGCCCGCGCCGATCGGGGCCGCCACGCCCGTGGCGAGGAGGCCGCTCAGGGTCACCCGGGAGTTCGCCTTCACCAGGGAGAACGCCGGTGGCAGCAGGCGTGGCACGACCGCGCTGCGCACGACGCCGTACGCCTTCGACGCGACCAGGACGCCCAGCGCCGCCGGGTACAGCTCCAGGCCGCCCGTCACCACCGCGCCCGACAGCGTCAGCGCGAGCAGCGCCCGCGCCAGCATCGCGCCCGCCATCGCCGCGCGGCGGCCGTGCGGGAGGCGGTCCAGGAGGGGGCCGATGACCGGGGCGAGGAGGGTGAACGGGGCCATCGTGATCGCCAGGTACAGGGCGACGCGGCCCCTCGCCTCGTCCGTCGGCACCGAGAAGAACACCGTCGAGGCGAGGGCGATCGTGATCATCACGTCGCCCGCGCCGTTCACCGCGTGCAGCTCGATCAGTTTGCCGAGGCCCGACTCGCCCGCTCCGTGGGCGTGGGTCGCCTTGCGGATGCCCTTCGCCGTGCCGGTGAACGGCAGGTGCAGGGCGCGGCCCAGCGCTCGGGCCGCCCGGGTTGTCGCACCCGGTGCGCCCGCTCTCTGAGACGACGACCTGACGCCAGTCACCCAGTCATAGTGCCCCGTCCGGGGGTGGAGTAGCGGGATAACCACTCGTGCACCAGCCTCGGCCTTCGCGGGGCGCCCCAGTCCCACCCCTTTCCCGAAACCGGGGCTGCGCCCCTGGACCCCGGGGGTGGGTGTCCCGTGCGGGTGGGACGGTCCTCCCCCGAATCGGCGCTTCGCGCCTCGTCCTCAAACGCCGGACGGGCTGAAACTACTTGGCCGGGGCGGGCTGAAAGGTGCCGGGAGCGGGCCGGAGAGGTGTCGCGCGGCGGGCGGGCTTGATGGTGCCGACTGCCTGGACGCAGTAATGGCGGGGGCGGGTGGGTGGGAGAAAGCCCGTCCGGCGAGGACGAGGCGCGGAGCGCCGATGCGAGGGTGACCCCTTCGGGGCTGAGGGTGCCGGGCTTTCGGGTAGGCCGGTGCGAGTTTGGGCGGGTGGGTGGGAGAGAGCCCGTCCGGCGCTTGAGGACGAGGGCCGCAGGCCCGAAAACGGGGGCGCGGGAGCCCACCCACGGACAGGCGCCCGGTACGCCGGTGTGGGCCCAGGGGCCAGGAGAAGGTAGCGTGCGTAACGCGCCTGCGGCAGCAGTCCTCGGCCGCGCGCCTGCCGGCCATCCCGCAGAATGGATGGCGTAGGTGCGCCCGGTGACGTCGGGCGCGGACGTCGACGCGGCCCACTGGTCCGCTCCGTCCGTGCCGCCGCGTAAGAGTGGCGCACTCGTGAGACGGCGTAGGAGAGAAGCGATACCTGTGAGCGCAGCGACAACGCGAAGCCGTACCCAGCGCACCCCGCGTACCCCCGACCGTCTCTGCGCCGAGGCGATCGGCCTGGCCCGTGCCGCCGCCGAGGAGGCCGCCGCGCCGGGTGTCGTCGGCGAGCACGTCGAGGTGGTCGTCGAGGGCGACCGCGTCGTCACGCATCTCTTCGAGTGCAAGGAAATGGGCTACCGGGGCTGGCGCTGGGCGGTGACCGTCGCCCGTGCCTCCCGCGCGAAGGTCGTCACCCTCGACGAGACCGTCCTGCTGCCGGGACCCGACGCCCTCCTCGCCCCCGAGTGGGTGCCCTGGAGCGAGCGCCTTCGGCCCGGCGACATGGGTCCCGGCGACCTGCTGCCCACCGACGCGGAGGACCTGCGGCTCGAGCCCGGTTACTCCGGCGAGGACGAGCCGCCGCCCAACTCCGTCCTGTCCGCGGACATGGCCGAGCGGGTCGAGGCCGAGGACGCCGAGGTCACCGCCGGGGCGCCCGCCGACCTCACCGTCGCGCCCGCCCGCGGGTCGCTCGCGGCGATCGCCGACGAGCTGGGGCTGCGGCGCGCCCGCGTCCTCTCCCGGTACGGGCTGCACACCGCGGCCGACCGCTGGGAGGAGGCGTACGGCCCGAAGACCGCGATGGCGCAGGCCGCGCCCGCGCCCTGCGTCAGCTGTGGGTTCCTCGTGCCGATCGGAGGGTCGCTCGGACAGGCGTTCGGGGTGTGCGCCAATGAGTTCGGGCCCGCCGACGGGAGGGTCGTGTCCCTCTCGTACGGGTGCGGGGGGCACTCCGAGGCCGCCGTCATGCCGAAGCCGCCTCGGCCGGCTCCGCCCGTGCTCGACGAGACCAAGGTCGACGTGCTGCCGTTGCGGCCCGCACCGGATTCCGGGTCGGTGCTGCCGGTCGGGGTCGGCGAGGACCTGGGCCACAGCTAGCCTCTACGGTTCCTGGGACTCCGGTACGCCCGGTCGTACCGCGCCCCGTCCCGGAGCCTCGGCTGCGTCCCACCCACCCACCCGTTTGCCCGGAGCATTCCGCTCGGGGGCTTCGCGTGCGGGCCGGTGGGTGGTGACGCCACGCTGCGCGCGGCGCTTTGCTCCCACCCGCCCACCCGTTCGCCCCTGACGTCAAGGCTCGGGGGCTTCGCGTGCGGGCCGGTGGTCGGTTGCGCCGCGCTGCGCGCGACGTGTCTCCCACCCGCCCACCCGTTGCCCCCAGAGGCGGCTTCCTGGGGCTTCGCGTGCGGGCCGGTGGTCGGTTGCGCCGCGCCGCGCGCGACACCTGCTCCGCCACGCTCCGCGTGATGCTCGCTCCCGCCCACCCCGTACCGATGTGCCCCGTGTCCGCCGTGTCCGCTGTGCTCCCCGAGCCTGCCCCTTGCCCAAGGAGCGTCCGTACCCGAACGATCCGGTGCCGAGCAACGGGTGGGCGGGCGGGCACGCCGCCGCGCGCAGCGCGGTGGAAACCGACCGCCGGGCCGCACGCGAAGCTCCTGAACGGAATGTTCGGGGTGAACGGGTGGGCGGGTGGGACGCACGTCGCGCGCAGCGCGGCGCAACCGACCACCGGACCCGCACGCGAAGCCCCAAGAAGCCGACGTTGGGGGTAACGGGTGGGTGGGTGGGAGACACGTCGCGCGCAGCGCGGCGAACAGCTGACCACCGGACCCGCACGCGAAGCTCCCGAGCGGAATGTTCGGGGTGAACGGGTGGGCGGGTGGGACGCACGCCGCGCGCAGCGCGGCGGACAACCCACCGCCGGGCCGCACCCGAAGTCCACCC
Organism: Streptomyces sp. RK9; assembly: GCF_045070545.1. Lineage (NCBI taxonomy): Bacteria > Bacillati > Actinomycetota > Actinomycetes > Kitasatosporales > Streptomycetaceae > Streptomyces > Streptomyces sp. RK9. The sequence goes on along the minus strand of NZ_CP173704.1, from coordinate 524,951 downwards.
CCCAGCGGGACGCGATACCGTCGCCCCCCGACGACGACCACCACCACGACCACAGCCAGCAGCGGCCCCAGGCCCGTATCCGCAGGCAGAGGGAGAGCGACCACGTGAGCAAGACCGTGCGGCCGGCCGACGAGGGCACCGACCCGTTCGGCACCGCCCGCCTGCGCCGCTCAGTCCTTGAGGCCTGGGCGGCGAGCCCGGCCCGGTTCCGCGAGGACGCGAACGCCGAGGAGGACATGGCCCTCGGCGGCTACCGCGACCGCCTGGTCGTGGAGCTGGCCCAGAACGCCTCGGACGCCGCCGCCCGCGCGGGCGTACCGGGCCGTCTGGCCCTCACCCTCCAGGACGGAGTCCTCGCCGCGGCGAACACGGGCGCCCCCCTGGACGCGACGGGCGTCGAGTCGCTGTCCACCCTGCGGGCCTCCGCGAAGCGGGAGGACCGCGACAACCGCCTGGACCGGCAGAACGGACCGCGGGCCACCGGGGCGGGCGAGCCCGGAGAGGACCCCGCCGCCAGGCGGACGACCGGCCGCTTCGGCGTGGGCTTCGCCGCCGTCCTCGCCGTCTCCGACGCCCCCGCCGTCGTCGGCCGCACCGGAGGCGTCCGGTTCTCGCTCGCGGAGGCCAGGGAACTGGCCGCCGAGACGGCCAGGTTCAGCCCGGGCCTCGGGGACGAGATCCGGCGCAGGGAGGGCCACGTACCGCTGCTGCGGCTGCCGCTGCCCGCGGAGGGCACCGCTCCGGAGGGGTACGACACCGTCGTGATCCTGCCGTTGCGGGACGCCGCCGCCGAGGACTTGGTGGCCCGGCTCCTGGAGGGCGTCGACGACGCGCTGCTGCTGGCCCTGCCGGGTCTGGAGGAGGTCACGGTCACGGTGCCGGGCGGCCCGGTCCGCACGATGCGCCGCGCGGCCGACGGACCGTACACCGTCGTGGAGGACAGCCGTGACGGCACGACCCGCTGGCGTACCGTCAGCAGCCAGGGCACGCTGGCCCCCGAACTGCTCGCGGACCGCCCCGTCGAGGAGCGGCAGCGGCCGTACTGGCATCTGACGTGGGCCGTGCCCGCGGGCCCGGACGGCGCCCCGGAGCGGCCGCGGACGAGCGCGGTCGTGCACGCGCCCACCCCCAGCGACGAGCCCCTCGGCGTACCGGCCCTGCTCATCGCGTCGTTCCCGCTGGACACGAGCCGGCGTCACGCCGCGCCGGGCCCGCTCACGGACTTCCTGGTGGAGCGCGCGGCGGACGCGTACGCCGAACTGCTCGCCTCCTGGCGGCCGGTGGCCGAGGGCGTCATCGGCCTGGTGCCGGGGCCGCTCGGCCAGAGCGAGCTGGACGGGGCGCTGCGGGGCGCCGTGCTCGACCGGCTGCCGCGCACCGCGTTCCTGCCGCCCGCCGTGCCGCCCGCGCGGACGGACGGCGCCGCCGCCGGTGACGAGTGGCTGGACGCCGAGGCCACCGAGGTCCCCGAGACGCTGCGGCCGCGCGACGCGGAGGTGGTGGAGGGCGCGGGCGCCGACACCGTGCGGGTCCTCGCCGAGGTCCTGCCGAGCCTGCTGCCCGCGGGCCTGGAGCGGCGCGGCGAGCTGCGGACGCTCGGCGTCGCCCGGGTCCCGCTGACCGAGGCCGTCGACCGGCTCGCCGGCCTTGAGCGGGAGCCGTCCTGGTGGCGGCGGCTGTACGACACCCTCGTCGGGGTCGACCCCGACCGGCTGTCGGGCCTGCCGGTGCCGCTCGCCGACGGCCGCACCACCATCGGCCCCCGCCAGGTCCTGCTGCCCGCGCCGGGCACGAGCACCGCCGACGAGAGCGGCTCCGCGGCCCTGGCCAGGATCGGCCTGAAGGTCGCGCACGCCGACGCCGCCCATCCGCTCCTGGAGAAGCTGGGCGCCCTGCCCGCCACGCCCCGCGCGGTCCTGACGACCCCGCAGGTGCGGGCGGCCGTCGCGGGGTCCCTGGACGACGACAGCTGGTACGGCGACGGCGACGGGCCCGGCGGCGAAGGGGCCCTGGACGCCGAGGAGCTGGCCGAGCTGGTCCTCACCCTCGTACGGGACGCGGATCTCGCGCCCGGTGACGAGCCCTGGCTCGGGGCGCTCGCGCTGCCCGACGAGGACGGTGAGCTCGCGCCCGCCGGGGAGCTGGTGCTGCCCGGCAGCGCGTTCGAGGCCGTCATGCGGGAGGGCGAACTCGCCGGGGTGGACGCCGACCTCGCGGAGCGGTGGGGCGAGCAGCCGCTCGCCGCGTGCGGGGTGCTCGCCTCGTTCGCGCTCGTACGGGCCACCGACGTCGTCCTGGACCCCGATGAGCTGGAGCCCCGCGACGGCGACTTCGCCGAGCCCGACGACGCGGGTCTGCTCGACGCCGTGGACGTGTGGTGCGAGGACATCCTGGACCGGCTGCCGGACACGCCGGTGCCGCCGGTCGCGACGGAGCTCGTCGCCGTCCGTGACCTCGACCTCGTCGACGACGACGCCTGGCCGCGGGCCCTCGCCCTGCTCTCCCGGCCGCCGCTGCGCGACGCGCTGACCCAGCCGGTGCGGGTGCTCCTCCCTGACGGCACGACGGAGAGCGTGCGGTCGTACACGGCGTGGTGGCTGCGAGGCCACTCGGTGCTCGGCGGCCGGCGCCCGGCGGGCCTGCGGGCGGCGGGCGGCGACCCGCTGCTCGACGGCCTCTACGACGACGCCGACGCGTCCGGGTTCGACGACGAGCAGGTCCTCAGGGCGCTGGGCGTGCGCACGTCGGTCGCCTCGCTGCTCGCGGAGCCGGGCGGGGCGGCCGAGCTGCTCGACCGGCTCGCGGACCCGGAGCGGACCGTTTCCGCGGCGCAGCTGCACGCGCTGTACGGGGCGCTCGCGGACCTCGACCCGGAGCAGGTGACGCTGCCCGACGAGGTGCGGGCGGTCCTGGGCGGCGGCCCGGACGGGGAGGTGGGGGAGATCGTGATCGTCGACGCGGCGGACGCGGTCGTCGCCGACGCGCCGGACCTGCTGCCGTTCGCCTCCGGCGTGCCGCTGCTTCCGGTCGCCCCGTCCCGCGCGGCCGACCTGGCCGAGCTGTTCCAGGTGCGGCGCCTGAGCGAGCGGGTGGCGGCGGAGGTCGACCCGGAGGGCGGGGTGGAGCACGAGGTGCCGGAGTCCGTGCGGGTGCTGCTCGGTCCTGCGACCCCGGCGACGTACCGGGAGTACGAGGAGCTGGTGGCCGACGGCGTCGACCTGGAGTGGCGCCGCACCTCCGACGGGGTCGTGCACGCGGCGACCGTGGAGGGCGTGGCCGCGGGTCTCGCGTGGGCGGCACGGCAGTGGCCGCGGCGGTTCGAGGTGGCGGCGCTGCTCGAGGATCCTTCGCGTACGGAGGAGCTGGCCCGGGACCGGTGGTTCGACTAGCCGGGGTGTGAGGGGGTGGGGTGGTCGGGAACACGAACTTCACCCCCCGTACAACCTCTGGCCAGGGTTGTGGGTCTGATCTGCCGAGTCAATCAGACTCCTAGATCACCGGGACCTCGCGAGCGGGCTTCAACACCGCGCGGCCCCCTTCTCCACCTGGGGAAAACACATGCGTATCCGTGCCACTGTCGCCGCTGTGTCCGGCACCCTGGCTCTGTCCGCTCTCGCTGTTCCGGCCGCCCACGCGGGGGATGAGCCGGTTGCCCCCAAGGCGTCCGCCGCCGTCGCCGACGCCACCGAGGCCGTGGGCGCGCAGCGTGCCGTCGCGGGCGACATCAAGGTCACCGACGTCACCGTCAACGGTGGCAAGGACGTCACGCTCGGCACGTCCGCGAAGAAGAAGTTCACGCTCACCATCACGGCCAGCGACCCGGCCGGGATCGAGCTCTCCAGCGGCTACCTCTGGCTCGGCGACGACCCCGACGCCCCGACCGGGATCATCACCCCGGCGACCCAGGCGGAGTACAACCCCACCTGCGCCGACGTGGACGACACCACCACGACCTGCACCGTGAACGTCACCGCGGACCCGGCACGGCTCCGCAACGTGGGCGCCGGTGTCCGCTGGAACGTCTTCGCGGCCGTGACCAACAAGAACGAAGAGCAGGTCACGATGGACGACCTCAAGTCGGACATCCGCCTCAAGCGCGCCTCCCGCCTGACGGTCAACGCCTCCCCGGAGCCGGTGAAGAAGGGCAAGACCATCACGGTGGCCGGTGCCCTGACCCGCGCCAACTGGGACACGAAGAAGTACGCGGGCTACACCCAGCAGCCGGTGCAGCTCCAGTTCAAGAAGAAGGGCGCCTCGTCCTACTCGACCGTGAAGACGGTGAAGTCGGACAGCAAGGGCAACCTCAAGACCACGGTGAAGGCGTCGGTCGACGGCACCTTCCGTTACGTCTTCGCGGGTACGTCGACGACCCCGGCCGTGACGTCCGCGGGCGACGCCATCGACGTCCGCTGACCGCGGCCCTTCAGCTCCCTCCAGGCCCCAGCGGCCTTCCCGTTCACCCCCGTCCCGCGGCGCCGCCACCCCGGCGCGCCGCGGGGCCCGCACCACCCGAGGAACATCATGCGTACCCGCGCCACCGTCGTCGCCGTCTCCGGCGCCCTCGCCCTCTCCGCCCTCGCCGTCCCGGCCGCGCAGGCCGACTCGGTCAAGGGCGACACCAAGATCACGAAGGTCGTCGTGAACGGCGGCAAGGACATCGTGGTCGGCACGTCCGCCAAGAAGGTCACAGTCACCGTCACGGGCACCGACCCGAAGGGGATCAAGGACGGCATGGCCATCCTGTGGCGCGGCACGAAGTTCGAGCCGGGGCACCTGAAGGGCATCGTGGACCCGGCGAACGAGGCCAAGTGCACCAAGGTCGACGCCACCACCGGGACGTGCAAGCTCGTCCTCAAGGCCACCCCGCGCAAGCTCGGGAACGGCAACGCGGGCAGCTGGAAGGTGATGGCCGGTCTGCTGGCCAACGGCCGCGCCGAGAACCACGTCATCAAGGAGACGTACACGACCGTCGGCGTCAAGCGCGCCGCGAAGCTGACGGTCAACGCCTCCCCGGAGCCGGTGAAGAAGGGCAAGGCCATCACGGTGGCCGGTGCCCTGACGCGCGCCAACTGGGACACGAAGAAGTACGCGGGTTACACCCAGCAGCCGGTGCAGCTGCAGTTCAAGAAGAAGGGCGCGAGCGCCTACACCACGGTCAAGACCGTGAAGTCGGACCGCAAGGGCAACTTGAAGACCACGGTGAAGGCGTCGGTCGACGGCACCTTCCGTTACGTCTTCGCGGGTACGTCCACGACCCCGGCCGTCACGTCCGCGGACGACGCCATCGACGTCCGCTGACCTTCGCGCTCCCGCTGACCTTCCGCTGCCGCGGCGCCCCGCGGCAGCGGTCGACTCTCCACATCCCCAAGGAACCACCATGCGCATCCGCGCCACCGTGGCCGCCGTCTCCGGCGCCCTCGCCCTCTCCGCCTTCGTCGCCCCGAGCGCCCAGGCCGCCCCGCTCGCCGACCCCGGCTTCCCGCTGAAGGACGCACAGCAGGGCGACACCAAGATCACGAAGTTCGTCGTCAACGGCGGCAAGGACCTCGTGGTCGGCACCACGGCCAAGAAGAAGTTCACCATCGCCGTCACCGCGACCGACCCGAAGGGTGTCGCCGGTGCCGGCGGCCTCCTGTGGCACGGCGAGAAGCTGAACGAGCGTTACGTCGACGGCATGCTCACCCCGGTCGACGACGAGAAGTGCACGCACGCGAACGAGACCACGGCCACCTGCACGGTCACCATCACGGTGAACCCGAAGGCGTCCCTGGAGAACAACGGCCTCGGCAACCACCTGGCGGGCGGCGGCTGGAAGCTCCTCGCCGCAGCGGGCGGCAACGACGACGACTACGTGGTCCAGACGGCCCTCAAGCCCGGCATCCGCCTCCAGCGCGCCGCGAAGCTGACGGTCAACGCGTCCCCGGAGCCGGTGAAGAAGGGCAAGGCCATCACGGTGGCCGGTGCCCTGACGCGCGCCAACTGGGATACGAAGAAGTACGCGGGCTACACGCAGCAGCCGGTGCAGCTGCAGTTCAAGAAGAAGGGCGCGAGCGCCTACACCACGGTCAAGACCGTGAAGTCGGGCAGCAAGGGCGAGCTGAAGACCACGGTGAAGGCGTCGGTCGACGGCACCTTCCGTTACGTCTTCGCGGGTACGTCCACGACCCCGGCCGTCACGTCCGCGGGCGACGCCATCGACGTCCGCTGATCCAACAGCACCTGACCCACCGCGAGTTGTGCGTAGTCGGTGAAGCTGCTGCGTACAACCAGTGATGCCCTTCGCATGTCTGATCGTGCGAGCCAACAGGCTCCTCGATCACCGGGGCCCCGCGTGCCGATCCACGCTCGCGGGGCCCCGCTTTCCAGTTGGGGAATCACATGCGCATTCGTGCCACTGTGGGCGCGCTGACCGGCGCCCTCGCCCTCTCCGCCCTCGCCGTCCCGGCCGCGCACGCGGACGAGGCCGACGGTGACGTCGAGATCACCAAGGTCGTGGTCAACGGCGGCAAGGACGTGGTGGTCGGCACCTCCGCCAAGAAGTTCACCGTCTCGGTCACCGCGACCGACCCGTCCGGGATCGAGGTGGCCGCCGCCACGCTGTGGCACGGCCCGAACTTCGCCGACAAGGACGGTCAGCTGGTCCTCGACCAGGCCTCGGGGCTTTCGTGCGTCGAGGGGAACGCGAAGACCGCCACGTGCACGGGCACCGTCATCGCCGACCCGAAGAAGAACCTCAAGAAGAACTCCCTGGCCGACGACTGGAAGGTCTTCGCCTACGCGCGCTCCGAGGACGACGACATGACCGTCGTCGACTCGTACCCGACGAAGGTCCGTCTCCAGCGCGCCGCGAAGCTGACGGTCAACGCCTCCCCGGAGCCGGTGAAGAAGGGCAAGGCCATCACGGTGGCCGGTGCCCTGACGCGCGCCAACTGGGACACGAAGAAGTACGCGGGTTACACCCAGCAGCCGGTGAAGCTGCAGTTCAAGAAGAAGGGCGCCGCGTCCTACACGACCGTCAAGACGGTCACGTCCGGCACGAAGGGCAACCTGAAGACGACGGTGAAGGCGTCGGCCGACGGCACCTTCCGCTATGTCTTCGCGGGGACGTCGACCACCCCGGCCGTCACGTCGACCGGGGACTCCGTCGACGTACGCTGAGCCCCGCGCCCCAAAAGGGGCGCGGGGAACTGCGCGACAAGCCCCCACCGGCCCGCGGGGAAGAACCGCCCAAGGCCCAGGGGCCAGAGCTAGGCCGCGAAGCGGCGGTCGACCCAGCGGAAGGCGAACTCGATCGCCGCCGCCGCGACCGCCGCGATCGCGACCGCCGCCCACGGCATCGTCGTGCCGACCAGCTTCAGGGCGAAGAAGTCCTGGAGCCAGGGGATGACGAGGACGAGCAGGAAGCCGAGGCCCATGGCGGCGACCAGGGCGATGCGCCACCACGTGTAGGGGCGGGCGATGATCGCGAGGACCCAGAGGGAGACGAGGAAGAGCGCGAGGGTGGCCGCGCTGGTCTCGGCCTCGCGGGCGCCCTCGCCGGTGTAGTGGTGGCGGGCCAGGAGGTACGTGGCGAAGGTGGCGACCGCCGCGATGATGCCGCCCGGCAGGGCGTAGCGCATGACCCTGCGGACGAAGTGCGGTTTCGCGCGCTCCTTGTTGGGGGCCAGGGCGAGGAAGAACGCGGGGACGCCGATGGTGAGGGTGGACAGCAGGGTCAGGTGGCGGGGCAGGAAGAGGTACTCCACCTGGGAGCAGACCACCAGGAGCGCGATGACGACGGAGTAGACCGTCTTCACGAGGAACAGGGTCGCCACGCGCGTGATGTTGCCGATGACGCGGCGGCCCTCCGCGACCACGGAAGGCAGCGTCGCGAAGCTGTTGTTCAGCAGGACGATCTGCGCGACCGCGCGCGTCGCCTCGGAGCCCGAGCCCATCGAGACGCCGATGTCGGCGTCCTTCAGGGCGAGGACGTCGTTCACGCCGTCGCCGGTCATGGCGACCGTGTGGCCCTTGGACTGGAGCGCCCCGACCATGTCCCGCTTCTGCTGCGGGGTGACGCGGCCGAAGACGGAGTTGGCGTCGAGGGCCTCGGCCATCTGGTCCTGGTCGGTGGGGAGCTGCCGGGCGTCGACGGTGTTCTCGGCGCCGGGCAGGCCGAGCTTGCCCGCGACGGCGCTGACGGAGACCGCGTTGTCGCCGGAGATGACCTTCGCCTGGACGTTCTGCTCCTCGAAGTACCGCAGGGTGTCGGCGGCGTCGGGGCGCAGGCGCTGTTCGAGGACGACGAGGGCGGTGGCGTGGGCGCCGGCCGCGATGTCGGGGGCGTCGAGGTCGCCCGCGGCGCGGGCCAGGAGCAGCACGCGCAGGCCCTGGTGGTTCAGGTGCTCGATCTCGTCGAGGGTCGGGTCGCCGGTGGGCAGCAGCACGTCGGGGGCGCCGAGCAGCCAGGTGGAGTCCTCGCCGTTGCCCTCGCTGAAGCTGGCGCCGCTGTACTTGCGGGCGGAGGAGAAGGGCAGCGACTCCGTGCAGCGCCACTCGTCGCTGTCGGGGTAGGCGTCGATGATGGCCTGGAGGGAGGCGTTGGGGCGCGGGTCGGACTCGCCGAGGGCGCCGAGGACCTTGCGTACGTAGGCCTCGTCGGAGCCGTTCAGGGGGCGCAGCTCGGTGACGTCCATGCCGCCCTCGGTGAGCGTGCCCGTCTTGTCGAGGCAGACGGTGTCGACGCGCGCGAGGCCCTCGATGGCGGGGAGTTCCTGCACCAGGCACTGCTTGCGGCCGAGGCGGATCACGCCGATCGCGAAGGCCACGGAGGTCAGCAGGACCAGGCCCTCGGGGATCATGGGGACGATGCCGCCGACGGTGTAGGCGATCGACTCCTTGAAGTTGTCGTCCTTGACGACGAGCTGGGAGATGATCAGGCCGATCGAGGTCGGGACCATCAGCCACGTCACGTACTTGAGGATCGTGGAGATGCCCGAGCGCAGTTCGGAGTGGACGAGCGTGAAGCGGCTGGCCTCCTCGGCGAGCTGCGCCGCGTACGCCTCGCGGCCCACCTTCGTGGCGGTGAAGGCGCCGCCGCCGGCGACCACGAACGAGCCCGACATCATCTTGTCGCCCGGCTTCTTCAGGACCGGGTCGGCCTCGCCGGTGAGCAGGGACTCGTCGACTTCGAGGCCGTCGGCCTCGACCGTCTCGCCGTCGACCACGATCTTGTCGCCGGGGCCGAGTTCGACTAGGTCGCCGAGGACGATCTCGGAGGTGGAGATCTCGGCGGCCACGCCGTCGCGCCGGACCGTCGGCTTGGCCTCGCCGATGACGGCGAGCCCGTCGAGGGTCTTCTTGGCGCGCAGCTCCTGGATGATGCCGATGCCCGTGTTGGCGACGATCACGAAGCCGAAGAGGCTGTCCTGGATCGGCGCCACGAACAGCATGATCACCCAGAGCACGCCGATGATGGCGTTGAAGCGGGTGAACACGTTGGCGCGGACGATCTCGGTGGTGGACCGGCTGCTGCGGACGGGTACGTCGTTGATCTCGCCGCGGGCGACCCGCTCGGCGACCTCGGCCGCCGTGAGGCCGGTGGCCCGTGCCGTCGGCGGCGCCACCGGGTGGACCGGGTCCAGCTCGGCGCCCGCGTCGATATGCGTCATGCAGACGACGGTACGGGGGGAGTGGGGGGTTCACCCCTTGAGTACCGGAAAGATCCGACCTCGGTAGGACGGGGTTTGCCCTCAGGTCGTATGCCGTACTGCCGACGTACTACACCGGCTCGGAGTCCTCCGACTGCACCGGCTCGGCGGTCTCCGCGGCCGCCCGCGCCCGCTTGATCGCCGCGTCGCGCGAGCGGACGTACCAGATGCCGATCAGGCCGAGGCCGCCGCCGGCGAGGCAGGTCCACACCCACCAGGTGAGGTCGCGGTCGTCGAACCAGCCGTAGAACGGCATCTGCACGACGAAGAGGACGAACCAGAGGATCGTGCCGCCGGTGATGGTGGCGACGATCGGGCCCTCCAGGGGCTCCGGCGCCTCGTGCTTGGATGTCCACTTCGCCATGGCCCCCAGCTTAGTCGGGGCCGGTTCCGGCCTCCGGCGCGCACTCACACCCCTTGTGCCACAAGGCTCTACGCGCGGAGATGGCCATTTCTCGTTCATGTATTCATACTGAAACGGCTTCTTAATGGCCAGTTGCTTTCGTACGAAGACACAATCTCGCGCAAGCGAAGACATCATCTCGCGCAAGCCCGGCACATCCCGTTCAACAGAGGTCATGAGGTCCCGCATGTCCCCCTCGGCCAGCGCTCCGGTCGACGCCAAGCAGCCCCCGAATTCCCCGCAGGGCGGGCTCGACGGCTTCTTCAAGATCTCGGAGCGGGGCTCGACCCTGGCCAGGGAAGTACGGGGCGGCTTCGCCACCTTCTTCGCGATGGCCTACATCATCGTGCTCAACCCGATCATCCTCGGCAGCGCCAAGGACATGTACGGCCATCAGCTCGACAACAAGCAGCTGGTCACCGCCACCGTCCTCACGGCCGCGTTCACCACGCTGCTCATGGGTGTCATCGGCAACGTGCCGATCGCCCTCGCCGCGGGCCTCGGCGTGAACACCGTGGTCGCCCTGCAGCTGGCGCCCCGGATGTCCTGGCCGGACGCCATGGGCATGGTCGTCCTCGCGGGCTTCGTGGTGATGCTCCTGGTGGCCACGGGCCTGCGGGAGCGCGTGATGAGCGCCGTGCCGCTCGGCCTGCGCAAGGGCATCGCGATCGGCATCGGCCTGTTCATCATGCTGATCGGCCTCGTCGACGCGGGCTTCGTCTCGCGCATCCCCGACGCCGCGCACACCACCGTGCCGCTCCAGCTCGGCGGCGACGGTCACCTGAACGGCTGGCCGGTCCTGGTCTTCGTCCTCGGCGTGCTGCTCACGCTGGCGCTCCTGGTGCGGAAGGTGCCGGGCGCGATCCTGCTGTCCATCGTCGTCATGACGGTTCTGGCCATGATCATCCATGCGGTCGCGGACGTGCCGTCCTGGGGTCTGACGACGCCGGAGTGGCCCGGCAACCCGGTGTCGACCCCCGACTTCGGCCTGGTCGGCGAGATCAGCCTGTTCGGCGGCTTCGACAAGGTCGGCGTGCTCACCGGCGTGCTGTTCGTCTTCACCGTGCTGCTCTCGTGCTTCTTCGACGCGATGGGCACGATCATGGGCATCGGCGACGAGGCCCACCTGACCGACGACAAGGGCAACATGCCCGGCATCAACAAGGTGCTCTTCGTCGACGGCATCGCGGTCGCCGCGGGCGGCGCCTCCTCCGCTTCGGCCACCACCTGCTTCGTGGAGTCCACGGCGGGCGTCGGCGAGGGCGCGCGGACCGGCCTCGCCAACGTCGTCACCGGCGGTCTGTTCGCCGTGGCGCTGTTCCTCACGCCGCTCGCCACGATGGTGCCCTCGCAGGCGGCCACGCCCGCGCTGCTCGCGGTCGGCTTCCTGATCCTGTCCGGCTCGATCGGCGCGATCGACTGGAGCGACTACACCATCGCGATCCCGGCGTTCGTGACGATGCTGATGATGCCGTTCACGTACTCGATCACGAACGGCATCGGCATGGGCTTCATCGCCTTCACCGTCCTGCGGCTCGCGGCCGGGCGGGGCCGTGAGGTGCCGGTCGCGATGTATGCGGTGTCCGCCGTGTTCGCCTTCTACTACCTGATGCCGGCGCTCGGTCTCACGTAGCACCCCGAAGGGGCGCGGGCCGGGGGCGGGGGCCCCGGCGGTGCCTCTGGGCGCCCCCTAGGCGTAGAACTTCTCCGTCGCCTCGACGGACGACTTGAACCGCTCGTCGAAGTCATCACGGATGAGCGTCCGGGCCACATAGTCCTGGACGCTCATTCCTCTTTTCGCGGCGTGCTGCCGGATCCGGTCGAGCAGATCGCCGTCTATCCGCAGGCTGAGCACTGTCGATGCCATGCGTACAGCGTTGCCGCCCTCGCGTGGGGGACGCCCGGCTTTCCGAATCCAGCTCACTCATTTGGGTGACGAAAGGGTTCTGTGTGCCAGATCACGGGCAACCCGGGCTTCCCCGGCCGGTAACCGAGTGGTCTTTAGTTAGGGTAATGAGTTACGCTAAAGAACATGCCGGACCTCTCCCATGGTGACAACGCTGCCGCCGTGAACTCGCTGCGCTCCGCCGTGATGCGCCTCTCCCGTCGACTCAAGCACCAGAGGGTCGACGAGTCGCTGAGCCCCACCGAGATGTCGGTGCTCGGCACCCTCGCCCGCTGTGGCAGCGCCACACCGGGCGAGCTCGCCCGCAAGGAGCATGTGCAGCCGCCGTCGATGACCCGCATCGTCGCGCTCCTGGAGGCCAAGGGCCTGGTCAGGCTCGAACCGCACCCGGAGGACCGCCGCCAGAAGGTGGTGACCCAGACGGAGCAGGCCGAGGCCATGCTCGAGGAGAGCCGCCGCAAGCGGAACGCGTGGCTCGCGAACCTCGCCGCCGACCTCGACGAGGACGAGTGGGAGGCGCTGCGCGCCGCCGCTCCGGTCCTGGAGAAGCTGGCCCACCTCTGACCTGACGCCAAGGAGGCGAACCCTTTTGAGTACGGGATCCGGAGCAGACTCCGCCCCCGCACCAACCGCCCTCGACCAAACCGTCCGCCCTCACAAGACCACGATGTTCAGCTCCCTGCGCATCCGGAACTACCGGCTGTTCGCAGCGGGAGCCGCCGTCTCCAACACCGGCACCTGGATGGCCCGCATCACCCAGGACTGGCTGGTCCTGAGCCTCACCGGCTCGTCCGCCGCCGTCGGTGTGACGACCGCGATGCAGTTCCTGCCGATGCTGCTCTTCGGCCTGTACGGCGGCGTCATCGCCGACCGGTTCGCCAAGCGGAACCTGCTCTTCTTCACCCAGGGCGCCATGGGCATGGGCGGCCTCTTCCTGGCCGCGATGACGCTCTCCGGCCACGTCCAGGTCTGGCACGTCTACGTCACCGCGTTCTTCACCGGCCTGGTGACCGTCGTCGACAACCCGACCCGGCAGTCCTTCGTGTCCGAGCTCGTCGGCCCCGACCAGCTCCGCAACGCCGTCTCGCTGAACTCCGCGAACTTCCAGTCCGCGCGCCTCATCGGCCCGGCCGTCGCGGGCCTCGTCACGGCCGCCGTCGGCCCCGGCTGGGCGTTCCTCGCCAACGGCCTGTCCTTCCTCGCGCCGCTGACCGGACTCCTGCTCATCCGCACCGCCGAGCTGACCCGCAGCCCGCTCGCGCCGCGCGGCCGCAAGGGGCAGCTCCGCGAGGGCCTGAACTACGTCTCCCGGCACCCGGAGCTGATCTGGCCGATCGTCCTCATCGGCTTCATCGGCACGTTCGGCTTCAACTTCCCGATCTGGCTGAGCGCGTACGCCGACGACGTCTTCCACGGCGGCTCCGGCATGTACGCCCTGTTCACCACGCTGATGGGGGCCGGGTCGCTGATCGGGGCGCTGCTCGCCGCGCGGCGGCGGTCCTCGCGGCTGCGGATGCTCGCGGGCGCGGCCGGTCTGTTCGGCGTCGCGCTGATCGCCGTCGCCGCGGTGCCCAACGCCTACGTCTTCGCCGCGCTGCTCGTGCCCGTCGGCGCGATCGGGCTCACCGTCAACGTCACCGCCAACTCCTCGGTGCAGATGGCCACCGACCCCGAGATGCGGGGGCGGGTGATGAGTCTGTTCATGATGGTGTTCGTGGGGGGTACGCCCCTTGGGGGGCCGTTGTTCGGGTGGCTCACCGATGCGTACGGGGTGCGCGTGAGCTTTGCTCTGGGTGGGCTGATCGTGGCTGTCGCCGCGCTCGGGGTCGGCCTGATGCTGGCGCGCGCGGCGAATCTCCGGTTGAAGGTGGACCTTCGGCGGGGCCGCACCCACGTGGAGTTTGTCGCCCGGGAGCGGGAGTTGGCGCCTGCGGCGTAGCGGCGTAGCGGATGGTGGGGGACTGCGCGTTCTTGTCGGGCTGCTGCTCGGTGGGGGCTTGTCGCGCAGTTCCCCGCGCCCCTTACGGGGCCCCAGCCAGGCCGGGAGTCACACGCGGCGTTCCAGGACCTGGCCCGGCCACGTGCCGTCCTTCTCCGTGAAGGATTCCGTCCGCACGAAGCCGTTGCTCTCGTAGTACGCGACGAGGCGGCCCTCGTTGCCCGCGTAGCAGTCGACCCGGAGCAGGGAGATGCCCTTCCTCCGGGTCTCGGCCGCGGCGTGGGCCAGGAGGGCGCGGCCCACGCCCAGGCCGCCGAAGCGGTGGTCGGTGGCCAGGTAGTGGACGTACTGCTCGGGCTCGGCGACCGGGGGGATGTAGGAGCCGGGGCCGTCGGTGAGCATCAGCATCCCCGCGGGCTCCCCGCCGACCTCGGCGATCCACGGCGAGCCGGTGGCCACGTACTTCTCGATCGCCTCGACGACCTTCGGGTTCCGCGACAGCGGCTCGGTGCCCCACTGCTTCGTGTGGCCCCGGGAGACCAGCCAGGCGACGGCGCTGTCGAGGATGCCGAGGAAGGCGGGGACGTCGGCGGGTCCGGCGGCGCGTATGCGTACGGAATCGGAGTGATCCAAAGCGTCCATGGAGGCAGGCTAGTCGCATGAGACTTTTCGCGGCGGTGCTGCCCCCGGAGCCGGTGGCGGACGAACTGGCCGGTGTGGTGGCGGGGTTGAAGCAGCTGCCGGGCCCCGACGGGGTGCGGTGGTCGAGCCGGGAGAACTGGCACTTCACGCTGGCGTTCCTGGCCGAGGTGGACGACGAGGTGGTGCCCGGGGTGTGCGAGCGCATGGAGCGGGCGGCGCGGCGCACGGCGCCGTTCGCGCTGTCGCTGCGCGGCGGTGGTCACTTCGGTGGCCGGGCACTGTGGGCCGGGGCGGGCGGCGCGGTCGCCGAGCTGCGGATCCTGGCGGGCCGGGCGGAGGCGGCCGCGCGGAAGGCGGGCGTCACGATGACCGAGCACCGGCCCTACCGCCCGCACCTGACGCTGGCCCGCTCGCGCGGCGACGCGGACTTCACGCCGTACGTGGCGGCCCTCGGCGCCTTCGCCGGCACCCCCTGGACCGTGTCCGAGCTGGTGCTCGTGCGCAGCAATCTGCCGACGAGCGGGGTGCCGGGGGAGCGGCCCCGGTACGAGGCGGTGGGGCGATGGCCGCTGGGAGGCGCCGCGAAGGACGCGGACGCGGCCGGTTAACCTCGATGGCGTGAACCCCAAGACCAGGAACCGGATCATGGCCGGTGTGCTCGTGCTGATGTTCGTCGTCGTGGCGCTCGCGGCGGCGCTCGGCCAGTAGCCGAGGCCGCCGCGAGGGCGACGATCCCCTACCAGGCGAAGGCCTCCGGTGACGGGCCCGGGCCCGGGAAGATCTCGTCGAGCGACAGCAGCACGTCCTTGCTCAGCTTCAGCTCGACGGCGCGCACGGCCGAGTCGAGCTGCTCCGCGGTGCGCGGGCCGACGATGGGTCCGGTGACGCCGGGGCGGGTGAGCAGCCACGCCAGGGCGACCTCGCCGGGGTGCAGGCCGTGCTTGTCGAGCAGGTCCTCGTACGCCTGGACCTGTGCGCGCGTCGCCGGGTCGGTGAGGGCGGACGCGGCCCGGCCCGAGGCGCGGCGTGAGCCCTCGACCTCCTTCTTCAGGACGCCGCCGAGCAGCCCGCCGTGCAGCGGGGACCAGGGGATGACGCCGAGGCCGTAGTCCCGGGCGGCGGGCAGGACCTCCATCTCGGCGCGGCGCTCCGCGAGGTTGTAGAGGCACTGCTCGGTGACCAGGCCGTAGCTGCCGCGGCGGGCGGCCAGCTCGTTCGCCTGGGCGATCTTGTAGCCGGGGAAGTTGCTGGAGCCCGCGTACAGGATCTTGCCCTGCTGGACGAGGACGTCGACGGCCTGCCAGATCTCCTCGAACGGGGTGTTCCGGTCGATGTGGTGGAACTGGTAGATGTCGATGTAGTCGGTCTGCAGGCGCTTGAGGGAGGCCTCCACGGAGCGGCGGATGTTGACCGCCGAGAGCTTGTCGTGGTTCGGCCAGGGGGCGACGCCGTCCGGCGTCATGTTCCCGTACACCTTCGTGGCGAGGACGACCTTGTCGCGTCGGTCGCCGCCCTGCGCGAACCAGGTGCCGATGATCTCCTCGGTGCGGCCCTTGTTCTCGTGCCAGCCGTAGGTGTTGGCGGTGTCGAAGAAGTTGATGCCCGCGGCGAGCGCGGCATCCATGATCGCGTGACTCTCCGCCTCCCCGGTCTGCGGCCCGAAGTTCATCGTGCCGAGAGTGAGGCGGCTGACCTTGAGTCCGGTGCGTCCCAGCTGCGTGTACTTCATGGGGTCTTAGCCAACGGGGTGGAGTGGGCTCTAGGCAAGGGGGTGTGGGGGAGGGGGGTGGTTCAGTCGCGGGAGAAGTCGGAGGTGTTGAGGGTGAGGCCCATGGGGGTATGGATCTCCTCACCGAAGGTGACCGTGAGCCGTCGCGCGTAGTCGCTGCCTTTGGGAGCCGAGTAGAGGTGGCTTCGCTTCGTGTCCGGGTCGACGACGAGGTAGAGCGGGATCTTCGAGGTGGCGTAGGCGGCCAGCTTCGGGCCGTAGTCCATGTAGTGGGTGGCTTTGCTGACGACTTCGGCGATGATCTCGATGTCCTGGTGGCTCCAGGGAGAGGCCGCGTCGGCCCGGTAGCGGACCACGTCGGGCAAGAGGAAGTCCTCGTACTCAGGCAGGGTGACCTGGAAGGCCCGGACACCGGACCTCCTGGGAGGGCCCACTCCCAACTGGGCGGCCAGGTTCCGGATGATCCGAACGTGGTCCGCGCGCTCCGGCGCGATGACCACGCAGTGGTCGACGATCTGCGTGCGGTAGCCCCGGCGTGCGAGCACCCTCCACATGAGAGCCCGGTGTAAATCCTGGACTCCGGCCATGGTTCTCCCCCTCCTGCGCGGGGACCGCTGTGCACGACCCCGGAGGCATAACGTGACGCGTGGCCGAGGCGTCACGCCCCGCCCAGCCACCCCGCCGCGTCCAGTCGGAACGCCTCCGGCGGGACGACCGCCCGCAGGTCGTCCTCCAGGGCGCCGACGCGGTCCGGGCCGAGCGCCCGCGTCCACTCCGCCCGCAGCTCGTCGAAGACCGCCGCCGAGCGGGCCAGGGCGTCCAGGCCGTGCGGGGTGAGGCGGACCAGTTTGCGGCGGGCGTCGGCCGGGTCGTCGGCGCGCTCGGCGTACCCGAGGGCGACCAGGCGGTCCACGGTCTTGCCCGCCGCCTGCTTGGTCACGCCGAGCCGCCGCCCGATCTCGCTGGCGCTCGCCCCGCCCGCTCCCACGGCCTGCATCGCGAAGCCGTGCGCGGGGCGCAGGTCGGGGTGGCCCTGGCGGGCCAGCTCGGCGTGCAGGCGGTCGATGAGGGTGCGGAAACCGGCGAAGAGGAGGAGGGGCAGCTCGTAGCCGGGGCGGTCCGGGGCGGGGGCCGCGGAAGCCCCTGCCCTCGCCGTCCTCTGCTCGGGGCGAGTCGACCCCTTCCCTTTTTCGACAACCTGGTTTACCTTCTTGTCGTCAACCATGTTGTCTATTTTAGGGGGACGGGATGTTCGCCGCACACACCGTGGAGACCGCGCCAGAAGGATCCCGGGCCGCCATGGAGGACGTCGTACGCGCCTTCGGCGTACTGCCGGACGCCGTCGCCAAGCTCGCCGCCTCACCCGAACTGCTCACCGGCTTCCTGGAGCTGAGCGCGAAGTTCGAGCGCACGACGCTGGACCCGCTGGCCCGCGAGACCGTCATCATGACGATCGCCGTGCGCAACGACTGCCACGTGTGCGTCACCCTGCACACCGGCAAGCTGTGCAAGCTCGGCGCCGACGCGGCGCTCGTGGCCACGCTCCGCGAGGGCGGGGAGCTGCCCGAGGGCCACGAACGCCTCGAAGCCGTACGGCAGTTCACGCTCCGGGTCGTCGAGCGTGCCGGGGGTGTGGACGACGCCGACGTGAAGGCGTTCCTCGCGCACGGCTACACGGAGCGCAACGCCCTTGAGGTCGTCATGGGCATCGGTACGTACACGATGTCGACCCTCGCGAACCGGCTCACGGGCGCCGTGTGAGCCCTGTCTGAGCCCTGTCTGAGCCCTGTCTGAGCGCTCCCCGAGCGCCATCCGAGTGTCGTCCGACTGCGGCCCGGTGACTGGTCAGGATTCGAGAAGCGCCGGTCACCGGGCCGCAGTTAAATGACGGACATGGACATCACCATTCACACCACGGCCCTTCCGCACACCGACCCGGACGCCTCCGTCGCCTTCTACCGCGACGCCCTCGGCTTCGAGGTCCGCACCGACGTCGGCGAGGGCGCGATGCGCTGGATCACCGTCGGCCCCGCCGGCCAGCCCGACACGTCCATCCTGCTCGCGCCGCCCGCCGTCGACCCCGGGATCACCGAGGACGAGCGCCGGGTCATCGCCGAGATGATGGCCAAGGGCACGTACGGCTGGATCCTGCTCGCCACCCACGACCTCGACGGCACCTTCGCGAAGGTCCAGGCCGCCGACGCCGAGGTCGTCCAGGAACCCACGGAGCAGCCCTACGGCGTGCGCGACTGCGCGTTCCGCGACCCCGCGGGCAACCTCATCCGCATCCAGGAACTCCAGGGCTGAGGGGGCGTCCCATGTGCCGTCCCGAGTGGTCACGCGCGCTCACCGCCGCGTACGTCGCAGGCGAGAACAGCGGGTCCAACGACGAGATCAGCGGGTCCAACGAGAGGGGAACTGTCATGGCCGCCACGAGGAAGACCACCAAGAGCGCCGTCACCGAGAACATCGGCAAGACCGGGACGACCGAGAACGCCGGGGCCGCCGAGAAGCACGAGGGGTTCACCGAGGACGAGCGGAGCGCCATGAAGGAGCGCGCCAAGGAGCTGAAGACCTCCTCGCGGCGCGGCCCGCGCTCGGCCAAGGCGGCCAAGGCGGACGGCGAGAGCGACGTGCTCGCGAAGATCGCCGAGATGCCGGAGGCGGACCGGGTGCTCGCGGCCCGCGTCCACGTGATCGTCAAGGCGAACGCGCCGGAGCTGACGCCGAAGCTCTGGTACGGCATGCCCGCGTACGCCAGGAACGGCAAGGTCCTGTGCTTCTTCCAGGCCGCGCACAAGTTCAAGTCGCGCTACGCCACGCTGGGCTTCAGCGACGAGGCCACCGGCCTCGACGACGGCACCATGTGGCCGACCGTCTTCGCCCTGACGGAGCTGACCGCCGCCGACGAGGCCCGCATCGGGCAGCTCGTCAAGACGGCCGTCGGCTGAGGCGCCCGCCGGACGCGCCCCGTCCTCAGCTGTAGCTCCCCCACCGGCGCCCCGCGGTGTCGTACGCGTACCGGGGCAGGCCCTTGATGGCGCTGGTGCGGAACGGGCGGCCGTCGTCGTCGACGCGCACGGTGCCCTTGTGGCCCTGGGAGGACCAGTCCAGCTCCAGGTACCAGCGGCAGTCGCACGAGCTGGTCCCGGCCGTGACCAGCAGGACCTCGGGGTCCTTCGCCGAGACGCGGTAGGGCATGCGGACGGCCGGGATGGGCGTGCCGGAGTCGTTCCCTGCGACCGCGCGGGCGAGGGGGCGGTCCTTGTCCAGGTCCACGGCGAAGGACCGGGGAGTGACCGCACCGCCGCATCCCCCGTCCATGGCGTACGCGTTGCCCTTGACCGGTGTCGTACGGCCGACCACGCGCACGCGCAGCGCCTCCAGTACGACGGCCGTGTCGCTGCGGCCCTGCACCGACAGTTGGACGAGCGTCTCGCCGCCGTGCACCGCGCCCTGCGTCGCCGCCCAGGGCGCCGCGTCCTGCGGGACCGGGGGAGGGGGGACCTGGCTCGGCGGTTTGGCGACCACGTAGTCGTGGTCGCAGCCGAGCTTCCAGGCCTGGGAGTTGACGGACCAGGTGAGGGGCTGCCCGGCGGGCTTCTCGCCGCGGGGCGGGGTGGAGGTCGCGCCGGGCGGGCGAGAGGTGCCCTGCTTCTTCTTCGCGTCCTTCGAGTCCTTCGAGTTCTTGGAGTTCTTCGGGGCGGCGGAGCCGGAGGGCCGCTCGGCGTCGGGGGCGGTGTCGTCCGGGTCGGGCGCGCCGCCCCGCCGCTCCGGCGCCGCGGCCTCCGTCGTACCGGCGCCCCGGTCGGGGCCGTCGGCGGACGCCCGCCGCCCGTCCGGCAGCACGGAGAAGGCCCCGAGCGTCGCGAGGACGGCGCAGGCGGAGGCCAGCGCGACGACGAGACGTCTGCGGCGGTACCAGGGGCGGTGCGGGGGCGAGGGCGCGTCGGGCGGTCCGGGCGGTCCGGCGTCGGGGTCCGTTTCGGCGACCGGGCCGCTGGTGGGCTTTGGCTCCGTGTCCGGCGTGGCGACCGGGCCGCTGGTGGGCTTTGGCTCCGTGTCCGGCGTGGCGACCGGGCCGCCGTCGGCCTTCGGCTCCGCGTCCGCTTCGGCGGCGCCCTCCACTCCCGCATCCGGGTCGGCGGTGCCCTCCACCGCCGCGCCCGCTCCCGCCGTACGAGGCCGACGGCGGGCCTCCACCGCCAGGAGCCAACGCCGGTGGAGTTCCAGGCGTTGTTCCGAGGTCGCCCCGCACAGGGCCGCGAAGCGTTCCACGGGGCGAAGTCGAGCGGCACCGCGTCGCCCGCGCAGTAGCGGTGCAGCGTCGAGGTGTTCATGCCGAGGCGGCGGGCCAGCGAGCCGTAGCTCCGGTCCGTGCGCTCCTTCAGCTCCCGCAGCAGCGCCGCGAACTCCGCCACCGCGTCGATGCCGTCGCCGTCGTCCTGTGCCGACACGGGTCCCCCGTCCTCGTACGCCCCCACCCGGCCCGGGACGGTATCCCAGGCACCCCATGTACCTGCACGTCAGACGGGCTGGGATGGTTCCACCGCCGCAGGTTGTTGCGCCCGGCCGCCGCGACCGCTGATGCTCTTGGTGCCGCACCGACCAGGCCCGCACCGATCTGACCCGGGCCGACCGGTCGACCTCTTCGCGGCATCCACGTCCACGCACTCACCCTCGGGGGAACTCCCATGTCCTTGCGCATCCGTACGAGCGCCTGCACCGCCCTCGCCGTCGCCGCCCTCGCGGCGGGCACGGTCCTCACCGCACCGGCCGCAGGCGCCGCGCCGCAGGCCGCCGCACCCAAGTTCCTTTCGGCGTCCCAGCTGCCGCCGCACCCGTCGTCGTCCTGGACCGCCGGGCCGGTCGAGGACGGGTTCCCGGAGGGTCTCGGCACCTGCGTGAGCACGGAGGGCGTGCCCTCCTACGACTACCGGCACCGGGAGTTCCGCACCGGCCTGGACACCAACGCCGTGCAGCTGACCGTCGTGGCGGACACGTCCGCCCACGCCAAGGCCCTGGCGAAGCACTACGACGACCTGATCCGTGGCTGCGCCGACCGCATCGAGCAGGGCTCGCCCGACATCGAGGCCAAGGGCCGGGACTACGGCAAGCTGCCGGTCGAGGAGGGCGCCCGCGTCCGCGGCGTGCACACCGAGTCGTCCGGGGGCGCCACCGACATCGCGCTGCTTTCGGTCGGGCGGGACGGCAGGACCGTCACCGTCGTGCAGTGGGCGCAGCTGGGCGACTTCGGTGACGCGCCCGTGTCCGCCTTCAAGAAGACCACGACCACGGCCGTCAACAAGCTGTACTGACCGGCGGCCCTTCGAGGGGTGGTGCCGGGGCCGTCCTCCCGTCGCGGGGGCGGGAGGACGGCCCCGTATCCGTCATGTCCCCGGGGAGGGGACCGTCAGGAAACGGGCTAGCCCAGGGAAGCCCACTGCTTCCAGTACGGCGCGTCGCCGGACGCGACGCGGTTGGCGAACGTCCCGTCGCCCTTGCCCGCGTTGAGCCACAGGCGGCCGCTCGTGTCGCGCGCCAGCAGGTCGTGCTTGCCGTCGCCGTTGACGTCACCGGCGCCTATGACGTCCGTGTACGAGGCGCCCCAGTCCTTGAACACGCGGACGCGGTCCTTGAGCTTGCCGGTGCGCAGGCCGTCGTAGCGCCACAGCTCGCCGGACTTGTCGAGGGCGAGGACGTCGCCGACGCCGTCGCCGTCGAGGTCGCCCGCGCCTATCACGCGGGTGTACCCGGTCCAGGCGGAGCGGATCTTCACTCGCGGCTTGAAACCCGCCGCCCCGTCGTGGGCGTACAGATACACATTCCCGGTGGCCTTGTCGCGGGCCAGCAGGTCCGGGCGGCCGTCGCCGGTCTGGTCCCCGCTCGCGAGGAGCGTGTCGTACTTGCTCCAGTCCCGGGCCAGGCGTTGGTACGGCGAGTCCGGGGTGGGCAGGCCGCCGCACACCGGGGTGTAGAGGCGGGCCTCGCCGCCGGGAAGGCGCACGACCAGGTCGTTGCAGCGGTCCCCGTCGGCGTCGCCGAACGGTATGACACGCGTCTTGTCGTCCCACGGGGAGGCGTAGAACGTCTCCGTGGGGTTGGTGGCGTCGCCCGTGTACAGCTTCATCGAGGCGCTGAACGACAGGCCCACGACGTCCCCTCGGGAGTCGTCGGCGTAGTCGTGCCACTTCGGCTTGGCGCGGGTGCCCGTGGTCGCCGTGTACGCGGTGCTCTTGCCGTCGGCGGCCCGCTGCGCCCACACCGCCACCGGGCGGCCCTTGTCGTCGACCGCCGCGAGACCCGTGCTCGTGCTGTCCTTCGTCTGCGCGCTGAGGGTGCGCGGCTTGGCCGGGTCACCGCCCTTCACGGTCTGCGCGACGAAGTCGCCGCGCACGGAGCGGCCCAGCTCGAAGCGCTTCTGCGTGTACGTCACGACGACCGTGCCGTCCGCCGTGGCCGTCGCGCCGAGGGAGTCGGAGTCGACGTACGAGGCGAGCTTGCGGGTCGCGCCCCAACTCCCCTTGTCGGCGGGGCGGCCGGCGACGCCCGGGGTGTCCTTGCCAATGAAGCCGACCGCCGTGACGTCGCCGTCGGGGGTGGTGAGCAGCTCGGCGGGCGCGTACGCCCGTGCCCCCACGCCGGTCTGCTCGACCGCGCCCCACTCGGCCGCCCCGGCCGTCTTGCGGGCGTAGTCGCCGCCCGCGAGCAGGTGGAACCCGCCCTTCGGGTGGGCGGCGAACGCGACCTTCTTCGGCTTCTCGCCGAGCTGCGGCAGGTCGCGCGGCGCGCTCCAGGAGGAGCCGTCGGCGGCGGGCTTCTCCAGGTACTTGTAGTGCCACTTGTACGCCGACGGGTCCGGGTCGACGCCGTCGCCGGTGTAGTGGCTGTTGCCGCCCCAGATCACGCCGACGGTGCCCGCGGGGTCCACGGCGATGCGCAGGTCCCACAGGACGTAGTTGTAGACGTTGTCGTCGCGGACGATCGGGTCGGGGAGCCGGTCGAGGGTCCTGGGCGCGGACCACTGGCCGTCGGGGCCGGTGCGGTCGACGACCGTCAGGCGGTGCTCGGCGTCCATCCACGCGACGGCCTGGTGGCCCTTGGCGTTGGTGGCGAACGTCGTCAACTGCGTGCGCCGGTGCGCCCAGTCGCCGGCGAGCGTGCCGGTGGCGACGTCCTCGGCGGGCCCGAACTCCTTGCCGTCGGGGGCGAGGCGGGCCAGCTTCAGGGTGCGGCTGCCGCCGTCGCCCGCGGCCGTCCACGACAGCAGGGAGAGCGCGCCGTCGTCGGTGCGCTGGAGCGTGGCGCCGTCCGGCGCGGGGACGGCGGCGCCCCAGGTGGTGCTGCCCGCGGGCCGCACCGCCAGGACCGTCTTGCCGTCCTGCGTGAACAGCCCGGCGACCGTGCCGCCCGAGGTCGCCTTCAGGTCCACGACGCCGCTGACGCCGGGCAGTTCCTTGGGCGCGGCCCAGGGGCCGAGCCCGGCCGGGACGGCGTTCGCGGGCGTGGGCGCCTCGGCGGCGGTGGTGGGTGCCGTGGCCGTGGCAGCCTGGGCGCCCGGTCCGGCGGTGCCCAGGGCGAGCGCGGAGATGAGCGCGCCGCCCAGGAGGGCCGAACTGGTGCTTCTGCTGGGTCTGGAGCTTCTGTTGTTTCTGCTGGTCATGGTCAGCCCGCCATCCGGTAGCCGAAGTTGCCGCCGGTCGCGGGGCCGCCGGCCGTGCCGAGGTGGAAGCTGGTGGCGCCCTCGCCGGTGACACCGGAGGCGCCGGTGGCGAGCTTCCAGACGCGGCCCTTGAAGCCGTCCTCGCCGTTGCCGCCGACGTACAGCTCCTTGGCGCCGTCCGCGCCCGAGTCGACCACGGCCACCGAGGCGCCGAAGTGGTCGTCCTTCTCCGAAGTGCTCGGTATGCCGCGGGAGTTCTGCGTGAACGACGCGGCGCCCGTCGTGGTGATCCCGTCCGCGCCGCCGCGCAGCACCGTGATCGCGCCCGAGCCCGTCGCGGCCGGGTCGGAGCCGGTCTCGTACGAGGCGCCGACGATCAGGTCTCCGTAGCCGTCGCCGTCGGTGTCGCCGATGGCGAGCGACGAGCCGAACCTGTCGCCCGCCTCCTCGGCGCCGGGGACGCCCGCGCTGGCCTGCGTGTACGCGCGGGACTTCACGGTGGTGCTGACGCCGTCCTTGCCGCCGTACGTCACATAGACCTTGTTCTGGCGGGCGTAGCCCGTGACCAGGTCCTGGTAGCCGTCCTTGTTCAGGTCGCCGAACGCGGAGGGCATGGAGTCCTCGCGCCCGTACGGGCCGCCGAACTCGCTGCCCTTGACCCAGCCGTTCGCGGAGCCCTTGAGGACGAACCCGCCCGGCTTGCCGTTGCCGAGGACGACGCCGCCGCTGGCCACGACGTCGTCGATGCCGTCGCCCGTGAGGTCGCCCACGTACACCGTGCCGATGACGAGCTTGTCCTCCTTGTCCACGGCGCGGTGCCACACCCCGGCCGGCTTGCCCGTGGTGCGGTTCAGCGGGCCGAGCAGTGCCGTGACGCCGTAGGACCGGCCGTCGGCGGCGCGGCTCACGAAGTCGTCGACGCCGTCGCCGTTGACGTCACCGACGCCCATGCCGCCGCCGAGCAGTTTCGGCGAGGCCGAGGTGTAGTCGCCGCGCGGCACGGTGGTGCCCTCGCCGGTGATGCCGTCCTTGCTGCCCCACAGCACCATGTTCTTCTCGACCCAGTGCACGACCAGGTCGTCGTACCCGTCGCCGTCCAGGTCGCCCGCGGCGCTGACCTCGCGCCACTTCCCGTCCGCGACCGGCTCGCCGGGGACGCCCGGCGTGGCCTGGCTCAGGATGCCCGCCGTCTCGTACTTCAGGCCCGTCGCCGAGCCGTACGCCACGGTGACGACGCCCGCGCGCTCGATGTCGCCCACGGTGGCGGTGTGGGCGCCGATGGCGAGGTCCTGGAAACCGTCACCGTTGAAGTCGGCCTTGTCGCCCCCCTGAGCGCCCTGCCGCTCCGGCTTGGCCTGCTTGCTCTGCTTCTTCTGTACGTCAGCCGTCGGTGCGGCCGGGGCGGCGGATGCCAGTCCGGTCGTTCCGACGATGGCGGCCGCGCAGACGGCGGCCGCGGTGAGCGCTCTGCGGCGCATGTGGTCCCCCCACTTCCCATGGCGGACCGGGCGAACCGGAGGTCCGGTTGCCCGGAATAGCCGCCAAAAGATCAAATCCAGCCAGATGATAAGCGGAGATGGGCGGGAACGCTCACGTCCGTTTCCCGTACATCAGGCGCCGCAGCAGTGTCTCCGCGGGGCCGCGCTTCCCCCGTATCTCCAGGGCGTACGCCCCCGCGACCGTCACCAGCCACACCCCGAGGGCGAAGAGCACCATGGTCGCGCTGGTCAGGTGCTCGCCGAGGCCCAGGCCCCAGGCGGCGAGGATCGGGGCGAAGAGGAGGGAGTGGGTGAGGTAGCAGGAGAGGGAGCGCTTGCCCACGGCTGAGATCGCCGTGATGGCGGTGGCGACCGGGGTCGAGGTGAGCGTCGTCGGCGTGGCCGCGGTGGCCGCCGTCGGCTTGCCCGCCGGTGTCGTCGGCCCCGGCTCTGCCTTCCGCTGCTGCTGCCGCCGCGTCCACCAGTGCACGAACAGCGCCACCAGCGCCACATAGCCGAGACCCGCCGCGCTGCCCGTCACGTCCCTCAGCGCCATCAGCGCACCCGTGTCGCTCTCCGCGTCCGGCGGCACGTCCAGCGCGCCGACGTGCGCCAGCGCGGCGGGCAGTCCGCCCAGCCAGCCGACCGCTATCCCCACGATCGCCGTGACCCGCAGCAGCTTCAGGTGCTTGCCCGGCTCCTCCAGGATCCGGCGCCGAGCCGCCCAGAACCCCAGCAGGAAGATGAAGCCGCCGCCGGTCACAAGCACGAGCGGTGCGGCCATGCCCACCAGGAAGAAGGCCGTCGTCATGCGCGTGCCCGCCGCCGCCAGCCAGCTTCCCTCGCCCGCCGCGTACGCCTCGCTGCCCGCGTCCGCCCCCGCGTCCCCCAGCGAGCCCAACTCGCCCTGGAGCGCCGCCGTCACGACCGGCTGCGCCGCCGCCGCGACCGTCACCGTCAGGGATATCCAGATCCACCACTTCAGCGCCCGGTCCCCGCGCCGCAGGAACAGCCAGCCGAGGGCCAGGCTCAGCAGTCCGTAGTACCCGACGATGTCCCCCGCCATCAGCAGGCCCGCGTGCGTCAGCCCTATGACGATCATCCACAGGCTCCGCTTGCGCAGCAGCGCGGCCGCCTTCCGCTCCGACGTCCCGCTCGCCGTCTGGCGCAGATACAGCTGCATCATTCCGTACCCGAACAGGAACGCGAAGAGCGGATAGATCCGGAGGTCCAGGCCCACGATCATCGCGAACTGCACCGTGTGGTCGAGCCAGCCGCCGTTCACCGGCTGCCATCCCGACGGCCCGTAATCCGAATTCCACAGATGGAACGCCGTGTTCGACATCGCGATGAACAGCAGCATCAGGCCCCGGGCCAGGTCCGGCGCGAGGGCTCGCTCGGTTGCGCGGACCCCTGTCGGGCGGGGAGCCACGGGACGGGTCGCCTCGTCGGCGGCGGTGTCGAAGGTCATGCTTCGACGCTATGGCTGGCGCCCGCGGTCGAGCGTCAGCCGATCGGCTATGTGCGGCTACCCAAAGGTGAGTGTGCGGCGAGGAAGGCGGTCCAGGTGGCGGGGTGGAGGTGGAGGATCGGACCGGTTGGGTTCTTGGAGTCGCGTATGTGGATCGTGGTGGTTGCTCTGGCCACCTCCACGCAGTCCCCCTGGTCGCCGCTGTAGCTGCTCCTCAACCAGTTCAGGCCGGTGCTCATACTTTGCCTGCCACCCGTTCAATCAGTTTCGCCGAGTCTTCCGGACTTAGAGCCTGGGCTCGCAGGATCCCATAGCGTGCGAACAGGTGACCTAGCTCGGGTTGCTCGTCCACGAAGAATCCGCCACTTTGGCCTTCGACGTAAGCGAGTTGCCGGTGCTCGGCCGTCTCCAGGAATGTCATCGGCCCGTTGAGTCCCGCATGGGTCTGGCGCGTGGGCGGCATCACCTGAATCTCGACATTTCGGAGCCGGGTCACGTCGAGCAGGTGGTGCAGTTGATCCCGCAGGGTCTGTGGCCCTCCGATGGGGCGAGTGAGCGTGATCTCTTCCAGGACGAAGCTGACGATGGGCGCGGGCTTGCGGTGCAGGAGTTCCTGGCGGCCCAGTCGGGTCGCCACGCGCGCTTCGATCTGTTCGTCGTCCAGTGGCGGGCAGTGACAGTCGAAGACCGCTCGTGCGTATGCCTCAGTCTGCAACTGCCCAGGGACAACGTGGTTCTGGTACACGTGCAGGGCAACGGCCTTCGCTTCCTCCTCCGCGTACTCCGCGAACCATGACGGAAGATGGCTGACCCGCAGCGCCTCGGTGGCAGCCAAGAGTGCACCCTGTGCACCCAGGACGTCATCCGCGATCTCCACGAACTGCCCCTTCGGCGACCGCTCTCCCCGCTCCACCATGGCCACTTGCGACTTGGAGTACTTCACGTACGCGCCGAGGCCGTCCTGGGTCATCCCGGCCCGCTCGCGGAAGAAGCGCAGCAACGCGCCGAACATCTTGAGGTTCCCCGAACCTCGTTCACCGGAGTGCACAGCGTCCTCCCCAGGTGCACAACATCGCACGGCCTTCACCAGGCCCTGGTCACAGTATGTGAGCGCCCGTAAGCATTTGCTCCATGAACCTGGAAAATCCCCCCACCCTCGTCCACCCCTGGATCCCGGCCCACGGTCACGCCCTGCGCCACACCGGCGTCCTCTTCGACGCGATCCGGATCCCCGGCGCCCTGGGCGACCAAGTCGCGTACGAACTGATCCAGTTCACGGACTTCAAGGCGGGCCCGATCGTCCGCGAAGCCGCAGGAGCCCGGAACATGTACTTCGTCCTGCGCGCGGGCACGGCCGCCCTGCACGTTTGGCGCGGCGGGGCCCGGGCTCTCGGCCGCGACGGCCGGGGCGTCGCCTTCGTCGGCGTACCCGCCCTGGACGGCAACACCTGGCCGCTGGACTGGCGCTCGCTGCCGACGTGGGAAGCGCCGTTCGTGGAGGGGGAGTTGCTGCGACAAACGGTGGAGCGGGTGTTGGCTGCGGCACGATGACCGTGCGATCGCGCTCTGTGCGAGAGGCCGCGAAGGCTCGGCCTGTCGGCCTCATGGCCTCTGAGCGCGTCAGTCCGACAACGCGGCTGTGAACACCTCGCGGTGAGCCGCCAGCCAGCCCTGGATGCGGTCCCAGCGCTGCCAACCGCCGTTCTCGGACAGCGCCCGGGTGAACACGGGGTCGCCGTCGGCCACTCGGCCGGCGACGAAGGCCCGGCAGGCTGCGGTGGCCTCTTCGATGACGCCGGGCAACTCGGCGCGCTCCTGCGGGGAGAGGCCGTAGCCGTCGGCGAGGATCCGCAGGCGTGCCGGGGCGTCCAGGCCTGCTGGGTGGAGGACTGTCGCGGAGGCGGGGTCGAGCATGGGGACCCAGTAGCGGGCGGTCATGGCGACGTCCCAGACCGGTCGGCCGGGGGCCGCCATGTCGAAGTCGATCAGGGCGACGGCGCGGCCGTCGCGGAAGACGACGTTGTCCGGGCAGACGTCGTTGTGGCACAGCAGCGTCCCGCCCGCCGGGTCGGACAGGGAGCGGGGCCACTCGGCGCGCGCGTCGACGGGGATGACCGCGCTGACGTCGTGCAGGCGCCGCAGCAGGCTTCCCACCGATCGCAGCGCGGTCTCGGTCATCGCCCAGCGCGGATACGGCGACAGGGCGACGTCGCCGGGGATGAAGGTCAGCTGCTCGCGGCCGTCGGCGGTGAGCCCGACCGGCCTCGGGGCGGCGTCGAACCCGTGCTCTTCGAGCGCGAGGAGGTGGGTGTGGAGGGCGCGTGCGGTGGGCGGCGCGGGGCGTTCCACCACGGCACCGCGCCGGAAGACCGCGCCCACGTTCACCATGCCCCCGACCAGGGCTTCCCCGTCCGCCGTCCCGCCCTCAGCCGTCATGTGGATCACGCTACCGCCGGGTCGACGCGTGTGCGGGACGGCCCGGAGAACGGAAACGGGCCTCGTCAGTCCGGGGTGTTGCCGGCCGCGGCCTCGCTCCGGATGGCTTCGGCTTCTTCGGGGCGGCCGGTCCGGTCCAGGAGGAGGGCGAGGTTGCGCGTGGCGTTGGGGTGGCCTTTGTTGTGGGCGTGACGGCAGAGGGCTTCGGCTTCTTCCGTTCGGTTGGTCTTGCTCAGGAGCACGGCGAGATTGTTCGTGGCACTGAGGTCGCCGTGGTCGTGGCCGTGGCGGTACAGGGTCTCCGCTTCTTCTGTGCGGCCGAGTCGATTGAGGAGGTTGGCGAGGTTGAACGTGGCGTTGAGGTGGCCGTTCTCGTGGGCGTGGCGGTAGAGGGCTTCCGCCTCTTCGGTTCGGTCGGCCTCGCTCAGGAGGTTGGCGAGGTTGTGTGTGGCATTGAGTTCGCCCCCGTTGTGGGCGTGGCGGTAGAGGGCTTCCGCTTCCTCGGTTCGGTCGGTATGGCTCAGGAGCAGGGCGAGGTTGTACGCGGCGTTGAGGTGGCCCTTCTCATGGGCCTGGCGATAGAGGAGTTCGGCTTCCTCGGCGCGGCCGGTCTTGGCCAGAAGATTGGCGAGGTTGATCGTGGCGTCGAGGTGGCCCTTCTCGTGGGCTTGGCGGTAGAGGGTTTCGGCTTCTTCGGTTCGGTCGGTCTGATTCAGAAGGATGGCGAGGTTGATCGTGCCGCCGGGGTGGCCCTTTTCGTGGGCCTGGCGATAGAGGGCCTCCGCTTCCTCGGCGCGGCCGGACCGGTCCAACAGGACTGCGAGGTTGAATGTGGCTTGTCTGTTGCCCTTGTCCGCCAGCGGCCGCACCCCCGCCTCCGCGACGTGGAACACGCCGGCTCGGTAGGCGCTTGTCGCCACGCCCGCCCGCTCGTTGTCGTGGAACGCGTGCGCGAGCGCCGTCTCCCGCACCCACTCCGGCACCGCCGCCTCCGCCCCGTCCACGAGATAGTCGAACGCCGACCACCACCCCTCCCGCACCGGCACCAGTGGACTCGTCACCCCCAGCCGCACCCGCGAAGCCCACGCGAACGCCTCCTCGATCCCCTCCGGCCGCAGCACCGAACCGCCCGCGTCCGCCAGGCACCGCTCGTGCACCTCCACCAGCAACCCCCGCGAGTACGGCCCTCGCAACCCGGCCCGCGACAGATCCACGGCCGCCGTCACGAGCGCCGCCCCCCGCGCATGCCCGCACGCCCGGCGCGCACGCTGCCACTCCCGCAACAGCACCGGCCCCGCCGCCATGTACTCGGCGATCCCGTACGTCCCGTGGTGCGCGACCGCATCCGCGATCCGTGAGTCGTCACTGTCCCCGGCGCGGGACAACTCGCCCTCGCTCCACAGCCGCTCCAGGTCGACCACCTCGGCCATCCGCAGCACCCGCGCCCCGAGCCCGGCCCAGCTCTGCGCGGCGCCCACGGCATCGGCGCCGTCGTCCTCGCCCGCGCTGAACGTCTCGTACGGCTTCAGCCGCATCGTCGCCACCACCGGCACCCGTAGCCGTACGAACTCCGCTAGCACCTCCGGCTCAAGCCCCTCCGGACCCAGGTACTGCTCCAGGTCGTCCAGCCACACCACACACCGCAGGCCCCCGCAGCCCTCAAGCACCTCCGGAGCAGGCCGCAGCCTCGCGCCCACCGGGGGCGCCAACACCCGGTACTCCGGCAGGAGGTCCCGTACCGCCTCGAACGTCGCCCGCGTCTTCCCGGCCGTGGAGTCGCCCACGACCAGCACGAGCCCGCCCTCCTCGGCCGCCTCCCGTATCCGCTCCCGCAACTCCTCGTCGACGTCCCGCGCGACGTACGGCGGCAACTTGCTGCCGTCCTCGCCGGGCCGCGCCCGATGCGCCCCGGCCGTGAGGGCGTCCCAGTCGCGGGCGCGCGGCCAGCGGTCGGGGTCCTGCAAGTACCGCTGCCGCTGCGGCCCGGCCCGTTCCCCGCCGAATGTGACGGACCCGATCGACTGCGCCTGGATGACGTCGCGCTGCTCGCCGCCGGAGATGTGGTTGTCGCCCGTCATGCCTACCTACGGTAGTCGGGGGCGTGTCCTCAATCTCCC
This sequence comes from Streptomyces sp. RK9, assembly GCF_045070545.1. Taxonomy (NCBI): domain Bacteria; kingdom Bacillati; phylum Actinomycetota; class Actinomycetes; order Kitasatosporales; family Streptomycetaceae; genus Streptomyces; species Streptomyces sp. RK9. The sequence continues at coordinate 493,478 of NZ_CP173704.1, read as the reverse complement.
TGTTCCCGGGGGAGATTGGGGCTGGTGGTTCAGCCGGTCGTCGTGCGGTGGCTCATCCGGTCGTGAAGTCGGCCATGTGGTCGGCGGCCCACGTCGTGAACGGGCGCGCCGGGCGGCCCGTCAGTTCCTCGACCGTGGAGGTCAGGGCTACCGGCTTGCCGTCGTTGGACTCCCACCAGTTCAGGAGCGCGTCCGCGTACTTGGCGGGGATGTACTCCGCCATTTCCTCCTTCCACTCCTCGCGTGTGACCCGCTTGATCGAGGCCGGGCTGCCCGTGACCCTGGCGAGCTGGTCGATCTGCTCGGTGAACGACAGCGACTCGGGGCCACTCAGGGTGAACGTGCCGCCGTGGTGCCGGAGTTCCCGGATGACGGCCCGGGCCGCCTCCGCCACGTCCAGCTCGTGGATCGGGTCGGTGTGCGCGTCCGGGAACGGCAGGCTCACCGGGCGGCCGGCCTTGATGGGCCACGCCCAGGCCGAGGCGTTCGAGGCGAAGGAGCCAGGGCGGAGGATCGTCGTGGTGATCGACGAGGCCAACAGGGCGTTCTCCACGGTCAGGTGGGACGCGGCGAGCGGGTCGTCCTCGGGGGCGGGGCCGAGGACGCTCGACGAGGACAGCAGGACGATGTGCTCGACTCCGGCCTGTTCGGCGTGGGTGATGAAGTCGGCGACGCGGTCGGGGGAGGCGTAGAGGAAGACCGTCTTCACGCCGGTCAGGGCGGTGGGGAAGTCGGCCGGGTCGGTGAGGGCGAGGCGGGTCGTGGGGACACCGGAGGGCGGGGCGAGGTCGTCGGGGTGGGCCGAGCCCAGGCGGAGGGGGAGGCCGTCGGCGTGGAGGAGGGCGGTGAGGCGGGTGGCTACGGCGCCGCGGGCGCCGGTGATGAGGATCATGAGGGATCGGGTCCTTTGGGGTGGTGAGGGCTGAGTGGTCCGGGCCGGTCCTGGGTGGGCCGGGCCCGGGCAGGCCGAGCGGGCCGGGCAGGGCAGGCGAGTCGGGAGGGCCGGGTGAGTCGGGCGGGCCGTGAGGGCCGTGAGGCCAACGAGTCCCGCCGTCGTCGTGCCGCCGTCGTCGTACCGCCGTCAGGAAGAACCGCTGACGACCGACGTTCGTCACGAACGGCGTTCGTTTCGATACGTCCAAGCTAGGTAACGAACGCTGTTCGTGTCAAACGGCGTTCGCCCGCAGCTACGCTTCCCCCATGACCACCCCGCCGACCAGCCGCCGCGCGCGCCCCGCCAAGGCGCCCCTGAGCCGCGACGTCATCGTGCGGACCGGCCTGGAGATCCTGGACCGCGACGGCCTGGACGCGCTGACGATGCGCCGCGTGGCGAAGGAGCTCGACACAGGGCCGGCGTCGCTCTACGTCTACGTAGCCAATCGCGACGACCTCATGACGGCCATGCTGGACGCGGCCCTCGCGCAGGTCCCTGTCGCCGCGGAGGGCACCTGGCAGGAGCGGCTCCGGGCGCTGATGGCCGCCGCTACGGAGGCGATGAGCCGCCACGAGGGACTGGCGGCCGTGGCCCTCGGGGTGATCCCCACCGGCGACAACGCGCTGCTCGTCCTGGACCGCATGCTCGCGCTGCTCAAGGAGGGCGGCCTCGACGACACCACGGCCGGGTGGGCCGTGGACCTGCTCTTCCTCCACGTCGCCGCGGCGGCGGCCGAGCGGAGCGTGCACAACACCAAGGACATCGGGAAGGTCGACGCCATCACCGCGGCGGACCGCCGCTACGCGTCCCTGCCCGCCGACAAGTACCCCATGATCACCGCACTCCGCGCGTCCCTGTTCGCCCACGGCGACCGCGACACGTGGCACCTGAACGTCCTGATCAACGGCATCCTTCACACGCCCGCGCGCTGAGGCGCGCGCCTTCGCGCTCCCCGGCGGGGGTGGCGCCGGGGCGACGGCGGCGGTAGTACGCGACGGCGAGGGCGATGATGGCGGGCCCCCACACAGCGGTCGGCGACACGCACACCGTGGCGAGCGCCTGCCAGGCACTGTTGGAGTACTCGACGGTTTCGGTGACGCCGAACAGTGAGAGCCTGCGGCGCTCGCCGATCGGTACGTCGGTGAACAACGCGGTGAGGATCAGACCGCCGACGACGGCGGGCACGACCGCCGCGAGCGGCCGCACGCGCCTGCCGCCGATGACCGGGATCCAGGCGGGCGCCACCTCTCCCCAGCCCCGCACGAGCCCGATGGCCAGGATCGCGGTCACCTCGCTCAGCACGCTGAGCGCCACCACGTACGGGACGCTCACCCAGTACGGCGGCATGCCCAGATCCTGCACCTGCCCCATCTCGAAGTGCACCGCGAACGGCAGCCGCCACAGGCACGACGGCAACAGAAGCAGCGGAAGCGCGTACGCGAGCCGCGTCGCCCAGCGCGGAACGGGCCGCTCGGTGTCCGGGACCTGCGGGGGCGTGTGAAAGATCTTGAAGGCCATGGGTCCAGCGTCGCGGGGCGGCCGAGACGAGGAATCGCCCACCGGGGCGAAGCGGCTCCGCCGCGCGGGGGAGGCGGGTGTCGCCCCGGGGTGTGCGCTATCGCCGTTATCGACGGTCGGTCGCTCGGGGGTGTGCGGTCCCCGCGTAGGTGATCCAGCAGGTCTCGCGCGCCGCGTCGACCAGGTACCAGACGCGGCCGCCTCCGGTCACCTCGATCTGCCACTGCTCGCAGGTCTGCCCGCGGTGAGTGCCGTGTGCCAGCGTGCCTTTGAGGCGATGGTGACGGGGTGTCTCGGTCGTGGGCCGGGGTTCCGTACGCATGGAGATCCACGCTCGGTACGTGTTCTCGCGGGCCTGCTGGCACAGGCTCTCCCAGCCCTTCGCCGAGGCCGCGTCGGCGAAGCGGACCTCCCAGTGACCCTCGGGGGCCGGGGGTGCGGCTCGGTTGCCGCGCCCCGGAGTCACTCGGCCTCCCGGGGGTCGGCCGCCCGGCCATAGTCCGCGTCGTGGTCCCGCGTCAGAGCGGCCAGCAGCTCGGGGTCGGAGTGGACCTCCGCCGTGTGCTGCCAGGCGATGAGGAGTTGGGCGACGGCGGCGCTGTTGGTGATGGACTCGGCTGCACGCATCGTGTCGACCAACTCGACGGCGAACGCGTGGACGTCCGTCTCCGGCAGGAAGCGGACCCAGGGGAACGCGTCCGGCAGTATGTCCAAGAGCAGTTCCATGCTGCCGGGCTCCCGTCGCGCCATGGCGACCAGCATGCGCGTCGCTGCAGACACCACCGTCTGGTCCTGCTCGGCCCGCGCGGCAGTCGTGAGCACCAGGTCCTCACCGTCCCTGCGGTGGAGCAGCAGGCGTGGTGAGTCTCTGAGCCTGGCCAGCGTCTGCTTGTTCTTGTTCACCAACTCGGAGAAGTTCACGGCTGCCGCGCGCTCAGTGCTCATGGCTTTGAAAGTACTTCGAAAGTCTCCCGGCGGCCATCGCCCGCAAGAGTGGTGTCCATCGGCCTGTGGGCATTGGCTTGTGCGCATCGGCTAGCGCCGGAAACCGGCCCCGTGGCCGGGATCTCCATATCGGAACTCGGCTCGCGGACACTACGTTTCCATGGAGAGATCCTCTCGGGGGACGCCGTCAGAAGCAGTGGAACGGTCGGCTAGGAGGCACCTGTGCGTGAGCGTTGGAAGAAGTACATGGGGCAAGGGGGCGACTTCGGGGATCAGTACCAGCGGCCCGGTGACCAGTGGTCCACGAAGCCCGGTGACGAGTGGCAGCAGTACATGGACTACTACCTGATGGGCAGCGGCGCCTTTGCCAGCGGCGTCATCCTCGACTTCGAGGGCAGGACCCTCGCCACCTCCCACGACATCCAGGTCACCGAGAAGGAGGGCTATCTCCTCGGCGCCCTCGTCGACGAACCGGAGAACCTCGGCTCCCGGTCGGTGCGGATAGGCGGCAACGAGTACGCCAACCTGGGGCACGAAGTCCGTACGCTCTACGGCTCGAACGGCTTCAACGGCTTCCTCGCCGCCAAGTCCAAGACCGCCCTCGTCGCCTGCCTGTATGTCGAGGGGCAGCCCCGGAGCGACGCCTCCAACGTCCTGGAGAAGTTCGTGGACTTCCTGGTGAAGAAGGGGCTCTGAGCGGCTGCGTCAGGGCGTGGCGCCGGAGGCCGTGTCGGGTGGGGCGCCAGGTGCGGCGCCGGGCGTGCCTGCGCGCTTCCTGTACCGGCCCGGCGTCACCCCGAACTCCCTGCTGAACGCGTGCGACAGCGCGTACGGCGAGCCGTAGCCCACCCGGCGCGCGATCGCGTCCAGGGGCGCCTCGCTGTCCCGCAGCAGCGCCGCCGCCCGCGTCATCCGCCACCAGCTCAGGTACGCCATCGGCGGGCGGCCCACCAGGGTCGTGAACTTGCGGGCCAAGGTGGCCCGGGAGACGCCCGCCCGGGCCGCGAGGGCCGCGTTCGTCCAGGGGTGGGCCGGGTCCCTGTGCAGCACGCGCAGGGCCGTCGCCACCGCCGGGTCGCCGAGCGCGCACGCCCAGCCCGGCGTCCCCGCCTCCGCCCGGTCGGCCAGCCACGCCCGGATCAGGTAGACGAGGAGCAGGTCCAGAAGGCCCGGTACGGCGATGTCCGTCCCGGGGCGGGTGCCCGTCGTCTCGTGCGCCAACAGGGCCAGCGCCGAGTGCAGTTCGGGGTGGCGGTCGGGGGCCGCCGGGAGGTGGACCACGTCGGGCAGCTCGGTGAGGAGGGGGTGGGCGCGGGCCCGGTCGAGGCGGTATTTGCCGCACATCAGCTCTGCGGTGGGGGTTTCCGGGGCGGGGGTGCCGGGGCTGTGGGTGCTCGGTCCGGGGGTGCCTGAGCCGGGGGCGCCCGAGCCGAAGTTGCCCGAGCCGAAGGTGCCCGAGCCGAAGACGCCCGAGCCGGGGGCGCTCGGTTCGTGTCGGCCCGACCAGCTCTCGAAGTCCACCGCCCGCCTCGCCGCCGCAGGACCCTCCGCCGCCGCGTCCGCGAGCACGTGCTCCGAGCCGTGCGGAAGCAGCACCACATCGCCCCGGCCCAGCGCGACCGGGCGGCGCCCCTCGTCGAGGAGCAGCTGACACCTGCCCGCCAGGACCACGTGGAAGCCCGCCCCTTCGTACGCGGACAGCCGGGCGCACCAACTCCCGCCCGCCCGCACCCGGTTCGCCGAGGGCTCGCCGACCCGCACCGCCGCGATCGCGTCGCTCACCACGTCCATGCGGACAGCGTACGCGGAGAGTGAGACGTCTGCGTATTCAGCTGAGGTCTTCTCGCATTGAGGCGCTCAGGAGTGGCTCTTAGTGTGAGGGCGTGGCGGTCGTTGGCCGACGCGAGGAGATGGTGGATGGAGGGCGGGGTCATGGAGCGGTTCACGCTGGGGGACGTCGAGGTGCTGCGGGTCGAGGAGCTGCGCGGGCGCTTCGGGTCCGGGCGGGTGCTCGTGCCCGACTGCCCGCCCGAGGTGTGGGACGCCCACCGGAAGTGGCTGGAGCCGGACTTCTGGGAGCCCGGGGACGACCAGGTCGTCGGCGTAGTACAGACGTGGGTGCTGCGCAGCGAGGGGCGGACGATCCTCGTCGACACGGGGGTCGGCAACGGCCGGCGGCGGCCCGGATCGCCGCACTTCGACCAGCTGGAGACGGACTACCTGGGGCGGCTCGCGGCCGTCGGCGTACGCCCCGAGGACGTGGACGTCGTCGTCAACACCCATCTGCACGGGGACCACGTCGGCTGGAACACGCGCGCGGAGGGCGACAGTTGGGTGCCCGCGTTCCCCAACGCCTCGTACCTCATGCCCGCCGCCGACCACGCGTACTTCTCGCCGGAGGGCGCCGCCGCCCGGCCCGTGCCCCGCGACGACGCCGGGCGCGCCCGCCGCGAGGAGCAGCGGAACATCTTCGCGGACAGCGTGGAGCCGGTGGTCCGGGCCGGGCAGGCCGTGCTGTGGGAGGGCGGCCACCGCATCGACGGGCACCTCGCCCTCGAACCCGCCCCCGGCCACACCCCGGGCTCCTCCGTGCTGCGGCTCGCCTCCGGCTCGGACCGGGCCGTCTTCGTGGGCGATCTGCTGCACACCCCGGTGCAGATCCTGGAGCCGGGGTGCAGCAGCTGCCTGTGCGAGGACCCGGCGGGGGCGGCCGTCAGCCGTCGGCGGGTGCTGGAACGGGCCGCTGATGAGGGGGAGTTGTTCGTGCCCGCGCACTTCGGGGGATCCGGGGTGGCTGAAGTGCGGCGAGAGGGCGGGAAGTTCGGGATTCGGGGGTGGGGGGAGCAGGGCTCGGGTGCCGGGAGCGGGCGGGGATCAGGGGTGGGGGCATAGGGCCCCTAGTGTGTTCCCCTGAGCGATCTCCGGGGGATTCCTGATGGAGCGGGGTGGGCCCGGCTGATGAGCTGGATCCATGAATCACAGCTCGCTGCGCTTACCGTCCCGTCGTCGCCCGGCCGTCCTCGGTGTGGTCCTCGGTGCCGTGTGCGCGCTCACCGCCGCCGCGCCGGGCTTCGCTGCCCCCGCCGACAAGCCGCACCGGCCGCCGCCGTCCCCGGGACACACGCGGCCCCCGGCACACGCCCCGACCCAGGCCGCCCTCGACCGGATCGTCGAGCAGGGCACGCCCGGCGTCATAGCCCAGGTCAGGGACGGGCGCCAGGTGTGGCACGGCCGCGCCGGGGTCCGCGACCTCACGACCGGGCAGCCGCGCGGCAGTGCCGAGAAGTTCCGCATCGCCAGCCTGACCAAGACCTTCACGTCCGTCGTGCTGCTCAAGCTGGAGGCCGAGGGGCGCCTGTCCCTGGACGACAGCGTCGAGAAGTGGCTGCCGGGCGTGGTGCGCGGCAAGGGGTACCGGCCGGGGGCCATCACCGTGCGGCACCTCCTGAACCACACGAGCGGGATCTTCGACTACAACATGGACGAGGGCTTCCGCGCCAAGTACGCGGGGGACGAGTTCGACAAGAACCGATACACGCGGTGGAAGCCCGCGCAGCTGGTCGACATCGCGCTCGCCCACCCGCCCAACTTCCAGCCGGAGCAGGGCAGCAGGCCCGGCGCCCCCGGTAAGTGGGACTACTCGGACACCAATTACATACTCGCCGGAATGATCATCGAGAGGGCGACGGGCGACACGTACAAGAAGGCGGTCGACCGGCTCGTCATCCACCCGCTCCGCCTGCGCGGCACCAGCGTGCCCGGCCACGCGCCCGAGCTGCCCCGGCCGCACGCGACGCACTACTCCACGCTGTTCGAGGACCCGCCGCACGCGAAGGTGCGTGACGTCACGGAGTTCAGTCCCACGGTCGCCTTCGCCGCCGGGCAGCTCATATCGACCACGGCCGACGTGAACACGTTCATGGCGGAGCTGCTGCGCGGCCGGCTCCTGCCGCCCGCCCAGCAGCGGGCCCTGCTCGCCGCGGTCCCCGTGGACGGCGACAAGGGGCACGGCGGCCCGGATGACGTCTACGGCCTCGGCATACGTCACTTCGAGCTGAAGGAGGGCTGCTGGGCCTGGGGCCACGGCGGCATGATCCCCGGCTCGGCGAGCCGCACGGTGGGCTCGGCGGACGGACGGCATGTGCTGACCATGAACCGCAACGGGGACTGGGGCGAGCAGAAGGGGGAGGACGCGGTGGTCGAGGCGGAGTTCTGCGGGCGCTGAGGGCGGGCTCCGCGGGAGCTGGGGCCGGGCTCCGCTGGGGCTGACGAGCCCCTGGGCCCTGCGGGACGCCCCGCAAGGTCGCGGGGCCGCCTACTCCGGAGGGCCGCCCAGCCCCCACGCCTCCCACATCGCCGCCGCGAACGCCGCCGCCAGCTTCCGCTCGCCGTGTTCGTTGGGATGGGTGCCGTCGTAGGTGTCGAGGTGGATGTCGTACGCGGAGGGGGGTGAGGCCAGGAGCAGGGCGGAGGCGGAGGTGTCCAGGTCGGCGACCGTCTTGCCGAGGAGTTCGTTGAAGCGGGCGACCTCGGTGGCGAAGTCGGGGTCGTCCTCGGCGCGGACGTTCGGTATGACCGGCAGGACGGCGAGGGCGACGCGCGGGTTGGCGCGGCGGGCCTCGGCGACGAAGCGGGCCACGTTCGCGGCGGTCTGCTCGGCGTTGGTGTAGAAGCCCAGGTCGATGAGGCCGAGGGAGACGAGGAGGACGTCCGCGCGGTCGGCCTTGACGGCGTCGGAGATCAGCGGGGTCAGGTGCTGCCAGCCCTCGCCCCAGCCGGCCAAGTGGCGGCGGGGGAAGTCGGGTTCGGCGTACTCGTACGACGTGGGGGCCTCGGTGGCCTTGTCGTACAAGGTCTCCCGAGGGCCGACGATCTTGAAGGGGGCGCCGTGGGTGGCGCACAGGTGGCGCCACATCCAGTAGCGCCAGGTGTGTTCCCCGGCGCTACCGATGGTCATCGAGTCGCCGACGAACATGAACCTGAGCATCCGCTCATCATCGCGGTACCGGGGGGTGTCCGGCCGCCCCGCCGCGTGTGAGGCTGAGCACGCCGCGCGACCCCGGGGCCGGGTGCGCCGCGCGGATGGCACGCTTGGGGCCATGCGCACGCTTCCGCCTGTGGTCCCCGGTGCCGTCGCCACCGCCGCCGTCGCCGTGTCCACGGCGCTCGCCCTCACGGTCCTCACCGCCCCGGCGGCCCACGCCGACGACGGCAAGGGGGGCAAGGGCGGAAAGGGAAACGACGGGTTCAGCATCAAGGACCCCCGGATCACGGAGTCCAGCGGGCTCGTCGCGTCCCGCGCGCACCCCGGGGTGTACTGGACGCACAACGACCAGGACAAGGGCGCGTTCCTGTACGCGGTGGACAGCGCCACGGGGAAGACCGTGGCCACGGTCACGATGACGGGGGTGGGCAAGCCGCGCGACATCGAGGCGATCTCGATGGGGCCCGACGGCGATCTGTACGTCGGCGACATCGGCGACAACCTCGGCGGCAAGTGGTCGTTCGTGTGGATCTACAAGCTGCCCGAGCCCAAGCAGCTCAAGGACCAGTCGATCCGCGCGAAGCAGTACGTCGTGAAGTACTCGGACGGGCCGCGTGACGCCGAGTCGATGATGGTCCACCCGAAGACCGGCCGGGTCTACATCGTGGACAAGAAGGAGGACGGCGAGGGCAGTCTCTACCAGGGCCCGCCGCCCGCGCGGATGTCCACGTCCCGGACCAACGTCTTCCAGCGCGTGGCCGACGTCGACCTGTGGGCGACCGACGGCGCCTTCTCGCCCAACGGCAAACAGCTCTCCCTGCGCGGCTACCTCGGCGGCGTCACCTACCGCTGGGAGGGCGACGGCAAGATCAAGCGCGAGGGCCGCCTGAGCGTGCCCCTCCAGCGCCAGGGCGAGTCCCTGACGTACAGCCCGGACGGCTCCCGCCTCATGTTCGGCACGGAGGGCCAGGAGAGCGACGTCGAGCCGAGGGACGTGGAGGGGGCGGGGGCGCCTGCGGGGTCGGCGGGCGGCGGCTCGGGGTCCGACAGCGACGACGGGGGTGCGTTCGGCGGCGGGTACAAGGGTGGTGCGCTCGCCATCGCCGCCGTCCTGGTGGCGGTGTTCGGGCTGAAGCGGCTGTTCGGGAAGAAGGGCGGCTAACCCGCGGACTCCCGCTCCCGGCGTTCCACCAGGACCTCCAAGCCGTCCAGGATGCGTTGGAGGCCGAATTCGAAGTGGTCGAAGTCGGAGCCGAAGGCGTCTTCTGAGAGGGCTGCGATCAGGGGGAAGTTGCCGCTTTCCATGATGCGTTCGAGGACGGGGCGCTGGGCCTCCCAGAAGGCCTCGTCGGAGAGTTGTGAGTCGGCTGCGGCCTGGGCCGCGTGGACGTGGTTGCGGGCGACGCCGGAGACGTATCCCTCGACCATGATCAGGACCGAGATCAGCTCGGGGTCGGTCAGGCCCATCGGCTTGATGTACGTGAGGACCCGCTCCAGGCCGCCGACCGCGCTCGGGCCGAGCACGGGGCGTGCCTGGTTGACCTGGAGCAGCCAGGGGTGGCGTCGGTACTGCGCCAGCGTCGCGCGGCCGTACGCCGCGACGGCCGTGCGCCAGCCGCCGTGGAAGGCCTCCTCGTCGTCGCCGGGCGCCTGCACGTGGTTGAGCATCAGGTCGAGCAGCTCGGCCTTGCCGGGGACGTAGCGGTAGAGGGACATCGTGCCCGTGCCCAGCTCCGTGGAGAGGCGGCGCATGGAGACCGCGGCGATGCCCTCGGCGTCGGCGAGCCGCACCGCCGCGGTGACGATCCGCTCCAGCGTCAGGGCCGGTTTGGGTCCGCGCGTGGGGCGCTCGCCGCCGCCCCACATCAGTTCCAGGCTGCGTGTGATGTCGCCGCTGCCGCTGGTCTCCGTCGTCGCCATGGATCTCACGATAAGCCCTTGGGCCGAAACTGAGTACGGTGTACTCTTAATTGGGTACGGTGTACTCATTGGTGGTGGCCCGTGCGGTGCGGGCGCCGGTGGCCCGGTCCGCGCGGATGCGGCACACGGATCGGGAACGGGAGTTGGAGGGGCAGTGAGCGACAGTGACTTCGGCGGGCGCGACGACGCCGGCGAGTACGCGGTCCGGGCCCGCGGCCTGGAGAAGCGGTACGGCGACAAGAAGGCCCTCGACGGCTTCGACCTGACCGTGGCCCACGGCACGGTCCACGGCTTGCTGGGGCCGAACGGCGCGGGCAAGACCACGGCGGTGCGCATCCTGTCCACGCTGATCCGGCTCGACGGCGGCAGCGCCACGGTCGGCGGCGCGGACGTCCGGCGCGAGCCCCGAGTCGTACGCGGCCGCATCGGCCTGACCGGGCAGTACGCAGCGGTCGACGAGATCCTCAGCGGGCGGCAGAACCTGGAGATGTTCGGCCGCCTCTTCCACCTCGGCGGCAAGCGGGCCGCGCGCCGCGCCCAGGAACTCCTGGAGCAGTTCGGCCTGGAGGCCGCAGCCGACAAGGGCGCGGGGACGTACAGCGGCGGCATGCGGCGCCGCCTCGACCTCGCCGCCTCGATGATCCTCGCCCCGTCCGTCCTCTTCCTGGACGAGCCGACGACCGGCCTCGACCCGCGCGGCCGCAGCGAGGTCTGGGACTCCGTGCGGGACCTGGTGGGCCGCGGCACCACCGTCCTGCTCACCACGCAGTATCTGGAGGAGGCCGACAAGCTCGCCTCCCGCATCACCGTCATCGACCAGGGCCGCGCCATCGCCGACGACACCCCCGACGGCCTCAAGGCCACCGTCGGCGGCAGCCACCTGGAAGTCGTCGTCGCCGAGCCCGCCGACCTGCCCGCAGCCGTCAGGGCCGTCGCCCGCGTCGCGGACGGCGTGCCCGAGACCGTCGACGCGGAGCGCCGCGTGCAGGCCGCGGTCAGCGATCGGGTGGGCGCGCTCACCGACGTCGCGCGCACCCTCCAGGACGAGGGGATCGCGGTCGAGGACATCGGGCTGCGGCGGCCGAGCCTCGACGACGTGTTCCTGCGGCTGACGGGGGGACGGCCCGCGGGGGAGCCGGAGGAGCAGGGGCAGCAAGGGCAGGGGCAGGCGCAGAAGTTGGACCGGACGGGAGCCGCGGCATGAGTGACGTGATGACGACGAGGACGATGAGTGGCGGGGGTTCCGGGGGCGGCCAGGCCGGCGGTCTCGCCGTCGGGGCCGAGCGCGGGCGGGCGTACTGGGCCGTCGCCGACACCCTCAACATCACCCGCCGCTATCTGACCCACTTCCAGCGCCAGCCCATCATGATCGCCTGGCAGCTCGGCTTCCCCATCATCAGCGTGCTCCTGTACGGCTTCGTCTTCGGCGAGGCCATGAAGGTGCCCGGCGGCGAGGGCGACTACAAGCAGTTCCTGATGCCCGGCATGTTCGTGATGACCATGGCCTTCGGCTTCATGAACACCGCGATGGGCGTCGTCACGGACGCCTCCAAGGGCGTCATCGACCGCTTCCGCTCCATGCCCATGGCGCCCTCCGCGGTGTCGGCCGGGCGCGGACTCTCCGACCTCGTCGTGGCCTGCGCGGAGCTGACGATCCTCGCGCTCACGGCCCTCGCGATCGGCTGGCGCCCGGGCAACGGCGTCCTCAACGCGGTGTCCGCGTTCGCCCTCCTCCTGCTCCTGCGCTTCAGCCTGATCTGGGTCGGCGTCTGGCTCGGCCTGCTCGTGCCCAGCGCGGAGGCCGCCGGCGGTCTGTACGCGGTGGCGTTCCCGCTGACGATGATCTCCAGCGTGTTCGTGGCGCCGTCCCTGATGCCGGACTGGCTGGCGCCCGTCGCCGCCTGGAACCCGGTGTCGTCCACGGGGACGGCGGCCCGCGAACTCTTCGGCAACCCCGGCGCGGGCGGGTCCAGCTGGATCGAGCAGAACGCGGTGCTCATGGCGGTGGTGTGGCCGCTGGTGCTGACGGCGGTGTTCCTGCCGATGGCTGTGCGGAGGTTCAAGCGGCTCAGTCGGTAAGGGGTGCTGCGCTCGGCGTTCGGGGGTTCGGGCGCTGAGGGTGCGGGGGTACGGGGACGGCCCGGGTGCGCTTGGTGCGTGCCCGGGCCGTTCTCGTGTGTGGAGTGCGGTGTGCGGAGTGCTGCGTGCTCGGTAGGTGGTGCGGTGCTCGGGGCTACAGCTTCTCGATCACGTAGTCCACGCACTTCGTCAGCGCGTCGACGTCCGCCGGGTCGATCGCCGGGAACATCGCCACCCGCAGCTGGTTGCGGCCCAGCTTGCGGTACGGCTCCGTGTCCACGATGCCGTTCGCGCGCAGCGCCTTGGCGACGGCCGCCGCGTCGATCTCGTCGGCGAAGTCGATCGTGCCGATGACCTGCGAGCGCTTCGCCGGGTCCGTGACGAACGGGGTCGCGTACTTCGACTCCTCCGCCCAGCCGTACAGCGTCCGCGCCGACGTCGCCGTGCGCCGCACCGACCAGTCGAGGCCGCCCTGGCCGTTGATCCAGTCCAGCTGCTCGGCGAGCAGGAACAGGGTCGCGAGGGCGGGGGTGTTGTACGTCTGGTTCTTGCGGGAGTTGTCGATGGCCGTCGGCAGGCTGAAGAACTCCGGTACGTGGCGTCCGCTCGCGTGGATCCGCTCGGCGCGCTCGATCGCCGCCGGGGAGAACGCGGCGACCCACAGGCCGCCGTCCGACGCGAAGGACTTCTGCGGCGCGAAGTAGTACACGTCGCTCTGCGCGATGTCCACGGGCAGGCCGCCCGCGCCCGACGTCGCGTCCACCAGGACCAGGGAGCCCGCGTCGGCGCCCGGGACCCGCTGGATCGGGGCCGCCACGCCGGTCGACGTCTCGTTGTGCGTGAACGCGTACACGTCCACGCCCTCTTCCGCCTCCGGGTCGGGGTGCGTGCCCGGGTCGGCCGTGATGACCGTCGGCTCCGCCAGCCACGGGGCCAGCTTCGCCGCCTTCGCGAACTTCGAGCTGAACTCGCCGAACGACAGGTGCTGCGACTTGTTCTCGATCAGGCCGTGCGTCGCCACGTCCCAGAACGCGGTCGAGCCGCCGTTGCCGAGGATCACCTCGTAGCCCTCGGGGAACTGGAACAGCTCACGCACGCCCTCGCGGACGCGGCCCACCAGGTCCTTCACCGGCGCCTGGCGGTGGGACGTGCCGAGGAGGGAGGTGCCGGTCGCGGCCAGGGCGTCGAGCGCCTCCGTCCGCACCTTGGAGGGGCCCGCGCCGAAACGGCCGTCGGCGGGCTTGATGTCAGCGGGAATCTGGATCTCAGCCACGGGGGGAGCGTAGCTGTTTCGGGACGTGGGGGGTCGGCCTCGTCCATCCCGCGAGACGTTGCCCGGTGCCGGGCGTGGGTGGTTTCCCGCGCTACCGCGCGGGTTTCTCTCCCACCCGCCCACCCGTTTCCAGTCGACCGATGGCTCTGCGCCCCCGGCCCGCCCCGCGTCGACCTCCGGTCCCGGCCGACCGGGCCTCCCGGTGCCGGGTTCGGTCGTTCGGCGTCGCCGGGGTGGGTGGGCACAGCCCCGGCCGACAGTGGCGTTGATGTTGGCGGTGACTAGGCACGCGGCGCTGGGCAACCTCTGGGGCATGGGCACTGGAAACGAGTTGGAGCAGGTACTGCGGCGCGCGGTCCGGGGAGAGGTGGACTTCTCCGTCACGGGGCGGGCGTTGAACACGATGGACGCGTCCAACTACCGGAGGGTCCCGCTGGGCGTCGTCGCCCCGCGCGACGCGGCCGACGTGGCCGCCGCCCTGGCCGCCTGCCAGGAGCACGACGTGCCGGTGGTGGCACGCGGCGGCGGGACGTCCATCGCGGGGCAGGCCACGGGCACCGGCGTGGTGCTGGACTTCACCCGGCACATGGCGGGGATCCTGGACCTCGACCCGGACGCCCGCACGGCCCGCGTGCAGCCCGGCCTCGTCCTGGACACCCTGCGGAGCGCCGCCGCCCCGCACGGGCTGACCTTCGGCCCCGACCCCTCCACCCACAGCCGCTGCACCCTCGGCGGCATGATCGGCAACAACTCCTGCGGCTCCCACTCCGTGGCCTGGGGCACGACCGCGGACAACGTGGAAGGCCTCACGGTCGTCGGTGTCGCCGACACCACGGGCGCACCGCGCCGACTTCAGCGGGGCACCTGGGACGGCGCCCCCGACGGGCTCCGCGCCCTGGTCGACGGCGACCTCGCCCTCCTCCGCACCGGCTTCCCCGACCTCCCGCGCCGCATCTCCGGCTACGCCCTCGACGCCCTCCTCCCGGAGCACGGCCCCGACCTCCCCCGCTTCTTCTGCGGCAGCGAAGGCACCCTCGGGATCCTGACGGAGGCCACCGTCCGCCTCGTCGAGGCGCCGCGCGCCCGCGCCCTCGCCGTCCTCGGCTACACCGACGAGAGCGCCGCCGCCGAGGCCGCCCCCGGCCTGCTCCCGTACCGGCCCCTCACCGTCGAGGGCATGGCCGCCGACCTCGTGCGCGACCCGCGCGGCCTGCCCAAGGGCGGCGCCTGGCTGTTCGTGGAGACGGGCGGCGGCACGGGGGCGGAAGCCAGGGCGGGCGCCGAGGACGTCGTGCGCGGCGCGGACTGCCTGGACGCCGTCGTCGTCACCGACCCCGCCCGGCAGCGCGCCCTGTGGCGGGTCCGCGAGGACGCCTCCGGCACGGCCACCCGGATGCCCGACGGCAGCGAGGCCTGGCCCGGCTGGGAGGACTGCGCCGTGCCGCCCGCCCGCCTCGGCCCCTACCTCCGCGACTTCCGCGCCCTCCTCGGCGAGCACGGCCTGCGCGGCACCCCGTACGGGCACTTCGGTGACGGGTGCATTCATGTGCGGATCGATTTCGATCTGCTCACCGATGCCGGTATCGGCCGGTTCCGGCGGTTCTCCGAAGACCTCGCCGATCTCGTCGTCGTTCATGGCGGCTCCCTCTCCGGCGAGCACGGGGACGGGCAGGCCCGCGCCGAACTCCTGCCGAAGATGTACGGGACCGGACTCGTCCGCCTCTTCGAGCGCGTCAAGGACCTCTGGGACCCCGCCGGACTCCTCAACCCCGACATGCTCGTCCGGCCCGCCCCCCTCGACACCAACCTCCGTTTCGCGCCCCTGCCCCGCGAGCCCGTCGATGTCGCCTTCGGCTACCCGCACGACGGCGGGGACTTCTCCGCCGCCGTCCGCCGGTGCGTCGGCGTCGCCAAGTGCCGTACGACGACCGCAGCGTCGGGCGGCGGCGTGATGTGCCCGTCCTTCCGCGCCACCGGCGAGGAGGAGCACTCCACGCGCGGCCGCGCCCGGCTCCTGCACGAGATGCTCGCCGGGGAGGTCGTCGAGGACGGCTGGCGCTCCACCGAGGTGCGCGACGCCCTCGACCTGTGCCTGTCCTGCAAGGGCTGCCGCTCCGACTGCCCCGTCGGCGTCGACATGGCCACGTACAAGGCCGAGTTCCTGCACCACCACTACGCGGGGCGGCGGAGGCCCGCCGCGCACTACGCCATGGGCCGCCTGCCGCGCTGGCTCCGCCTGCTCGCCGCGACCCGCACGGCCCGCGTCGCCAACCTCCTCGCCGCCGTCGGACCGCTGGCCGCCCTCGCCAAGCGGCTCGGCGGGATCGAGCCCCGGCGTGCGCTGCCCCGGGTGGCGCCGGTGACCTTCCGGCAGTGGTGGCGACGGCGTGCGCGCGGTGACATGTCCACCCAGGGCGCGGTCGGCAGCGTTGGCGCCGTTGGCACCGTTGGCACCGTTGTCCTCTGGCCCGACACCTTCACCGACCACCTCTCGCCCTCCGTCGCCCGCGCCGCCGTCCGCGTGCTCGAAGCCGCCGGGCTGACCGTCGTGCTGCCCCCGGACGGCGTGTGCTGCGGGCTCACCTACGTCTCCACGGGCCAGCTCGACCAGGCCCGCGCCGTGCAGCGCCGCACCCTGGAGCTGATGCGCCCGCTCCTCGCCGCGGGCACCCCCCTCGTCGTCCTCGAACCGAGCTGCGCCGCGGCCCTGAAGACGGACCTGGTCGAACTGGCCGCGCCGGACGAGCCGGGGGCGCGCGATCTGGCCGCTTCGGTACGTACGTTCGCGCAGGCCCTGGAGGAGTACGCCCCCGACTGGCGGCCGCCGCGCCTGGACCGGCCCGCCGTCGGCCAGACCCACTGCCACCAGCACGCCGTCCTCGGTGACGAGGCCGAACGCCGGCTGCGCGCCGCCGCGGGCCTCGACGGCGACCTCTCCGGCGGCTGCTGCGGCCTCGCCGGCAACTTCGGCTTCGAGAAGGGGCACTACGACGTGTCGGCGGCCTGCGCGGAGGAGCAGCTGCTGCCCGCCGTCCGGCAGGCACCGCCCGGCGCGGAGGTCCTCGCGGACGGCTTCTCCTGCCGCACCCAGCTCGACCAGCTGGCGGGGGTGCGGGGACGGCACCTGGCGGAGGTCCTGGCGGAGGCGCTGGACGAGGGGTGAGGGTGTACGCCCCGTCGTCCCGTTCGTAAGCTGCGAAAGGGTTTCACAATCCTGACCTAGTCCATTACCTTGGACGATGAAGTCCATGAGATTGGACTGTACGGCTGGTCGTCGTGGCGACGACGGCGGGAAAGGCTTGGCGTGAACATCTCGCGTACGGACGGGGCGGCGGCGCCCGAAGGAGTGGCTGCCGCCGAGGCACCGGTCACGGTCGGGCAGCCCGAGGTGGCCGGGGCGGCCGCCGAGGGTGCGTCCGGCGCAGGAGGCGGCCGCCGTGCCGCGCTCGGTCCCGTCGGCCTCGTCCTCGCGGGCTGCGTCTCCGTCCAGTTCGGCGGCGCCATCGCCGTCAGCCTGATGCCGCGCGCCGGAGCCCTCGGCGTGGTCACGCTGCGCCTGCTCTTCGCCGCCCTCGTGCTGCTGGTCATCTGCCGCCCCCGGCTGCGCGGGCACTCCCGGGCCGACTGGGGCACCGTCCTCGCCTTCGGCGCGACGCTGGCCGCCATGAACGGCCTCTTCTACCAGGCCGTGGACCGCATCCCGCTCGGCCCCGCGGTCACCCTCGAAGTCCTCGGCCCGCTCGCCCTGTCCGTGATCGCCTCGCGCCGCCTGGTGAACGTGGTCTGGGCCGGGCTCGCCCTGTGCGGCGTCTTCCTGCTCGGCGGGGGCGGCTTCGGCGAACTCGACCCGGTCGGCGTGGCGTTCGCGCTCGCGGCGGGGGCGATGTGGGCGGCGTACATCGTGTTCAGCGCCCGGACAGGACGCCGCTTCCCGCAGGCGGACGGCCTCGCCCTCGCGATGGCCGTGGCGGCGATCCTCGTGCTGCCCCTCGGCATCGTCGAGTCCGGCTCGAAGCTGACGGTCCCCAGCACGCTGGGCCTCGCGGCGGCCGTCGCCGTCATGTCCTCCGTCCTGCCCTACACCCTCGAACTCCTCGCCCTGCGCCGCCTGCCCGCGTCCACGTTCGCCGTGATGATGAGCCTGGAACCGGCCATCGCCGCCGTCGCGGGCTTCCTGATCCTCGACCAGGCCCTCACCCTCGTCGAGTCCCTCGCGATCACCCTGGTCATCGCGGCGAGCATGGGCGCGGTGCGGACGCAGGTCGGGCGGGGCAAGGCGAAGACGGCACCCTGACGCGCCGGGGATCCGGCCGGCGTCGCCCTGCGGGGTCCGGCCGCCGCCCCCTGCGAATCCGGCCGACGGCCGCCTCTCCCTCCCGTCACGACCCCTCCCTCCCCGTCGCGACCCCTCTCTCCCCGTCACGCCCCCCGCGCGGCCGGAAAATAACCAAGCACGCTTGCTTGTTTCTCGCGGCGCTGCCATGCTCCCTGGCACACCGCCCTGCCCGGAGGGGAGCGCACCGTGTCCGACGTCAGTGCCGTGCTCGACGACCTGCGTGCCGAGAGCGACGAACTCGACCAGCTGGTCGGGGACTTGGGAGAGGCGAGCTGGGCGCTCGACACGCCCGCGGTCGGCTGGACCATCGCCCACCAGATCGCACACCTCGCCTGGACCGACCGGGCCGCACTGCTCGCGGTGACCGACGCCGACGCGTTCGCCGCGCACGCGGCCGTCGCGCTGAAGTCGCCGGACACGTTCGTCGACGACGGTGCCCGTGAGGGGGCCGCGGTGCCCCCGGGGGAACTCCTCGCCCGGTGGCGGGCCGGGCGCGAGGCGCTGCGGGGCGCGCTGCGGGCGGCGCCCGCCGGGGCCCGCTTCCCCTGGTACGGGCCGCCCATGTCCGCCGCGTCCGTCGCGACCGCGCGGATCATGGAGACCTGGGCCCACGGCCAGGACGTCGCCGACACCCTCGGCGTCCGGCGCGCCCCCACCGACCGCCTCCGGCACGTCGCCCGCATCGGCGTCCGGGCGCGGAACTACGCGTACGCGGTACGCGGACTCACCCCGCCCGCCGAGGAGTTCCGCGTCGAACTCCGCGCACCCGGCGGCGACGTATGGACGTACGGGCCGGAAGAAGCGGCCCAGCGCGTCACCGGCCCCGCCCTCGACTTCTGCCTCCTCGCCACCCGCCGCGCCCACCGCGACGACCTGGCACTCCACGCGGAGGGCCCCGACGCCGACCAGTGGCTCACGATCGCCCAGGCGTTCGCGGGGCCGCCGGGGGAGGGGCGAGCGAGCGCGAAGGGCGCCGAGGAGGGCGGGGCGTGAGGGCCGGGGACGAGGGCCGAGCCGGACGTCGGCCCGAGGACGGCGCCGCAGACGCCCACCGTCCGGCCGGGACCCGGGAACCCCTCCGCGTGGGCAACGCCTCCGGCTTCTACGGCGACCGCCACACCGCCGTCAAGGACATGCTCACCGGCGGCCCCCTGGACGTCCTCACCGGCGACTACCTCGCCGAGCTGACCATGCTCATCCTCGGCAGGGACCGCCTGAAGGACCCGGACCGGGGGTACGCGAAGACGTTCCTGAAGCAGATGGAGGAGTGCCTGGGGGAGGCCCTCGACCGGGGCGTGCGGGTCGTCACCAACGCGGGCGGCCTCAACCCGGCCGGCCTCGCGGAGCAGCTCCGGGAGCTGGGAGAACGCCTCGGCCTGGACGTGCGCGTCGCCCACGTCGAGGGCGACGACCTCGGCCCCCGCTTCCGCGACGCCCTCACCGCCCACGCCTACCTCGGCGGCTTCGGCATCACGGAGGCGCTGCGCGCGGGCGCCGACGTCGTCGTGACCGGCCGCGTCACCGACGCCGCCCTCGTCACCGGGCCCGCCGCCGCCCACTTCGGCTGGGGCCCCGGCGACCACGACCGGCTCGCGGGCGCCGTGATCGCCGGGCACATCCTGGAGTGCGGCACCCAGGCCACCGGCGGCAACTACGCCTTCTTCGACGAGTTCGACCCGGCGACACTGCTCCGGCCCGGCTTCCCGCTGGCCGAGGTGCACGCCGACGGCTCCTGCGTCATCACCAAGCACGACGGGACGGGCGGGGTCGTCGACGTCGGCACGGTCACCGCGCAGCTCCTGTACGAGACGTCCGGCGCCCGCTACGCCGGGCCCGACGTCACCGCCCGCCTCGACACCGTCCGCCTCACCCAGGAGGGACCCGACCGCGTCCGCGTCGACGGCGTGCGGGGCGAGGCGCCGCCGCCCACCCTCAAGGCCGGGCTCACCCGCGTCGGCGGGCACCGCAACGAAGTCGTGTTCGTCCTCACCGGCCTCGACGTCGACGCGAAGGCCGCCCTCGTGCGCGCCCAGATCGAGGACTCCCTCGACCGCGCCAAGTCCCGCCCCGCCGAGGTGCGCTGGGAGCTGGCCCGCACCGACCGCGCCGACGCGGACACGGAGGAGACCGCCAGCGCCCTGCTGCGGCTCGTCGTGCGCGACCGGGACGCGGACGTCGTGGGCCGCGCCCTCAGCGGCGCCGCGATCGAGCTGGCCCTCGGCAGCTACCCCGGCTTCCACGTCACCGCCCCGCCCGGCAGGGGCACCCCGTACGGCGTGTTCGAGGCGGTGCGCGTCGACGCGGCCTCCGTACGGCAGGTGGCGGTGACACCGGACGGGCTGCGCGTGGACATCCCGGCGGCCACGGCGGGCGGGACGCGGGAACTGGCCGACGTCGAACCGCCGGAGCTGCCCGAGCCGTTGACGTACGAAAGGACCCGGCGGCTGCCCCTCGGGACCGTCGCCGGAGCCCGGAGCGGCGACAAGGGCGGGGACGCCAACGTCGGCGTGTGGGTGCGTACGGACGACGCCTGGCGGTGGCTCGCCCACCACCTGACCGTCGAGAAGTTCCAGAGCCTGATCCCGGAGAGCCGCGAGCTGAAGGTGACCCGGCACGTGCTCCCCAACCTGCGCGCCCTCAACTTCCACGTCGAGGGCATCCTCGGCGCCGGAGTCGCCTCACAGGCCCGCTTCGACCCGCAGGCCAAGGGCCTCGGCGAGTGGCTGCGCGCCCGCCACCTCGACATCCCGGAGGTACTGCTGTGACCGTGCTCGCGTCCGCGCTCGACCCGGCGAGCCCCGAGTACGCCGACCACCGCGCCGCCATGCTCGCCAAGCTGGCCGAACTCGACGCCGAGCAGGCCAAGGCCCTCGACGGGGGCGGCGAGAAGTACGTCGAGCGCCACCGCGACCGGGGCAAGCTGCTCGCGCGGGAACGCATCGAGCTGCTGCTCGACCCGGACACGCCGTTCCTGGAGCTGTCGCCGCTCGCGGCCTGGGGCAGCGAGTACCCGGTCGGGGCGTCCATGGTGACCGGCATCGGGGTCGTCGAGGGCGTGGAGTGCCTGATCACCGCCAACGACCCGACGGTACGCGGCGGCGCCAGCAACCCCTGGACGCTGAAGAAGGCGTTCCGCGCGCACGAGATCGGGCACGCCAACCGGCTGCCGTCCATCCACCTGGTGGAGTCCGGGGGCGCCGACCTGCCGTCGCAGAAGGAGATCTTCATCCCGGGCGGCGCCCTCTTCAAGCACCTCACGCAGTCGTCGGCCGCCGGGATCCCGACGATCGCCGTGGTCTTCGGCAACTCCACCGCGGGCGGCGCCTACGTCCCCGGCATGTGCGACCACGTGATCATGGTCAAGGAGCGCGCGAAGGTGTTCCTCGGCGGGCCGCCGCTGGTGAGGATGGCGACCGGCGAGGAGAGCGACGACGAGTCGCTGGGCGGCGCCGAGATGCACGCCCGCACCTCCGGCCTCGCCGACTACCTCGCCGAGGACGAGCACGACGCGCTCCGCCGGACCCGCCGCGTCGTCGCCCGCCTCAACTGGCGCAAGGCGCACGCCGACCCGGCCGCCCCCGCCGAGCCGCCCAAGTACGACGCCGACGAACTCCTCGGCGTCGTCCCCGGCGACCTGCGCACCCCCTTCGACCCGCGCGAGGTCATCGCGCGCGTCGTCGACGGCTCCGACTTCGACGAGTTCAAGCCCCTGTACGGGACGAGCCTGGTGACGGGCTGGGCGCGCCTGCACGGCTACCCGGTCGGTGTCCTCGCCAACGCGCAGGGCGTGCTGTTCTCCGCGGAGTCGCAGAAGGCCGCCCAGTTCATCCAGCTCGCCAACCAGCGCGACATCCCGCTGCTGTTCCTGCACAACACCACCGGCTACATGGTCGGCAAGGAGTACGAGCAGGGCGGCATCATCAAGCACGGCGCCATGATGATCAACGCGGTGTCGAACTCGAAGGTCCCGCACCTGTCCGTCCTCATGGGCGCCTCCTACGGCGCCGGGCACTACGGCATGTGCGGGCGCGCCTACGACCCCCGGTTCCTGTTCGCCTGGCCCAGCGCCAAGTCCGCCGTCATGGGCCCGCAGCAGCTCGCGGGCGTCCTGTCGATCGTGGCGCGGCAGTCGGCGGCGGCCAAGGGCAAGCCGTACGACGACGAAGCGGACGCGGCCCTGCGGGCGATGGTGGAGCAGCAGATCGAGTCCGAGTCGCTGCCGATGTTCCTGTCGGGGCGTCTTTACGACGACGGCGTGATCGACCCGCGCGACACCCGCACCGTCCTCGGCATCTGTCTGTCCGCGCTCCACACGGCCCCCGTCGAGGGCGCGCGCGGCGGCTTTGGCGTCTTCAGGATGTGAGGAAAGGTGACGGAATCACCCATGATCTCCAAGCTGTTGGTCGCCAACCGGGGCGAGATCGCCTGCCGCGTGTTCCGTACGTGCCGTGCGCTCGGCATCGCCACGGTCGCCGTGCACTCCGACGCCGACGCGGACGCGCCGCACGTGCGCGAGGCGGACGAGGCGGTACGCCTGCCGGGGTCGGCGCCGTCCGAGACGT
Organism: Streptomyces sp. RK9; assembly: GCF_045070545.1. NCBI lineage: Bacteria > Bacillati > Actinomycetota > Actinomycetes > Kitasatosporales > Streptomycetaceae > Streptomyces > Streptomyces sp. RK9. The sequence continues at coordinate 470,927 of NZ_CP173704.1, read as the reverse complement.
ATCTGCGCGGCGAGCTGATCGTGAAGGCCGCGCAGGCGGCGGGCGCCGACGCGGTCCACCCCGGCTACGGCTTCCTGTCGGAGAACGCCTCCTTCGCGCGGGCCGTCGCCGACGCGGGCCTGGTGTGGATCGGACCGCCGCCTCAGGCCATCGAGGCGATGGCGTCCAAGACGCGCGCCAAGGAGCTGATGGGCCTGGTGCCGCTCGCCGTGGACGCGGTCACGGAGGCCGACCTGCCGGTGCTCGTGAAGGCGGCCGCGGGCGGTGGCGGGCGCGGCATGCGGGTCGTACGGGAACTGGACGCCCTGAAGGGCGAGTTGGAGGCCGCGCGGGCCGAGGCGGCGAGCGCCTTCGGGGACGGCGAGGTGTTCGTCGAGCCGTACGTCGAGGGCGGGCGGCACGTCGAGGTGCAGGTCATGGCCGACGCGCACGGGACGGTGTGGGCGCTCGGGACGCGCGACTGCACGCTCCAGCGCCGCCACCAGAAGGTCATCGAGGAGGCCCCGGCACCCGGGCTCACCGACGCGCAGGTGCGCGACCTGCACGAGGTGGCGGTGCGGGCCGCCCGCGCCACCGACTACCGGGGCGCGGGCACCGTCGAGTTCCTGCTCGCCGCCGACGGCGGCGCGCACTTCCTGGAGATGAACACCCGCCTCCAGGTCGAACACCCCGTCACGGAGGCCGTGTTCGGCCTCGACCTCGTCGCGCTGCAGATCCGGATCGCCGAGGGCGAGCCGCTGCCGGGCCCGCACCCACCGGCCGCGCACGGACACGCCGTCGAGGCCCGCCTGTACGCGGAGGACCCGGCGGCCGGCTGGGCCCCGCAGACCGGCACCCTGCACCGCGTCGCCGTGCCCGACGGGGTCCGCCTGGACTCCGGCTACGCGGACGGCGACACCGTCGGCGTGCACTACGACGCGATGCTGGCGAAGGTCGTCGCCCACGCGCCGACCCGCGCCGAGGCCCTGCGCAAGCTGGCGGGCGCCCTGGACCGGACCGTGGTCCACGGCCCCGTCACCAACCGCGATCTCCTCGTGCGCTCCCTGCGGCACCCGGAGTTCACGGCGGCCCGCATGGACACCTCGTTCTACGACCGGCACCTGTCCGGCCTCGCCGAGCCCGCCGCGGGCCCCGACGTCCGGTACGCGCCCCTCGCCGCCGCCCTCGCCGACGCCTGCGGCCGCTCCCGCTTCGGCGGCTGGCGCAACCTCCGCTCGCAGCCCCAGGTCAAGCGCTACCGGACCGTGGCCGACGGCATCGAGCACGAGGTCAGGTACACGCACTCGCGAGGCGGCCCGGTCGCCGACGGCGTGCGCGTGGTGCGGGCCGCGCCCGACGCCGTCGTGCTCGAAGTGAACGGCGTGCGGCGGGAGTTCACCGTGACGTCCTACGGCGGCGGGCGCGTGTACGTCGGGAACGTGGCCCTCGACGCCCTGTCGCTCCTTCCCGAGCCCACCGTGCGGCAGGAGCCGGGCTCGCTGCTCGCACCGATGCCGGGCACCGTCCTGCGGGTCGCGGAGGGCCTGGTGGAGGGCGCGCGGGTCGAGGCGGGGCAGCCGGTGGTGTGGCTGGAGGCGATGAAGATGGAGCACCGCGTGGTGGCCCCCGCCGCGGGCGTCCTCGCCGCGCTGCACGCCGTACCGGGGCGGCAGGTCGAGGTGGGCGCGCTGCTCGCGGTGGTCCAGGAGGACGCGTAGCCGACGGCGGCCCGCCCGGGCGTACGGCCGCGGCGGTGCAGGAAGACGTACAGCTCACTGTGGTCAAGGAAGACGTACAGGAGGAAGAACTGTGAACGCTCCCGTGCTCGAAACCGAGGAACACCAGGCGCTGCGCGCGGCCGTCGCGGCGCTCGGCAAGCGCTACGGCCGCACCTACATGACCCGCGTCGTGCGGGAGGAAGGGCACCCCGACGAGCTGTGGGCGGACGCCGCCAAGCTCGGCTACCTGGGGGTGAACCTGCCCGAGGAGTACGGCGGCGGGGGCGGCGGCATCGCCGAACTCTCCATTGTCCTGGAGGAGTTGGGGGCGGCAGGCAGCCCGCTCCTGATGATGGTGGTGTCCCCGGCGATCTGCGGCACGGTGATCGCCCGCTTCGGCACCGAGGCACAGAAACAGACCTGGCTGCCGGGGCTCGCCGACGGCAGCCGCACGATGGCGTTCGGCATCACCGAGCCCGACGCGGGCTCCAACTCGCACCGCATCACCACCACCGCCCGCAGGGACGGCGACGACTGGATCCTGACCGGCCGCAAGGTCTTCATCTCCGGTGTGGACATCGCCGACGCGACCCTGATCGTCGGCCGCACCGAGGACGCCCGCACCGGCAAGCTGAAGCCCTGCCTGTTCATCGTGGAGCGCGACGCGCCGGGCTTCGCCCGCCATCGCATCGACATGGAACTCCAGGCCCCGGAGAAGCAGTTCGAGCTGGTTCTCGACGAGGTGCGGCTGCCCGCCGACGCGCTCGTCGGTGACGAGGACGCCGGGCTGCTCCAGCTCTTCGCCGGGCTCAACCCGGAGCGGATCATGACGGCCGCGTTCTCCGTCGGCATGGCGCGCTTCGCGCTCGCACAGGCCGTCGCGTACGCCAGGGAACGCAGCGTGTGGAAGTCCCCGATCGGCGCCCACCAGGCCATCGCGCACCCCCTCGCCCAGTCCCACATCGAGATCGAACTGGCCCGCCTGATGATGCAGAAGGCCGCCAGGCTCTACGACGACGGGGACGACCTGGGTGCGGGCGAGGCCGCGAACATGGCGAAGTTCGCGGCGGCGGACGCCTGTGTGAAGGCCGTCGACCAGGCCGTGCACACCCTCGGCGGGAACGGCCTGACCAAGGAGTTCGGGCTCGCCTCCCTGATCGTGGCGTCCCGGGTCGCGCGGATCGCCCCGGTCAGCCGGGAGATGATCCTGAACTTCGTGTCCCACCAGAGCCTCGGCCTGCCCAAGTCGTACTAGGGAGTTCTGATGGAGTTCCGGACAGCTTCGGTCCTGGTCTCGGCTCCCGACCGGGGCATCGTCACGCTCACCCTGGACTCGCCCGCCAACCGCAACGCGCTCTCGGCGGCGCTGGTGGCCGAACTGGCGGGTGCCCTGGCCGAGTCGGGCGCGGACGAAGACGTCCGCGCGGTCGTGCTCACCCACACCGGCAACACCTTCTGCGCGGGCGCCGACCTGCGTGAACCGCCGGACCCCGGGGCGTTCGTGGCGCTGCTCCGCCAACTCGTGGAGCTGCCCAAGCCGGTCGTCGCGCGGGTGCGCGGGCACGTCAGGGCCGGTGGGCTCGGGCTGCTCGGGGCCTGCGACATCGTGGTGGCGGGAGGACCGGACGTGTCGTTCGCGCTCACCGAGGTGCACATCGGGGTCGTGCCGGCGGTGATCTCCCTGACGCTCCTGCCCCGCCTGGACGCCCGGGCGGCGAGCCGCTACTACCTCACCGGCGAGCGCTTCGGCGGGGCGGAGGCGGCCCGGATCGGCCTGGTCACGGCGTACGCGGGCGCCGACGACGGGGTCGGCGTGGTCCTGGAGCCCGTGCTCGAAGGGCTGCGCAAGGCCGCTCCGGGGGCGTTGGCCGACGCGAAGAAGCTCGTCACGGCTAGGGTTCTTGACGCATTCGACAAGGAAGCGGACGCCCTCGTGGCCCTCTCCGCCCACCGCTTCGGCTCCGCCGAGGCCAAGGAGGGGATGGAGGCGTTCCTGGAACGACGGGAGCGTTCATGGGCGCTGTGACCGAGGAGAGCCGATGGGCGCCGTGAACCGAGGAGCGCCGGTGGGCGCCGCGGCCGAGGACGACCGCGCGCCCAAGCAGGACCGCAGCCGGGTCACCCGGCAGCGGCTCCTGGAGGCGGCCGTGGCCTGCCTGGCCGAGCACGGCTGGGCGGGCTCGACGGTGTCCGTGGTGGCGGAGCGGGCCGGGGTCTCGCGCGGCGCCGCCCAGCACCACTTCCGCACCCGCGAGGAACTCTTCACGGCCGCCGTCGAGTACGTCGCCGAGGAGCGGTCGGCCGCGCTGCGCGGGCTCTTCCCCGAGGGGGCCGCCGCCGGGGCCGACCGGACCGCCGTGGTCGCGGCCCTGGTCGACCTCTACACCGGCCCGCTGTTCCGGGCCGCCCTGCAGCTGTGGGTCGCCGCCTCCAATGAGCCCCAACTCGGCCCGAGAGTCGCCGAGTTGGAGGCCCGTGTCGGTCGGGAGACGCATCGCATCGCGGTGGAGCTGCTCGGCGCCGACGAGAGTGTGCCGGGGGTGCGCGAGACCGTGCAGGGCCTTCTCGACATGGCCCGTGGGCTCGGCCTCGCGAACCTCCTCACGGACGACGGGGCCCGTCGGAAGCGGGTGGTGGGGGAGTGGGGGCGGTTGGTGGAGGATGCGCTGCGCTGAGCAGTCCCCAACCCCGCCCCTTCCCGAAACCGGGGCTCCGCCCCGGACCCCGAATCGGCGCTTCGCGCCTCGTCCTCAATCGCCGGACGGGCTCTATATAGCCCCTCCGGCGTTTGAGGAGCGGGGGTCTGGGGGCGGAGCCCCCAGTTACGGGAAGGGGTGGGATCGGGGAGCCCCCGGCAAGGCCCCCCACCTCAGCCCTTCAGCTCCCCGTACCCGCCGATCTCCTGCGGCCCACGCGCGGCCGGCCCGACGTAGCGAGCGGACGGCCGCACGAGGCGCCCGGTGCGCTTCTGCTCCAGGATGTGCGCCGACCACCCGGCGGTGCGGGCGCAGGTGAACATCGACGTGAACATGTGCGCGGGGACTTCGGCGAAGTCCAGCACGATCGCGGCCCAGAACTCCACGTTCGTGGCGAGCACCCGGTCGGGCCGACGGGCGTGCAACTCGTCGAGGGCAGCCTTCTCCAGCGCCTCGGCGACCTCGAACCGGGGCGCCCCCAGCTCGCGAGCGGTGCGCCGCAGGACACGGGCACGCGGGTCCTCGGCACGGTAGACGCGGTGACCGAAGCCCATGAGGCGTTCGCCCTTGTCGAGGGCGTGCTTGACGTAGGCGACGGCGTCACCGGTGCGCTCGATCTCCTCGATCATGCCGAGGACGCGGGAGGGCGCACCGCCGTGCAGCGGCCCCGACATGGCGCCGACGGCACCGGACAGCGCGGCGGCCACGTCGGCACCGGTGGAGGCGATGACGCGGGCGGTGAAGGTGGAGGCGTTCATGCCGTGCTCGGCGGCGGACGTCCAGTAGGCGTCGACGGCCTGGACGTGCCGCGGATCGGGCTCACCGCGCCAGCGCCGCATGAACCGCTCGACGACGGTCTCGGCCTTGTCGATCTCGCGCTGCGGGACCATCGGCAGGCCCTGGCCGCGCGCGGACTGGGCGACGTAGGAGAGGGCCATGACGGCGGCGCGGGCGAGGTCGTCGCGGGCCTGGGCCTCGTCGATGTCCAGGAGCGGGCGCAGGCCCCACACGGGGGCGAGCATGGCGAGCGCGGACTGGACGTCGACGCGGATGTCCCCGGAGTGCACGGGGATCGGGAACGGCTCGGCCGGGGGAAGCCCGGGGTCGAAGGCGCCGTCGACGAGCAGGCCCCACACGTTGCCGAAGGAGACGTTGCCGACCAGGTCCTCGATGTCGACGCCCCGATAGCGCAGGGCACCGCCTTCCTTGTCCGGTTCGGCGATCTCCGTCTCGAACGCGACGACTCCCTCAAGCCCGGGTACGAAGTCGGACATCAGGCGGCTCCTCATGATGTGGGCGACACGGTGTGTACGGCGGTGTGTGTACGACTGGCATGTGTGCGACCCGAGGCCTGGGCTCTGGGGTCGGGGTAACCCGGTGATGCCCCGCGCGGCCGGAGGTCACCCAACCGACACGGCTTCGGAACGATAACCCTTGGTGCCACCCTTGGCGATGGACTGCGGCACCCAGTGCCACACATCACCTTCAGATGGGTGTGCGCGCCCGCCGACTGCCGCTGTGGGGCGAGGTGTTCGTATACGGCAGGATGACCACGTGACCGACTTCCGTGCCACCGCCCCCGACGCGCCCGGGCCTGCTGCTTCCGGCCTCGGCGGCGCCCTCTCCGACGTGGCCGCGATGCGTGCGCAGTACCGCGCCGAGGGCATCGCCGAGGCCGACTTCCCCGCCGATCCCGTCGAACAGTTCGGGCACTGGTTCGCGGCCGCGGCCGCCGAGGCCGCCGCCGACGACGGGGTGATCCGGGAGCCGAACGCCATGGTCGTGTCGACCGCCGACGCGGACGGGCGGCCCAGCTCCCGCACGGTGCTCCTGAAGGGCTACGACGCGCGGGGCTTCGTCTTCTACACCAATTACGAGTCCCGCAAGGCCCGGGACATCGACGCCAACCCGCATGTCTCGCTGCTCTTCCCCTGGCACCCGATGGCCCGGCAGGTGATCGTCGCCGGTACGGCGGAGCGGATCGGGCGGGACGAGACCGTGCGGTACTTCCGGGGGCGGCCGCACGGGTCGCAGCTCGGCGCCTGGGCCAGCGCCCAGTCGTCCGTGATCGCCTCGCGGGACGAACTGGACGCCGCGTACGCGGAGTTGGCGGCGCGCTATCCCGAGGGCGAGCAGGTCCCGGCCCCGCCCAACTGGGGCGGCTACCGCGTCACCCCGCTGACCGTCGAGTTCTGGCAGGGCCGCACGAACCGGCTGCACGACCGCCTCGTCTACAGCCGCGCCACTCCGGACGCGCCCTGGGTCCTGCGGCGCCTGAGCCCCTGACCGGGCGGCGGCGGCCTCGTGGCGCGGGGCCGCCCGTGGGGCCGGTGGAGGGCTAGGACCCCGCGAGGACGCCGTCCAGGAACGGCTCGATCGCCTCGCGCCAGCCCTCCGGCTGGTCGTAGTGCACGAGGTGGCCGGCGTCGGGCACCTCCGCGTACGCCCCGCGGGGCAGGACGCGGACCATCTCCTGGGACTCGGCCCGGCCCAGCTCGCCGTCGAGCCCGCGCACGACGAGCGCGGGGCACTGGACCTGGACCAGCTCCTCCCAGTGCGCGTCGTACACCCAGGTCTCCCGGGACTTCAGCATCTGCGCGGGGTCGAAGACCGGCCGCCAGCCGTCCTCGCCCTCGGCCATGACCTCGGAGAAGAACGCCCCGCGCGAGGGGTTCGGCCGCTCCACCCACGGATCGTCCTCGCCGAACCACTTCCGCACGTCCGCGAGCGTCGCGAACGGCACCGGCCACGACTTGAACCAGTCCTCCCACTCCCGCTGGGAGGCGGCGCCGAGGGCGGACGCGCGCATGTCGCAGATGATCAGGCCCCGGACCAGGTCCGGGCGGCGCGCGGCGAGCTGCCAGGCGGTGAGCGCGCCCATGGAGTGCCCGATGAGCACGGCGGGCGCGAGGCCCAGCTGCTCCAGGGCGGCCTCGGCGTCGTCCACGTACGCCCCGCGGTCGTACGGTCCGTCGGCCGGTTTGTCGCTCTGGCCGTGGCCCCGCTGGTCGAGCGCGACCGCGCGGTGGCGCTCGGAGAGCCAGCGTGCCGTGCCCGCCCAGTGCGAGGCGCGGCCCATCAGGCCGTGCAGTAACAGCACTCCGCCCGGGGGCGAGTCGGCCTCCCTGGATTTGGGAGGGTCGGCGTACTCCCAGGCGGCGAGGCTCACGCCGCCCGCGCCGGTCACGTCGATGCGCCGCACCATGGTCCCAGGCACCCCCCTTGACTCCGCTCGGGTCGTTCACTCACGCATCCCGGCACGCTATCGAACTCTCATTCGGTAGCGGCCGTCTCGCCGCCAACACCCCTCGTTCGGGTGACCATGCTCAAGGATTGACCGCCGCCGCCGAGGGGAGATCTTCAACGGGGGGCGGGCCGCTCGGGGAAGCCGGTCCGAGGGGGATGACCCTGGGAGCTCGGGGCTCCGGGTCAGCACAGGGGAGGACAGGCCCCGGCGCCCAAGGGCGCCGGGGCCCTCTGCGTGCCGGGCGCGTGGCGCACCGCGCCCCGCGCGCCCCATCTCGCCTGCCGGGCACATCGTCTGTCCCCTCTCCGGTGCCGTCCCGGTCCCGAGACGGCCAAGAGTCCTCAGGTCATATGCCTCACGCGACAGCCTCGCACGCAAACCGCATCGGCGCTGCGATTCGGCACACTGAATCTTGGACTCCGGCGGGTCTCGGACTCACCTCAACTGCACCTGTGGTAACGGGAGTTGATGGCCGTTACGAGACCCGCCGGGGTCCGGAGCCGGGCGCGGTCAGCGCTTGGCGACGAACACGTGCGACGCGACATCGGCCGCCAGCTCGGCGGCCTCGCCGCTGCTGCCGACGAGTACCCCCCCGGCGGACTCCGTCACACTCACGACCGAGCCGGGCTGCACGCCCGCGCGCCGGAGCGTGTACATCAGCTGGGCGTCCGTCTGGATCGGCTCGCCGATCCGGCGCACCACGACCGTCTTGCCGTCCGTGCCCGGGTCGAGGTCGATCAGGGAGACCATGCCCTCGTCCAGGAACGGGTCGGCGCCGTCCTTCTCGCCCAGCTCCTCCAGGCCCGGGATGGGGTTGCCGTACGGCGACTCGGTGGGGTGGCGGAGCAGCTCCAGGACGCGCCGCTCCACCGCCTCGCTCATCACGTGCTCCCAGCGGCAGGCCTCGGCGTGCACCTGCTCCCACTCCAGGCCGATCACATCGACCAGGAGACATTCGGCGAGGCGGTGCTTGCGCATCACGCGCGTGGCGAGACGGCGGCCCTCCTCGGTCAGCTCCAGGTGCCGGTCGCTGGCGACGGCCACCAGGCCGTCGCGCTCCATGCGTGCCACCGTCTGGCTCACCGTCGGACCGCTCTGGTCGAGCCGCTCGGCGATCCTGGCGCGCATGGGGACGACACCCTCCTCCTCCAGCTCGAGGATGGTGCGCAAATACATCTCAGTGGTGTCAATAAGCCCCGACATGGGTGCCCCTCAGATTTCGCTCGTGCGCTGGCCCTGCCCTCAATTCTGACGCATACCACTGACAACCGGGTTGCGCCGGGAAAAGAGGCGGTCGGAGGCCGTATTGACAGGGCACTGGTCCAGACCGCACCGTGATCCGCGACACGACGGGACACGGCGGGACGAAGGGGTTTCGCGGATGGGCAAGGGAAGCCAGGGCTCGGACGGCGGCAGCGGCCCGGACACGGGCGGCGGATCGGACGGCGGCGCGGACCTGCTCGCCGCGCGCTACCTCGACGCCGCCATCGACCTGCTGCGCCGGGTCCGGGACGAGGAGTCCGCGGACATCACCGCCGCGGGCGAGCTGATCGCCGACGCCGTCACCGCGGGCGGCCGCCTCTTCGCCTTCGGCGCGGGCCACTCCTCGCTCGCCGCCCAGGACGTCGTCTACCGCGCGGGCGGCCTCGCCCTGATGAACCTGCTCTCCGTGCCCGGTGTCGTCGGCGTCGACGTGATGCCGGCGACGCTCGGCTCGGCCCTGGAGCGCGTCGACGGCCTCGCGGGCGCCGTCCTGGACTCCAGCCCGGCCCGGTCCGGCGACGTCCTGGTGATCATCTCCCTGTCCGGGCGGAACTCGCTGCCCGTGGAGATGGCCATGAACGCCCGCGCCATCGGCCTGAAGGTCATCGGCGTGACCTCCGTGGCGTACGCCACGGAGACGAGGTCCCGGCACGTCTCGGGGACCTTCCTCAAGGACCACTGCGATCTCGTCCTCGACTCCAAGATCGCCGTGGGGGACGCGGAGATCGCCCTCGACTCCGTGGACGCGCCCTTCGGGCCCGCGTCCACGATGGTCGCCAGTGCGTTGATGCAGGCCATGATGGCCACGGCGGCCGCTGCGCTGGCTGAGCGGGGGATTCAGCCTCCCCTGTTGCGGTCCGCGAACGTGGATGGCGGCCATGACTGGAACGGGCGGGTTTTCTCGGAGTACGGGGATCGGATTTTTTACCGGCACTGAGTGCTCCGCTGGGTGGGTTGTGACTGTTCTGCGGGCCGGTGGGGGCTGGTCGCGCAGTTCCCCGCGCCCCTGACGGGCGCGCCTTCGGCAGCGCCCTGAGGGAAGCGCACGGTCACCCGTAGGCCGCCGCCCCTGCCGTTTGCCTCTGCCTCCGCCGTCCCGCCGTGTGCCCTCGCTATCGCCGTCACTATCGACAGGCCGAGGCCCGCGCCCTCGCCGCGGGCGTGGGTGCGGGGGCGCAGGCGGTGGAACGGCTCGAAGAGGTGGGTGACGGTGTCGGGCGGGATGGCGGGGCCCGTGTTGGTGACGGTGATCGCGTCGGGCGCCGTGGTCACCTCGACGCGGCCGCCGACCGGGACGTTGTGGCGTACGGCGTTCGCCACCAGGTTGTGGACGAGGCGCTCCAGGAGGACGCCGTCGCCGTGGACGGTGAGGGGCGCGGCCCGCACGGTGATCGCGACGTGGCGCCGGGCGGCCTCCTCCGCGAGGGCGTCGGCGACCTCGTGGGCGGTGACGTCCAGGGCGACCGGCTCGTGCCGCTCCAGGGCGCGGTCGTGGTCGGGGCCGCCCGGCGCGTCGGCGGTGGCGAGCAGCAGCAGGCCCTCGATGAGGCTCTCGCTGTCGTCGGCGACGGAGATCAGCTTCCTGCGGATGCGGGCGACGTGCGCGGGCGGCGGGTCCCCGGCGAGCCCGATCTCGGCGGCGGCCCGCTGCACCGCCAGGGGCGTGCGCAGCTCGTGCGCCGCGTTGGCCGCGAACCGCTGCTGCGCGCCGACGAGGCGCTCGATGCGGTCGAGCATCGCGTCGAAGGTGTCGGCGAGCTGCTTCAGCTCGCCCGGGGGCGCGTCGAGGGCGATACGTTCGTGCAGGTTGGAGCCGGACAGGCGGCGCGCGCTCTCGGTGATCACGGCGACGGGGCGGAGCACCCGGCCCGCCATCCACCAGGCCAGGGCGACGGACAGCACGGTGTACGCGGCCAGGACGATCACGGACATCGAGAGCAGCCGCCCGAGCGCGGCCTCCCCCGCGGCGTCGCTGACCCGCGTCACCGCCTGCGCGGGCACCGTGTCGGCGGGCAGCATGGGCCGCGCCGCCACCGCGAGCCCCGCCGTCGGCTGGATCGCCCACGGCGGCCCGAAGTCGTCCCGGTCGACCCGGGGCCCGGGCACGGCCGTGGTGACCGCCGTGCTGATCGACGAGTACAGGCCCTGCCGCACGAGGACGTACACCACGCCGGTGAGCAGCGCCCCGGCCAGGACGAGCAGGACGCCGTAGAGCGCGGTAAGCCGGACCCGCTCGCCGCGCACGCCGAGGCCGCGGGGCGCGCCGGGTCCGAGGAGGGCGCCGAGCCCGCGGAGGCGGTGGGCGCCGGGCAGGCGCGGCACGGCGGAAGCGCCCGGGGCCTCGGCATGCGCGGCCCTCACAGCGACACCCCCGAGATCCGGTACCCCGCCCCCGGCACCGTCTCCACCACCCCGGGCTCCCCGAGCTTCGCGCGGAGCTTGGAGAGGGTGACGCGGACGGCGTTGGTGCGGTAGCTGGTGTCCTCCTCCCAGACCTGCTCGATCAGGTCCTCGCCGCTGACCACGGCGCCGTCGGCGCGGAGCAGCGCCTCCAGGACGGCGAACTCCTTGCGGGACAGCGACAGGTGGCGGCCGTCGCGGCTGGCCTGGCGGCGCGCGGTGTCCAGGACGAGGCCCGCCCGCTCGATGACCGGCGGCAGGGCGGGCCGGGCGCGCCGCCCGAGGGCGAGGACCCGGGCGAGCAGCTCGTCGTACGCGAACGGCTTGGTCAGGTAGTCGTCGGCGCCGAGCCCGAGGCCCGCGACCCGGTCGCGCACCGTGCCCGCCGCCGTGAGCATCAGGACGCGGGTGAGCAGCTTCTGTCGCACGACGCGGCGGCACACCTCGTCGCCGTGCACGCCGGGCAGGTCGCGGTCCAGGACGAGCACGTCGTACTCGCCGAGCTGGAGCTTGCGCAGCGCGGTCAGGCCGTCCGCCGCCACGTCGACCGCGAGCGCGTCGCGGCGCAGCCCGACGGCGATCATCTCGGCCAGGAATTCCTCGTCCTCCACCAGCAGTACGCGCATGCCGCCCTGTGTACCCGAGGGCCACCTTTCGCCGGTGTAAAGGTTTGCCGTGAGAGAGACGAAACCCCGCTTCCCGTGAGCCTGGGCCGCGGCGGGCGCGACCGGCGCCGGCCACCGGACCCATCGACACCACCATCGACATCAGGGGAAGCCATGACACGTACGCGTACCCGCAGCCGTTCGGCCGCGTTCGCCGCGGTCGCCGCCCTCGCGCTCTTCGCGACCGCCTGCTCCGGCGGAGACGACGGCGGCGACGGCAAGAAGGACTCCGGCGGCAAGGAGAACGCCGCCGACAAGGCCTTCAAGGAGCGCGAGTGCCTGCGCAAGCACGGTCTGAAGGTCCCCGAGCCGAAGTCGGGCCAGGACGGCAACGGCATCACGATCGGCGGGGACCTCAGCAAGGAGAAGATGCAGAAGGCCCTCAAGGAGTGCACCGGCAAAGGCCCCGGCTCGGCGGGCGGCGGCATCTCGCAGGCCGACAAGGACAAGATGCTGAAGTACGCGCAGTGCATGCGCAAGAACGGCTACAACATGCCGGACCCGAAGTTCGAGGACGGCATGGCGCAGGCGATGCCCGCCCCCAAGGGCGCCGAGATGAAGAAGATGGAGAAGGCCGCCGAGGCGTGCAAGGGCATCGTCGGATGAGGCGGCGCACGGCAGTCGTCTCGACGGTCGTCGCACTGCTCGCGGTCGCGGGCGCCGGGGTCGCCGTCACCGGGACGGACGGGTCCGGCGGCGACGGCGGCGGGTCGGCGAGGAGCGCGGACCTGCCGCCCGCGACCGCCGCCGTCCAGCGCGGCGACCTCAGCAGCGGCACCCAGCTCGACGGCACCCTCGGCTACGCCAAGGAACGCAAGGTCAACGCGGGCGCCGCGGGCATCCTCACCCGCACCCCGGGCGCGGGTGACACGATCCGGCGCGACGGGCGCCTGTACGAGGTCAACGGCGTGCCCGTGCGCCTCATGTACGGCACCGTGCCCATGTACCGCACCCTCAAGCCGGGCTCCGAGGGCGAGGACGTGCGGCAGCTGGAGCAGAACCTCCAGGCGCTCGGGTACGCGGCCGGGCTCGCCGTCGACGACGAGTACACGGCCGGGACGGCGGCCGCCGTGAAGCGCTGGCAGAAGGCGCACGAGCGGCGCCAGACCGGCCGGGTCGAGCCCGGGGACATCGCCTTCTCGCCGTCGGCGGTGCGCGTGAAGTCCGTGGCGGCGGCGGTCGGCGACCAGGTGTCGCCCGGCCGTCCCGTGCTCACGACGACCGCGTCCGAGCGCGTCGTGCGCTTCCAGCTGGAGGTGTCCGACGGGAAGCTGGCAAAGGTCGGCACGAAGGTCCAGGTGTCGCTCCCGGACGGCTCGACGGCGTCCGGCCGCGTCTCCGCGGTCGGCCGGACCGCGAAGCCCGGCGACGACCCGGCCGACAAGACCCCGAAGATCCCGGTGACGGTGTCCTTCGACGACCCCTCCGACGTGCGCGGCTTCGACCAGTCCCCGGTCACCGTGAACCTCACCGGCGAGACCCGCGAGGGCGTCCTGTCCGTCCCCGTCAACGCCCTCCTCGCCCTGCCCGGCGGTGGCTACGGCGTCCAGGTCGTCGCCGGGGGCAAGGCCCGCCAGGTGCGCGTGAAGCTCGGCATGTTCGGCTCGGGCCGGGTCGAGGTGAGCGGCGGCGGGCTGCGCGAGGGGATGAAGGTCGGGGTGCCGAAGACATGAGCGCGCGGCGTGCGGAGAGCACGTACGAGAACCACGCGGAGTACGAGAAGGGCGCTGAGGGGGCGTCCGGCGGCGGCAGCCCCGGTCCCCGTCCGGTCGTCCGCCTCACCGGAGTCACCAAGGAGTACCCGGGCGGTGTCGCCGCCCTGCGCGGAGTCGACCTCGACGTCGCGGAGGGCGAACTCCTCGCCATCGTCGGCCCGTCGGGCTCCGGCAAGTCGACGCTGCTGCACATCGTCGGCACCCTGGACCGGCCGACGGCGGGGACGGTCGAGATCGCCGGGCACGACGTGGCGAAGCTCTCGGACCGCAGCCTGTCGGCGCTGCGGGCCCGCCGCATCGGCTTCGTGTTCCAGGCCTTCCACCTCGTCCCCGGCGTCAGCGCCCGCGACAACGTGGCCGAGGGCCTGCTCTACTCCGGCCTGCCGCGCGCCGTGCGCAGGGCCCGCGCCGCCGAGGCCCTGGACCGCGTCGGCCTCGCCGACCGGATGCGGCACCGGCCGCACGAGCTGTCCGGCGGCCAGAAGCAGCGCGTCGCCATCGCCCGCGCCGTCGTCGGCGAACCGGACCTGCTGCTCGCCGACGAACCCACCGGAGCGCTCGACTCCGCCTCCGGCGAGGCGGTCATCGAACTCCTCCACGGCCTCAACTCCGAGGGCGCGACCATCGCCGTCATCACCCACGACGGACAGATCGCGGACCGGCTGCCCCGGCAGGTCAGGATCCGCGACGGCCGGGTGGTGCACGACGGCGCCCGCCAGGACCAGGACGTACGAGCACAGGGAGCCGTGGCGCGATGACCGCTGACCGTACGCGGCCGAGGCGGCTGCGCGCCGCCCGGCTGAGCCCCCGCGACATCGTCCACGTCGGCGCGTCCGGGCTGCGCAGCCGCCCGATGCGGGTCGTCCTTTCCGCCCTCGGCATCGCGATCGGCATCGCCACGATGGTCGCGGTGGTGGGCGTATCCGCCTCCAGCAAGGCCCAACTCCTCGAAAAGCTCGACAAGTTGGGTACGAACATGCTGGTGGCCGCGCCGGGCGACCCGCTGTTCTCCGGCGAGGACCCGAAGCTGCCGAAGGACGCGGTGGGGCGGGTGTCCCGGATCGAGGGCGTCGAGGACGTCGGGGCCACCGGCGACATCGACCGCACGGTGCGGCGCAGCGAGAAGATCCCCGAGGGTGAGACCGGCGGGATCTCCGTCAAGGCGGCCACCGAGGACCTTCTGAAGGTCCTGCGCGGCCGCACCGCCAGCGGCACCTGGCTGAACGCCGCCAACTCCCGCTATCCGTCGATCGTCCTCGGCCACGTCGCCGCCCGGCGCCTCGGCATCACCTCGCCCGGCCAGCAGGTGTGGGTGGACGACCGCTACTTCACGGTCATCGGCATCCTCGCGCCGCTGCCGCTCGCCCCCGACGTCGAACGCTCCGCGCTCACCGGGTGGGCCGCCGCGAAGTCGCTCCTCGGCTTCGACGGGCACCCGACGTCGCTGTACGAGCGCTCGGCGGACGACGCCGTGCACGACGTGCGGGCGCTGCTCGGCGCGTCGATCTCGCCCGAGAGCCCGCGCGACGTCAAGGTCACCGACCCCTCGGCGGCCCTTCAGGCCAAGGCGGACACCGAGGGCGCCTTCTCCACGCTCCTCCTCGGCCTCGGCGGCATCGCCCTCCTCGTCGGCGGCGTCGGCGTCGCCAACACCATGATCATCTCGGTCCTCGAACGCCGCTACGAGATCGGCCTGCGCCGCTCCCTCGGCGCCACCCGCGGCCAGATCCGCGTCCAGTTCGTCACCGAGTCCCTGATGCTGTCCGGCCTCGGCGGGCTCGCGGGCGTCGCACTCGGCGCGGCGGCGACAGCCGCGTACGCCGCGTCCGGGGGTTTGCCGTGGGTGGTCCCCCTGTGGGCGGTGACGGCGGGCTTCGGCGCGACCCTGGCCATCGGAACCGTGGCGGGGCTCTACCCCGCGGTGCGGGCGGCCCGGCTCTCCCCGACCCTCGCGCTGCACGCGGCGTAGCCGACGCCGGGGTCACCCCCGAATCGGCGCTCCGCGCCTCGTCCTCAAACGCCGGACAGGCTCTCTCCCACCCACCCGCCCGGACTTGACCGACCTCGGCGACAGCCCGGCACCCCCAGCCCCACCGGGGGCACCCCCGCCATCGGCGCTCCGCGCCTCGTCCTCAATCGCCGGACGGGCTCTCTCCCACCCACCCGCCCGGACTTGACCGACCTCGGCGACAGCCCGGCACCCTCACCCCCACCGGGGGCACCCCCGCCATCGGCGCTCCGCGCCTCGTCCTCAAACGCCGGACGGGCTCTCTCCCACCCACCCGCCCCCACCTGCACTTGCTGGGCAGCAGCCCGGCGCCTTCAGCGCGAAACGGCTCACGCCGCAACGTCCCCCGAACCGCCCCGGCACATTTCAGCCCGCCCCGGGGATGTTTCAGCCCGTCCGGCGATTGAGGACGAGGCGCGAAGCGCCGATCAGGAGAGGACCGTCCCACCCGCCACGGGACACCCACCCCCGGGGTCCAGGGGCGAAGCCCCGGTTTCGGAGAAGGGGCGGGACCGGGGCGCCCCGCGAAGGCCCTACCCCCCCACCCCCGCCAGATCCAGCGCCGCCGCAACCCGCGCAGCGACACTCTCCGCGTAAGCGGCATCGGACCGCTCGAACTGCGCCCGAGCGGCCCCCCGCAGAAAGGTGATGACCCCCAACGTCCGCCCCCGGCTCCGCAGGACGGCGCACAGCGCGTGGACGGACGACTCGGGCCACTGCCGGGCAAGGGCCCACTCCCGCGCCCGCCCAGGATCGGCGGTGGCCGCCGTGGCCCGCACGGACCCGGCCCGCTCGACGCACTGCGGCGCGGGATGCCCCTCCAGATACCGCAGCGGCAACCGCGCCTTGCCCGCCGGCTGACAGGGCCCGGGCGCCCCGGCGGGCGTGACGGCGGCCCGGACGAGCCGCAGCTGGGGCTCCTCGCTGTCGATCACGTCGATCAGGGCGTGGTCGGCGAACCCGGCGAGGGCGAAGTCGAGCTGGACGGTGGCCGCCTCCATGGGGTCCTCGCACTCGGCGGCGGCCCGCGCGGCCCGGTGCAACTGCTGCGACCGGAAGCGGAGCTGCGCCGCCTCGGCCTCGGTCTGCTTGGCCTCGGTGACGTCGAGGAACAGCCAGCCGACGCCCAGCGGCACGGGCTCCTCGGCGAGCGGGGACCCAAGACGAAGGAACCCGCTGCGCCAGCAGCGCCGCTCCGGTTCACCACCGTCGCCGCGGACGGCGAGCCACATCTCCGCGGGGGCGGGCGGCGCGCCCTCCGCGAGCACGTGCGTGAGGGCGCTCTCCAACTCCTCGACGCCCTGGGTGAGGACCTCGCCGAGCGGCCGCCCGAGCAGCGCCGTGCGCCCCATGCCGAGAGCCCGCGCGGCGTGGGCGTTCACCACGGCGGGCCGCAGGTCGGCGTCGACGAGCACCACACCCCACGAGGCGTTCTCGAACAGCGCCTCGCTCAGGGCGATGGACCGCTCCAGGTCGATCTGGGTGTGCACCTCGCTGAAGGCGCAGTACACCCCGCTCGGCTTGCCGTCGCCGCCGCGCACGGCCGAGGTCTGGGTCCGCACGAGCACCCGCCCGCCGTCCTTGGTCAGGAGCGCGAACTCGTCGACCTGCCGCCCCGGCGCGTGCATGGCGGAGAGGAGCCGCCCCTCGACGTCCTCGGCGTCGGCGCTGCGCACGGCCCAGTCGGCGAACCCGCGCCGTCCGACCGCCTCCGCGGCCGTCCAGCCGAGGATCCGCTCCGCCTCGCGGTTCCAGTGCGTCACGACTCCGTCGGCGTCGAACGCGCACAACGCGGCGTCCATGCCGTCGAGCAGCGCCGCGAGGAGTTCGGCCCCGCCGGGCTCGGGCTCCTCGGGGCCCAGTTCGTCGGTGGTTCCGCTCTGTCGGGAAGCACTCACCCGGACCCCCCTGCAGGCTGTGTCCTCATCGTCCTCGTCGCCAGATCATTCAACTTGAACGTGACACAGCACACAGTAAGTTCCCGGAAGTTGAGGCAAATCGTTGCCGGACCAAGGTCTCAGAAAAACAGTTGAACGACTCGGGCGGGCTTCCTAGGGTGAGTGTCACTTCGGAGAGGAGGTGGTTCGGCAGATGTATGAATACCGGACGGAAGAGGTGACTGCGGGCTAGCGGCCCGCCACCACACCCAGTGCGGTGCCGGACCAGCGTGCGAAACAGGCACGCAGCCGGCCGTAATTCCAAGCAGTCACCCGACCCGCGAGCCGCCGGTACGTCCGGCCGGCTTCCCCGGCCTCACGGCAGGGGAACCACGGCTCGCGGGTCGCTCCGTGTCCGGGACAGGACGGGACCAGCGCGCCCCCGGGCCACCCGCTCACCTCACCCCTTGCTCACCGCCGCCAGGATCTCCGGCAGCCGCCGCGCCACCCGCGGCGCCGCGAGCCGCAGGCCCGCCGCGGTGACGGCGCCTCCGTAGAGCGCCCCGACGGGCAGCAGGACCCAGCTCAGGGAGCCGTGGTCGGCGGCGTGCAGCCAGATGGTGAGGGCGAGGACGGGCGCGCAGAGCGCGGCGGCGGCGATCATCCCGCCGAGGATGGAGATCCAGGCGAGGCCCGCCTGGCCGGGGGCGACGTTCTTGTAGCCCTGCTGCGGGATGGAGTAGGGGAAGCGGGCCGACGACCAGGCGCCGGTGGCCAGCATGGCGCCGAGGAGCGCGAAGGACAGGCCGAGCGCCTCCGGCAGGGCCTGCCACTCGCCGAGGAGCGCCGTCGTCAGAACGGTGACGAGGGTCGCGTACGGCAGTGTGATCACGAGCAGGGCGAGCGCACGGGCCCGCAGCTCCTCGTACGCGTCCCGGGCGGAGGAGATCGTCATCGCGACCATCCAGAACGCGGACGTGTCCTGCCCGAACTGGTTGTACATCTGGATGCCGAGCATCCCGGCGGCGAAGCAAGCGAAGTAGACGGAGCCGGTGCCCTGGAGGGCGTTGAACAGGGGCACGATCAGGCCGATGGCCAGGGATGTCACCCAGGCCGCCTTGGTCTTGGGGTCGCGCCAGACATAGCGCAGGGTGCGCTCCATGACGGGGCCGGTGCGGCCCGCGGGGAGCCGGGCGAAGAGGCCGCCGCCGCGGCCCTCGCGGGACGGCTCCGCCGCGGCGAGCGTGGAGCCGTCGGGCGCGGTCATCAGGCGGGTGAGGCTGCGCTGCCACAGGTGCAGGAGCAGGGCGAGGGCGGCGCCGGACAGGGCGAGTTGGGCGACCGCCGTGGCGTACCGGGCCTCCCCGGCCGCGTGCACCGCGGAGAGCGCCGACGACGGCGGGATCCAGCCGAGCACGTCCGCCGCCGGGTCCAGCTCGCCGAGCCCCGCGTCCGAGGAGCCGAGCCGCTGCGCCCCGAAGTTCACGACCTGTGCGCCGACGGCGATGACGAGTCCGCTGAGGACGGCGAGGTCGCGGCCCTTGCGGCTGGTCAGGAGCCGGATGTTGGCGGCGGCGACGGCCCGCGCGAGCGCCACGCAGACGAGCAGCGTCAGCGGTACGGCGACGACACCCACCGCGACCGCCGCCCCGCCGTCCGCCACGGCGATGACCGCGCCGAGCGCCAGGCAGAGCGTGAACAGGGGCCCGATGCCGACGAGCGAGGCGACCAGGAGGGCGCGGACGAGGGGCCGCGGGCGCAGCGGCAGCATCACGAGCCGGGTGGGGTCCAGGGTCTCGTCGCCGCTGGGGAAGAACAGCGGCATCACGGCCCAGCCGAGGGCGAGGACGGCGACGAGGATGATCGACACGGTGGCGGCGTGCTCGTTGCCGCGCAGCAGGATCAGGCCGAGGAGCTGGAGCGCGGCGAACAGGAGCGCGACGACGGCGGACGCCACGTACGCGGCGCGGCGTCCCGAGGACTGGCGCAGGCCGTTGCGCAGGAGGGACAGCTTCAGGCGTACGAAGACAGGGGTCAGGCCGGTGCCGGGGGTCGCGGTGGTGGCCGGGGCGGTCATCGGGCGCCGCCGCCCAGCCAGTCGAGGTCCGAGCCCGTGTCGCGGCCGTTCGCGCCGACGAGTTCGAGGAACGCCTCCTGGAGCGTCGCGGCGTCGCCGCGGACCTCGGCGAGGGGGCCCTGGGCGCGGATGCGGCCCGCCGCGATGACGGCGACCCAGTCGCACAGGGACTCCACCAGCTCCATCACGTGGCTGGAGAAGACCACGGTCGCCCCGGAGGCGGTGTAGCGCTCCAGGACGCCGCGGATGGTCTGCGCGGAGACCGGGTCGACGCCCTCGAACGGCTCGTCGAGGAACAGCACTTCCGGGTTGTGCAGCAGGGCCGCCGCCAGGCCGATCTTCTTGCGCATGCCGGTGGAGTAGTCGACGACCAGCTTGTGTTGGGCACCCGCGAGGTCCAGGACGTCCAGGAGCTGGGTGGCCCGCTTGTCGACCTCCTCGCCGGGCAGGCCCCGCAGCCGTCCCGTGTACGCGAGGAGTTCGCGGCCGGACAGGCGCTCGAACAGGCGCAGGCCCTCGGGGAGTACGCCGATGCGGGCCTTGACCTCGGCGGGGTCCCGCCAGACGTCGTGGCCGACGACCTCGACCGTGCCCTGGTCGGGGCGGAGGAGGCCGGTGACCATGGAGAGGGTGGTGGTCTTGCCCGCGCCGTTCGGGCCGACGAGGCCGATGAACTTGCCCGCGGGGAGGGTGAGGTCGATGCCGGCCACGGCGAGTTGCTGGCCGAAGGCCTTCCACAGGTTGTGTACGCGCACCGCTGCCGCGGGGGTTTCCGTCGGGTCGGCCACCGTTGCCCCTTTGTCCTTGCCGTCGTCCTGTGCGCACGATACGTCGGCGTGGTGGAGCTTGGACGATGGTGGCTGTCGGCCGGGCTGCGCCCGCCCGTGCCGCCCCTGGCGGCCCAGTCGCCCGCAGGGCAGAGCAGAGCGCGCAGGGCAGGGCAGAGCAGAGCGGCCGCAGGGCAGAGCAGAGCGGCCGCAGGGCTGACGGAGCGGCCGCAGGACTGAGCAGCGCGGCCGCTGGCTGCTACTTCCTGCGGGCCTCCCTGCCGCAGGCGTAGGAGAGGGGGGAGATCACTTCTTCGGCGTCGGGGAGCCAGCGGTTGGCGGGGGTGGGGCGGTTGGCCCACTGGACGGCGCCGGAGGCGCCGAAGCGGGTGGGGGGCGCGGCCACGTAGCCGCCTTCACCGAGGGTGACGAGGTCGAGGGCGGCGGGCGGCCAGCCGAGCTTGCGGACGAGGTCCGGGACCTTCGCCGCGGCGCCGGGCAGGACGAGGAACTGCATGCGCCGGTCGGGCGTGCACGTCACCGGGCCGAGCGTCAGCTCCATCCGCTCCATGCGGGCGAGGGCGAGGAAACCGGCTGTCTCGGGCACGTCGATCGCGTCGAACGTGCGGCCCGTGGGCAGCAGGATCGAGGCGTTCGGCTGCTTCGCCCACATGCGCCGGGCGACCGTCGCACTGCCCGTGGCCTGCGTCGGCCAGTCGTCGCGCACGGGGTGGGCGCCGGGCGCGGGGCAGGCGGCCTCGCCGCACGAGCAGCGCCACGTGCCCTCGACGGACTCGAGCCAGGCGCCGGGGAAGACATCCCAGTGGCGTTCCTCCGCGTACCGAACGGCCGTGTCCTGCAGGGCCTCTCCGCGCTGCTTCGGGATCTGCGCGGCTGACGTGACTCCGATGGTCTCTTCCACGCACCTCTCAACTGCGCGCGTCATGTCGGGTTACGGGGTGTCACGTGCGCGGGGGAGGAGCATCGATCCTGCGGCGGGGCGCATGGGTGCACGGGTGGGGGCGCGCATGGGCAAGCGGGGCCGGGCGCGGGTAGCCACGTCTGGGGCAGTCGGAGTTCGACCGAGTTCATCCTTGTTCATCGGACAGCCATGTTCACCCGGCTCGCTGACGTGTGCCGCACTCTGCCGTGTTGAGGTGCGAAACATCAAATTCAGGCAGGTTGCTGTGCATCTGTGGTGTATGTGGTGCATCTTCCGGTTGTTCCCAGGGCATTGATCATCTGGGCGATGCGGGCAAACCGGCCCGGACCGTTCCTCATTCGACATCCACATCCGAAGTTCCAGATGGTCCACGGTGCACACAGGGGGTACGCCATGGCCGCCAGGCCTCTCGTCGCACGGCAGCCGAACGAACGGCTGCAGGCGCTCATTCAGGAAGCCGGCTGTTCCAACGCCGGCCTGGCCCGTCGCGTGAACATGTGCGGCGCGGAGCACGGTCTCGACCTTCGATACGACAAGACGTCGGTGGCTCGCTGGCTGCGCGGCCAGCAGCCGCGCGGGCGCGCGCCGGGCATCATCGCCGAGGCGCTCGGCCGCAAACTGGGGCGCACGGTCACGATCGACGAGATCGGCATGGCGAACGGCAAGAACCTCGCCTCCGGCGTGGGGTTGCAGTTCTCGCCCACCGTTCTCGGCGCGATCGAGCAGGTCTGCGAGCTGTGGCGCAGCGACGTGGGCAGGCGGGACTTCCTGTCCGGCTCGTCCGTCGCCGCGTCCGCGCTCGTGGAGCCGAGCAGGGACTGGCTCATCTCCTCGCCGGACGCGCAGGTCGGCCGCACGGCCGGGCCGCGCGTCGGGCTCTCGGACGTGGCCGCCGTGAAGGCGATGACGGAGGCCCTGACGCAACTGGACCACCAGTACGGCAGCGGGCACGTGCGCCCCGTCGTCGTGCACTACCTCAACTCCGTCGTCTCCGGGCTGCTCGCGGGTTCCTACCGCGAGGCCGTGGGCCGGGAACTGTTCGCCGCGGTCGCGCGGTTGACGGAACTGGCCGGATACATGGCCGTCGACACGGGCCAGCCCGGCCTCGCCCAGCGGTACTACATCCAGGCCCTGCGCCTGGCCCAGGCGGCGGGCGACCGGGGGTACGGAGGGTACGTACTCGCGGCGTCCATGAGTCATCTCGCCGCGCAGCTCGGCAACCCGCGCGAGATCGCGCAGTTGGCGCGGGCGGCGCAGGAGGGGGCGCGCGGGCGGGTCTCGCCGCGCGCGGAGTCGATGTTCTACGCCGCGGAGGCGCGGGGCCACGCCCTGCTCGGCGACGCCCGGTCCACGCAGATCGTGGCGGGGCGCGCCGTCGAGGCCATGGAGCGGGCCGTGGGCGAGGAGGACTCGGGCGACGACCCGGTGTGGATCCGCCACTTCGACCAGGCGTATCTGGCCGACGAACTGGCGCACTGCCACCGCGACTTGGGCCAGGCCGACGCCGCCGCCCGGTGTGCGGAGGAGTCCCTGGCCGGGCATCCGCCGACGCGGGCGCGCCGCCGCGCCATCGGTCTGGTGCTGCTCGCCACGGCCCAGGTGCAGCGCCGCGAGATCGAACAGGCCTGCCACACCGGCCTGAAGGCCGTCGAACTCCTCGGCACGCTGCGGTCCAACCGCGGCGCGGAGTACCTGGACGACTTCCAGCAGCGGCTCGAACCGTTCCGGGAGGAGCCGGTGGTACGCGAGTTCGGGGCGCGGCTCGACCTGCAGGCGGCGTGACGGTCGCCACGGCGAGTACGGCCGCCGACGGCCTGTCGGGGGGCGTGTGGCGTGAAAGGGGCGCAGGGAGTCCTGCGCCGGGACGCACGCCCCCTTCAACAGCGTCTGTCGTACGACTTCTGTTACTTCTGTGACGCCTGCGTCAGGGGTGGCGTCCGGCGCGCTCTGAGCTGCGTGGCCGAGCGCCACGGGGACCCGGTAGCGTGAGCCGACGTTCCGAAGGTCCCCCATTCGTAGGAGTCCCGGTGACGCAGCAGAGCGGGCAAGGCGCTGCTTCCTCCGAACCGCAGCAACCCGCGGCGCGGCACGCGCACGAGGGCATCGTGCTGCCCGCGGACGGCAGCGAGCCGCTGATGCCGGGCACCACCGGCGACCACGCCGCCCCACCGGTCGGCAGCCCCTGGGGCGAGCCCTGGGGCCCCGACACCGCGGCCCCCGCACCGGGCGCGGGCCAGTCCTGGGGCGCACCCCAGGAGCCCGCCGCACCTGCGCCGACCGGCGCCGGGATGCCGCTGCCGCCGGAGGGCACACCACTGCCGCCCGCGACGCCGCCGACCGCTGCTTCGTACGAGGGCGCTTCGTACGGCGGGTCGTACGGATCCCCGCTGCCGCCCGAGGGGGCGGGGCAGGGGTACGCGCCGGGAGCGGGCGCGATGCCCGCGCAGGGGCCCGGCCCGATGCCCGGACAGGACTCGGGTCGAATACCCGGCCAGGGCCCGATACCCGCCGAGAGCGGACCCATGCCGCCCCAGGGCCAGGGACCGCGACAGGGATACGGCCAGGGACCGGGGCAGGGTCAGGGGTACGACCAGTTCTCGGGCCAGGCCCCGCTTCCGGACCAGGGCTCGCTGCCGGGCCAGGCTCCCCTCCAGGGCCAGGGCCAGGGCCAGGGCCAGGGCTCGCTGCCGGGTCAGGCTCCTCTCCAGGGTCAGGGCCAGGGCTCGCTGCCGGGTCAGGCTCCCCTCCAGGGTCAGGGCCAGGGCTCGCTGCCGGGTCAGGCTCCTCTCCAGGGCCAGGGCCAGGGCTCGCTGCCGGGTCAGATACAGGGCCAGGGCCAGGGCCAGTTCCCGGGCCAGAGCCCGCTGCCGGGTCAAGGCTCACCTCATGACCAGGGCTCGCTCGCGGGCCAGGCGCAGGGCCAGTTCCCGGGCGAGGGCTCGCTGCCGGACCAGGCGCCGTTCCAGGACCAGGCCTCGCTCGCGGGTCAGGGCCAGTTCCAGGGCCAGGCCCCGCTTCCGGGCCAGAGCCCGCTTCCAGGTCAGGGCTCGCTTGCAGGCCAGGCCTCACCTCAGGGCCAGGCCTCGCTCCCGGGCCAGGCACAGTTCCCGGGCCAGGCGCAGCCCCAGGGCCAGGCCTCGCTCCCGGGCCAGGCACAGTTCTCGGGCCAGGCGCAGCCCCAGGGCCAGGCCCCGCTTCCGGGGCAGGCCCCACTCCCCGGCCAGGGCTCGCTTCCGGGCCAAGCCCCCCTCCAAGGCCAGGCGCAGGCCCACTTCCACGGCCAGGGCCAGGCACAGACCCCGCTCCCCGGACAGGCGCAGGCCCATGGCCAGACCCAGTTCCTGGGCCAGGGCGCCCACCAGGGCCTTCCCCCCGCCGGTCACGCCCCCGCGCAGGGGCACGAGTTGCCCGGTGGCTCGTACGGTGGGCAAGCCCCCGCGCACCTGCCGCCCGCAGGGTCGGGCGGCATGCCGCTCCCGTCGGCAGGACAGGCAGGACCGGCAGGACCGGCAGGGCAGGCAGGGCGGGGCGCCGGGCCGCACGACGGCGGCGGATACGGGACGCCGTCCGCCGTGAACGGGGGCGGGCGGCACGCGGCGCCCTCGGCGGCGCCCAGCGGGCCCGACGCCGAGGCCACCCAGTTCATCTCCCCCATCGGCGGCCCCGCCTCCCCGGGCGCGCTGCCGCCGGAGATGCCCGCCGACGGCTCCACCCAGTTCCTGGGCCGTGCCGCCGACGTCATGCCGGGTGCGCCCGCCGCGCCGGACGACAACGCGCCCACCCAGTTCATCGCGCCGATCACGGACGGCGGCCCGCCCGCCGCCGCCAACGCCGCGTACGGCGTGCGCCCCGGTGCGCCGGGCGACCGGCAGCCGCCCGCCGAGTTCGACAGCCTCTTCCGCCGGGAGCCGGAGCCCGACGAGGGCCCCGCGTCCACCCAGCAGATGCCGCGCTTCCAGGCGGCCGCCGCCGCGCCCGCCCCGGGCCCCGCGGCCGAGCCGGAGCCCGTGCCCGGGCGCGCGGGCCGGGGGCGTACCGGCTCCAAGATGCCGCTCCTCGTGGCCGTCGGCGTCGCCATCGCCGTGCTCGGCGTCGGCGCGGGCGCGATGCTCTCCGGTGGGGGCGACGACGACAAGAAGGACGACAACGAGCCGCTCGCCGCGACCGCGTCTGCGGGCGACGAGGAGTCCAAGAAGCCGTCGCCGAGCGCCGACCCCGCCAAGAAGCAGGCCGTCGCCCTGGACAAGCTCCTCGCGGACAGCAACAACAGCCGCGAGTCGGTGATCGGCGCCGTCCGCGACGTCGGCAGGTGCGACAACCTGGGGAAGGCCGCCACCGACCTGCGGGACGCCGCCAAGCAGCGCAACGGCCTCGTCGGCAGGCTCTCCGGCCTCACCGTCGACAAGCTGCCCTCGAACCAGCGCCTGACCACCGAGCTGAACAAGGCGTGGAAGGCGTCCGCGTCCGCCGACAACCACTACGCCGCGTGGGCCGACCAGGTCGCCCGCAAGAAGGGCTGCCGCAAGGGCCACGCCCGCCAGACCAACCACTCGGCCGCGGGCAACCGCGCCAGCGGCGAGGCGACCCGCGCGAAGCAGCAGGCGGCGACGTTGTGGAACGCCATCGCGACGCAGCACGGGCTCACCAAGCGGAGCCCGACGCAGCTGTAGCCCGTGCCAGTCCCGTGCCAGTCCCGTGCCAGTAGGGGAGTGGACGCAGACGTGGAACGGCCGGTGGCCCCGATCTAGATCGGGGCCACCGGCCGTTCGTGGGTTCAGCGGGCGGACTCCAGGGTCTTCGCCACGTTCACGAACTGCTTGCGGGCGAGGATCAGGCGGCCGTCCCGCACCACCTGGAAGGTGACGTCCGCGTTCACCAGACGCGGGTAGTCGCCCGCCGCCAGCATGTCCTCGAAGCGCCAGCGCAGCATCGGCGTGAGCCCGCCGGTGTCCACGCGCAGACCCTGGTCGAGGGTGCGGCGCAGCGAGCGGGCGGTGACGGCGTCGCCGTTCAGGGACTCGACGGCCTGCCGCAGGACGGTGAACGCGATCCACGTGGTCTGGGTGCCCGCGTCCGTCGCGTCGACCCGGTTGTCGCCGAAGGCGTGCTCGCGGATGACCTCACGCATCTTCGACCAGCGCGCGTCGCTCGCGGCCGGGTACCAGCCGGTGACGTACGCCCCCTCGTACGGCCCGTTCGCACCGCCCGTGCGGTCGACGAGCGACTGGTCGACACTGCCGAGCACGGAGGCCGTCCGCACCGGCGGGTACGCGTCCTCGGTGCGCCGGAACGAGTCGAAGAAGGTGTCCGTGCGGGCGCCGAGGGCCGCCGCGACACAGCCTTCCTTGTCGCCCGCGCGGGGCGCGGCGGCGTCCCGCGTACCGATGGCACCGCCACTGCTGCTGCCGGAGTCCGACCCGGAGCCGGAGCCGGAGCCGGAGCCGGAGCCGGACCCCGAGCCGGACCCCGAGCCCGCGCCGCCCGACGCGCGGTCCAGCGCCTGCTCGGCCTGCGCCGTGTAGTCCGTGCCGTCCTCGGGCGCCCGGATGTCGGCGGACGCCGCGCGGTTGCCCTGGGCGAGACCGGAGTCGAGGAGCTTGGAGAGGTTGTCGCCCGCTATGGTGTCCGGCCGCACCAGCGAGACGCGGTCGCAGACGTCGGCGAGCTGCCGCCCGTTGCCCGCGAGCAGCGCGGGCTGCCCGCCGTTGACGGGGTACGACAGAGGGCTCGAGAACTCCTCGTCGGTGAGGCCGTAGCCACCGATGTACGGGATGCCGGCCGACTCGAGCGGTCCGAAGAACGCGCGGCCGTGCTGGCTGTAGGAGCCGACGACGGCGGCGACGTCCTCCTCCACGGCCCGCCGGGCGCAGTTGCCCGCGCCGACCGGGTTGTTGCGCTCGTTGCAGGTGATGACTTCGAGCTTGCGGCCGTCGAGGCCGCCGGTGTCGTTGACCCAGCGGGCGTACGCCTTGGCCATCGCGGGCATGCCGGGCTTGTTGGTCGCCCGGGTGTGCTCCGGCGCCCACGTCATGACCGTGACGGGGTCATCCTCGGAACCCCCCGTGGTACCGGGGATGACCCCACAGCCGACGGCCAGGGACGCACACGCCGTCACGACCACCGCACTGAACAGCGCTTTTCGCGCTCGGGGCGCGGTCTGGACGGGGCGGGGAGGGAAGACGCGTCGCAAGGCGGTCATGGACACGCACGATTCCGGCAACGGACCAACCGCGGAGTGACGCGTATTCAACGGTTGGTGACCAGAGGGTGAACTGGTGGGGCCGTAACCGCGCAGGTGATGTGGGAACGTACGATCGATGACCGTGCAAGGAACGGAGAAGTCTTCCCGTCGCGGCCGTCGGTCGACGACCATAGGCGGCATGCCAACGAACGACATGCCGTGGTGGCGCTGGCGCAGCAACGTGCGCTCGGCGCTGCACATGCTCTCCGACCCGGTCTTCCAGCGTGAGTGCTGGCTCGCCGGGCGCGAGGAGTACGGGGATGTGACCGACGCCGTGTACCGCCTGGTCGAGGACACGTGGCTGGACAACTGGTCCGCGGAGAAGTACGTCGGGACGATCTTCCGGGACTCCCAGGAGGCGGCGCTCGTCGACGCCGCCGTGCTGCGGGTGCTGCGCATCATGCACGAGGTCGGCGCGGACGCGGCGGTGTCCGTGTATCTGGACCACCCCGGCTGGCCGGACGCGGTGCGGGCGGCGCGGGACGCGCATGTGCGGCTCGCGGCGGCGGACGGGGAGGATCCGGACGGGGCGCCGCGGACGCTGGAGGTCCTGCGGATCCTGACGCGGTCGGGCTGAGGGGTTCGCGTACGCGGGCGGGTTCGGGGGTTCCCGTACGCGGCCGGGGTGACCGTGGGGGGTTCGGCGGCGGTCCGTGGGGTGCCCCCGGGTATGGGACCCTGGGCGGATGAACGAGCAGTCCGCCGTCGCAAGGGACCAGCGCGCCGACAGCGCCGAACAGTACGTCCTCACCCTCTCCTGCCCCGACAAACAGGGCATCGTGCACGCCGTGTCGAGCTACCTCTTCATGACCGGCTGCAACATCGAGGACAGCCAGCAGTTCGGCGACCACGACACCGGACTCTTCTTCATGCGGGTGCACTTCTCGGCCGAGGCGCCCGTCACCCTCGACAAGCTCCGCGCGAGCTTCGCGGCGATCGGTGACTCCTTCCAGATGGACTGGCAGCTCCACCGGGCCGACCAGAAGATGCGGATCGTCCTGCTCGTGTCGAAGTTCGGGCACTGCCTGAACGACCTGCTGTTCCGCTCGCGCATCGGCGCGCTGCCCGTCGAGATCGCGGCGGTCGTCTCCAACCACACCGACTTCGCCGAGCTGGCCGCCTCCTACGACGTTCCCTTCCACCACATTCCGGTGACGCGGGACACCAAGGCCGAGGCGGAGGCGCGGCTGTTGCAGGTCGTGCGGGACGAGGACGTCGAGCTCGTCGTGCTCGCCCGGTACATGCAGGTCCTCTCGGACGACCTGTGCAAGCAGCTCAGTGGGCGGATCATCAACATCCACCACTCGTTCCTGCCGAGCTTCAAGGGGGCGCGGCCCTATCACCAGGCGCATGCGCGCGGTGTGAAGCTGATCGGGGCGACCGCGCACTATGTGACCGCCGAGCTCGACGAGGGGCCGATCATCGAGCAGGAGGTCGAGCGGGTGGGGCACGGGGTCACGCCCGACCAGCTGGTGGCTGTCGGCCGGGACGTCGAGTGCCAGGCGCTGGCGCGGGCCGTGAAGTGGCACGCCGAGCACCGCATCCTCCTCAACGGCCACCGCACCGTCGTCTTCGCCTAGCCCCCGCTGTACCTCCGGCGCGGGGTCCGGTCGTTCGGCGTCGACGGGGCCGGTGGGTGGTTCCCCGCGCTGCGCGCGGGGCCCGCCCCACCCGCCCACCCGTTTACCTCGCGCCGCACAGTCACCCGGGGGCGGACATCCTCGCCCGCCCCCACCGCTGTGGGCAATCGTCCCGCAGGGCGATAGGGGTCTCCCCTGCTCGAGCGAAGCCGAGAGCTTGGGGAAGGGTGGGCACAGCCCCCGGCCTACGGCACCGTTTACGTCGGCCTTGACGTGGACGAGCCGGAGGCGCCCCCGCCCTACAGCCGGCTCAACGACGCCGCCGCGAACAGCACGTCCCGGATCGCCTCCCGGTCTCCCAGCTGCCCGGCCGCCGCCTCCTCGGGCGCCACATGCCCCGCCGCCAGGCGGCAGAACTCCACGCCGTCCAGGGCGATGTGCGCCACCTCGGACTCGGCCGACCCGCTCGCCCCGGGCGAGTCCAGCGGGATCAACCATTCGCCGCCACCGACCCCCTCGACCTCGAGGCGCAGGCTGCGCCCCGGCGCCCCCGCCGCGACCAGCTCCCGCGAGGGCGCGGCCCGCCCGGAACGCCGCCGCTCGGCAAGCGTGGTCGGCAGCATCCGGGCCGCCAGGTCGATCATGTGGTGCAGATGCCGGGGCGACGGCGGCTCGTAGGGATAGTCCACCGCCTCGGCGATGTCCTCCGCGTGGATCCAGCACTCGAAGGCCCGCTCCACCATCGAGTCCCGCAGCGGAAGTTCGACCCGCTGCCCGTCCTCGCCACCGGCGTCGTCCACGGTTCCGTACCCCACGGCGAGCCGCCCGGACCCGCCGCCCGCGAAGGACACGGTCCGGATCAGTTCGTGCGTCTGGTCCCGCCAGGGCTCGCGCACCGCACGGGTGGGCGGGAAGTGCGAGGCCCGCCAGAACGCCTCCGTGCGCCGGGTCGGGTCCGGCACCGGCGGGGCCTCCGCGCCGAGCGGGTCCTGGAGGCCGAGCGCGGTGCCGACCAGGCCGTCGACGGCGAGGAGGTGCGCGATCACCCCGGCGACCGTCGTCTTGCGGCTCACGGGCCCGTCGTTCTCGAACCACCGCAGCCGCACCGGCGCGTGCCACTCGGCGTCCCCGATGTCCTGGAGGAGCGCGTCGAGCCGTGCGGTCTCGGCGTCGTACGGAGCGGCCCACTCGGGCAGCGGGATGCGCGGTGGGCGCCGCCCCAGGCAGCTCTCCAGGACGCGGGTGCGCAGGCCGGGGTCGAGGTCGAGGCTCTCCTCGGGATGCAGCAGGCCGACGGCCTCGCGCAGCCGCAGGGCCTCATCCGCGCACGGCCCGCAGGTGCCGAGGTGCTCCTCGACGGCCGCCGACTCCTCGGCGGAGCAGGCGGCGAGCGCCCAGGCCCCGAGCAGCGACTTCAACACGTGATGGTCGAACCCGTCGACGTCCCGCGCCCCCATACCCACACCCCCGTCCGACGCGGCCCCCGCCCCCGTCCCAGCTCCCGATCCCGTACCCACCCCAGCGCCCCTACCCGCGCCGTCTCCATCCCGGACACTCACATCCGGACGAGCCTCCGCCCCCGAACCCGCCCCCCGACCGACCTCCGGCCCAGCATCCCGCCCGGGCGGCACGTCCGCCCCTGACTCCGCGGAGGCACCGGCCCCCGAACCCGCTTCCGCCCCCGAATCCGGTATGCCCGCACCGCTCTGCGGCCCCACGTCCCGCCCGGGCCGCAGCTCCGGCTCCGGCTCCGGGTCGGCACTGGCCTCCGAGCTCGCGTCGGCGTCGGAGTTCGCGTCGGCCTCCGGGTCCGCCCCGGCCCCCACCGAACCACCCCCGGCCCCCCGCCCAGGGGACCCCCACCCCTCCGGCAGCGGTCCCCCGCCGTCCTCCACCGACACCCGCGGCGCGGGTATGCGCGGTGCGCCGCCGCCGGTGCGTCCCGCTGCGCCCGGGGGCTCCCCGCCGTCCGGGCGGCCCGTGTTGTCGTCCTCGTACGGGTCCGGCTGGTCGGGCCTGGTCACAGTGCTCTCCCGTAGCCGTGGGCTCCGGTGTCGGTGGGCTCGTCGGTGGGCGCGGTGTCGTGCGCGGTGGAGAGGAGCTGGAGGCCGAGGCGGAGCCTGCGGCGGGCCTCGTCCTCGGTGACGCCGAGGTCCGCGGCGGTCTGGCGATAGTCCCGGCGCTGGAAATAGGCCAACTCGAGGGCGGCGCGCAGCGGGGCGGGCATGGCCGTGACGATGTAGTCGGCGCGGGCGGCGGCGGAGGCGCGGCGGACCGTGCGCTCCAGGTCCTCGGTG
Organism: Streptomyces sp. RK9; assembly: GCF_045070545.1. Lineage (NCBI taxonomy): Bacteria > Bacillati > Actinomycetota > Actinomycetes > Kitasatosporales > Streptomycetaceae > Streptomyces > Streptomyces sp. RK9. Next base: position 439,454 of record NZ_CP173704.1, on the reverse strand, counting down.
GTGCCCTCGCCGCCCCGGGCGAGCGCCGCGGACTCGGTCCTGCGCAGCCGGCGCACGGCCTGCTGGTGGGCGAGCATGGCGATCCAGGAGCGCAGCGGGCCCTGCTTGGGGTCGTACGCCTCGGGGTTCTCCCAGACGTGTGTGAAGACCTCGCGCGTGATGCGGTCGGCCGCCGCCACGTCGCCGAGGACGCGGTGCGCGAGGCCGTGCACCAGCGACGCGAAGTGGTCGTACAGCTCCCCGAGCGCGGCTGCCTCTCCGTGCGCCAGGCGCTGCTGCATGCGGCGGTCCCAGCGGCGCGGCGCGTCCTTCGGCATGCGGCCCCCTCGTGCGCTCGCCGTCGTAAGTCCTCATCCTCACCGTTACATCGAATGTAGTCGGCGGCACTGACAGCGCACCGCCCTTTCCCCGCGCTTTCCCGTTCTTTGCGGCAATACGGGCCCCGGCGGCGCCGTGGATGATATTGAACTCGGCCATCGTCACCGGCCCGCTTCCGGGGCGTGTGGGGCTCTGGTGTTTCATGGAAGAGCCGTGGGGCAGCCGCGAAAGAGGAACCGAAGGAGCTGCTTCCGGATCAGTCGGCATCGGTCGACATCGACGAGAGTCGGATCCACGGACGAGAGGCTGACGCGTGGCGCTGAAGGTGGCCGTGGGCGAGCAGGGCGACTGGGTCGTGCTGCGGGTGTCGGGGGAGATGGACCTCCTGGCGTCACCCGTGCTGCGCCAGCGTGTGCACGACGCCGTGGCCGAGGGCCGCCGCAGTGTGGTGCTCGACCTGTCCGACGTGTTCTTCTGCGACTCCAGCGGCGTCGGCGTGCTGATCACCACGCGCCGTCTGATGCGCTCCTGCCGCGGCCGGCTGCGCCTGATCCTGCCCGCCCAGGGAGCCGTCGACGGCTCGCACGTGAACCGCGTCCTCGCCGCCCTCGGCGTACGCCGCCTCTTCGAGGTGTATCCGGACGCCGAGTCGGCCGTCGACGACAGCGCCGCGCCGCTGACCGCGTAGGCCCGCGCGACCGGGATCGAAGGACAAGCGGAGGGCAACGGAGCCCCACGTCCCGGTCAAGATCGCGATGCTGATACAACCGTCCCGAGCGGATGCCCCGACCGGCGCGCGCCGCGTCGGGATCGCGCCCGTGACACACCTGTGTCCCGGAATTCCAGCGGTCTTGGCACAGGCGTCGCTTTTCCGCCTCCCGGCGGGCGGCGGCGTCGTACGCTCCTGGACAGATACCTGTAGTACGGCCGCCAGGCTCCGGCTCGCGGCGGCCGAACCCCCCAACCGCATGAGAAGTGAGGCGGCCCGAAGACCATGGACAGTGCCGAGTACGAACGCAGGATCGCGGCCCGTTTCGCCACCTTCGACCAGGACGGCAACGGCTACATCTCCCGTGAGGACTTCAGCACGGCGGCCAAGGCGCTGCTCGCGGAGTTCGGGGTGACGGCGCGGTCCGAGAAGGGCCAGGCCCTCTACATCGGGGCCGAGGCGTTCTGGCAGGGCATGGCGGGCATCGCCGACCGGGACGGGGACCAGCGGATCACCCGGGACGAGTTCGTGGGCGGCGCCGTGAAGCGCCTTCGCGACAACCCCGCGCGGTTCGCGGAGATCGCCCGGCCGTTCCTGCACGCGCTGATCGCCCTGGCGGACGGCGACGCCGACGGGTCGGTCACCGGCGCGGAGGTCGAGCGGGTCCTCCGGGTCCTCGGCGTGCAGCCGGGCGTCGCCGCGCAGGCCTCCGCCGACCTGGGCACGGTCACCGAGGACCAGGTGGTCAGCGCCTTCGCCTCGTACTTCACGGTTCCCGAGTAGCTCGTCACCCCGCGTGACCCCGCGTCACTCGGCATAGCGCTCCCGCAACTTGTACTTGAGGACCTTCCTCAGCGCCTCGTTGCGGGGCAGCGCCGTCACCAGCTCCAGGCGCTCCGGCAGCTTGTGCACGGACAGGCCCTGCCCGCGCAGGTACGCGGTGGCCTCCGGGAGCGTCAACGCGGGGGCGTCCGGGGCCCGTTCCACGACCGCGCACACCCGCTCGCCGCGCTCGGGGTCCGGCAGGCCGATCACGGCCACGTCGGCCACCGCCGGGTGGGTGTGCAACAGGTCCTCGATCTCCTTGGCGGAGATGTTCTCGCCCTTGCGGATGATGATGTCCTTGGCACGGCCCGTGAGCACGAGGTGCCCCGACTCCCGTACGTGCCCCAGGTCTCCGGTGATCAGGAACCCGTCCGCGTCGAAGGCTGCCCGGGTGGCGGCCGCGTCCAGATAGCCCGCGCAGACGGCCTCGCCGCGCAGCCGCACCTCGCCGTCGGTGCCGGCCGGCAGTTCCTTGCCGTCGGCGTCGGTGATGCGGATCTCCATCCCGGCGGGCGGGCGTCCCTCCGTGGTGGCCAGGTGCTCGGCGCTGTCGTCGGGGTCGCCCATCGTGATCATCGGGACTTCGGTCATGCCGTAGCCGTGCGTCAGTTGGCAGCCGAGTTCGGTCACGACGGCGTGGTAGATGTCGGGTGGCTTGGGGGCGCCGCCGCCCGCGAGCAGGCGGAGCGTGGGGATCAGCGGTTCGGCGGGCCGCTCGCGCCGCTGGGTCAGGAACATCGAGTAGAACGCCGTCGAGCCGCCCGCGACCGTCACCCCGTGCCGCCGGTAGCCGGCCAGCGCGTCCGGCAGCGCGAAGTGCTCGAACATGACGGCCGGGAAGCCGTACAGGAGCAGCATCACCGTGTAGTCGGGGCCCGCGATGTGCGCGAAGGGGAAGGCCATCGAGCCCACGTCGGCGGGGGTGAGGCGCAGGGCGTGCGCGAGGCAGGAGCCGCCCGCGATCAGGGAGCGGTCGGTGTGCAGGACGCCCTTGGGGTCGGACGTCGTCCCCGAGGTCCAGTAGATCCAGCGCACCGCGCGGCCGTCGGTGGGCGGCGGGGGCAGGATGCCGGGGTCGCCCTCGGGCAGGTCGTCGTAGGCGGTGAACACGCCGCGCGCGCCGAGCCGTCGGGCGAGTTCGGTGTGGTCAAAGCCCCGCCACACGCCCGGCACCGCGAAGTACGCGGCCTTCGACTCCCGGAGCGCGAAGCCGACCTCGCGGTCCCGGTAGAAGGGGATCACGGGCGACTGGACGGCGCCGACGCGGGCGAGCGCGAAGGACAGGACGGCGGTCTCGATCCGCGTCGGCAACTGCCAGGCGACGACCGTCCCGGGCCGCACCCCCATCCCGTACAGGCCCGCCGCCACCCGCTCGCAGCTGTCCCGCAGTCCGCCGAAGGTGAGGACGCGGTCGGCGGCGGGGTCGGCGGCGGCCTGGATCAGGGCGGGTGCGTCCGGGGTGAGGGCGGCGCGGCGTTCGATCAGCTCCCAGAGCGTTCCGCAGGCGCTCAGGGCGTGGGCGGTGTCGTCGTGCACGGCGGCCCCCTCGTGGTCGCGGTGGTGCCCGGGACAGTGATTCTGACGGGTTGTCAGATGGTGCGGTGAGCGTAGAGCCCCACTCCTTGTCGGTCCAGGGGTGCGGGGCTAGCCTGCTGCTGACGATCCGTCAGAAATGGTCGGGCGAGGGGACCTCGATGGACCTGACGTACACGGAGGAAGAGGAAGACTTCCGGGCCGGGCTGCGGACCTGGCTCGCCGAGGTGCTGCCGAAGCTGCCCGGGAAGCCGTCGCCCGACGACTGGCCGGGACGGCGGGCGTACGACACCGCGTGGCAGCGGACGCTGTACGACGCGGGCTACGGAGAGGTGCACTGGGACGCGTCCCCGACCCGGCGGCTGATCTTCCTGGAGGAGACGGAGAAGGCGGGCGCCCCCTATGTCGGCGCCAACTTCGTCGGCCTGCTGCACGCCGGACCCACCATCGCCTCCGAAGGCACCGCCGAGCAGCGCGAGCGGTGGCTGCCGCCGATGCTGCGCGGCGACGAGGTGTGGTGCCAGGGCTTCAGCGAACCGGACGCCGGATCCGACCTCGCGTCGCTGCGCACGCGCGCGTGGAGGGACGGCGACGACTACGTAGTGAGCGGTTCGAAGATCTGGACCTCGCACGCGGAGGTCGCCGACTGGTGCGAACTCCTGGTGCGGACCACCCCCGTGAGCGCGGACGTGCCCAAGCACCGGGGCATCACCTGGCTCGCGCTGCCCATGGACGCCGCCGGGATCACCGTGCGCCCGCTGCGGACCCTCGCGGGCTCCGCCGAGTTCGCCGAGGTGTTCCTCGACGAGGTGCGGGTGCCGGTCGCGCATCGCGTCGGTGCCGAGAACGACGGGTGGCGCGTGACCATGGTGACCCTGTCGTTCGAGCGGGGCACGGCCTTCGTGGGGGAGGTCGTGGCCTGCCGCAGGCTGCTCGGCGAACTGGCCCGCGCGGCGCGCGCCAACGGACGCTGGGACGACCCGGTGCTGCGGCGCGGCCTCGGGCGCCTCAGCGCCGAGTTCGCCGCCCTGTGGCGGCTCACCCAGTGGAACGTCAGCGAGGCCCAGCGGACCGGCGGGGTGCCCGGCGTCGGCGGCTCCGTCTTCAAGCTGCGCTACTCGCACGCCCGCCAGGAGCTGTACGACACGGCGGCCCAGGTGCTCGGCCCCGGCGCCCTCGACCTCGACGAGGCCTGGACGCGCGAGCGCCTCTCCTCGCTGTCGTACACCATCGCCGCCGGGACCTCGCAGATCCAGCGGAACATCGTCGCCGAGCGGATCCTCGGCCTGCCGAAGGGCCGGTGAGCGGCGCGTGGACTTCCAACTCAGCGAGGACCAGCGGGCGTTGCGGCGCGGGCTGCGGGACGTGCTCGAAGGGCGGTTCGGGCGGGACGCGCTGCGGGCCGCCGTCGACGCGCCCCGCCTCGACCGGGAGCTGTGGCGGGCGCTCGGCGACGCCGGGTTCTTCGCGCTCTGCCTGCCCGAGGACGCGGGCGGCGTCGGACTTGGCCTGCCCGAGGCCGTGTTGGCCTTCGAGGAGGCCGGCCGGGTGCTGCTGCCCGGGCCCGCCGTGGCGACGTTCCTCGCGGCCGGCGAGGTCGCGGGCGCCGCCGAGGGCAAGACGGTCGTCACCGCGGTCGACGGGCCGTTCGTGCCGTGGCTGGAGGCGGCCGACGTGGTGCGGGGGGAGGCCGCGGGGGCGGTGGCCGTGCGGTCCGTCGATCCGCTGACACCCCTGCACCGGGTACGGGAACGTGCGCCGGGCGGGGGCGCGCGGGACCTGCCCGGCGGGGCGGCCCAGGACCCCCGCGCCGTCCTCCTCCGCGCCGCCGAACAGCTCGGCTCCGCCGTCCGCACCGGCGAACTCGCCGTCCAACACGCCCGGCAGCGAGAACAGTTCGGCGGCCCAGTCGGCCGCTTCCAGGCCGTGCAGCACCTGTGCGCCGACATGCTGGTCCGCGCGGAGCTGGCCCGCGTCGCCGTGTACGCCGCCGCCGTCACCGGCGACCCCCTCGAAGCCGTCGGGGCCCGGCTGCTCGCCGACGACGCCGCCGTGCGCAACGCCCGTGACTGTCTGCAAGCGCACGGTGGCATGGGGTTCACCTGGGAGTCCGACGTCCATCTGCATCTGAAGCGGGCGTGGGTGCGGGCGGGGCTCGGCGGGGGCGCGGCGGAGGCCGAGGAGGCGCTGGCGGCGGCGCTGTGAGGGGCCCGGTGCGGGCGGACGGGGGTGCGCCACGGGGCCGGTGTCATGATCGACTTGTGCGGCCGGGAAAAGGCGGTAAGGCTACTGAGCGTCGCACCGAGCGTCGATATCGGGTTGTGTCCTAGGCGTGACTCGTCACGACGCGGAGTCGGCGCCCGGCTCCGGTACCTTGTGTCAGATGCGAGAGGTCCTGAGGCCGAGCTGTGCCGGTGTTGCCCCTGAGGCAACTCCGTGCCTGGTAACGCGCTCCTCTCGCCGCGCAGGACGAGGCCGAGCGCCCGCCTGTTCGACACCCTGCGGCGCGCGTCGCACAGTATGCCGCACGCGTACTCCTTCGCGCTGGAATATGCCCGAAGCGCTTGTTGGGGTGACTGAACGTCAACCATGCTGTCTCTCAAGGGTTTCACGTTCTGTGACCTTGTGGAGTCGCGAGGCGATGTGTCCGCCGGTTCGGATGGTGTGAGCGGTGCAGGTGCTTCAAGTTCAGCTGGAAGTCGGTCCCGATCCCGCAGAAGTGGGCCGGGCCCGCAGATGGGCCCGGTCGCGGCTCGCCGGGTCGGGCATAGCTGCCGACGAGCCGGTGGCGGAGACGCTGATCCTGCTGATCTCGGAGCTGGTCACCAACGCCGTTGTGCACACCGGCTGTCCGGCGGTCCTGCGCATGCTGCTCCCCGGAGTCCCCGCCGACGAGCCCGGCACCGTCCGCGTCGAGGTCGCCGACCGCAGCACCCGCCCGCCCCGCCCCCGGCACGCCGAGGGCGACGACACCAACGGCCGCGGCCTGGAGCTGGTCGACGGGCTCGCCGACCGCTGGGGCTGGCGGCACGAGGGCACCGGCAAGAGCATCTGGTGCGAGGTCGACCGGTGCGAGGCGGGCACCCCCGCCGTCACCTTCGACGGGACCACCCACGAGGACGTCGCGTACGAAGCGGTGTAGCGCACCCGCGCGGGAAGCCGCGTGACCCCACGTACGAACCCGTGTGACCCCAGGGGCGCAGCCGTGTCACCCCCGACCGCCCCCGCTCCCCGTCTGCCTCGCTCCGCCTCCGCCCGCCGCCCCGCGCACCCGCGCCGCCCGGTGTGTCGTCGCATGCGCCGTCCCGTGCCCCGATGCGCGGCCGTGCGCGGGCAGGGGTAAAAGCCGCAAACCCCATAAATCCCCGACTCGGTGTTGACGTACCGTGACCAATTGATCACGCTGGTGTGCAGCGATTCGCCGCGAGGGGACGCCGAGGGGCGCTGGCGCCTGTGGCCCGGTCCTTGGCGAGGTGCGGGTCGTGATTCGGCGTGGCGCTCCTTCAGGGCAGAAGGGGGGCGGGGGCTCGTACGCCGGAGCCGGATGGCGGCGCGCGGTACAGCGCTCGGGGCGGGCGCCGACGCGCCGCCACCCGAACTCCGACCCCAAGGTCCATGCTCGGACCCGGGGCCCGGTGACTCAGGCGACTCAGAAGATCGCGACCGGTGCCACCGGTCCGCCCGTCGCGCCCGTGAAGGGCTCCGGGGTCGCCGACAGCAGGAAGCTGTGGCGGCGCTCTTCTCCACAGGCTGTGGACAACTCTTCGAGATTCCAGTTCTGCCCCTGCGGCATGCCCATCTCGACCAGGTCCAGGGCGTGCACGGGCAGCCACAGGTTCTCGATCTCCGGCGGGAAGATCTCGAAGGTGAGCGTGTCGTTGGCGACGGCCGCCACGTCCCGCGCGTGGAACCACTCCGGCGTCCGCACCGAGAGACCCGGCGACGGATAGCCGTAACGGCGCCGGTCGCCCGCCAGATACGCCCGGATGTGCCCTGTCCGTACGAGGACGACGTCCCCGGCGCCGACGGTGACGCCCCCGAACTCCGCCGCCTCGTCCAGGTCTTCGGGCGTCACCGCGTGCGCCGCGGGCAGCCGGTCGACGCCCTTGGCGCGAGCCACGTCGAGCAGGACGCCGCGCGACACGACGGACGCGGCCGTCCCGATGCCGCTGAAGCGGGCGCCCCCGTGCGCGGTGATCGTGTCCGCCGGGCGGCCGTTGTAGATCACTCCCGAGTGCGAGACATGCGGCAGGGCGTCCCAGTGCGTGGCCGCCTGCAGGCCCATCGTGACGGTGTCGTCGCTCGTCGCGACCGAACCGGGCCCGAAGAGCGGCTGGTTGATCTGCACCATCGTGTGCAGCGGATTGACGCGGCCCGGGATCGACCCGGTCTGCACGCCGTCCCGGCGCAGCGGCAGCGCGAGCGGCACCCGGCGGCCCGAGCGGACCGTCGCGGCCGCCGCGCGCACCACCGCGTCGGTGATCAGGTTCAGGGTGCCGATCTCGTCGTCGGCGCCCCAGCGGCCCCAGTTGTTGACGCGCTCGGCGATGTCGAGGAACTCGGGTGGCAGGGGCGGGTCGGGTGGCGTCGGCATGGACGGGGCGGATGGCGCGGCCGGGGCGGCCGCGGGGTCGGACGGCGCTGACATGAGTGCTCCCCGGGGCTTGTCTTCCGGTGTCTGACGGGTCATAAAATCTAACGGTCCGTCAGAAACCGCGGGAAGGGGCCGGTGTGGGGAACTTCTTGGCAGGCAAGGTGGTCGCCGTCACCGGCGCCGGACGGGGCATCGGCAGGGCGGTCGCGCTCGCCGCTGCGGCCGAGGGCGCGAAGGTCGTCGTCAACGACTACGGAGTGTCCGTCGAGGGCGCCGAGCCCACCAGCGAGGTCGCCGCGGCCGTCGTCAAGGAGATCGAGGCGGCGGGCGGCGACGCGGTGGCCGTCGCGGACGACATCTCCACGATGGCGGGCGGCCAGCGGATCGTGGACGTGGCGCTCGCCCGCTACGGGCGCGTCGACGGCGTCGTGTGCGTCGCCGGGATCCTGCGCGAACGCATGCTGTTCAACATGGCGGAGGAGGAGTGGGACCCCGTCCTCGCCACCCATCTGAAGGGCACCTTCACCGCCTTCAGGGCCGCCTCCGCCGTCATGCGCAAGCAGGGCTACGGCACCCTCGTCGGCTTCACCAGCGGCAACCACCAGGGATCCGTCTCCCAGGCCAACTACAGCGCCGCCAAGGGCGGCATCATCTCCCTGGTCCGCAGCGCCGCCCTCGGCCTGCACAAGTACGGCATCACCGCCAACGCCGTAGCCCCCGTCGCCCGCACCCGGATGTCCGCGAACGTCCCCATGGAGCTGACGGAGATCGGCGACCCCGAGGACGTCGCCGCGCTCGTCGTCTACCTGCTCAGCGACCGCGCGCGCCAGGAGCGCATCACCGGCCAGGTGTACACGATCGCGGGCCCGAAGATCGCCGTCTGGGCGCAGCCGCGCGAGCTGCGCGCCGGGTACGCCGAGGGCGGCTGGACACCGGAGCGGATCGCGGAGTTCCTGCCCGGGACGGTCGGCACGGACCCGATGCCGCTCCTGACGAAGCTGGAGGAGATGGCGCGGGCGGCGGCGGCCAAGGAGCGGCCCAACGCGGGGGCTCCGCCGGGGGCCAGGCCGGACGGTGCGGGTGCCGGCGCGGGCTCCGGTGCGGATGGGGGCGCGGTAGCCGGTACGCCCTCCGGCGCGGCTCCTGGCTCGGCCTCCGGCCAGGGTGTGGGCGCCTCGGCCTCCGGCCAGGGTGCGGGCGCTGCCGGACCCGGTGCCGCCCCCGCGTCCTCCTCCCGGCCCGACGCCTAGGCCGCGCCGTGGACTTCGAGTTCGGGGCCGCGGACGAGGCGTTCCGGCGGGAGGCGCGGGCGTGGCTCCAGGAGCGGCTGACCGGGGAGTTCGCGGGGGCCGCGGGGCGCGGTGGGCCCGGCAGCGAGCACGAGCGCGGGGACGTGCGGCGGGCGTGGGAGCGGGAGCTGGGGCGTGGCGGGTGGATCGGCATCGGCTGGGACACGGGCCGGAGTGCCGACCGGGACACGGGCCGAGACACGGGCCGAGACACGGGCCGGGACACGGACCGGGGCGCCGACCGGGCCGCGTACGGCATCCGGCGGGCCACACTGACCCAACAGGTGGTCTGGGCCGAGGAGTACGCGCGCGTGCGCGCGCCGGGTCGCTGCGGCCACATCGGCGAGAACCTGCTCGCGCCCACCCTCCTCGCGCACGGCAGCAAGGAGCAGCAGGACGCGTTCCTGCCGGCCATCGCCCGAGGCGAGACCCTGTGGTGCCAGGGATACAGCGAGCCCGGCGCCGGATCCGACCTGGCGGGCCTGCGCACCACGGCCGTGCGGGACGCCGACGGGACGTACCGCATCACCGGACAGAAGATCTGGACGTCCCTCGCGCACGAGGCGGACTGGTGCTTCGTCCTGGCCCGCACCGAGCCGGGATCGCGCCGCCACCACGGCCTGTCCTTCCTGCTCCTGCCGATGGACCAGCCCGGCCGCATCGAGGTGCGTCCGATCCGGCAGCTGACCGGCACGAGCGAGTTCAACGAGGTGTTCTTCGACGGGGCGCGGGCGCGCGACGCCCACGTCGTCGGCGGCGAGGGCAACGGCTGGCGGGTCGCCATGGGGCTGCTCGGCTTCGAGCGCGGGGTGTCCACGCTGGCCCAGCAGATCGGCTTCACCGAGGAGTTGGGCCGGGTCGTACGGGAAGCCCTGCGGGCCGGGACGGCGGCGGATCCGGTGCTGCGGGACCGGCTCGTGCGGCAGTGGGCGGAGCTGCGGGTGATGCGGTGGAACGCGCTGCGGACGCTGGGGGACGGCGGCGGGGTCGCGGGTGCGCCCAGCGTCGCGAAGCTGCTGTGGGGCGGCTGGCACCAGCGTCTCGGTGAGCTGGGGATGGCCGTGCGCGGGACGGCCGCCGCCGTCGGGCCCGCGGACTGGAGCGCGCGGTCCCCGTACGAACTGGACGCGCTCCAGCGCCTGTTCCTGTTCTCGCGCGCCGACACGATCTACGGCGGCTCGGACGAGATCCAGCGGAACATCATCGCCGAGCGGGTGCTCGGACTGCCGAGAGAGGCCAAGGGGCCGGTGAGGGGTACGCCATGAGAGGCGTGGTGTTCGACGGGGCGCGGGTCGAGGTCGTCGACGACCTGGAGATACGCGACCCGGGGCCCGGGGAGGTCCTGGTCGCCGTCGCGGCGGCCGGGCTGTGCCACAGCGACCTGTCGGTGATCGACGGCACCATCCCGTTCCCGCCGCCCGTGGTCCTCGGGCACGAGGGCGCGGGCGTCGTCGAGGCGGTCGGCGCCGGGGTCGCGCACGTCACGCCCGGCGACCACGTGGCCCTGTCCACCATCGCCAACTGCGGGGCCTGCGCGCAGTGCCACCGGGGCCGCCCCACCATGTGCCGCAAGGCCATCGGCATGCCCCAGCAGCCGTTCTCGCGCGCGGGCGAGCCGCTCTACCAGTTCGCCGCGAACTCGGCGTTCGCCGAACGCACCCTCGTCAAGGCCGTGCAGGCCGTCCGCATCCCCAAGGAGATCCCGCTGACCTCGGCCGCCCTCATCGGCTGCGGCGTCGTCACCGGCGTCGGCGCCGCGCTCAACCGCGCGCGGGTCGCGTACGGGGACTCCGTCGTCGTCATCGGCACGGGCGGCATCGGCCTCAACGTCCTCCAGGGCGCGCGCATCGCCGGGGCCACGACCGTCGTCGCCGTCGACGCCAACCCCGAGAAGGAGGCGGTGGCACGGCAGTTCGGCGCCACGCACTTCTTGTCGTCGGCGGAGGGCGTGCCGGACATCCTGCCGAACGGCGCCGACCACGCCTTCGAGTGTGTCGGCCGCGTCGAGCTGATCCGCCAGGCCGTCGACCTCCTCGACCGGCACGGCCAGGCCGTCCTGCTCGGCGTGCCGCCCGCCACGGCCGAGGCGTCGTTCCTCGTCTCGTCCCTGTTCCTGGACAAGTCGATCCTCGGCTGCCGCTACGGCTCGGCGCGCCCGCAGCGGGACTTCGCGCTGTACGCCGACCTGTATCTGTCCGGGCGGCTGCTCCTGGACGAGCTGGTGACGCGGACGTATCCGGTGGAGGAGTTCGCGGAGGCGCGGCGGGACGCGGAGGCGGGGAAGGTGGCGCGAGGGGTGCTGGTGTTCTGAACCGGCCCTCACCGCTTCTGAGTTCCGGACCTCTCACCCTCCCGGGAAAAGGCGTGGGGCGATGTCAGTGGGGTGACCTACCTTCGTACGCATGAGCTATCGCGAGATCGTGTCGCGGGGGACCCTCGTCTGGGCCGTCGTGGCCGTGGGCGCCCGGATGCCCGTGGCCATGGCGCCGCTCGCCGTGGTGTTCCTGGTGCGCGAGCGCGAGGGCGGGTACGCGCTGGGCGCGATCCTGGCCGCGGTGTACGTGGTCGGCGAGATCGTGGGGGCGGCGCTCCTGGGGATGCGGATGCGGCCCGAGCGGGCGCGACCGCAGCTGGCCGTCGGCCTCGGTGTGGGCGCGGTGGGCTTCGCGGTGCTCGGCGCGCTGCCGGACGCGCCCGCCGTGGTGCTCGCGGCCTGCGCGTTCGTGGCGGGCGGTGCGCCCGGCGCGGCGCCCGGCGGGCTGCGCGCGATCCTCAACAGCCTGGTGCCCGAGCGGGCCGTGGCGCAGGCCATGTCCGCCGAGTCCGTCCTGATCTTCGGCATATGGGCGATCGCGCCCGCGGCCGTCACGGGCCTCGCGCTCGGTGTGGCGCCCGGCCTGCCGCTGCTCCTGGCCGCCGCCCTGATGGGGCTCTCCGTGGCCGGGCTCTGGCTGCTGCCCGCAGGCTGGAAGGCGGACGAGTCCGACCGGGACGGCGAGCCGATGCTGCGCATCATGGCGCGCGCCTGGCCGGTGTACGTGACGGGGGCGGCGGGCCTGTCGCTGCTCGCGCTCGCGGAGCTGGTGCTGCCCGCGCTCCTGGAGCAGCGCGCGATATCCGTCGGCATGTCGGGGCCGCTGCTGGCCGGGCTCGCGGTGAGCTCGGCGGCGGGTTCGTTCGTGTACGGGCTGCGGAGGTGGCCCGGCCGCCTTCGGACGCAGAGCCTGGTGTGCATGCTCGGCGTGAGCGGCTGCCTCGCCGCCGTCGCCGTCCTGCCCACCGCCGCCTGGCTGGCCGTCGGCCTGGCCTGCGCCGGTTTCCTCCAGGCGGGCTCGATGCTCACCCGCAACCTGACCCTGCGCGAGGTCCTGCCCCCGAGCGCGCTCGCGGCGGGCTATTCACTGATGTACGCGGCGGTGGGGGCGGGGTACGCCGTCAGCGGGTCCATGGCCGGGGGCCTCCTCAGCGTCACGACTCCGTCGACGGCGATCCTGGCGGGGGTCGCGTTGACGGTGGTCCTGACGTTGGTGGGGACGCTGGCGGAGGTGCGGCCGGGGCCTGTGCGGTCCGACGACGAGCCTGCGAGGGCGAGGGCCGGTCGCTCCGCCTGAGCGTGGAGGCGCAGAGGCGGGGCCACCCCTGCACACGCGGCACGCACCCTCGCCCGTGCAAGGCCCTGGGCTCAACCCGCAGACGCCGCCGCCGACTTGGCCGCCCGCCACTCCGGGGCCAGGACCGACCAGATCTCCTCGTCGTGCCGCTGCCCCCGGTACAGATGGCTCTCGCGGAGCACGCCGTCGCGGGTCATGCCGAGGCGGCGGGCGACGGCGATGCTGGGGGCGTTGGCCGAGGAGACCCACCAGTCCACGCGGTGGATGCCGCGGTGCTCGACGGCCCAGTCGATGAGGGTGCGGGCGGCCCGGGTCACCAGGCCCTTGCCGGCCGCCGCGGGCTCCAGCCAGCAGCCCGCCTCGGCGATGCCGTGGACCACGTCCATGGTGCGCAGGATGACCGCGCCGACCAACTGCCCGTCCAGGTGGATGCCGCAGATCCGGCCGGTGTCGGCGGCGGCCTTGTCGGCGTACGCCTGGAGGTAGGCCCGGCTGGAGGCCAGGTCGTGGACGACGTCCGGCAGGCCGTTGTGCCGCCCGATGAACTCCCGCCCCCGGTCGATGTGGGCCAGGAACTCCTCGGCCTGCCAGGGCTCCAACGGGCGCAGCTCCGCACCGTCGGCACCCAGGGATATCGCGAACATGCTCGGCACCCTCCCCGTGAATCGTCCGTGTTCCGCGCGCCCATTGTCGACGGGCGCCCCGTCAGGAGCCCTGGCGCGCGTCCTCCGCCCGGAACGTACGCCGGTACGCCGTCGGCGTCACCCCGAGCGCCGCCTGCAAGTGCTGCCGCATCGACTGCGCCGTACCGAACCCGGCGTCCCGCGCGACCTGGTCGACCGACAGGTCGCTGTCCTCCAGGAGGTGCCGCGCCCGCTCCACCCGCTGCCGGGTCAGCCACTGCCCGGGGCTGACCCCGACCTCCTCGCGGAAGCGCCGCGTGAAGGTGCGCACGGACATCGCCTCCTGCTCGGCCATGTCCCGCAGCTGGATCGGCTCGTCCAGCCGCCCGAGCGCCCACGCCCGCGCCCTGGTGGTCGTCGCCAACTGGGGCTCGGGGACCGGCCGTTGGATGTACTGGGCCTGTCCGCCGTCGCGGTGCGGCGGTACGACGGTGCGCCGGGCCACCTCGTTGGCGACGGCGGTGCCGTGGTCACGGCGTACCAGATGCAGGCACAGATCGATGCCCGCAGCGACCCCCGCCGAGGTCAGCACGTCGCCGTCGTCGATGAACAGCACGTCCGCGTCGACCTTGATCCGCGGGAAGAGACGCTGGAAGTGGTCCGCCGACGACCAGTGCGTGGTCGCGGGCCGCCCGTCCAGCCAGCCCGCGGCGGCGAGGACGTAGCCGCCGGTGCAGATGGAGACGAGGCGGGCGCCGGGCCGCAGCCGGGCGAGGGCGGCGGCCAGCTCGTCGGTGAGGCGGCCGTGCTCGTACACGGGCCCCAGCTCGTACGAGGCGGATACGACGAGGGTGTCCGCCTCGGCCAGCGCCTCGGGGCCGTGCTCGACGAGGATCGCGTAGTCCGCGTCCGTGCGGACGGGGCCCGGCGGCCGGACGGAGCAGGTCACGACGTCGTAGAGGCGCTCGCCCGCGGCGTTCCGCGCCCGGCCGAAGATGCGCTGCGGAATGCCCAGCTCGAAGGGGATGACGCCGTCGAGGGCGAGGACGACGACGCGGTGGCGCCGCGCCCGCGCGGGCCGCGCGGGCGCGCCCTGCTCCTGGACCTTGGCCTTGGTCATGGCCCGATCCTAGCGAATGCTGTCCTTCGGGCCACTCGATGGCGGTGGGCGCGACTGCGGATGCTGTGTGACGTGAACGAGACAACCGATCCGCGGGTGCGGACCACTGGCGTGGAGCGGACGGACGGGCCCGAGCTGTCGAAGTCGCCGCAGCCGCCGCAGCCGCGGGAGCGTGACGGCGGCGGTGGCGGTGGCGGCACCCGGCGGAGGTTCCGGATCCACCGAGCCTGGTTCGTCGCCGCCGTCGCCTTCGTGACGATCATCGGCGGCGCCGCCTTCAACTCCCTGCCGGGCCTGCTCATCGACCCGCTGCACGAGGAGTTCGACTGGTCGCGCGGCGAGATCGGCTTCGCGGTCTCGATCGACATGGCGCTGTACGGCCTGACCGCGCCGTTCGCCGCCGCGCTGATGGACCGCTTCGGCATCCGCAAGGTCGTGGTGACGGCGCTGAGCCTGGTCACGGCGGGCGCGCTGCTCAGCGTATGGATGACGGCGAGCTGGCAGCTGATGCTCTACTGGGGCCTGCTCGTCGGCCTCGGCACCGGATCGATGGCGCTGGCGTTCTCGGCGACGGTCACCAACCGCTGGTTCGTGGCGCGGCGCGGTCTGGTGACGGGCATCCTGACGGCGGCGGGGGCCTCCGGCCAGCTGGTGTTCCTGCCGCTGTGCGCGTGGATCGTGGACGAGCACGGGTGGCGCCCGGCGTCGGTGACGGTCGCGCTGGCGGCGCTGGTCGTGGTGCCGTTCGTGTGGCTGCTGCTGCGGGACCATCCGGCGGACGTCGGACTCGCCCCGTACGGAGGGGAGTTCACGCCGAAACCGGAGCCGACGCGGGGGGCGGCGCGGCGGACGCTGCGGGTGCTCGCGGACGCGGCGAGGACGGGCCCCTTCTGGCTCCTGGCGGGCTCGTTCGCGATCTGCGGCGCCTCGACGAACGGCCTGATCCGCACGCACTTCGTACCGTCGGCGCACGACCACGGCATGCAGATCACGGCGGCGGCCTCGCTGCTGGCGGTCATCGGGATCTTCGACGTGATCGGCACGATCGCCTCCGGCTGGCTGACGGACCGCTTCGAGTCCCGCCGCCTCCTCGCGGTGTACTACGGCCTGCGCGGCATCTCCCTGCTCTTCCTGCCGATGCTGCTCGCGCCGACCGTGCACCCGCCGATGGTCTTCTTCATCATCTTCTACGGCCTCGACTGGGTCGCCACGGTCCCGCCGACGCTGGCGCTGTGCCGCGAGCACTACGGCGAGGACAGCGCGATCGTCTTCGGCTGGGTCCTGGCATCGCACCAGGTGGGCGCGGCGGTGGTGGCGTTCCTGGGCGGGGTGGCGCGGGACGTCTTCGGGAGCTACGACGTGGTCTGGTACGCGTCGGGGGCGCTGTGTGCGGCGGCGGCGCTGATGGTGCTGGTGATTCGGAGGCGGGGGGTCGGGGAGGCGGAGCTGGCGGCGTGAGGGCGGCTGCTTGCCTGTGCCTGCCTGCTCGTGCTTTCTCGTGCCTGCTCGTGCCTGCTCGTGCCTGCTTGCCTGTGCCCCGTGTGCCTACTTCGCCGCGTGCGGGGTGAACTCGCCGAAGGCGCCGCGGTGGAAGAGGAGGGGCGCGGCGGCCCCCTCGGCGTCCCCTCCGGCTTGCCCCTCACCCGTGCCGAGGGCTTCCACCCGGCCGACGACGATGAGGTGGTCGCCGCCGGTGTGGACGGCGTGCACGACACAGTCGATCCAGGCCGGGGCGCCGGCGAGCCGGGGGGATCCGGTGACGGGGGCGGCGTCGTAGTCGACCCCCGCGAACTTGTCCGCCCCGCTGACGGCGAAGGCGCGGCACAGGTCGCCCTGCCCGGCCCCCAGGACGTTCACGCAGAAGACGCCCGCGCGGGCGATGCGGGGCCAGGTGGTGGAGGTGCGGGCGACCATGAAGGAGACGAGGGGCGGGTCGAGGGAGAGGGAGGCGAAGGACTGGCAGGCGAAGCCGGCGGGGCCCTCCGGGGTCGGCGGGGCCGGGGGCGCTGAAGGGGCCGAGGGAGCTTCAGTTGCCACGGTCGCCATTGCCGAGCCGGCCGGGGCCGACGGGGTTTCGGTCGCCGCGGTGGTTGCTGCGGGGTTCACCGGGGCCGCTGCGGACGACGGGGGTGCCGGGGGTTCCGGAGTCGCCGGAGCGGTCACCACGGTCACCCCGGTCGCGAAGTGCCCGAGCACCCGCCGGAATTCGGCCGCGTCGACCGGCGCGCGCTCGTCCTCGCGGACGGCCCGAAGATGCGGCCGGGGCAGGGCCTCGACCGGCTGGGCGGCGGTGGTCGGGGCGCCGACGGACCGGAGGTAGCGGACGACGGTGGCGGCCATCCCTGCGTGTCCCATCATGCTTGCCATTGAACCTGACGCTCCGTCAGATAGGAACCCCCACAGCCCGCAGCCCTGAAGCTGCGCAGAACCGAGCCCCGCGCGGAACCGCCCCCTCCATGCTCACGGGTGGTACAGCCTCCGAGCCCGCCCGACGTCGAGGCCGCCCTCCTCGGGCACCGCCAGGAACCACTCCAGTTGCCACCCCTGAGTACGCTCAGCCTGACGGCTGGTAGTGACGACCCACGGTGGATAAACGCGAAAGCCCCGCTTCCCACCCACGCCCCCCTTGGACACGATGCCGCGCTCGCGCAGCACGTCCCGGGGGAACACGAACTGCCCGAAGCGCCCGCCGTCCCGGCTGCTGACGACGAACAGATCGACGGGGTCGGCGTCGTCGAAGGGCTGGATGGGCCCGGCCTCGGACCGCTGCCACACGGTGACGAACTGGCCGACCTTGGTGGGCGTGGTCTTGGCGACACGGAACCGCACGGCGAGCCCGTCCAACGTGAAGGAGTGCGCTCCGTATTCGGCGCTCTCCGCCTCGGGCGCCGGTTGGGAGCAGGTGAGGCCGAGGGGGTCGTAGACGAGAGCCTTGGCGGCGAGGAGGTCGTCGTGGACGGGAGCCGGGTCCCCGGGTTTCGCTGGCATTCGTCCATCCTGGCAGCTTGCTTTGCAGGGGCCGTTTGGTGGCGGGGCTGCCCTTCCCGCGCGCGGGGGCCACGACGGTCGACTCGATGCGGGAGCCGTCCATGCGGGA
The DNA here is from genome assembly GCF_045070545.1 of Streptomyces sp. RK9. Lineage (NCBI taxonomy): Bacteria > Bacillati > Actinomycetota > Actinomycetes > Kitasatosporales > Streptomycetaceae > Streptomyces > Streptomyces sp. RK9. The sequence continues at coordinate 421,735 of NZ_CP173704.1, read as the reverse complement.
CCACCCCCCGCACGCGCGGGGACCACCTCTTGACCCGAACGCCCCTGCGTCTCTCTGCGGGACCACCCCCGCACGCGCGGGGACCACAAGCCGCTCCTGGCCGTCATCATCTGCGTCGGGGGACCACCCCCGCATGCGCGGGGACCACGGCACGCACCCGCACTGGCGGTACATCGCCGCGGGACCACCCCCGCACGCGCGGGGACCACAACGAGGCCGGGACGTTCCAGTCCGCCGGGCAGGGACCACCCCCGCACGCGCGGGGACCACAGGCCGCGACCTGCGGCTTCAGGTGGCCGCTAGGGCGTTTTCCTTCACTTCTTGAATTCTTTGCATTTCGCCCATATCGGCATAGAAATTTACAAACCCTTGCGCGAGGAGTTCGTACAGCCCTCGACCAGCACCCGCCGCAAGCCCTTCAGCGGTTGCCGAAACGTCGCCGTTTGGCTGCCTTGCTCCAGCCTTGGCGGGGCGGGTCTGCCGGGGCGGGAGGCCGGGGTGCGGGGCGGTGGAGGAGGGTGAGGCCTTCGTGGTCGGTGGGGTGCCAGGCGTGTTCGTGGGTCGCGAAGGCGAAGCCCTGTTCGTTGTCGGTCTGGTAGGCGAGGAGAGCGCGGCCCTTTCCGCGGTATTCGCGGACTTCCCGCCACAGGATGTCGCGGACGCGGGCGGAGGGCGCACCGAGGAACACGCCGGGGGAGATCTCCAGGAGCCAGCGGGTGAGGAAGCCGCGGAGTCCGGCGGGGCAGTTGGCCAGGACGATGACGGTCACCAGAGCGGTTCCTCCCCGGTGGAGGTCTCGGTGGAGGTCTCGGTGGAGGCCTCGGCGGAGATCGCCTTGGCGTCCGCCGACGTCCTGCCCCCGTAGTTGCGCCCGCCTTCGACATGCCGGTCGCCGTCGGACTGCAGAGTCACCTGGTCCGCCGCCTCGTCCGGTCCAGGACGACCGTGGGGTTCGAGGAGGCCCTTGATGTCCGCCACGCAACGGTCGAGCAGGCCCGCCGTGTTGATGCGGTCCCGCAGGGCCCGGCGGGTGCGGGAGGCGACGTCGTCGTCGCCCTGGGCCGCCGCGTCGAAGGCGGCGGGGATGCCGATCTCGGTCTTGTAGAGGTCGGCGATGTCGAGGACGAAGGAGCGTTCGTGTCCGGAGTGGATGAAGCCGAGGCCGGGTGAGCAGCCGAGGGCGGCGACGACCGCGTGGGCGATCCCGTACATGCACTGGGCGGCCGCCGTCACGGCTTGGTTGGCGGCGTCACCGGCGGTGAAGTCACCATGGTGGTACTCACGTCGGCGCCAGGGCACGCCGGTGCGGGCGGATTCCTGGCGGTAGCACTCCTTGACCCTGCGCCCCTCCATGTTCAGGAGCTCCTGCCTGCTCCGGGCCGACGGGTCGTCCTGCGGGAACCGCAGCCGGTACATCGCCCGTGCCACCTCGAGGCGAGTCCGGCGGTTGGCCCACGCGCCGGCCTGGGCCTCGACGAGGCGGGACGAGCGGGTCAGCGCCCGCCCGCCCGCGTAGAAGCGGACGCCCTGCTCGCCGACCCAGACGACTCCGGCTCCGCACTCGCCCAGTACGGACATGGCCTGGTGGGTCACGCGCGTACCCGGGCCCAGCAGCAGCGCCCCGACGGTGGCGGAGGGAATGTGCGTGACCCCGTCGGCGTCCGTGGCCGTGATGGCGTTGTCCTCGCGGTGAATCGTGCACCGCTCCAGGTAGACGAAGGAGATTCGGTCGGCTACCCGGGTCAGTTCACGCGGCGAAGAGGCGCCCCTGCCGCTGACGGTGCTCATGAGGCCGGTACCGGGGCGAGGGTCATCAGGCCGCAGCCGTACGCCTTCGCCTTGCCGAGCCCGTGCGTGAGGGTGCGGCGGAAGGCCTCGAGGTCGGTGATGCGCAGCCGCCCGTCGAAGGTGACCCGCGTGAACTGCACCGGCGGCGGACCACCGGACTTCCTGCCTGTGCCCGTCCGTCGGCCGGCGCCGCTGACGGGGCCCACCGCGTCATCCGCGTTCCCCTTGCGGAACTGCAGGGGAAGCCGGTCGTGCACGACCACTTGGTGCTCGTGACCGTGCTCGGTGAGGCGCTGCTCGGGCGGCGTGCGGAGGATCTCGAACCCGGCCGCCTCCTGACGCTGGAGCAGCCAGCCGATCTGGTGCGCCGGGGTGACGTGCGCGGCGCGCTTCGTACGGGACTTCGGGTCGTCGTCCGGCTTGCGCACATTGCGGACGGGGTTCGCGGTGAGGCGGAAGCTCCAGCTGCCCCCTGCCGCGAGTGCGTCCAGGAACTCGCCGTACGCGAACGTGTCCCACCCTCGCTGTTCGAGACCGGGCCAGCCCGCCTGCTCGACGAGGTGCGTCAGGTCGGGGCGGCCGGGGCCGACGATGAACAGGTCGGCACGTCCGGCAGCGGTGGGGTCGACGCGCCACAGCACGCGCGGCCCCTGGCCGTCCCGGGGCGGCGGATCAGGGAAGGACATGTTGACCGCCCCGTGGAGCAGGTGGGGTGACCCGAGGAGCCGACGGGCCTGCGGACGGCCGGTGTTGAAGCGGAAGCGGGTCAGGTACATCAGGACGTCCTCGAGGGCGGATCGGCCGGTCCGGTCGTGTCGATGAGGCGCAACCCGGGTGTCGGGTCGTGCGCGGGTGGGGCCGGGGGAGAGGGCTCGCGCGGGGGCGGGGCGCCGACGTGCCGGGTGAGGACGCCCCGTAGCGCGTACTGCCGGTGGCGCGGGTCGTAGCTGACCGGGGTGTCCCGCAGAGACAGGTGCGGCGTCTCGCCCGGCGGACAGTCCAGGAGCACGTCAAGGGCCTCGGGTCCGACCGGGGCCCCGCCGTGCGCGGCGGCCCGCTCCGCCTGCTGCACGTACCACGGAGATGCCTGCCACGGCGCGTCCCGCAACGCGTCCTCCATGCCGACGTCCCCCTGCGGCGGACCCATGTCGAGCGGACGGGACGGCGGGCAGGACCGGCGGCCGAGGAACGGCAGGAACCGTGGCGCGAGCACGGCCCGATGCAGGCGGTGGAGCAGCGCCGCGTCCCCCTCGACTCCGGCGACGAAGACGGCGTCGCTGAGGTAGAACCGCTCGGACAGCGGCATGGCCTTGCCCGAGTCGGCGTGGTGGGCGGTGTGGAAGTCCCGCAGGCGCGAGCCGGGTTGATCGATCCGCACGCCGAACCGCAGTGCCACCAGGTCGGACAGGTCCGCGTCGCGCGGTCTGCCCTCGGCCGCGGCCAGCATGCCGAGCACACCGCTCTTGGTGGGCGCGTTCTCCGTGCTGCGGCGGGCGAAGCGGGCTGCGGACCCCCACGACTGCAGCGGACCGGCGAGCCGCAGCAGCAGCACCGTCATGCCCCGGACCCCAGCCGCCGACCCACCGTGGCCGTCACGTCCCGCAGCAGCGTTTTCAGGGTGACGCCGGAGCCGAGCGGGGCCAGCGCCTTCGTGTCGTCGCCGACCCGGAAGACCCAGCTGTGCTCGGTGGACTCGATGCCGTACTGGCGCTCCAACTCCGGTACGTACGCCGCGAGACGGGCGCAGCTCTCCCGCAGGAAGCCGCCACCGGCCCCCTGCGGCACCGGCTCCTCGAAGGCGCCGACGAAGCTGACGGGGCGGCGTTCGCGGAGCTTGACGACGACGGCCGCGGGCAGGGTGTGGTTGCCGAAGGTGTTGATCTTCCCGGTGGGGAGGGAGGTGATGAAGGCGTCCAGGAACGCGCCGACGGCCTTCTCCACCGGAGCGCTCGGTGATTCGCCGTCCTGGAGCCCGGCACCGAGATTGCGCTGCAACTCGTCCACGTCCACGGCCGCGTAGCGGTAGAGCGTGGCGGAGTTGAAGTCGACGGTGCCGATCATTCCGGCGCCGGACTCGTCGTCCGGGCTGAGGTCGTCCACAGCTGTGTAGTAGTCCGACTCGATCTCCGACTTGTGCACGCCGATGGCGTGCGCCACCTGGACCGCCGCCTCCACGTTGAGGTCAGCGGAGTCCGCGACCATCCGCCCGAACAGCGCGATGTCCACGGAGTGCCGCGTGTCCACGGCCTGCTTGGCGCTCGCCTTGTTGTCCTTGACCTTGAGGTGGGCATCGAGCGTCTTGACGTCGCCTGCGGGGGCGCTACCCGTCACTGCCAGTTCGGCGAGGGCGTCCAACTGCCTTCTGCTCAGGAACATCAGGTACGAGGACTCGGGCGGTGCGGGAGCGTCCGCACCGTTCTTAGGCTTCCGCCCCGGCGCCGCGACCTTGGAACCCGTGGCTGTTTCGATCATCTTCGCCGCAAGATCGAGAGCCACCGCGTCGAGTGACTTGTCCCTGGCGACGATCCGTTCGGCCAGCGCCTCGACGACCTTTTTCGTCCTGACCCCGAGTGCTTCGGCCGGCAGCAGGTCGTCGAACGCCTTCCGTGTGGCGCGCTTCCACGCCTGGCTGGAGACCCTGGCCCGCCGCACCCCGCCGAAGACGGCTGACTTGGGCGTTCCGGTGTCGTCTCGGTTGAGGTTGCTCGGTGGGACGGTCTGCAGGATGTGGATGTCGAGGATGGTCCGGGTCACCGTGGTTCCGTTCTTCTCGGACTGCCCGCGCTTCACCCGCGACAGGCAGATGGCTGCATGGATGAGGACCCTGGGGCGGGTGGGCCCTCATGGCGCTACGAGGCCCCTGGTGTGCTACTCGTCCAGATCCGAGGCCACAGGATCCGAGCCCTCGGCCGGGGAGTCGGGTGTCGCTTCCGCGTCCGGCGCGGACGGGGCGTACACACGGTGGAAGCCCCGTCCCCACTCCCGCCTGACGTCGGCCCGGAACGCGGCCTGCTGCCAGCGGTCGAGCTGACCGGCGAGGAGGCCGTAGTCCAAGGGGATGCGGGCCGCACGCAGCAGCAGCACCATCTCGCGGAGCCGGACGCCCAGCGTCTCCACGTCGGTCGAGGTGCCGATGCGTACGAAGCGCGTTCGGACGGAAGAGCTGAGGTCCGTGTCCTGGACCGCCGCGGGCGGCTTGCCGCCACTCACGGCGCCGGTGGGATCGGCGCCGTGAGTGGCGGCGGTGCTGTCGGCACGGTCCTGCGTGCCCGTCCTGCCCTCGGCCAGACGTCGTGCGGCGCGGCCGAGCGTCCAGCGATGCACATGCATCGGTTCCTCGCGCAGCGACTGCTGGTGCAGTGCCCAGAGGGTCACCGCCAGGTGGACCGCCCGGTCCTCCCGCACCTGTACGTCCTCCCGCCAGCTCACCATCGGGTACGAGGCCGGGTCCGCCGAGTCGTCCTCCGCACGTCGTGCCGCCTGGTCGCGCAGCCTCGTCAGGGCCTCCAGGTCGTCCACGCCCCAACTGGTGGGCGTGCTGTGGGGGTCCCGTCCCGCCTCGCGGCGCAGCCTGGCGACGGCGGCGACCGATGCCGGGAGGTGGGTTCGATACCCCGTCTGCAGGCGGCCGATGGTCTCCTCGGCCGCCTGCCTGACGAGAGTGGGCGTGTCGGCCCTGGGAGCTGATGTCATCGGTCTGCCTCCGTACGTTCGTCGCGGGAGGTTCGGGATGCGGTGGAGGAGCGCGCCGCCGGAATTCCGGTCGGGGGCGGTCCCGCGGGCGGGCCGAGGACCTTCTGGAGCCGGGTGCGGAACCAGCTCTCGGCGCGGCCCGCGTCAAGGAGCCGCACCCCCAGCCTCGGGATGTCCACGAGACGCCCCTCGTCGGCGGCGGGTCCTGCGGAATCCAGGAGTTGGCTGCCGAGGCGCGTCACGTGCCGTCGTACCGTCGCGCGCCACTCCTGGCGGGCGATGTCCAGGTCGGGTTGGGCGAGCAGGTCTTTCAACCATGCGCGGTACGGGCCGTCGAGCGCTCCGAAGCCCATGTCGCGTGCGGTGGCGGTGGCGGAGGCGGGTTCGGTGCCCGCGGCGCGGGCGAGGTTCGTGGCGAGCTGTCCGAGTGCGGAGACCGCGCTCTCGGCGTCACTGACGGCGTCCACAGCGGCAGCGCCGTAGACCGGGTTCGCCTCGTGCAGGGTGATCATCGGCAGGACGACGGAGTCGTCGACGATCTCGTCGATCACGGATTGCTGGGTGCCGTACCTCGCTCCGATCAGTCGCAGTCGCACCAGCTTGCCGGGGGCGACATCGCCGTCCGTGATCACCTGAGTGATCCAACGAGTGATCCCGGAGCGCTGGGTGGCCGCCGCTTCACCGTGTCTCCCGGTGTCCGTCTCCTGCTGGCGCGCGGGCAGCAGGGAGGCGAGCCCGCGCCACGCTGCCCGGCTCGGGTCGTGCCGCTGGGACGTGTACACCAGCGGGCGCTGCTGCTTCTTCTCCTGCGCAGGGCTGCGTCGCCAGCCCGACATCGGCTCCGTCGTCGAGGGGGACGGCAGAGCGAGTGGGTCGCCGTAGCCGAGGACCACACCCGTCACCGCGCCGGCCTCGGGGTGCAGGCGGATCCTTCGGGTCTGCCAGGTGTACAGGTCCCGCAGCCCGTGCGGCCCTCCGGCAATGTCGTCGCGGGGTGCGGCACCGAGGGGTGGGCGTCGCCACACCGGCTTGTCGTCGGCCGTGCCCGGCAGGCCGGTGCCGTAGACCTCCTTGATCGCGATGAGGTTGAGCAGCAGCGTCTCCCGCAGCGTGTCGCCCTCGGCGAAGATCCCGCCGAGATCCCCCAGCGACCCCACGCCCAGCGGATAGACCTTGCCCGCCTTCCCCCTCTCGTCGCCCACCATGGCGGACTTGATCCCGGACGTGTCGTAGGCGTGGGCGTGCACGAGCCAGCGGGCCGCCTCCGCGTACGAAAGGCGGTCGATCCCGGGGCGGCGCATGGCGAAGAAGGGATCTCCCACGGGAACATCCGCGACGATGCGGGTGAGCGGGGCCAACTCGTCCTTCGCGGTGCGCAGATCCGCCACCTGGAAGAACGGGTGCCGGGGATGGAAGAGGTCGAAGCGGTCCCGGTGTCGTTCCAGGTAGTCCGGTACCTCGGCGAACGGGTCGGTCGCCAGCCAGAGGTCTTCCCAGTCCTCCAACTCGGCAGGAAATCCAGGCGAGTCCTCCGCGTCGGCCGGGTGCCCCAGCGCGTCGTACAGAATCGCGAGCAGCAGCCGCAGCAGGGCCGGATCCTGAGTCGGTATGTCCCCCACGAGCCGCCGCAGGCCGTGGGCCTTCTCGAAGAGGCCAAGGAGCGAGACCTCTTCCACGGTCCCGTCGGCGCGCTGGACGGGAATCCACGGCGAGGACACCAGGTCGAAGGACGGGGGTCCGGCGGCCTGCGCGGTCATCGAGGCCTCCGGAGACTCCGGCTGTGCGGTACCCGGAGCGAGGTGGCCTTGCTCGATGCCGATGCCGATGCCGATGCCGTCGGGCTCGGTAAGTCCCCTGAAATCTCCACAGCTTGGGCTCCTGTTCTCTGCATGCTCCTGTGGCCCGGCGTCTGTCACGGGGCGGTCGTCCGCCGTTGCGCCGGGAAGCGCCACCCGCAGTCCGTCGACCGGGCTGTAGGTGAGAAGAGAGCCTGACAGACGGGTCTGACAATCGGCGTCCAGAACGAGAATCAGCTCGTCCGCGAGCGAGGGGCACTCCTTGGCCTGCCAGGCGGGGACCAGGAAGCGTTCGAGTTCAGCGATGCTCCGGTCAATCATCCAGGGCGTGCTGAAGTGCCTCGGGAGCGTGAGAGCGCTCGCCGCCACCGCCTCGGCGGCGCGGCGCGGCGGCGGGAAGTCGGTCGGCAGTTCAATGCCGCCCCGCCCGCCCTCGGCGCCGCCGTCCAGCCACGGCACGGTGGTGAGCCGGCCGTCGGTCTGTCGCTGAACGACCAGTACCTCCAACGTCTGCTCGTTATCCCGTACTTGGGCACGCCCGCCACGTTCGTCGTCCGCCTCGCCGGCGTGTGCCTCGAGCCACCCGTACACCGGTCGTCCGGGCCGCCGCACCGGACTGAGGAGGAACCCCTCGGCCGCCTTGCGCTTCTCCGCGAGCAGCCGCTCGTGCTCGACCCGTGCCGCGGCCAGCCGGTCCGCCCACCTGTCCGGGCCGACGGGATCCTCGCCGTAGGCAGCCTGCACGAGAGGACTGATCCCATCGGGCAGCACCAAGGGCTCTCCGTCCAGGAATGGTCCGAGCACGGCCAGGGACCGCAGCAAGGTGTGCTCACTGCGGTAGACGGCCAGCGTCCCGGCCACGGGCTCCGGCGGATCCTCGTCCCACGCCACACCCGTGATGAGGCAACGCGGCCGCGCCAGGCGCGGGGGTCTCGACCGGGTGTGCCGGTGCAGGCGCCCCATGCGCTGCAGCACCAAGTCCACGGGGGCCAAGTCCGTGACGAGCAGGTCGAAGTCGACGTCGAGCGACTGCTCGAGGACCTGGCTCGCCACGACTACGTGCCGTCGTGGCCGATCCGTGGCATCCGGCCCGAACATCCCCAGCAGGGCGGTGTCCTTGGCGGCCCTGTCCGCGGCGAGGAACCGGGAGTGGGCCACGGTCACCACGTCATCGCCGAGCCGCGCCCGCAGTGCGTCGGCGGCCTCGAGGGCGCGGTTGACGGTGTTGCGGACGACCAAGGCGCAGCCGCCGTCGGCGAGTTCGCTGTCCAGGCGGTCGGCGAGGACGGTGAGGTCGTCGTCGAGCCGTTCGACGAGTACGTCGCTTCGGCGGCCGGAGGCGGCCGGGGGAGTGGAGGTGAGCGGTGGGTGTCCGGGGGCGGCTGCTGTGAGCAGCGGATAGGCGGTGTCGGTGGCGTGATCCCCGCTGGTTCCGCTGACCCCGCCGCCGCTGCCGCCACCGCCGTCGCTTCCCTCGCTGCCTGAGTAGGCGGCGACGAGGGCTTGCCTGCGGGCCGCCGGGAGGGTCGCCGAGAGCAGCACGACCGGAACACGGTAGGCGGCCAGCCACTCCAGCACGCGGTCCAAGTACCGCCCCATATAGGCGTCGTACGCGTGCACCTCGTCGATGATGACGACCTTCCCGGCCACGGCGAGGTGTCGCAGCGCGAGATGCCTGCTCTTCAGTCCGGCGAAGAGCACCTGATCGATGGTGGATACGGCGAAGGAGGCGAGGAGCTGCTTCTTCCGCCCGCGTAGCCACTGGTGGGCGTGGAGTCCGGCAGGTGGTAGGCCTGTGCGCTCAGCGCCCTCGTCGCCGTCGAGGTCCACGGCGACGACGGCCCGCCGCCCCTTGTCCAGCAGTCCGGCCCATTCGTCGTTGAGCGCGGCTTTCGCGTGCGCGAGAGCGACAGAATGCCCCGCCTTCCCCTCCCCGTCCGCCGGAAGCCGGTCCAGCCACGCCATCACCCGGGAGAACATGGCGTCGCTGGTCGCCCGGGTCGGCAGCGCGACCAGCACGCCACCGGCCCCGGAACGCGCGGCGAGAACCTCCGCCGCCGCGAGGGCCGCCTCCGTCTTGCCCTCTCCCATCGGCGCCTCGATGACCACAAGGCCGGGCGTGGGCATGGCGCGTGCCAGCCGTACGGCTTCGGTCTGCACGGGGCGTATCTCCGCGCCCGCCAGCCGGGGGAACCGCTCGGCGAACAACTCCGACGGAGTGCCCGGCGGGTCTACCGGCGCCCAAGGCCTCGGAAGGGCGAGACCCTCCCAGGCCGCCCACAACCGCCGCCGCTCACCGACGGGCCCTTCTGGCCGCCATGTCTCCGGGTCGTACGGGAACAGCTCGGGCGAGCTGGCGATCCAGTCGGCCAGGATCACGACGGCGGTCAGGGCGACCTGCGCGGGCTGGGGCAACCGGACATCGCCCCACTCGGGCAACCTGTCTGTGACACCTGCCAGTTCGGCGCAGCCGTCCATGAGCTCGTACTGCACGCGGCGCCAGGTTGCTTCGCTCGGCCCTGGGTGCCGCAACAGATGGGGCCGCAGCTGCAGATCGTGAATCTGCTGATGGTCGGGAGGTGTCCCGTGATGCCCACCGGCAACCACCGCGAACTGCCCGGCCACCCGGCCGCCCAACCCGAACCGCTCCCCCATCCACTCCTGCAACAGCAACTGCCCGGCAAGCCCGTGCGGCGCGAGCCGCCGGTCCTTCCCGTACTCCTTCTCCATCCGCATGTCGAGCCCGACGTCCCGCATGAGCCCGGCGAGCGATTCGACCTGGCAGGCGAACGCGGGTGTTGCCTTACCGGCGTCGTGAGCGGCCCCCAGAAACCGCACCAGCCGCAAGGCGTCCTCCCCGCCACCTGGCAGTGCCGCGCCCACCAACTCCACGACGCCCCGCGGCACCCACCGCTCCCACAACTGCCCGGCCGCCGCGGCACTGTCGGCCATGTGCCTCCACAGGGGCAGCGAACTGTCCGACGAGCGCTCGTGCTTCGCCCACACCTGACGTGCGGCCGGCGAGAGTCCGCTGAACGGCGCTGAAGCAGTCGTGGCTGTCGGGCTCATGCGTGCATGAAACATGGCTGCCTCATGGGGCGTGCGGAGCTGCGGGAAAGTGGCCAATTGTGGGTGGGGAAGTGCTACGGGCGCGGGGTACCCCGGTCAGGCGCCGGGTGACACCGGGACCTGTCGGACCGCTCTCGGTCTGGGGTCGGGTGAACACCGCTGGGGCCACCCCCCCCCGCGTGCGCGGGGACCACGCCTTGACGAACGGCGTCAGCCCCGGCAGGGCGGGGCTACCCCCGCACGCGCGGGGACCACTTCGCGTTCCTGATCACTCCGTGACTGGTGCTGGGACCACCCCCGCACGCGCGGGGACCACGCGACTGGTGCGCCGCTCCGACGGACGTCGCCGGGACCACCCCCGCACGCGCGGGGACCACTTCGCGCCGACCCGTGTGGTCTCGGCGAACTCGGGACCACCCCCGCACGCGCGGGGACCACCCGGTCGCACCAGACGCAGCAGCGGGTGAAGGGACCACCCCCGCACGCGCGGGGACCACGAGCTGGATGCGGTGATCCGGACGCACAAGGCGGGACCACCCCCGCACGCGCGGGGACCACCCGGATTCCGCCATGCCGACGGCTGCCCACACGGGACCACCCCCGCACGCGCGGGGACCACATGTACTGAGCGCGGTACTTGCCCGCGTCGCGGGGACCACCCCCGCACGCGCGGGGACCACACCCACTCGACGGCGAACGCGTCGACCTCGTCGGGACCACCCCCGCACGCGCGGGGACCACCTTCTTGGCCGCACTGTCCAGATTCTTGGACAGGGACCACCCCCGCACGCGCGGGGACCACCTGGATGGTCCTCGCCACCGCGCTCACCGGCGTGGACCACCCCCGCACGCGCGGGGACCACAGGCCGCGACCTGCGGCTTTATGCGGCGGCTAGCCTGTTTTTCTTCACTTCTTCCGATTCCGGCATTTAGCCCCTGAAGCCACAAGTTCACGCATCCTGCGCGCATCGGGTACGCGCCAGCTTGCCAAGACCAATTGTCGAAGCATTTCAGCTCGGACAGTCCTATTTCTATCCCCAGCGTTGGTCGATGGTGAGAGTGTCCGCAGCGGGCATGAGGAAGGCCCGGACGGCCTCGGCCGCATCGGTCATGTCCACCGGGGACGTCCCTTGTCGGCGGCAAGCCGCGCTGCGCGCACGGCCCGGCGCAGCCGGACACCCTGGCTGCACTCGACGCCCTTGCGGCAGCCCGGGCAGTCGTCGAGGTGGCGGAGTTGGATCCGGTACAGCTCGTCCGCATGCGCTGTCGCGCCGTCGGTGACGGTCATGACCCGGCCGCCTTCATCGCCTCGGCGAGCGTGAGCAGCGCGCGCAGGCGGGCGGTGGAGCACAGGTTCCCCGGGTATCGCGGGGGCACGACCCAGTGTGTGATCATCGAGGGGTTCCCGACGCGCGGGACGACGAGGAAGCTGCCCTTGCCGAGGCGTTCCTCCTGGCCGTTCCACTCGGCTCCGGGTGCCACGAGTACGTAGTAGTCACCGCGGGAGGCCCGCAGGTCGCGGACGACAGGCCCACCTAGCCAGTCGTCGAGGGCGGCGCCACCGTCGCCGGGTCTTCGCTGCACACGCAGCGGTGAATGCGTGATGCCGGGACGCGTACCGCGTCGAACCGCACGCCCAGAGGCAGCAGTGAGACGCCCCGATTCGCCCACTCGGTGACGGCCTCGCGGGGGGACGGATGAGCCCTCGCGAGCCAGTCGGCGATGGCGCCGCAGTCGGGCTTCCGCTCCCGTGTGCTGCTTCTCGGGCCTGGCGTGGGGGCCATAGCCTCGCCCATGTCGACTCCTCAATATTCGGCCATGCCCCCGGAATCGTTCGCGCTGTCGCCGGGGTCGTCTGTTCCGTTCACCATCAAGGGTCGTCTTGTGCGTGCAACTCCGGAATGACCGGCAGGAGTTACCGAGGCGGTAATACACTCGTTCCACTCGTGGAATCTTGCTTCGCCGTGCCTGCCCTGATGCGGAAGTTGCTGCCATGACCGCCACGAACCCTGGTCCGCTGCCCGCCGGAATCCTCGACCGGGTTGACGTGCAGCGCGCCCTCGCGGAACACGACTTCGCCGCCTTCTTCGCGCTGTTGAAGAAATACGGTGGCATATCCCAGAACAAGATCGCGGCAGCGTGTTCGCTTACTCCCGGCAAGGTTTCGCAGGTCGTAAACGGTGCGCAGCAGATTACGAGCTTCGAAGTGGTTTCGCGGATCGCCGACGGGTTACGAATCCCCGGCAAGCTGCTCGGACTCGCGGAACGTCCGTGGGAGTCGAGGAGAGAAGCGCCCGAGGAGACAATTGTCGAGGGGGCTTCGATCGACGGGACCGACGACATGCCATGGCGGCGCGAGACCACGGTGATCATGGCCACGCGCATGACCAGGAGTGACCTTGTGATGGATCGTCGTGCGGCGTCGAAGGCGATCGCCGCAGCCACAGTAGGTGGCGCCGCTCTGCTCGAACCGCTGGAGGGGTGGCTCCTGCCCCTCGATGCGTCGAGCGTCACCGTCCCTGTTGCTCTGCCCCGTGGGCGGCTTGGCGCACGGGAGTGTGGCGAGCTTGAATCGACAGCTCGCAAGTTCCGGGAGTGGGATCACGCGTACGGGGGCGGGCTGCGTCGGAAGGCGGTGATCGGGCAGCTCGCTGAGGTGTCGGACGCGCTCGACGGTCACCAGACCTCGGTGATCGAGCGACGTCTGCTCGGCGTCATGGCACAGCTCGCGGGCATGGCCGCGACGATGTCGTGGGACTCGGGCATGCAACGGGACGCACAGAAGTACTACCTACTCGCCCTGCGCTCCGCACACGCCGCAGGTGACGTCGAGTTCGGCACGAATGTGATCGCCGGGATGGCGCGCCAGATGCTCTGTCGCGGCCGTCCGAAGGATGCGGGTGACCTTGTTCGGCTGGCCCAGGACGGAGCCCGTGGAAAGGTCGGCCCCAAGGTACGGGCCATGCTCCACACGCGTGAGGCGTGGGCGTACGCCGCGATGGGACGCGTAGCGGCTTTCCAGCGCGCCACCCTGCAGGCGACCGAAGCGCTTCACGACGCGAAGGGGGCCGATACGCCCTTCTGGATTGCCTACTTCGACGAGGCCGAACTCGCAGGGGTCACCGGTGGTCGGCTGCTCGACCTCGCGCGGCAAGATGCGAGCAAGCATGCCGAGACGGCCGCAGGGAAGATCCGTACAGCTCTGGAACATCGTGGTGCAGAGGCGGGACGCAGCCACGCACTGGACCACGCCGGTCTCGCTGAGTGCTATTTCCTGATGGGTGACATCACGTCAGGCGTCGAGCAGACGCACAGAGCAGTCGACGCCGCCGAGCGGACGCAGTCGAAACGCGTACGCGACCTACTTGGCGAGCTGTACCCGTACACCGTGGGGCGAGACGCGAACCGCGGCATGAGGGAAGCGCGGGATAGGGTTCGCGGCCTGTTGGCGAGCTGACGAGAGGGGTACAGGCATGACGACGTACGCCGTTACCGGACACATGGACTTGACCGACAAGAGCGTCGGACTCGTGCGCGACGCGTTGCGCGAGATCTTTGCCCGGCACACCGAGGGCGACCTCGTCGGGATCTCGTGCATCGCTGCCGGTTCGGACTCGATCTTCGCCGAGGAACTTCTCGCTGCCGGCGGGCGTCTCGTCGTCGTGCTGCCGTCGCAGGACTACCGGCGGACGAAGGTGAAGCCCGAGCATGCCGAGACCTTCGACCGTCTTGTCGAAGCGGCCGCGGAGGTCGCCGTCATGCCGCACGAGACCGCGAACCGGCAGGCGTACGAGTCGGCGAACGGCGAGTTGCTGCGCCGCGGCGACCGACTCGTCGCGGTCTGGGACGGTACTCCGCCGTCCGGCAAGGGGGGAGGCACGGCCGACACAGTTGAGCAAGCACGCGCCGAGGGGCTTGCCGTCGACGTCGTGTGGCCGGAGGGCGCGGCGCGCCGGGGCTGACGAATCAGATCGGCTTCTGGTCTGTCTGGTTCTGCCCCAACGCTGGTCAGCGCCGGTGCGGTTGTACCCCTCGACGCGGCACGGACGACTGGATTCCGCCGAGACGCATCTGCGGGCGAGTTCGGAGACGCACTCGGTGAACGCGTAGACGGGTATGCGAAGTCGACCAGACCGTGGGCACGGCCATGCGGCTGCTCGACACAGTGCAGGGCATGGAGTCTCACCGGCTGTACGACCGCCTCGCTGGTGTCCGCCGCAACCTCGCTGGCGACGCGGAGCGGTGCGACCACTGAGGTCATCACCCAGATCGACGACACCCTCCGCATCCTGCTACGGCCACTGCGGCCACTGAGGTCGGTTGAGACGTGCCTGACGAGAGGCGGCAGCGTGTCAGTGTGGCGGAACCTCGGCGAACGCATCGTGGACGAGGACCGGTGGGCAAGGGCGGGGAATGTCCAGGGACCTCCCCCGCACGTGCGGGGACCACGAGCGAGAACGCGTCGGAGAGGTCGAGGTGGACGGGCCACCCCCGCACGCGCGGGGAACACTGCCACGCGAATTTCGCGATCGCGGCCTTCGCGGGACCACCCCCGCACGCGCGGGGACCACTCACGGCGCGGGCCTTCCGTGGGGTTAGGGCAGGGACCACCCCCGCACGCGCGGGGACCACATGGCGATCGGCTGCAGGCCAAGGGACTTGTCGGGACCACCCCCGCACGCGCGGGGACCACCCCGTGAGCCTGAGCCAGGTGCGGAGCGAGGAGGGACCACCCCCGCACGCGCGGGGACCACAGGCCACGACCTGCGACTCTATGCGACGGCTAGCCGGTTTTTCCTTACTTCCTTCGATACCATCATTTCGCCCTAAATCGCATAAATCAATGCATTCAACATGCGCAAGGCACACGGCAGTTCACCAATGAAGCCGCCGCAAGCCCCACGGCTGAACCACCCCCTTCATACCGTTCGCCCCGCCCCACCGGCGGGCGAAACAGCAGCGCACCCCCACTCCCACCCCCTCACCTCCCCCGAAACACAGCCCCCCGCCTCTCCACAAACGCCGCCACCCCTTCCTTCGCATCCGCCGAAGCCATATTGATCTCCTGCGCAGCAGCCTCCGCCGCCAACGCCGCCGCGCGGTCCGTGTCCAAGGACGCGTTCACCAGCTGCTTGGTGAGGGCCAGGGCCCGCGTCGGGGACGTGGCCAGGCGGTCCGCCCAGGACTGGGTCGTCTTCTCCAGGTCCGCGTCGGGGACCACTCGGTTCACCAGGCCCAGGCGTTCCGCCTCCGGCGCGGGGAGTGCGTCGCCGAAGAACATGAGTTCCTTGGTGCGTTGGGGGCCGATCAGGCGGGGGAGGAGGTAGGCGCCCGCGCCGTCGGGGACCAGACCGCGGCGTACGAAGATTTCTATGAAGCGGGCCGATTCGGCGGCCAGGACCAGGTCGCAGGCCAGGGCCAGGTGGGCGCCGAGGCCCGCCGCCGTGCCGTTCACCGCCGCCAGGACGGGCTTCTCGCAGTCCAGGATCGACGTGATCAGGCGTTGGGCACCCTGGCGGAGGGTGCGGGAGATGTCGCCCGCCGTGCGTTCCGTCTCCGGTGGGGGTGTGCCGGAGCCACGTAGGTCCGCGCCCGTGCAGAAGCCCTTGCCTGTGGCTGTGAGGACCACCGCTCGGATCGAGGGGGTCGACGTGGCCTCTTCGAAGAGGGCGATCAGGTGGTCCCGCTGCTCCGCCGTGATCGCGTTCAGGACCTCCGGGCGGTTGAGGGTGATCCAGGAGACGCCGTTGGGGGTGAGGGTGTGGAGGACGGGGGTGGGATTCGGGGTGGGGGCCTGCGTCGTCATCAGTGGCACACCGCCAACGCGTCCAGCGCCACCGCCCCCTGCCCCCGGGGCAGCACCAGGAGTGGGTTGATGTCCAGTTCGGCGAGCGTGTCGCCCAGTTCCAGGGACATCCGCTGGACCCGCAGGACCACCTCGACCAGGGCGTCCAGGTCGGCCGGTGGCGCGCCGCGGACGCCGTCGAGGAGGGCGCGGCCGCGCAGGGAGGTCAGCATGCGGCGGGCCTCCTCCTCGCCGAACGGGGGGACGCCCACCGCCACGTCCCGCAGGACCTCCACCAGGACACCGCCGAGGCCGACCGTGACGGTGGGGCCGAAGAGGGGGTCGGGGGAGACGCCGACGACCATCTCGACGCCGCGTTCGACCATCTGGCAGACCAGGACGCCGTCGAGGTCGACGCCTTCGTAGCGGGCGATGTCGGTGAGGTCGCGGTACGCGTCGCGGACCTGGCTGGCGGAGGTGAGGCCGACCTTGACCAGGCCGAGTTCGGTCTTGTGGGCGATGCGGGTGCCGGAGGCCTTCATGACGACCGGGTAGCCGACGAGCCCCGCGGCGCGCACGGAGGCCGCCGCGCTCGTGACCAGTTGCTCGCGGGGTACTCGGATCCCGTACGCCCGCAGGAGCTGCTTCGCCGCGTGTTCGCTGAGCCGCTGTCCGGGGCGCAGCAGGGCTTGCGCCTTGCGGTAGGAGGGGGAGACCGCGCGCGGCGCGTCGTCGAAGGGGGAGCGGTAGGAGGCGGTGAAGCGATGGTGGTCGAGGTAGGCGCGCACGGCGCCGATGCAGTTCGCGAAGGTGCGGAACGTGGCCACGCGGGACGAGCCGAGCAGCGTCTCGCGGTACGCAGCCTCCGTACCCAGCGGTGAACCCCACACCACGCACACCAGCTTGTCCGTCCGCTCCGCCGCGGCCACCAGGTCCTCGGCCAGCTTGTCGCTCATCGGAGGGAAGGGGCCCGTGATGGGGCAGATGAGGACGCCGACCTCCGGGTCCGCGAGGATCGCGTCGATGATCTTCCGGCCGCGCCAGTCGCCCACGGGATGGCCGCCGTTGTCGACGGGGTTGGCGACGTTCAGGTAGTGCGGGATCCAGTCGTGGAGTTCGGCCTGCTTGGCGGCGGAGAGCGTCGGCAGGCGCAGGCCCGCCTCGGTGGCCAGGTCGGCGAAGTGCGCGCCGGTACCGCCGGAGATGGAGTACACGACCACCCCGTCGGCCCGCGGCGGCCGCGCCCGCGCCAACAGCGTGGCCGTGTCCTGGAGTTCGTCGAGGCCGTCGACGCGGATCACCCCGTACTGCCGCATCGCCGCGTCCACCACCGCGTCCGCCCCGGTCAGCTTCCCGGTGTGCGAGGCGGCCGTGCGCGCCCCCGTCTCCGTCCGGCCGACCTTGACAGCGACCACCGGCACGCCGCGCCGCGCCGCCCGGTCGGCCGCGAGCAGGAAGGAGCGGCCGTCCTTGAGCCCCTCCACGTAACAGGCGATGGCGCCCACCTCGGGCCGCTCCGCGAAGTACGAGAGGAAGTCGGCCGTCTCCAGATCCGCCTCGTTGCCCGTCGGCGCCCAGTGCGAGAGGCGTACGCCCAGCTCCTGGAGCGTGAAGACGGGGCGGCCCTGGTGGCCGGACTGGGTGATGAGGGCGATGGCCGGGCCTTCGAGGTCGTCGCGGAACCGCTCGAAGGCGTTGAGGTTGGTGTTCGGGCCGAGCAGGCGCATGCCCGAGCGGCTGACGGCCGCCGCGAGGCGCTCCTGCGCGAGCGCGCCCGCCTCGCCGGTCTCCGCGAAGCCGGACGCGAACGCCACCGCGAACTTCACCTTCGCCTCGGCCAGTTCCTCGATCACCGGCAGCGGGTCGCCCACCAGGAGCACCGCGAGGTCGATGGGTTCGGGCAGGTCGGCGACGGCCGGGAAGCAGGGCCTGTCGAACACCGTCGCGCGGGTGGGGTGCACCGGGTGCAGCCGCGCGCCCACGCGCTCCGCCCACGCCACGAGCTGGCGCGTGATGCCGGTGTTCGGCCGCCCCTCCGCGTCTGACGCGCCGATCACGGCGACCGACTCGGGGCGGAAGAAGCGGTCGAGGTCGGGTACGTCGGCGGCCAGCGGCCGGCCGCCGACGTCCAGGTCGCCGGTCGCCGCCGCGCGGCCGTGCACGGTGGCGGCGGGGAGGTTGCCGCAGGCCACCGCGCGGGCGCGGCGGGGGTCGGAGGTGAAGGTGCCGTATGTCGATCCAAGCATCGGTCCGCCCGCTCCTGTGTGACAGCAACATAACTGACGCATAGTCAGATTACTGAACTGACGCTGTGTCAGGAATGGGGCTGCGGGTTTTGTACGACGGCGCGGGGGAGGCCGACTTGCCGTGGCACGGGGAGCCGCATGGGTGCGGTGCGTCTGCGGGGTGCGGTGAGCTGTCCGGGGGCGAGGTGGGTGGTGCTGTCGGGGTGGGTGCGACCGGGGCGTACGCCCGGTAACACCGGTACCACCACGGAACCGCAGAAGCCCGCCCCTGCCAAGGGTGCGGAAGCGAACTGGCCGGTTACTTGCGGCGCTTCGCCACCGCCCCGGCGATCTTCCCCGCGTCCCTGCCCAGTTCGCGCAGCATCCCGCTGATGGGGTTGGTGAAGCCGGTGAAGTACAGGTCGGGGGCCTCGGGGGCGGTGCGCGGGCCGCGCACGCGGGGGTGACCCCGGCCGTCCAGTACGTCGAGGTGGCCGAGCAGGGGCTCCAGGGCGCGGACGTAGCCGGTGGCGGCGACGACGGTGTCCGGGCCGACGCGGGTGCCGTCCGCGAGGACCACCTTGTCGTCGTCGAAGGACTCGACGGCCGCGACGGGCTCGACGCGCCCCTTGCGGACGGCATCGATCAGGCCGACGTCCTGCACCGGGATGGCGCCCTGGCGGGCCCGTGTGTACAGGCCCGCCTCAGGTCGCGGCAGCCCGTGCGCGGACAGGTCGGGCACGCTCACCTTGGCGATGGCGCGGCCCAGGCGGTCGACCACGGGCACCGGCAGCCTGCGGCACAGGATGCCGGAGCGCTGTGCGGGCCACCCGGCGGTGGAGCGGCGCACGATGTGCGGCGCCGTGCGCACCGCGAGCCGCACCCGCGCCGCGCCGCCCTCGGCCAGGTCGACGGCTATCTCGGCGCCGGTGTTGCCGACGCCGACGACGAGCACGTCCTTGCCCGCGTACGGGGAGGGCTCGCGGTAGTCGCTCGCGTGCAGCAGCTCGCCGGTGTACGCGGTGCGGCCCGGCCAGTCCGGCAGGTGCGGGGTGTGGTTGTAGCCGGTGGCGACGACGACCGCGCTGCCGGTCAGCTCGCGGCCGCCGGTGGCGTGCAGCAGCCAGCCCGCGCCGTCGGCGGTGCGCTCCAGGCGGGAGACCTCGACGCCGGTGACGACCTCAAGCTCGTGGTACTCCGCGTACTTCTCCAGGTAGCGCAGCACGTTGTCGCGCGCGACCCACCTGCCGAAGGAGCGCGGCATCGCGAGGCCGGGCAGGGCGGACAGGCGGCGTGTGGTGTGCAGGCGCAGCCGGTCGTAGTGGCCGCGCCAGGAGGCGCCCACGCGGTCGGACTTCTCCAGGACGACGGCGCGCACGCCGCGTGCGCGCAGGGCGGCCGCCACGGAGAGTCCGCCGGGGCCGCCGCCGATGACGTACACGGGGCGGTCGTCGGCCGGGCGGCCGGGCGCGGGGTGCCGGCTGCGGCGCGCTTGGGGGGTGGTGGAGTCGGCCATGTTCTGGAGAGTAACCACGCCGTCACTTGATGGGTGACGGACAAGTCCGAAACCGGTTGCGATCCGATCACGCGCCCACGGACCCCGCCGCGCCCCCGTCTTGCGCCCCGCCGCCGGGTGCGCTGAACTGACGTACCGTCAGAAGAGCTCGAGTCCTGTCCGTTACGTCCCCTCGCGGGATGTATGCGGCGCGCGGGGCGAGGGCCGGCGGCCGTCTGGCGTGGAGAACTGAGAAGAACTGGCGGGTGCTGACGGGAACTGGTGAGAACTGGCGAGGCCTGGGGAGGGCGTGGCGTGGACGGGATCTGGCTCGGCGGTGGTGGTGGAGGGCTCGGTGTGCCCGGTATCGGGCAGGGGGTGTGGTGGTCGGCGAGTGGGTGGTGTGCGGGGGAGAAGGGCTGGTTCGGGAGGGGTGCGGAGGGTGCGGGACGCGTCGGGGGCGCGGGCGTCGCGGTCGGGCGTGCGGGGCGTGCCGAGGGCGCTGGTGTCGCGGCCGGACGTGCGGGGCCTGCCGGGGGTGCGGGCATCGCTGCCGGGTGCGGGCGCGGGTGCGGGGTGTTCCGGTGAGCGGGGCGGAGGCTTCGGGCGTACGTTTCGACCTCCCCGAGCCCGACCCCTTCACCCGCCCCTACTGGGACGCCGCCGCCGAGGGCCACCTGCTCGTCCGCCGTTGCCACGCCCCCGCCTGCGGCCGCGCGCACCACTACCCCCGTGAGTTCTGCCCCCACTGCTGGAGCGAGCACGTCACCTGGGAGCGCGCGAGCGGCCGAGCCACCCTCTACACCTGGTCCGTGGTCCACCGGAACGACCTGCCGCCCTTCGGTACCCGCGTCCCCTACACGGCCGCCGTCGTCGACCTCGCCGAGGGCCCCCGCATGATGACGGAACTCGTCGCCCCCGCCGACGGCCCCCGCCTCGCCCCCCGCCCCGGCCTCCCTCTCCAGGTCACGTTCCGGGAGGTCGCCGAGGGCGTGACGGTGCCGGTGTTCCGGCCCCGGGGGGCGCTGTAGCGCGCCGTAGCGCACTGTCTGCGGTGACCGTGGTGACCGTGGTGGCCGTGCAGCCGTCGCGGCCGTCGACCACCGTGCCCGGCCGCCCATCCGCCCGGCCACGCCGTCAGCGCGTCGCGACCCGCTTCACATAGCGGTGGCACGGCACATGGATCGGGCCGCTGTCGCTCGCCGCCAGGTACTCGAACAGGCCCTCGTCGGTCCAGCCGTTGCGCTCGTAGAACCTGCGGGCCCGCGCGTTGCCGTTGACCACCGCGAGCCACGCGCGGGTGTGGCCCTTCGCCGCCACCCGGCGCTCCGCCTCGGCGAGGAGCGCGCGGGCCACTTCCGTGCCCCGGTGGCGCGCGTCGACGTACACCTGCTCCACCTCGTCGTCGACCACCATCACGAAACCGGCCACCTCGCCGCCGACCGTCGCCACCGCCGTGTCCGCGACCCGCTGCGGCGCCCGCATGCCGAACGACTGCGCCGTGCGCACCGCCACCAGCGCCGCCGGTACGTTGCCGAGGTGGCCGTCGGCCCAGCCCTCGTGCCAGATCCGAGCGATGGCCGCCACATCGGCCGGTGTCGCGGGGCGCAGTTCCACCACGGGTTCCTCGTGGGTCGTCACGGCCACATCAACTCCCTTGCCCAGCCCCCGTTTCCAGCCGCACGGTAGCGCAGCCGCACATGCCGCCTCCGCGCGTCACCCTGGAAGAATTCCACCTCTTGGGGCGCCAGCACGTACAGCGTCCAGCTCGGCGCGTCGGCGTCCGGTTCCCGCGCGGCCCGCTCCCACGCCGCGTCCGAGGCCCGCTCCAACTCCACGTACGCCGTGAGGGCTTCGCTCTGCCGCCCCACGAGCGCCGCCGCGAGCGCCCCCGCCGACCTCGCGTGCAGGTCGGCCAGGGCCTCGGAGTGCGGGGCCGTCCGCACCGGGCCACGCACCCTGACCTGGCGTCCTCGCGCCGGCCAGTAGAAGTGCAGTGCCCCGTACGGGTGCGCCGCGAGCTGTCGGCCCTTGACGCTGGTCGCGTGCGTCGCGAAGTGCCAGCCCTCTTCGTCGACGTCGTGCAGCATCACCGTCCGCACGTCCGGGTCGCCCGCCGCGTCCACCGTCGCCAGACCCATCGTGTGCGGCTCCGGCTGCCCCGCCCGCGCGGCCTCCGCGAACCAGCTGTGGAACAGGCCCACCGGGGCGGGCGGCGCCTTCTGAGGGTCGAACTCCGGCAGCAGCTCCTCGAACTCCGGCAGCCGGACGTCCCACACCTTCTGGGCGCGCAGCAGCCGCCGGAACTCCGTCGCGGGCACGGCAGGGGACTCGGACTCGGGCGTGGGTGTCGTCATGGGGGCATTGTCGTCCCGCCCGCCCCCGTCCCCGCCGCACGCCCCGCCATCGCGTCCACATGCGCGCCGCAAAACCCCGCCGTCACGTCCACATCCCGGCAACGGCGTGGACCGCCTATGTTCATGATCAACTACACAACTCCCTTCATATGCCTCTGGTCTAACGGGATGTACCGAAAGCACCACAGCGCACCGACATCCCGAAGGGCACTTCCGTATGCGCACCTACAGGACCCTCACCGCCACCGCCTCCCTCGTGCTCGCCCTCGGCGGAGCCGCCCTCGCGGCGCCCGCCGCCCAGGCCGCCCCGGCGACCTCGGCCGCGGTCGTCCACGACGGCGACGAACTCGTCTACAAGGCCACCCCCGGCCAGAAGAACCAGCTGAAGGTCGACGAGAAGATCGTCAGCCGCGGCGAGTTCGAGCAGTACCACGAAGTCACCTTCCGCGACCGCGCCGCCATCACCATCAGCGCCGCCGCGGCCGAGTGGGACGAGTGCGTCCACCCCTCGCCGGGCGACCGCACCGTCGTCCGCTGTGCCTTCGAAGTCCCCCTGGGCTCCGACGACTCGGACACCTACCAGGTCGACCTCGGCGACCGTGACGACACCGCGACCCTGCCCGCGGACGGCGAGGCGTGGGGCCGGGTCCACGGCGGCACGGGCGACGACCGCCTCAAGGGCTCCGCGAACGCCATGCTCCACGGCGACGCCGGCAAGGACCACCTCGACGGCGGCGGCGGTCCCAAGGGCTTCGGCTCGTACGGCGGTTCCGGGGACGACACCCTTGTCAACTGCGGCCAGGACTGCTTCGGCGGCACCGGGAACGACTCGCTCTCCGGCACCCGCGAGGAGAACAACCTGCACGGCGACGACGGCAACGACGTCCTGCGCGGCAAGGCGGGCGCCGACACCCTCTACGGCGGCAAGGGCAACGACAAGCTGTACGGCGAGGCCGGCAACGACGCGCTGTGGGGCAACAGCGGCGACGACGTCCTGTGGGGCGGCACCGGCACCGACAAGCTCAAGGGCGGCTCCGGCCGCAACGAACTCCACCAGGACTGACCCGTCCCGGGCGTGTGTGGGGGAGCGGGGGCTCCCTCACACACGGCGCCGCGTCACCGCCTCCGCGACCCGCTGCGTCATCGTCGGCTGCCCGGCCGCGCTCGCCCCGACGGGGTTGTACGCCAGGACGAACCTCCGCCGGCCGTCCACCGTCGAGAACGCCGCCGACGCGTAGCCGTACTGCTCGCCCGTCTTGCCCCACAGCTCCACGCCGTTGACCGTGGCCGTCTGCAGGCCCGCGCCGTACCGCGCCGGGGAGCCGTCCAGCATCCGCACGTCGTCCGGCGGCAGCGTGTGCATGAGCCGGAGCAGGTGCGGCGGGAGCAGGCGGCCCGCGAACAGCGCGGTCAGGAAGCGGTCCAGGTCGTCGCCGGTGGATATCAGCTCGCCCTCGCCCCACGAGTAGGACTGGTCGTACTCGGTGAAGTCCTTGAGGCTGCCGTCGGCCATCGTCAAGTAGCCGCGGACGTGCGGGCCGTGGATGCGGGGGTCGTGGCCCGGTGACGTGACCTCCGTCAGGCCCAGGGGGCGGGTGACGCGGCGGTGGATCTCCGCTCCGTGCGAGCGGCCCGTGAGTTCGCGGATCAGCAGGGCCAGGAGGACGTAGTTCGTGCCGCGGTACTCCTGCGCGCTGCCCGGGCGGAACTTCGTCCGGGGCTCGCGTGTGACCGTCGCGAGCAGGCGCTCCGGCGTCCAGCGGTCGTGGCGGTGCGCGTCTATCGCCTCCGGCGTGGACAGGTCCGGCACGTCCGGGCCGCTCTCGTTCGGAAGGCCGCTGGTGTGCGTCAGGAGGTGCGTGATCCGCACCGGTGCGTAGGTGTCGGGGAGCAGGCCCGGCAGGTAGCGCTGGACCGGCGCGTGCAGGTGGAGTCTGCCCTCGTGCGCCAGTTGCAGCACGACCGTCGCCACGAACACCTTCGTGATGCTGCCGATCCGGAAGCGGTCGTGGCGGCCCACCTCCCGGCCCGTCGTGACGTCGGCGACACCCGAAGTCCCGTACCAGGACGTGCCCGAGCTGCCCGTGCCTCCCATGTCGGCCACCCGCAGGTGCGCCGCCGTGGCCCGCGGGTGGGACAGGTCCGCTATCGCCGCCCGCAGCGCCGCCGGATCCAGCGGTGCCAGGTCGTCGCTACGACGTGAGGCCCGTCCCGTCCGCCCGGCCGCGAAGGCCGGTCCCGTCCCCGCCGACCCGGCCGTCGCCGCGAGCACGCCCCCGGCGACCGCACCCCGGACGAGGGCTCTGCGGGAGGGCCGGAGCCCCGCTGCGGACGGGGAAGCGGTCGGGGAAGGAGCGGACGAGGAGCACGGACCAGCAGAAGAAGTAGCCATGCCTCAAGGCTCCGCCGATTCGCCCCCGCAGTGATCAGGGACAGCCCTGGCCCGACCCTGAAACACCCCTTAGGGCAAGGGAGTTGCACGGGCCCCGACGGACCTACAGGCACCGCCGGACGCACGACCCCCGACAGACGTACCGCACCCCGCCTACCTCCCCAACACCACCGTCCCCGAAGAACAGAACCACCCACCCGTCCCCGACACCACCGCCACCTCCGGCAGCCGCTCCCCGCCGTACGGGGCGGCCCGCCGCACCTGCCGTGCCTCCCCCGCGTCGCCGCGCAACTGCCGTACCGCCTCCACGATCAGGAAGAGGCCCCGCATCCCGGGGTGCTGGGCGGAGAGTCCGCCGCCGTCGGTGTTGGTCGGCAGCTCGCCGTCCCGCAGGAGGCGGCCCTTCTCCACGAACGCGCCCCCTTCCCCCTTGGCGCAGAAGCCCAGGTCCTCCAGGGTCACCAGGGTCATGTAGGTGAAGGCGTCGTAGATCTCGGCGATGTCCACGTCCGCCGGGCCGACCCCGGCCCGTTCGAAGGCGAGCCGCCCGCTGACCGCCGCCGGGGACACCGTGAAGTCCTCCCACTCGGACATCGTGGTGTGCGAGACGTGCTCGCCGGTGCCGAGGACCCACACCGGCGTGGACGCGCAGTCCGCCACGTACTCCTCGGCGGCGAGCAGCACCGCGCAGCCGCCGTCGGAGCGCAGACAGCAGTGCAGCTTGGTGAAGGGGTCCGCGATCATCGGTCCGGTCAGGACGTCGTCCACGGTGATCGGCTCGCGGTACATCGCCTCGGGGTTCGTCGCCGCGTTCGCCCGTGCCTGCACGGCGACCTGCGCCAACTGCTCCAGGGTCGTCCCGTGCTCGTGCATGTGGCGGCGCGCCGCCATCGCGTACTTGGCGACCAGGGTGTGCCCGTAGGGGACCTCGAACTGGAGCGGGCCGCGCGCACCGAACGACAGGTTCGCCGTGCGCCGCCGCGCCTTGAGGTCGGCGCGGGCCGTGGATCCGTACACGAGCAGGACGGCGTTCGCGTGCCCCGCGGCGATCGCGTCGGCCGCGTGCGCCGCCATGACCTCCCAGGTCGCGCCGCCCACGGACGTGGAGTCCACCCAGCGCGGCCGCAGGCCCAGATACTCGGCCACCTCCACGGGCGCGAGCGTCCCGAGGCCCGCCGACGCGATCCCGTCGACGACCTCACGGCCGAGCCCGGAGTCCGCGAGCGCGCGCCGGGCCGCCTGCGCGTGCAGCGCGTACGCCGTCGCGTCGTCGACGCGCCCGCAGTCCGAGAGCGCCACCCCCACGACGGCGACCTTCCGGCGTCCGGAGCCGCGCCCGCCCGCGAAGCCGCGCGCACCTCCCGAACCGCCCCTGCGGACGGGCCTGCGTGAGCCTCCGGAACCACGTGCACCAGCGTCAGCGGCCATGAACCTGACGGTACATCAGATACGCCGGGACGCGGGAGGCCGCACGGCCCTGGGCAACCACGCCCCGGAGTCCTAGCATGTCGGCCCGTCAGTACATGTGACGGTTCGTCAGATCCGGGTCCGCTGGGCCCTGGAGAGGAGCCCGCCGATGGACGCCGCCCTCACCGCGGAACAGGACGAGATCCGCCGCACCCTGCGCGAGATCGTCACCAAACGCTGCGGCCCCGACGACGTCAAGGCCGCCGTCCGCACCCCCGCCGGCTACGACGCCGGGCTGTGGGCCGCCCTCGCCGGACAGCTCGGCCTGCCCGGCCTCGCCCTGCCCGAGCGGTACGGCGGCACCGGCTGCGGCACCCTCGAACTCGCCCTGGCCTGCGAGGAACTGGGCCAAGGCCTCGCCCCCTCACCGCTCGTCGCCACCGCCGGGCTCGCCGCCCCGCTGCTGCTCGCCCTCGGCACCCCCGGCCGCCGCGCCGAACTGCTGCCCCGCGTCGCCACCGGCGAGCTGACCGCCGCCCTCGCCGTCCCCGGCGCCGCACTCGCCACCGCTCTCGGGCTCGTCGGCGAGCACGACGAGCACCGAGCCCACCGTGACGACTGGTCGGGCGGCGGCCGCGCGGGCGGCGTGCAGGCCCGGACGGCCGACGGCGCCTGGCGCCTCTACGGGCAGGTCGACCAGGTCCTCGACGGGCACAGCGCGGAGCTGCTTCTCGTCGCCGCGCACACCGGCGGCTTCGCCCGGTCCCGGGCCCTGCTGTTCCTCGTACGCGGTGACGCTCCCGGTCTCGTACGCGTCCGGCAGACCGCGCTCGACGAGACCCGGCCGCGCGCCCGCCTCGAACTGCGGGACGTGGCAGGCGAGTTGCTGGGTGAGGCGGAAGCGGGCACGGGCCCGGACGTGGGCGCCGCGCTGACCGACACCGGCGAGCGCGTCGCCGTCCTGCTCGCCGCCGAAGCCGTCGGCGCCGCCGACCGCGCGCTCGCCCGCACCGTCTCCTACGTCAAGGAGCGCGAGCAGTTCGGGCGCGCGATCGGCTCCTTCCAGGCCGTGAAGCACCGGCTCGCCGATGTGTACGTACGGGTGCAGGCGGCCAGATCGGCGGCGTACTACGCGGCGTGGGCGGCGGACGTCCACAGCGGGGACGACGAGGGCGGCGGGGGCGGCAGGGACGACGGGGGCGGCGTGGGCGCCGAGCGGGCCGGTGGGCTCGCCCTCGCGCAGGGACTCGAAGCCCTGCGCACCGCCGCTGCCGAGGCCGTCCAGCTGCACGGCGGCATCGGCTTCACCTGGGAGCACGACGCCCACCTCTACCTCAAGCGGGCCTCCGGCGACGAGCTGCTGTTCGGGCCGGTGCACCGGCTGCGGGCGCACGCGGCCGAGCGTGCCGGGGTGTTCGCGGGGGAGGGGGCGGACCGGGCAGAGGGGGCGGCGGCCGCGCGTGCGCCGGAGCGGGGCGCGCCCGCCGTTCGGGTGGTCGGCGCCGGCCGGGGGCGGTCGGCCGACGGGGCGGGCCGCTGATGGCCGCCGGGGTCGGGCTCCGCCTGATGCGCAAGGTGTCCGCGACCCGGGCCTTCGCCCGCGTGGCCCCGCGCGTCGTGCCCGCCGTGGACCGGGGCGTGCACCGGCTCACACGCGGAAAGGTGCTGCTCAGCGCCCGGATGCTGCCCGGTGTGATCTTGACGGCGCGGGGTGCGCGGAGCGGGCTCGACCGGCGTACTCCGCTGGCGTGCGTGCCGGAGGAGGGCGGGAGCTGGCTGCTGGTCGGGTCGAACTTCGGGCGGCCCGCGCATCCCGCGTGGACCGCGAACCTGCTGGCAGGGCCTGACGTCTCCATCAACTGGCGCGGCAGGGACATCCCGGTGCGGGCCCGCCTGCTCACGGGGGAGGAGCGGGCGGAGGCCTGGCGGACGGCGCTGGCGTTCTGGCCGCCGTACGCGACGTACCAGGAGCGGGTGGACCGCGAGATCCGGCTGTTCCGACTGGAGCGGAGGTAGCACACCCGAACGGGTGCGGGCGTCCGGCACCGCGTCGCGCCGTCGCGAAGACGCGCCGTCGCGAAGACGCGCAGCCGCGAAGACGCACCGCCGCGCAGGCGCGCGGAGAGCACAGCGGCGGATCACAGACAGTGATCCGCCGCCGTGGTGACAGGACTCCGGCGCTTGACGCGCCTGGTTGCTGCGGCGCTCGGCGCCCGCTTCGTCGGCTACTTCGTCGGCTTCTTGCCCGTCACGCCCAGGTGCACCAACAGCGCGAGGTTCGGCTTCAGTTCCGCCTGCTTGACGCCCCAGGTCTGGAAGCCGCGCTGGTGCGAGGCGACCGCGGCGAGCATCGCGACCAGGGAGCCGGCCATCGCCGCCGGGCTCACGTCCTTGTCGACCTTGCCCTTGGACTGGAGCTCCTTGACGGTGTCCGTAAGGGAGTTGTTCACCGAATTGAGGATCTTCATCCGGATTTTGTAGAACCGCTTGTCGCCCTCGGCCGCGCCGAGGTCGACCACCCGGAGGATCGCGTCGTTCTTCCGCCAGAAGTCGAGGAACCCGTCGACCAGGTCCTGCGAGGTCTGCAGGGCGGCCTTGCCGACCCAGGAGCGGCCCTCCAGGAGCTGCGTCAACTGCGCGCCCTCGGCGGCCATTTGCTCGGCGATCTCCAGAACGGCGCCCTCGACGTCCGGGAAGTACTGGTAGAACGTCGCCGGCGAAGTGCCCGCCTTCCGGGCGACGTCGATGACTTTGACGTCCCGGTAGGGCGAGGAGCTGAGCATCTCGCTCAGGCAGTCCAGCAGTTTCTGACGTGTCGCCTGACCACGCCGACCGGCCACACGGCCGTCGACGGTACGTACCTGTCCTGTCATGCCGTCAGCTTACCGAGGGGTGATCGGAGCGCGATTCGGCCGAGTGCAAATGGGGTTGAAGGGGTGCCAGAGGGGTGTCAGAGGGGCGCCGGAGAGGTGCAGAGGGGTGACGGGAGGGGGGTGGGGAGCGGGCCGGGGGCGCCCGGGGCGGGTGATGCGCTCCGGCCGGAAACGATCGTCCGCCAGTGCCCCGTCGCCTTCCCTGTCGCCTTCCCTGTCACCGGCCCCGTCACCTCCTCGCCGCCCCGTCGTCGCCCTGAGTCACCCCGCCGGAATTGGCCAAGTGTTCGAATCGAAGTGCTGCGGGCCCGTCGGCGTGCGGCTAGCTTGACTGTGACGGAGGCCACAGGGCGGCCCTCCGCGGGTGAATCGAGGGAACGGGCTCATGGAATTCGCGGAAGGCGTCCCCTGCTGGGTGGACGCGATGCTCCCCGACGTCGAGGGCGGCAAGCGCTTCTACGGCGAGCTCTTCGGCTGGACCTTCGACGACGGCGCCGGAGCGGAGTACGGGAACTACACCCAGGCGTTCCTCGCCGGTGAGCCCGTCGCCGCGCTCGCCCCCAAGCCGGACGGGCGCATGCCCACGTCCTGGACGGTCTACCTGGCGACGCCGGACGCGGCCGCCCTCGCCGCGCGGATCAAGGGCGCCGGTGGGCAGATGATCATGGACCCGATGCCGGTCGGGCCGTTCGGCACGACGGGGCTCGCGGCCGACCCCGAGGGCGCCGTCTTCGGCCTCTGGCAGGCGGGCACGCACGTGGGCTTCGGTGTTCAGCGCGAGCCCGGCGCCTTCTGCTGGACCGAGGTGTACGCCCGGGCCAAGGAGACGGTCGACCCCTTCTACGAGGGCGTCTTCGGCTACGGGGGTCAGGACCTGGACGACGCGGGCGAGGACTTCCGGATCTGGTCGCCCGCCGGGGCCAGGCCGGGGCCCGAGACCGCGATCGGCGGCCGGGCCCTGATGGGCGGGTCCTTCCCCGCCGAGATGCCCCCGCACTTCCTCAACTACTTCGTCGTCGCCGACTGCGACGCGGCCGCCGCCACCGCCCGCCACCTCGGGGGCCGCGTCCGCGACGAGCCGCAGGACACGCCGTACGGCCGCATCTGCACCCTGGTGGACAACCAAGGGGCCGCTTTCGCCGTCCTCCAGGAGCCGGGTATCTGAGGGCATCACCCCATTTGATGTACCAGTACGTCACCTTTGTCCCGAAACAGCCCGATCTTGCCCCGGGTTCGCAACCGTGGCCCGAGCCAGGAAGAATCAGGGTGCGTGCCGCCGTAGCGGCTCGGTGGTGAGACGCTGCACGGGGCTGCTCCAAGCGGTGGCCGCGCGTACGGGGAGGTGGCAGGCAAGTGGTGGACCAGCTGACGCAGCACGATCCGCGGCGGATCGGCCCGTTCGAGGTCCTTGGACGGCTCGGCGCCGGTGGCATGGGACTCGTCTATCTCGCGCGCTCCGCCTCCGGGCGACGCGTGGCGATCAAGACGGTCAGAACCGAGCTCGCCGAGGACCAGCTGTTCAGAGTCCGCTTCACGCGCGAGGTCGAGGCGGCCCGGGCCGTGTCCGGCTTCTACACGGCCGCCGTGGTCGACGCCGACCCGCGCGCCGCCGTGCCCTGGCTCGCCACCGCGTACGTGCCCGCGCCCTCGCTCGAGGAAATAGTGAACGAGCACGGGCCGCTGCCCACCCAGGCCGTGCGCTGGCTGGCCGCAGGCGTCGCCGAGGCCCTGGAGTCCATCCACGGCGCCGGGCTCGTCCACCGCGACCTGAAGCCGTCCAACGTGCTCGTCGTCGAGGACGGCCCCCGCGTCATCGACTTCGGCATCGCCTCGGGCGTCTCCAACACCCGCCTGACCATGACCAACGTCGCCGTCGGCACCCCCGCCTACATGTCGCCCGAGCAGGCCAAGGACTCCCGCAGCGTCACCGGCGCCAGCGACGTCTTCTCCCTCGGCTCCACCCTCGTCTTCGCCGCCACGGGACACGCCCCCTTCCACGGCGCCAACCCCGTCGAGACCGTCTTCATGCTCCTGCGCGAGGGCCCCGACCTGGAGGGCCTGCCCGACGAGCTGCGGCCCCTCATCGAGTCCTGCATGCAGATGGAGGCCGCGCTCCGGCCCACGCCCGGCGACCTCCAGGCCCAGCTCGCCCCGCACCTCTTCGCCTCCGAGGGCAACGGCGACGACAGCGGCACCGCATCCGCCTGGCTGCCCGAGCGGGCCGTCGCGCTCATCGAGGCACGCCGGGGCGGACGCCCGCCCGCGCGCGCCGCCGCCACCTCGGGCTCCGGGGGCCGGGGAGCCCGCGGCAACTCCGCGGCCGGGGCCTCGGCCGCGCCCGTGTCCGCCGTCCCGCCGCCGCCCCGGCAGGCCCCCGCCGTGCCCTCGCACGCCCCCGGTCTGCCCTCCCAGGTGCCCGCTGGGGCCTCCCAGCCGTTCCACGCGCCGCCCCCCGGCGCCTCCCAGCCCTTCCACGCGCCCGGCCACGCCGCGCCCGACGCCGGACCCGTGCAGCTCGCCGGGGCCCAGGTGCCGATCGGGCCCGGGCCGCGCGTCGCCGAGGCCCGCGGCGCGGCGGCGCCCGTCGACTCCGGGCTCGCCGGGTCGTGGTCGCGGTCGGCGCAGGCGCCGGGGCGGCCCGGGGCCAACGGGGTCGACGCGGGCGTCACCGGCGGTGCGGGCGGTGCGGGGGCGGGCGCTCCGGCGCCGGGCTCCGGCGCCCCCGCGTCCTGGCGGCCCTGGCGGTTCCGCATGTCCAACGACGTCTGGGGGACGCCCGCCGTCGCCGGGAACCTCGTGTACGTCACGTCCTTCGAGGTGCACGCCCTCGACGTGAGCACCGGCCGGCGCAGCTTCAAGACCCGCGACGTCGCCTGGTCCATGGCCGTCGCCGACGGCCGCATCCACGCCTCCGACGGCCCCACCCTCTACGCCCTCGACGGCACCGACGGCTCCGACCTGTGGCGGATCCAGACCGACGCCTGGGTGTACGCCCTCCAGGCCGACCGGGGCACCGTCGTCACCGCGACCCGCGGCGGCGGCGTGCAGGGCTGGGAGGCCGCGAACGGCGAGAAGCTCTGGGAGATCACGAACGCCCAGACCGAGTTCGAGACGCCCGAGGCCGCGCCCGTCATCGTCGACGGCACCGTGTACGTCTGGAAGGACGCCCGGCTGCGCGCCGTCGAGGCCCGCACCGGCATCGAGCGCTGGTCCTACCCCGTCGGCGACGCCGCGTCCTGCGGCGGCGTGCCGGTCCGCGTCACCCAGGCGCCCGACGGGTACGCGTACATCGCCGCGGGCACCCGCGTCCTCGCCGTCGACGTGGCCGCCGGGCACGTGCGCTGGCACTTCGAGGCGCCCGCCGCGTTCCTCTGTCCGCCCGCCTTCGCCCCCGGCCCCGCCGTCACCGGCGGCGGCGTGTACCTCGCCGACTATCTCGGCACCGTCTACGCCCTCGACGCCACCGACGGCCGCGACCGCTGGCGCATCGCCACCGAGGCCCGCTCCTCCGTCGACCCCGTCCTCGTCGCCGACGGCCATGTGCACGTGGGCAGCGGCAAGGGCCTCTACACCCTCGACGCCGTCACCGGCACGCCCAAGTGGCGCTTCCAGGCGGGCGGCGAGGTCGTCGGCTCCCCGGTCGTCGCCGACCGGCGCATCCACTTCGGCGCCACCGACCACCTCCTCTACACCCTCAAGGCCGACGACGGCCGCCTCCGCTGGAAGCTCGCCACCGGCGGCGAGATCACCGGTGCCCCGGTGGTCAGGGACGGGGTGGTGTACGCGTGCAGCAAGGACCGCTGCGTGTACGCGCTTGACGCGGAGCGGGGCACGGCGACGTCGCGCTGAACCGCGGACCGGGGTGACCTGGCGCCCGGCGTGGCGCCGGACGCCTGCCCCCGCCGGACGCCTGCCCCCGCCGGGCGCAGGGCGCCCTACCGGACGCGGAAGCCGGCGCCCCGGCCGCGCCCCGCGAACAGCTCCGCCTGCCGTGCGGCGTCCGCGTTGCCGAGCGCGATGAGGTGCGGGGCGTGCGCCATGGCCTGCGTGCGGGCGGCCTCCTTCGCGGACCAGACGGCCCGCACCGTCCCCTGCACGGCCTCCGTGGGGAACGACGCGACGGTCGCGGCGGCCCGCACCGCCGCGGCCACCACCTCCTCGCCCGCCACCACCTCCGACACCAGGCCGATCTCGTACGCCCGTCGCGCGGACACCCGCTCCGCCGTCCCCATCAGGGACATCCGCGCCACCTCCCCGAACGGCATCCGCTGCGCCATCGCGATCGCCTCGTACGCGCTCACCATCCCGTACGTCGTGTGCGGGTCGAAGAACGTGGCGTGCTCCGCCGCGATCACGAACTCGCACTCGCCGATGAGGTAGAACGCCCCGCCGCACGCCATGCCGTTCACGGCGGCGAGCACCGGCTTCCACAGGTCGTTGGCCTTCGGTCCGACGGCGAGGAGGGGGTCCTCGATCGAGTACGGGGACGACGGCTGCGGGACCTCGGCGGTGCGGTCGATCCCCGTGCAGAAGGCCCGGTCGCCCGCGCCCGTGAGGACGACCGCCCTGACCGTGTCGTCGCCCCGGAACTGCCGCCACAGCCAAGCGAGTTCGGCCGCCGTCTCCGGGGTCAGCGCGTTGTGCCGCTCCGGGCGGTCAAGGGTCACCACGGCGACCCCGGTCCTCTCGTCCCGCTCGACGCGCAGCCCGGCCGCCTCCGCGTCCGTCATGACCGCTCCAGGACCCACTGCGGCAGCACGACGCCGCCGCGCTCGGCGAAGACCACGTGGACGCGGGCGCCGATGCGGAGGCGTTCCGGTGGGACGGAGTTGGGGGGCGCCCCCGCCCTGGCGACCAGGTTGCCGACCAGGCGGATCCTGGGGGCGTCGGTCAGTTCCACGAGGATCGCGTTGTACGGGGAGAGGGCGGCGTAGGCCGGGAGGAGCGGGGGGTGGGGGATCACGTAGGACCAGATCCTGCCCTTGCCGGTCATGCGGCGCCAGGTGGTGTCGAAGGAGTGGCAGTGGGGGCAGCAGGGCCTCGGGGGGAAGCGGGGCTCGCCGCAGGCGTCTTCTGCGCAGGCCTGGATGCGGAGTTCGCCTCGGGCGGCGTAGGTCCAGAAGGGGGTGCCGTCGTCGTCCACGACCGGGGTCAGGAGTTCCGTCGTCGCTGTCGGGGTCGCGTCTGCCATGTTGCTCTCCCTTTTCCGTGTGCGGGTCCGTTGTGGCTGGTCGCGCAGTTCCCCGCGCCCCTGGGTGGGTCCGCCTCCGCAGGCCGTCGGGTGCTCCCGCACGCTCCCTACGAGGCGCGCAGCAGCAATGCCGATGTCGGGACTCCCTCGCCCGCCGTCACCAGGCACGTCCTCGCTCCCGGCACCTGGGCCGTGCTCGTGCCCCTGAGCTGCTTCACGCCCTCGTTGATCAGGTTGAAGCCGTGGACGTAGGCCTCGCTGAGGCCGCCGCCGCCCGTGTTGAGGGGGAGGCGGCCGCCTATCTCCAGGGCGCCGCCCTCCGTGAACGCGCCGCCCTCGCCCCGGTCGCAGAAGCCGTAGCCCTCCAGGGAGAGCGGGATGAGAGGGGTGAAGGCGTCGTAGATCTGGGCGACGTCGACGTCGTGGGGGCCGAAGTCGGCCTGTTTCCAGAGCTGTCGGGCGGCCGTCCAGGCGGGGCCCGAGAGCGGGTCGTCGTTCCAGTAGTTGACCATGCCGTGGTGCTGGGCGGGCAGGCCCTGGGCGGCGGAGTGGACGTAGACGGGCCGGTGGCGGCAGTCGCGGGCGCGCTCGGCCGAGACGACGACGCAGGCCAGCGCGCCGTCCGTCTCCAGGCAGTTGTCGAAGAGGCAGAGCGGCTCGCTGATCCAGCGCGAGGTCATATACATGTCCCGGGTCAGCGGGCGTTCGTACATCATCGCGGCCGGGTTCTGGTTGGCGCGGTTGCGGCAGGCGAGGGCGACGTTGAAGAGGTGGTCGCGGGTCGCGCCGTACTCGTGGAGGTAGCGGCGGGTCAGCATGGCGATCTCGTCGGCGGGGCGGAGCAGGCCGAAGGGGCGTGTCCACTGGGCGGGGGTGGGGAGTTGGGCGGTGGTGTTGCGCCAGGGCCGGGGCCCGCTGCCGCGTTTGCGCGAGCGCCAGGCCACGCCGACGCTCGCCTGCCCGGTGGCGACGGCGGACGCCAGATGCGCGACGGTCGCGCAGGAACCGCCGCCCCCGTACCCGACCTTGCTGAAGAACGTGACGTCCCCCGCGCCGATCGCCTTGGCGACCTCGACCTCGTCGGTCTCCTCCATCGTGTACGAGGCGAACGCGTCGACCTCGGACGGCGCGATGCCCGCGTCGTCGAGCGCGGCGAGGACGGCCCGGCAGGCCAACGTCTTCTCGCTCTCGGGGAGTTGTCTGGCGAAGGGGGTCTGTCCGATACCGGCTATCGCTGTGGCGTCCTTGAGTGAGGCCATGGCTTGCACACCTCCGCGCGCGTCGTGGGCGAGCCCTCGCTGCTGACAGCGCGTCAGGCTACCGCTAATCTGACGGATAGTCAGCTAGTGGGCGACGGCGGGAGGGGCGGCCATGCGCGGCGACCTGGAGTGGGGCAGCGTGCCGGGCCTGGTCCGGGCGGCGGCGAAGCGGTACGCGGACCGGGAGGCGGTCGTCGAGGGCCGCACCCGGGTGACGTACCGCGAACTCGGCGACCGGATCGAACGGGCCACCGCCGCCTGCATGGCCACCGGCGTCGAACCGGGCGACCGCGTC
Organism: Streptomyces sp. RK9; assembly: GCF_045070545.1. Taxonomy (NCBI): domain Bacteria; kingdom Bacillati; phylum Actinomycetota; class Actinomycetes; order Kitasatosporales; family Streptomycetaceae; genus Streptomyces; species Streptomyces sp. RK9. The sequence goes on along the minus strand of NZ_CP173704.1, from coordinate 386,110 downwards.
GCCGTCTGGGCGCCCAACACCCTCGACTGGATCGTCTCCGCCCTCGGCGCGGTCGGCGCGGGCGCCGTCCTCGTCCCCCTCAACACCCGCTTCAAGGGCACCGAGGCGGCGTACGTCCTCGCCCGCTCCCGGGCGAAGCTGCTCTTCGTCACCGGTACGTTCCTGGGGACTTCGTACGTGGCGTCGCTGCGGCGGGCGGCCGGGGAGCCGCCGGAGTTCGGGGGCGGGGCGGCGGGCGACGTCTCAAGCCCCGGGCCCCTGCCCGGACTTCCGCATCTCGAACAGGTCGTCGTCCTCGCCGACGACGCCCCCGAGGACTTCCGCACCTGGAAGGACTTCCTCGCCGGGGGCGACCGGATCACGCACGAGGCCGTCCGCGCCCGCGCCGCCGCCGTCACCGGCGCGAGCCCCTCCGACATCGTCTACACCTCGGGCACCACGGGACGCCCCAAGGGCGCCGTCATCACCCACGCCCAGACCCTGCGCTGCTACGCGATCTGGAGCGACCTCGCAGGGCTCCGAGAAGGCGACCGCTACCTCATCGTGAACCCGTTCTTCCACACCTTCGGCTACAAGGCCGGGATCATCGCCTGCCTGATGCGGGGCGCCACGATGGTCCCCCAGCCGGTCTTCAACGTCGACACCGTCCTCGCGAACATCGCCGCCGAACGCATCTCCGTCCTGCCGGGACCGCCCACCCTCCACCAGTCCCTCTTGGACCACCCGGCCCGCGACGCCCACGACCTCTCCGCCCTGCGCCTCGTCGTGACCGGCGCGGCGGTGGTCCCCCTGCGCCTCGTCGAACGCCTCCGCGCGGAGCTGCGCATCGCCACCGTCCTGACGGCGTACGGCCTCTCCGAGGCGAGCGGCATCGTCTCGATGTGCCGCAGGGGCGACCCGGCCGAGGTCATCGCGTCGACGTCGGGCCGGGCGATCCCCGGCACGGAGGTGAAGGTGGTGTCCCCCGCGGGCGACCCCCTGCCCCCCGGCACCCCCGGCGAGATCCTCGTCCACGGCCACAACGTCATGAGCGGCTACTTCGAGGACCCCGCCGAGACCCGCAAGGTCCGCACCCCCGACGGGTGGCTGCGCACCGGCGACGTCGGCGTCCTGGACGCGGCCGGCAACCTGCGCATCACCGACCGGATCAAGGACATGTTCATCGTCGGCGGCTTCAACGCCTACCCCGCCGAGATCGAACAGCTCCTCGGCACCCACCCCGAGATCGCCGACGCCGCCGTCATCGGCGTCCCCGACGCCCGCCTCGGCGAGGTCGGCAAGGCGTACGTGGTGCGGCGCCCGGGCTCGACCCTCACCGCGGACGACGTGATCGCCTGGTCGCGGCGCGAGATGGCCAACTACAAGGTGCCGCGTGCGGTGGAGTTCGTGGCGGAGCTGCCGCGGAACGCGAGCGGGAAGGTGGTGAAGGGGGAGCTGCGGCGGCGCGAGGGCTGGGGTGCGGACCACGGCCGCCACTGACGCCACTCGCACACTCGTGCGACTTCGGCGTTGCCCGCGCACTCCTACGAGTGGCGATACCGTAATACGGGTAGGACGCAACATCCCCTCTTGCACGATCGCCTCCATGGGAGCAGTCATGGCCGCAGAGGCACACGGCGAACACCGCGAGCAGCAGGTGTCGGCCAACTCCGAGAACTGGATGTACCCGCCGGAGGACGGCTGGACATGGGACCAGGTTCAGGAGCTGGACGTCCCGTTCGACTGGGATCTCGTGGACGGGAAGATCGTGGTACGTGGGGTGGCGAAGGTATGGCATCAGCAGGTGCGGGACGAACTGCACTTTCAACTTCGCCTGGCGAGGCGTCCGCCATGCGCCACCCTGAGTGAGCAATGGGTCATGTTCGACCAACGTAACGTCCCCAAGCCTGACGTGATCGTCTTCGACAAGACCGGCCTGGACCTCGCGAGTCTGGACTGCATTCCCGTTGCGAGCGTCGTTCTCGCGATCGAGATCGTCTCCCCCGGCTCCCGCAAGGACGACCGCTTCCTCAAGCCGGGCATGTACGCGGAGGCGGGCATCGCCTCCTACTGGCGCGTCGAGCGCGGCGAGGACGACGTCCCCGTCGTGCACGAGTTCTGGCGCCACCACGAGGCGGGGGTCTACGCCCCCAGCCCCGAGCAGCCCACGCACATCGGCAAGCTGACCACGGATGTGCCCTTCCCGGTCGACATCGACCTGCGCGGCCTGATCGAGTTCTGAGGGCTGACCGGGCCCCGGGGCGGTCACGCCGTCGCGGCGCGCTCTCCCGTGCTGCGCTCCACGCAGAACTCGTTGCCCTCGATGTCGGCGAGGGTCACCCAGCCGCGTCCGTCCGGCAGCCGGTGGTCGGCCACGAGGGTCGCGCCGAGCGCGATCACCCGCTCGACCTCCTCGTCCCGCGTGCGGTCCTGCGGCTGCAGGTCGAAGTGCACGCGGTTCTTCACGGTCTTCTCGTCCGGCACGGTCACGAACAACAGCGTCGGCCCGCCCGGCGTGCTCACCAACGCCTCCGGGTCCCCCGGAGAGTCCTCGTCGGAGACCGCCCCCTCCAGGACCTGGGCCCAGAACGACCCGAGCTTGTAGGCGTCGGAGCAGTCGAAGGTGATGTGGCGCACGAGAGTTGTCATGGGCGCACTATCAAGCACGGGGGTGGGGCGGGTCCACCCAATTCCGTGGGGTGGGGCGGTGCGGTTCCGGCCCGTGCGGCAGGCCGGGGCCGAGCGGCGGCTCGGCCCCGGCCCGGTCAGGCCGTCAGGCCGGCGGCGCGGGCAGGTGGCCCTCGCCGAACGGCGCCAGCGGAAGGTGCCCCTCGGCAGGAGGAGCGGGCAGGTGACCCTCGCCCTGCGGCGAGGTGGGCAGGTGCCCCTCGCCTCGCGGCGCGACGATCGGCAGGTGGCCCTCGCCAGGAGGCGCGGGGGCGTGGCCGTCGGCGAGCGCCGGGGATACCGCTCCCGCGGTGGCTGCGGCCATCACGGCGACGGTCACGAAGATCTTTCTGGTTCGGGTCATTCGAACTCCTTGGAGGGGGCAGACTTTCAACAACTGACTCTAGCCGTACATAAGTGCGAGAGTCCGAACAAATCCCGCTAAAGTAACGGGAGTTGGAGCTCAGCGAGCTGCGTCGAGGCATCCCGCGGGCGTTCGGAAAGACTTCGGCCGCGACGGCTCCCCCTCCGCGCCGCCGCGGCCGATCCCCGTCGGAATGAAAGTCTCAGGCGTCCTTCGCGGGCGGGGCCGGGATGTGGCCTTCGCCCTTGGTGGTCGCTCCGCCCTTCGGCGGCGGCGCCGGGATGTGGCCTTCGCCGGTCGGGACGACCGGGCCGTCCTGCGGCGGGGCGGGTATGTGCCCCTCGCCCATCGGCGCGAGGTTCTGCGGCTTCTTCTTCTTGGCTTCGCTCATGGTCGCAACTCCTGAAGGTGCGGGGCTCCGGGACTGGACCGCCCGCTCAGCAACTCCCCCGAGGGTCGCTGAACGGGCGATCGGGCCGCTCACGATAGCTGTGGGGCCCACGCGACCCGTCTGCCCCCCGACGCGACGGATCGATAAGTAGAGAGTGGCAGCCACTCATAAACGTTCGATGAACGCCCTCGACAGGCGTGTCACGCCGCCGCTACAGGATGGAGCAGGGCACGCACCGTGTCGGCCTCCCGGGCTCCGGCCTCCTCGTGCAGCGCGAGCGCCTTGAGCCAGCAGGCCCGTGCCCGGTCGAGTTGCCCGAGGGCGTTGAGGGCGCTGCCCAGCAGCGTCAGGATGTTGGCGCGCATCCAGTCGCCGCCGACGCAGCCGGTGGCGAGGGCCTGCTCGGCGTGCTGAGCCGCCTGTGCCGGGCGGCGGGCGGCGAAGTGGACCTGGGCGATGCGGTAGTGGGACGTACCCTCCCACAAGCGCTGGCGACTCTCCACGAACAGTTGCAGCGCGTCGGTCAGATGGTCGAGCCCCTCCGCGTGCCGGCCCGCGTGGCTGAGGCAGATCCCGAGAGCGGTCCGCGCGTTGGCCATCCGGAAGGTCAGGCCGAGATCGTCGTAGATGGCCACACCCTGGCGGGCGAGCTCGATCGCCTGATTGGTGCGGCCGAGCGCGACCAGGACCCTGGACCAGTTGCAGAGCGCGCTCGCCTCGCTGGGGCGGTTGCCGTCGAGCCGGAAGACCTCGATCGCGTCGAGCAGATGAGCCTCGCTCGCCGCGTGCTGGTTCAGGCAGTAGGAGTTGATGCCCAGCTCGTTCGCGGCGTTGCCCTTGGTCCAGAGGTCTCCGGAGGCCTGGGCCAGCGCGGCGGCGTGCTCCAGTTCGGCGATGGCGTCCTCGAACCGGCCGATCTTGGACAGCACTTGGGCGAGGCTCACCCGGGCGCGGCCCTCGGCACGGCCGTCCTCGATCTCCGCCGCGGCGTCGCGGGCCGCACGCGTCGCCAGCTCGTACCGGTACGAACTCGCTCCCGACTCCGCCAAGTCCTTCGCCGCGAGCAGGAGATCCACCGCGCGCCGCAGCCCGACGGGTCCCAGCGACTGCTGCACGCAGGCGAGGATGCACGCTGCCTCGGCGTGCAGCCAGTCCAGGGCCGTGGTGGCATCGCCGAAGCTCAAGCCCGCCCGCTGCGGCGTCTCCAGGTGATCCACCGTCCTGTCCCCGGGACGCTCCACCGTGTAGACCTGCACCGCCGACGCCAGATAGAAGTCCAGCAACCGCGACAGCGCCGCGTCCCGCAGGCCCGGCGGGAGTTCGTCCCGTTCCGCGCAGGCGCGGGCGTAGAGCCGTACGAGGTCGTGGTAGCGGTAGCGGCCGGGTGCGGCGGACTCCAGGAGGGAGGTGTCGACGAGGGACTCCAGGAGGTCCTCGGCGTCCTCCACCGGGAGGTCGAGCATCGCGGCGGCGGCCGCCAGGGAGATGTCGGGGCCGTCGGCGAGGCCGAGGAGGCGGAAGGCGCGGGCCTGGGCGGGCTCCAGCTGGCCGTAGCCCAGCTCGAACGTGGCCTCGACCGCGAGGTCGCCCGCCTGGAGCTCGTCGAGGCGCCGCCGCTCGTCGGCGAGCTTGGCGGCGAGCGTGGCGACGGTCCAGGTGCGGCGCGCGGCGAGACGGGACGCCGCGATCCGGATCGCCAGCGGCAGGAACCCGCACGCCGCGACGACGTCGAGCGCCGCCTCGCGCTCGGACGCCACCCGCTCCTCGCCGATGATCTTCGTGAAGAGCTGCAGGGCCTCGTCGGGGGACATGACGTCGAGGTCGACGAGGTGCGCCCCGGCGAGGTCCACCATCCGCATCCGGCTGGTGACGAGCGCCGCGCACCCCTCCATGCCGGGCAGCAGCGGCCGCACCTGCGCGGCGTCGCGGGCGTTGTCGAGCAGGACGAGGACACGCCGGCCGTCGAGGACGGAGCGGAACAGCGCGGCCCGCTCCTCCAGCGTCTCCGGGATGGCGTCGTCCGCCGTGCCGAGGCCCCGCAGGAACGCGCCGAGCACCGTCTCGGGCTCGGCGGCGCGCGGCCCGGCGCCCTGGAGGTCGACGTACAACTGCCCGTCGGGGAAGTGGGCCCGCGCCGCATGGGCGACGTGCACGGCGAGCGTCGTCTTCCCCACGCCCCCGATCCCGGCGAGCGCCGACACCGCCATCACCCGCCCCTCCGCCGTCGACAGGATGTCGCTCAGCTCCTTCACGAAGGAGACGCGGCCGGTGAAGTCCTGGACGGTGGCGGGCAGCTGGGCCGGGCGGACGACGCCCGCCGAGGGTTCCGTCGCGGGGGCGGAGGGCTCGGCGAGGGCCGGGTCGGCCTGGAGGATGCGCTGTTGGAGTTCCTGGAGGCCGGGGCGCGGGTCGACGCCGAGTTCGTCGGCGAGGAGGCGGCGGGTGTCGGCGTAGACGGCGAGGGCCTCGGCCTGGCGTCCGGAGCGGTAGAGGGCGAGCATCAGGAGTTCGCGCAGGCGCTCCCGCAGGGGGTGCGCCGCGGTGAGAGCGGTCAGCTCGGAGACGGACTCGGCGTGCCGGCCCTGCTCCAGGTCCATGTCGAGGCGGGCTTCGAGGAGTTGCAGGCGCCACTCCTCGAGGCGCGTGCGCTGGGCGTCCGCGTAGGGCCCGGGGACGTTGGCGAGCGGCTCGCCGTCCCAGAGGGACAGGGCCTTCTTGACCAGGGAGCGGGCCTGGTGCAGGTCACCGAGCCCCCGCGCCCGCTCGGCCGCCGACCACAGCTGCTCCGCCTCGGCGAGGTCGAGCACACTGTCGGCGGCCCGTACGGCATAGCCGCCGGACTCGCTGACGAGGGCGCCGGAGGGCAGCACCTTGCGCAGCCGGGAGGCGTACGTACGGATCGCGGCGAGCGCCTGCGAGGGCGGGTCCTCGCCCCAGATGGCGTCGATGAGTTCGGAGGCGGTGGCGGTGCGTCCGTCGCGGAGGAGCAGGGCCGCGAGCAGGGCGCGCTGCTGGGGGGAGCCGGTGGGCAGGGGCTCTCCGCCGAGCCAGGCACGCACGGGCCCGAGCACGCTGAAGCGGGCGGCGGGCTGCGGCGCGTCGGGGGCGCCGGCGCCGTCCACGGGCACGGCGCCTTGCGGACCCGCGGACCCGTCCGGCCCGTCGGCCCCGAGCGCACCCGAAGGCACGCTCCGCGCCTCCCCGTCCACAGCTCGCGACACCCGCGCCGTTGTGCCAGGGTCGCTTTCCGCCGCCGAACGCCGCTGCTCCGGCACTCGCGGTAGTCCGTCCATCGCTCCCCCTGCTGCCCTGCCGTACGCAGTTGCTGAAGTCTTCTCAAATACGCCCAACTGTGCCCGGCTGTGCCTGGTTTGTGCCCGCATCGGACCTGCCCTGCCCGTGCGGCTTGCTGCGGTGCACAGTTTGCCTTGTCCGGAGCGGATGCGTCAGCCGTGGGAGACGGCTCTCACAGGGTTCCCGCACCAGTGACTGAATCCGGACAACTGACGGATCGTCAGATGCGCGCTACCGTGAGCCGTATGGAGACCATGGAGAGCACTCAGGAGGCCGCCCCCGCCGAGCCGCCGTTCCCGAGGATCATCTCGGTGGACGACCACACGGTGGAGCCGCCGCACGTCTGGCGGGACCGCCTCCCGGCGAAGTACCAGGACCGAGGGCCCCGCATCGTCCGCGCCCCGCTCAAGGAAATGACCTTTTTGGGCGGTAAGTTCGCCCCTGTGATGGGGGAGAAAGGGGATGATGGCCCCATAGGGGACTGGTGGGTGTACGAGGAGCTGCACCGCCCGCTGACCCGCCTCGACACCGCCGTCGGCTACGACCGCGACGAGATCAAGCTGGAAGTGATCACGTACGAGCAGATGCGGCGCGGCTCCTTCAGCGTCCCGGACCGGCTCGCCGACATGGACGTCAACCACGTCCAGTCCGCCCTGTGCTTCCCCACCTTCCCGCGCTTCTGCGGCCAGACGTTCACCGAGGCCCCCGACCGTGACCTGGGGCTTCTCGCGGTGCGGGCGTACAACGACTGGATGGTGGACGAGTGGTGCGGCCCCGCCGCACAAGGTCGGCTGATACCGCTCACCCTCATCCCCCTCTGGGACGCCGAGCTCGCGGCGGCGGAGGTGCGGCGCAACGCGGCGCGCGGGGTGCGGGCCGTCGCCTTCTCGGAAATCCCGCCACATCTCGGACTTCCCTCGATCCACACGGACTACTGGGACCCGTTCCTCGCCGCCTGTGACGAGACGGGCACGGTGGTGGCGATGCACATCGGGTCGTCCAGCAGGATGCCGTCGACCTCCGCCGATGCACCACCCGCCGTCGGCTCCACGATCACGTTCGCGAACTGCTGCTTCTCGATGGTCGACTGGCTGATGAGCGGCAAGTTCGAGCGTTTCCCCCACGTCCGCGTGATGTACGCCGAGGGGCAGATCGGCTGGATCCCCTACATCCTGGAGCGCGCCGACGTCGTCTGGGAGGAGAACCGGGGCTGGGGCGGCGTCGCCGACAAGGTGCACCGCCCGCCGTCCGAGCTCTTCGCCGACCACGTCTTCGGCTGCTTCTTCGACGACGCCTTCGGCCTGCGCAACCTCGACGCGATCGGCGTCGGCAACGTCCTGTACGAGACCGACTACCCGCACTCCGACTCCACGTGGCCCACATCCCGCCAGGTCGGCGAGGAGCAGATGGGACACCTGGCCCCGGACGTGGTCGAGCGGATCGTCCGCGGCAACGCCATCGACCTGCTCGGCCTGACGAAGGACGGCCTGTGGCCGGGACCGGGGGCCTGAGCGCCATGGCGGAGCACTTCCCGGCGGGGCGGCTCGCGTACGGGATGCAGCTTCCGGTGCAGTCCCAGAGCGCCCTGTTCGCCGAGCCGTGGGAGGCCGACGCGGGCCCCGCCGACCTGGTCGAGATCGCCCGCACGGCCGACCGCGCGGGCTTCGCCTACCTCGCTTCTTGCGACCACGTGGCGATCCCGCGGCGGCTCGCGGACGCGATGGGCACCATCTGGTACGACCCCGTGGCCACCCTCTCCTTCCTGGCCGGGGTCACCGAACGCGTCCGCCTGCTCAGCCATGTCGCGATCGTCGGCCTGCGCCACCCGCTGCTGAGCGCCAAGCAGTACGCGACCCTCGACCACCTCAGCGGCGGCCGCCTGATCCTCGGTGTCGGCGCCGGGCACGTGGCGGAGGAGTTCGACGTCCTCGGCGCCGACTTCGCGGGGCGCGGCCCGCTGCTCGACGAGTCCGTGGACGCGCTGCGGGCCGCGCTCGGTCCTGAGGAGTTCCCCGAGCACCACGGCGAGCGCTTCGCCTTCGAGGACCTCGGGCAGCGGCCCAGGCCCGCCCAGGAGCGGGTGCCGATCTGGGTCGGCGGCTCCTCGCCCGCCGCCGTCCGCAGGGCCGCGACCCGCGGCGACGGCTGGCTGCCGCAGGGCGACCCGCGCGACCGGCTGCCCGGCCAGATCGCCAAGCTGCGCCGGCTGCGGGCCGAGGCGGGTGTCGAGGCGCCCGTCACCATCGGGGCCATCACCGAGCCGCTGTACGTGGGCGAGCCCTCCTGGCCGGTGGGGCGGCGCACGCTCAGCGGGAAGCCCGACGCCCTCGCGGAGTCGCTGCGCGCGTACGGGGCGATGGGCGTGCACCAGATCCAGGTGCGCTTCCGCAGCCGCGGGCGCACCGAACTCACCGACCAGATCGCGGCGTTCGGCGCCGAGGTCGCGCCGCACCTGGACCCACCCACCTAGGAGGCCGGCATGGGCAAGCTGGACGGGCGCGTCGTCATCGTCACCGGCGGCGCGCGCGGGCAGGGGGAGCAGGAGGCGCGGCTGTTCGTCGCCGAGGGCGCGCGGGTGGTCGTCGGGGACGTCCTCGACGAGCAGGGCGAGGCCCTGGCGAAGGAGCTGGGGCACGACAGTGCCCGGTACGTCCACCTGGACGTGGGCGAGGAGGCGGACTGGGCGGCCGCCGTCACCGCCACCAAGGACGCCTTCGGCACGGTCGACGGTCTGGTCAACAACGCGGGCATCCTGCGCTTCAACGAGCTGGTGAAGACGCCCCTCGAGGAGTTCGAGCAGATCGTCCGGGTCAACCAGACCGGTGTCTTCCTCGGCATCAGGGCGACCGCGCCCGAGATCGCGGCGGCGGGCGGCGGCTCGATCGTGAACACCGCCTCGTACGCGGGGATGACGGGCATGGCGTACATCGGGGCGTACAGCGCGACCAAGCACGCGATCATCGGCCTCACCCGGGTCGCCGCCCTCGAACTGGCCAAGCGGCACATCCGCGTCAACGCGATCTGCCCCGGCGCCATCGACACCGCCATGAGCAATCCGGCGCAGCTCGACCCGGAGGCGGACGTGGCGAAGGCCTCGCGCGGCCTGGACGCGCTGTACCGCAAGCTCGTGCCGCTCGGCCGGGTGGGCAGGGCGGAGGAGGTGGCGCGGCTCGCGCTGTTCCTCACCGCGGCGGAGGACTCGGCGTACATCACCGGGCAGCCGTTCGTGATCGACGGCGGCTGGCTCGCCGGGGTCAGCGTGCTCTGACGGATCGTCAGGCACGGGCGGGTGCGGGTCTTGACGCTCCCAGGGCGCGGTGGAACAGTCGGACCAGCGAATCTGACGGTCTGTCAGAAACTCACGAGGACGGTGAACCGCCTTGGAATTCGGGCTCTTTGTACAGGGATACGTGGGCAAGCGCGCCGAGACCGACCCGCTCGCCGAGCACAAGGCGCTGATGGAGGAGACCGAGTACGTCATCGAGGCGGACAAGGCGGGCTTCAAGTACGCCTGGGCGTCCGAGCACCACTTCCTGGAGGAGTACTCGCACCTCTCCGCCAACGACGTCTTCCTCGGCTACCTCGCCCACGCCACGGAACGGATCCACCTCGGCTCGGGGATCTTCAACCCCCTGGCCCAGGTCAACCACCCGGTCAAGGTCGCCGAGAAGGTCGCCATGCTCGACCACCTCTCCGAAGGGCGCTTCGAGTTCGGCAGCGGGCGCGGCGCCGGGTCGCACGAGATCCTCGGCTTCCTGCCGGGCATCACCGACATGAACCACACCAAGGAGATCTGGGAGGAGACCATCGCGGAGTTCCCCAAGATGTGGCTCCAGGAGGAGTACGAGGGGTTCCAGGGCAAGCACTGGCAGCTGCCGCCGCGCAAGGTCTTCCCCAAGCCGTACGGCGCCTCGCACCCCGCCATGTGGTATGCGGCCGGGTCCCCGCCCTCGTACGCCATGGCCGCGAAGAAGGGGCTCGGCGTCCTCGGCTTCAGCGTGCAGAAGGTCTCCGACATGGAGTGGGTCCTCGAGCAGTACAAGACCGCCATCCGGGACGCCGAGCCCATCGGGGACTTCGTCAACGACAACGTCATGGTGACGTCCACGGCCATCTGCGCGGAGACGCACGAGAAGGCCGTCGAGATCGCCGTGCACGGCGGGCTCAACTACCTGCAGTCGCTGGTGTTCCGCTACCACGACACCTTCCCCCGGCCCGAGGGGATCCCCGAGTGGCCCGAGGTCCTTCCCGACTACACCGAGGAGATCATCGAGCTGCTCATCGCCGAGGAGCTGATGATCTGCGGGGATCCCGACGAGGTGACCCGGCAGTGCAAGCGGTGGGAGCAGGCCGGGGCCGATCAGCTGTCGTTCGGGCTGCCCATCGGGATCTCGCCCGAGGACACGAAGAACACGATCCGGCTGATCGGGGAGCACGTGATCCCCAAGATCGACACCGATCCCGTCCACCGGACCTCGCGGATGCGGCAGGGCGCCGCCGGGTGACCGCCGATCGCGCTGCGCGCTCGTCCTCGAACGCCGGACGGGCTGAGACTGCTCGCCCCGGACGTGGGGCGAGCTCAAAAGCCCTAGGGGAAGGGGTAGCTCGTCATGCTTGACCACCTCATCAAGGGGGTGACCCTCGTCGACGGGACGGGGGCCGCCGCCCGCGTCGCCGATGTGGGCATCCGGGACGGGCGCGTGGCCGTCGTCGCGCCCTCGGTCACGGAGGAGGCGCGTACGCAGGAGGAGGCCCACGGCCTGATCCTCGCGCCCGGGTTCGTCGATCCGCACACCCACTACGACGCGCAGCTCTTCTGGGACCCGTACGCGACGCCGTCCCTGAACCACGGCGTGACCACCGTCGCGGGCGGGAACTGCGGGTTCACGCTGGCGCCGCTGCACCCGGACCGGCCCGAGGACGCCGACTACACGCGGCGGATGATGTCCAAGGTCGAGGGGATGTCCCTGGTGGCCCTGGAGGAGGGCGCGCCCTGGTCGTGGCACTCCTTCGGGGAGTACCTGGACGCGCTGGAGGGGCGCATCGCCGTCAACGCGGGGTTCATGGTGGGGCACTGCGCGCTGCGGCGGTACGTCATGGGGGCGGACGCCGTCGGCGGGCAGCCGTCGGCCGCGCAACTGGAGCGGATGCTCGCCCTGTTCCACGAGGCGATGGACGCGGGCGCCTGGGGGCTCTCCACCACGCAGTCGTCCACGCACTCCGACGGGGACGGGCAGCCGGTGGCATCCCGGCACGCCGGGCCCGACGAACTGCTCGCCCTGTCGCGGGCCGTCGCCGAGCACGAGGGCACACAGCTGGAGGCGATCGTCGCCGGGTGCCTCGACCAGTTCGACGACGCCGAGATCGACCTGTTCGTGGAGATGAGCGCGGCGGCAGGGCGCCCCCTGAACTGGAACGTCCTCACCATCGACGCCGCCGTGCCCGAGCGCGTCCCGCGCCAGCTGATCCCCAGCGAGCGCGCCCGCAAGGCCGGCGGCCGCGTCGTCGCCCTCACCATGCCGATCCTCACGCCCATGAACATGTCCCTCGGCACGTTCTGCGCGCTCAACCTCATCCCCGGCTGGGGCGACGTCCTCGGCCTGCCCATACCGGAGCGCATCGCGAAGCTCCGCGACCCGGACGTCCGCGCGGAGATGCTGCGGCGCGCGGGCAGCAAGGAGGCCGGGGTCTTCCGCCGCCTCACGCACTTCGGGCGGTACGTCATCGGGGACACCTACTCCGCCGAGAACGAGGGCCTGACCGGGCGGGTGGTGCGGGACATCGCCGCCGAGCGGGGCCAGGAGCCCTTCGAGTGCATCGTCGAGATCTGCGCCAACGACCGGATGCGCACCGTCCTGTGGCCCATGCCGACCGACAACGACCCGGACTCCTGGGCCCTGCGCGCCGAGACCTGGGCCCACGAGGACGTCCTGCTCGGCGGCTCCGACGCGGGCGCCCACCTGGACCGCATGTGCGGCGCCCCGTACACCACGCGCTTCCTCGGGGACTGTCTGCGCGGCCGGAAGCTGGTCGGCCTGGAGCAGGCCGTGAAGATGCTCACCGACGACCCGGCGCGTCTTTTCGGCCTGCGCGAGCGCGGCCGGATCGCTGAGGGCTTCCACGCCGACCTCGTCCTCTTCGACCCCGAGCGGATCGACGCGGGCAAGGCCACCCTCGTGCACGACCTGCCCGGCGACAGCCCGCGCCTGGACTCCAAGGCGATCGGTGTGAACGCCGTGTGGGTCAACGGCGTCGAGGTGATCCGCGACGACGTGGTGACCGGGGCGGTGCCGGGGACGGTGCTGCGGTCCGGGCGCGACACCAGGACGGTGAGCACGAGGTGAGCGGGGGTGTGGGGGGTCCGGGGGGTCCGGGGGGTCCGACGGGTCCGGCCAGAGGCCCGCAGCGGCTCTTCGTCGGCGGGGAGTGGGTCGAGCCGGACGGCGGGCACCACGAGGTGATCGACCCGGCGACCGAGGACGTCGTCGGCCTCGCCCCCGAGGCGAGCCGCGCCCAGGTGTGGCAGGCCGCCGCGGCCGCCAGGGAGGCCTTCGGGACGTGGTCGCGTACGACACCGCAGGAACGCGCCGCCGTCCTGGACCGGACCGCCGACCTGCTGCAACGCGACTTCGCGAGCCACACCGAGCTGGCCCGCGCGGAGACCGGCGCGACCACGGCGACCGCGCGCGGCATGCAGGTCGCGGTGGCCGTGGCCCGCTTCCGGCGGTACGCGCGCGGCGCCCTCGAACCCGTCGAGACCGGCATCCCGCCCCAGATCAACGAGGCGGGCCCGCTCGGCCGCGCCGCGGCACTCGGCGCCGTCGCCGTGCGCCGCCCCGTCGGCGTCGTCACCTGCATCACCTCCTACAACAACCCCTGGGCGAACCCGGCGGGCAAGGTCGCCCCGGCCCTGGCCATGGGCAACACCGTCCTCGTCAAGCCCGCGCCCCAGGACCCGCTGTCCGTCTACCGGTTGGCGGCGGCCCTGGAGGAGGCGGGCGCCCCGCCCGGCGTCGTCAACGTCGTCTCCGGCACCTCCGTGGACGTGGGCGAGGCCGCCGTCGACTCGCCGGACGTCGACATGGTGAGCTTCACCGGCTCCACGGCCATCGGGCAGCGCATCGGCGAGGTGTGCGGGCGCGGCATGAAACGCCAGCTCATGGAGCTGGGCGGGAAGGGCGCCGCGATCGTCTTCGCGGACGCCGACCTGGACGCGGCGGCCGCGGGCATCGGCACGACCTTCTCGTTCTACAGCGGGCAGATCTGCACGGCGCCGACGCGGGTCCTCGTCCAACGGGAGGTGTACGAGCCGCTGGTGGAGCGGCTCGTCCGGTACGCGGGCCACCTGAAGGTGGGCGACCCGCGCGACCGGGACACGGTCGTCGGACCGCTCATCTCCGCCGCGCACCGCGAACGCGTCGAGTCCTACGTGGAGTTGGGGCGCAAGGAGGGCGCGCGGGTCGTGGTGGGAGGCGAGCGCCCCGGCCTCGGCAAGGGCTTCTACGTGGCCCCGGCGCTCCTGGTCGACTGCGCGCCCGAGATGCGGGTGGTCCGCGAGGAGATCTTCGGGCCCGTCGTCGTGGTCGTGCCCTTCGACGGCACGGGCGGGACGGCCGGGTCCGCCGGGTCCGCCGGGTCCGCCGGGTCCGCCGAAGACGCAGCCGTCGCCCTCGCCGACGACAGCGACTACGGCCTGATCGACTACGTCTGGTCGGCCGACACGGCCCGCGCCTTCCGTGTCGCGGCCCGGCTGCGGGCGGGCGGCGTCGGCGTGAACACCATCGGCCGCAACATGGAGGCTCCTTTCGGCGGCTTCAAGCGGAGCGGGGTGGGGCGCGACTGCGGGTCGTACGCCCTGCACGCGTACAGCGAGACGCAGGCGGTGGTGTGGGCGGGGTGAGGGTCCCTCGCGGGGGCGCGACCGTGGTGGGGTGGGCGCCCTCCGTGGGGTTCGTCCCCTGCGGGGCGCCCTCCACATCCCCTACGTGATATCTGCGTAGATCCCTTACAGGTCAACTCGCCAGTGTTGCCTGGAGAGTTGACCCGCACCGGGGCGGCCGGGGCATTGTCAGTGGGGGATGTCATAGTCGGCCGCATGACGACTCCACTCGCGTGGGTGCACGCGCATCAGGGCCATGAGCTGGCACTGGACGGGACGGACCTGAGATGCCGGAAGCCCGGCGGCAAGGTCCTGAGATCCGTGCCCGCCGCCGTGCGCGAAAGCTCTGTCGGCGAGCGCTTCGAGGCGCTGCGGGAGCAACTGCTCCGGCACGAGCGGGAGTGCCGGGCCGCCGTCGAGTCGTGGCTGCTCGGCGACGTACCGGTGCCCGGCCCGCTCCTCGCCCGCGTGTGGGACGACACCGGCTGGCGCGTCTGCCTGCGGCACCTGGTCGTGCGGGTCGAAGGGCGGCTCGGCCTGCTCGACGACGTGTCCGGGGACGGGCGGGCGAGCGTCCGGGAGGCGGACGGCGCGCTGTACGAGGCGGCGGCGGGGGCCGCCGTGACGCTCGTGCATCCGGTGCTGCTCGACGATCCGGACGGGTGGCGGCTGCTGCTGGCCGAGCACGGGGGTGCCCAGGGGGTCGAGCAGGTGGACCGGCGAGTGCATCGTCGGCGGGCCGGGCGGGGGCCCGAGGGTGTCGGGGTGGAGGTGTCCGGGGGCGCGTACGCGTACGCGGCGGTGCCCGGGGCCGCGCGGAGGCGGGCCGTGGAGCACGGGTTCGCGGTGCGGGGCGGGTTCGCGGTCCTGGGGGTGAGAGAGCGGGGTGCCGCGGTCGAGGTGCGGTGCTGGCTGGGGAGCGAGGAGGCCGGGGGGTCCGGCGCGTCCGGGGCCGGGGAGGCCGGGCGGCTGCTCTGGGTCGACGGGGCGGAACGGCCGCTGCCGGTCGGCGAGGTGGGGCCGGTGGCCTGGTCCGAGGGCCGACGGATGGCGGAACTGGTGTACGGCGAGATGGGCGCACGGGGGAACGAAGAGCGATGACGCGGGACATGCGGGACGTACAGAGGAACGACGGCGGCCCGGCCTCAGCCCTGGCGGCGGGCCTCGCCCCGCCCGGAACCCCCGGCGGCGAGGACGTCACCGCCCGGCGGTACGGCCACCCCTACCTGGGCGCACGCCCCGTGGTCCGGCTGACCGCGCGGCCCCTCGCCCCCATCGAGGACCGGCTCCTGGCCGACCTCGGCTACACCGCGCCCGACACCGGGGACCCCGTGGCGGCCGGACACCTCCCCGAACTGCGTTATCCCGCCTGGGCGTTGGTGCACGACCTCGCGCACGCCGAGGCCGCGCTGACGGCGGGCGTCGAGATGGCGCGCGCCGGACGCCTGGTCGGGCCGCGCCCCGGCCCCGCCCTCGACGACTTCCAGCGGATCGCGGCGACGCTGCCGCTCGACCACCTCCCCCTGTTCTGGGAGGAGGTCGGCCGGATGTTCGTCGCCGCCGGGCGGGACAAGCAGGGCGCGCTGATGTTCGGCAGGGCGCGGGCCGCCGACCGGCACGCCACGGCGGGCGTCGACCCGGCCGGGCGGCGCGCGGTGTTCCTGGAGTTCGCGCTGGCGGGGGCCCTCTCGGCCAAGGACATCAAGGCGTACGTGGCGGAGCTGGCCCAGGGGCCCGACCCGCTGGCGGCGTACCGCGAGCTGCGGGATCTTGCCGTGCGCAGGACCACGGGCGGGCTCCCGCCCTGGCCGGAGATGCTCAAGCAGCTCGGCAAGCTCGCCAAGTCGGCGGGCCTCGACGTCGCCACCGAACACCGCCTGGTCCTGGAGGACTTGGTGGACACACCCGCCCTGTGGCGGGCGGCGGACACCTTCTGGACGGCGCAGCGCAAGCTCCTCGTGCCCGCGGTCACCGCTTCGGCGGTGCTGCGGCAGCGGCTGCTGTGGCGGCTGGCCGACGTACCGCCGTCGGATCTGGACGCCTGGTGGTGCGGCCTGCTCGTGGAGACGGGGGCGCTGGACGGGCTGGGCGGCGGGGCGGGGGCCGGGGCCGCGGGGGAGGGCTCCGCGGAAGCCGGGGTCGCGGGCGCCGGTGCCGAGGGAGGCGGTGCCGCGGGGGAGTGGCTGTCCGCGCTGCTGTGCCGGTACGGCGATGCCTCGGCTCCGGCCGTGCCCGCGGAACTCCTGCGCCTGCCCGGCCTGTTGGCGGACCGGATCCCCGACGACGGGGCGCCGGTGCGGTTCGGTTCCGGGGCGCCCGGGGACTACTGCGGGATCGACGCCGTGGCGCTGGTGAGCTGCCTGGAGGCGGGGGTGCCGGTGGCGGACCCGGGGCCGGGGGCGGCGCTGCGGAACTGGGAGGGGTTCGACGACGCGGGGCTGCGGGCGCTGCTCGCGGACGAACGGTTCGGACCTGTCCTCGCCCGGTCCGTCCCGCAGGGCGCCTACGACCACGAGGAGTTCCGCGCGCTGTGGGGGAGGCAGGCCCTGCGGCCGGTCCTGCGGGAGATCGTCGACGGCAATGTCCTGCGGGTGCGGTCCGGTGGACTGACGGCCGCCGGCCACGCGCTGCGCTGGCTGGAGGACAACCTCCGGTCGGACATGCTGACCGACAGGCCCGACCTGGCCGCCCGTCTCACGGGGCTCGATCTGGTGACACCGCTGGCCCGCACGCTGCGCGCGGGCATCCTGGACGAGCTGGGCTGGGCCGCGCTGGACGAGGCCGCCGCCGAGATGAAGGGCGGCAGGTTCTGGTGCCGGGCGAGCTGGCCCGTCCTGACCGTCCACGACCGCGGCAAGGCCGTCGCGATCGACCCCGGCGGCCGGATCGCGGAACACCGCATGCGGGTGCCGAGCGAGGCCTCCCGCTTCGACCACACCCCCAGGGCGTACTTCTCCGACGGCCAGTTCCTCGTCCTGCACTACGTCAACGGCAGGCAGAGCCACTACTGGTCGGACGCGCCGGACGAACTGTTCGACGTGCGGCCGGGGCTCTGGGAGTCGCTCCACCACGAACCGGCGCGGCCCGGGTACACGTTCATGGCGCCGAGCGGACGCCGGTTCATGGGGCACCGGGTCCTCGACCCCCACGAGGAGCGGGTCGGGCCGAACGGCCACATGTTCCACGACGGCGGGGACTTCTGGTGGCTCACCGAGGACGCGGGCGAGCCGCAGGTGCGCCGCATCGACCTGACGACGGGCGACCTCGCCGCCCCCGGCGCGGCCCTGCCCGACTTCTTCGACCCGTCCCACCTCGGCGAGCACGAACGCTGGAACTTCACGTCCTCCTCCCTGGCGCCCCTGCCGTACGGCGTGAAGGAGTCACCGCTGGGCAGCGACGGCGTGCGGGTGGGCCTGCGGATCGCTCAGGACGAGGTGACCGGGCAGGTCCGCTATTACCGGGTCGACGGGGTCCACGGCGTGCTCGACGGATCCGGGAGCACCGCCGTCTGGGGGCTGCTCGACCTACCGGGGACCGACCGGCCGCTGGTGCTCAGCGGCGGCGTCGGCCGGTACGACCCGGTGGTCGCCCGCGACGCCAAGACCGGGGAGCCGTACTGGCACGCCGAGTTGAAGAACGACGGCTGGACCTCCACGGAGCCCGACGCGATGGCCGCGGGGACGCGGCTCATACCGCCGCCCGCGTTCTGGCACTTCCTCGCCCCGCGCGACCCCGCGGGATCGGCGGCCCTGCGACGGCTCACCGAGGACGCCGTACGCGACCTCCTCGCCGCCGCGGCCACCTCGGAGGAATCCCTTCGGACCGCCGTCGGCAAGCTGCTCCCCGATGTCGGGCACCCGTTGCTCGCCCGCGGCGTAGCGGGCTGCGTCCAGGCGGCCGCGGACCTGGCCGCCCGCGGGGAGCGACTCCTGACCCGGCTGAGTCGGCCGGCCCAGGGGGTCTGAAGCCGTACGGACCTTCCGCCCTAGTCCCGGGGACGGCCACCCCTTGGTCCCCCCGACCGATACGACCGCCGTCCTGCCCCAACTACCGTCCCCACCATGCGAATAGCACTGATCGGAACAGGCAACGTCGGCCGCGCCCTCGCCAAGGCCTGGGCCGCGGCCGGCCACGACGTCGTGCTCGGCTCCCGCGACCCCGTGGCCAAGGAGGACCTGGCCAAGGTGCTGGGCGTGCCGGTCGTCGGGCTCGCGGCGGCGGCGGAGCACGGGGAGGCCGTGGTGAACGTGACCCCCGGAACGGAGTCGGTGGCCACCCTCCGCGCCGTGGGCGCCGCGGCCCTCGCGGGCAAGCTCCTCATCGACATAGCCGTCGGCTTCACCGAGGAGCCGCACGGCATGGCCCTCTCCCACCCCGGGGTCTCCCTCGGCGAGGAGATCCAGGCGGCGTTCCCCGAGGCCCGGGTGGTCAAGACCTTCTCCACGATGGACGCCATCGTCATGACGGCCCCCGGCGACCTGACAGGCCCGTCCACCGTCTTCCTTTCGGGCAACGACCCCCAGGCCAAGAAGGCGACCGCCACCCTCCTCACCGACCTCGGCTGGCCCGAGTCTGCCCACATGGACCTGGGCGGCATCGAAACCGCCCGCGGCCAGGAGCACTTCGCGCTCCTCTTCATGGGCATCGCGGGAGCCCTCGGCTCATACGACTTCGGACTCCAAGTGGTGCCCCACCGCTCGAACGGATGATGCACCGCCATATTCCAGAGGCAGTTGCCGAACTCGCCCTAGCGTTCCGCACATGGTGAGTTCATCCCACGAAGCGATGCACCGCATCTTCCAGAAGGAGCCCGGCGTCTTCGGCCGCGCGTTCCGGGCACTCGACCTACCGTTCCCGGAACCGATCGCGGTGTCCCTGTTACCCAACGACCTGACCGAGACGGCTCCCCTTGAGCGGCGGGTGGACACGCTGCTGCGCTTCGACACGGAGAAGCAGGGGAGCTATCTCGTGGCCGTCGAGGCCCAGAGCCGAAAGGAGCCCACGAAGCCCGCCAGCTGGGCCTACTACACCTCGTACCTGCACGCGAAGTACCAGCTCCCGACCGTCCTGCTCGTCACCTGCCAAGAGAAGTCGACGGCGGTCTGGGCCGCGGGTCCCTTCAGCGTCGGCCCGGTCCACTGGCCCATGCTCACGATCCGCCCCCTCGTCCTCGGCCCGCACAACGTCCCGGTCATCACCGACGTACGGGCCGCCGCATCGGACATTCCGCTCGCCACCCTCTCCGCGATCACACATGGTAAGGACGCGAATGCCGGTGCCATACTGAGGTCACTGGCCGACGCCCTGAGGACCATCGACCGAGAAGACGCGGACATCTTCTCCGAACTGACCGAACAGGGCCTGGCCAACAGTCCGGCCCTCAAAATCTGGAGGGAACTGATGGCCGTCGACACTGCATTTTTCCGCTCGGAGAGGGCGATGAAGCTCCGCGCCGAGGGGCGTACGGAGGGTCGTGCGGAAGAGCGCGCGGAGGCCGTGCTGAGGGTCCTTCAACGGAGGGGCATCGAGGTGCCCGAGCATGTGCGGCAGCAGGTCGTCGGGTGCGACGACCTCGACACCCTCGGGGTCTGGTTCGACCGGTCGTTGACGGTGGCGGCCGCCGAGGAGTTGTTCGTCGAGGGGTGACCGACCTCGGCGCTCCGGGGTGGGTCACGCCACGCGATAGCGCAGCAGCGCCACCCCCGACGTGAAGGGGCGGGTCTCCACCAGGTGGAGGTTCGCCTTGTGGCGGTCGAAGAGGCGGGCGCCGTGGCCCAGGACGACGGGGTAGACGAAGAGGCGGAACTCGTCGACCAGGTCGGACTCGATGAGGGCGTGGGTCAGGCGGATGCTGCCCGTGGTGACGATGTCCTTGCCGGGCCGGGACTTGAGGGTGGTGATCTCCTCCTTCAAGTCGCCGGCGAGGATGGTGGTGTTGGCCCACCGGGGGTCTTGCAGGGTCGTCGAGACGACGTACTTCTGGACCTTGTTCAGGTAGTCCCTGACGCCGGTCGTGTCGGTCGTCTGCTGTGGCCAGTAGCCGCGCATGTCCTCGAAGGTGACCCGGCCGACCAGGAACGCGTCCGCCGCTGCCGCCTGCTGGTGCAGGGCCGCGTTGAGGTCCGACTGGTCCGTGTCGTCGTTCGCCGGGGCGAACCAGCCGTCCGTCGCGTCGATGACGCCGTCCAGCGTGATGTTCTGGGTGATGATCAAGTCGCGCATGGGGCCGCCTTCTCCCTGGGGCAGTGTCTGTAGTGGTGACTGGTGCGGCGGGGCCTACTCATCGCCGGGGGGAGCTTTCCGGGGCAGGGTCAGGGCCAGGGCCGTCAGTACGTACGGGGTCGCGAAGAGCGCGAACGTCGTGGCGTGGGTGGTCGTGGGGGCCAGGAGGCCGTACGTCGCGTACACCGCCACCGTCGTCAGGTCCGTCGCCGCGCCCGCCAGGGACGTCACCGTCGCCCGGCTCGGGCCCCTGACGGCTGCCTGGAGGCGGGCGTCGGCCAGGACCGTGGTGAGCTGGAAGGCGCAGAAGGCCAGGGCGACGAGGGTGATGCCCGCCGGGAGCGGGAGGCCGTGCGGCGGGAGTGCCGCGCCCGCCGCCAGCGCCACGCCCGCGCCCGCGAGGAGCCCCGCGAGGCCCCCCGCGCCCACACCCCGCACCGCCCCCGCGAGCAGGCTGCCCACCGTCGCCCCCACCCAGATCACGAGCAGCCACCACGGCACCTCCGCGTCACCCGCCCCCGCCTCCCGCACGAGCAGCGGCGTGTACTCGTCCAGCGCGCCCCACACCGCCGTCACGGCGGGTACGAGCAGCAGCGCCCCGCGCACCGCCCGGTCGCCCCTGGCCTCGGCGACACCGGCCCGCAGGGCACCCCACCAGCCCGCACCGCCGGCCTCGGCCCCGGCGTCGCCTCCGAGTTCGGCGCTGCCTCCGAGTCTGGCTTCGCCTCCGAGTCTGGCTTCGCCTCCGACTCTGGCTTCGCCTCCGACTCTGGCTTCGCCTCCGACTCTGGCTTCGCCTCCGACTCTGGCTTCGCCTCCGACTCTGGCTTCGCCTCCGACTCCGGCTTCGCCCCCGACTCCGGCTTCGCCCCCGACTCCGGCCTCGGACCCGACTCCGGCCTCGGACCCGACACCGGCGTCGCCCCCGACACCGGCGTCGACCTCGCCCCCACCCCCCGCCCCCCGATGCTCCGGCAACCCCCAAGCCACCCCCGCCGTCAGCACGCACGCCGTCACGCTTGCCGCGCCCACCAGGCCGTATCCGCCCGCCGCCAGGGCCGGGCCCGCCAGGGCCGTCGCCGTCATCACGCCCGCGAGGGAGGCAGCGCGGGCGCGGCCCATGACTCGGGCGTAGCTGTCCGCCGCGTCCAGGTGCGCCAACTCCTCGTACACGAGGGCCTCCAGGGCGCCGGAGCCGAAGGCCCCTTTCGCGCCCCACAGCGCGAAGCCGAGGGCGAAAGTCCAGTACGAGGGGGCGAGGACCCACAGGGCGAAGCCCGTGGCGGTGAGGAGGGGACCGGTCCACAGGAGCAGGCGGCGCGAGACCGCGTCGGCCAGGGCGCCGGAGGGGACTTCCAGGAGGATGCCGGTCAGGGACCAGAGGACGAAGAGGGACGAGATCTGCGTGACGGAGAGGTCCGCGTCGCTGAACAGGAGCGCGTACACGGGATAGAGCAGGACGCAGTCGTCCAGGAAGGAGTAGCCGTACAGCGTGGCCGCCAGTCGGCGGCGGGCCGCAAGGCGGGCGCGGGCCGCGGGGCGGCGGCCGCGTGAGGTGACGCTCGTGGATCAATGTCGTCGGCTCATGCCTCGATGGTAGGCACACACCCCACGCCGAGGGAACCCGATTCGGCGGCGCCGGCCACGGAACCCGATCAGACGGCGCCGGAATCCGATCAGGCGGCGCCGGAACCCGATCAGATGGCGCCGGAACCCGGTCAGACGGCGCCGGAATCCTTCCGCGCCCCCGCCAGCACCGCGTCCAGCAACCCCGGATACCGCGCGTCCAGGTCCTCACGGCGCAGCGACAGCAGGTTCTCCCGGCCGGACGGCTCCTGCCGGATCACACCGCTCTCGCGCAGCACCCGCCAGTGGTGCGTCATCGTCGACTTCGACGGGGCGCCGAGGGTGTTGAGGACGCTGGTGCAGTTGTGGTCGCCGCCGGTCTCGTCGAGGAGCCGGACGACGGACAGCCGCAGCGGGTTGCCGAGGGCGGTCAGGACGCCGTCGACCCGGATCTGGTCCCGCTCGGGGTGGCGGTAGCTCATGGCGTCAACGGTACCTCTGTACGGCTACATACGGACTTTCTCCGTCGCCCGCCCCTTGCCGCGCACGGCGATCGTACGTAAGGATGCGTACGGTTAAGAGTACGTAAGAACACGTACAGTCGTACGGAAGCGTTCTGAGCACCCGAAAGGGCACCCTCGTGTCTGACAAGCGCCGTCCAGGCCTGATCCTCGTTCTGCTCGCCCTCGCCCAACTGATCTACTCCCTCGACCTGAACATCGTCTTCGTCGCACTCCCCGAGATCGGCTCCGACCTCGGATTCCCGGGCCAGACCCAGCAGTTGGTGGTCAGCGCCTACGTCGTCCTCGCGGGCGGCTTCCTGCTGCTCGGCGGGCGTGCGGCCGATCTGCTCGGGCGCCGCCGGATGTTCGTGCTCGCCCTCGTCCTGTACGGCCTCTCGTCCCTCGCGGGCGGCCTCGCGGACAGCGCGGGCGTCATCGTGGCGGCCCGCGCGGTCCAGGGCGTCGGCGGCGCGCTGCTGCTGCCCGCCACCCTGTCGCTGATCGGCGCCCTCTTCGAGGAGGGGCCGCGGCGCAACCGCGCGCTCGCCGTGTGGGGCGGGGCGGGCGCCAGCGGCCTGACCCTCGGCGCGCTGCTCGGCGGCGTCCTCACCGAACACTTCGGCTGGCCCGCCGTGTTCTTCGTGAACGTCCCCCTCGCCGGCCTCGTCGCCCTCGCCGCGCTGTACGTGATCCCGCGCGACGCGGCCCGCACCGAGCGCCGCCGCTTCGACCTGCCGGGCGCCCTCAGCGTCACCGGCGGCTCCACGCTCCTGGTCTTCGCCCTCGTCGAGGGGCCCGAACTGGGCTGGAGCGACCCGCTGGTGACCGGCGCGCTCGTCCTCGCGGCCGTCCTCGTCGCCGTCTTCCTGGCCGTCGAGGCCCGCAGCGTCGACCCGTTGATGCCCTTCCGGCTCTTCCGCAACCGCAGCCTCACCGTCGGCGCGAGCGTCACGTTCGTCTACATGGCGACCTTCGGCGTCCTGCCGTACTTCCTGACGGTCCTGCTGCAGAGCGTGCACGGCTACAGCGCCCTGCAGACCGGCCTCGCCTTCCTCGTCCCGTCCGTCGCCATCGCCGCGGGCACGCAGCTCGGCGAACGCCTCGCCACCCGCACCGGCACCCGCGCCACGCTCCTCACGGGCTTCGCGTCCGGCGCCGCGGGCACCGCCGTGCTCGCGCTCGGCTTCGACGCGGACGCCGGGTACGGGCTGCTCGCGCCCGGGCTCGTCCTCTCCGGCCTCGGCCAGGGCGTCGTCTGGACGGCCATGTGGATCGCCGCCGCCACCGGTACGCCCGCGCGGGAACAGGGCGTCGCCAACGGCATCGCGTCCACGGCCCTCAACATCGGCAACGCCATCGGGCTCGCGGTGTTCACGGTGGTCGCCGAGACCGGCACGGAGGGCAGGACGGGCGCGGCGCTTCGGGCGGCGACGGCGGACGGCGGCTTCGTCGTGGTGCTGCTCACGGCGGCGGGCATGGTGGCGGGCCTGGCCCTCACTCTCGCCCTGCCGCGCTCCCGGGCGGCCCGCACGGTGGACGGGGGAGCGGGGGCGACCCCGGCCGCGGCCGAAGGCCCCGAGACCGCCGCGACGAGCGCGACGACAGTCGCCCCCGCGACGCTCAACGCCCCAGGAAAATCGGGTTCGTGAGCGCCTTCATCGGCCCCGGGAGCGGCGGCGTCACCGCCGGCCCCCGGACCTCCGCGCGGACGTACGCCGCGTACGAGGCAGTCGTGCGCCACTCGGCGGACCCCGTCCCCGACTCGGGAATCACCGGGCTGGTGAACAGCACACCCTGGTCCGTGATGAACCGGACGGTGCAGCCGGGCACGCCCTTCACGTCGAGCCGGACCGTCACCGGGTCGTCGGCGTCGACGCGCAGCCGCCCGCCGATGCCCGCGTGCCGCCCCTTGCCGCCGGACGCACCGAAGGTCAGCTCGATGGCCTTGGACTCCGTGAGGTAGGAGCGGCCCGCGCGGATGCCCTCCTGGATGGCCTCGCGGGTCAGGTCGTCGGCGAGGACGACGGTCTGCGGGCGGCCGACGGGGTCGGGGTCGCGGTGGGCGTCGCTGTTGCCCATCGCCGGGGTCCAGCGGCGGCCGCCCCGCGCGGCGGCGACGAGCGCGTTGTCCCACTCGGAGATCGCCACCTCGTCCTCCGGCGAGAACGCGCCGTTCCACACCTCGACCGCGTCGGCCTCGCCGAAGCCGAACTTCCAGTTGCAGCCGACGCAGGTGGCGTGCGGGTGGGCGGGCACGACGAGGCCGCCGGAGCGGCGGATGTGGCGGGCGTAGTGGCCGAAGCGGTTGTCGCGGGCGCGGTAGCGCCAGTCGACGAAGGTGCCGGGGTCGGTGCCGAGGGCGAGGACGTGGCCGTTGCGGGTGGTGATCTCCTCGCCGAGCAGGACCAGCAGGTCGTCACCGGCGACCTCGGACCAGTGGGCGTGCGCGGAGTGGGTGTTGTGCTCGGAGGAGTTGATGAAGTCGAGCCCGGCGGCACGGGCGAGCGCGCCGATCTCGGCGGGCGTGCGGCGGCCGTCGGAGTACCAGGTGTGCAGATGGCAGTCGCCCCGGTACCAGGCGCGGCCGCGCCCCTTGGCGCGCTCCGGCGGGTACTTCGGCTTCGGCGTGCTCCCGGGCGCCCCGTACGTGAGGGTGATGGTCACCTCGTACGGCAGGCCCTGCGGGGCCACGGTGTAGGGCCCGAGGGCGATGTTCCAGGTCCCGGCGCGCACGGGCCCCGGGATGTAGCCGGGCGTCGCGTCGTCGGCCCGGATGAAGAACTCCGTGCGCGCCCCGCCCGACCAGCCACGGAACCCCTTGCCGCCGAGGGCCGTGCCGCGCTCGTCGAAGATGCCGATGTCGAGGGCGTTGCCGACGGTCCCGGGCGGCACCGTCACCCGCTCGTAGGCGTACGAGACGTGGATCTGCTGGACCCCGCGCGGGATCTCGACCGGCAGATACACGAAGTCGGGCGAGCCGGTGGGCAGCGTGCCCTTGACCGTCTTCGTCTCCTTGCCGGTCCGCCGTTCCTCGGCGCCGGCGCTGCTGGCGAAGGTCACACTGCCCAACGTAAGGGCGGTGGCCGCCCCCGTCACGAGCAGCGCGCGTCTGTTCAGGTGGCTTTCGTCCTCGCACATGCTGCGGCTCCCCAGGGATCGGCGTCGACGGCGTCGAGCGGTGCCCGACGGTGACTGCGTGGCGCGGGTGGTGCGTGCAACTCTGGTATTGAGCCGTGAACTCCCTTGTAAGGGAAGAGGGTCGGGGGGTTGCGCGCAGTCGTCGGGACGGGCTGTGGGGGTGGGGCCGGGGTGGCGGCCCCACCCCGGTCCCACCCCGGCCCCGCGCGGTGCCCCGGTGTTCCGGCCACCGGCCCCACTGCCTGTCGGATGTCGCTCGTATGCTCGGTGGCATGACCAACAGCGCCCCGCAGGATCCCGACCGGGCAGCGGCCCGGCCCACCGCCAACGCCATGCGGCGGGCGCTCCGCCGAGCCAGGGACGGGGTCGCCCTCGACGTGGCGGAGGCGGCGGTGCTGCTGCGGGCGCGGGGGGCGGACCTGGAGGACCTGTCCGCGTCGGCGGGGCGGGTGCGGGACGCGGGGCTCGCGGCCGAGGGGCGCGCGGGCGTCATCACGTACTCGAAGAGCGTGTTCATACCGCTGACGCGGCTGTGCAGGGACAAGTGCCACTACTGCACCTTCGTGACCGTCCCCGGGAAGCTGCGCCGGGACGGGCACGGGATGTTCATGTCGCCGGACGAGGTGCTCGACATCGCGCGCCGGGGTGCCGACCTTGGCTGCAAGGAAGCCCTCATCACGCTCGGCGACAAGCCGGAGGACCGCTGGCCCGAGGCCAGGGAGTGGCTGGAGGCGGCGGGGTACGACGACACGATCGCGTACGTACGGGCCATCTCCATCCGGATCCTGGAGGAGACCGGACTCCTTCCGCACCTCAACCCCGGGGTCATGAGCTGGACCGACTTCCAGCGGCTCAAGCCCGTCGCGCCCAGCATGGGCATGATGCTGGAGACGACGGCGGAGCGGCTGTGGAGCGAGCCGGGCGGGCCGCACCACGGCTCCCCGGACAAGGAACCGGCGGTCCGCCTGCGGGTCCTTGAGGACGCGGGGCGCTCGTCCGTGCCGTTCACCAGCGGGCTGCTCATCGGCATCGGGGAGACGTACGAGGAGCGGGCCGAGTCGCTGTTCGCGCTGCGCAGGGTGGCCCGGTCCTACCACGGCGTGCAGGAGCTGATCATCCAGAACTTCCGCGCCAAGCCGGACACGGCGATGCGCGGGATGCCGGACGCCGAGATGGACGAGCTGGTGGCCACGGTCGCCGTGGCCCGGCACATCATGGGCCCCTCCGGCTGCATCCAGGCTCCGCCGAACCTCGTCGACGGGGAGTACGGACGCCTCATCCGCGCCGGGATCGACGACTGGGGCGGGGTCTCGCCGATCACCATCGACCACGTCAACCCCGAGAAGCCCTGGCCGCGGATCGAGGAGCTGGCCGCGCGGTCCGAGGAGGAGGGCTTCCGGCTCGCGGAACGGCTGTGCGTGTACCCGGAGTTCGTACGGCGCGGCGAGCCGTGGCTCGACCCCCGGCTCCTTCCGCACGTGCGGGCGCTCGCCGACCCGGAGACGGGCCTCGCCGACCCCGACGCCCCCGTGCGCGGCCTGCCCTGGCAGGAGCCCGACGAGGGGTACGTGGCCTCATCGGGCCGGACCGACCTGCACCGCACCATCGACACGACCGGCCGCACCACCGACCGACGCGACGACTTCGACGAGGTGTACGGCGACTGGGAGGCGCTGCGCGAGCAGGCCGCACCCGGCATGGTGCCCTCCCGCATCGACGGCGACGTCCGCGCCGCCCTCGCCACGGCCGCCGACGACCCGACGAAGCTCACCGACGACGAGGCCCTCGCCCTGCTGCACGCCGACGGGCCCGCCCTCGACGCCCTCTGCTCCGTCGCCGACGACGTCCGCAAGTCCGTCGTCGGCGACGACGTCACGTACATCGTCACGCGGAACATCAACTTCACGAACGTCTGCTACACCGGCTGCCGCTTCTGCGCCTTCGCGCAGCGCCGCACCGACGCCGACGCCTACACCCTCTCCCTGGACCAGGTCGCCGACCGCGCCGCGCAGGCCTGGGACGTCGGCGCGGTCGAGGTGTGCATGCAGGGCGGCATCCACCCGGACCTGCCCGGCACGGCGTACTTCGACATCGCGCGCGCCGTGAAGGAGCGCGTGCCCGGCATCCACGTGCACGCCTTCTCGCCGATGGAGGTCGTCAACGGCGCGACACGCACGGGGCTCTCGATACGTGAGTGGCTGAGCCGCGCCAAGGAGTCGGGCCTCGACTCCATCCCCGGCACGGCCGCCGAGATCCTCGACGACGAGGTCCGCTGGATCCTCACGAAGGGCAAGCTGCCGGCCGCGACGTGGATCGAGGTCGTGAAGACGGCCCACGATCTTGGCCTGCGCTCCTCCTCCACCATGATGTACGGCCACGTGGACCAGCCGCGGCACTGGCTCGGGCACTTCCGTACGCTCGCCTCGATCCAGCAGGAGACCGGCGGCTTCACGGAGTTCGTGACGCTCCCCTTCATCCACACCAACGCGCCCGTGTACCTGGCCGGGATCGCCCGCCCCGGCCCCACCACCCGCGACAACCGCGCGGTGACGGCCATGGCCCGCCTCCTGCTCCACCCGCACATCCCCAACATCCAGACCAGCTGGGTGAAGCTCGGGGCGGAGGGGGCCGCGGAGATGCTGCGCTCCGGGGCGAACGACCTCGGCGGCACGCTGATGGAGGAGACCATCTCCCGGATGGCGGGCTCCAGTTACGGCTCCTACCGGTCCGTCGCCGACCTCGTCTCCATCGCGGAGGCGGCGGGGCGGCCGTCGCGGCCTCGGACGACGCTGTACGGGGAGGTCCCCGAGGAGCGGGTGCGCGCGGCGGCGGCGTCGGACGGGCATCTGCCGGAGCTGTTGCCGGTGCTGGACGTGTAGGTCGGGCGGGGGCGCCTGGATCCGCGAGGGCTGGGTGTCCCGTTCGGGTGGGACAGTCCTCCCCCGTACCGGCGCTCCGCGCCTCGTCCTCAATCGCCGGACGGGCTCTCTCCCACCCACCCGCCCCCACCATGCGTGCGATCGGGCAGTCGGCACCTTCAGGCCCGCCCCGCACCCTTCAGACTGCCCCGGCTGTATTTCAGCCCGTCCGGCGTTTGAGGACGAGGCGCGGAGCGCCGATAGCGGGGGAGGACTGTCCCACCCGCCACGGGACACCCACCCCCGGGGTCCAGGGGCGCCCCGCCAGGAACCTCAGCCCCGACCCACGTCCTGGCCGAACGTCGCCTTCACCTCCGGCGCCCCCAACCCCTTGGGCCCGAAGGACACGACCCCCGTCGCGGTGAGCCCGCCCCGCGCCCCGGGGAACACCCAGGCAGCCCCGGAGTCCCGGTACGTCCCGTCCTCACCGTGCGCGGTGACGGTCAGATCGGCCCGCCCGTCCCCGTCCACGTCGGACAGCAACACCCGGTGCCCGAACCGGTCCTTGGCCTCGGAGGCCCCCGGTACCCCCGGCTTCGACTGGTCGAAGGCCTGCGCCCCGGCCCCGCTCAGCCCGGCCCGGGCCCCCTTGAGCAGCACGAAGGCCCCGGCGTCGGCGACCTTCGCGGAGCCACTGCCGATGTCCTCGTTCGGCACGCCCACGGCGACATCGGCGTACCCGTCCCCGTTCACGTCCCCCGCACTGATGTCGGCCCCGAACTGGTCCCCGGTCTCCCCGACCCCGGGCACCCCCGCCGAGTCCTGAGTGATCTTCGCGGTGCGCCCGGCACCGGGCCCGTCCTTGCTGCCGTAGTCGACGCGGACGGTGCCCTTGTCGCTTTCGTTGTCGTCGTTGTTGGAGCCGTTGTCGCGGGTGACGAAGTCCCCGTACCCGTCCCCGTCGACGTCGGCGATCGCCCCGCCCAGCGAGGACTTGAGCTTCGTGGTGTCCTGGCTGAGCCCGTCCTTCGTGCCCTTCCAGACCCGGCTCGGGTACGCCGACTCCTCGAAGCCGTGGCTGGTGACGAGGTCGTCGACGCCGTCACCGGTCACGTCACCGGGGATCAGGTCGATGGGCCCGAAGGTCTGCCCGGTGTGGACGGCCTCCTGCCGCGCGGGCTCGCCCCCGCGCGTGAACGGCCCGTACGACAGGGTCATCCCGGCCCGGTCGTCCTCGTTCTCGGGGAAGTCGTGCGAGACGAGGTCCCGGTGGCCGTCGCCGTCGAAGTCCCCGGTGCCGAACCCGGCGGAGGTGGCGGGCAGTTCCGCGGCCCCCGCCCCGGTGAGCCCGTTCCGCGACCCCCACAGCACGAGCAGCTTGTCCCCGTACCCGCTGCCCACGACCAGATCGGTGAACCCGTCCCCGTCCAGGTCCCCGACGCTCACCTGCGACCCGAAGTTCCCGTCCTGGGTGATCTCGCCCGGCACCCCGGCGGTCCCGCGATCGATGATCGTCGGGTGCGCCGGGTCGGGGCCGTCCTTGGAGCCGTGGACGACGGTGACGTACCCGGCGTTGGTCTTGCCGCCGAGGGTGGCGTACGGGGCGGAGATCGCGAGGTCGGCGTAGCCGTCGTGGTCGAAGTCGGTGAGCGGGGTGCGGGGCGGGACGGGGGCGGCGGGCGCGGCGACGGCGGTGCCGCTCGCCGCGAGGGGCACGGCGAGCGCGGCGGCGGCCGTCGCGGCGGTGATCGCGAGGGCGGTCCTGAGGGAGCGTCGCACTGGTCCTCCTGTGACGGTGGGGGTTCCTGTGGGGGACGGGGGCTGCCACCTGAGGAGACGTGCGGGGCGAAGGGACGGTTGTACGGGGGTGAAGTCGCGGTGTACGGCGGGGCGTTCGTCGGCTCGGTCAGCGCAGTACGGCCGCCAGCAGATCGCTCCCCAGGGCCGTCAGGTCGGGCAGCTTGAGGGTGTAACGGACGTAACGGCCGTCCCGCTCGGTCGTGAGCAGCCCGGCGCGGCGCAGCACGGCCAGGTGCCGGGAGACCTCGGGCGGCGAGAGCTCCCAGGCGTGGGCCAGCTCGCGGGTGGTGTGCGGGCCGCGCGCGAGGGTGCGGAGGAGTCGGAGTCGTACGGGATGGGAGAGCGCCTCCAGGCGCAGGGTGACCGTCTCCAGGGACACCGGCTCCGCCGGGCCCGGCTCGGCGACGGGGTACTGCACCACCGGCTGCCACCCGGGCGCGTGCACCACGACCAGGTGCGGGCGGTTGAAGACACTCGGGATGAAGGTGACGCCACCGCCCTGGGCGGAGGTCGCCTTGTCCTGGAGCTTGTCCACGACGACGCAGTCCCCGTCCGGCGCGAGCGCGACCGCGCCGGACACCGACGCGAGGGCCGCGCCGAGGCCCTGGCGCCGCCGCAGGTCGTTCTTGAGGCGCAGGTCGGTGGCGAGGCGCACGGCTGCGCCCGCCCAGGCGGCGTCGAAGAAGGCGTCGGCGCACAGTTCGAGGGTGTGGCGCACCCGTGCCCGTACGGCGGCGGGGTCCGCGAGCAGCCGTTCCGCGAACGCCTCCTGGCGGGGGCCGCGTGCCTGCGCCAGGTCCAGCGCCCGCTCGCGCGCGGAGGCGTCGGTGAGCGGTGACGGGGCGGCGAGGTGGGCGCGGTTGCCGCCGCACGTGGTGATGAGCGCGGCCGTCACGTACGCCTCGTCGTCGATCAGGTCCACGTCGTCCAGCTCCTCGGCGAGGGTCCGCCGGGGGCGTGCGGGCAGCAGGAAGTCGGCCTGCGAGGACCGCCACAGGAACTCCGCCTCCCGCAACCGCTCGGCCGGCTCCTGGGCCAGGCCCGCCCATACGTCCGCTGCCCAGTCCGCGAGGTGCGGATGGTGCTCCGGCTCCGCCAGGACGTGCAGCATCGCGGTCAGTTCGGCGAGGGGGGAGGCGGCGAAGCGGAGGCCCTCCGGGGGGAGGCCGCTGATGTCGATGCGCAGCGTCATGGCGACATCATCGCTGGCCGGCTGGCCGGGCGGGGGTGGGTGTCCCGTGGCGGGTGGGACGGTCCTCCCCCGCAATCGGCGCTTCGCGCCTCGTCCTCAAGCGCCGGACGGGCTTTCTCCCACCCGCCCGCCCTCACCTGTTCGTTCGGTCGGGCAGAGGGCACCTTCAGGCCCGTCCCGCAGCGCCTCTCCGGCTCGCCCCCGGGGACGTGGTTTTCAGCCCGTCCGGCGTTTGAGGACGAGGCGCGGAGCGCCGATCGGGGGTGACCCCGGCCCACCCGAAGGGAACACCCACCCGGGGCCCAGGGGCGAAGCCCCGGTTTCGGGAAGGGGCGGGACTGGGGAAAGCCCCGCAGGGCCTACCCGGCCAGACACCCCCACTCCCGCCGATTGACGGTG
The DNA here is from genome assembly GCF_045070545.1 of Streptomyces sp. RK9. Taxonomy (NCBI): domain Bacteria; kingdom Bacillati; phylum Actinomycetota; class Actinomycetes; order Kitasatosporales; family Streptomycetaceae; genus Streptomyces; species Streptomyces sp. RK9. The sequence goes on along the minus strand of NZ_CP173704.1, from coordinate 353,858 downwards.
TCCGTCAACCCACGGGCAGGGACCGGCGCCCCACCGCACCGTTGCCGCCATGCCAACCACCACCAAGACCCGCCCCCAAGCCCTGCTCAGAGCCTCCGGCGGCCCCCGCTACGCCACGGCCCTGGCCGTGGACTCCCTCGGCACCGGCCTCCTGCGCCCCTTCCTCCTCCTCTACGGAGTGACGGTCCTCGACCTGTCCGCCCCGGCCACCGGCATGGCCATGACGGCCGGCATCGTCGTGGGCCTGGGCTGCATGCCCGCGGTGGGCCACTGGCTGGACCGCGGTGCCCGCAGCGCGGTCGTGGCGGCGTCGATGCTGGTGCGAGCGGCGGGCGTGGTGCTGCTCCTGGCCACCCCGACGGGGCACGTCTGGCTGTTCGGGGCGGCCGCACTGGTCCTCGGCGTCGGCAACCAGGCCTGGCCCCCGGCCCACGCGGCGCTCGTGGCGACGGTGGCCCACGGCCGCGAACGGGACGCGGCACTCGCGGCGGGCCGGGCGCTGCGCAACGCCGGGATGGGGGTGGGGGCGCTCGTCGCGACGGCGTGCCTGGCGGGCGGGGCGGGGGCGTTGCAGGTGCTGGCGGGGCTGACGGGGGCGGCGTACCTGTGCGCGGCGGGGCTGGCGTGGTCGGTACGGGTGGATGCACGGGTGGATGCACGGGTGTCGGCCGGGAACGCCGGAGGCGAGGGCTACGGGAAGGTCGAACGCGAGGCCAACGCCGGACGCGGAGGCCAGCGCCACGGGGACGTCGGCCCCGAAGACACCACAGACACCACCCCCACCCCCCGCCTGCGCAAACTCCTCACCGCCAACATCATCTACGTCTTCTGCCTCAACGTCCCCGAAATAGCCCTCCCCTTGGTCCTGGTGACCCAACTCAACGCCTCCCCGGCCTGGTCGGCACTCATCTTCGTGGCCAACACGGTCCTCGTGGTCACCCTCCAGGTCCCCGTCACGGTTCTGATGTCCCGCCGCTTCACCCGGCGGACCGTCCTGGCCCTTGCCGGAGTCGTACTCACCGTGTCGTACGCGGGTTTCCTCGCGGCCACATCGCTGGGAGGCGGCTGGGGCGCCCCGGCCGTCGCCGCGGTGTCGGTGGTCTGCACGCTCGGCGAGATCGTGTACGCGGGCAGCGCCACCGCGCTCGTCACGGCGCTCGCCCCGCCCCACGCCCTGGGCCGCACGCTCGCCCGCTTCGAACTCTCCACGGGCTTCGGCCTGGCGGTCTCCCCGGCGGTGATCACCGCGCTGGCCCCGCACGGCCCGACGGCGCTGTGGGGAAGCCTGGCGGCGGCGACGCTGGTGTCCGCGTCGGCGGTGGCGACGGATCGAGACCTGACGCGAGAACCGACCTGAGAACCGCCCCGAGAGCTGACCCGAGAACCGCCCCGAGAGTTGACGCGAGAACCGACCCAAGAATTGACCCACAATTCAGCCTCTAGAATGACCTGTCCCAACGGTCACTCCGACGCATAGAGTCATGGTCATGAACACGGACAAGAACGCGAACGAGACCACGACCACCAGCGGAAACGCCCTCCTGACCCGCAGCGCGGAGGCCGAGACCTGCGCCGACCCGAGCAGCGTCATGACCCTGCTCGGCGAGTCGTCCGGCGCCGCCGGCTTCACGAGCTACCGGTCGACCTTCACGACGGGCGCGGTGGGCGCGCCGGCCCACTTCCACACCAAGGCGACGGAACTCTTCTTCGTCATCAGCGGCTCGCTCCAGGTCCTCGTGGGCGAGGAGATCACCGTCCTGAACGCGGGCGACTTCCTGGCGGTGCCGCCGCACACCCCGCACGCCTTCGCCGCGGCCCCCGGCTGCGAGGCGGACGTCATGTTCGTGTTCACGCCGGGCATGGACCGCTTCGACTACCTGCGTCTGCTCGGCCGGGTGCTGCGCGGCGAGGCGGACCCGAAGGAGATCGCGGAGTCGTCGGAGCGCTTCGACAACCACTACGTGGACAGCCCGGTGTGGCGCGCGGCGCTGGAGTCGGCGAAGACGGCGGCCGCGAAGACGGCGGACGCCGACTCCGAGGCCAAGAAGGCGGAGGCCGCGAAGTGATCACCCCCACCACCCACATCCGCGTGGCCCGCCCCTCCCGCGACATCGCGGCCGCCGAACGCTTCTACGTGGACGGCCTCGGCCTCGACGTCCTGTGGCGGACCACCGAGCGCGTCTCCGGCAAGCACGACCTGATCATGGTCGGCCCGCGCGGCGGCGGCTGGCACTTCGAGCTGACGAACGACCCCGAGGCCCCGCTGGACCCGACCCCGACGGTGGACGACCTGTTCGTGGTCTACCTCGGGGCCCCGGTGGACGAGGAGTTGGTGACCCGCCTGACGAGCAACGGCGGAACCCGCGTGGCCGCGCACAACCCTTACTGGGACGAGTACGGGGTGACGGTCGAGGACCCGGACGGCTACCGCCTGGTCCTGTGCGAACGCACCTGGGGCTAGGGCCTGTCCGGCCCGGCCGCCCGGTTTCCCGCTACGGCGCGGAGACCGGCGTGTTCTGCAAGCCTCGTACCTCAAGCGAGCTTGAGGTCAAGGGCGCCTCGGCGCGACGGCGAACGGGAATCGGATCGCCAGCAACGGGGTTGGTGGGGGGACGAGCCGACATTGGAGGGTCATGCGAGCGATTCAGGTGTACGAAGTGGGCGGTCCCGAGGTGCTGCGGGAGGCCGAGGTGGACCAGCCGCGGCCGGGTCCGGGCGAGGCGGTCGTGGAGGTCGCCGCGTCCGGGGTCAACTTCCTCGACGTCTACCACCGCGAGGGCCGGTACAGCCTCCCGCTGCCCTTCACCCCGGGCACCGAGGGCGCCGGCACGGTCGTCGAGGTCGGACCCGGCGTCGTTGACGTCGCGGTCGGGGACCGGGTCGGTTGGGCGGAGATTCCCGGCACGTATGCCGAGCGGGCCGTCGTGGACTCCTCCCGGCTGGTGCCGCTGCCCGACGACATCGGCTTCGAGACAGCCGCCGCCGTGCTCCTCCAAGGCATGACCGCGCACTATCTCGTCAAGGACGCCTACCCGGTTCAGGCGGGCGACACGGTGCTCGTGCATGCGGCCGCCGGTGGCATGGGGCTGCTTCTGACCCAGCTCATCACCCATCTCGGCGCCAGGGTGATCGGCACGACGTCGACCGCGGCGAAGGCCGAGCAGGCGAAGCGTGCCGGGGCCGCCGAGGTGATCGTTTCCTCCGCGGTCGACGATCTCGCAGCCGAGGTGAGGCGGCTCAACGGCGGTCAGGGACTGCCGGTCGTCTTCGACGGCGTCGGCGCGCACACCTTCGACGCGAGCCTCGCCAGCCTGCGAACCCGCGGCCGTCTCGTGCTCTTCGGCGCGGCAAGTGGTGCGGTGCCGCCCTTCGACCCCATGCGGCTCGCCCAGGGCGGTTCGCTGACCCTCATCCGGCCCAGCCTCGGGGACTTCATCGCCGATCGGTCCGAACTGCTCCGACGGGCCGCCGATGTGTTCGGGTGGGTGCGCTCCAAGGCGCTCGAGGTCACCGTGACGGGCCGCTACGCACTGTCCGAGGCCGCCCGGGCCCACAGCGATCTGGAGGCTCGGCGCACCACCGGCAAGCTGCTCGTCGTACCCGGTGCGGCCGCCGTGGGACGCCGCGAGGAGACGCAGAGCTGATCGCTCGGCGGAACACCTAGCGCACCGGGAACCCGAAGGAGTACCCCTGCTGCTTCAGCCAGGGCAGCAGCCGCCGCAGCGCCTCGACGGTCTGGGCGCGGTCACCGCCCGCGTCGTGGAAGAGGATCGTCGGGCCGTTGGCCACCTCCTTCTGGACCGTGGAGACGATGGCGTTCGTGCCGGGGAGTTCGAAGTCCTTGCTGTCCACGTTCCAGCCGAGGGGGCGCATGCCGCGGGAGGCGGCGAGCTTGCGGCTGTCAGGGGTGAAGGCGCCGCCGGGGGCCCGGTAGTACATCGGCCGGACGCCCCCGGACGCCTTGGTGATCATGCGCTCGGCGTCGAGGATCTGCTTCGAGCGGTAGGCGGCGGACTCCTTGTCCATGGCGGTGTTGTGCGACACCGAGTGGTCGCAGAGCCGGTGCCCGGCGGCGACGACCTTCTTGACGAGGTCGGGGTGGGCCTGGGCCTGCGTGCCCACCATGCAGAACGTGGCCTTCACCTCGTACTGCCGCAGCAGGTCCAGCATCTGTGGGGTCCACTTGGGGTCGGGGCCGTCGTCGATGGTGATGTTCACGCCGCGCTTGCCTGCGTCGGAGGCGTGCACGATGGTGTCCTCGACCGGCTTCACGGCACTGCTCGGCGTGCTCGGCTTCGGCGTCGGCTCGTCCGCGTCCCCGGCCTGCGCGGTCCACACGGACGCCCCGGTGGCGAGCATCATCACCCCGAGCGCAGCCCCGATGACCTTGCCGTACCAGCCCCGCCCGCCGCTGTGCCGTGCCATGTCCGCCCCTTTGCGAAGTCCCTCAGTGCGCCCCGGCCGCTCCCCGGCCACCAGGCAGGATGAGGCGGATGGGCCGGGGGATCCGTCTGTTACGGATCACGGACAATTCCGGGGAGGTACGCGGACAACTCGCGACGAACGCAGGCCGGAACCGTACTGGTTGGCTCGATCGGGCTGCTGCCGGTCACTGCATCTGTTCGGTGTGGGGGTGCTCGGGCGCCTTCGGGCAGACGTACAGCTGCTGCTTGTAGCCGCTGCCGATCTGGACCCGGGTGGGCTCACGGGGGTCGAAGTGGCCGACGCCGGTGGGCGGTTCCGCGCCCTGGTTCTCGTACGGGAACCACGTGCCGGTCGAGCGGTCGCCCTCGAACGTGGCGATGGTCAGGAGCGCGTCCATGTCGCTGCCGCAGTCGGGGCAGGGCCGAGGGCTGGGGTCGGTGGCACCCCAGGAGGGCCAGCCGCCGACCTTCCAGCCGGGTGCGACGGACAGCGCGCCCCAGTAGAACTCCTCCGGGCAGGACGCGTAGGAGCTGTCGAGCCCCGCACCGGCCGCCTCCCACAGGCCCCAGTTCCCCACCTGCTCCCGCAGTTCCTTGCTCAACTCCATGGTGCTCGGGTACTCGACGACCTGCTCCGGGGCGAGCAGACACGGCTCGGGCAGATAGCCGTCGAACTGCACCGCGGGCGGCTCCGGGGGCGTGGCGAGCACGTCCGTGACCGAGGCCGCCGACCGCCAGAACAGCGCCGTCCTTGGCATGATCGGGTGGTCGAAGGGGCACCACAGGACCTGGAGCAGGTCCGCTCCCTCCGGCGCGCGCAGATCAGGGATGTCCCGTACGTAGAGCTGCGCGACGGGCAGCATCGCCATAGAACCGTCGTACGGCCGCACCGCCACGCTGAGCGGAAGCTCCCTGGGGGGACGTATCCGCTCCAGGGTCTCCCGCTCCTCCGGAGTCAGGCTCCTGCCGCGCGCGGCGGCGTGGATCCGCCTCTCCAGCCGCAGGTCCCCCGGCGACAGGGCCAGGTTCATGCCGTCCACCTCATGCGGGCCCTCGCAGTGCGGCCACGGCTCGTCGGCGGGCCACAGCAGCGGTCCGCCGACCGAACTGTCGCGCGGCGAGGGCGCCCCCGGGCGGGGGTGCAGCCGGGTCGCCGTGCGGGCCAGCGGGGCCAGTTGGGGAAAGACGGCGGCGACGTCGACCGGCCGCGGGGGAGTGGTGGGGGTGCCAGGGCTGGCAGGAGTGGCGTTCATGGGTCGCGATCCTGCCAGCAGCCTGTGACAACGGGGCGTGTGGCCTCGGCGGTGATCAGGACGGCGTGGTGAACCCGAGGAAGTCCGCCCAGGCGGTGCCGGTGACGGTCAGGTGGGCGGCGCCCTTGTTCTTGGAGTCGCGTATGTGGACGGTGGCGTGGGTGGTGGCTATTGCGACTTCGACGCAGTCGGCGTCGTCGTTGCCGCTGTAGCTGCTCTTGCGCCACTGCATGGCGACCTCAACGCACGCAGGCCCGTCGTTGCCGCTGTAGCTGCTCTTGAACCACTTCAGGTCTGATGTCATGTCTCTACTCTCAGGACTTTCTCGATGAAGGCCAGCGAATGTCGGGGGGAGAGAGCCTGCGCCCGGATCATGCCGTAGCGCATTTCCAGGATTTGAACGTCCTGGGGAGCGCTGATCACTCGGTCGTGCAGCTGGGCCTCGACGTGCCCGAGCGTCTTTCCGTCCCGGAACTTCAGCAGCTGGAACGAGCCCATCATGGCCGCGTGGTCCTCCTGGTCCAGGGGCATGACCTGAATCGAGACGTGCCGCAACTGACCCATCTCCAACAGGTGTTCGAGCTGCTTCCGCAGCACCATTCTGCCCCCGATGGGTCGCCGTAGTGCCGCCTCTTCCTGGACGAAGGTGATCTCCGGGCGGGGCACGCGGTCGAAGACGGCCTTCCGTGCCATGCGGGCGGCAACGAGTCGCTCGACCTCGTCCTCTGTGTAGGCGGGCCGCCGCATCGCGTACAACGCCCCCGCGTACTCCGGCGTTTGCAGAAGCCCCTGGACGTGAAGGCTGGTGTACTCGCCCAGCTCCACCGCCACCGCCTCCAACTTGGCCAAGTCCCGAACATTCTTCGGGTACCGCGCCTCCTCCACATCCCGCTTCATCGCCGAGATCTTCCCGCCCGCCCCCAACGCCTCGTCCGCGTTGTCGAGGAACTCCGGCTTGGGGATCCGCCGCCCCCGCTCCACCGAGGACACCATCTCCTCGCCGTACCCGATGGCCGCGCCGAGTTCGGACCGGCGCATGCCCGCGGCCTCGCGCCACGCCCTGATCTGGCGGCCCACCGCCTTGAGCACCGCCGCGGCTTCCTCGTCCTCCATGAGGCCCACCTTCCGCGCTGAGTGATGAGACGTCGCACCGGGTCCTGGCCGTCCGCGACCCGGTCGGGCCCGACGCCAAAAGAAAAAAGAACCGGGGAAATTACCTACCCAACCCCACCAGCCCCGTCGCTCACTCTCGCGAGTGAAAACGGCCAACTCCACTGGCATATACGGCAGTCGATGGTGCAGCGTCAGCGGCGACAACCCAAGACATGAAACGGCCCTCGCCGGGACTGGCATCCCAGTGCGAGGGCCTGTTCACCAAGGAAGCAGAACCCTTCCTGATGACTGCACAGCAGCCTAGCGCGCCCACGCGCGCGCAGTCCGGCGCTTCCGCCGGACGTGTCAGCGCCGGACTCCATCACGTCACCGAGCGCCACCCCGACCGCTTCACCGTGGTCGGAAACCACCTCGCCCAGCACCACGAGCTGTCCCTCACGGCGATCGGCTTGGCCGTCCACATCCAGTCGCTGCCCGCCGGATCGCGGATCGGGGTGAAGGTGCTCGCCCAGCGCTTCCCCGAGGGCGAGATGCGCATCGCCGCCGCCCTGCGGGAGTTGGAGGCCCACGGCTACCTCGCCCGCACCAAGGAACGCCTCGCATCCGGCCGCATCGTCACGCGCACGGTTTCGTACAACATGCCGCAGGCGTACGTCCGCTCACAGGCGCCGATGCCGCAGCCGACGCCAGCCGCGACACCGGCCCCCGCCCTGGCCCCCGTACCCCCGGCGCGACCGGCCCCCGAACCGGCCCCCCAACCGGCACCCCCAGCCAACCCCACCGCCATCACCCTCCTCACGAGCCTCCGCGCCCACGACCCCCGCCTCCTCCTCGCCGAGGGCGACGTGCACCGCCTCGCCCCCGCCGTCACCGCCTGGCTGGCGCGCGGAGTGCCACCCGCCGTCGTACGGCACGCGCTCACCAGCGACCTCCCGCAGGACCCGCTCCGCCGCCCGGCCGCCCTCCTCGCGCACCGGCTCACGGAGCGGATGCCGCCACCCTTGCCCGAGGGGGCGGAGCCACGGGAGGCGGCCGCCAGACCCCTGCCGATGCAGACCTGCGACGGGTGCGAACGGGCCTTCCGGGGGGAGCGGCCGGGGCGGTGCAGGGACTGCCGCCCGAGCCGGGCGGCGGCGTAGGCGCGCCGGGAAACGAACGGAGTGAGTCCTCACTCATTGACGGAGTGAGGACTCACTCCGTACTCTCGGAGTCATGACAGCACCCAGGCAGAACCAGACGGGCCAGTCGAACCAGACGAGCCAGACGAGCCAGATGAGTCAGATGAGTCAGATGAGTCAGACGAGCCAGGCGGGCCAGGCGGGCCAGGCCGCCCGCCGCCGCGCCCCCGCCATGTCGCCGGAGCGGCGCCGCGAAATGATCATCCAGACCGCGATCCCGCTGATCGCCGAGTACGGGGCGGCCGTGACGACCGCGAAGATCGCTCGCGCGGCGGGCATCGGGGAGGGCACGATCTTCCGGGTCTTCGCCGACAAGGACGAACTGCTCCAGGCGTGCGTGGCCGAGGCGCTGTCCCCCGAGCACGCGGTCCGCGAGCTCGACGCGATCGACGCGTCCCAGCCGCTGCCCGACCGGCTCGCGGAGGCGGCCGAGGCGCTGCAGGCGCACCTGTCCAGGATGGGCGCGATCCTCGGCTCCCTGGGGCACGGCGGCGGCAAGCACCCCGGCACGGTGCGCGGCGCGGGCCGCGAGGAGTCGATGACGCGTGTCCGCGCGGCCCTCGTGGACCTCCTTGAGCCGGACAAGTCCGCGCTGCGCAGGCCGCCGGAGCAGATCGCGGCGCTCTTCTTCGGGCTGCTCTTCACCCAGCCGCGCACGGAGGACGAGCCCGACCTGACGCCGCAGGAACTGGTGGAGGTCTTCCTGTACGGGGCGGTCTCGGCGGACGCCAAGTGAGCACGGGCCGCAGGCGCCTGGGTGTGACGGCCTTGGCGGTCCTCGCCCCCGTCCTGGTGTGGCTGGTCGCGGACCCACTGCTGGGACACCGGTCGCGGATCGCCGACGGCGGGGAAACCCTCGACATCGGAGCCGTGCCCGTGGCGGCCGTCGCCCTGCTCGCATCGCTCGCCGGCTGGGGGCTCCTCGCCACCCTGGAACGCTTCGCGCCGCACCGCGCCCGCGCCCTCTGGACCGGGGCGGCCTGCGCCGGACTCGCCGTGTCCTTCCTGCCGTTCATCGGCGACGGCATGGACGGCGGCACCCGCACGACCCTCGCCCTGATGCACCTGGCGGTGGCGGCGGTCCTCATCCCCGGCCTCGCCGCCAGACCCTCCCGGTCCGGAGGCCCGGACGTGGCGTGACGGACCCTCACGAGGGTGTACGATCAATGCGTAACTTCGGTGCAGCGCACGGAAGTCACGCGTCTGTGGTCCAAGGAAAGACGCCCATCATCCGATGGGAAATGTAGGTGCAAGGCCTGCCGGGCGCTCCAGCAGAACGAAGGCCCCCTCGTCAGCGACGAGGGGGCCTTCGTCGTACCCGGGGGCGCCCCCACCCCGCACCTAAGCGACCGCTCGAACCAGCATGGTCCCTACCTGCCGCCCCGCCGGAGGTGCGATCACATCCGCCCGAACATCCCTGAACCCGTGACGGTGCAGCAAGTCGGCCCACTCCCCGGGAGAGTGATCGTGTCGGACCGCGGCCTTGCCCGACGCAATCTGCTGCGCTCCGGGCGGTAGTTGGGAGAACGCGAGGACGCCGCCCGGGACGAGCCGCGCACGGATCAGCGGCAGCAGCACAGGTGGGGCGACGAACCACACGGCGCCGAAGATCGAACACACGAAGTCGTAGCGGTCGCCGGACCGACTCAAGTGCTCGGTCGCCTCCGCCGTGCGGAACTCGAGCCCGGGAAGATGCCCCCATCGCTCCCGCGCCGTCCGCTCGCGGCTCGGCGCCACGTCCACGCCGACGCAGCGCGCCCCGAGCGTGGCCAGATGGGCGAGGTTGCCACCGGCACCGGAACCGAGTTCCAGAACCTCCCGACCAGCCACGTCACCCAGGACGCCTTCGTCCGGCCCATGGTCCGGATACTGCGTCCAGTTCAGCCACGTCGATGCCCCCTGGGCGTTCACGGCTCTGCGGGGGGACCTGCCGTCGGCGAACCGGTCCCATACGTCGGCAAGCGTCATCCCATGGTCCTTTCGAGCCGGAAGGCCCACCCTCAGGTTCGAGGCCGGGCCTGATCGCCGCACGGCTCTACTTCCCGCTCTCGCCACTGTTCGGTGAGTCGGTGCAGCCGGCGTAGCACTGGTTACGTGAACTGGTGGAACGGGATCGTGTCCAGCATGAAGGAGTGGACACCCTTGTCCACCTCCTTGGACGGGCCGATGAGGGTGTCGGGGTTCTCTCCCGCCGTCACGAAGTACGCGATCGTCTGGCCGAACACCCTCTCCGCTTTGTCCCGCCGGTCTCCTGGTCGCGCATGATCAGATTCACCTCCCGCTCCCACACGTCCGCCGATACGAATGTCCTCGGGTCGCGCAGCTTCACGGCTGTACTCATCGCGGGCTCTCCTGTTCGTCGTCGAGTGCGACAACCTCCAGGAAACCGGCGGGAGTTCAAGCGCTCCACGGCGTCGATGCGGCAGTCTTGAGGCAGCTCCGCGCACGTGAACGCCGCAGGTCTGGGGCAGAGGAAGGGGCCGTCATGGGACTGGCGGGACGGCGCAAGACCCTGGGCTACAGTCAGGAGGAACTGGCCGAGCTGCTCGGCGTGGACCGCACAACGGTCGGGCGCTGGGAAAGCGGCAGGATCAAGCCTCAGCCGCTCCAGCGACGAAGCCTGGCCGCGGCCCTTCAAGTCAGCCTCACCGAGCTCGACGCCCTCCTGGCGCCGCCACCGGCCACGGACCGGGAAGCCGCCGAACCTCAGACCAGTGACCACTCAGGCGCGGGAGACCCCGACGAAATGATCCGCCGCGAGTTCCTCCGCATCCTCACCGTCAGCGGCGTGCTGACCGGCCTGCCGCTCGATGAGGCAGAAGCCCTTGCCGAGGGAGTCCGCCGAGGCGCACCGGCCGACTTCGCGCGGATGAACAGCCACCTATGGCAGGTCTACCGGCTGGCTCGATCCAAGAGCGCCCTCCACCTCGTCGTCCGCGACCAACTCGCCACCCTGAACGACGCACTGGCGGCGCGGACTCCCGGCAGCTCCGGCCCGCTCCTGAACGCGGCAGCCGACCTCTTCCAACTGGCCGGCGAGGTCTCCTTCGACGCCAACCGCTACACCGACGCGGCCTCCGCGTACTCACTGGCCGCTTCCGTCAGCAAGGACGCCAGGGCGTACGACCTGTGGGCCTGCGCCCTTGTCCGGCACGCCTACGTGGACATGTCCGAACGTCGCTACCAAGAGGCGGCCCAGGTCCTCACGGCGGCTGAACGCGTCGCCGAGCGGGGTGACGGCGCCCTCGCGACCCGGTACTGGGTCGCATCGGTGCGCGCAGAGGCGCACGCAGGACTGGGCGACTTGGGAGCATGCGAACGGGCCCTGGCCCAGGCGGAAAAGGTGCAGGACCTCACCGCGGGCTGCGCGAACGGCGGCTGGCTGCGGTTCGACGGCGATCGGCTCGGCGAGGAGCGTGGGGCCCGGTACGTTCAGCTCGGCCGCCTCGACTTGGCGGAAGCGACGCTCAAGCGGGCGCTCGAACAGACCGCGTTGGCATCGGGCCACTCATATCGGCGCAGGGGAGCCGTGCTGACCGACCTCGCGGCGATCGGTGCCCGGCGAAGCGACCCCGAACAACTCGTCTTCTACGGCCGGGAGGCCCTCGGGCTGGCGCGAGCCTCAGCCTCCGGGTACGTCGCCCGTAGACTCCAAGCCCTGTGCGAGAAGTTCGGTCCCCTGGGCAAGGATCAGCGTGTGGCGGAGCTGGGGACGGACATCTCCATGCTGAACACGCCGTGACGAGAGGGATGGCATGTCGCAGATCGCAGGTGCACGACTGTTCCGGGAAACATGGATCGCAGGAGTGCACCGGCACTTCCCCGGCGAGCCCAAAGCCGGGTACGTGACCCCTTGGGACGACACGCCCCAGTGGGAGCGCGAGGCCGCAGGCGCCGTGTATGAGCAGGTCCGCCAGTTCGTCGAGATCAGCGGCGGTCACGCGTCCAGGCTCTCCCGCGAGCAGAAGAGCCGGTTCGTGGCGACATGCTGGACCGCACAGATGTACAAGCACTTCGAGGACCCGAAGCCGGGATATGTCGCTGACTGGCCCGAGCTGCCGCAGTGGCAGCAGGAGACCGACGCCGACATCTTCGAGGCCATCGAAAAGGCCTGACCAGCATTAGTCCAGCCGGGAGTGGAGCCGATGGCGTCGGACGCGGGTAGGCAGCCGTCCATGCAGGAGTTGATCCGGCTGCGCAGGCGGGCCGGATTTGTGGGGCGGCGGCAGGAACTCGCCGCGTTCCGGGGGAACTTCGACCTGCCGCCGGAGGACGAGCGGCACCGCTTCCTGTTTCACGTCCGTGGCAACGCGGGCGTGGGCAAGACATCCCTCGTACGGGAGATGCGGCAACTCGCCGACGAGCGGGGCGCCCTCACCGCCTACGTGGACGAGTCCGTGGGGAGTGTCGCGGACGCGTTGGGGGTGATCAGTGCGGAGTTCGGGCGCATGGAGGGCAAGGGGGGCAAGGGCGGTGGCGGTAAGGGGGGTCGGTTCAAGGAGTTGGACCGGCTGCTCGTCGCCCATCGGGAGCGGCGGTACGAGGCCGAGTCGGCGGCGGCCCTCGCGGCGCTGAACGGGGCGCAGGAGGAGCAGTCGCTCCAGCCGGGTCAGCCGGGTCAGCCGGGTCAGCCGGGTCGGCCGGGCCAGGCAGGCCAGCCGGGTCAGCCGGGCCAGCCGCCCCAGCCCTCCGCCGCGAGCATGACCGTCGCCCGCGCCGGCCTCGCCGGGCTCGGGCTGCTGCCCGGCGTCGGGATGCTCGCCGGAGCGGTCGACCCCGCCCAACTCGCCCAAGGCGCCGACCGGTTGCGCGCTGGGCTCGGCACCCGCTTCCGGAATCAGGACGACGTCCAGCTCGTCCTCTCCCCGGAGCGGGTGCTCACCCCCGTGTTCCTGAAGGAGCTGGGCGAGGTCGCCGCCTCCGTGCCCTGGATCGTGCTCTTCTTCGACACGTACGAGCGGACCGCCCCCTTCCTCGACGCGTGGCTGTGCGACCTCATGACCAGTGAGCGGTACGGGCAGCTGCCCGCGAACGTCGTCGCCGTGACCGCCGGGCAGCACGGGTTCGACGCCACCCGGTGGGGCGACTTCGCCGACTTCATGGTCGACGTACCGCTCGAACCCTTCACCGAACTGGAAGCGCGCGGGCTCCTCGCGGGCAAGGGCGTCGTCGCCGAAGCCGTCGTCGAGGAAGTGCTCCGGCTCTCCGGCGGGCTTCCCGTCCTCGTGTCCACCCTCGCCGAGAACCGGCCCGAGAGCGTCGACGACGTCGGCGACCCCTGCGCCTCCGCCGTCGAACGGTTCCTGAAGTGGGAACAGGACCCCGTCCGGCAGGCCGTCGCCCTCGCCTGCGCCCTGCCCCGCAGGCTCGACGCCGACGTCTTCGAGGCCGCCGTCTCGGGCGTGTGCGCGCAGAGCGACGCGGCGGAGCTCTTCGGGTGGCTGCGGGGGCTGCCGTTCGTGAGCGAGCGCGGCAACCGGCTCCAGTACCACGACGTGGTGCGGGCTCCGATGCTGCGGCTCCAGCGGACCCGGTCGCCCCGCTGGTGGGCCGGTACGCACCGGCAGTTGGCGGAGGCGTACGGCGAGTGGCGCGCCGAGGCCGGGGCCGGGCTCGACCCCGAAGGCCTCTGGGGCGACGAGCGGTGGCGGGAGCTGCGGCTCGCGGAGATGTATCACCTGCTGTGCTCGGGGGAGCGGGGTGCGCTGCCGGCTGCCCTGCGGAGTGTGGTCGAGGCGGGCGGGTGGGACGAGGAGGCCGCGCGGAGGTGTGCCGATGTGTTGGTGGCGGCTGGGGAGGACGCCGACGCGCGGGGCGTCGGGGGGCGGGGGAGCGATCTGCTGCGGGCCTTCGAGGGGGGTGGGTTGCTCGCAGCCCTTGAAGTGCTGCTCGATCGGGGCGGGCTCGACTCGGCGACGCGGGCTCTCGCGCATGCCGTGCGGGGGCGGGAGCTGCGCATCGGCCGGGATCACCCGGCCTCGATCGCGGAGTACGACCTGGCGCTCGCACTCGACCCGGCGCTGGTGCGGGCCTGGTACGGCCGGGGCTACGCCCGGTTCCTGACGCGAGCGTACGACGACGCCCTCGCCGACCTGGACCACGCCCACGCCCTCGCACCCGACGACGACTTCGTCCTCACCATGCGCGGTCAGGTGCACCGGACCATGGGGGCCTATGACGCGGCCCTCGCCGACCTGACCCGGGCTGTCGAATGCGCCCCCGGGCACGTGGACAGCTGGGCGGAACTCGGCGCGACCCACAATGCCCTCGACCAGCACGAGGAAGCCCTCGCCGCCCTGGACCGCGCCCTGCGCATCAAGCCGGAATACCTGTGGGCGCGGGTCCGCAGAGCGCGGGTGTGCCGCGGCCTCGGCGAGTTCACCGCTGCCCTCGCCGACCTGGACCGATGCGTCGAACTCGCCCCGGATTCCCCCTGGGTGGCCTGCGAGCGGGGCGACCTCCTGCGGATGTGGGGCCGTCCCGAGGACTCCCTCGGCGACTACGACCGCGCGATCGGTCTGCTCGACGAGTACGTGACGGCGCGCGCGAGCCGTGGCCTCGCCCTGCACCGCCTCGACCGGAACGAGGAGGCCCTCGCCGACCTCGACCGGGCCATCGAGCAGGACCCGGACTACGCCTGGGCCCTCATCCACCGCTCCTCGGTCCACCTGGCCTTGGACGCCACCGAACAGGCCGTCGCCGACGTCGACCGGGCCAAGTCCCTCCTGCCGGACAACGGCTGGATCCGCTACGAGCATGCCCAGGTGATGTACGACCTGGGCCGTGACGAGCAGGCCCTGGAAGACCTGGGCGAGACGGAGGCGCTGGAACCGGAGTCCTGTTCAGCCCTCGCCCTGCGCGGCGCCGTCCTGTACCGGCTGGACCGCTACCGCGAGGCGTACGTCGACCTGCGCCGGTGCGTGCAACTCGAACCGGACCTCGCCTGGCCCCACCGGCAGCGCGGCCTCGTCCACCTCGCCATGGGCCGCACGGACGAGGCCCGCGCCGACCTCGCCCGGTACGTCGAGACCGGAGGGGAGGACCTGGGGTGGGTGCGGCGCACCACCGCCGAGATCCACATGTGGTGCGGCCGCCCCGACCTCGCCCTCGCCGAGCTGGAAGCCGACAAGGACAGCGTGGCCGCCGACGAGTTGAGCAAGGCCTGCCGCATGGCCGGGCAGTGGGACCGCGCCCGCCGCGTCGCGCTCGCCGAGTGCGAGGACGACGAGGTGTACGGCCTGCACCTCCTCGCCCTCGCGGTGCTCGGCGCCGAGGGCTTCGCCGCCGCACGTCCCCTGTGGCAGCGGACCCGGCGGCTCGCCCTGGCCTCCGACGAGCCGCCCCCCTGGCACGACGACCTGCACGCCCTGATCGCCTTGGCCCTGTCCGACTGGACGGACGCGGACGCCCGCCTCACCCACGTCCTCGCCGCCGAAGCGCCCCACTGGGCCGACCTCGCCGACCTCGCTGACGACCTCACCACCCTCCTCCACGCCCCCGGCGCCGACCGCGCCCGCCTCGGCCCCCGCCTCGCCCGCGTGATCACCGCCAGGGACGCCGTCCGCGCCCAGTACGCCGACCTGTTCAGCGAGAGCGAGCCGGAGTCTGCACAAGCACCGCCCCGCCCCGAGGCTCAGGAGTGAGCAGAAGCGTCACGCCGTAGGGTGCCAACTCGCCGTCGGGCAGGGTCAGTTCGACGGTTCGCGGCGCGAAGTCCCCCACCGACCGGCAGTCCCACCACTCCTCCAGATCGGGCCGTTCGGCGCGCAGCCGGGACGTCAGCTCCCGGAAGCGCGCCGACAGCGGGTCGCGGTCCGCGCGGGTGCGGAAGTGGCGGTAGAGGTCCATCGCCAGCGGCTGCCAGGCGGGCAGGAGGCGCTGGTGGTGGGGGTCGCCGGTCAGGAGGAGCAGGAGGTTGCGGCGGTCGGGGGGTACGGCTGCGGGGTCGGGCCAGAGGGTGGCGTACGCGGTGTTCCAGGCGAGGAGGTCCAGGGCGGGGCCGAGGAGGAGGGCAGGGGTTGTGGGCCAACTGTCCAGGAGCAGTTGGTGGTTGAGCGCTACGGAGTCCGACGCATCGCGTGCGTCCGGGGCGTGGAGGCCGTCCGGCGCGGAGAGCCCGTCCGGGGCGAACCCCGCGAGCGCGAGCGCGTGCTCCCACGCCGCCCCGTCCATCCGCAGCGCCCGCGCCACCGCGTCGAGCACCTGCCGGGACGTGTCCACGCGCCCCTGCTCCAGCCACGTGTACCAGGCCACCGACACCCCGGAGAGCGCCGCCACCTCCTCGCGCCGCAGCCCGGACGTGCGCCGCCGCGGGGTGGGCGGCAGTCCCACGTCCGCCGGGGCGACAAGGCCCCGGTGCGCGCGCAGGAAACCGCCCAGCTCGCGCCGCAGCGCACCCCGTGCCCGCTGGGCCGTGTCCGTCATCCTGTGACCTCCGCTCACCCCATGAACACGCGCCTGGCAGCGCCCCATTCCCGGCCTGATGCTTGCCGCATGACCGAAGCAACCGGCACCCACGCCGTCACGAAGGACACCCCCACCAACACCCCCACCGAGACCCCAACCGACACCCCCGTCGTCATCCGCCGCCACAACGACTCCTCCCACCTCACCGAACCCCGCACCCTCATCCGCGTCTACACCCCGCCCGGCACCCTGGACTCCGTCACCGCCTTCTACGAGCGGCTCCTCGGCGTGGAACGGGACATGTACTTCACGTATCCCGCCAGGGAACTCACCCTCGCCGTCGTCGGAAGTTTTCTGCTCGTCGAGGCCACCGAGGAGGTCCTTGAGCCATTTCGGGCCACCGACGGGACGCTGCTCGTCGACTCCGCCGACGCCTATCTGACCCGGCTCGCCGCCGAGGAGGGCACGCGGATCCTGGTCCCGCCGCACCGCGTCCCCACCGGCACCGGCTTCACCGCACAGCACCCCGACGGCACCGTCATCGAGTACGTCGAACACCGGCCAACCCCTGACGGGAGTTAGGGAAAGGTCGGAGAAAGGGCACCTCCGTACAAACCACTTGGGCCCTGAACCCACCGTTCCCGTTCGATTACAGTGCTGCGGAGTCGGACGCCAGGGCACGGGAAAGGGGGTTCGGTGAGCACTGCAGCAGCCACCGGTGTGTGGGGCCGCACCGAGCAGCAGGACTTCCGCAGCCGGGTGCGCGGGACGCTGCTCGGCGCCGCCGTCGGCGACGCGCTCGGCGCGCCCGTCGACGGCCTCGGCCTCGGCGCGATCCGCGAGGCGCACGGCGCCGAAGGGCTCACCGAGCTCGCCGCGTCCCACGGCGGCGGACGCGGCACCGTCACCGCCGCCACGCAGCTGACGCTGTTCACCGTCGACGGGCTCATACGCGCGCAGGTCCGCCGCGACACCGGGGCCTGGCACCCGCCGACCGACCTGCACCGCGCCTACCGCCGCTGGGCCGCGACCCAGCGCGACTGGGGGCCCGACGAGCGCCGCAAGGAAGACGGGTGGCTGGCCCGCGAGGAGTGGCTGTACGCCCGCCGCGGGCCCGCCCGCGCCTGCCTCACCGGGCTCGCCGACGACCGCATGGGCACCCTCGACGTACCGAAGAACCCCGGCGACCAGGGGCCGGAGGCCGCCACCCGGTCCGCACCCTTCGGGCTCCTCGTCGGCTGGGAGCCGCAGCTCGTGCTGCAACTCGCCGTCGAGTGCGCCGTGCAGACCCACGGCCACCCCGTCGCCTACCTCACCGCCGGGGCCCACACCGTCCTCGTGCACGGCCTCGCCCGCGGCGAGTCCCTGGACGGCGCCATCCAGCGCACCCTCGCCCTGCTCGCCGCCCGGCCAGGACACCAGCCCGTCACCGACGCCCTGCGGCACGCGCTCGGCGCCGTCCGCCAGGGCATGCCCACCGCCGGGCGCGTGGAGGAACTCGTCGGCGAGGGCGAGGCCGTCGGGGCGCTCGCCGCCGCCGTGTACTGCGCCCTCGTCGGCGAGGACATCCGCCACGGCCTGCGGCTCGCCGTCAACCACAGCGGGGCGTCCGCCGCGTCCGGCGCGCTGTGCGGGTCGCTCCTCGGCGCCCTCCACGGCGAGACCGCGCTGCCCCCGGGCTGGCTCACCGAACTCGAAGGCCGTGCGACCGTCCTCGAGATCGCCGACGACTTCGCCATGGAGATGACGCAGGGACCCGCCCTGCACAGCCCCGCGGGCGCGGCGCCCGGCTGGCTCGCCCGCTACCCGCGCGCCTGAGCCCTCCTGCCGCCGGACTCGGGCCCGGCCCCCGTCCGGACCCGGGCCCGACCCCCGTCCGGGCCCCGTCCGGGTCCCGCTCGGGCCCGCGCGGCTCAACGCTGCGAGTCCTCCACGATCTTCAAGGCCCGCGCCTTCAGCTCCTCGCTCGCCTCCTGCGCGTTCCCGGCGTCGAACGGCGGCCTCGGGTCGTACTCCACGGCGAGCTGGATCGCCCTCGCCGTGTCCTCGTCGGTCAGCCGCGCCGCCAGGTACAGGGCCATGTCCAGGCCCGCGGAGACGCCCGCCGCCGTGAGGAACTTCCCCGACTCCACGTACCGTTCGGGCACGTACGTGACGTCGAAGGTCTTCTCCAGGTACGGCGCCGACGCCCAGTACGTCGTCGCGCGACGGCCGTCCAGGAGGCCCGTCGCCGCCAGGACCAGCGAGCCCGTGCACACGGACGTCGTGAAGCGGGTCCTGCGGTCCGTGTGCCGGATCCACCGCAGGAGCGTCCGGTTCTCCATCGCCGCGACGACACCGCGGTTGCCCGCGCCCGGTACGAGGAGCACGTCCAGGCGGCCCGCCTCGTCGAGGGTGCGCTCCGCCATCACGGCCACGTCCCCGGTGTCGGTCCGCACGGGGCCGCGGCGCTCGGCGATCATCGTGACGCTCGCGCCGGGGACGCGGGACAGGATCTCGGCGGGG
The DNA here is from genome assembly GCF_045070545.1 of Streptomyces sp. RK9. Taxonomy (NCBI): domain Bacteria; kingdom Bacillati; phylum Actinomycetota; class Actinomycetes; order Kitasatosporales; family Streptomycetaceae; genus Streptomyces; species Streptomyces sp. RK9. The sequence goes on along the minus strand of NZ_CP173704.1, from coordinate 334,979 downwards.
CCCGTGGGGTCGAGGAGGCTGTAGCCGTCGTAGAGGAGGATGCCGATCCGGGGGCCTCGGGGCGGGGTGCCGGTACGGGCCCTTGAGGGGTTGTCGGAGGGGGCCGGGGTGGTGTCGGCCGCGTGGGCCGTCGGGGCGAGGGCCGTCGGGGCGAGGGCCGCCGTGGCCAGCGCGGCTGTGGCTGCGGCCGCCGTGCCGCGGAGGAGGGTGCGGCGGGTCGAGGACGTCGGGTCGGCCGGGGGTGTCCGAGGTGTCGTGCGCGGGGGCGTCTGAGGTGTCATGGGACGGGAGTTTCCGCGCCCTCCGGCGTTCGCGGGCGCGGCATGTCCGGCATCCTGCGAATCCTGTCCCCGCCCATGCCGTAGTGGTCGAGGAACGCCTGTCGTAACGTCTGCGCCGAGCCGAAGCCGCAGCGGCGCGCTATCGCCGCCAGCGGGAGTTCGCTGGAGCGCACCAGGTGCGCGGCCGCCTCCGTGCGGGCCGCACGCACCGCGCGTGCCGGAGTCGTGCCCAGGTGGGCCGAGAACAGCCGTGTCAGGTGCCGGGTGCTGACGCCCGCGCGGGCGGCCAGGGCCCTCGGGGACAGGTCGTCCGCCAGGTGCGCGTTGATGTGGCCCGACAGGTCGCGGACCAGGCGGTCGCCCGGGGGCGGGGCCGCCAGGAACATGCTGATCTGCGCCTGGTCCGCGGGGCGGTGCAGATACGAGACCAGCTCGCGGGCCACCGCGCGGGCCAGGGTCGGGCCGTGGTCGTCCTCGATCAGGGCGAGGGTGAGGTCCAGGGCGCTGGTGACGCCCGCGGAGGTGTACACGTTGCCGTCGCGTACGTACAGCGGGGCCACGTCCACCGCCACCGTGGGGTGGCGGGCCGCCAGGCGCTCCCCGTAGCCCCAGTGCGTCGTCGCCCGGCGGTGGTCCAGGAGGCCCGCGGCCGCCAGCACGTACGCGCCCGTGCACACGCTTGCCACACGGCGGCTGTGCTCCGCGAGCCGGTGGACCTGGGCGACCAGGCGGGGATCGGCCGCCGCCTCCTCGTAGCCCGCCCCGCCCACCACCATGAGCGTGTCCAACTCGCCCGTCACCGCCTCCAGTTGCTGACCCGCCGCCAGGGCGATGCCCGCCGAGCTGTGCGCCGGGCGGCGGCCCACCGTCCCCAGGTCGATCCGGTACGGGGGATCCGCGCCGAAGCGGTTGGCTATGTCCAGGGCCCCGCTCGGGCAGGCGATGTCCAGGATCTGGACGTTGTCGTACGCCACGATCAGCACGCGTCTCGCGGTCAGCATGGGGGCAATCCCACCACGAGGCTGCGCCCGCGGCTGCTTCTGCTCGCCCGACCTCGGCCCACCCGCCTCCGGCCGGTCGGCCGGCGCCGGGCGTGGGGGCCTGCCCCACCGCCTGCGGCAACCCGTCCGTTCCCCACCGCTACCGCGGCGGGTTGCTCCCCCACCCGCCCACCCGTTTCCACCCGACCGGACGGCGGGCGTCTCCCGTGGGCCCGCTCCGCCGTCGGCGTCTGCGACTGGCGGGCGGCCTCCCGCCGCTACCGCGGCGGTTGGTCTCCCACCCGCCCGCCCGTTTCCAGTCGGCCGGACGGCGGGCGTCTCCCGTGGGCCCGCTCCGCCGCCGGCGTCTGCGGGTGGTGGGTGGTTTTCCGCCGCTATCGCGGCGGTTGCTTTCCCACCCGCCCGCCCGTTTCCGGTTAGCCGGATGGTGGGTGTCTCCCGTGGGGCTGGTTCGCCGTTGGCGGCTGTGGCTGCCCGGTGGTTGCTCGCTGCCGCTGCGGGTGATCCCTCCCAAGCCCGCTGTCGCCAACGGTGATCCGCCCCCACAGGAGACGCCCACCGGCCGGTCGAGTGGAAACGGGCGGGCGGGTGGGGGAGCAACCCGCCGCGGTAGCGGTGGGATTTGGGGTGCGGGTCCTGGGGGCGGGGTCAGCCGACCGTTTTGGGTTGTGTGGGCTCCTGCTGGGTGGGGAGAACCGCCGAGGCCGAGTCGTCGTCGTCCGTGTTGATGCGTTCGATCAGGGCGTCCCGCTCGGGGGTGTCCTCCGGCTTGAAGTAGCCGATGGCGATGTAGAGGATCAGGGAGACGGCCAGGGGGATGGAGACCTGGTACTGGAGGGGCACGCCGCCGTCGACGTTCCAGTGGATGGGGTAGTTGACCAGCCAGAAGGCGAGCAGCCCGAGCGCCCAGCTGGTGAGCGCGGCCGTGGGTCCTGAGCGGCGGAACGGGCGGAGGAGGCCGAGCATCATCGGGATGGCGATGGGGCCCATGAGGCCGGCGACCCACTTGATGACGACGGTGATGATGTCCTTGAAGGCGGGCGAGTTGACCTGCGTGGCCACGGCCATGGACAGGCCGAGGAAGACGACGGTGGTGAGCCGCGCGGCGAGGAGCCCGGTGTGGTCGGTCCAGGCGCGGGCCCGCTTGGAGAGGACGGGCGCGACGTCGCGGGTGAAGACGGCCGCGATGGCGTTGGCGTCGGAGGAGCACATGGCCATGGTGTGGGAGAAGAAGCCGACGATGACGAGGCCGAGGAGCCCGTGGGGGAGCAGTTGCTCCGTCATCAGGGCGTAGGAGTCGGACCCGTCGGGCTTCTTCGCGTCGACGAGGAGCGGCGACATCCACATGGGGAAGAAGAGGACGAGGGGCCAGACGAGCCAGAGGACGGCGGAGAGCCGCGCGGAGCGGGTGGCCTCGCGGGCGTTGGCCGTGGCCATGTACCGCTGGGCCTGGTTGAGCATGCCGCCGTTGTACTCGAAGAGCTTGATGAAGAGGAAGGCCAGGAGGAAGACGGTGCCGTAGGGGCCGACCAGCGGTTTCGCGTGGCCGTCCAGCTCGGGCTCGTCCCAGACGCCGAAGAACCCGCCGTACGGTCCGAGCTTGGCGACCACCGCCACGAACATCGCGACACCGGCGAGCAGCTGGATGATGAACTGCCCCAGCTCGGTGAGGGCGTCCGCCCACAGCCCGCCGATGGTGCAGTAGATCGCGGTGATCACGCCGGTGATGAGGATGCCCTGGTTGAGGGAGACGCCGGTGAAGACGGACAGGAGGGTCGCGATCGCGGCCCACTTCGCGCCGACGTCCACGATCTTCAGGAGCATCCCGGACCAGGCGAGGGCCTGCTGGGTCTTCAGGTTGTAGCGGTTCTTCAGGTACTCGAGGGGCGAGGCGACGTGCAGGCGTGAGCGCAGCCGGTTGATGCGCGGCGCGAACAGCTTGGCGCCGATGGCGATGCCGAGGGCGATCGGGAACGACCAGGTGATGAAGGACGTGACGCCGTAGGTGTAGGCGATGCCCGCGTAACCGGTGAACATCACCGCGCTGTAGCCGGACATGTGGTGCGAGATGCCGGAGAGCCACCAGGGCATCTTGCCGCCGGCCGTGAAGAAGTCACTGACGTTGTCCACGCGTTTGTGGGACCAGACTCCGATCGCGACCATCACGCCGAAATACGCGATGAGCACGGCCCAGTCGAGACCGTTCATTGCCCCTCCCAGGGGTCCGACTTGTGAACTCGGTCAACTCCGCTGAAACGGCGCCCACTTCGTTGTGGAGGCGCCTGAACGGCCGCGAAGTGCCCGCTCATAGTCGGTTCGGCGAGAGGGCGCGGACAACCGCCCGCATGGTCAAGAGGAAGTAAAATCGTTCGAGTTGACGACCTTGGTTCATGTACGTGATTGAGAGAGGGTGGCAAAAGGCCCCTAAGGGGTACCTGTCGGCCACCCCTCGGGGGCGTCTCGCGGGGGTCTCCCGGGCGTCTCCCGGTGGCGGCCTCAGCGCATCAGCTCGCCCGCGTTCACAAGGAGCGACTGACCGGTGATGGCCCGCGCCCGGTCGGACGCGAGGAACACGCAGGCGTCCGCGACGTCCCCGTCGGTGGCCAGCTCCGGCAGCGCCATCCGCTCCGTGAGCCGCCGCTTCACCTCCGCCTCCGGCACGCCCTCGGTGTGCGCGGTGAACTTCACGTACGCCTCCACCGGCGGCCCCCACATCCAGCCCGGCTGGACGGTGTTCACCCGGATCCGGTGCGGGCCCAGCTCGCGGGCGAGGGAGTACATCGCCGAGACCAGCGCGCCCTTCGACGCCGCGTACGCCGCCTGCCGGACCTGCGAGGGCGCGGCCACCGACGACTGCGTGCCGATCAGGACGACCGAGCCGCCGCGCTCCTTGAGGTGCGGCAGACAGGCCCGGGTCATCCGCAGCGAGCCGAGGAGGTTCACGTCCAGGATGCCCTCCCAGGCGGCGAAGTCCGCGTCCTCCAGGCCGCCGAAGTAGCTGTCCCAGGCGGCGACCTGCACCAGCGCGTCGATCCGCCCGAACCGCTCCACGGCAAGCGCGGCCAGCGCCGCGCACTGGCCCTCGTCGGTGATGTCCGTCGGCAGGTGCGCCACGCGCCCGCCGTCCGGGTCGATCTCGGCGGCCGACCGCTCCAGGTTCTCCTTCGTGCGCGCGCCGAGCACGGCGTTGCCGCCGTCGCGCACCACGGCGGCGGCGACCTCGTGGCCGAGCCCCGCGCCGACCCCCGAGACGATCACGGTCCTGCCGTCGAGCAGTGACATGAGGAACCTCCGGACTCTGGCAGTTTTTCTGACGGAGCGTCAGAGTATGGGCGTCCAACGGAGGAAGGAAGGGGAGCCAAGTGACTGAGGACACCCGCGCCGAGGTGTACGGCGAGCTGGCCGCCGTCGGTCCCTACGGGGTGCGCCCGGGCCATGCGCTGATCACCATGGTCGAGCCGCACCCGGGCCAGGAGTACGCCTACAACCGCTGGTACGAGGACGACCACTACTACGCGGGCGCGATGGCGATGCCGTGGATGTACGCGGGGCGGCGCTGGGTGGCGACCCGCGAGCTGCAACTCCTGCGCCTGCCCGAGAAGTCGGCGGTCGCGCAGCCCGTGACGGCCGGCTGCTACCTCTCCACGTACTGGATCACCGAGGGCCGCTACGACCACCACATGAAGTGGACCGTCGGCATCAACAAGCGCCTCAACCGCGACGGCCGCGTCCACCAGGCCCGCACGCACGTCTTCACGGCCTTCCAGGACCACGAGGCCACCGTCTACCGGGACGGCGCCGCCGGGCCCCGCGACTTCCACGCCCTCGACCACCCCTACCAAGGGCTCGTCCTCGAAGTCATCGACGCCGAGAGCCCCGAGCGGCGACCGGAGCTCCTGGAGTGGCTGCTCGCCCGCAGGCTCCCGCGCGCCCTCGCGGGCTCACCGGCCGCCCTGGTGACGGTCTTCCGGCCGACACCGCTGCCGGGCGACCGGATGACGTACGTGAAGCAGGTCGAGGGCGTCGACACCCGGCTGACCCTGCTGTGGTTCCTGGAGGGCGATCCGCGCGCGTGCTGGGCCGAGCGGTTCGCCGGTGCCGTAGAGGAGGTCGCGGAGTCGGGGCTCGGGCGGGTGGAGCTGGTGGCGCCGTTCATCCCGACCGTGCCGGGGACGGACCGGTACGTGGACCAACTCCGCTAGCGGACGAGGCCGAGCCCCCTCGGCCAGGACGGCGGACCAGTCGAGAGGGCTCATGCGGTGGTGCTATGCGGTTGTGGTCGCGTCGGTGGCACGTATCACCCGCGGTCGTGGTTCCCGTCGCGGACCTGGGCCACGAAGACGTTCCAGGAGTCGGCGGGGAAGGCGATGACCGCGCCGTCGGTGACCTTGGAGTCCCGCACGGAGATCGCGTGCGTCACGGGGGACTTGACCTCGACGCAGGCGCCGTTCCCGGTGGAGTAGGAAGACTTGGTCCAAGCGTGCGAGGCACCTTGCTGGATTGCCATGTTTGCTCCGTTTTGCGCAGTTGGTGAATTGCTGTAACCGCCTGAGAGCGGTATACGCCAACGTTCTTGCTGTTGGCGTGAATGACGCTACTCGCCAACATCGACCGGCGGATGGGTCGTTCACTCAACCGGATGGCATATTCCAGAGGGGTCTTCCGTCGCGCTATGGCGAAGGTGTACTGTGCGGCACTTTCACCTGCCGGACCCCGATGGCCCTCAGCGGGCGTACTCCTTGGCGATGTCCGCGATCAGCTGACGGGATTGCTCCACATTCAGCGCCTGTGCCCGCAGATGCTCGTACATGACGCTGTACTGCTGCACGTCGTTCGCCTTTTCCAGATACAGGTCGCTCGTGACGCCCTCGATGTACACCACGCTGGAATCCGAGGCGTCCGGGAACTCGAGAATCGCGTACTGACCGTTCAGACCCGGATGCGCGCCCATGTCGAACGGGATCACCTGCACCGTGACGTGCGGCAGCTGGGACTGCTCCACCAGGTACTCCAGCTGCTCGCGCATCAGCGCGCGGGTGCCGACGACGCGGCGCAGCGCGGACTCGTCCAGGACGGTCCACAGGCGCAGCGGATTCTCCGGCGCCGCGATGCGCTCCTGGCGGCGCATCCTGACCTGCACCCGTTTCTCGATGTCGGTCGGGGTGGTCTCCGGCAGCGCGCCGGTGATCAGCGCCTCCGCGTACGGCCGGGTCTGGAGCAGGCCGGGGACGACCTGCGGATCGTAGACGCGCAAGGACGCCGCGTCCGTCTCCAGACCGATGTAGACGCTGTACGGGATGTCGCCGAACGAATGCCACCAGCCCTGCTGGCGGGAGTCCTTGGCCATCTGCATGAGCGAGTCGACGATCCGGTGGTCCTCGACCTCGTACACCCCGCAGAGGTCGCGGACGTCGCGCTGGCTGATCGAACGGCGGCCGTTCTCCAGGCGACTGATCTTCGACTGCGAGACCAGCAGCCGCTCCGCCACCTCTTCGGCTGTCATGCCTTTCAGCTCGCGCAGCCGACGCAGCTCCTGGCCGAGCCGGCGTCGCCTGACGGTGGGATTGACGTTGGACGCCACGGGACGTGCACCTCCGGCACTATGCCTCTACTTTGCGTGTCTGCTGCCATGCAGAGTGCCACCACGGGTCAACTCGGCGCTGGGAAACAGCAGAACAGCGGTGTGTGGGGGTGCCGGCGCGGCGTGCGCCGAGTGCGTCGGCCCAACAGGCGTGTCCCATGAGGCGGTTGCGGCCGCGCGGACGGGTCACCGGCGTCCTTCGTGGACGCCCGGTGTCCCGCCCGCGCGGCCGAGCGGCTCCCGAACCGGGTCTGGGGGACTGCGGCGCGGTGGCGCGGATGACGCGTGTGCTGCGGGTGTGGCCGGTTCAGTGGGCCACGGCGCGGGCCATGGCTCCCGCACCCCGGCGTGGCTGCATCGGAACCCTGCCGGGGTCCGGTGCGGTCCGCGCCGCCTGCGCGGGCTGCCGCCCGCCGCCCTGCCCCGCGGTCGCGGGGCTGCGGCGCGGTTGCGCCGCCACACCGTTCTGGACGTCCATCACGGCGTGTGCCACGAGGCCGCCCATCGGGTCGTGCCTGATCAGATCGCGCAGCCGGGAGCGGGACGAGCGTCCCTCGTTGCCCGGATACAGGTGCTTGCCGAGTCCGACCGCGTGGGCCAGCGCGGCGAGCGCCGCGGTCCGCGGGTCCGGCGGGACGCCGGTGCGGATCGCCGAATCCAGTCGGGACCTGATTTCCCGGCTGATCGCCGTGTCCGTCGCTTGATAGCGAGTCGTCGGCAGTACCCCGCACATCTGACCCGCCACGGCATGCACCATGCCGCACCGCTCCAGATGCGAAAGGTAGGTCTGGCGCAGCCCCAGGCGGGGCCCGCCGATCCAGTGGACGGCCCGGACCGGGCTGCCGCGCCTGCGCAGCAGTTCCAGTGCGGAGTCCAGAGTCGGATCTCCGGTCGGCCGTGGCATCACCACGGCGATACGATCCCCGTCAGGGGCTATCCGTCCGGCCAGTGCCAGCTCTACTAGCTGTGCGCCGGCCAGACCCAGGTCGAGCGACTGCGGCTGCGCTGTGGTACCCGTGGCCGGGTCCAGAGCGAGCAGCAGAAGCTCCTCCGGAATTGTTCTGCGGCTCCTGCCCATCCATGCCTCCCCGCGTGGATGAATGACAGGGTGACCCCTCTCACATTGGTCTGTCGAGAGTGCGTGGGCGGTACGTACGGGAACCAGTAGGTATGTCGTTCTCGTCTACCACGGGGGTTAAGCCCTCACACAGGACACTGGTACATGGTTCGGACAGCGGGTCCGGGCCATGGTTGGGCGTGGCGAGTACGGCAAGCACGAGGAGGCATCGGTGGCGGGCGAGTTCCCCGACGGGTCTAAGACGGTTTCTGGCGGGGGCGCCTCGGACGGTGCGGCCGACGCCTCGTCGGCGCCCGCTTCCACGGTCGGCTCCACGCCGGGCGACGCCAAGGGAGACGCACGACTGCGCGCCGCGGTTGCCGCGTGGGTCGCGGGATCCGAGGAAACCGAGTCGGGTGCGGAGTCCGGTGCCGGGTCTGCTTCTGGGGCGGATGAGGCTGCTGAGGGTTCCGGGGCGGCTGAGGGGGAAGGTTCCTCCTCGGGTGAGCCGGAAGGTTCCTCCTCGGACGTGGCCGGGTCCGCGGTCGACATGGCCACGGCCGTGTTCACGGCTGCGCGGCCCGAGACGCGGGCGGACGACGCCAAGGACGACGACGGTGCGCGGGGCGAGGGCGGGAAGTCCGAGGGTGCCGAGGCCGACGACTCCGCCGACGCCGAGCCGGAAGACCCCCGGGTCGACCGGGCCACCGCGGTGTTCACGACCGTACGGCCGGGTGGGAACGGCAAGTCCGACGCCGGGCCGAAGGCCGACGCCGAGCCCGAGAGCGCCGAGCCCGAGAGCGCCACGGATGCGGACTCCGACGCCGACGCCGAGCCCGCCGCCAAGGCCGAGCCCGCGCCGAAGGCTCCGGTGAAGTCCGACGCCACCCTGACGCTCACCGCGAAGGGCGCCGCCAAGCCGAACGCCGACGCCGAGCCCAAGGCCGACGCCGAGCCCGAGCCCAAGCCCAAGGCCGACGCCGAGCCCAAGGCCGACCCGAAGCCCGAAGCCGACGCCAAGGCCGACGCCAAGCCGAAGGCCGCCGAGAAGCCGAAGTCCGCCGACGCCAAGCCGAAGGCCGACGACGCAGAGCCGAAGGGCGACGACGCCGAGCCGAAGGCCGCCGAGAAGCCGAAGTCCGACGACGCCAAGCCGAAGACCGCCGACGCCGAGCCGAAGGGCGACGACAAGCCCAAGGCCGACGACGACAAGCCCGACGCCCCCAGCGGCCCGCTCGACCAGGCCACCGCCGTCTTCAAGGCCGTCCGCCCCGCCTCCGCGGGCGTGGACCAGCCGACGACGATGCTGAAGCTCGGCGACGTACCCGCCGAACGCAAGCCGAAGTCCGACGACGCCGCGAAGCCCGCGGCCAAGGCGGCCAAGGCAGCCGGGGCACCTGAGTCGGAGTCCGAGCGCACCAGCAAGTTCGTCGCGCTCAAGCCGCTCGACGAGCCCCGCGTGAAGCCCGAGCCGAAGGCGCAGCCCGCTCCGGGCACGAAGCCGGGCGCGAAGCCCGGCCAGGAGGGCAAGGCCCTGCCCGGACAGGCCGCCGCGCAGGCCTCGGCCCCGGCGGGCGCACCCGCACAGGCCCAGCAGGGAGCGGGCACCCCGGTCCAGGCGCCCCCGCCCGGAGACCGCACCAGCCAGCAGCCGATGCCCCCGCTGCCGCCGCTCGACCTGCTCGCCGAGCTGACGAACACGCCGCCGCCCCCGGAGACCCCGACCCGCACCATCGTGCGCCGGGTCAAGATCTGGACGCCGCTCGTCGTGCTCCTCGCGATTGTGTTCGCAGTCGCACAGGCGTTGCGTCCGCTTCCGGAGCCGAAGCTGACCCTGACGGCCGCCACCACGCACTCCTTCGAGGGCGGCAAGCCGTCGATCCCGTGGCCCGAGGACGGTCAGGCGGCCATGGACGTCGACGGCATCGGCAGCTTCGGCTCGTCCGGGAAGCAGAAGCCCGTGCCGATCGCGAGCATCGCCAAGGTGATGACGACCTATCTGATCCTGCGCGACCACCCGATCAAGAAGGGCGGCGACGGCAAGACCATCGAGGTCGACGCCGAGGCGCAGCGGCACTACGAGAAGGGCAAGCCGGCCAACGAGTCCGTGGTCAAGGTGACCGAGGGCCAGAAGCTCACCCAGTACGAGGCCCTGCAGGCCGTGATGCTGCCGTCGGCCAACAACGTGGCCCGGCTGCTCGCGCGCTGGGACAGCAAGGGTTCCGAGGACAAGTTCGTCGCCAAGATGAACAAGACCGCCAAGGAACTCGGCATGAAGAACACGCACTACACGGACCCCAGCGGCCTCGACAAGACGACCGTGTCGACCGCCGAGGACCTGGTGAAGCTCGGCCGCGTGGCGATGGAGAACCCGACCTTCAAGGAGATCGCGGGCCAGCGCAGCTACGAGGACATCAACGGCGACAAGCAGGACAACTACTTCGGTCTCGTCCCGACCGTCGCCATCGGCATCAAGACCGGCACCACGTCGGCCGCGGGCGGCAACATCCTCTTCGCTGCGGAGAAGCGCGTCGGCGGCAAGACCCACATGGTCATCGGCGCGGCCCTCGCCCAGTTCGGTTCGCAGGGCGTGGCCAACATCGACAAGGTCACCAACGTCACCAAGGACCTGATCGCGGCCGGGCAGGACGCCCTCAAGGCCAAGACCGTGGTGAAGAAGGGCCAGGTCGTCGGCGAGATCGACGACGGCCTCGGCGGCACCACGCCGGTCGTCGCCACCAAGGACGTCACCGCCGTCGGCTGGTCCGGCCTGACCGTCAAGGCGGAGCTCTCGGACGGCGGCAAGACGCCCCCGCACTCCGCGAAGGCCGGGACGGTCGTCGGCCGCCTGCTCGTCGGTGACGGCACCACCAGCGGCGCGATCAAGGTTCCGGTGGCCCTGCAGAAGGACCTCTCCGAGCCGGGCCTCGGCGCGAAGCTGACCCGCGTGAGCTGACGCGCGACGCGCACGAGAAGGGGGTGGGGGTGAGCCGGCCGGCCCACCCCCACCCCCTTCTCGTACTCCCGAAGACTTCTCGTACTCCCGAAGAGCAGGTCCCGCGCTAGTCCTTGTCGGGCTCCGGCTCGCACTTCGGCTGCGGCCCCGACGGGCCGCCGTAGTTCGATGCGATCCGCACATCACCGGGCTTCTTCACCGTCAGGCGCGTGAAGTCGCCCTCCTTGTAGAGGCAGCCGCCCTCCGCCCACAGCCACGGCGAGTAGGCGACGCGGACGGTGACCGAGCCGGGCTCGGACATGCGGACGGTGAGGTGGGCGCCGTCGGCGGTCACCACGGAGCCGGGCTTGTCGACCAGCGGGACGGCGTCCTTGACGCGGTAGATCCGCCAGTTGTCGTCGTGCCAGACCTGGTCCAGATAGCTCGGCTCGCTGGTCACCAGGTCGTGCTCGCGCTCGGCGGCGCCGTCGGGGCGGCCGTCGCCCTTGTAGAGCACCACGAAGCCGACGGCCCAGTGGTTCAGCCAGGCGCGGTAGGAGGACGACGAGAACATGCCCTCCTTGACCTCCGAGACCGGGCGGCCCTCGTAGAACAGGCGGCCGCGCTCCACGTCGGCCTGCCGGTTCCAGCCGCGCGCCATGTTGATGTACGGCGACAGGACGGCGGCCTCGCGGTGGTCGCGGGCCGGGACCACCTCGACGCGGGTGCGCTCGGCGCCCAGGCGGTTGAGCTCCTTGACGACGCCGTCGGTCTCGACGGCCCAGGTGGGCACCTTCGTGTACGCCACTATGTCGGCGGTCGTCTTCACCGACACCCAGATGAGGGACAGGACGATGGCACAGATCAGCACCGTGCGCTGCCAGATGTGCCGCGGACTGCCGCTCGGCCGCAGCAGCCGTACGGAGGGGAACGCCCGGTTCAGGAGGGCGGCGACCAGTATCGGCGGGGCGGCGATCTCGGCGAAGCGCTCCACATTGGTGCCGATCGGCGTGGGGATCAGCCAGGTGAGCACCACGCCCACCGCGTACACCCCCGCGCCCATCTTCAGGAGCTTCCAGGAGCGCGGCGCCGCCAGGATCACGACCCCGCACAGCAGCACCGGCGGAAAGATCCGGATGAACGCCATCGGCTGCTCCCCCTCGAAGGGGAACAGCCAGGTGGTCAGGCCGACCACGACGAACGGCGGCAGGATCAGGGCGAGCGCCGGGCCCCACTGGCGTTTCAGGAGGTGCGCGGCGCCCACCACGACGAGGAACAGGCCCGCGACCGGGCTGCCCATGGTCGCGAGCGCCGCGCAGGCCGTGGCGGCGGCGACCCGCAGCCTGTTGGTGGGGCCGGTGGCCGCGAGGACCGCGCCGACGCCGAAGGCGACGCCCAGCATGAAGGTGGCACGGCCGCACACGACCTGGCACCACAGCGAGAAGCCGACGACGATCGAGGGCCACAGCGGTTTGCGGATGCCGCTGCGCATGATCAGCGCGATGGCCATCCAGGTGGCGGCGAGCCCGGAGGCCGCGGCCACCGTCCGCACGCCGAACGCGGCCATGAGGTACGGCGAGATGACGCTGTAGTTGGCGGTGTGCAGGCCGCCGTACCAGAAGAGGCTGTACGCCGAGCCCGGGTAGCGCCGGGCGAAGCCCGCCCAGGCCTCCTGCGCGGCGAGGTCGCCGCCGCCGGTCGCGAAGACCGTCCACCACAGCAGATACAGCGGCAGCAGGCCCGCCATGATCATCAGTGGCATGCGGTACCGCTCGTACCAGGGTTCGCGCATGCCGCTGCCCCGGTCGGCTCGGCTGAGTGACGGGGAGGACAGTTCGGCAGAGGCCACGGTCGGCGGTCCGTTCGGCTGGCTGGGGCAACTCCTTCGGAGTAGACGCTAACCGCTGCGGAATGGTTGGCAGACAGCGACCCCAGGGGCCCGGTCCACGCCAGTATGCAACCGAATGTCTGTTCCCGCAGGTCGTTCCGGGCCTGGTCGGGCGGCGTCGCCGGGCGGGTGTGGGGCGGCTCACCCCGCCGGGGGCGCGCAGAGGAGGTCCGGGGTGAGGCCTCCGCCGCCGGTCTTCGCGCGGGCGGTGTCGAGCTGGCCGAGGAGGGTGTCGAGACGGGCGGCCGAGGGGTCGCGGAAGTAGCGGAGCACCGCGCGGTGGAAGGCGTCCCGCAGTGCGGGCGGCATCGCGTCCGAGGCGTCGAAGCAGAGCGCCTTCGCCCCGCCCGTGAGGATCGCCGCGACCTCGTCGCCGCCCGGGTCGGTCGGCCGGGGGTCGCCCGCGCCGGGGAAGAACGGCCGCAGCTCCGGCTCGGCCTCCTCGTGCCACAGCCGCCGTGCCTCGCCGCTCGAAAGCCGCTCGACCAGCTCGCGGGCCGCCGGGCCGCCCCGGAAGGCGGCCGCCATGTCGCCCGCGACCTCGTAGGTGTCGTCGTGGCCGGCGGGCCCGGGCAGGAACCGGGCCGAGGGATCCACCCGCACACCCCCGCCACCACCCCCTTTTGCGCCCTCTTTACCCTTCGCTTTCGCATACAGATAGCGGATGAAGGCGCTCTGGTGCTCATGCGTGCAGTCCAGCTCCGGCGAGTTGAGCAGCCCTCGGGGGCGCGGCCGCTCGGCGTCCGGGTCCTCGGTCCCCTCGTACGACGTGGTGAGCGACAGGTCGACCGACTTCCTCGACCGCTCGCCGAGCAGCCGCGCCCACGCGGTCCAGGCCCCCCGCACCTCGGGGCTGCTCCAGTCCAGCTTCCCGGTCGCCCACCGGGCGTAGGCGTCGGGCCCGGACCGGTGCAGCACCAGGTCCTCGATCCAGTCGGTGCCGGGCCACCCGGAGGTCGCCTGCGAGGCGAGCCCGACGCACCACCGGGGCACACGCTCCTCCCCGCCCCCCTTCCCCTGCTCCTTCTTGCTCCAGACCAGACTCTTCAGGTCGACCTTGAGGGGGACCCAGTAGGTGCGGTGGGAGCCGTCGACGTCGATGCGGGGGGCCCAGGGCGGGTGGCCGGGGGTGTCGAGGGGTTCGAGGAGGTTGGCGCGGGCGTACTCGGTCAGCTCGCCCAGGCTGTTGAGGACGGCGACGTCCGGCGGGTCACCGGCCTGCAGCTGGGCGACGAGGGTCTCCCGCAAGGAGCGGGTGCCGCGGTACGCGTACGTCTTGCCGGTGCCGTCGTCGAGCCGCTTCAGCATCGCCTCGAACGCGATGCCCTCCGCGCCGGTCCACGGGCCGAGGACGACGAGGGTGTCGCGCCTCTCGGCGGAGCAGCCGCCACTGGTGAGGGCGGCGACGAGGGCGAGGGCGGTGAGCCCGGAGGCCACGGCTCTGCGCCGGGTGCGGCGGGTCACGGGGCGGCTCCCGGGCGGGTGAGGCGGACGTACTCGCGGCGGTAGGAGTGCAGGGTGGCGCCGGTGACGGCGGCGCTGAGCAGACCCGCGGGGACCACCCAGGCGGGCGCGGGGCCGAGGAAGGCGAGGCGGCCCTCGGCCAGTTCGCGGTCCACGGAGTCCTCCAAGGCGGAGATGACGTACCGGTCGGGGGCGGCGAAGGGGTGGGCCTCGGCGGTGGACTCGATGCGCGGTGAGGTCTTCGTGGACAGGGCGCGGGCGGTGGACTCGGCGGCGCGCTGGGCCTTCTGTACGAGGACGGCGTCGGCGGCGAGGAGGGGCAGCGCGAGCAGCGGCAGGGCGGCGGCGAGCAGGGGCAGGCTGACGTGGAGCCGGAAGCGGTGGTGCAGGAAGACCTGGGTGCGCCACAGGCCGTGGACCAGGAGCAGGAACGCGACGCCGGAGACGGCGAACGCGGCGAGGACGTCGGCGCCGGGGTCCGCGCGGTCGGCGATGCGGTCCTGGAGGGCGCGTTCGAGGGCGGTCACGCGGTCGACGACGGCGGTGGCGGTGGAGCCGGTGGCGGGGCGGCAGACGAGGGTGACGGGGTCCACGCGGGAGGAGCACAGGATGCTGCGGGCGTACGCGAGGGAGGCCTCGCGCAGGGCGCGGTCGGAGGCGTTGGCCTGGGCCCAGGCGGTCCAGGTGCCGTAGTCGGCGACGAGGCCCGCGACGACGTCGAGGTCCTGGCGCTCGGAGGTGGAGAGGGCGCCGCTGCGGGCCACCTGGTTCAGGCGCTGGGTGGCGCGGGTGGTGCGGGTGCGGTAGCGCTCGCTGAGGCCGCTCAGCTCGACGGCGCGGCCCGCGCGCAGGCTGTCGGCGGCCTCGCCGTCGGCGATCTGGAGCGACGCGCGGGCGTCCGCGAGGTCGCCGAGGGCGGGGGCCGCGCGGTCCTGGATGTACGCGGCGTCGGCGCGGACGGTGGTGTGGGCCCAGGCGAAGGGGGTGAAGGCGAGGACGGTGAGGAGGGGGAGCGCGACCAGGCGCTCCCGCAGGTAGGCGTGGTTGCGGCAGCCCCGGACGCCGGGCGCCCACACCCACTTCCACAGGACGGAGGGCTTCACGGGCGCCTCCGGTCGGGGTGGGCGCGGGACCCGGTGGCGGTGTGGCGGGGCCGGGCCCCGGCGGTGCTGCCGCCGCGGACGCGCCGGGCCGTCGTGACCACCGTTCCCCGAGCCGTCGGCCCCGCCCGAGCGGGGAAGGACCCCGGCGCCCCGCGGGACGACTGCCCCCGGGGACGGCGGCAGGGTGGCGGCGAGCACGACCGGAGGGCGGTCGCGCTCGCTCGCGGCGCCTCGGTTCCCGCCGGCCCGGGGCGTCGGCCCTGCGGTGGGCGGCCCGCGGGGGCGGTCGAGGGGGATCTCATCGGGCGCCCCTGTGGTGGCGCAGGCCGAAGGGGCGGATGGCGTAGGCGCGGTCCAGGAGGAGCTCGGCGAGGGGGGTGTCGGAGCCCGCGGGGTCGCGGGCCGCCTGCTGGGCCAGGCCCACGCAGAAGCGGGAGAGGTCGACCCGGACCTGCCGTTCGGACACGGGGAAGCACAGCCTGACGTCCGCCCCGCGGGCGACGTCCCGCAGCCCCGCCGCGGACACCGCGCCCCCGCTCAGGAGCGCCCGCGCCACCTCCCACACCTGCGCCCGCATCCGCAGCCGCGCCTGCTCGTCGGTGAGCCCGTGCGCGTAGAAGAGCCGGCCGAGGCGCCGCACCACCTCCGCCAGGTCCTCCGCGCCCCGCGCGTGGTCCGCGCACACCCGCACCGCCCCGACCCGCGCCGCCGTCCGGTACCGCGAGTGCTGCGCCACCGCGTCCAGGGCCTCGACCGCGTAGGCGAGCGCCCGCGGCCCGCCGAGCGCGAGCCGTGCCCGCGCCGCCCCGAACGCCGCCCCGCCCAGCGAGGGATTGCGCACCCGCACCGCCTCGTGGAACGTGAGCGCCTCCCGCCACCGCCCGAGCCGCTCCGCGCAGTGCCCGAGCGCCAGCTTGGGCGCGTACTCGCCGGGGATCGCGGCGTACACCCGGTCGAAGTGCCCGCGGGCGAGCGGCACGTCGTCGGCGGCGAGCGCGAGCAGCCCGCGGTGCCAGGCGAGCCGCCAGTCGTACGGGGCCGCGCCGGGCCCGATCGCCCGCTCGGCGCGGACCAGGGCGACGGCGGCGTCGTCGAGGCGCGGCGGCACCTGCGCGTCAGGACGCAGCGCGATCCGCAGCAGCAGCCGGCAGCGCAGCAACTGCACCTCGGGCGAGCCCGGCCACTCCGTGGTGTGCTGGAGCAGCGCGGCCGGGTCGTCGTCGCCGAGGCGGCTCAGCTCGGCGTGGCGGGCGTCGTCGGGATCGGGCCGGGGGACGGGCAACTGCTGCGCCAGGTCCGAGGGTTCGGGGGCCTCGTAGGGGGCGGAGTCGGAGTCGGTCGTGCGGGCCACGCGGATGGCGGCATCCCCGGCATCCCCGGCATCCCCGGCCCACCGCGACAGCGGCGCGGGCACCCCGAGCCCGCCGTCCAGCGCGTACGCCGACTGGAGGAAGAGCGGCGACGGCTCGAACGTCTCCGCGCGCAGCCGCAAGGAACGCAACTCCCGGAAGACACCCCGCAGTTGCTCGTCCATCTCGCGGGCCGTGGCGAACCGGTCGGCGCGGTCGGGGCGGGTGGCCCGGCGCAGCGCGCGGGCGAGGGAGAGCAGGCCGAGGCCGAGGCCGTCGGGCGGCAGGGGCACCGTCATCAGCTGGGTGGCCCGGTCCTGCGGGGGCCCCGGCGGCTCGGGCGGGCCGTCCGGGCGGGGCAGCGGCGGGAGTCCGGCGAGGTCGTCCAGATCGCCGAGCCCGCACAGGTGGCGCAGCGTCTCACCGAGGCTGTACAGGTCGTCGGCGCCGGTGGACTCGCCGCACGGGCCGACGGTGGGCGCGCGGTAGTCCGTGGAGGTCAGGCCCGGCGCCCCGGCCCGCCGCACGCTGCCGACGTCGACGAACTTGACGGCGGACCCGTCGTGCATGACGTTCGACGGCTTCAGGTCCCCGTACACCTTGCCGCGTTCGGGCGCGTGCAGATACCCCAGCCCCGCCAGGAACCGCACCCCGTACGCGAGCACGAACTCGTAGAAGCGGGAGCCGCCGAACTCCTCCGGGTACAACTGCGCCCGCGCCCGCACCTCTTCGAGGGTCGGGCCGTCCACGTACTGCAGGACGAGGAAGTCGCCCACGTCCGGATGGTGCCCGTAGTTGAAGACCCGGATGATGTCCTCGTGGTTGAGCTCGACCAGCTCCTGGCGCTCGCGCGCGAGGGGGTGGTCGGGGGAGTCGGGCGCGGGCTGCGGGGCGCCACCGCCCTCGACGTTGTCCGGGCGCAGGATCTTGATGGCGACCTCGCGCCCGCCGACCTTCGTGTCGAGCGCCAGATACACCTCGCCCATGCCGCCGTAGCCGAGCGGCCGCACCACCCGGTACTGCCGGGCGAGCAGCCGGTCGGGCGGCAGCGGCAGGCCGTCGAGCGCGTCCGGGTCGTCGCCGCGCGAGACCGCCCGGTCCAGCAGGGTGATCTCGGGCAGGACGGTCGGGTCGGGGCTCTCCGGGGGCAGCTCCACGCGGGCGGCACGTGGCGGCGGCCCGGCGACGAACAGGGGCGGCAGGGAGGACTCGGGGGGCTCGGGGCGCGACTCGTCGCCCCAACCCGACCCGTGTCGCGTCGAGTTGGGGCCGGAGTCGGTCCCGTCCCCCTTCATGTCTCACCAGAATAGGTGTGGCGGGGGGACGTTGACGCCCGTGCGACATCAAGTGAAGTACGGGAGTCCATAAGGAATGTGACTGATCATCAAGCTGCGACCGCCGACGCCGACGCCGATGCCGACCGCCGACGCCGACCGGCATCCTCACGCCACCGGGTACGCCACATCGCACACGTCGTCCCCGGGCCCCGCCGCGTCCCAGTCCGTGAAGTACACCTCGCGGCACGGGCCCGCCTGGCGCAGGCCCTCCCGCGCGATCCACTCCTCGACGGCGTCGTACGCGCCGATGATCTGCGGATAGGCCACCTGCGCCTTGGTGATGCGGGCGTAGGCCAGGCGCCAGGCGGGCTCGACGCGGGCCCGGACGTCCCGCTGCCGCCCCTGCGCCTTTGCCCAGGCGCGGGCCGCCTCGGGGTCGGCGACGGGCACGCAGGCCTCGGCGGGGCCGTCGCTGTCCTCGGTGACCTCGGCGTGGTAGATGACGAACGGCGAGGTGGTGACGCCGCCGCAGAGCTCGTCGGCGACCTGCTCCAGGCGCCCGAGCGAGGCGTCGATCCAGGTGGACAGCTCATGCGTGAACACATGGCGCCGCTCGCAGAGGACGAAGGCCTCGGGGACGTCGGCGGTGCGGATCTCGAACGTGCCGTACATGGTGGGACTCCTTCCCGACAGCCGGCCACGGAGGTAGTCCACGAGGGTGCGCTGGGCGGCGATCCGCTCCTCGACACCGGCCCAGTACGCCCCGAGGGCCGCCGCCGCGGCCGCGTCGTCGAGCCCCATCAGCGCCCCGATGTCCGCGAGCGGCATGTCGAGGCGGCGCAGGAGCGCGACGGTGCGGGCCCGCTCGACCTGTTCGGGCCTGTAGTAGCGGTAGCCGGTCGCCTCGTCCACGTACGCCGGGGGCAGCAGGCCCTGGCGGTCGTACAGGCGCAGGGCCTTGGCGGACAGACGGGTGCGGGCGGCGAAGGCGCCGAGCTTGAGGAGGCCGGGCTCCCTGCCGGGTTCCGGCCTGCCGCCGGGTGTCGGTTCGCTGTCGCGTGCGTGCTCTCTGCCGGGTGCGTCCACGTGGTCATTCTCCGTGACCGGCGGTCACCGGTCGCCGAAGGCGGCTGCCTTCGACGCCCCGAGCTTCGACCCTGACCCAGGGGCAAGGTCAACGCCGAGCAGCGAGTCGCGCCAGATCCGCTCGGTGAGGGCGTTGCCGTGCCGCGACCCGCGCCCGCCGACGTCGGACAGCGGCTGGAGGAGCGGATCGCGCGGGCGCAGCCGGAACAGGGTCACGGCGGTGGACACCTTGGGCGTGTACCCGGCGAACCACGCCGACTTCAGCCGGTCCTTGTCGTTGGTGCGGCCCGCCGCGACGGGCGCCCCGTCGACGCCGGAGACCTTGCCGAGGCTGTCCCTGGCGACGTCCCGGAGCGCGGTGTCGACCTGGGTGGCGACGCGCGAGTCCAGGGCGCGCCGGGTGCGCGGCGGTTCGAGGCCCTCGATCTGCTCGCGCTCCTCACCGTCCCCCTCGGCGTCGCCGTCCCTGGTCACCGACGTCACCGAGTACGGGTCGTGCTGGAGGCCGCCGCGCGCGAACGTGCCGTACGCGCTCGCGAGCCGCACGGCGCTCGGCGTGGACGTGCCGAGCGCGAACGAGTCGTCGGACCGCGCCATGCTCGACTCCAGCATCCCCGCGTCCACGGCGACCTCCCGCACCCGCCCCATGCCGGTCTCCTCGCCGAGCTTCTGGTACGTGGCGTTGCCGCCCTCGACCAGGGCCTCGCCCGGAGTCATCCCGCCCGGGCCCTCGCTGTCGGCGCGCAGCCCGTCCTGGAGGGCGGCGGCGAACACGAACGGCTTGAACGCGGAGCCCGCGGGGACGCCGGAGGTGTCGGCGTTGTTGCTGAAGTGGCGGGTGGCGTCGGCGCCGCCGTAGGCCGCGAGGAGCGCGCCGTCCTGGGTGCGCACGGAGGCCGCGCCGATCTGGACGCCCTTGTCCTGCGGGCGCTTCTTCGGGTCGAGTCCGTCGAGCGCGCGCCGGGCGGTGCGGGCGAGCTGGTGCACGCGGCGCTTGTCGAAGGTGGTGTGGATCTTGTAGCCGCCGAGGGCGAGGTCCTTGTCGGTCAGGCCGGTGCGCTGCTTCAGGTACTTGTTGGCGATGTCGACGAGGTAGCCGGTCTGGCCGTAGTGCCCGCTGAGGCTGGTCGAGCGGGACTCCTTCTGCGGCTCGGGGAACTTCTTGTACCGGGCGCGCTCCTCGGCGCTCATCCGGCCGACGGCGACCTGCCGGTCCAGGATCCAGGCCCAGCGGGCCTTCGCCCGGCGGTGGTTGGCGGCGCCGCCGGAGGGGTCGTACATCTCGGCGCCCTTGAGGAGGGCGGCGAGGACGGCGCCCTGGCTGGCGTTCAGCTGGCGCGCGGGCACTCCGTAGTACGCGTGCGCGGCGGCCTCGATGCCGTAGGCCCCGCGCCCGAACCAGCTGCTGTTCAGATACCCCTGGAGGATCTCGTCCTTGGTCTTGCGCTGGTCCACCTTCAGCGAGATGACGAACTCACGGACCTTGCGCGTCATCGTCTGGTCCTGCGACAGGTAGGTGTTCTTCACGTACTGCTGCGTGATGGTGGAACCGCCCTGCGTCTCCTGGCCCTTGACCATGTTCATCACGGCCCGCCCGAGCCCCATCGGGTCCACCCCGGAGTCGGTGTAGAAGCTCGCGTTCTCCGCCGCGATGACCGCGTCCCGCACGGACTCCGGGATGTCGTCGAGCTTCACGTTCTGCCGGTCGACGTCCCCGGTGCTGACCATCTGGGTCCCGTCGGCCCAGTAGTACACGTTGGCCTCACGGCTGGCCGCGGCGTTCTCGTCCGGTATGTCCACGGTGACGTACACGTACGTGAAGACCCCCGCGAGCCCGCAGGTGCCGAGCAGGAAGGTCCCGAGCCACTGCCGCCACGACGGCAACCACCGGCGTGCGCCCCGGCGTCCTTGTCGCGGATAGTCGATGAGCCGCCGCCGACGACGCCGCGTCCGGGTCGTGATCTTCCTGGCGTGCGCGCGTACGCGTTGCGCGTGTGTCCCCATGATCCAAGAGAGTGCCCCTCGGGGAACGCGGGTTGTGCGTCAAGGTGTCAGCGGCACGTAACAGTGGGGCAGGGCGCGGTGACTTGAGGGCACTTGGGCTCGTCAGGCACCATCTCGTACGGCTGGCCCGCTCTCGTACCCTTGACCGTGTCGATCTTCGATCAGGGGAGCGCGCCATGAACGGTAACGGCAGCGGCGACGGCGTCGGTGACGGCGGTACGGGGACGACGGGCGGGGCATGTGAAGGCGAGGTGCTCTGGGCGGCCCGCACGGCGAGCCCCGGTCTGCACGCGCTCGCCGCGGTCGCCGGGGCGGTGGTCCTGGTCGCCCTCGCCCTGACGCTCGGCGGGGCGACGGCACCCCTGTGGGCCCTCGCGATCCCCTTCGCCGTCGTCGCCGTGACGACCCTCTGCTGCGCCTCCGTCCAGGTCGTCGTGACCGTCGACGGCCTGAAGGTGGCCTTCGGTCCCCTCGGCCTGCCCGCCCGCCGCTGGCGCGCCGCCGACATCGAGTCCGCCCACGCCGAACACCGCAGGCCGTCCCAGGTCGGCGGCTGGGGCTACCGCCTCAGCGGCCTTGGTACGACGGTGATGCTGCGGGCGGGGGAGTGCCTGGTGATCCGGGCCAGGGGGAAGGACTTCGCGGTGTCGGTGGACGACGCGGAGCGGGGCGCGGCGGTGGTGAACGGGCTGCGGGAGGGTGCGTGAACGCGCGGTGAAGGTGGTCGCCGGGATGCCTCAGGCCCCAACAGAAGGGAACTTCCCCGTCGTTGCCGGGGAACTCGCGGCACTCTTGAGGAGTGCCGGGCCGCTCGGGGGTACTCGGCGTGGGCCGTCGGCGACCCGGGAGAGCCCGGCACGTCGAACACCGAGGATGAGCGCGACGGGAACGACACCACACATGACATGACGCGACGCGCGTGAAGCGCGTCAGGGGGAACTGGGGGGAGCAGTCGCCCATGCGACGCAGCGATACCGATCCACGCGTCTTACCCGCCCTACGGGCCCGCACTGCGACCGGGATGTCCCTCGCGGAGCCTGTGGAAGGACGGTTGACCTGAGGTGGACATAACGAATCACAGGCCCGAGGAGCTGAGTCCGTCGCTCCGCGGTGCCTGGTACCGGGCGATGGAGGAGTCGCCCGAATACGCCAACCCGTTCCTGGCACCGGAGTTCGCGGCCGGTGTGGGCCAATGCCGCGGCGGCGCACGGGTGGCGATCATGCACGAGGGCGGGGAGCCGGTCGGCTTCTTCCCCTACGAACGGGGCCCCTTCGGCGTCGGGCGTGCGGTGGGCCTCGGCCTCTCCGACTGCCAGGGCCTGGTGCACCGCCCCGGGATCACCTGGGACCCCCAGGAACTCCTGCGGGCCTGCGGCCTGTCCGTCTTCGAGTTCGACCATCTCGTCGAGGAGCAGAAGCCGTTCGGCGAGTACGTCACGGGGACGTTCGCGTCGCCGGTCGTGGACCTGACGCACGACGAGGGCGGGGCGGACGACGGCGACGGCTACGCGCGCTGGCTGCGGTCCTCCTATCCCGGCCTCGCGAAGACGACCCTCAAGAAGGAGCGCCGTCTCAGCCGCGACCTCGGCGAGATGCGGTTCGTCTTCGACGACCGCGACCCGAGGGTGCTGCGGCAGCTCATGGACTGGAAGTCGGCGCAGTACCGCAGGACGGCCCGGATGGACCGGTTCGCGAAGCCGTGGATAGTGGACCTGGTCAACCACTTCTTCCAGGTCCGGCACGAGCACTTCACCGGGGTGCTGTCCGTCGTCTACGCCGGGGACCGGCCGGTCGCGGCGCACTTCGGGCCGAGGTCGAGCACGGTGTTCGCGGCCTGGTTCACGGCGTACGACCCCGAGCTGCGCTACTACTCGCCCGGACTCATCATGCACCTGAGAATGGCCGAGGCCGCGGGCCGCCGAGGCGTGCGGATCATGGACCTCGGGCGCGGCGACAAGGAGTACAAGGACTGGCTCAAGACCCGCGAACTCCGCGTCGGCGAGGGCTTCGCGGCCCGCCCGCACCCGGTCGCCCTGGCCCACCGCCTCTGGCGCCGCCCGGTCCGCGGCCTGCGCAACACGGTCCTCGCCCACCCCCGGCTCCGCAAGCCGGCGGACCGGCTCCTGAAGACGGTGGGGGCGGTGCGGACCTCGGGGGTCGTGGGGGCGGTGGGGCGGCGCTGAGACCTTGGGGGTGGGCCGTGGCCTGGCCGGCGGCCACGGTCCACCCGTGCGGCCATGGCCCCGAGCGTGCCTCAGCCGACCGTCTTGACCACCCGGGCGGGGACACCCGCGACCAGGGTGCGAGCGGGAACATCACGCGTGACCACCGCACCGGCGGCGACGACGGAACCAGCACCGATGGTCACTCCCTGCATGACCATGGCGGCCGCCCCGATCCAGACGTCGTCCTCGATGACGATCGGGGCGAAGGCAAGGTACTCGCGGCGCT
The DNA here is from genome assembly GCF_045070545.1 of Streptomyces sp. RK9. Lineage (NCBI taxonomy): Bacteria > Bacillati > Actinomycetota > Actinomycetes > Kitasatosporales > Streptomycetaceae > Streptomyces > Streptomyces sp. RK9. Next base: position 311,502 of record NZ_CP173704.1, on the reverse strand, counting down.
CGGCGAGAGGCAGCGGGTGCCCGCCGGTGATGAGGCTGACCTTCGGGGCGATCATGACGCGGTCGCCGATGTGGATCCCGCCCTTGTCCATGAACGTGCACCCCTGATTGACGAAGACGTTCTCCCCGAACGTCGTGTTCAGCCCGTTCTCCGTGAAGAACGGCGGATAGATCGTCACCGTCTCCGGCAACGCCCCACCGAACACCACCGAAAGCAGCTCCGCCCGCCCCGCGCTGTCACTGAACGGCAGCACATTGAGCCGAGAGGTCGCATCGGTCACTTCCGCGATGCGCTCCGCGTGACGCGCGAACTCGGGTGTCCGGACGTAGAGGGTCTGATCTGTGCGAGTGGCCATACGGGGATCCCAGCACCCCGGGGAAGGCCCGATCAAACAACCTCAGGGGAGGCGAGACACAACCACTGGTTGTTTCGGCAGGCCGGCCGGGCCCGGATGCCTCATGAGCCGACGCCGAGCAACACCTCGGCTGGGACGCCTGCCTCGGCGTCCCCCGCCCCGACGGCTCCCCGTCCCCGCTCGCCTGCCGGGTGGTCCCGCCACGGTGACCGGGCGACGAGGCGGTCCGCCACGAGCCCGCCCGAACTCCCCTGTCACATCCCCGAGTTGCCCAGGAGCGACTGGTGGTGCACGACGTCGTGGGCGACGTCGAGGATGGGGCGGTCGTGGGTGAAGGCGTAGGCCCGCAGGCGGGCGAGGGCCTGGTCGATGGGGATGTCCAGGCGGACGGTGAGGGCGCCCGCCGCCTGGTGGATCAGGGCGCGGTGCAGGGGCAGCGGATTGTGGCTGCCCATGTCGTTGGTGCCCTCGGGGGTGAGCAGGATGAGGGTGGCCGCCTCGGCGAGGGCGAGGGTGTCGGTCATCTGCTCGCGGGTGAGGCGGCCGGGGGAGGAGTGGTGGCCGGTGAGGGCGCCGAGGCGGATGGCGCCCAGGTGCAGCGGCAGGGCGAAGACGGCGCGGATCGGCTGCTCGCGGGCGGCGGGCAGCAGGGCGGGCCAGCGGTGTTCGGGCAGGGCGCGCAGGTCCGGCACCAGGACGGGCTCGCTGGTGCGTGCGGCGTCGCAGGTGGGGCCCTCGCCGAGGGTGTACTGCAGGTCCTCGAAGGCGGTGCCGGTGCTGTCGGCGGGGTCGTGCCAGACCAGTTCGAGACCGGCCTTGTTGAGCAGGGAGATGGTGAGGCCGTCGAGGCCGAGCGCGGCGGCGCACCGGGCGGCGGGCAGGGCGGTGAACCCCTGGCCGGCCCGGGTGGCCGCGGCGAGCAGCGTGCTGAGGTCGGGAACGGGGGCGGGCACGGCGGGTACTCCTTGACTGGGGGACGCAGTGCGCGCGGCGATGCGGGCAGCGGTGGGCGGCGGGGATCAGGGCGGATGCGGGGCCTCGAGCGGCGTGGCGAACAGCCGGATGTTCGCGGTGCCTTCGACGACCTGTGCGCACAGCCGGGTCAGGGAACGCCGGTTGGCCCGCGCGTGCGCGCGGAGCCGGTCGAACGCCGCGTCGGGCGAGAGGTTGAGATGGGCGACGAGGACACCTTTGGCCTGTTCGATGACGATGCGGCTGTTGAGCGCGGTCTGCAGCTGGCCGGTCCGCTCGGCCTGGTCGTGGGCGAGGCGCTGGTGCAGGATGCCGATGGTCGCCGCGTCCGCGAGGGCCTGGCCGAGGCGCAGGTCGGCCGGGGTCAGGGAGTCGGGGCTGGTGTGGAAGAGGTTCAGCGCCCCGATCACCTCCTCGCGAAGCCGCAGCGGCACCACGGCGACCGCGACGAACCCGGCGGCGCGGGCCGCGTCGGTGAAGCGCGGCCACTGGTCGGCGGCCTCCGGCCCGGTCAGGTCCACGGGGCCGATCCGCTCGTGCTGGAAGCAGCAGTCCCGGCACGGGCCCTCGTCGAACTCCAGCTGTGCCTCTTCCAGTTGGTGCGCCGCATGCGTGGACGCCGTGACGTCGACGAGCCGCCCCCGCGCGTCGACCATGACCACCCCGGCCGCCGCCACATCCAGCAGCTCGACCACGTGCCCCGTCAGGACGTGCAGGAAGTCGACCAGATGGAAGCCGTCCACCAGCGAGTCCGCGAGCTCCAGAAAGGCCCGCGCCAGCCGCTCGTCCCGCTCGGGCTGCGCCATCTCGATCTCCCTCACGCCGCTCGGTGCGCACCTCGCCCGCTCCGGCGGGGGACGGTTCACACCCTGTGGCCATTCTGCTGCTCTCCGTGCGGCCCCGGTATGGGAACGGAACGATTTCGGCAGTGGAAGGGGGGCGAAGGCAGGCGCGCGGCGACGCAAGCCAGAGGCATGTCGCTCACGGGCTGACCGCTGTGACCGGTGCGTGGTCAGATACGCGGTCAGATCTGACCGAGGTCGATCTCCACCGGGAAGGGGGCCGCTGCCTTCAGGGCGCCGGTGAACACGTCTCCGTCCCGGTAGGCCTTCGTCGCGGGGTCGAGGACGTAGGTGTACACGAGCGGAACGCCTGTCGCGGCCTGCTCGATCCGCCAGTAGAAACCGATGCCGGCCTTGGCGTACTGGTCGACCTTCACGATCCGGTCGGTGGTCTCCGAGCCCGGCGACACCACCTCCGCGACCAGCAGCACGTGCTCGGGCCGGGTAGGGGTGATGTCGATCGTGTCAGCGCGGTACACGACGACGTCCGGGCGGCGGTTGGTGAGGGGGACGTCCTGAAGACGGACGTCGAAGTCCGTGTCGGCGTTCCAGTCCGGGCCGGATGCGGCATCCAGGGCGTTCGCCAGCACCCGGGCCAGCCTGTTGTGCCGCTTGGACGCGCTCGGACGCACGACGACCATCCCGTCCACGATCTCGATGCCGGCGCACTGTTCCTCGGACCAGGACTCGTACTCCTCCGCCGTGATCTGCTCATGCATCCACGCCGGGGCCACCATCTCGGCCGTCATGAGGCGCCTCCCTGGCACTGTGCTGCGGGGCCGATCCCGTTGGCTTCAGCGTACTGTCCGCCCCCTGGCAGGGGCGTGTGCTGCTCGGCCCCGCGGGCTGATCACTGGGCTCGGCCGGGCAGGGCGGTCTCGGCGCGGAGCGCCTGCAGGGTCTCGAGTTCGCGGTCGATGTCGCGCCGTTTGGCCTCCAGGCGCTCGGCCTCCTGGGCGAACAGCTGCTCCATGACGCCGTTGCGCTCGTCGAGCGGAGCCTCCATGCAGGGGAGGACTTCGTCGATGGTGGAGCTGCCCAGGCCGGCGGCGAACAGGTGCTGGATCATGACGACCCGCTCGACCATGGAGTCGTCGAAGTCGCGCCACCCGCCGGGGGTGCGCTCGGAGCGGATCAGCCCGTGCTGCTCGTAGTACCGCAGGGACCGGGTGCTGACGCCGCTGGCAGCCGCCAGCTCACCGATGCGCATGAGACCTCCTGAACCGTGCGCCGACTCCCGTTCCTTGAAGTTGACGCCGGTGTGAAGTTACACGATCTGGGTGTCGCACCCACCGGGGGTGCCCGGGGAAGCGGAGCTCGCCGTGACTGCTCAGATCCATCTGTGGTCGGACTACGTCTGCCCGTTCTGCCTGATCGCCGACGAGATGATCGAGCGCGCGATCGCCGGCAGGACCGATGTCGAGGTCGTCCACCACCCGCACGAGCTGCGTCCCCGTCCGACCCCCACGCTGCGACCGGAGGACCCGTACCTGCCCGACATCTGGGAGCGGGCCGTCTACCCCATGGCACGCCACCACCAGGTGCCGATGCGGCTGCCGACCGTCTCGCCGCAGCCTTACACCGAGTTGGCGTTCCTGGGCGCCCAGTACGCCGCGGAGCAGGGGCGGGCCCACGCCTACCACCGGCGCGTGCTGACGGCCTTCTTCCGCGAGGACCTCGACATCGGGGACCGCGCGGTCCTGGCCCGCGTGGCCGAGGAGGCCGGACTCGACCCGGCCGCCTACACGGCGGCGCTCGACGACCCGGTGTACGCCGAGCGGCACCGGCAGGAGCTGGCCGAGTCGGCGCGGATGGACATCACCGTCGTTCCCACGCTCGTCATCGGCACCCGGCGTGTCAACGGCGTCGCCACCGAGGGCGTGATCCGGCGGGCGCTGCGGGAAGCGGTCGCCGCATGAACGCCGAGGGTGGGCGTCGGATGACCGTGGAGGGCGGTCGCCGTACGACCTCCGTGAGTGGCCGTCGTATGACCGCGGAGGGCGGTCACCGTACGACCTCCGTGAGTGGCCCCCGTACGACCGCGGAAAGCGGCCCCCGCACGACCGCCGACACGGCCCGGCTCACCGCGCTGATGGCCGACGCCGTCGAGACCTGCGTCCGCCGGGTCCAGTCCGGCGGTGTCCCCTTCGTCGGACTGCTCGTCGCCGCCGACGGGTGGATCTCCGCACCCGGCGTGAACCTCGTCCACGAGACCGGCGACCCCACCGCCCACGCGGAGATCGTCGCCCTGCGCCAGGCCGTCCGGGACCGCGGCAGCTCCGCCCTGCGAGGAGCCACCCTGCTGGCGACGGGCGAGCCGTGTGCCCTCTGCTACCGCGCCGCCGCCGCTCACGGCATCGCCGCCGTCCACTTCGCCGTGGACCGCGACACCGCCGCCGCGTGGGGCTTCGACTACCGGGCCGGCTACGCGGCCGAGGCGACGGATCGGCTGCCCCTGGCGGCAGCGGCCACCCACCTGGCCGTGGACCGGGGCCTGGCCCCCTTCATCCGCTACGCCGACCTGCACGGCCACGACGTGACGCTCCCCTCATCACCCACGACCACGTAACGCACGACCACGCAACCCACGACCACGTAACCCACGACCACGCAACGCACCTAAGGACACCCGTCATGCACTGGCTCTACCTCTCCCTCGCCGTCGTCTTCGAGATCACCGTCGCCATCACCGCGGGCAGGGCGCAGGGCTTCACCCGGCCCGGCTGGACCGCCGCCACGCTGGTCAGCGGCGGCATCGCCACCTACCTCCTCAGCCAGGCGCTGCTGACCTTCGAGGTCGGCGTCGGCTACGCGATCTGGACGGCCGTCTCCGGCGTCGGAATCGTCGTGCTCGGGGCCCTCGTCTTCGGGCAGCGCCTGGACTGGCGCAAGTTCCTGGGCATCGCCGCGGTCATCGCGGGAGTCGTGGGCCTCCAGCTCAGCGGAGCGGCCTGACCCTCCCGGAACCTGCGCCAACTCCCAACCCCCGCCCCCTCCCCGCCGACAACATCCTGAGGAAGAAACTCACATGACCACCACCGCTGCCTCCACCTCTGCCACCAACGCCTCCACCACCTCCGCCACCACCGCCACCACCGAGAACGTCACAGCCCGCAGCGCCAGAGCTCGCGCCTGGCCGATCCTCCTCCTCGCCGGAGCCTTCGAGATCGCCTACGCCTTGGCGGTGGGAGGCAGCGAGGGCTTCACGGTGCTCTCCTGGTCCCTGATCGCGGTCGTCTTCTTCCTGCTGACGCTCTTCTCCCTGAGCCTGGCCCTGCGCACCATCGACGTGGGCATCGGCTACGCGGTCTGGGCCGGCATCGGCGCGGTGGGAGCGGCCCTGCTCGGCCCGGTCTTCTTCGACGAGACCCTCACCCCGGTCAAGGTCCTCTGGCTCACCCTGATCATCGGCGGCGTCGTCTGGCTCAAGCTCTCGGACCGCCCCCAGCAGCCGCAGACCGAGCAGTCCGCACACCAGCAGTGACCCCTGCGCGGCTGCCGCACCCCGCAGACAGAACGACTGAGGCCCAGGCCCGGAGCCCCACTCCGTGTCCTGGGCCGCAGTCGTTCTGACCCGGCATCGAGTCAATCGAGTCATTCGTCATGAGGGGCTTCCAGTTCAAGGAGCCGCTCGGAGATGTCGGCGGCCCACTCCTGAGCACATCTGCGCAGCCCGACGATCGCCTGTTCGTCGAGGTTGTAGGCGGCGAACTCGGTGTCGTCGATCCAGTCCGTTAAACAGGTGGACGCCAGAGGGCTTCCTTGAGGACGTCGACCTCGCGCTCCTCGCCGCTGTGCGGATCGGTGACGATCAACCGTGCGGAGAGTGGGTCGGTCTCCAACGCCCTTACCTGCCAGCCTCGTTCCTCAAGTCCGGCGCGCACGGTGGCAGCGATCTTCTCCATCGCCTCGGGATTCTCGGTGGCGACGTCGAGGTCCTGGCTGAGGCGGTCGACGAGGCCGTGGGCCTGGACGGCGTAGCCACCCGTGAGCGCGAGTGGATAGGGGGTGCCCACGGTCAGTACGTCTGCGAGCAGGCGCCGATGCAGTTCGGTCAGGTTCATGCGACAGCCTGGGTGCGCCGGGCCAGCTCGGGGAAGGCGGCTTCCCAGACATCGCGGAGGTCCCGGTTGATCAGTGTGCGCAGGGTTGGCCCCATGCTGACGAGCAGCTCCTGGTCGAGGTACTGGATCAGGTCGTCATGGAGGCCCTCGGCCAGGACGATGCGATAGCAGCTCATGCGTAGGCGCGGCTGTTCAAGGTCGAACTCGGTCAGCCCGGACCGTGCCAGGTGCAGCGGCAGGCTTACGGTCCCGTGGGCAGGACCGGCGAGCATCGCGAGCTCGCCGGGCAGCCGCCGGGCGAACTTGGCTCGGCGGAGCTCGGAGACGTCGGGCGGTGAGGCCATGCCTCGAATATTGCCTGAGGGGCCATGAGTCGCAGGTCGTTCGCGTATCACCCAAACGGAACGGGACGGCTGGACGGCCCGCTCTGGCCACACCAGCCATTCTGTGGCGATGGCAGGGACGCATGCGATGGCGGAGCTGAGAAGTACGGTGCGGTGGGTCCTGCTCGCAGTGGGGCTGTGTGCGACCGCGCTCGAATTGGGAATGCTCGGTGCGGCAGACGTGTCAGGCGCACTCACGTACGCCGGAAGGATCAGCGGTGTCGTATTTCTGGCGGCTGCGATCCTGGAGGTGTCGGCTCTTTTTGCCTTGGTCAATCTCCGGCGACCAGACGCAGCGAGGTATTCCGCTGCTCTTGTTCTCGTGGGTGTCTTGTCATCACTGCTTGCGAACCTGGTTCTGTTTTTCCTTCAGCTGGATGGTTGGGGTTACACGCACTACCTCTGGTTCTGGGCCGTGCTCCTGCCGTGGTCTTGCTGGGCTCTGTGGCGGCTGCACCGCGTCGGCATCTGGAGACTGATTCCCCATGCCAAGGGCTTCGCGGTAGGGGTGGCTCTGACCGGCGTCCTCGCGGTGGCCAACTTCACGCACACGCAGATCTACCAGCCCTACACCTCGCCGGCCATGCTCTCGAACTCGGTGGAGTTCGGAACGGCGACCGTGACCAACCGTGGTGTCAGTCTCCCCGTGCGAATTCGGACCCGGAACACGGGGAGTGTGGGTGTGTACGTCCTCGGCTCCCTGTACCAGGTGACAGGGCGGAAGGATTCCTTTGTGTCGGATCCGAGGAAAAAGCGGGAATGGCTCCAGGATCTCAACAGTCGCCAGCGGGAACTCATGCGGTACACGGATGTCAGAAAGGAAGGCTACGAACTCCTGGCGCAAGGGTCGTTCGTCGGCAGGAGCGTGCCGGCACATGTGTTGGAGCCAGATGCGGAAATGGTGACGGAGAAGGTCGTTCAGTTCCCGCCCGGAGCCGGCTACGACGTGCTGGGTGCCACCGCGAACATTACGTATCTGAGGAAGGACCGGGCGAAGCTCGTCGACAACTACAGCAGATCGGGGCGCAGTTCCTGGACCGAGAAGTACGAGTGCTGCTCCGACGCGGCGCCGCCGCGATGGGTCGCCAACGAGGGAGTACCCACCTTCCGCTTCCGGTCACGCATCATGCACAGCAGTGCCGTCCTCGAGAACACCAGAGCTCCGCACTACGTCACACTCTGGTGGGTGCTGAATGAACCTGCGTCCGAATCGCAATTCGGGCCGGATCTGGTGTCGATGATCGGACCCGAAGACGCCCAGAAGCGCGAGCCGACCCCCGCTGAGCTGCGCCGGATGAAGGACAGATACGGGCTGGCACACGCTCCCAGCGGGACGGTACAGAAGAGCCTGGCTGAACTCTTGGAAAAGGACCTATGAGCTCCCCCAGGGCAGCGGAGTCCAGTTCAGCCGTACCGTCGACGGCCGAGAGCCATAGACGGGGCTGCTCGCCGCGCGCTTCGTCGTCGTGCCCGAGGCCGATCTGCACGGACATCAAGAGGGCTTCGAGGCTCGGGCTCGTCTCTGCAGGAGCAGACAGACGCACCGGGGTGCTGACATGGCTCCCGACTGCCTCCGCGTGGGGATCGCGGGCGCACCAACTGGGGCACTCCTGCTCGGCCGGGTGCAGGGGCAGAACTGTCGTGGTGGACATGATGTCTCCTTTGCTGGGAGTGACTTCCTGTCCAGCAGTTTTGATCCCGCTCATGGGCATCACGCCCTAAACTCGCAAACTGGATATACGGTCCGTTCGTCCAGTTCAGGCTGTCCCCCGGGCGGCCGAAGGCCGCCGATGCGCTGCGACGGGGGAGAGGTAGGGGGCATCGTCGCTCCTCCTGGGCCCGAACCGTTGGCAGTGAGCGCTTTCCGCCTTGATGTGCCTCGTCCGCCCAGCATGTGAGCCCTGCGTCGGCGAGGCCTTCGTTGATCTCGTCCTGGAACGCCGCAGAAACGATCACCGACAACGCCCACCCATCCGAGCACGCACAAGGGCCGATGATCACCGAGATCACCGGCCCTTGGCCTACTGCTGATACATCCGGCACGGATGCCGTCCGTGCCCCCGGCAGGATTCGAACCTGCGACACCCGCTTTAGGAGAGCGGTGCTCTATCCCCTGAGCTACGAAGGCGGGCCTTGCCGGAACGTGGGGCGAAGCTTCGGTGGGATCACCGGGCCGCGTCCTGTCGCCGCAAGGGCCTGGGCTGCCGTGTGGCAGTTCAGGACAGCGTAGCGGATCGAGGTGTCGGGGCGGACGGTGGTGGTGGCGCGGGGTTCGGTCGGGTGGGGTGTCGGCCGGCCCGTCCGTGTCGGGCGCTGTCGCGGTGGTGCTGTCCGGGGGGGGGCGTTCGAGCCGGGGGGAGCGGGGGAGTGGGGGCGTTCGAGGGCGATAGGGGTGGTTTGGTGCGCTCGCCACTTCTGGAGGTTATTGAGTGGTTATCCACCAGCTCAGGTAAAGGTCAGGTACAGGACGGGCCAAAAGTCCCTATTTGATCTTGACCGTCCCGTGTTTGTATGCAGCGCGTAAGTCGATCACGGTGGTCACCTGCCGCTCCGCCAGGGGGCGGGGGCTGTGTCGCCGTGCCCTGAATTCCTGGAGTTATCACGTGAAGCGCAGTTGGCGTGCCCGCACCGCGGGGATGGCGTTGTTGACGGCCGGTGCCGTCCTGACCGCCACCCCGCACGCCATCGCACAGCCCGCGGCCGTGGCCGCGGACAAGGACGCCGCCGAGGTCGATCGGTTCCTCGCGGATCTGGAGCGGGAGGCGCGCCGGGGGGACAAGGGGCTCGAGACGTTCAAGTCCGCCCCGGTCAAGGAGGCCGAGAGCGTCGAGGCCGCACGCGTCGCGGCCGCCGTGCAGGGCCGCAAGGTCGAGGTGCTGCAGCTGCGCACCGAGACCGACACCGTGCACGCGAACCCCGACGGCACCCTCACCCGAGAGATGGCCGCCGGCCCCGTCCGGATGATCCGGGACGGCGAGTGGGTGGACGTCGACGTCGACTTCAAGGCCGCCGCGGGCGGCAAGGTGGCGGCCAAGGCGCACCCGCAGGACCTGGAGCTGGCCGGGAAGGGCGGCACGCTGCCGAAGTCCATCGAGGACGTGGCGAAGGCGCCGCAGGACGAGGCGCGTGACCTGGTCACCGTCGGCACCGGCGAGAAGCAGCTCGCCGTGCGGTGGAAGGGCGGCCTGCCCGCACCGAGCCTCAAGGGCAACGTCGCCACGTACAAGGACGCGGTCCCCGGCGGGGACTTGGTCGTGGAGGCCACCCGGACGGGGTTCGAGCAGTTCCTGAAGCTGCGCGAGGCGCCGGCGGACGGGGCCCCGATCGTCCTGCCCATGACGGTGCCCGACGGCATGACCGCCGAGCAGAACGCCGACGGGTCGGTGACCTTCACCGACGCCGAGGGCGAGGACCAGGTCCTGATGCCCGCCCCGGTGATGTGGGACGCCACGGTCGACAAGAAGTCCCTGGAGCGCACCAACACCAAGCCGGTGGAGATGAAGGTCGCCCAGCACGGCAACACCGTGGAGCTGACCCTCACCCCGGACGCCGAGTGGCTGAGCGACCCCAAGACCGCGTACCCGGTGACGATCGACCCCGCCACCGACACCCTGGACGTCCTCTTCGACACCTTCGTGCAGGGCGGCGACACCACCGACCAGTCCGCGAACACCGACCTCAAGCTCGGCTGGCCCGGCGACCACGCGGGCACCACCAAGCGCACCGCCCGTTCCTTCCTGACCTTCCGCACCTCGAACTTCGCCGACGCCCTGGTGTCCAAGGCGACGCTGAAGATGTGGAACTACCACTCCTGGTCGTGCGAGAAGCGCGGCTGGGAGGTGTGGGCCGCCGACCCGGCGGACAAGAACACCCGCTGGGCCAAGCAGCCCGCGCTGAAGGAGAAGGTCGCCACCTCCACCGAGACCAGGTCCGCCTCGTGCAAGAACGAGGGCTGGGTGAGCGCGGACGTCACCAAGCTCGCGCAGACCTGGTCCTCGGCCAAGGCCGAGCAGGGCTCCCTCGCCCTGAAGGCGGCCGACGAGTCGGACACGTACGCCTGGAAGCGGTTCCGCTCCTCCGAGGCCGCCGACCAGAACCAGGTGCCCACCCTCGAAGTCACCTACAACTACCGCCCCTACAACGGCATCAACCTCCAGGCCGGCACGCCGTTCCTGTCCCAGGGCGGCATCTTCAAGGTCAACTCGACCACGCCGACCCTCCGCTTCTCCGCCGAGGACCACAACGGCGAGGACCAGGTCACCGGCACCTTCGAGATCACCGACACCTCGACGAACAAGGTCGTCGCCACCCTCAACGCCGCCCCGGTGCCCTCCAACAGCACCTCCAGCCTGAAGGTCCCCGCCGGAAAGCTCGTCTCCGGCAAGACCTACAGCTTCCGCACCACCACCTACGACGGCACCCACTACGCCAACGGCTGGTCCGACCCCGTCCGCTTCACCGTGGACACGGCGTGGAAGCCGACCGCCGCCGAGAACTCCCTCGGCCTGGCCAACCTGTACTCCAACGCCGCGGACATCACGGCCGCCACCGCCTCCGACGGCACGTACGCCTCGATCGCCGCGACCGAGGAGACCACCGTCTCCATCCCCTGGGACGGCAAGAACAACGGCATCGACATCCACAACCAGCTGATGCCGAACACGCTGTCCATCCCCCAGGGCGGCACCAAGGGCACCCAGGTCGGCGGCAACGTCGTCTACACGTCCTCCGGCCCCGTCGACACCGTCGTCCAGCCCACCACCGACGGCGGCTCGCGCACGCTGAACATCATCAAGAACAGCTCCGCGCCGCGCGAGTACGAGACCGGCTTCGTCCTCCCCGCGGGCATGAAGGCCGTCACCCACGACGACGGATCCGTGTCCCTGTACTCGGCGGGGGACGACAACGCCGACAAGGCGCCGCAGAAGGAACCGGCGGGCTTCTTCGACGCTCCGTGGGCCAAGGACGCGAACGGCAAGGACGTCCCGACCAGTTACAAGGTCGTCGGCAACAAGCTCGTCCAGCGCGTCGACTTCGACGCGAACAGCGCCTTCCCCATCGTCATCGACCCGTCCTGGTGGTCCACCACCAAGAAGGTCCTCAAGTGCGCCACGTACGGCCTCGCCCCCTTCGTCCTCGGCTTCACCCCCGCGGGGTCGACGAAGCGGGTCATCACGGCCGTCCGTCTCGCCAAGAAGATCGGGTTCAAGAAGACCGCCAAGCTGATCTACAACTACTCCAAGCGCCGCAAGATGGAGCCCTCGATGCGGAAGATGGTCGGCGCGTTGATCGGCATCGAGACGATCAAGAAGAACTGCAAGTTCTGATCACGAGGGCCGACACATGCTCATCAACACCATCGCAACGGCCGTCCTCCTGGCGGAACTCGGCGTCATGATCCGGTTCCGGCTCGTCCGCGGCCGCCGGGAGCGCCCCGGCGACTGGCCCCAGCCGACCGACGCCCGCTACGGCCACCTCGCCGCGGCCCTGGCCGCCGCACTCGTCGGCTGGGCGGCGACCGGCGCGGACACGGACTGGGGCACCCTCGTCACCGTGCTGTTCCTCGGCGTCGTCATCCCGGCCCAGGCCGCCCTCGCGGCGGCCCTGCTGTGGCGGCCTGCCGTCGGCTGGGCCGTCTGCGCGGCGGGCGGGCTCGCCGCGGGCGTCGTCAGCCTGTAGCCGACCCGCGCCCCCGGCCCCCCGGCGTCCCTACCCCGTCTCACCCTCCAGCAGCGCGACCAGCGAGGTGAGCGTGGGCAGGGACGCCGAGGCCGTGCGGTAGATCATGACGATGTGCCGCTCCGGAGCCGGGGCCAGGGGAAGGACGTCCACCCGGGACGGGCGCAGGCGGAGCATCAGGTCCGTCACCGTCGCGACGCCGACCCCCGCCTCCACGAGCGCCAGCGTCGCCGCCGTGTCCGTCACCTCGTGGTGGACCCGGGGCTCGAAGCCCGCCCGGCGGCAGGCGGTGCGGATCGCCCTGCCGTAGTACGTGGACGGGGACGGCAGGATCCAGGGGAGCGGCTCGGCGGCGGCGAGGGGCAGGGGGGTGGGCGGGCGGTCGGCGTACGTCCCGGGCGGCACGGTCGGAGCGAAGCGTTCCGTGTACGTCCCCGGCGGCAGCGCCAGCGCGAAGCGTTCCGTGCGGAGGTGGCGTACGCGCAGGCCCGGGTCGCGGGGGATCGGCACGTCCGGGTAGTCCAGGCCGAGCGCCAGGTCCACCGTCCCCGACGCCACCGCGTCGTACACGTCGTCCACCTCCATGTCCCTGCTGCGCACCTCAAGGCCGGGGTGCGCCTCGCGGGCCCGGCGCAGGGCCTCGGGCAGGATGTCGGCCGCCGCCGTCGCGAACAGCGCCACCCGGAGGATCCCGGTGATCTCGGTGCGGGTGCGCTCCACGGCCGCCATCGCCTCCGCCTCCGCGGCCAGGATCCGCTCCGCGTGCTCGGCGAGCGTGCGGCCCGCCTCGGTCAGCTCGACCCTGCGGCCCGCCCGGCGAAGCAGCTCCCGGCCCGTGGCCCGTTCCAGGGCCGCGATCTGCTGGGACACACCGCCCGGCGTGTACCCGAGCGCGGCGGCCACCGCCGTGATCGTTCCCCTTCTGCCCAGCTCCACCAGGGAGCGCAGCTGGGCGCTGGTCCAGTTCACGGCGCGGGTCCGGGGCGCGGCGCGGGGCCGCGGTCGGGGGTCGGCATCGGGCGGCTCGCTCTCCTCGTTCACCGGCGCGTCCGTATAGCAGTCCTCAACGGTCACGCGCAGGATCTGTTCATGGACGTCAATGGTCGCCCTGCTGCACGATGACCGGTAGATCGAGTCGAGCCCCTGTTGACCGCCCCCTGTTGAGTGGGAGGGATCGCACCTTGACCTCTACGACCTCCACGTCGGCCGCAAGCCCGGGCGCACCCTCCGGCCCGCCCTCCCTCGTCATCGTCGGCGGCGGCGTCATGGGTGTCTCCATCGCCTTCCACCTCGCCGAGGCCGGGGTCAGGGACATCGTCGTCGTCGAGCGCGGCACGCTCGGGTGCGGCAGTTCGGGCAAGCCGATCGGCGGGGTACGGGCGCAGTTCTCCGACCCGGTCAACATCGAGCTGGGGCTGCGGAGCCTGCGGGCGTACGGGGACTTCGGGCGCAGGCCCGGCGGGGACATCCGCCTTGAGCGGGCCGGGTATCTGTTCCTGCTGAGCGACGAAGCGGATCTCGCCGCGTTCGAGGAGAGCGTCGCCACGCAGAACGCCCTGGGCGTGCCCAGCCGCGTCATCGGCCCGGAACGCGCGCGTGAGCTGTGTCCGTACGTACGGAGTGAGGGCCTCGTCGGCGCCGTCCACTCGCCGGACGACGGCCACGCCCGCCCCGGCCTCGTCATCCAGGGCTACGCCCGCGCCGCCGCCCGCGCCGGGGTCCGGTTCCGCACCGGCACCACGGTCACCGGCGTGGACCTCGACGACGCCGGCGGGCGCGTCACCGCCGTCCGCACCGACCGCGGCGTCATCCCCTGCTCCACCCTCGTGTGCGCCGCCGGGGCCTGGTCCGCCGGGGTCGGCGAGGCGGCCGGGGTGCGGCTGCCGGTGCGGCCCCTGCGACGCCAGATCGCCCTCACCCGGCCGCTGGACCCGCCCGCCCCGCGCATCCCCTTCACCATCGACTTCTCCTCGACCGCCTACTTCCACAACAGCGACGACGGCCTGCTCGTCGGGCTCGCCGACCCCGCGCAGGAGGAGGGGTTCGACACCACCTGGACCCCGGACTGGGTCGAGCTGTTCCGGGACGTGGCGCGGCGGCGCGCCCCCGCCCTCGCCGACCTGGAGATCGCGGGCGGATGGGCCGGCCTCTACGAGGTCACGCCCGACCGGAACGCCCTCATCGGACGGGACGCGCGCGTCTCCAACTTCCTTTACGCCACCGGGTTTTCCGGCCACGGGTTCCTTCAGGCCCCCGCCGTGGGAGAGGTTGTACGGGATCTTTTCCTCGGGCGGCGGCCGGTCGTCGACGTCACCCCGCTCGGCGCGGACCGCTTCCGCGAGGGCGACGGCGGCGCGGCCACCGGCGGCCGCCCCGAGGCCCACGTCGTGTGACGAGCAGGAATCGCAGGAATTGCAGGTCAGGTATCGCAGAAACTGCGGCAACTGACGGACAGGGAGGCAATGTGATGGAGCATCAGGCCGCGCACGAGGTGTCCGGCGCCGTCCCCGAAGGGGCCGCCTGGCTCACCCCGTGGCAGCTCCGCGCCGCCTTCGCCGCCCGCCTCTCCACCATGTACGGGCGCGAGGTCCCCGCGTACACCACCCTCGTCGACGTCTCGCGCGAGGTGAACGAGGACGTGCTGCGCGAGCGCGGCGCGGACGCCGAGCGGCTCGGGGCGATCGGGCGGGTCACCGCCGAGCGGCACGGGGCCATCCGGGTCGGGACGCCCGCCGAGCTGGCGCAGGTCGGCCGGGTCTTCGGTGCCCTCGGGATGCGGCCCGTCGGGTTCTACGACCTGCGCGAGGCCGCAGCCAGCGCCGTGCCCGTCGTGTCCACCGCCTTCCGCCCGGTCGGCGGCGTCGAGCTGGCCCGCAACCCCTTCCGCGTCTTCACCTCGCTGCTCACTCCGGCCGACCCCCGCTTCTTCGACGCCGACCTGCGGGCCAGGCTCGAACGGTTCCTGGGGGAGCGGGAGTTGTTCCCCGCCGAGCTGCTCGCCCTCGCCGACCGGGCCGAGGCGGAGCAGGGGCTGCCGGGCGGCGACGCCGAGCGGTTCCTGGAACTCGCCGTCGGTGCCTTCGAGTTGTCGCCCGAGCCGGTCGACCGGGCGTGGTACGAGACGCTGGAGCGGGTCTCCGCCGTCGCCGCGGACATCGGCGGCGTGCGCAGCACCCACATCAACCATCTGACCCCGCGCGTCCTCGACATCGACGAGCTGTACCGGCGGATGACCGACCGCGGCGTCCGGATGATCGACGCCATCCAGGGGCCGCCGAAGTGGGACGGGCCGGACGTGCTCCTGCGCCAGACCTCCTTCCGGGCCCTGGACGAGCCGCGCGCCATGCGGCAGCCGGACGGGAGCGTGGTCCCGGGGGCGCTGCGGGTGCGGTTCGGGGAGGTCGAGGCGCGAGGGATCGCGCTGAGCCGGCGGGGGCGGGCGCTGTACGACGAGTTGCTCGCGCGGCTCGACGCGGAGGGGGCCGGAGGGGCGGTGCGGGGCGGCGCCGCAGCTCAGGGCGCGACCGCGGCCCGGGACGACCGGGCCGACCAGGCCCCCGCCCCCGTCACCCGCGCCGACCGCGCCCGCGCCCTCTGGCCCGACCACTTCCCCGACACCGAGCACGCCCTCGCCGCCCGCGGCCTCGCCCACTTCACGTACCACGTCGTCCCCGACAGGCCCCGCGACGGCCGCACCCCGCCGCCGGACCTGCCCGGGCTGCTCCGCGAGGGCTGGGTGCGCGCCGACCCGATCGTGTACGAGGACTTCCTGCCCCGGTCCGCCGCCGGGATCTTCCAGTCCAACCTGGACGGCTCCGGCACCCGCAAGGACGGCGAGGCGGGCGCCGCGTACGACAGCGACTGGCTGTCCGGCGCCGTCGGCCGGGACGTACTCGATCCGTTCGCCCTGTACGAGGGGCAGCAGGAACGGTCCCTCGGGCGGGTCGCGGAGGAGCTGCGGCTCGACCGGGTGGAGGTGCCGCCGCCCGCCTGAGCCCTGCCCCGAGCCCGCCCTGCCCCGAGCCCGCCCCGCCCCGAGCCCGGCCCGCGCATCGCCCGGCCCGTCCGACCGGCCCCACAGCCCCCGGCCCGCACCCCTCGACCCAAGGAGCCCCATGCCCCGCACCCTCCCCACCACCGACGACCTCCGCACCCGGGCCCGCGCCGCCCTCGACCGCGTCGGCGTCACGCTCGACGAAGGCGTGGGTGGCGGCGGATCCGAGCGCGAGGTCTGTCACGCGCGCACGCCGATCACCGGCGAGCGCCTGTTCCCCGTGCCCGCCGCGAGCGCGGCCGACGTCGAGGAGGCCGTCGCCGACGCGCACCGCGCCTTCCTCGCCTGGCGGTCCACCCCGGCCCCGGTCCGGGGCGAACTGGTGCGCAGACTCGGCGAGTTGCTGCGCGAGCACAAGAGCGACCTCGCCGACCTCGTCACCGTCGAGGCGGGCAAGATCCGCTCCGAGGCGCTCGGCGAGGTCCAGGAGATGATCGACATCTGCGACTTCGCGGTGGGTCTGTCCCGGCAGCTGTACGGGCGGACCATCGCCTCCGAGCGGCCCGGGCACCGGCTCGCCGAGACCTGGCACCCGCTGGGCGTCGTCGGGGTCGTCTCCGCGTTCAACTTCCCCTGTGCCGTCTGGTCCTGGAACACCGCCGTGGCCCTGGCCTGCGGCGACACCGTCGTCTGGAAGCCGTCCGAGCTGACCCCGCTGATCTCCCTCGCCTGCGCGCGCCTGCTCGACCGGGCCGCCGAGGACGTCGGCGCACCCGACGGCGTGCACCGGCTCGTGATCGGCGACCGGGCCGTCGGCGAGCGGCTCGTCGACGACTCCCGCGTCGCGCTCGTCAGCGCCACCGGCTCCACCCGCATGGGGCGTGAGGTGGGGCCGCGCGTCGCCGCCCGCTTCGGCCGGACGCTGCTCGAACTCGGCGGCAACAACGCGGCCGTCGTCGCGCCCTCCGCCGACCTGGACCTCGCCGTGCAGGGCATCGTGTTCGCGGCGGCGGGCACGGCCGGACAGCGGTGCACCACGCTGCGCCGCCTCATCGTGCACCGCGACATCGCCGACACCCTCGTGGCCCGGCTCACCGCCGCCTACGCCAAGCTGCCCGTCGGCGACCCCTTCGACGACGCCACCCTCGTCGGGCCGCTGATCTCCACCGCCGCGCTGGACCGCATGCAGGAGTCCGTGGCGCGCGCCCAGGCCGAGGGCGGCAAGGTGCTCGCGGGCGGCGGCCGCCGGTTCGCGGACATCGCGCCCGACGCCGCGTACGTCGAGCCGGTGATCGTCCGCGTCGGCGCGCAGACCGGGGTCGTCCGCGAGGAGACCTTCGCGCCCGTCCTGTACGTCATGACGTACGAGACCCTGGAGGAGGCCATCGCCCTGCACAACGACGTGCCGCAGGGCCTGTCCTCCAGCATCTTCACCCGCGACCAGGCCGAGGCCGAGCTGTTCCTGTCCGCCGAGGGGTCCGACTGCGGCATCGCCAACGTCAACATCGGCACCAGCGGCGCCGAGATCGGCGGGGCGTTCGGCGGCGAGAAGGAGACCGGCGGCGGGCGGGAGTCCGGGTCCGACGCGTGGAAGGCGTACATGCGGTCCGCGACGAACACCGTCAACTACTCGGGGAGGCTGGCGCTGGCGCAGAACGTCAGCTTCCTGTGAGGCTCCGCTTCCTGTGAGGCCCCGCAGCCTTACGTAATGTCCCTGATATCCCTTACGTACCCCTGATCCCTTACGCGGTGTACCGTCGCCCGGACACGGCCCCTGTCCGGGCGACGCCCGTGAGGTCCCGGGTGTACGTGATGCCGGGGCGGCCGTCGAGCTCGATCTCGCCCGCGGGGACGAAGCCGCAGCGGGCGAGGACCGCCTCGGAGCCGGGGTTGTCGTGGGTCGTCGATGCGCGCAGGGACGTCAGGCCGTACTCGGTGGCCGCGAGGGCGCACACCTTCTCCACGGCGGACGTGGCGAGTCCCTGCCGGGCGGCCTTCTCGGCGATGCGGTAGCCGAGTTCGGCCGATCCTTCCGCCACGTCCACGAGGTTGACCCGTCCGAAGATCTCGCCGTCGCCGCCCACGAGGACGTGGAAGTGGCAGTCCCCGCTCTCCTGCTCGGCCAGGAGTGCCGCGTGCCGTGCGTCGAACTCGGCGAAGTAGGCGTCGCCGCGGTCCGGTACCGACGCGGCGAAGTACGCGCGGTTCTCCCGTTCGAAGGCGAGCAGGGCCGGGGCGTGGTCGGGGCGCAGGCGCTGGAGTTCGGGCATGGGAGAACGGTACGGCGGGGTGGGCCGGGAACGGCAGGGCGATCGGCCTGAGTTGTCGACTCTCTTGCGGTGATGGGGGGTTCTGGGGGCCTTTGTTCTAGTCCCCGGTGCGCGACTGGCTCCCGGCAGCCAGGGTCGCACGCGGCGTTCTGGTACCGCGTGCGACCCTCCCGCCGCCCGTGCCCACCCCCGCCCGGCTGCCCGTGGGGGGCGCAGTCGGGCGGGGCGGTCAGCTGTGGGACGGGCCGTCCGGGCGCCGGCCGACGCGCTCAGGGGCATCGGCCGACGCGGTTCGGGGGTGGTGCGGGAGTGTGCGGGGGGCTTCGGGGGTCAGGTCTTCCTGCCTGCGGGGTCGCACTGCGCGTCCCTCACGAGTACTGAACGTACTGGATCACGCACGTAGCGTCACCGGGCGTGCGGAGGCTCAAGATTCTCGGCGGATTGCGCCGTGGGCGCCGTCGGTGTGCTACGGTGCGGACAGCACGTGTGTACGCCCCCTCTGGGCGCCGGTGCTTCTTTCCCCGTTTCGGGTGTCGCCGTTTCTCGGGCGCTGGACTTCACCGCCCTTCTCCATCGCAGTACCGCACCACCTTCTGCTCCATCCCCTCGGCTCCACCCCGTACCGGGTCTCGTTCCCCTTCACGGCTCGCTCGTGGTCCGCGTTCCGCCGGCCGCGCTCCCGCCGAACCGCCCGTCGTACCAGGCGTGACTCTCCGCCGCGCGGGCCCCTTCATTCGCATGTCCGCGAAAGGACCCACACTCATGACCAGCCAGATCCTCCACAGCGGTGTCCTGGACATCGCACCCACCGGCGCGAACCGCGCGGCCAACAGCCGCAACGCCACCGGCCCCAACGGCGCCGGCGGCACCGCGAAGGACCGCAACGCCCCCAACGGGCACCTGCGCGGCGCCGGTTGCCTGCCCGGCCCGGACGACGTGCTCGTCCCCGCCGCCCTCATCCGCCGACTCGGCCTGCGCACCGGCGACTTCGTCGAGGGCACCTGCGGCGAGAAGCCGCGCGTGCTCGCCGAAGTCGCCCGCGTGAACGGCCGCGCGCCCCGAACGCCCGGCTCCCGGCCCGAGTTCGCCTCCCTCACCCCGCTGCACCCGCGCGAGCGGCTGCGCCTGGAACTGCCGACCGAGGCGGCGCCCGGCGCCCCCGCACCCTCCCGCACCACCCGAGGCGCGCTCGCGACCCGCGTCATCGACCTCGTCGCACCCGTCGGCAAGGGGCAGCGCGGCCTGATCGTCGCGCCGCCGCGCACCGGCAAGACCGTCCTGCTCCAGCAACTCGCCGCCGCAGTCGCCGAGAACCACCCCGAGTGCCACCTCATGGTCGTCCTCCTGGACGAACGGCCCGAGGAGGTCACCGACATGCGGCGCTCCGTACGCGGCGAAGTCCTCGCCTCCACCTTCGACAAGACCCCCAAGACGCACATCGCCCTCGCCGAACTCGCCGTCGAACGCGCCAAGCGGCTCGTCGAGGAGGGCCGCGACGTCGTGATGCTCTTCGACTCCCTGACCCGCCTGTGCCGCGCCTACAACAACTCCGCCGCGTCCGGCGGCCGCACCCTCAGCGGCGGCGTCGACGCGGGCTCCGTCCAGGGCCCCAAGCGCCTCTTCGGCGCCGCCCGCCTGGCCGAGGAGGGCGGCTCCCTGACCATCCTCGCCACCGCCCTGGTCGACACCGGCTCGCGCGCCGACGACTACTACTTCGAAGAGCTCAAGTCCACGGGCAACATGGAACTGCGCCTGGACCGCACCCTCGCCGACCGCCGCGTCTTCCCGGCCATCGACGTCACCCCGTCCGGCACCCGCCGTGAGGAACTCCTCGTACCGGCCACGGAGTTGACCGCCCTGCGCGGCCTCCGCCGCGCCCTCCACGCCCGCGAGGGCAGCGGCGGCCTGGAAGCCCTCCTCGAACACATCCGCCGAACCCCCAGCAACGCGGTCTTCCTGCGACAGGTACGGGAGACGGTGCCGGGGGCCGTGGCGGCGTGAGGCCCGCGGTGCGGGACAGTGGGCCGAGCCGGTGCCCCGATGTTTCCTCAGCGCTCGCCACGCGTGATGTGCACCCGATAATTCCCCTCCAGATCCGCCCCCGCCACCGTCACCCGCACCCCCGCGTCCCGGTCCCGGAACGTTTCGCCCGGGGTGTAGGGGGCGTCCGAGAGTTCGGCGTGGACGTTGGGGCTGCGGGTGCAGCCGCCGCTGTCGCGGGTGGCGTCGGAGACCGTGATGGGGCCGCGGCCGGTGTCGACGTCGGCGTCGACGCGGTAGATGAGGACGCCGGGGCGGCAGACGGCCTCGTCGTTGCCCGCCTGGGTGCGGACCTCGACGGCGTAGCCGGTCTTCTTGGTGAGGGGGATGAAGGCGAGCTTCGTGCCGCCGTTCCCGGCCAGCGGGCTGAGCAGGTGTTCCGTGGTGCCGGGGGACGCGGCGCAGTTCACCTGGGTGTCGTCGAGCCAGCCCAGCTTCCACTTGTGCCAGGCCAGGAGGTCGTTCCCCGCGCCCCAGTCCTCGCTCATGATGTCCCAGTGGCCGACCGCGCCCCCGCCGTCCTGCGTGTACAGGTCGGGCAGGCCGAAGACGTGGCCGTTCTCGTGCGGGAGCACGCGGTAGCCGGTCTGGTCGTAGCTCCCGGAGCCGTCGTCCTGGCGGCTGTAGACGAAGGACGCGTTGGAGACGGGCACGCCGTCGGCGACGGGCGCCTCGTGGTTGCCGGCGAACGTCACCGACAGGACCGTGTCGAGCGCGGAGGGGCCCGCGTTCGGGGTGACGAGGATGTTCACCAGGTCGTACTCCGAGAAGTCCACGTCCGCGTCGGCCGCGGCCACGATGTCGTCGACCAGCTCCCGGTAGCCGGGGTCGAAGGGGGCGCCCCGCTCTATCCCGTACTTCTTGAAGGGCTTCGGCATCCGCAGCCAGTCCTGGACGGGCGCCTCCGCGCGGTAGTCCACGCGGCCGTAGGAGCTGGTGCGGAACCAGTCCGTGGTCTGCGGGAAGAACTCCCCGAGCCGGTCGAGCGCGGAGCCCTCACCGGGGGCGTCCGAGAAGTCGATCATCAGGTTCAGGGCCCGCACCATGCCGGTCGAGCGGGCGTAGCCGGGGCCCGTGGGGATGCCCTCGGGCATCTGCACCCCGAGGTCCCCGCTGATCATGCACGGGCCGAGGGCGGTCGGCCGCGCCTGCGCCGTGGACCCCGCGGCCGACGGCGTCTCGGCCATCAGCCGTCCGGTGCTCGCCGACGCGGTCACCGCCAGGGCGAGGGCCGTGAGCCCGGCGAGGGCCGCCGTGCGCGGCGGGACCCGGCGGGCCGCCCTGGCCGCCCGATCGCGCGGGCGGGGGCGGGCTATCGGCTTCGGGGTCGGCTGCTGCATGCGTGAGCCCTCCACTCCGCGGCAGCCGCCGGTCCTGGCTGCACCCTGTTCGCTCACCCTGTGCCGGGGTGTGCGCGGGCGCTCGCTGAGCGCGACCGATCGTGGGTTTCTGCCGGTGGGAGGGGGTCCGTGCGGGGGGCGGTGCGGGGGCCCGCGACAGGGGGGTGGCCCCGCGCGGGGGCAGGGATGGCGGCCGGGGCGGGAGGGGAGGTGGTGTGTGATTCAGATGTGACGCAGGTCACATGGAGGCCGGGAAATAAGCGGGGATCGTTTCCCCGTTTAGACCGGTGTCCGTGCGAAACGGGGATCCACTCCCCGGATCGCACACCTCAGTTCTCCCACCGGGAAAATCGTTGGACCCGTCACCACGGGCCCTGCGAACCTGAGGCCTTTGACCGCTTCGAGGAGTGTTCGCCGTGGAAACCGCCACCGTCGCGCAGCGCCGTGTATCCCGTCCGCGGGCCGACGCCCTGCGCAACCGGGAGCGGATCGTCACCGCCGCCCGCGAGATGTTCGTCGAGCAGGGCCCCGACGTGCCCCTGGACGAGATCGCGCGCCGCGCCGGAGTCGGCAACGCCACGGTCTACCGCCACTTCCCCGACCGCGGCGAACTCGTGCACCACGTCGTCCTTTCGGTCACCGACCGCGTCACGGCCCAGGCCGACGGCGCCATCGCGGCCGCCGAGGCCGACCCCGGGGCCGCCTTCGAGGCGCTGCGGGGCTTCGTCCACGCCGCGGTGGACGAGCGCATCGGCGCCCTCTGCCCGATCCTTTCCGAGGCCATCGACCCCGACCACCCCGATCTGCACGCTTCCCGCATCCGGCTCGAAGACGCCGTCGAAGGGCTGATGGCGCGGGCCCGCGCCGCCGGGCAGCTGCGCACCGACATCGCCGTCGGAGATCTGATGGTCGCCCTCTCCCAACTGACCAGGCCGCTGCCCGGCGCCGGCTGCCTGGTGGACTTCGACCAGTTCGTCCACCGCCATCTCCAGCTGTTCCTGGACGGCCTGATGGCACCGGCGCGCTCCGAACTCCCGGGGCACGCCGCGACGTTGGAGGAGCTGCGTCGCGACATCGACGAGCGGCGGCCGCGCAACAGCGAGGAGGGCCTGGGTCAAAAGTAGGACCCGACCTCACGACCAGGGGCCCATGCGCTCGCACGCCCCTCAGGTGTCTCGTTTACCCCGTACTCACCTCTTTGTCTTCCTAGGTGGACCCACCCATGTCTCAATCACCCGTCACCCCACCCGCTCCCGACCCGATGCGCTGGAAGGCGCTCACCTTCATCGCGATCGCGCAGCTCATGGTCGTGCTCGACGCGACCATCGTGAACATCGCGCTGCCGTCCGCCCAGGAGGACCTCGGGATATCCGAGGGCAACAAGCAGTGGGTCATCACCGCTTACGCCCTCGCCTTCGGCGGTCTGCTCCTGTTCGGCGGCCGCATCGCCGACCTGTGGGGCCGTAAGCGCACCTTCGTGACCGGCCTCATCGGCTTCGCCGCGGCCTCCGCCCTCGGC
Organism: Streptomyces sp. RK9; assembly: GCF_045070545.1. NCBI lineage: Bacteria > Bacillati > Actinomycetota > Actinomycetes > Kitasatosporales > Streptomycetaceae > Streptomyces > Streptomyces sp. RK9. Next base: position 288,044 of record NZ_CP173704.1, on the reverse strand, counting down.
GGCGCCGCGACCGGCGAGGCCATGATGCTCGGCGCCCGCGCGCTCCAGGGTGTGTTCGGCGCGCTGCTCGCGCCCGCCGCCCTGTCGCTGCTCGCGGTGATGTTCACCGAGGCCAAGGAGCGCGCCAAGGCGTTCGGCATCTACGGTGCGATCGCCGGTGGCGGTGGCGCCGTCGGCCTGATCCTCGGCGGCTTCCTCACCGAGTACCTGAACTGGCGCTGGACGTTCTTCGTGAACATCCCGTTCGCGATCATCGCCGCCGTCGGCGCGTACTTCGTGATCCGTGAGCCCTCCGAGGGCCGCAACCGCTCGCCGCTCGACATCCCCGGCGTGGTCCTGTCCACCCTCGGTCTGGTCGCGCTCGTCTACGGCTTCACCCGCGCCGAGTCCGACGGCTGGTCCGACGCCGTCACCGTGACGATGTTCGTCGCCTCCGTCGTGCTGCTCGCCGCGTTCGTCGTCACCGAGGCCAAGGTCAAGTCGCCGCTGCTCCCGCTGCGCGTCCTGACCGAGCGCAACCGCGGTGGCGTCTACCTCTCGCTCGGCCTCGCGATCATCTCGATGTTCGGTCTGTTCCTGTTCCTCACGTACTACCTGCAGATCGTCCAGAACTACTCGCCGGTCAAGACCGGCTTCGCGTTCCTGCCGATGATCTTCGGCATGATCGTGGGTTCGACGCAGATCGGCACCCGCCTGATGACCCGCGTCGCGCCGCGCCTGCTCATGGCTCCGGGCTTCCTGCTCGCCGCGGTCGGCATGCTGCTCCTGACGCAGCTCGAGGTCGACACCTCGTACGCCGGTCTGATCCTGCCCGCGCAGCTGATGCTGGGTCTCGGCATGGGTACGGCGTTCATGCCCGCCATGTCGCTCGCCACCCACGGTGTCGAGCCGCGTGACGCCGGTGTCGCCTCCGCGATGGTCAACACCTCGCAGCAGGTCGGCGGCGCCATCGGCACGGCCCTGCTGAACACCATCGCGGCCTCCGCGACCACCGCGTACCTCACCGACCACGCGGCCTCCGCCACCACCCCGGCGGCGCAGAAGCTGGTCGCGGCCCAGTCCATGGTGGAGGGCTACACGTCCGCCATCTGGTGGGCGGTCGGCATCCTCGTGGCGGCATCGGCGATCGCCTTCGTCCTGGTCAACACCGGTGCCGACGACGGCTCCGCGACGGCATCCAGCGACGGCGAGGGTGTCGAGGACGCGGTGAAGATCCCGGTCGTGGCGCACTGACGCCCCGTACCACCGCATGACACGGCGGGCCGGACCTGCCCGGCGCTCCTAACGGAGCCAGGGCAGGTCCGCCCCCACGTCCTTGGGCTGAAGTCCCTCGGCGACGATCCTCATGATCTCGCCGAGGGACTTCTGCTGTTGCGGGCTCAGCCGGTCGAAGAGGGCCTGGCGCACCGCGTGCACATGCCCCGGAGCGGTCTGGCGCAGCACCTCGAAGCCCTCGTCCGTGAGGATCGCGAACTGCCCGCGCTTGTCCGTCGCGCAGTCCTCGCGCCGCACCCAGCCGCTCTTCTCCAGGCGCGCCACGGCGTGCGAGAGCCGGGACCGGGTGATCTTCGAGCTCTTCGCCAGCTCGGTCATGCGCAGCCGCCGCCGGGGCGCGGCGGACAGCTGCACCAGCAGGCCGTAGTAGACGTGCGGCATGCCCGCGTCGCGCTGGAGCTGCCGGTCGAGGAAGTCCTCCAGGAGCGTGGAGGCGTGTATGTACGCCAGCCAGGTGCGCTGTTCCTCGTCGTCGAGCCAGCGCGGTCCTGTGGTGTCCGCGGCGTCCGCGGTCGCGGTGGATGGCGTGTCCATGTATCCCACTGTACGAGGCCTTTCTGTGTCCCCCGGAGCGGTGCCCGCATGTCCCCCGGAGTGTGCCTCCGCGTCTGCCTGGAGTGCGCCTCCGTTGCCTGGAGTGCGCCTCCGTCGTCCGCCCGGAGCGGCGCCCGCGGGACGCGTCGAAGCGCCCTGCCCCCGGGCGGGCGGTTCACCGCGGGGCAGGGCGCGCCGACTCGGTCAGAGCGTGGGCGGGTTGAGCTCCACGCCCCGCAGCGCGGCGGCCCGCGCCAGGCGGTCGCCCACGTCCAGGGCGGTGTCCGCGAACTTGATCGTGTGGTCGTCGCCGTGCGCCGCGGCCCGCGCGAAGACCTCGTCGAAGGTGCTGCGGCCCGCTTCCGCGTCGGCCTCGCGGTACGTCTGTGGGGTGGCCGGCGAGTAGGCCGCGGTCACCGCCGCGCTCGCCGCCCAGGCCGCGTCCAGGGAGGCGGGCCACAGCTCGCGGGGGAGCGCGGGCAGGGTGCGCAGGACGGCGTTGGGGGCGGTCGCCGCGTGCACCAGCATGATCGGCTCGCCGTGGCCGTGGGAGGCGAAGCGGTGCACGGCGGCGGTGACGAGGTCGGCGAGGCGGGCGCGGGCGGCCTCGGGGTCGGGGGTGCTCCCGGGCCACACCGGGACCTGGGTGAGCTGGGCGAAGCGGTCCGGCAGGCTGCCGTCCTGCACCGGGATCCGCTCGACCGCGGCGAGCGCGTCGGCCGCCCCGGCCGACGACGGCAGGACGACGGGGGTGCGCGCGGGCAGCGGGGTGTGCCGTGCGGCCCAGTAGCCGAGGCCGTGGGCCAGCTCGGCGACGCGGGGTGCGGTCTCGCCGCCGGGGCCGAGGAGGGTGCGCACGGCGTGGCCGACGCGGATCACCGGGTGCGTGGAGCCGCCCGAGATGCCCGGCAGGAACACCGGCCACCAGGCGGCGAGCACCTCGCGCCAGGGCCGCTCGGCGAGGGCGCGCTCGAAGTAGCCGATCCAGTCGGCGGCGCGCCGCGGATCGCCCAGGGCCGTGGGCCAGTCGGCGTCGGTGACCGGGGTCCCGGGCGCGGGCATGTCCTCCAGCTTGGCGCGGTAGTAGTCGAGCCAGCGGTGCACGGTGTGGCCCTGCCCGCCCCGTACCAGGGCCTCGACGGCCATCGGTCCGTGGTTGGTGAGCCGCCCCAGACGCTCGGGTCCGGAGGCGTGCAGGCGTTGCAGGGCTTCGTCGAGGATCCCGCTGGTGTCGGTCATGGCGGCACGGTAGGCGGGCGTTCCGGACGTCCGTAACGGTCTGCGGGCCTAGGCCCCTGGCCCCGGTCCGCGGACCGGGGCCGTAGGACCGAGCACCTGATACAGGAATGCCGGATTTGTCCTGCTGGGCAACCATCGGGCGGCGCGGGCCGTCTTCTGGGTGGGGGAACGGCCAAAGGCGGCACTCTCCCGGCGGGACCCCGGCAGGAATGAGCCTGCGTCGATGTGACGGCGGTCTCATGTGCATGGTGGTTGCAGTTGTCGGCGAGAACTCCGGGGCCGGCCTCGGATCCGGGTCTGACCTGCACCTCTGTACGTTCCGACGGCGGCTGCCCGTCCACTGCGGCGGCGCAGCATACTGCATGATCACGAAAACGGATGCGCGGCATGGGAATTCTGTCCGGATTCCAGTCGTTGTTTCCATCGGATGCAGAGCACCTGGGAAGGTGTGCCGTCCACCACAGGCCCGGCCCCCGGGCCCGGACCATCAGGGCCACCGGTCCATGACGGACCGACCAGTGACAACCACGCAAGGGAGCACGCATGGCAACCCGTGCCGTCGCCCGTCGCAAGTCCGCCGCCACCGGCGGGACCGACGCGGCACGCAGTGTTCGCGCCGTAGGCGGCGAGATCGCCGACCGCGACCTGGTCGGCATGTACCTCGACGAGATCGCACGCACCCCCCTGCTCGACGCCGCCAAGGAGGTCGAGCTGTCCCAGATCATCGAGGCGGGCGTCTATGCCCGGCAGATACTGGACGGGGTGCTGGGCCGCGACGCCGACGGGATCGAGGAGTCGGCCGTGACCGCCTCGCGCGAGGAGCTCGAAGCCCTCGTCGCCGACGGCGACCGCGCCAAGGACGTCTTCATCCGGTCGAACCTCCGCCTGGTCGTGGCCGTGGCCCGGCGCTATCCGCGCAGCGGCCTGCCCCTGCTCGACCTGATCCAGGAGGGCAACGCGGGCCTGGTCCGCGCGGTCGAGAAGTTCGACTACGCCAAGGGCTTCAAGTTCTCCACGTACGCGACCTGGTGGATCCGCCAGGCCATCACCCGCTCCATAGCCGACCAGTCGCGCACCATCCGGCTGCCCGTCCACCTGGTCGAGGAGCTGGGCCGGATCCGGCGCGTGCAGCGCGAGTTCAACCGCGAGCACGGCCGGGAGCCGGAGCCCGCGGAGATCGCCGCCGAGCTGGCGTCCACGCCCGAGCGCGTGGTCGACGTCCTCGACTGGGCCCGCGACCCCGTCTCCCTGAACATGTCGGTGGACGACGAGGGCGACACCCAGTTCGGCGACCTCCTGGAGGACACCTCCGCCGTCTCCCCCGAGCAGTCCGTCCTCACGCTCCTGCGCAGCGAGGAGCTGGACGACCTCATAGGCCGCCTCGACCAGCGCACCGCCTCCATCATCAAGATGCGGTACGGCATCGTGGACGGCCGCGAGCGGACGCTGACCGAGGTCGGCAAGGAGCACGGGCTCACGCGTGAGCGGATCCGTCAGATCGAGAAGCACGCGCTTCTGGAGCTGAAGAAGCTGGCTCGGGACACGGGCTTCGACGCGGCCGCCTGAGGCCGGCGGGGCGAGCAGGGGGGTTCGTCTTGGCTGGGCCCCGGCTTGCGGCGGTCCGCTCCCGGGGGTCCCGGTCACCGATACCGGCGCTCCGCGCCTCGTCCTCAAGCGCCGGACGGGCTGGGTGCGGCGTGGAGCCGCGATGAGTCCTTCGCCGGGGACGGCGGTTGGCCGCGGCCTCGGACCTTCCGTTCGACGGTGAACGGGATGGGGGTCCCCCCTGCTCTTTAAGAGCTTGGGGGAGGGTGGGAGAAACCCCCGCGCGGAGCGCGGGGGCACCACCCGCCGGCGGGCGGCCGGGACTCAAGCGCTGCCCGCAGCCGCGCACAGCCGCAGCCCCAACTCCCGCACGCGGCCGCGTAGTTCCTCCGGCCCGTGCACAACGAAATCGCTCTCGACCCACAGCAGCCGGGCCGCCACCCACTCCACGGGCTCGGTCACCGTTCCCCGCAGACGGCACCGGTCGGCACCGACGGCGGCCAACTCGCCCAGCGAGGCCGGAAGGCGCCCGCCCACGCGGTCGAGGGGGGCGTGGAACTCCACGTCCACCTCGTACGCCGCGCGTTCCTGCGGCCGCGCGAGGACACTCCGCCGCACATAGGCGTCCGCGCTGCCCCCGGGCAGCATCCGCTCGGTGAAACGGACCCCCGTGGCGAACGGCTCGGACACCCGGTCCACCCGGAACGTCCGCCAGTCCTGCCGCTCCAGGTCGTACGCGACGAGGTACCAGCGCCGCCCCGTGGACACGAGCCGGTGCGGCTCGGTGAGGCGCCGCGACGGCGTCCCGTCCTTCGCCTCGTACGCGAACCGCAACTGCTCGTGCGCGGCCGTCGCCGACGCCATCACGGTCAGCGTCTCCGGCGCGATCCGCACACCGTCCCCCGTGGCGAGCGACATCGTCGCGGCCCCGAGCGCGGACACCCGGTGCCGAAGCCGCGACGGCAGCACCTGCTCCAGCTTGGCGAGCGCCCGCACCGACGCCTCCTCGACGCCGTCCACGGCATGCCCGGCCCCGGCCCGCAGCCCCACCGCGATGGCCACCGCCTCCTCGTCGTCGAGGACCAGCGGCGGCATCGCCTTCCCCGCGACCAGGCGATAGCCCCCGCTCGCGCCCTGCGTCGCCTGCACCGGATACCCCAGCTCACGCAGCCGGTCGACGTCCCGCCGCACCGTGCGCCGGCTGACGCTCAGCCGGTCGGCCAGCTCACCGCCCGGCCACTCGCGCGGGGTCTGCAACAAGGAGAGGAGCTGGAGCAGCCGTGCCGGTGTGTCCGTACTCATGAGAGGCCTCCCGTACGCCGTGGTCCGACATCCGTCCCGAACCTGATCCCAGGATCCCGTACATCTAGGACGTGAACTGACCTATATGGCCCCTAGCCTTACGGCATGACTTCTTCCAGCAGCACCTCCACGTCAGCGGGGCTCGAGCCCACGTCAGCGGGGTCCCCGACGGACCGGCGCCGCTGGTTCGCCCTCGCGATCGTCATGACGGCCGCCTTCATGGACCTGGTCGACGTGACGATCGTGAACATCGCGATCCCGTCCATCCAGCGGGACGAGGGCGCCTCGTTCAGCCACATCCAGTGGATCACCGCGGGGTACGCGCTCGCGCTCGGCGCGGGCCTGATCACCGGCGGGCGGCTCGGCGACATCTACGGCCGCAAGAAGATATTCCTCGTCGGCATCACGGGCTTCACGATCGCCTCCGCGCTGTGCGGCTTCGCCGCCAACCCGGACATGCTGGTCGCCTCCCGCATCCTGCAGGGCGCGATGGCCGCCCTGATGGTGCCGCAGGTCCTCTCGATCGTGCACGCCACCTTCCCGGCGCACGAGCGCGGCAAGGTCTTCGGCCTGTTCGGCATGGTCGTCGGCCTCGGCGCGGTCTCCGGGCCGCTGCTCGGCGCGCTCCTGACGGAGTGGAACATCCTCGGCCTCGAATGGCGCCCGATCTTCCTCATCAACCTCCCCGTCGGCATCGCGGGCCTGATCCTCGGCCGCAAGTTCATCGAGGAGTCCAAGGCCCCGAAGGCCCTCAAGCTGGACCTGGTCGGCGTCGTCCTGGTCACGGCGGGCGCGCTGATGCTGCTCTACCCGCTGACGCGCGGCCGTGAGCTGGACTGGCCGGTATGGGGGTACGTGATGATGGCGGGCGCGCTCGTCGTCTTCGCCGCCCTCGTGGCGTACGAGAAGAAGAAGGCCAAGAAGGACGGCTCGCCGCTCATCGAGCTGTCGCTGTTCAAGGTGAAGAGCTTCGCCGGCGGCATCGCCGTGCAGACCGTCTTCGGTGTCTCGCTCGGCATCTTCTTCCTGGTCTGGACGATGTACATGCAGGTCGGTCTCGGCTGGAGCGCGCTGCGCGCCGGTGTGACGGGCGTGCCCTTCTCCATCGCGGTGTCCGCCGCGGCCGGTCTCTCCGTGCAGGTGCTCGTGCCCCGCTTCGGCCGCAAGGTCCTGCAGGCCGGTGCGCTGACCATGGCCGCGGGTGTCCTCATCTACATCTGGGAGGCCGACCGGTACGGCACCGGCATCGCGTCCTGGCAGATGGCGCTTCCGCTGGTCGTCATGGGCCTCGGCATGGGCCTGATCGTGGCGCCCCTGACGGACGCGATCCTCTCCGAGGTGCCGCGCGAGCACGCAGGTTCGGCGTCCGGCCTCCTCAACACCGTCCAGCAGATGGGCAACGCGTTCGGCCTCGGCCTGGTCTCCGTCGTCTTCTACGGCGTCATCAACGAGAAGGTGACCCCGGACCGCATCCCGGCGGAGTTCATCAACGGCTTCCAGCACGCCCTGTGGTGGGTCGTGGCCGTCCTCGTCGCCATCTTCCTCCTGATGCTCACCCTCCCGAAGCGCCCGAAGCAGCACATCGAGGGAGCGGACGCCTCCGGCGAGGAAACGGACGCCCCGACCGGGTCCGTGTCGAAGACCCGCGAGCCCGCACTGATCCCCTGACCCGCGGCTCCACAACGAGACAGCCCCACCCCGACCCGGGGTGGGGCTGTCTCGTTCCCCTGCACCCGCCCGCGCCCACCCGCACCAGGACCAAAGCCCGAACATGCCCACTGCATGCCCGTTCATGTTTACTTCCGACGATCGGAGTCGTACGCTCCAGGTGAACCAACGTAATCGGGCAAAAGCAGGAGGCCCCCAGCCATGTACGGCCCAGAACGCCAACAGGAAATCCTGCGCCTCGCCAGAGAGGGAGGCCGCGTGGACGTCCTCTCCCTCGCCACCGAGTTCCAGGTCACCGCGGAGACCATCCGCCGCGACCTGAAGGCCCTGGACCGCGCGGGCCTCCTCCGCCGAGTGCACGGCGGCGCCATCCCGGCAGGCCGCCTGGACTTCGAACCGGACCTCGCGGAACGCGAGAGCACGGCAGCCGACGAGAAGGACCGCATCGCCCACGCCGCCCTCGCCGAACTGCCCGCCGAAGGCAGCGTCATCCTCGACGCGGGCTCCACGGTGGCCCGCATGGCCGCCGCCCTCCCCCTGGAGGCGGAGATGACGGCCGTCACGCACAGCCTCCCCACGGCGGCCCGCCTGGCCGACCACCCGGGCATCCAGCTCCACCTGGTGGGCGGCCGCGTGAGGCACCGCACGCGAGCGGCCGTGGACGCCTGGTCCCTCCGCGCCTACGGCGAGATCCGCGCCGACGTCCTCTTCCTCGCCGCCAACGGCTTCTCCACGGCCCACGGCCTGACCACCCCCGACCTGGCCGAGGCCGCCGTGAAGCGCGCCGCCGTCGCCGCGGCCCGCCGCGTGGTCCTGCTCGCCGACTCCGGCAAGCACGGCCAGGAGCACTTCGCCCGCTTCGGCGACCTCACCGACGTGGACCTGCTCATCACGGACACGGGCCTCGACCCGGCCGACGCCGCCGCGATCGAGAAGGCGGGCACGGCGGTCGTACGCGCATGACCACGCACGACGCAGCAGGCACCGCCCGCGACCCAGCAGCAGAAGGCACCGCCCGCATGATCCTCACCGTCACCCCCAACCCCTCCCTCGACCGCACCTACGAGGTCCCCGCCCTCGACCGCGGCGAGGTCATCCGCGCCACCGGCGAGCGCATGGACCCCGGCGGCAAGGGCGTGAACGTCTCCCGCGCCGTCGCCGCCGCAGGCGTCCGCACCCTCGCCGTCCTCCCGCTCGGCGGCGCCCCCGGCGCCCTCGTCGCGAGGCTCCTCGACGAGCAGGGCATCGAGGTCGCCCCCGTCCACGTGGCGGGCCAGACGCGCTCGAACATCTCCGTCGCCGAACCGGACGGCACCCTCACCAAGATCAACGCGCCCGGCCCCGAACTGACCCCCGCCGAGCGGGAGTCGCTGCTCACCACCGTCGGGGAGCACTCACCGGGCGCCGACTGGATCGCCTGCTGCGGCAGCCTCCCGCGCGGCCTCGCTCCCTCCTGGTACGCCGACCTGGTCGCCCGCTGCCACGCCGCAGGAGCCCGTATCGCCCTCGACACCTCGGGCCCGGCCCTCCTCGCCGCCCTCGCCGAACGCCCCGACGTCGTCAAGCCCAACGCCGAGGAGCTCGCCGGAGCCGTCGGCCGCCCCCTCGCCACCGTCGGCGACGCCGTCAAGGCCGCCGAGGAGCTGCGCGAACGGGGCGCCCGCGCGGTCCTCGCCAGCCTCGGCGCGGACGGCCAACTCCTCGTCGACGACTCCGGCACGTACTTCGGATCCGCCCGCGTCGACGTCGTACGCAGCAACGTCGGCGCGGGCGACAGCTCCCTGGCCGGATTCCTGATCGCCGGCGGCACCGGCCCCCGCGCCCTCGCCTCGGCCGTGGCCCACGGCGCCGCCGCGGTCCGCCTCCCCGGCAGCGCCATGCCCACCCCGTCCGATCTGTCCCCGCACACCGTCACGGTCACCCCCGAAGTTCCCCTGGACCGCACCCTGACGGAACCCGCCCCCTGACCCAGTCCTTTGTGACCCCCCGTCCCCCGCCCTCATCCCCGCCCCGAGGGATACGCGTGCGAAGGAGCCCGCGATGAGCAGCGAAATGATCACCGCGGACCTGGTCGACCTCGAACTCGACCGGTCCGCCGACACCAAGGAGGCGGCGGCCCGCGCCCTCGCCACCCGCATGGTGACCCTCGGCCGTGTGACCGACCTCGACGGCTTCCTCGCCGACGTGGCGGCCCGCGAGGCCCAGATGCCGACGGGTCTGGACGGCGGCATCGGCATCCCGCACTGCCGCAGCGCCCATGTCACGCAGCCGACGCTGGCCTTCGGCCGCTCCACCACAGGCATCGACTTCGGCGCCCCCGACGGCCCCGCCGACCTCATCTTCCTCATCGCGGCCCCCGCGGGCGCGGACGACGCCCACCTGACGATCCTTTCGTCCTTGGCCCGCCAACTGATGAACCCAGAGTTCACAGACGCGTTGCGCGCAGCGGCCGAAGCGGAGTCGGCAGCGGCCTTGATCCGCGGCGAGGACCAGCCGACACCTGCCTCCACTGCTGTGGGCAGCAGTTCCGCTGGGGCGGAACGGGTGGGCACAGCCCCCGGTTCCGGCCCGCCGGAGTCCAACGCAGATCAGACGACCTCGGCCTCTACCAGGCCCTTCCGGATAGTGGCCGTCACCTCCTGCCCCACAGGAATCGCCCACACCTACATGGCAGCCGAGTCCCTCGAAAACGCGGCCCGCGAGGCAGGCGTGGACCTCACCGTGGAAACCCAGGGCTCCGCAGGCTTCACCCGCCTCACCGCGGAGACCATCGAAGCCGCCGACGCAGTCGTGTTCGCCCACGACGTCCCCGTAAGGGACAAGCCCCGCTTCGCGGGCAAGCCCACAGTCGACGTAGGCGTGAAAGCAGCGATCAACCGCCCGGCGGAACTCCTCGCGGAGGCAAGGGAGAAGGCGGCCCGAGGCGAGGTGACGACCCCGTCGAGCCCGACCCCGGTCGACAACGCGGGGGACAGCGGCGACAGCTACGGCACCAAGCTGCGCAAGTGGCTGATGTCGGGCGTCAGCTACATGGTCCCCTTCGTGGCGGCCGGCGGCCTCCTCATAGCCCTCGGCTTCGCCATCGGCGGCTGGAAGATCGACAAGGCCCCGTCCGTGGCGGACCACTTCATCTGGACCGACCACACCAGTTGGGCGGCCCTCCTCTTCCAGATCGGCGGCCTGGCGTTCGCCTTCCTGGTCCCGGTCCTCGCGGGCTACATCGCGTACGGCATGGCGGACCGCCCCGGCCTGGTCCCCGGCTTCGTGGGCGGCTCGGTCGCCGTCACCATCGACGCGGGCTTCCTCGGCGGCCTGGCCGCAGGCCTCCTCGCGGGCGCGGTGGTCCTCGGCATCCAACGGGTCCGCATCCCACCCGTCCTGCGCGGCATCATGCCGGTCGTGGTGATCCCCCTGATCTCCGCGGCGGTCGTCGGCTTCCTGATGTTCCTCGTCGTCGGCAAGCCCATCGCCTCGCTGCAGAGCGCGCTGACGGACTGGCTGGAGGGCCTGAGCGGCGCCAACGCGATCATCCTCGGCGTCATCCTCGGCCTGATGATGTGCTTCGACCTCGGCGGCCCGCTCAACAAGGTCGCGTACGCCTTCGCGATCGGCGGCCTCACCCACCCGACGGACGGCTCCCTGAAGGTCATGGCCGCGGTGATGGCGGCCGGCATGGTCCCACCGCTTGCGATGGCTCTCGCGACCACCGTACGGGGGCGGCTCTTCACCAGGACCGAGCGCGAGAACGGCAAGGCGGCCTGGTTCCTGGGAGCCTCCTTCATCACGGAGGGCGCAATTCCGTTCGCGGCCGCCGACCCGCTGCGCGTCATCCCCGCGTCGATGGCGGGCGGCGCGGTCACCGGCGCCCTGTCGATGGCGTTCGGCTGCACCCTGCGCGCCCCGCACGGCGGTGTCTTCGTGGTCCCGCTGATCGGGCAGCCACTGCTGTACCTGGTCGCCGTCGCGGCGGGCGTCTGCGTGTCGACCGTCGTGGTCGTCCTCCTGAAGGGCGCGCTCCGGACCGCGGACCCGGCCGGTGACGGCGGCGCGGGCGCCGCGGCGGCGGACGAGGCCCGGGTGCCGGTGGCCGCCTGAGCACGCGGCGTACGAGCGGGGTGTGAAGGGCGCGTCGGCACCGGCGTGCCCTTCACCCGTTCCCGGACGCCCCACGCGTGGGCATACTGCTGGTACTGCGGTTCGAACCCGGGTACGGGCACTGGCAGGGGCCAACGTGAGCCACCTTCAGCAGAGTCACCTCACAAGCCTGCTCGACATGGTCGGCCAGCTCACCGAGCAGGCACAGGCCGGCCTCCAGACCGACACGGAGGCGGCACGTGTCTTCCTCGCGGTCTACTCCGGCTTCCTCATCGAGACCGGCACGGGCATCCGCTGGATCCTCGAACCGGATCTGATCGAGCACGCCACGGAGGTCATCGCCCGTCGCGCCCCCGACGCCGGTCCCGCGAGCGCCGACCTCGCCGCCCGCCTCCTGGCCACCCTGTGGGCGAGCTGCGTCCTCGCGGGCGTCGACACCGAGGACTGGGCCCGCGAGGCACCCGAACTGCCCGCGATCTGCATCCGGATGGCTGGTTTCCTCACCGGCGAACGTGAAGCGGGACCGGAGAAACGGACAACGGAACCGGAGAAACGGACAAAAGGCATGCGGGACGGCTGAGCCGTGATGTGCGAGATGCGTCACTTCAGGACCAAAGGCCCATTAACACCTCTGTTGTAGATCCGGCCGCTGTTGTCTACTGAGCGGCATGTTCCAGGGTGCATCGATCGTTCAGCAGACAGGCGTGGTCCTGCTCGCCGCGCTGACCGCCATCTGGGCCGTCACGTTCCTGCATGTGCAGCGCCGCCGCGCGGCGGAACCCGCGACCGGCAACAGCCCCTCGCTGGGCTCGCTCCCGGTCCAGTCCGGGCCACCGCGCGCGGAGTCCGTCGAGCTGACCCCGGACGAGCGTGCCGCGTTCGCCGGTCTGATACGTCAATTCGGGCGTGGGCGGCCGTAACTGGCGGGACCGTGGCTAGCGAGACTGGCGGGACCGTAGCTAGCGAGCCCTGGTCGCCGGATACGTCCGGGCCCGGCGCGCCATCGCCGACCGTGCCGCGCGCTCGCTGGTGTACACCTCGCACATGTGCCGGCCGTCGGTCGTCGCCGTGTGCTCGACCTCCCAGAGGCTGACCTCGGAGCCGTCGAACAGCAGGAACGCGTGCTCGTACAGCGAGAAGCCGAGCCGGGGTTCGCCGCTGAGGCCCGTGCGGCCGAAGGCCTGCGTGATCTGGTGGGCGAACGCCGAGCGCAGCAGGCGTGCCATGTCGTCGCCGGGGCGGTCCGCGCCCGCCGGGTTCTCCGCGCGGCGCAGCAGCCTGCGGGCGTGGTCGGCGGAGTCGTCGGGGACGTAGGTGTGCCGGGGCTCGGGCGGCGGGGCCGTCTGGAGCAGGACGGGCAGGTCGCTCACGGGGGTGTCCAGCGGGAGCGGCAGCCGGGCCGTCGCGACGCCCGCCTCCTCCTCGTCGAGATACAGCTCGTACTGCGCGTGGCTGCCGGGTCCTGTGTTGTGCGCCAGCTCCCAGAGGGTGAGCGCCTGGCCGTCGGCGAGCAGCCACGTGTGGCGGTAGGTCTCGCGGTGCAGGCCCGCGCTGTGGTGCGCGGAGTGCAGCGAACTGTCGTACGCCAACGCCCGCTCGAGGCGCCGGACGGCCTCGTCCGGCAGGTCGAAGGAGTTCAGGGCGCGGCTGAGCAGTCGCTCGAGGTGCTCCTCGGGGGAGGCTGGCTCGGGCGACTCTGGTGGTTCGTACGCTGTCTCGTACGGAACGCTCACGGATACTCCCGGATGCTTCCGGCGTTGCTGCATGTCACCTTGTGCGTGCATACCGTAGCCCCTGGGTCCGACATCATGTCCGGGAACAGGAAAACGATCGAGCCGCACGGCAAGTTCCCGTGCGGCTCGTTCCGTTGGCGCCCAAAGGGCATCATGTGCGCCCTTGCGGGACATCGAACGCGCCCCGCGCTGTGGGCCTTTCAGTCCCTTCGGTGCCCTGGGGCACCTTCCGGTCAGACGGCGCTGCCCGCCGTCCACTGGCTCCAGGACATGTTCCAGCCGTTCAGGCCGTTGTCCGGGGCGATGGTCTTGTCCGGCGAGCCCTTGACCGTCACGACGTCGCCGACGAGGGAGTTGTCGTAGAACCACTTGGCGACGGTGTCGCCCTGCGCGCCCTGGACGTCCCGGAGGCCGACGCAGCCATGGCTGGTGTTGGCGCTGCCGAAGATGGAGGGGGAGCTCCAGTAGTTGCCGTGGATGAAGGTGCCGGACGTCGAAAGACGCATGGCGTGCGGTACGTCCTTGATGTCGTACTCACCGCCGAAGCCGACCGTCGAACCGTTCATCCGCGTCTGCGTGAACTTCTCCGAGATCACCATCTGCCCGTTGTACGTGGGGTTCTCGGGGCTGCCCGCGGAGATCGGGATGGTCTTGATGACCTTCCCGTCGCGCTCGACCGTCATGGTCCGCGCCTTCACGTCGACGGTGGAGACCTGGGCGCGGCCGACGGTGAACGTGACGGTCTTGTCCTGCACACCGGTGGCGTTCGCCGCGCCCTTCACGCCGTCCAGCTCGATCTTCATCGTGACCTTGGAGCCGGCCTTCCAGTACTCCTGCGGGCGGAAGTCCAGGCGCTGGTTGCCGAACCAGTGGCCGACGACCTTCTGGCCGGTGCTCGAGCTGACCGTGATGTGCGACTGCACGGCCTTCTTGTCGGTGATCGCCTTGTCGAAGGTGAAGGACACCGGCATGCCCGCGCCGACCGTGGTGCCGCCGTCGGGCGTGTACGTGCCGATGAAGCTGTTGGCGTTCGACACCGTCGTGAACGTGGCGTTCTCGGTCGCCGGGCGGCCTTCGGAGTCCTTGGCGTTCGCGGTCACCTTGTACTTGGTGCCGCGCTCCAGCTGGGCCTTCGGCTTCCAGGTGCCGCCGTCGGCGGATATGGAGCCCTCGACGGCCGCGCCGGAGGCCATGTCCGTCATCTTCACGTTCGTGAGCTTGCCGTCCTTGACCTTCACGCCGGTGGCGTTGATCGAGGCGTCGGTCGCGCCGTCCTTGGACGAGATGGCGATGCGCGCGCCGGACGCGTCCTTGGACGTGTCGGACTTCTTGTCGCCCTCGGCGTCGGCGTCGCCGCCGCAGGCCGAGAGGGTCAGCGCGCCGACGGCCGCGAGCGCGGCTGTCGCCAGCAGTACCCGCCGGCGGCGACGGGGCTGAGGCTGCTGCGCTGCTGTGTCCGGCGTTGTCACGAGCTGCTCCAAGTGCGTCGTCTGGTCCAGTACGAGTAAAGAGCGCCCGGGTGGCGGAACGGTTCCGACCAGGGGGTGTGAGTGCACGCACACCGGAGCGCCCCCGCACGACGCTAACAAGACGAGATGAAAAGGGACTTAATATCCCTTGCGGATGGTTCGCCGACGACTGGGCTATTGCTGATAAAGATCCCGATATGCCGGGAATGTGCCCGCCGGTGTCTCCACCGACTCCGCCGCGAGCAGCGCCCCGACGATCGCCTCCGTGACCATGTCCGCGCCCGCCGCCAGGACCTCGTTGAGCGCCAGCGGGTCGGCCTCGTCCAGCGACCGGGTGCCGGTCGCCAGGGCGAACACCGTGTCGCCGTCGTTCAGCAGGTGCACCGGCCGCACGGCCCGCGCCATGCCGTCGTGCGACGTGCCCGCGAGCTTCTGCGCCTGCGCCTTGGTGAGCGCCGCGTCGGTGGCGACGACGGCCAGCGTCGTGTTCAGCGGCGGCGCCACGTTCCGCGCCGCGGCCTCGGCGAGGCGCCGCAGCGCGGCCGCGTGCACCTCGGGCGGGGGCGGGGTCGCGAGGGCGGCGGACGCGGTGGCTCCGGCTCCGGCTCCGGCGGGACCGTCACCCGCGTCGGCGCCCGCGCCGACCCCGCCCCCCCTCGGTCCCGCCCCCGGCCCCGAAGAGCTGTCCGTACAGCACCCCCGTCCGCGGGTCGATCCCCGACCCCGCCGCGTTCGCCACCGCCAGCGCGGCCACCGTCACCCCCGAGCCGAGCACCGTGCTCGCCGTGCCGACCCCGCCCTTGACCTGCCCGACCACCGCCCCGATTCCCGCGCCCACCGCGCCCACGTCCACCGTGTGCCCGCTCTCCCTGGCCGCCGCGTCCGCCACCGCCGCCCGCCCCGTCGCCGCGTCGGGCCGTGCCCTGAAGTCGCCGCCCCGGCCCAGGTCGAACACGCACGCCGCGGGCACCACCGGCACCACATGCGCCGGGTCCGGGCCGACCCGCACCCCGCGGCCCCGCTCCTCCAGCCACGCCATCACCCCGCACGCCGCGTCGAGCCCGTACGCGCTGCCGCCCGTCAGGACCACCGCCTCCACCCGCTGCACCAGGTTCCGCGGGTCCAGCGCGTCGGTCTCCCGCGTGCCGGGGCCGCCGCCGCGCACATCCACGGCTGCGACCGCCCCGCCCTCGGGGGCGAGCACGACCGTCGTGCCGGAGAGCCAGCCGCCCCCGGCGCGCCCCGCGTGCCCCACCCGCAGCCCCGCCACGTCGGTCAGCCCTCCGGCCCGCCCGGAACCCATCGGTACGTCACGTGTCGTCATACACCATGCGTATCACGCGCGTTGGCGACGCTCGGGCGAGGTCGCACGGCATCCGGCCGGCGACACTCGGCACCCGGTCGACGTCGCGTGACCTCCGGGCGAGGTCACGCCGACTCCGCCCGCACCATCCGCGACGTCAGCGTCACCCCGGTCGCGACAGCGAGCGCCGCCACCACCCCCGCCGCGAACACCGCCCAGCGGCCCGCGAACGTGCACGCGAGCACCGCCAACGCCGTCACCGGAAGCACCAGTTGCTGCGCCAGGCCGACCTTGAAGTAGCGCGAGTGCAGCAGCCACACCGCGAACATGTACACCGCCGCCGGGATCGTCACCGCCGCCGACGCCGCAGTCTCCGAGATGTGCGCCTTGCCGACGGCCTGCTCCACCGCCACCTCGATGCCCGCCCCGATCGCCGCCGCCGACGCGAAGATCACGAAGTGGCCGTAACCCCACAGGAAGGCCTGGCTGTTGGAGCGCAGATGGCCGTGGATCGGCACCACGAAGTAGATCCACCAGGCGGCGAAGACGAGGAGGAGCCCGCCCGCGGCGATCGGCAGGACCTCGCCGAGCGCGTCGTTCTCGTCGATGCCCGACTTCACCGCGACCGTCGCCGCGGCGATCGTCTCGCCGAGCACGATGATCGTGAACAGGCCGTACCGCTCGGAGATGTGATGCGGGTGCCAGGGCGTCGTCCGGGTCCGCTCCGCCCACGTCGGCACCGCCATCTCGGCGATCGCCATCACCAGGAACAGCCACCCCCGCGCCCCCTCCGGCAGGAGCAGCAGCCCCAGCCAGCCGACCTGGCACAGCGCGACCCCGCCCGCGTACCGCAGCGCCGTGCGCCGCTCGTCCCCCGTCGTGGAGGCCGCCGCCCGCAGCCACTGGGTGATCAGGGCGAGCCGCATGATCAGGTAGCCGAGCCAGACGACCAGGAACTCGTGGTCCTGGAAGGCCTTCGAGACCCCGGCCGCGAGGACCAGGACACCGGCGATCTGGACGAGCGTCACGACCCGGTACAGCGTGTCGTCGTTGTCGTACGCCGACGCGAACCAGGTGAAGTTCATCCAGGCCCACCACATCGCGAAGAACACCATCGCGTAGTTGAGGACCCCTTCGCCCGGATGCCCCTCGGCGACCGCGTGCACCAGCTGCACCCCGGCCTGGGCGACCGCCACCACGAAGCACAGGTCGAAGAAGAGCTCCAGCGGCGTCGCGGCGCGGTGCTCCTCCTCGCGGCCGCGGGCGACCATCGGACGCAGTGGGGGAGGCGGGGCGGGCGGTGCGGTCGCGGCACCCGGCGGGGGAGTGGTCGACGTCATGGGCCAACAACAGCAGAGCCCGGCGGCCAGTCCCCCCGGCGCGAGCCGTGTCGGGGCCGGAGCACCCGAGTGGGCGGTGGCGACACCCCCTCGGGAAAATATTGTGAACGCTTTCACAAGCGAACACGGGACCAAAGTCCCCCGAGAACCCCCAGCTCACCCCGTGTCCCCGCGCGAAAGCCGCGCCGCCGACGGGACTTGTGGCCCTCAAGCCGGGACCAACGCGGCGCCCCGGACCGCCCGCGCGGGAGTGCAATGGAGCCGTAGCGACACGGCGACTCGGAAGGTGCGGGCGATGACTGCGACTCCTGCGGATGCGACTCCGGCGGAAGCGACTTCTGTGGATGCGGCCCCTGTGGACGTGACTCCCGCGGACCCGGCTCCCGCGGACGCGACTTCCGCGGACGCGACGGGGCACGGCGGGGCCTGGGACGGCTTCAAGGGCGGCCTGTGGCGCGACTCCATCGACGTCCGCGACTTCGTGCAGCACAACTACGCCCCGTACGAAGGCGACGCGGACTTCCTCACCGGCCCCACGCCGCGCACCACCGCCGTCTGGCAGCGGCTCCTCGCGATGTTCCCGGAGGAGAACGAGCGCGGCGTGCACGACGTCGACATCGCGACGCCCTCCCGCATCGACGCCTTCAAGCCCGGCTACGTCGACGGCACCGCGGCCGACCACAAGGACCTGATCGTCGGCCTCCAGACCGACGCCCCGCTGAAGCGCGCCATCATGCCCAACGGTGGCTGGCGCATGGTCGAGAGCGCGCTCAACTCCTACGGCTACCCGGCCGATCCCGCCGTCAAGGACATCTACACCCACCTCCGCAAGACCCACAACGAAGGCGTCTTCGACGCCTACACGCCCGAGATCCGCGCCTGCCGCTCCGCCGGCATCATCACGGGCCTGCCCGACGCCTACGGCCGCGGCCGCATCATCGGCGACTACCGCCGCGTCGCCCTCTACGGCGTCGACCGCCTCATCGCCGCCAAGGAGGCCGACAAGGCCCGGCGCTGCCTCGACTGGCCCACCGAGCACGTCATCCGCGACCGCGAGGAGATCTCCGAGCAGATCAAGGCCCTCGGCGAACTCAAGGCCATGGCCCTGTCCTACGGCTACGACATCTCCGGCCCCGCCCGCACCGGCCGGGAGGCCGTGCAGTGGCTGTACTTCGGCTACCTCGCCGCCGTGAAGGAGCAGAACGGCGCGGCCATGTCGATCGGCCGCATCGACAACTTCCTGGACGTCTACCTCCAGCGCGACCTCGACCGCGGCCTCATCACCGAGTCCGACGCCCAGGAGTTCATCGACGACTTCGTCATCAAGCTGCGCATCGTCCGCTTCCTGCGCACCCCCGAGTACAACGAGGGCTTCTCCGGCGACCCCACCTGGGTCACCTGGTCCATGGCGGGCATCGGCGAGGACGGCCGCCCGCTGGTCTCCCGCACCACCTTCCGCGCCCTGCAGACCCTCTACAACCTCGGCCCCGCCCCCGAACCCAACCTGACCGTCTTCTGGTCCGGCCGACTGCCCCGCGCCTTCAAGGACTTCGCCGCCCGCGTCGCCATCGACACCTCGGCCATCCAGTTCGAGTCCGACGAGCTGATGCGCCCCAAGTACGGCGACGACACCGCGATCGCCTGCTGTGTCTCCGCGATGGCCGTCGGCAGGCAGATGCAGTTCTTCGGTGCCCGCGTCAACGTCGCCAAGGCCCTGCTCTACGCCATCAACGGCGGCAGGGACGAGCTGACCGGCAAGCTCGTCGTCGAGGGCTTCGAGCCCATCGAGGGCGACCACCTCGACTACGACACCGTCGCTGAACGCTACGACGCCATGCTCGGCTGGCTCGGCAAGACCTACGTCCACGCGCTCAACGTCATCCACTACATGCACGACAAGTACGCCTACGAGCGCCTGGAGATGGCCCTGCACGACCAGGACGTCCTGCGCACCATGGCCTGCGGCATCGCAGGCCTGTCGGTCGCCGCCGACTCGCTCTCGGCCATCAAGCACGCCCGCGTCAAGGCCGTCCGCGACGAGACCGGCCTCGCCGTCGACTACGAGATCGAGGGCGACTACCCGGCCTACGGCAACAACGACGAGCGGGCCGACGCCCTCGCCCAGCGGATCGTCTCCGACTTCATGGGCAAGATCCGCCGGCACCCCACCTACCGCGACGCCGTCCACACCCAGTCCGTCCTGACCATCACCTCGAACGTCGTCTACGGCAAGAAGACCGGCAACACCCCCGACGGCCGCCGCGCGGGCGAGCCCTTCGCCCCCGGCGCCAACCCCATGAACGGCCGCGACGCACACGGCTACATCGCCTCGGCCCTGTCCGTCGCCAAGCTCGACTACGACGACGCCGAGGACGGCATCTCGCTGACCAACACCATCACCCCGGACGCCCTCGGCCGCACCCCCGACGAGCGGGTCGCCAACCTCGCCGGAGTCCTCGACGGCTACATGGCGAGCGGCGGCTTCCACATGAACGTCAACGTGCTGAACAAGGCCACCCTCCAGGACGCCATGGAGCACCCCGAGCACCACCCGCAGCTGACCATCCGCGTCTCCGGCTACGCGGTCAACTTCGTCCGCCTCACCCGCGAACAGCAGCTCGACGTCATCAACCGCACCTTCCACGGCTCCCTCTGAGCCCCGGGCGCGCCCCGGGCCGCACCCCCGCCGCGCCCCACCGACTCGCGGCCCCGGAGCCGGGCCCTCACCCCGGCCCCGGGCGCCGCGACCACCACGTCCCGCCGACAGAAGTCCGGGAGACCCGCCATGACCGCCCTGCTCGCACCCGGCACGACCACCGCCACGAGGGCCACCACGGAACACACGAACAAGCCCCCGGCCGCCGCCGCTCCCGTCCCCGCCGCGACTCCCGCGGCCGCCGCCACCCGCCGCCCCGTGACCGGCTCCGTGCACTCCTGGGACCTGTCCACCGGCGTCGACGGCCCCGGCACCCGCTTCGTCACCTTCCTCGCGGGCTGCCCGCTCACCTGTCTGTACTGCCACAACCCCGACACCTGGCGGATGCGCTCGGGGCGCCGGAGCACCGCCGACGACGTGCTCGCGGAGGCCGCCAAGTACACGGAGTTCATCGCGGCCGCGGGCGGCGGCGCCACCGTCAGCGGTGGCGAACCCCTCCTCCAGCCCGTCTTCACCGGCGAGCTCCTGCACCGGCTCAAGCACCAGCTCGGCCTGCACACGGCCCTGGACACCTCCGGCTTCCTCGGCGTCCGGGCCACCCACGCCCTGCTGCGCGACGTCGACCTGGTCCTGCTCGACATCAAGTCCTGGGACCGCGAGACATACCGCAGGGTCACCGGGCGCCCGCTGCGGCCGACCCTCGACTTCGCCGACCGCCTCGCCGCCCTCGGCAAGGACGTCTGGGTGCGCTTCGTCCTCGTGCCGGGACTGACCGACGACCCGGCCAACGTCGACGGCGTCGCCCGCTTCGCCGCCGGGCTCGGCAACGTCTCCCGCGTGGACGTGCTGCCCTTCCACAAGCTCGGCACCGCGAAGTGGGACGCCCTCGGCAAGGACTTCACCCTCCGGGACACTCCCGCGCCGACGCCGGGGCAGCTCTCGGCGGCCAGGGAGACCTTCGCCGCACGGGGCCTGCGGGCCGTCTGACGACTCCCGCCGCCCCGGCGGCCCCGGTCGCCCCGGCAGCTCCCGGACCCCCCGCTGCTCCCGGCCGACGTACGCTGGAGACATGAGCACCGCCCCCGCCCCCGAACCGCGCGATCCGAAGGACGCGAAGCCCCGGCAGGACGCCAAGAAGCCGGCGAACGCGCTGATCTTCGACGACCCGCTGGCGCAGCAGTCCGCGGACGACACGGACCGAGGGTGGGGTGAGCGGCCGACGTCGTCCGGCGACAGCGCCGCCGACCTCGCCCGCTTCCTGGACGAGAAGCCGCCCCACCACATCTGAGCCCGCCGGAGCCCCCGGGCCCACCATGGCCTCCCGGCCCCGGCTCCGGCTTCGAGCCGGGCTACAGCACCGAGCCGGGCTAGAGAACCGGGCCGCCCGGCCTGCCCTCGCCGCCGGATGTCTCGTCGCCGCCGGGCCGGTCGCCCCCGGCGCCGCGCTGGGCGACCAGCACGTCGCGGATCTCCTTGAGCACCTCCAGCTCCGAGATCTCGATGACCTCCTGCGTGCCCTCCTTCGCCGCCTGCCGCGCGGCCTGCTTGGCCAGGTACTTCGCCATCGGCATGACCATCAGGAAGTAGACGACGGCGGCGGTGATCACAAAGCTGAGAGTGGCGCTGAGCACCGAGCCCCACAGGATCGGGATGCCGCTGACCGCCTCGCCGTTCTTCACCTCGCACGGCGATTTCAGGCAGGAGCTGTAGTGGTCGAGATCCTTGGTGCCCAGGGCGCCGACCAGCGGGTTGATGACGCCCTTCACCACCGAGTTCACGATGTTCGTGAACGCGGCGCCGATGACGACCGCGACGGCCAGGTCGACGACATTGCCGCGCATCAGGAAGGCTTTGAAGCCCTGCCAGATGCCCGGATCCTTCTTCTCGCTCACCACTGAGCCTTTCGTTGCATGTGCGGATTGTGCGGCAAACCGCCTTGCAACCTACGGCAGTGCGTGGCAGCCCTGTCCAATTCCATAACGCGAACGAGCGACTTGACGGGCGGTCAGCCGTGTCGTACACGCTTCTGCCCGTCGGGCGGGTATGTACCCCGTTCATCGCAGGGTCACCGCGAGCCGGGCCGTCGCGCTCGCTCCGGCGAGCCGTGCCGCCGTCGCGCGCGGCACCGCGAGGACGACCAGTGCCCCGCCCTCGGCCACCGCGTCGGAAGGCTCCGGCACCTCCGACACCCGCGCCCCGGCCGCGACCACCCGCGCCGCCCCGCCCGGTCGCGCCCCCGCCGGACCCGCAGGTCCCGCCCCCGTGCCGTCCACCCCCGCGCCGTCCGCGGCCACGACGTCCACCCGATCGCCGGGCCGCAGCAGCCGCACCGTCGCCGCGTCCGCGATCCGCACCGGCGCCGTCACCAACCGGGCGGCCCGCCGCGTCCGTTGCGGCGCCGGGTCCTCCCCGTGCTCCTGGGCGGTCACGGGTGCCGCGGACCCCTGCGGCTGCGGTCGCCCCGGCTCACGCGGCCCCGAGGCCACCAGCGCGGCCGCCGTCATCGCGAGGCCCACGGCCAGTGCGCGCCGCCGGTGCCGCAGCAGCCGTCGCAGCCGCTGCCGTCCGCCGCGCACATGCAGCGGGGAGAAGTGCGGCACCTGGCAGGGCGGCGGCGCACCGCTGCCCGGGCCGGAGCTCGACGGCGCGGAATCGTGGAAAGCCGTACGTGCGGACGTACGCGAAGGGATCTGCGTCATGACGACCACCGCCTGCTGCGAGAAGTTCGAATCCCGGTCCGGATTCCGCTCTCACGATGCAGGCCCCCGCCAGATCCCGCTGAGCCCCGTGCACTACTCGCCGGTTGTGGACAACTCCCTCACCCGAAGGGGAGGTTCCGCCCTCCCGCGCGCCGCAGCGGCACCGCGCCGCCCGCCCCCCAGCTCACCCCAGCCCTCCCCGCAGCCCCTACGGCAGCCGAATCCCCGTCTCCAACCCACCCAGCGCCCCCACGCACAGACAGTCCCGCTCCGCGTTCGCAGGCAGCCCCGCCACCGCGTCGAAAAGGACCGTCCGCAGTCGGCCCACATTGGCGGCGAAGACCTGGAGCACCTCCTCGTGCGAGACGCCCTCGCCGGACTCGGCGCCCGCGTCGAGGTCGGTGACGAGGGTCAGCGACGCGTAGCAGAGCTCCAGTTCACGGGCGAGGATCGCCTCGGGGTGGCCGGTCATGCCGACCACGGACCAGCCCTGCGCCGCGTACCAGCGCGACTCGGCGCGGGTCGAGAACCGGGGCCCCTCGATCACCACGAGCGTGCCGCCGTCCACCGGCTCCCAGTCGCGGCCGCGCGCGGCCTTGAGGGCGGCGGCGCGGCCCGTCGGGCAGTAGGGGTCGGCCAGCGACACGTGCACGACCTTCGGCGTGCTGCCGTCGGCCAGCGGCAGGCCGTCGAAGTAGGTCCCCGGGCGGGACTGGGTGCGGTCCACGAGCTGGTCGGGCACCAGGAGCGTGCCGGGCCCGTACTCGGGCCGCAGCCCGCCGACGGCGCACGGGGCGAGCACCTGGCGCACGCCGACGGAGCGCAACGCCCAGAGGTTGGCGCGGTAGTTGATGCGGTGCGGAGGCAGATGGTGGTCGCGGCCGTGGCGCGGCAGGAAGGCGACCCGCCGTCCGGCGATCTCGCCGAGGAACAGGGAGTCGCTGGGGGAGCCGTAGGGGGTGTCGACGTGCACTTCGGTGACGTCGTCGAGGAAGGAGTAGAAGCCGGAGCCGCCGATGACGCCGAGCTCGGCCTGAGTCGCGTTCGCCGTATTCACCATGGCCAGCACAGTAGCCGGGGCCGGATACGCCGAGGACCCCGCCGTCGTACGACAGCGGGGTCCTGGGAAGTGCGGAGGGCCGGAGCGAACCGGCAGTCCCTGTGGGGCCCGGTCAGGCCGCCGAGGAGCTCGTCGACGACGAGGAGGAACCCGACGACGAGGACGAGGAGGAAGACGTGGAGGACGAGGAAGACGACGTCGTCGACGAGGAGGACGACGAGCTGTCCGACGACTTCGACGAGGAGGCCGAGGACGACGTCGACGCGGGCGAGCTGCTGGACGACGAGCCGCGGCTGTCGTTGCGGTAGAAGCCGGAGCCCTTGAAGACGATGCCGACCGCCGAGAACACCTTCTTGAGGCGTCCGTCGCAGTTCGGGCACACGGTCAGGGCGTCATCGGTGAACTTCTGCACCGCCTCGAGGCCCTCGCCGCACTCGGTGCACTGGTACTGGTACGTCGGCACTTGCTTCCTCCTGGCACTCTCACTCGATGAGTGCTAACGACGGTCCATAGTGACGTATTCCGCGGGATCAGTCCACCGTCACCGGCACGCGGTGACCGACGCCACGTGCCACGGTGCGGCCCGGGCTCTTCGGAGTGAGGCGGGAGCGCAGCGACAGGAGCACGGCCAGGGCGAGCGCCGTGCCGCCGAGGGGCACCAGGAATCCGGCGCCGTCCCAGAAGCGGTCCTCCAACTGTCCCGCGACCGTGACGGCCGCCGCCTGCCCGAGCGCGACCGCGCCGGTGAGCAGGGTGAACGCCTCCGTGCGCGCGGTCGGCGCGACCAGGCTGTCGACCAGCGTGTAGCCGGTGATCAGGGCGGGCGCGATGCAGACGCCGACGAGCAGGCCGAGACCGGCGAGCAGCAGCACGGAGTGCGCGGCCCACAGGCCGGACGCCATCAGCGTCAGTCCGGCGTACCCGAGGACGAGCCGCCGCTGCGGGGCGATCTTCCAGGCGATGGCGCCGCAGGCGATCCCGGAGAGCATGTTGCCCGCCGCGAACGTGCCGTACAGGACGCCGTTCAGTCCGGGCTCCCCGATGGACTCGGTGAAGGCGGCCAGGGAGACCTGCATGCCGCCGAAGACGGTGCCGATGCCGAGGAAGGCGACGATCAGGACGCGTACGCCGGGCACCCGCAGCGCCGAATCGTGCGCCACGCGCGCGTGGCCGGCGGCGGCGGGCTTCGGCTGGGTGGACTTCTGGGCGGCGAACAGCAGACCGCCGACGAGGGTGAGGCCCGCCTCCGTGAGCAGTCCGGCCGCCGGGTCGATGCCGGTGCACAGCGCGGTGGCGACCAGCGGGCCGAGGACGAAGGTCAGCTCGTCGGTGACGGACTCGAAGGCCGCGGCGGTCTGCGCGAGCGGGGTGCCCTGGAGCTTGACGCCCCAGCGTGCCCGCACCATCGGCCCGATCTGTGGGGTCGACGCACCCGTCGGCACGGCGGCCACGAAGAGTGCCCACAGGGGGGCGTCGGTGAGCGCGAGCACGGTCAGCGTGACGCCGGACGCGGTGTGCACGAGGACGCCGGGGAGCAGCACGGCGCGCTGCCCGAAGCGGTCGGCGAGCTTGCCGGTGAGGGGCGCGAACAGGGCCATGGAGACGCCGGTGACCGCCGACACCGCACCGGCGGCCCCGTACGAGCCGGTGGTGTGCTGCACGAGCAGCACGATGGAGATGGTGAGCATCGCGAACGGCTGCCGCGCGGCGAATCCCGGAAGCAGGAAGGTCCAGGCGCGAGGGGTGCGCAGAAGTTGTCCGTAGCCCGGGCGGGTTTCGGTGACCGTGGACACCACGGCCCTTGCCTTTCTGCTGCCTGGTAGCGCGGCCGCCTTTCCGGGGCGACGGCGCCGAGAGCTGTCCTCTTGCGCAGAACTGCGGTAGATACCGGTCGCCCACTGCGAGGGGCGCCGCGGCCGCCATACGGTCGCGCCAGCTCTGCGTCAGACAGAGTTGGTTCGATCAGTGTCCGTACCGAGTGCCCGATGATTCGATGCGTCGGTACGTTCAGAAGTGTGCCTTCATCGTACAGGTGCTACGTAAAACGCACCTGGGATTACGAGAAGTGAGACCCCCACCACCTGCGATTGCCCCCGCACTGCCCCCGAGACGCCCCCACGCCTGCCTGCTCCGGGCTCCGCCCGGCCGTGCGCCGCCGCGACCGTCAGGCCGCGAGCCCCCTCATCGCTGCCCGCCCGGCAGCCCCAGCCAGCCCACCAGCTTGCCGCCCTGCGCCACGGCCCGCAGCCGCTGCTCGGCCGCGTCGCGCACCGGGTCCGTGGCCACCACCAGGAGCTCGTCGTCCTGCCGCAGCACTGTCGTGGGACCCGGTACGAATGATGTGCCCTCGCGCACGATCAGGGTAACGGCGGACCCCGTGGGCAGCCGCAGCTCGCTGATCTCGACGCCGTGCAGGCGGGACCCCTCCGGGACGGGCACCGAGAGCAGATGGCCGCGCAGGCGTTCCAGGGGAGCCGACTCGATGCCCAGGTCGGAGGCCTCCGTTCCCTTGCCGATGCCGAGGAGTCTGGCGAGTCCGGGCAGGGTCGGGCCCTGCACCAGGGTGTAGACGACGACGAGCACGAAGACGATGTTGAAGATCTCCTCGCTGTTGTCGACGCCGTTCACCATCGGGATCGTGGCGAGAATGATGGGCACGGCGCCGCGCAGCCCGGCCCAGGACATCAGCGCCTTCTCCTGCCAGGGCATCCGGAACGGCAGCAGGCCCACCACGACGGACAGCGGCCGGGCTACCGCGGTCAGGATGAGGCCGATGATCACCGCGGGCCAGATGTCGTCGAGCAGCCGGTGCGGCGTGACCAGCAGGCCGAGCAGGACGAACATGCCGATCTGGGCGATCCACCCGACGCCTTCGGCGAAGCCGCGGGTGGCCGCCCAGTGCGGCAGCTTGGCGTTGCCGAGCACCATCGAGGCCAGGTACACGGCGAGGAACCCGCTGCCGTGGGCGATGGCCCCGGCGGCGTAGGCGGCGACGGCGATGGCCATCACCGCGATCGGATAGAGACCGGACGCGGGCAGCGCCACATGCCGGAGCCCGTACGCGCCGAGCCAGCCCACCGCGAGCCCGATGGCCGCGCCGATGGCCAGCTCCAGGGCTATCTCCCCGACCAGGACGTACCAGTGGTGCACCGGCCCCGCGGTGGAGAAGGCCACGACGAGGATCACGACCGGGGCGTCGTTGAACCCCGACTCCGCCTCCAGGACCCCCGTGATCCGGGACGGCAGCGGCACCCTGCGCAGCACCGAGAAGACGGCTGCCGCGTCGGTCGAGGACACCACCGCGCCGATGATGAACGCCTGCCGCCAGTCGAGCCCGACCAGGTAGTGCGC
Organism: Streptomyces sp. RK9; assembly: GCF_045070545.1. NCBI lineage: Bacteria > Bacillati > Actinomycetota > Actinomycetes > Kitasatosporales > Streptomycetaceae > Streptomyces > Streptomyces sp. RK9. The sequence goes on along the minus strand of NZ_CP173704.1, from coordinate 260,775 downwards.
GCCGGCGGCCGTCACGCCGACGCTGACCGCGACGCCGACGAGGGCCAGACAGGCCGCGGCGGGCAGGGCCGGCTTGATCTCTTTCCACTTGGTGCCGAGGCCGCCCTCGGCCAGGATCACGACGAGCGCCGCGTAGCCGATGACCTGGGTGAGCTGGGCGTTGTTGAAGGTGACGTTGCCTATGCCGTCCTGGCCCATGGCGACGCCGATGCCGAGATAGAGCAGCAGGCTCGGCAGCCCACTGCGCGAGGAGAGGCGCACCGCGACGACCGCGACGAGCAGGACGAGTGAGCTGATGAGCAGAAGCTGGTTGAGGTCGTGGACAGACAGGGGCTGATCCTTCCGTCGTGCGAGCCGTGATGCTTCGTTACGTTACCTAAGCTTTAACGCGCTCTTGACGCACGCCCCCGCACTCCGCCTAGCATCTCCGAACCTTCGTTCGATGCCGGTTTCCGACTCCGCGTCCGGGGCCGTATCGCCCTGCGCCTATGGTTGCTCCAGCACTTCAGGACCCGCACAAGCCCCGCCCTGCCGCTCGCGAAGGACAGCAAGGACAGCGATGCCCTCCAACACCAACGCCTCTTCCGGTCGCAAGTCCGGTAGGAAGAAGGGGCGCCGAGCCCGACTGATCGTGATCGTCCTGGTCCTGGCCGTCGTAGGAGGCATCGGTTTCGGCGCGTACTGGAGCATCAGCACCGTCCGCGCCTCCTTCCCGCAGACCAAGGGCTCCATCGACCTGAAGGGCCTGTCGGGCACGGTCGAGGTCAAGCGCGACGGCAACGGCATTCCGCAGATCTACGCCGAGTCCGACGAGGACCTGTTCATGGCACAGGGCTTCGTGCAGGCGCAGGACCGCTTCTGGGAGATGGACGTACGCCGCCATATGACCTCCGGCAAGCTCTCCGAGATGTTCGGGAAGAGCCAGGTCAAGACCGATGAGTTCCTGCGCACTCTCGGTTGGCACCGCGTGGCCAAGAAGGAGTACGACTCCAAGCTCTCGCCGAAGACGAAGAAGTACCTCCAGGCGTACGCCAAGGGGGTCAATGCCTACCTCGACGGCAAGGGCGGCAAGGAGATCTCCGTCGAGTACGCGGCGCTCTCCTTCGAGAACGACTACAAGCCGCAGCGGTGGACGCCGGTCGACTCGATCGCCTGGCTGAAGGCCATGGCCTGGGACCTGCGCGGCAACATGCAGGACGAGATCGACCGCGCCCTGATGACGAGCCGCCTCGGCCCGTCGCAGATCAAGGACCTGTACCCGGAGTACCCCTTCGACCTGCACAAGCCCATCGTGCAGGAGGGCCGCTACAACGAGGTCACCGAGAAGTTCAGCGGCGACGACTCGACGGGCGGACAGTCGGGCACGGGTACGGGCACCGGGACGGGAACGGGTACCGGGACCGGTACGGGTACCGGGACCGGCACGGGTACGGGCACAGGAACCGGCACAGGCACCGGTACGGGCACGGGAACGGGCACCGGCGCGGGAACCGGCACCGCGGGCACGGGCGGCGCCCAGAACCCCGCCAGTGGCCTCCAGTCCCAGCTCTCCGGCCTCTCCGACGTCCTCGACAAGATCCCGGACGCGGGCCTCGGCTCGAACGGCAACGGCATCGGGTCGAACTCCTGGGTGGTCGCCGGGGCGCACACCATCACCGGCAAGCCGCTCCTCGCCAACGACCCGCACCTCGCGCCGCAGCTGCCCTCCGTCTGGTACCAGATGGGCCTGCACTGCAAGTCGGTGTCGGCCAAGTGCCAGTACGACGTCAGCGGCTACACCTTCTCCGGCCTGCCCGGCGTGGTCATCGGCCACAACAAGGACATCGCCTGGGGCATGACGAACCTCGGCGCCGACGTCACCGACCTGTACCTGGAGAAGTTCACCGCCGACGGCTACCAGTACGACGGCAAGATCGTGCCGTTCAAGCCGCGCAAGGAGAAGATCAAGGTCGCGGGCGGCAAGACCAAGACGATCACGGTCCGGGAGACGAACAATGGCCCGCTGATCTCCGACCGCGACGACGAGCTGGTCAAGGTCGGCAAGAAGGCCCAGGTCGACGCGTCCGCGCCGGACCGCGGCGACGGCTACGGCATCGCCCTGCGCTGGACCGCCCTGGAGCCCGGCAAGTCCATGGACGCCGTCTTCGAGCTGAACAAGGCGAAGAACTTCAAGGACTTCCGCAAGGCCGCCACCGACTTCGAGGTGCCCTCGCAGAACCTGATCTACGCCGACACCAAGGGCAACATCGGCTACCAGGCGCCCGGCAGGATCCCCACCCGCGGCAAGGGCGACGGCTCGCTGCCCGCGCCCGGCTGGGACCCCGACTACCGCTGGGGCGACCCGATCCCGCAGGACGCCCTGCCGTACGAGTACAACCCCAAGCGCGGCTACATCGTCACCGCCAACCAGGCCGTGATCGACGACGACGGCGGCAAGAAGTACCCGTACAAGCTCACGTCGGACTGGGGCTACGGCGCGCGCAGCCAGCGCATCGAGGACCTCATCAAGTCCAAGACGAAGAACGGCGGCAAGATCTCCACGGAGGACATGCGGCTGATGCAGACGGACAACAGCAGCGAGATCGCCCGGCTGCTGGTGCCCAAGCTGCTGAAGATCGACATCAACGACAAGCACGTCCGTGAGGCCCAGAAGCTCCTGGAGGGCTGGGACTACACCCAGGACGCCGATTCGGCCGCCGCCGCGTACTTCAACGCCGTCTGGCGCAGCATCCTGCAGCTCGCCATCGGCAACAAGCTCCCCAAGGAGCTGCGCGTCAAGGGCCAGTGCCTGTCCGTCGAGCCGACGGGCAACACCCGCCCGGCCGACGAGGAGAACCGGGTCCGCGAGTGCGGCGAGCGCGACGCGGACTCCGCCCAGCCCGACGGCGGCGACCGCTACTTCGAGGTCATCCGCAAGATCCTCGACGACCAGGACAACGACTGGTGGAAGACGCCGGGCACGCGCCTCGACAAGGAGACCAAGAACCGCGACCAGCTGTTCGCGCGGGCCATGGAGGACGCCCGCTGGGACCTGACGGCCAAGCTCGGCAAGGACATCGACACCTGGAGCTGGGGGCGTCTGCACACCCTCACACTGAAGAACCAGACGCTCGGCACCGAGGGGCCCGGCTGGCTCCAGTGGGTGCTCAACCGCGGCCCCTGGAAGCTCGGCGGCGGCGAGGCCACGGTCAACGCCACCGGCTGGAACGCGGCCGGCGGCTACGGAGTGATCTGGGTGCCCTCCATGCGGATGGTCGTGAACCTGAAGGACCTCGACAAGTCCCGCTGGATCAACCTCACCGGCGCCTCCGGACACGCCTACAGCGACCACTACACCGACCAGACCGGCAAGTGGATCAAGGGCGAACTGCTGCCGTGGGCCTACTCCGAGAAGGCCGTCGAGGACAGCACGAACGACACCCTGGTGCTCAAGCCCTGACGGGCGCACCACGGACCGGATGACAGGGAAAGGGCCCTCCACGCGCGCGTGGAGGGCCCTTTCGCCGTACGGGACGCACTGCGGGGGCGTGCCCGCGGGTCAGGCGAAGCGGCGCACCGCCGACGGCGTCACCACGGCGTGCACCGGCCGGTCGTGCGCCTCCTCGGGGACGTACGCGACCACTTCGGCGTCGTACAGGAGCACCACCAGGGCGGGGGAGAGGGCCGCGCGCTCCAGGCGGGCGAGCACCCGGTCGTAGGAGCCGCCGCCGCGGCCGAGCCGCATCCCGCGCGCGTCCACGGCGAGCCCCGGGAGCAGCACCGCGTCGGCCTCCAGGACGGCGTCCGGTCCCAGGCGCGGGCCCGCGGGCTCCAACAGCGTCATCTTTCCGGAGTGTTGGACGGCGGCGAGCGATGCGGGTCCGTCGTACGCGGCCCAGTCCAGGTCGTTGTCCGGGAGCAGGACGGGCAGCAGGACCCGTGTCCCGCGCGCGTGGAGGGTGTCCAGGAGGGCGCGGGTGCCGGGTTCGGTGCCTACGGAGACATACGCCGCGACCGTGCGGGCGCCGGAGAGTTCGGGCAGTTCCAGGGCGCGCTCGGCGAGGGCGGCGGCCGTCTTCTGGGTGTCACCGGGCGTCAACCCGCTTCTTACCGTGAGGATCTCCGCGCGCAATGTGCGCTTGTTTCCCTTGCCCGGGCCGGGTTGATCCATGGTGAACTCACAAATCCTTCCTATTGTGCGCACATGTGGGCCTATATTCCGGAGCCACAGATTCCACACATAGGCACCGGTTAAGGTAACGCTCATGACTGAGTCTCCCCCCAAGATCACCAAGGCTGTCATCCCCGCAGCTGGACTTGGCACTCGCTTCCTGCCCGCCACGAAGGCGACGCCCAAGGAGATGCTGCCGGTCGTCGACAAGCCGGCGATCCAGTACGTGGTCGAAGAGGCTGTCGCCGCGGGCCTGGACGACGTCCTCATGATCACGGGCCGCAACAAGCGCCCCCTGGAGGACCACTTCGACCGCAACTACGAGCTGGAGTCGGCCCTCGCGAAGAAGGGCGACGAGTCCCGGCTCGCGAAGGTCCAGGAGTCCAGCGACCTGGCGACCATGCACTACGTCCGCCAGGGCGACCCCAGAGGACTCGGTCACGCCGTCCTGTGCGCCGCCCCGCACGTCGGCAGGGAGCCGTTCGCCGTGCTCCTCGGCGACGACCTGATCGACCCGCGCGACCCGCTGCTCGCGCGCATGGTCGAGATCCAGGAGCGGCACGGCGGCAGTGTCATCGCGCTCATGGAGGTCGCGCCCGAGCAGATCCACCTCTACGGCTGCGCGGCCGTCGAGCCCACCGCCGACGGCGACGTCGTGAAGGTGACCGACCTGGTCGAGAAGCCGGAGGCGGCGGACGCTCCGTCGAACTACGCGATCATCGGCCGCTATGTCCTGGACCCCCACGTCTTCGACATACTGCGCAAGACCGAGCCGGGCCGCGGCGGCGAGATCCAGCTCACCGACGCGCTCCAGCAGCTCGCGGCCGACGAGAAGATCGGCGGGCCGGTGCACGGCGTGGTCTTCAAGGGCCGCCGCTATGACACCGGCGACCGCGGCGACTATCTGCGTGCCATTGTCAGACTCGCGTGCGAACGTGAAGACCTGGGTCCTGACTTCAAGGCCTGGCTTCGCAGTTACGTCACCGAGGAGATGTAGCACTTGAGCAGCAGCGGCACGACGACGCACCACACCGCGGGGCGGGACCGGCTCTGGTCGGTGGACGAGCACCTGGACGACGTCCTCGCGACCGTCCGCCCCCTGGAGCCCATCGAGCTCCAGCTCCTCGACGCCCAGGGCTGTGTCCTGATCGAGGACGTCACGGTGCCCGTCTCGCTGCCGCCGTTCGACAACAGCTCCATGGACGGGTACGCGGTGCGGGTGGCCGACGTCGCGGGCGCGAGCGAGGAGTTCCCGGCCGTCCTCACGGTCGTCGGGGACGTCGCCGCGGGCCAGGGCGAGCAGCCCGCGGTCGGCCCCGGCGAGGCCGCCCGCATCATGACCGGCGCCCCGCTGCCGCCCGGCGCCGAGGCCGTCGTGCCCGTGGAGTGGACCGACGGCGGGCTCGGCCAGGGCCCCGCCACCGGCATGCGCGCCCACAGCGCGGCCCCCGAGGGCGCCTCCGGCGAGGTCCGGGTGCACCGCCCCGCCGAAGCGCGCGCCCACGTGCGCGCGAAGGGCAGCGACGTCCGCGCCGGAGACCGCGCCCTCACCGCGGGCACGGTCCTCGGCGCCCCGCAGATCGCCCTGCTCGCCGCGATCGGCAGGGGCACGGTCAAGGTGCGCCCGCGCCCGCGCGTGGTCGTCATGTCCACGGGCAGCGAACTGGTCCAGCCCGGCGAGCAGTTGGCCGACGGTCAGATCTACGACTCCAACAGCTTCGCCCTCACCGCCGCCGCCCGCGAGGCCGGAGCCATCGCCTACCGCGTCGGCGCGGTCACCGACGACGCCGAGATCCTGCGCTCCACCATCGAGGACCAGCTGATCCGCGCCGACCTGCTCGTCACCACGGGCGGCGTCAGCGTCGGGGCGTACGACGTCGTCAAGGAGGCCCTGGACTCCATCGGCGACCCGGACGACGAGGAGGGCCTGGGCGCGGGCGGCGGGGTGGAGTTCCGCAAGCTCGCCATGCAGCCGGGCAAGCCGCAGGGGTTCGGCACCATCGGCCCCGACCACACCCCGATCCTGGCCCTGCCGGGCAACCCGGTGTCGTCGTACGTCTCCTTCGAGATGTTCGTACGGCCCGCCGTGCGCGCCCTCATGGGCCTGCCGGACGTCCACCGGCCCACCGCCCGCGCCCGGCTCACCGCCGACAAGGCGCTGACCTCGCCCGCCGGGCGGCGCCAGTTCCTGCGCGGACGCCACGACGCGGACGCGGGCACGGTCGCGCCGGTCGGCGGCTCCGGGTCGCATCTGATCGCCGCCCTCGCCCACGCGGACGCCCTGATCGTCGTCCCCGAGGACACCACGTCCGTGGAGCCGGGCACGGACGTCGACGTGGTGCTGCTCGGCTGACGGGCCCCGTGTCCGGGCGGGCGTGCGGCTCGGGCGGGGCGGCGCCGGGGCGGTACTGTGTCGCGCACAGCAGGCCCGCGCACCGCACCGCGCGGGGCCCGGACCGGGAGCGCCACAGCACATGAGCACGCAGCAGCGACTGACGCACATCGACGAGGCGGGCGCCGCCCGCATGGTCGACGTATCCGAGAAGGACGTGACCGCCCGCACCGCGCGCGCGAGCGGCCGCGTCCTGGTCTCGCCCCGTGTGATCGAGCTGCTGCGGGGTGAGGGCGTACCGAAGGGCGACGCCCTCGCGACCGCCCGCATCGCGGGCATCATGGGCGCCAAACGCACCCCCGACCTGATCCCGCTGTGCCACCCGCTGGCCGTCTCCGGAGTGAAGGTCGACCTGAGCGTCGCCGACGACGCCGTGGAGATCCTGGCCACCGTGAAGACGACCGACCGCACCGGCGTCGAGATGGAGGCCCTCACCGCGGTCACCGTCGCCGCGCTCACCGTCGTCGACATGGTCAAGGCCGTCGACAAGGGCGCCGTCATCACGGACGTGCGGGTCGAGGAGAAGACGGGCGGCAAGTCCGGCGACTGGAACCGGCGGGGAGCGGGGGCATGACCCACCCCGCGCCCGCCGACGCCGGGGCCGCGGCCGAGGGGAGCGAGGGCACGGCGTACCGGGCACTCGTCGTCACCGCGTCCAACCGCGCCGCCGCGGGCGTCTACGCCGACAAGGGCGGCCCGATCCTCGCCGAAGGCCTTGCCGCCCTCGGCTTCGCCGTCGACGGTCCGCGGGTGGTGCCGGACGGCGACCCCGTCGAGCGGGCCCTGCGCGAGGGCGTCGCCGCCGGGTACGACGTCATCCTCACCACCGGCGGCACCGGCATCTCGCCCACCGACGCCACCCCCGAGGCGACCCGCCGCGTCCTCGACCACGACGTCCCCGGCATCCCCGAGGCGATCCGCGCGTACGGCCGCGAGAAGGTGCCCACCGCCGTGCTCTCCCGGGGCCTCGCCGGGGTCGCGGGGCGCACGCTGATCGTGAACCTGCCGGGCTCGAGCGGCGGCGTGCGCGACGGAATGGCCGTCCTCGCGCCCCTGTTGATCCACGCCGTCGACCAGCTGCGCGGCGGCGACCATCCGAGAACCGACGGGGGTGCGAGCTGAACAGCCCCAGCTGGCCCGCCGAGCTGACCGACGGCGATGTCGTCCTGCGCCCGATAAAACTGCGTGACCAGCGCGCCTGGCGCGAGGTCAACCGGCGCAACCGCGACTGGCTGCGCCCCTGGGAGGCCACGATCCCGCCGCCCACCCCCAGCGGCCCGGTCGCCCACCGCCCCACCTACCGGCAGATGGTCCGGCACCTGCGCGCCGAGGCGAACGCGGGCCGCATGCTGCCGTTCGTCATCGAGTTCCAGGGCCGCCTCGTCGGGCAGTTGACGATCGCCGGGATCACCTGGGGGTCGATGTGCTCGGCCCATGTGGGCTACTGGGTCGACGAGTCGGTCGCGGGGCGCGGGGTGATGCCGACCGCCGTGGCGCTCGCCGTCGACCACTGCTTCCGCACCGTCGGGCTGCACCGCGTCGAGGTCTGCATTCGGCCCGAGAACGCGCCGAGCCGCCGGGTCGTGGAGAAACTCGGATTCCGCGAGGAGGGGCTCAGGCCCCGCTATCTCCACATCGACGGGGCCTGGCGCGACCACCTGGTGTTCGCGCTCACCGTGGAAGAGGTGCCCGAAGGGCTGCTGCACCGCTGGCAGCAGGCACGTCCGCAGAACACCGCGTGACACCGCGTGACGTCCTCCGCGGAGCGTGGAACGGGCGCCTGACGGACCGTCGCGCCCCCGCAGCGGCACAATGCTGCCACTCTCATAAATGAAATACCTGTTCGAAATTGATCGGTGAGTGACCGTTAAATTCGGTGCCGCGTCGGCCTGTTGATCGCATCAGTCACAAAAAAAGTTCGAGATATCAGCCAGATCGTGCGACACACCGGCTCAATTGGCGGATGGCCTCGACAAAACCCCTCTACCGTGTGAGGCGTGAGCAGCAGCGGCCTCATCTACGCAGTCATCGTCGGGGCCTGGGCCGCCTACTTGGTGCCGATGTGGCTCCGTAGGCAGGACGAGCTCAACGAAGCTCGTCCGACGGAACGCTTCAGCACCGCCATCCGGCTGCTGTCCGGACGGGCGGGAATGGAGCGCCGGTACGCCAAGGACCTGCAAGCGCGCTCGCCTGAGGAGGAGGAGTCGCGCAGCGACCCGGACGCCGTGACCGACTCGGTCGACGTCCGGGCCTTCGCCGTGCCTCCGGGACAGGAACGCGAGGGGCGCGCCACGGACTCCCGCGGCCGCCCCCCGGCCGGCAGGCCCCAGGCCCGCGCCTCCGCCGCCGAACAGGCCAAGCCCGGCGCGCAGGCGCGCGTCGGCGCGCGCCCGGCCGCCAAGCCGGGGTCCGGACAGGGCCCGCGGACGGCCGGGGGCTCCGGCGCGGAGCGGGGTCAGGGGCAGGGTCAGGCGCACGGCCAGGGTCAGGCGCACGGCCAAGGGCAGGTGCACGGCCAGGGGCACGGCCAGGGGCACGGCCAGAACCAGGGCCAGGGCCCGTCCGCCGCCGCCCGGCGCGCCGCCGCTGCCGACGCCGCCGCACGGGCCCGGCGCACGAAGGTGCTCGCGCGCCGTCGCCGCACCACGGTCATGCTGTTCCTCACGTTCACGGTCGGCACGATCGTCGCGGCGGTCGGCGGCTTCGCGTTCCTGTGGGCGCCCGCCGTCCCGGCCGCGCTGCTGAGCGCGTACATCGTCTATCTCCGCCGCCAGGAGCGGCGCCGCTTCACGTACACGATGGACCGGCGCCGGGCCGAGGCCGCCGCGCGACGGCTGCGCGAGCGGCAGCCGCGCGGGCGCGAGGCGAGCGCCGAGCCCGCCGCCGAGGAGCCCGCCCCGGAGTCGGAGACCGGCCTGTCGGCGCTCGCCGCCGACCGCCGCGCCCTCGTCGAGCAGACCGACCACGCCGAGTGGGTCGACCAGCAGCGCGAACGCCAGCACGGCCCCGGCCGCGCCGACAGCTGGGACCCGGTCCCCGTACCGCTGCCGACGTATGTGACGGCGCCGGTCGCCCCCCGCGCCCCCGGCAGCGTCGACCTGGGCGCCCCCGACACCTGGAGCTCGGCCCGCTCCAGCGCCGCCGAGCCCGCCGCCGACCGCGGGCACGCGCCCGAGGCGGCGGCGCCCGCCGACGAGCAGCGGGCCGACGACGCCGAGGGCGACGAGAGCGGAGCCGACGGCGGCCGCAGCGACGCCCGCCGCGCGGCCTCCGCCCGCCGCTCCCGCGAGCGCGGCCGCACCCCCCTGTTCGACCAGTACGACGACGGCGCCGACGGGCGCCCCCGCGCCGCCAACGAGTGACGGGCCTGACCAGCACGGGAACGGATTTCCAAGCACCCGGATGGGGATGCTAGAGTTTCACTCGTTGCAAGGGCCTGTGGCGCAGTCCGGTAGCGCACCTCGTTCGCATCGAGGGGGCCAGGGGTTCAAATCCCCTCAGGTCCACTGCACAAGGAGATCCCGTCCGATCGAAAGATCGGGCGGGATCTTCTCGTTGTGTCCTGTGTACGTCGGCCAAGCATCCTGCCTGCGTCGGCAATTGACGTGATGACACAAGGAGACCCCCGCATGTGGAACGGCGACGCACTCGACCTCGACGCCTATCTGGCGCGCCTCGGGCACGAAGGGGACCGCTCGCCCTCGCTCGCGACGCTGCGCGCCCTGCACCGGGCGCATGTGCTCTCCGTTCGCTGGGAGAACATCGAGGCGGTGCTCCGCAAGTACCGGCCGCTTGACCTGGAGTCCGTCCAGGCCAAGCTGATCGGCTCCCGCCGCGGCGGGACCTGCTTCGAGCACGTCACCCTGTACGCGGCCGCCCTGGAACGCCTCGGCTTCCGGTTCGTCGTGGTGCAGGGGCGGGTGCAGATGGGCGAGACGAAGATCAGGCCCGAGACGCACGCCGCGGTGATCGTGGATCTTGACGGGAAGCGCTGGCTCAGTGACGTCGGGTTCGGGGCCAGCCCGCTGGAGCCCATCGAGGTGACCGACGCGACGGACGTGAACGACGGCACCTGGGCGTACCGGCTGCGGCGCCAGGAGGTCACGCCCGGTGCCGACGGCTGGGCGCTCTACCAGCCCGCGGGCAAGGGTCGTCCCGACAACTCCGGCGACGGCTGGACGGTCCGGCACACCTTCACGCTCCACCCGCAGTACCCCACCGACCTGCGCGTCACCAACCACTTCGGCGCCAGCAGCCGCCACTCGGCCTTCAGCGACCGCGTCTTCGTGCAGCGCCTGCACCCGGACCGGCTGCACCTCCTGGACAACCGGCAGCTGACCACGGTCACGCCGGGGCGGCCCGGCCCGCCGGAGAGCCGGGAGCTCCAGGCGCGCGAGGTGCCCCAGGTGCTCGCCGACGTCTTCGGGATCGAGCTGTCGGCCGAGGACGCCGAACTCCTGCTGCCCAAGCTGGTCTGAGGCGACTTCTCCTTTCCGGGGCGCCCGGCCGTCAGTCCGGGAGTACGGCGAGCGTCAGGCCGCGCAGCCGCGACGGCGCCGAGACGACCTCGTACGACGTGATCCTGCCCGCGCGCACCGTGACGGTGAGGGCGAGCAGGAGGCGGCCGCGCGGGGCGACGACGATGCCGGGGATGCCGTCGAGGAGGAGCACGGCCGCGTGCCGGGCGTTGCGGGTGAGCAGGACCGTCTCGCGGGCCACCGCGTCGGCGCCGTGGATCTCGGCGGCCGTGCCCGGCGGGAGCGCCGCCGGGTCGGCGCGGCGGACCACGTCCGGGGCGAGAACCGACAGGAGGGCGCCGAGGTCGCCGCCGCGGGCCGCGGCGAGGAAGGCCTCGACGGCCCGCCGGTGCCCGGCCGGGTCCGGCTCGGGGACGGCCGGGTCCGCCTGCGGGACGGCCGGGGTGCCGCGCACCTTGCCGCGGGCGCGGCTCGCCAGCTTCTTCGCGGCCGCCGGTGAGCGCTCCACGATGGCCGCGATCCGGTCGAAGGGCACGGCGAAGGAGTCGTGCAGCACGAAGGCGACCCGCTCCGCCGGGCCCAGCGTGGCGAGGACCACGAGCAGGGCGCGGCCCACCGACTCGATCAGGAGCGCCTCCTCCTCGGGGGTGTGCGCGTCGGCGGCGGCGATGTGGTCGGGGACCCGGCCGCCGACGAAGTCCTCACGGCGGGAGCCGCGGGTGCGGAGCATGTCCAGGCAGACGCGGGAGACGACGGTCGTCAGCCAGGCCGGCAGGTTCTCCACCGGCCCGGGGCCACCGGCGGCCGGATCGGGGCGCCCGGGGGCGTGCGCGGCCGTGCGGCTCAGGCGCAGCCAGGTCTCCTGCACCGCGTCGTCCGCCTCGTGCAGCGAGCCGAGCATGCGGTACGCGACGCCCCGCAGCCGCCCGCGCTGCGCCTCGAAGCGGTCCGCCAGTGCGGCCGGCTCGTCCATCGGTCACCTTTCCCTCGCGTGCTCCGTCACCTCCTTGACGTACCGGACCACAGGGATGTGACAGGAGATGAGCCGACGTGAGCGACGTGAGCGACTTGGGTGACGCGGAGGGCGTCAGGGGCGGGCTGCTGCATCTGGACTCCGGCGCCGACCGGCGCGCGCAGTCCGTGACGCGGGCGCTGGGCGGGCTGTTCGCGCGGAGCTGGCGGGAGCGGTACGGGGACGCCGGGTACCGGCACCGGGACCTGGCCGCCGAGCCGGTGCCCCCGCTGGGGTCCGGCTATGTCGCGCTCGGGACGCGCGCGGAGCGGCAGGGCGTCCTGCCGCTCGCGAAGGTGGCCGCGCTGGCCGAGGGCGCCGACGAGGAGCGGGAGTGGGCGCTGACGCTGCCGCTGGTCGAGGAGGTGCGGGCGGCGGGGACCCTGCTGCTCGGGGTGCCCATGTACAACTTCGGGGTGCCCGCGGCGCTGAAGGCGTGGATCGACCGGGTGTCGTTCCCGGGGGCGTACACCGACCCGGACAGCGGGCGGTCGTTGCTCGGCGGGACGCGGGTCGTGGTCGTCGCCGCGTGCGGCGGGGGCTACGGGCCCGGGACGCCCCGCGAGAGCTGCGACTTCCAGGTGCCCTATCTGCGGGCGTTGATCGGGCAGCTCGGGGTGCCCGAGGAGGAGCTGCACGTCGTGCGGGCCGAGCTGACGCGGGCCGGGGACATCGCCGCGATCGCCCCGTTCAAGGACCTCGCGGTGGACTCGCTCGCGGCGGCTCGGACGGCCCTCGCCGAGCTCGCCGTACGTCCTCACGGCGGGCATCCGGACGCTCTCCACATGTGAGAAATGCCCTGATCGCTACATTTGAGGCATGTGGAGCCGCCCCGGCAGGACCGTCGCCGCCGTCTGCGGCACGGCCCTGACGGCCGCGCTCTGCGGCGGCTGCGCCGAGCACGGCGGCCTGTACGTGGAGGGGCCCGCGCTGCGACCCTCGCGGATCAGCGGGCCCGTGTACGTCGCGGACGCGCTCGGCTCGCCGCTGCAGAAACCGGCCGTCATCGGGCTCACCGACGACGTCGCGATGTCCTCGCTGCGCTGGAAGGGCTGGGGCGGGCCCACCGCGCGCGCCACCGGGAGGCTGAGCGGCACCTGGTGTCTGCCCGGGTGCTCGCGGGAGCCGTACGCCGCGACCCTGACGCTCAGCGGGGTCGAGCGGCAGGACGCGGCCGCGTACGCCTACCGGCGGGCGACCGTCGAACCGGAGCGGCCCGAGGCGCTGCCGCCCGCCGCGGTGAACGTGCAGTTCCAGGGGATCCGGCTGATGGTCCCGGAGTTCTGAGCCGCCATGGGCCTGCGGACGAAGATCGGGATCGCCATCGCGGGCACGGCCGCCGTGGTGTCGGTCGTGATCGGTCTGCTCGTGCACCACCGGACGGTCGAGGCGCAGTACGCGAGCGCCCGCAGCCAGGCCAGGGACCGGCTGCAGACCGCCGTCCAGGACCACGCCGCCGGGATCGACGGCGACCGCACGCTGATCGACCCGCCCGATCTGCCGCGGCCCCTCGCCGACGCCGTGCGGCGGGGCAAGTGGGGCAGCTATCTCGACTGGAGCGGGAAGGTGCCGCAGATGTGGGCGGCCAGCGTGTACCGCGACGAGGTCGTCGCCCTGAAGCGGCCCTACGAGCGGGAGGCCGAGACCGTCCGCGACCTCGACCGGGTGCTGTGGATCTCCGGCGCCATCGGGACCGCGCTCGCCTGTGTCGCCGGGCTGCTCGTCGCCACCCGGCTGGGGCGGCGGCTCACCGCGTCCGCGGACACCGCGCAGCGCATCGCCGACGGGGACCTGACCGCGCGCCTGCCGCTGCGCGGCCAGGACGAGATCACCAGGCTGACCGCCGCCGTGAACACCATGGCCGACGCGCTCGCCGGGCGGCTGCGGGCCGAGCGCGAGGTCACCGCCAACATCGCGCACGAGCTGCGGACGCCGGTCGCGGGGATGGTCACCGCCGCCGGTCTTCTGCCGCCCGGGCGGCCCGCCGAGCTGGTGCGGGAGTCCGCCGCGCGGTTGCGGGAGCTGGTCGACGACGTGATCGAGGTGGCGCGGCTCGACGGCGCGGGGGAGGAGGTGCGGGGCGAGGTGTGCGGGGTGGGGGAGGTGGTGCGGCGGGCTGTCGCGGGGGTCCGGGCGGTCCCCGGGGGTGCCGACGGTGCTCTGCACGGGGTGCGGGTGGAGGTGGTGCGGGACGCCTCGGTCGAGACCGATCCTCGGCGGGTGGAGCGGATCGTGGTCAACCTCGTCAGCAATGCGCTGCGGCATGGGCGGGCGCCGGTGGTGGTGGAGGTCGACGGGGGTGTGGTGCGGGTGCGGGATGCCGGGGACGGGTTTCCGGAGGGGTTGCTCGCGGGTGGGCCCCAGCGGTTCCGCACGGGGGCGGAGGGGACCGGGCTGGGGCTCGGGCTCACGATCGCGGTGGGGCAGGCGGAGGTGCTGGGGGCTTCTTTGCGGTTCGCCAATCCGGCGGCGGGTGGGGCGCTGGTGGAGCTGGACCTCACGGAGGCCCTGGTCCGAGTGGACGCCGACTGACGGTCACCCTCGGCCTGGGCTGTGCCCACCCTCCCCCAAGCTCTCGGCTTCGCTCGAGCAGGGGGGACCCCCACCGCCCTCTGGGCGGACCAGCTGCCCACAGCGGAACCAACTGGCAAGGGAGCCGGGCCCTAGCGCAGCGGCTTCGCGAAGCAGAGGCTCAGCGGGGTGTCGCGGTAGTAGCCGAACTTGGGGCAGGGCTCGTAGGCGGTCGAGGTGTAGAGGGCTATGGCCTCGGGCTGCTTGGTGCCGGTTTCGAGGACCATGCGGGTGCGGCCCGCCTCGCGGGCGTCGGACTCCAGGGCCGCGAGGATGCGGCGGGCGAGGCCGAGGCCCCGGGCCTCCGGGGTGACGTACATGCGCTTGATCTCGGCGTCCCCGTCGGAGTACCCCTCGCCGTTGGTGTCCATCGCGCGCCAGCCGCCCGTGGCCAGCGGGGTGCCCGCGTCGTCGTACGCGATGAGGTACAGGCCGTACGGCGGCTTGAACATGGCCGCGTCCAGCGGGGTCGCGTCGCCCTCGTCGCCGTAGCGCTCGGCGTATTCGAGCTGGACGCGGTCGTTGAGCTTGACGGCGTCCGGGTGGTCGAAGGCGACAGAATGTATGTTCATGCTCTCCATCGTACTTCTATGCAGGGCCAAGGGGGCGGCGACGGGATTCCGGGCGCCTACCAGTGTGCCGGTATCGTGCCGGGATGCTCACAGTGACCAGCGTGAATGTGAACGGCCTGCGTGCCGCCGCCAAGAAGGGCTTCGTGGAGTGGCTCGCCGGGACCGGCGCGGACGTGCTGTGTCTGCAGGAGGTGCGGGCCGAGCCGCAGCAGCTGCCGGACGAGGTCAGGGACCCGGAGGGCTGGTACGTCACGCACGCCCCGGCCGCCGCGAAGGGCCGCGCGGGGGTGTCGCTGTACACGCGGCGCGAGCCGGAGCGGGTGCGGGTGGGCTTCGGCTCCGAGGAGTTCGACGGCAGCGGGCGGTACGTGGAGGCCGACCTGCCGGGCGTCACCGTCGCGAGCCTGTACCTGCCCTCGGGCGAGGTCGGCACCGAGCGGCAGGACGAGAAGGTCCGGTTCATGGGGGAGTTCCTCACGTACCTGAAGGACCTCAAGGCGCGGGCCGCCGCCGACGGGCGTGAGGTCCTGGTGTGTGGCGACTGGAACATCGCCCACCAGGAGGCCGACCTCAAGAACTGGAAGGGCAACAAGAAGAACTCCGGCTTCCTGCCCGAGGAGCGGGCCTGGATGGGGGAGGTCTTCGAGGAGTTCGGCGACGACGTGATGCGCGCGCTGCACCCGGACGTCGAGGGCCCCTACTCCTGGTGGTCCTACCGCGGCCGCGCCTTCGACAACGACACGGGCTGGCGCATCGACTACCACGTGGCGACGCCGGGCCTCGCCGGGCGCGCCGTCAAGGGCCACGTGGAGCGGGCCGCCACGCACGCCGAGCGCTGGTCGGACCACGCGCCGGTCACCGTCGTCTACGAGTAGGCCGCTGGGCGTAGGCCGCCGGGCGACCGGCCAGGAGGGGGACGGCCGGAGACCGGCGGGCGAAGTCGTGGCCAAAAGTCCGGCAGAGGACTGTCCCGGCCGCCGCGTGGCGTGACAGATTGCGGTCGCGCTCGTCGTTCATGATGGGCGCGCCAACTGTCGCCCGCGCGGGGGTACTTCATGTCTGCTGGTCTTTCCGGAGGTCTTTCCAGGGGTCTTTCCAGACGAGGGCTGCTGACCGGCGCCGCGGGCGCGGTGGCGGGCGCGGGGCTCGCGGGGGCGCTGCCCGCGCCCGCGTCGGCCGCGGCGTCCGCGTCCGCTCCGTACGTCACCGGCCCAGGCGTCCCGCCCGGCACCCCGCCCGTCCTCGTCACCGAGCAGGCGACCAAGCGCCTCCTCCTGCTCGACCCGCGCCGCCGCGTCTGGGACCCGGCCGCCGAACCGGGCGTAGTGCGCTGGCAGTTCTCGCCGCTCGGCGACCCCCGCTACCGGGACCTCCAGCCCGAGGCCAGCTGGGTGTACCCGTGCGAGGCGAAGGTGCGCCTGCACCGCAAGCGGACCCTCGTGCTGACCACGGCGTCGTTCGGGTTCGTGGCCGCCGTCGAGTACCCGACGGGGCGGCGCTACTGGGGCGCCGCGCTCGGCCCCGGCGACGACCTCTTCAACCCGCACAGCGCGGAGATCCTGCCGGACGGCAACGTCGCGGTGGCGTGCAGCTCCGGCGCGCTCGTGCGGTTGTACGCCGCCTCGCTCGGCCCCGACGCCACGCGGTACGCCGAGGACCGCCTGAAGGGCGCGCACGGGCTGCACTGGGACCGCGCCCGCCGGGTGCTGTGGGCGCTCGGCGACGACGACCTGGTGGCGTACGCGGTCGGCGGCACCCCCGCGCGGCCCACGCTGACGCGGACGTCCGTGACCCCGCTGCCGGTCGCCGTGCCGGGGAAGACCGCGGGCGGGCACGACCTGTTCCCCGTCGCGGGCAGGCCGGGGCGGCTGTGGGTGACGACGAACGCGGGCGTGTTCCAGTACGACCGGCGCCAGGGCACCTTCGTCCGCGACTACCCGGGCCACGAGCTGATCGACCGGGCGTCGGTGAAGGCCGTCGGCAACGACCCGCGCACCGGGCAGGTCCTCAGCACCGTGCCGGAGAAGGGCCTCGAAGAGACCTGGTGGACCACGAAGGTGGGCGTGCACCGACCCACGGGGACGTACACGCTGGTCAACGGGGGGATCTACAAGGCGCGTTGGTGGCTGCCGCGCTGAATCCGGGCCAGGTGGGCCCCGGCCTGCCGGGCCCCGGTCGGCCCACCTCTACCCGGCCGAGCCCCGCGCACCCGCACCCGCGTCCTCGTCCGGCTTCTCGCCCGCGAGCCGCCGGTCGAGGGCCAGCGAAAGCTCCGCCTCCACCACGGCCTTGGCGACGGGCCGCAGCATCTCGACGCTGACGTCCGCGTCGTCGGGGGCGTGCGTGCGGACGACCGTCAGGAACAACTCAGCCAGCGCGTCGGAGTGTTCGCGCACGCGCCGGCCCGCCTCCAGGACCGCGGCGAGCGGGATGCCCTTGCGCACCAGGGTGGTCGAGGCGTCCAGGAGGCGGCGGCTGATGTGGACGATCTCGTCGCCGTCGGTGCCGAGATAGCCGAGGTCCAGGGCCGCCGACAGGTTCTCCGGGGTGACCTCGCCCGCGAACCGGTCGGCCAGCTCCTCCGGGGTGAGGCGGACCGGGGTCTCCTCCGACGGGCCGTCCATGCCGAGGAGTTCGGCCACGTCCCGGCCCTGCTCGAAGGCCTCGGCCAGCTCCGCGATGCCGTTCAGGGTGTGGCCGCGCTCCAGGAGTGCGGCGATGGTGCGCAGGCGGGCCAGGTGGTGCTCGTCGTACCAGGCGATGCGGCCCTCGCGGCGCGGTGGCGGGATCAGACCGCGCTCGCGGTAGAAGCGGACGGTGCGCACGGTGATGCCGGCCTCCTTGGCCAGCTCCTCCATGCGGAACTCGCGTAGGTCCGCCGCCGCTGCCGGGTCTCCCGTGTGATCTGCCACGTGAGCAGCCTATGTCGGGACGGCCGCCCCGCGCCGGGGTCGTACCGCCGGTAACTTTCTCGCTCCCGACCCCTACCCATGAGTACGAGCCTGTTCTACGCTCCCCATTGCGCCAGTACTTACTGGCAGAGTCACACCTCGGGAGGCGTCGGCATGGCCGGGAGCGAACGTGTGGAACACGTGCGGGTGGCGGTGATCGGGTCCGGGTTCGGCGGGATCGGGGCCGCCGTCCGGCTGCGCAGGGAGGGCGTCACCGACTTCGTCGTCCTGGAGCGGGCCGGTGCGGTCGGCGGCACCTGGCGGGACAACAGCTACCCGGGCTGCGCCTGCGACGTGCCGTCCCACCTGTACTCGTTCTCGTTCGCGCCGAACCCGGACTGGCCGCGCACCTTCTCCGGGCAGGAGCACATCTGGGACTACCTGGAGCGGGTCGCGGACACCTTCCGGCTGCGCCCGCACATCCGCCTCGACACCGAGGTCCTGAAGCTGACCTGGGACGCCGACGAGCTGCGTTGGCTGATCGAGACCAGCACTGGAAAGCTCACCGCCGACGTCGTGGTCTCCGCCACCGGACCGCTCTCCGACCCCAAGACGCCCGACATCCCGGGCCTGGACACCTTCCCCGGCAAGGTCTTCCACTCCGCGCGCTGGGACCACGACTACGACCTGCGCGGCAAGCGCGTCGCCATGGTCGGCACCGGGGCCTCCGCGATCCAGATCGTGCCGGAGATCCAGCGGGACGTACAAAGGCTCACGCTGTTCCAGCGCACCCCGCCGTGGGTCCTGCCGCGCGCCGACCGGGCCATCAGCGGCGTCGAGCGCTGGCTGCACCGGCAGTTGCCGTTCACCACGCAGGCCCGACGGGGCCTCCTGTGGGGCATCCGCGAACTCCAGGTGCAGGCCTTCACCAAGCGGCCCGACGAACTCGGCCTGATCGAGCGCATCGCCAAGCGGAACATGGAGCGGTCCGTCAAGGACCCGGCGCTGCGGGCCAAGCTGACGCCGACGTACCGCATCGGCTGCAAGCGGATCCTGCTCTCCAACGCCTACTACCCGGCGCTCGCCAAGCCCAACGTCGACGTCGTCGCCAGCGGCCTCAGCGAGGTGCGCGGGTCCACCGTCGTGGCCGCCGACGGCACCGAGGCCGAGGTCGACGCGATCGTCTTCGGCACCGGCTTCCACGTCACGGACATGCCGATCGCCGAGCGCGTCGTCGGCGCGGAAGGGCAGACGCTGATGGAGTCCTGGAAGGACGGCATGAAGTCGCTGCGCGGCGCCACCGCCGCGGGCTTCCCGAACTTCTTCACCGTCATCGGCCCGAACACCGGCCTCGGCAACTCCTCGATGATCCTCATGATCGAGTCCCAGCTGAACTACCTCGCCGACTACATGCGGCAGTTGAACACCATCGGCGGCCGCACCGCCATCGCCCCGCGCACCACCGCCGTCGACGCCTGGAACCACCGCGTCCAGGAACGCATGAAGCGCACCGTCTGGAACACCGGCGGCTGCACCAGCTGGTACCTGGACGACAACGGCGTCAACACCACCGTCTGGCCCGGCACGACGACGGAGTTCCGCACCGCCACGCGCCGCGTCGACCTCTCCGAGTACGAGGTCACGCGCGCCCCCGAACGGGAGGCGGAGCCCCGGCCGCGCACCGCCCGCAAGGGCAGGCAGGCGAAGGCGAGGGCCACCGCATGAGCAGGCTCACCCACGTCCGCGGCGGCCCCTACGCCCCGCCGGTGCCCGCGCACGAGCTGACCGCGGTGTCCGCCGACGGCGCGCGGATCCACGTCGAGGTGCACGGCGCCGAGCACGCGCCCGCCGTCGTCCTCGTGCACGGCTGGACCTGCTCCACGGCGTTCTGGGCGGCGCAGATCCGGGCGCTCGCGGGCTCGTACCGAGTGATCGCCTACGACCAGCGCGGGCACGGCCGCACCGAAGCGCCCCTGGAGGCCGCCGGTTACGGCACCCGGGCCCTCGCCGACGACCTGGAGGCCGTGCTCGCCGCGACCCTCGCCCCCGGCGAACCGGCCGTCCTCGCCGGTCACTCCATGGGCGGCATGACGCTGATGGCGGCGGCCGACCGGCCCGGGGTGCGCGAGCACGCGGCCGCGGTGCTCCTGTGCAGCACGGGCAGCTCGCGGCTCGTCGCCGAGTCGACGGTCCTGCCGCTGCGCGCGGGCGGCCTGCGGACCCGGCTCACCCGCCGCGTGCTCGGCGCGCGGGCGCCCCTCGGGCCCGTGACGCCGCTGGCCCGGCGGGTCCTCAAGTACGCCACGATGGGTCCCGGTTCGGCGCCCGAGCGGGTCGAGGCGTGCGCGCGGATCGTGCACTCCTGCCCGCGCGTGGTGCGCTACCGCTGGGCGCACGTCCTGGACGAGCTGCACCTGGACGCCGGGGTGGCCGCCCTGAGCGCGCCCACGGCGGTGCTCGCGGGCACCGCCGACCGGCTCACCCCCGTCGGGCAGGCCCGCCGGATCGCGGCCGCGCTGCCGCACTGCCTCGGCCTGACCGAGCTGACCGGCGTCGGGCACATGACGCCGGTGGAGGCACCGGAAGCGGTGACCCGAAGGATCACGGAACTGGCCGAGGCCCATGTCGTACGACAGCCCGTGCGGGAGTCCGCGCGGCAGCACCAGAGGGAGGGCGCGTGAGCAAGGTCAGCCTGGAAGGACAGGTCGCGGTCGTCACGGGGGCCGCGCGCGGAGTCGGTGAACTCCTCGCCCGCAAGCTGTCGGCGCGCGGCGCGCACGTGGCGCTCGTCGGCCTCGAACCCGACGAGCTGAAGCAGGTCGCCGCCCGGCTGCACGGCGATGCGGCGTACTGGCACGCCGACGTCACCGACCACGAGGCGATGGCGCGGGTGGCCCAGGAGGTCAAGGAGCGGTTCGGGAAGGTCGACATCGTCGTCGCCAACGCCGGGGTGGCGAGCGCGGGTCCCTTCCTCGGCTCCGACCCCGTGGCCTGGCGGCGGGTCATCGAGGTCAACCTGATCGGCAGCGCGGTGACGGCCCGGGCGTTCCTGCCCGTGCTCATGGAGAGCCGCGGCTATCTCCTCCAGATCGCCTCGCTGGCCGCGCTGACGCCCGCGCCGATGATGACCGCGTACTGCGCGTCCAAGTCGGGCGTGGAGGCGTACGCGCACGCCCTGCGCGCCGAGGTCGGCTACAAGGGCGTCAAGGTCGGCGTCGGCTATCTGTCCTGGACGGACACCGACATGGTGCGCGGCGCCGACCAGGACGACGTGATGCGGGAGCTGCGGTCGCGGCTGCCGTGGCCGTCCAACAAGACGTATCCGCTCGGGCCCGCCGTCGACCGGATCGTCGCCGGGATCGAGCGGCGCTCGGCGCACGTGTACGCGCAGTGGTGGCTGCGGGGCATGCAGGGCGTGCGGCCGTACCTGCCGGGGCTCATCGCGTCCGTCGGGCAGCGGGAGATGCGGCGGTTCGAGCCGCGGCTCGGGGAGGTCACGACGGGTCTGCTCGGGGAGGGCGGCTCGGCGGACGCGGCGGCGCACGCGGAGCGTTAGCACGCGAAACGGGGCTCACCCGGACTTCCGGGTGAGCCCCGTTCGCGTTCCGCTCACGGACAGGGGCGCCGACTAGGCGTCGTAGTCCCGCTTGAGGCGGTCCTCGGCCTCCTGCTGAGCGTCGTCCAGGGACTCCTGGGGCCGCTGGGAGCGCTCACCGGCGGACTGCTGGGAGCGCTCACCGGCCTGCGAGGCGCGGTCGCTCGCCTCGCCCTTGCCGCGGCGCATGGCGTCCTGCGCCTTGTCGGAGAGGTCCCGCGCCTTGTCCTCGAACTGGTCCTTGATGCCCATGCTGGTCACTCCCGTTGTGGGTGAGGGGATTGGGCCTCGACCAGCCTCACACGGCGGCACGGGCGGCGCATTTCGATCACTCACCCTCAGTGATACGCCCCGTTCAGCGCCGCCTCAGGCGTCCCGCGGCGGCAGCTTCGGGCGCCTGCGGTCCGGCACGTCCGCGTAGCCCGGGGGCACCGCCGCCGGGCGCAGCGCGAGCAGGTCGAGGGCGACGCGCACCGCGTCGTCGAGCTGGGCGTGCCGCCCCTCCGCCCAGTCCAACGGCGTGCGCAGGACGGCGAGATCGGGCTCCACGCCGTGGTTCTCCACGGACCAGCCGTAGCCGTCGAACCAGGCCGCGTTCATCGGCACCGTGATGACCGTGCCGTCGCCGAGCGTGTGCCGCCCGGTCATCCCGACCACCCCGCCCCAGGTCCGCTGGCCCACCACGGGCCCGAGGCCGAGGAGCTTGAACACGGCCGTGATCATGTCGCCGTCGGAGGAGGTCGCCTCGTCGGCGAGGGCGACGACCGGGCCCCGGGGCGCGTTGGAGGCGTACGACACCGGCTGGGCGTCCCGGGTGAGGTCCCAGCCGAGGATCTTGCGGGTCAGCTTCTCCACGACCAGCTCGCTGATGTGGCCGCCCGCGTTGCCGCGCACGTCCACGAGGAGCGCGGGCAGCGACACTTCGAGGCGCAGGTCCCGGTTGAACTGCGCCCAGCCGGAGCCGCCCATGTCGGGGATGTGCAGATAGCCGCACTGGCCGTCGCTCAACTCCCGCACGACCTCACGCCGTTTGGCCACCCAGTCCTGGTACCGCAGCGGCCGTTCGTTGACGAGCGGCACGATCGCGACCCGGCGTGAGCGCCCTTCCCCTGCCGCGGGCAGGAACGTCAGCTCCACCGTGGTGCCGCCCGCCGCCGCGAGCAGCGGGTAGGGCCCGGTCACCGGGTCGACGGGCCGCCCGTCGACGTGGGTGAGGACGGCGCCCTCGCGGATCCCGGCTCCGGCGAGCGGCGAGCGCGCCTTGGAGTCGGAGGACTCGCCCGGCAGGATCCGCTTGACCACCCAGCCCTCGTCCCTGCGCACCAGGTTGGCGCCGAGCAGCCCCATCGCCCGCTGGTAGTGCGGCGGCCCCTCGTTGCGCCGGGCCGCGCTGACGTACGCGTGCGAGGTGCCGAGTTCGCCGAGGACCTCCCGGAGCAGGTCGGCGAACTCGTCGGGGGACGCGACGCGCTCCACGAGGGGGCGGTACTGGTCGAGGACGCCGTCCCAGTCGATGCCGCACATGTCCGGCTCCCAGAACAGGGCGCGGATGAGGCGGCCCGCCTCGTCGAAGGACTGCCGCCACTCGGCGGCCGGGTCGACGTCGTGCAGGATGCGGCGCAGGTCGAGCCAGACGGTGCTGTCGCTGTCGCCGGACTCGGTGGACGGCACGGCCCGCAGGTCGCCCTCGTCCACCACGACGAGCCGGGAGCCGTCCCCGCTGGTCGCGAACCAGTCGAGGTGGTCGACGAGTTCGGACTTCTTGGCCTTGGTGATGTTGAAGTACTCCAGGGTCGGACGGCCCGAGGTGTCGGCGGGGTTGGCGAAGGTCTCGCCGAGCGCGCCCGAGATCGGCCAGCGCAGCCACACCAGGCCGCCGCCGCTCACCGGGCACAGCGCCGAGTACTTCGACGCCGCCACCGGGAACGGCGTCACCCTGCTCGCCAGGCCCTCCGCCTCCACCGTCACCGTCCCGTCGCCGGAGCCGTCGTCCCCCGCGCCGTCCGCGTCCGGGTCGAGCCCGCCCGCCGCGGGCCGCCCGTCGGGCAGCAGCGCGAACGGCGAGGGCGTCGCCGACGACAGGGGTACGAGGTAGGGGCGGCAGCCGAGCGGGAAGGACAGGTCGCCGGTGTGCACGTCGTAGACGGGGTCGAAGCCGCGCCAGGAGAGGAAGGCCAGATAGCGGCCGTCCCGGGTGAACACCGGGTTCTCGTCCTCGAAGCGGCCGTTGGTGACGTCGATGACCGTACGCGCGCCGGGGCCGGCGATCCGGGCCAGCTTGATCTTCCGCAGGGACCGGCCGATGCCGGGGTGGGACCAGGTGAGCCAGGCGCCGTCCGGCGAGAAGGCGAGGTCGCGGACGGGGCCGTTGAGGGACCGGATCAGCTCCGTGACCTCGCCGTCCGGGCTCTCGGCGGCCGCGTCCCCGCTGTCAGAGCCGTCAGGGCCGTCAGGGCCGTCCGGTCCGTCCGCGCCCTCGCCGGCCGCCTCGTCGTCGGGCACCGTGACCAGGAGCAGCCGCCCGTCGTGCGAGGCGATGGCGAGCCGCTCCCCGTCCGGGTCGGACACCAGCTCCTGCACCCGCCCGAGCTGCCCGCCCGCCAGCCTGCGCGGCTCCCGGGCGCCGCTGGCCCGGGGCAGATAGGCGATCTCGATCGCGTCCTCGCCCTCGGCGTCGGTGACGTACGCGACCTGCCCGCCCGTGCCCAGCATCTCCGGCAGCCGCACCCGCACGCCCGGGGTGTCGGCGATGGTGCGGGCGGGGCCGTCGCGGTGGGTCAGCCAGTACAGGCTGCCGCGCACGACGACGGCGCTGGCGCGGCCCGTGGTGTCCACCGAGAGCGCGTCGACGTGCTGCGCCGCGGGCACCTGGTACGTCCGCCGCCCCGCGCGGGGGCCGCCGATCTCGACCTCGACCCGGCGCGGCTCACAGTCGGCGGCCAGGTCGTCCACCAGCCAGATCTCGCCCGCGCACTGGTAGACGACGCGGGTGCCGTCGCTGGCGGCGTGCCGGGCGTAGAAGGCGTCGTGGTCGGTGTGGCGGCGCAGGTCGGTGCCGTCGGGGCGGCAGGAGTACAGGTTCCCCACGCCCTCGTGGTCGGAGAGGAACGCGACCCGCCCGGACACGAACATCGGCGCGTCCAGATGCCCCCCGAGGTCCGCGAGCAGCCGTTCGCCGTGCAGCCAGAGGCGGCCCGTCGCGCCGCCCCGGTAGCGCTTCCAGGCGGCGGGCTCGTGCGGCGGCTTGCCGGTCAGGAGCAGGGTGCGGCGCTCGCCGTCGCCCTCGCCGTCGAGCACGGCGATGTCGTGCACCGGGCCCCAGGGGAGCTTGCCGCCGGGGGAGCCGTCGGTGGGGACGCTGTAGGCCCAGCAGAAGTAGGAGAAGGGCTGGCCGTGCGAGGAGACGGCGAGGATGTCGCCGTCCGGGGTCCAGCCGCAGACGCGGGTGTCGGTGGAGCCCCAGTAGGTCAGCCGCCGTGCGGGGCCGCCGTCCACCGGCGCCAGATGGATCTCGGGGTCCAGGCTGCGCCAGCTCGTGTACGCGAGGTGACTGCCGTCGGGGCTGAAGCGGGGGTGCCCCACCTTGGTGCGGTCCGCCGTGATGCGCCAGGCCCGGGCGGGTGGGGTGCCCTCGGGGGCGAGGGAGGTCACCCAGAGGTCGTCCTCGGCTACGAAGCAGAGTCGGTCGCCGCTGACGTGGGGGAAGCGGAGGTACGCCTGAGTCTTCTGGGTCACCTCCCCATGCTTTTCCTCGCCGTCGGGCTTCGGCAACTTATGGGGCTTCGCCCCTTTCCCCCCTGTTGGCGCTTCGCGCCTCGTCCTCAAGCGCCGGACGGGCTGGAATGTGGCGCTCGGGGCTCGTTCTCGGGTGCGGACCGGTTGAGGGTGTGTGGTCCAAGACACGTACGAAACCGTTTCGTTTCGTTAGTTGGTCCCGTAGAGTAATCCGCGTCGCAGTGGAATCGGGAAGGAGTCGGCCATGACCGAAGTGGCAGCGTCGCCGCGGCGGAGCCGGATCTCGCCCGAGCGGGAGGCGGAGCTGTACGAGGCGGTCCTCGACCTGTTGCGCGAGGTCGGGTACGACGGGCTGACGATGGACGCGATCGCCACCCGCACCCGGTCCAGCAAGGCCACGCTCTACCGCCAGTGGGGCGGCAAGGCGGAGCTGGTGGCGCGGGCGCTGAGGCACAACAAGCCCGCGTCCATGGCGGACATCGACACGGGGTCCCTGCGCGGGGACTTCATGAAGATGGTCACCCTCCAGGACGACTGCCAGATGGAGCAGGACCAGGCGCTGATGCGAGGCCTGTTCCACGCCATCCACGACAACCCCGAACTGCACAAGGCGCTCCGGCAGTTGCTCATCGAGCCCGAGATCACCGGTCTCGACGAACTGCTGCGCCGCGCCGTCGCCCGGGGCGAGATCGCCGCCGACAACCCGGCGCTGGAGTACGTCATCCACATGCTGGTCGGCGGCTTCGTCGCCCGGGACCTGGTCGAGGAACGCCCCGCCGACCAGGAGTTCCTCCGCAGTTACATCAACGCCGTGATCCTCCCCGCCCTCGGCGTCTGACGCTCACCTGACGGGGACTCCCCGCAGTCGCACCCGCGGCCACACCACCACCTGACGCGCCCCCGCTCACGTCGTCGGGCCGATCACCCCTGCCCCTCGGGCCGATCACCCCTGCCCAGAAGCCATCAGCCACCACGACCTGACCGGGAGTACTCCCCGTGGCCACATTCCTGTACAAACTAGGCCGACTCGCCTTCCGGCGACGGCACTTCGTCGCCCTGATCTGGGTCGCCCTGCTCACCCTCGCGGGTGTCGGCGCGGCGTCCGCGCCCACCGCGGCCTCCAGTTCGTTCTCGATCCCGGGCACGGAGGCGCAGAAGGCCTTCGACCTGCTGGACGAGCGCGCGCCCGAGGCCAGCGCGGACGGCGCGAACGCCCGGGTCGTGTTCAAGGCTCCGGCCGGCGAGAAGGTCACCGACCCGGCCAACAAGGCCGAGATCCTCAAGACGGTCTCCGCGCTCAAGTCCGGCTCGGACCAGGTCGCTTCGGCCGCCGACCCGTTCGCCGCCAAGGCGGTCTCCAAGGACGGCACGACGGCGTACGCCTCCGTGACGTACAAGGTCACCTCCATGGAGCTGACCGACGGCAGCAGGGACGCGCTGGAGAAGACCACCGACGAGGCGCGCGACGGCGGCATGACCGTCGAGGTCGGCGGTGACGCGCTGCAGGCCATGCCGCACACCGGCGCCACGGAGATCATCGGCATCGCGGTCGCGGCCGTGGTCCTCGTCATCACCTTCGGCTCGCTGGTCTCGGCCGGTCTGCCGCTGCTCACCGCGCTCATCGGCGTCGGCATCGGCGTCTCCTCGATCGCCGCGCTCGCCAGCGCCCTCGACCTGGGCACGACCACGTCGACGCTGGCCATGATGATCGGCCTCGCCGTCGGCATCGACTACGCGCTGTTCATCGTCTCGCGCTACCGCGCCGAACTCGCCGAGGGCCGCGAGCGCGAGGACGCCGCGGGCCGCGCCGTCGGCACGGCCGGGTCGGCCGTCGTCTTCGCCGGTCTGACCGTCGTGATCGCGCTTGTCGGGCTCGCCGTGGTCAACATCCCGATGCTCACCAAGATGGGCTTCGCCGCGGCCGGGACCGTCGCCATCGCCGTCCTGATCGCGCTCACGATGATCCCGGCGCTGCTCGGGTACGCGGGCAGGAAGGTCACGCCGACGGGCGAGAAGGGGAGGCTGTTCGGCGGTCGCAAGAAGGCCGCCGCGGCCGGTCCGGCCCGGGTGAACGCCTCGTCCGAGGGGAACGCCCCGGCCAAGGGCGGTGCCCCCGCCAAGGAGAACCTCGGCACCCGCTGGGCCCGCTTCGTCGTCCGGCGCCCCGTCGCCGTCCTGCTGCTCGGCGTGCTCGGCCTCGGCGCCGCCGCCCTGCCGGTCTCGCAGCTCGAACTCGGCCTGCCCGACGACGGCGCGCAGCCCACGTCCACGACCCAGCGCAAGGCCTACGACCTGATCGCGGACGGCTTCGGGCCCGGCTTCAACGGCCCGCTGATGGTGGTCACCGACCTCAAGGGCGTCGACGACGCCAAGGGCGAGGCGGTCGCCGTACAGAAGAAGATCTCGGGCCTCGACGACGTGCTCACGGTCAGCCCGCCGCAGTTCAACAAGGCCGGCGACACCGCGATGGTCAGCGTCGTGCCGTCGTCCAAGCCCAGCGGCACCGAGACCGAGGACCTGGTGCACGCGATCCGCGGCGAGGCCAAGGACGTCAGGGCCGACAGCGGCGCCGAGGTCATGGTCACCGGCACCACGGCCATGAACATCGACGTCTCGGAGAAGCTCAACGACGCCCTGCTGCCCTACCTCGCGCTGGTGGTGGGCCTCGCGTTCCTGCTCCTGATCGTCGTCTTCCGCTCGGTCCTCGTCCCGCTCAAGGCGGCCCTCGGCTTCCTGCTGTCGGTGCTCGCCGCGCTCGGCGCCGTGGTCGCGGTCTTCCAGTGGGGCTGGCTCGGCGGCCTTTTCGGCGTCGAGCAGACCGGGCCGATCATGAGCATGATGCCGATCTTCATGGTGGGTGTGGTCTTCGGCCTCGCGATGGACTACGAGGTGTTCCTCGTGACCCGGATGCGGGAGGCGTACGTCCACGGCGAGAGCCCGCACGAGGCGATCGTCACCGGGTTCAAGCACGGGGCGCGGGTCGTCTCCGCGGCGGCGGTCATCATGATCGCGGTGTTCGCCGGGTTCATCGGCTCCAGCGAGCAGATGGTCAAGATGATCGGCTTCGGCCTCGCCATCGCCGTCTTCTTCGACGCGTTCATCGTGCGCATGGCGCTTGTCCCGGCCGTCCTCGCGCTGCTCGGCCGCAAGGCCTGGTGGCTGCCGAGGTGGCTGGACCGCTCGCTGCCGAACGTGGACGTCGAGGGCGAGGGGCTGCGCACCCCGGCCGACCAGGCCGACCCCGACGAGAAGCGGGAGCTCGTCCGCGTCTGAGTCAGTGCGGCACAGGGGCGGCCGTGTACGTACGGCGCAGGAAGCGGATCAGCGCCGAGGCGTCGAACTGCACGACCGCCACCCCCTGCGCCGAGTGGAACTCCAGGATCGTCTGGACCCGCCCGCACGGCCAGATGCTCACGTCGCCGCTCTCCGTCGGGGCCCGCAGGCCCTGTTCGAGCAGCTCGCGGCTGAAGGTCCAGTCGTGGGACCCAGGGAGGTCGACCCGCACCGAGCGCGGGTCGGCCTCCGGGTCGTAGCGCAGCGCGACGGGGACGACGACGTGCTCGTCGGGGGAGTCGGTGACCAGGTGGGCCCGGGTGTACTGCTCGACTGCGGACATGCTGACTCCTCGTAGTCGTTCCGGCCCACGGAAAGCGGCTCTCCCCCTAATGTCCCATATGTGCGCATATGGCACATGGGGCGAAGGGGGGAGTGGAGGCGGTCCGGAGCGCTCCCGGGCCACCCCAATCGTTGCTGGACCGCTCTTGCAAGCGATTCGCAACAACGCCCATCATTGAAAGGTTCACGAGCGACCCGCTCGGAGCGATCCGCTCTCGTCGTGAGCGCCTCCCCACGCTCATGACATGCGCCTTTCCAGGAGCACGCGCATGCATGTCCCCGATGGCTTCATCAATGCGCCCGTTTCCGTCGCCGCCGGTGCCGTAGCCGTCGGCGCGGTCGCCGTGAGCCTGCGTGGCGCGCGGCGCGAACTCGACGAGCGGACGGCACCGCTCGCCGGCCTCGTCGCGGCCTTCATCTTTGCCGTACAGATGCTCAACTTCCCCGTGGCGGCCGGAACAAGCGGCCATCTGCTGGGCGGAGCGCTCGCGGCGATACTCGTCGGCCCCTGTACGGCGGTCCTCTGCGTCTCCGTCGTCCTGCTCATGCAGGGCCTGCTCTTCGCCGACGGCGGCCTGACCGCGCTCGGCGTGAACATCACCGTCATGGCGTGCGTGACGACCGTCGTGGCGTACGCGATCTTCCGCGGCCTGGCGAAGGTCCTCCCGCGCGGCCGCCGCTCGGTCACCGCTGCCGCCTTCACGGCCGCGCTCGTCTCCGTACCGGCCGCGGCCGCCGCCTTCACCCTCCTCTACGCCGTCGGCGGCACCACGGACGTGCCCCTCGGCAAGGTCGCCACGGCCATGATCGGCGTGCACGTCCTGATCGGCATCGGCGAGGCCGCCATCACGGCGCTCACCGTCGGCGCGGTCATCGCGGTCCGGCCGGACCTGGTGCACGGGGCGCGCGGCCTCACCGCGCCCCTGAAGCTGCGCGTCGGCGGCGAGCTGGTCGACGCCCCCGCCACCCCCGCTCCCGCACCGGCCCCCGCCGCTGCCGCGGGCTCGCACCGCAAGCTGTGGGCCGCGGGCCTCGTCACCTCCCTGATCCTCGCGGGCTTCGTCTCCTTCTACGCCTCCACGAACCCCGACGGCCTGGAGAAGGTCGCCCACGACAAGGGCTTCGACAAGGGCGAGAAGGAGCACGACGCCGCGGACTCGCCGCTCGCGGACTACGGCGTGAAGGACATCGGCAACACCCG
Organism: Streptomyces sp. RK9; assembly: GCF_045070545.1. Classification (NCBI taxonomy): domain Bacteria; kingdom Bacillati; phylum Actinomycetota; class Actinomycetes; order Kitasatosporales; family Streptomycetaceae; genus Streptomyces; species Streptomyces sp. RK9. The sequence goes on along the minus strand of NZ_CP173704.1, from coordinate 230,563 downwards.
CCTGTCCGGCGGCCTCGCGGGCGTCATCGGCGTCGGCGTGACGGTGGTCGCGGGCAGCGCGGTGTTCTGGGCGGTACGACGGCGGCGCGACGGCGACGGCACGGAGAGCGGCCCCGCGTCGACGGCCACGGACGACGTGACCGCCGCGTCGGTGAGCACCGCGACCTCCGCGACCTCGGCGACCTCGGCGACCTCGGCGACCTCGGCGACCTCCGCGACCTCGGCGACCAAGCCCGCGGAGAACGCCTGACATGGGTGCGGGCCACGCCCACCGCCTCTACCGGCACGGCCACTCGCCGGTGCACGCCCTGCCCCCGCACACGAAGCTGACCGCCGTCTTCTGCTTCGTCGTCGTGGTGGTCTCCACGCCCCGCGAGGCGGTGTGGGCGTTCGCCGCGTACGCGCTGCTGCTCGCGTCGGTGGCGTACGCGGCCCGCGTACCGCCGCTGTTCTGGCTGAAGCGGCTGCTCATCGAGGTCCCCTTCGTGGCGTTCGCCCTGCTCCTGCCCTTCGTGGCGCAGGGCGAGCGCACCGAGGTCCTCGGGATGTCCCTGAGCGTCCACGGCCTGTGGGGCGCCTGGAACGTCCTCGCCAAGGGCACCCTCGGCGTCGCCGCGTCCGTCCTGCTCGCCGCCACGACGGAACTGCGCGAGCTGCTCCTCGGCCTGCAGCGCCTGAAGCTCCCGCCGCTCCTCGTCCAGATCGCCTCCTTCATGATCCGCTACGGCGACGTCATCGCCGACGAGATGCGGCGCATGAGGATCGCGCGCGAGTCCCGCGGCTTCGAGGCGCGCGGCGTGCGGCACTGGGGCGTGCTCGCCAAGTCGGCGGGCGCGCTGTTCATCCGCTCCTACGAACGCGGCGAGCGCGTGCACCTCGCCATGGTCAGCCGGGGCTACGCGGGGTCGATGCCGGTCATCGACGAGGCGACGGCGACCCGCGCCCAGTGGACGTACGCCCTGACCCTGCCCCTGACCGCCCTCGCTGTCTGCCTGTTGGGATGGACCCTGTCGTGACCACCGCACCGCCCGCCTCCCTGGAGGTCACCGGCCTCGCCTACGCCTACCCCGACGGCCACCAGGCCCTGTTCGGCGTCGACCTGCGCATCGCCCGCGGCGAACGCGTCGCGCTGCTCGGGCCCAACGGCGCGGGCAAGACCACCCTGGTCCTGCACCTGAACGGCATCCTCACCGCGGGCGCGGGGAGCGTCACCGTGGCCGGGCTGCCCGTCGGCAAACGGCACATGGCGGAGATCCGCCGCAAGGTCGGCATCGTCTTCCAGGACCCCGACGACCAGCTGTTCATGCCGACGGTCCGCGAGGACGTGGCCTTCGGGCCCGCGGCGGCCGGGGTGCGCGGCCCCGAGCTTGAGGCGCGCGTTCTGAAGGCCCTCGGGCAGGTCGGCATGGCCGCCTATGTCGACCGGCCTCCGCACCACCTCTCCTTCGGCCAGCGCCGCCGCGTCGCCGTCGCCACCGTCCTCGCCATGGAGCCCGAGATCCTCGTCCTGGACGAGCCGTCCTCCAACCTCGACCCCGCGTCCCGCCGCGAACTCGCCGACATCCTGCGCTCCCTGGACGTCACCGTCCTCATGGTCACCCACGACCTGCCCTACGCCCTCGAACTCTGCCCCCGCGCCCTGATCCTCAGCGAAGGCGTCATCGCGGCCGACGGCCCCACCGGCGCACTCCTCTCCGACGCCTACCTCATGAGCAGCCACCGCCTGGAACTCCCCTTCGGCTTCGATCCGAAGTCCGTACGGGAGAAGAGCTAGTGGAATCTTCGGCGGCGGACGGCTGTTGTGCATGACATGAGTGCTGCTGAGGCTGCTGAGGTCGAGAACGCCGTCGGGAACGCCGGGGTGCACGGCACGGTGTCCGCGGGCTTCGAGCCCGTACGGGACGCCTTCGTACGCAACTTCACCGCGCTCGGGGAGCGCGGGGCCGGGGTCGTGGTGTACCGCGACGGGCGGCCGGTGGTGGACCTGTGGGGTGGCATCAGGGACTTCGACGGGGCGGAGGCTCTCGACGGGGCGGAGGCCGGGACCGAGGCCGGGGGTGCCGCGCCCTGGGAGCGGGGCACCGCGCAGGTCGTCCGCTCCGCGACCAAGGGGGTCGCCGCGGCCGTCCTGCTCCTCCTCCACCAGCGCGGCGAGCTGGACCTCGACGCCCCCGTCGGCGCGTACTGGCCCGAGTACAAGGCCCACGGCAAGGACCGGACCCTCGTACGCCACGTCCTCGCCCACCGCGCCGGGGTCCCCGCACTCGACCGCCCCCTGACCCCCGCCCAGGCCCTCGACCCCGACGTGGCCGCCGCCGCGGTCGCCGCGCAGCGCCCCTTCTGGGAGCCCGGGACGGACCACGGCTATCACGCGCACACGTACAGCTGGCTGACCGGGGAGCTGGTGCGGAGGGTCACCGGGCGCTCCATACGGGACGTGATCGCTTCGGAGGTCGCGGGGCCGCTGGGCCTCGACCTGTGGGTCGGCCTTCCGGCCGCCGAGGCGGGGCGGGTGGGACGGCTGGGGCGACTTGACGCACCCGCCGCCGCCCCGGGGCTCCGCACCCGGCCCAAGCCGCAGGTGTCCGAGGCCTACCGGGATCCGGACTCCCTCACCCGGCGGGCCTTCGACGTGGTCTCCCCCTTCCCCGACGAGAACTCCGCCGCGTACCACTCGGCCGTGCTGCCCGCCTCCAACGGCATCGCCACCGCCGGTGCGCTGGCCCGCTTCTACGCCTCCCTCATCGGTGAAGTCGACCGCGGCGCCCGCCTGTTCACGCCGTCCACCCTCGCCCCCGCCCGCGGTGAGGCATCCACCGGGGCCGACCGCGTCCTCGTCGTCCACACCCGACTCGGCCTCGGCTACATGCTCCACGGCGCCGCGTCGCCCCTCCTCGCCCCGACGTCCTTCGGCCACCCCGGCCGCGGCGGCGCCCTCGCCTTCGCCGACCCGGAGTCCGGGCTCGCCTTCGGCTACGTCACGAACGGGATGGGCAAGGGGGTCACGGCGGACGCGAGGGCCCAGGCCCTGGTCCGCGCCGTCCGCACCTCCGCCGCCGCGTAACTCGCCCCCGATCGGCGCTCCGCGCCTCGTCCTCAATCGCCGGACGGGCTCTCTCCCACCCACCCGCCCCCGCCATTGCTTCGGCCGGAGCGGTCCGCACTGCCTGCCCGGTGTGCCTTGGAGGCGGAGCCCTCATCCCGCGAAGGACTGTGTGACAGATTCCGCCCGTCCGTGTGACGTCACCGTGGTCGCCCTCGGTCAGGGCCACGCCCCCGCACGACGGCGAGTTCGAACCAGACCCTCTTGCCGATGCGTCCTCCGGGCGCACCTGCCTGGGCGCGGGCGGTGTTGCGTTCGCGTCCGACACCGCGATGCGGAGGCGGCCCGCCTTCAGCGTGCAGCGGGTCCAGATCTCTCTGCCCGGGGAGACCTTCGCGTGCCGGTACGCGTTCGTCATCAGCTCGCTCAGGAGGAGCGTCGCCGTTTCCGTGGTCTCACACGGCAGTTCCCACGAACTCGCCTGCTCCCGGAGGAGGGTTCGGGCCCTCCCCACGCACCTGGCGTGGCGCGGCAGGTGCCATTCGGCCTCCTGGAGGAGGGGTTCTTCGTCGCTCCTGCTCTTCTCCGGTGTGCGGCTGGCGATCTCGAATTCTCGTCGCTCCCCGGGGAGGGCCCGTCGGCAGTTCTGGCGCCTCGTCTCCCAGGAGAGGCCCGAGGGACGAGTCACCATCAGCACCTCACCGTCCGCAGCCGTCACTTGGACGATGTGCCCTCGGCACGTGTCCACGACGACGTCCCCCACGGCCGTCGCCATGCGCTGTCGCGTCCCGTTGTTGTTGGTCATAGGTGGTACCTCGTAGGGGAGTTGGTCCTTCTGTGGGACTCCCAGACTGCTCACCCGCGGGTACGTTCACCAGGAGTAGCGATTCCGGTACCGGACTGTGGAACGGGGAGGTGCCGGACCACGCACTGGCGAGCAAGCTGAGCGTGGTGCTCGAACTGGGCGACTCTCTGACGGACTTGGTCAGGATCAGGGAGCGGCAGACTGTTCGCGACTACGCCAAGCCGTATCTGGCGAAGCAAGAAAAGGCTGCACTGATCCACACCGCTGAATTCCTCGTTCCTGGACTGCTTCAGACCCCTGACTATGCACGCGAGCTCATTCTGGCTGGCCAGGACGATGACCCGTCCGTCGTCGAGTCATACGTCGAGCAGCGCATGGAGCGCCAGAAGCCGTGGGAGCGGGACGCTCCAGCTTCTCCCCTTCGGAGCCGGCAGGATCATGGGAAGCATGGCTGTCATGACGCAGCCGGACGGTTCGCGAGGCGCGTATACGGAGGGCCTGCTGACCGGCCAGTACTTCGAGGAACCAGCAGCTGTCCTGCGGCTCCAGCGAATCTATGATCGGCTCGCCTCCAGCTCATTGGCGGCTGAAGCGACCACAGTCCGCATCGAAGAAGCACTGAAGAGGTACAAGTGAGTAACCCGAATTGGCACAAGTCGACTTACAGCGAGAACGCCACCAACGACTGCATAGAGGTCGCCGACAATCAGCCGCTCATCCTGATCCGCGACACCAAGGACCGTGCGGCCGGACTCATACAGGTGACCCCCGCGGCCTGGGCCGCGTTCACCGGCCACGTGAGCCGAGGCTGAGGCCGACGGAGCCCCGGGCCCCGGAAAGCCTGTCCGGCGTTTGAGGACGAGCCGCGAAGCGGCGACAGCGGGGAAAGGGGCGCAGCCCCATGCGTGTGGGGGCCCGGGGGCGGAGCCCCCGGTTTCGGGAAGGGGCGGGATGGGGGAAAGCCCCGCAGGGATCAGCCCGCATGCAGCATCAAGCCGATCCCCGCCACCATCACCCCCGCCGCGACGATCCGCGACCACCCGAACCGCTCCTTGAAGAACAGCGCCCCGATGGCCGCGCCCACGATGATGGAGGACTCGCGGAGGGCGGAGATGGGGGCGAGGTCGGCCCGCGTCTGGGCCCAGAGGACGAGGCCGTACGCGGCGACGGACAGCGCGGCACCGAAGAGCCCGACGGCGGCGAACGGCCGGAGCCGGGCGCCGAGTTCCCCACGCCACCGGTACCAGGCGTAGGCGGGCACGGCGATCCCTTCGAGGATCATCAGCCAGGCGATGTACCCGATGGACGTCCCGGAGGCCCGCACCCCGAGCCCGTCCACGACGGTGTACGCGGCGATGGACACCCCGGTGGCGAGCGCGGCGCCGATCGCCGCCCAGTCGGGCTTCCGCCCGGACCCCCGGATCCCCCACACGGCGAGCCCGGTGAGTCCGGCGGAGCAGACGACGACCCCGGCGGCCTGCCACCCGCCGGGCACCTCACCGGCGAAGACGGCGGCGAGCACGGTGACGACGAGCGGCGCGCTGCCGCGGGCGATGGGGTAGGCCTGCCCGAAGTCCCCGAGCCGGAAGGACCGCATGAGCAGGACCATGTAGGCGACGTGCAGGGCGGCGGAGAGCAGGAGGTAGGGCCAGGCCTCGGCGGCGGGGAAGGGGGCGAAGGGGGCGAGGAGGAGGCCGATGAGGGCGCCGCCGCCGGATATGAGGGTGAAGCCGAGGAGTTTGTCGGTGATGTGGTGGGCGATGGCGTTCCAGCTGGCGTGGGTGACGGCGGCCAGCAGGACGGCCCCCGCGACCAGCGGGGTCACTGAGCGGTTCCGTCGGCCTCGCGTACGTCCACGAGCAGCCCGCCCGCCTGCGCGACCAGCTCCTCCGGCGCCATCGGGAAAACGGTGTACGGCGTACCCGCGGCGGCCCACACCACGGAGTGCCCGAGCAGCGACCGGTCGGCGAGCACCCGCGTCGGGTTGGCGTGCCCGAAGGGCGGGACACCCCCGATCGCGTACCCGGTGGTCTCGCGCACGACGTCCGCCTTGGCCCGCGTGACCTTCTCCGCGCCCAGCGCCTGCCGCACCAGCTCCACGTCGACGCGCGAGGACCCGTCCATGAGGACGAGGACGGGCACCCCGTCGGCGGCGAAGATGAGGGACTTGCAGATCTGGCTGAGCTCGCAGCCGATCGCGGCGGCAGCCTCGGCCGCGGTACGGGTCTGGTCCGGGAAGCGGCGGATGCGGTCGGGCAGGTCGTCGAGGCCGAGCCCGCGCAGGGCCTCGACGAAGCGGGGGTGGGCGCCGGATGCGCCCGTGGCGTTGTCCGTAGTGCTCATGCGCTGCACGCTAGCGGTACGTGTGCATGCCACGCGACCATGAATCGTGCCCGGAACCGGGGCGGGGGTCCGGGGGGCTGCCGCCACCGGACCCCCGCTGTCGGCGCTCCGCGCCTCGCCCTCAATCGCCGGACGGGCTGAAATACCCCCGGCGCTCCCTACTTCCCCACCAGCAACATCTCCCGCACCACCGGCCCCGCCGTCTCCCCGCCGTGCCCGGCGGCCTGCACGACCGCCGCCGCGGCCACGTCCCCGCGGTACGCGGTGAACCAGCCGTTGGGCTTCTTCTGCCCGTCGACCTCCGCGGAGCCGGTCTTCGCGCCGGAGTCCGCGCCGAGGCCCGCCATGGGCTTGGCGGCGGTGCCGGAGACGCCGGTGTAGTGCATGAGGTCGCGCAGGGCGGACGCCGTCCTGCCCGACATCTTGCGCGGCGCCGTCGCGAGCTGCCGGTCGTCCAGCTCGGGCGAGACGAGGTAGGGCTGGCGGAACGTGCCGGACTTCACGGTCGCGGCGACCGACGCCATGTTCAGCGGGTTCATCCGGACGCCGCCCTGGCCGATGAGCGAGGCCGCCATCTGCGCGTGCGACTGCACCGGCACGGCGCCGTCGAACGAGGAGACGCCGACGGACCAGTTGTCACGGCCGAGGCCGAACACGTCCTGGGCCTGCTTCGTCAGGTCGTCGTTCGACAGCTTCTCGGCCTGCGTGATGAAGGCCGTGTTGCAGGACCGCGCGAAGCTGGCCCGGAACGTGCCGCCCTTGATCTGGAACTTGTTGTCGTTCTGGAACTTCCAGCCGCCGTACGCCTTGTACTTCGGGCACGGGTGCTTCTTGTCGACGCCCGCGAGCCGCTTCTCCAGGAGCATCGACGAGGTGATGACCTTCATCGTGGAGCCGGGCGCGAGGGAGCCCTGGAACGCCGTGTTGAAGCCGCCCGGGTTGGAGTTGGCGACGGCGAGGATCTCACCGGTGGACGGCTTGACCACGACGACCGAGGCCTGCTTGCGCTTCGCCGTCTGCTTCTCCGCCGCGGCCTGCGTGCGCGCGCTGATCGTCGTCTTCAGCGTGCCCGGGGTGCCGGGGGAGAGGGCGAGGAGAGTCTTGTCGGGGGTGTCCTTCGCGTCGCTCTTCTTCGCGGCGTCCTTGGCGCCCTTGCCGCCCTTGGCGTCGTCGGCCTTGGCGTCGGCGCGCACCACCCGCAGCTCGACGCCCGCCTTGCCGCCCGCCTCCTTGCCGAACTTCTCCCGCAGCCCGTCCAGGACCGTGCCGAGGGAGGGGTACTTGGCGGCCGTCAGCGGACCGCCGTCCCGGTCCACGGCCTTGATCGGCGGTACGCCCGCCGCGCCCGTGACAAGGCGGTCGCCGTCCCGCAGTTCGGGGTGCACGACCGACGGCTGCCAGGAGACGAGGACCCGGCCGTCGGCCGCGCGGCGCGCGACGCTCAGCGCGGAGTCGTACGCGTAACCCTTGTCCTTTCCCCCGTACGAGATCGTGGCCGCCGCCTTGAACGGCACCTTCGGGCTCTTGCGGGTGGCGGGCTTGCCGGGCTTCAGGCGCACCGCGGAGACCTTGGCCTCCTCGCGGTAGGCGGTGAGCGCCGCGCGGGCCGCCTTCCGGTCGTCCGTGAGCGCCGCCGCCGCGGCCACGTCACCCTTCTCCCAGGCGGTCAGGAACGCCCGCGTGGTGGTGCGCACCTCGGCGGCCGTGGGCGGTCCCGTCGCCACCGTCTTGCCGTCGGACTTGCCGTCGTCCCCGCCGGACAGCGCGTACGCGGCGACCCCCACGCCGCACACGATCGCCACCGCCGCGCCGCCGAGCACGGCCGGGTGCGCCTTCTTGCGCTCGGTCGCACGTCTTCTCTTGCCCACAGACCCTCCGCCATTCCCCTTCGGCCCCCGCCGCGCCCAACTCACCGGCTGCCCAACCTAGCGGCACCCGCGCACCCCTTCGACCACGGCATCGCCCGGCCGGGCGAGGCGGACGCCGTCGTCGTCGTCCCGCCGTCACCCACTCGCACCAGGTCACGCTGGTCACACCGGCTACACCCGTCACCCGCCCGCGCGCAGCACCGCCGCCACGATCGGCCCGGCGGTGTCCCCGCCGTGCCCGCCCTCCTGCGCCATCGCGGCCACCGCCAGGTCCCCGCGGTAGCCCGCGAACCAGCTGTTGGGCCGCCGCTGACCGTCGACCTCCGCCGACCCCGTCTTCGCGCCGACGTCCCCGCCGAGCCCCGCCATGGCCCGCGCGCCCGTGCCCGTGACCGCCGTCCGCCGCATCATCTGCCGCAGTTGGGCGACCGTGCCCGTGGACAGGCCGCGCGCGGTGGCGAGTTCCTCGCCGATGAGGGACTTCGGTACGAGGACGGGCTGGCGGAAGGAGCCCGTCATGGCCGTCGCCGTCACCGACGCCAGGTTCAGCGGGTTCAGCTGCACCTGGCCCTGGCCGATGGCGTTGGCTGCGCGGTCGGGACCGGTGGACGCGGGCACGGCGCCGTCCGACGACGTGATGCCGGTGCGCCAGTCGTCCCGGCCCAGGCCGAAGTTGTCCCGCGCCTCCTCGGTCAGCGAGGCGTCCGTGAGCGGCTTCTCGTCGACCAGCTTCACGAACGCGGTGTTGCAGGACCGCGCGAAGCTGTCCGCGAGGGTCGCCTTCGCGTTCGGCGCCATGCCCTTGAGGTTGTGGAAGGTCTGGCTCTGCCAGGTCGCCTCGGGGGTGCAGGGCGCGGGCCCGGACGCCTTCGTGACGCCCCGGTCGATGAGCATGGCCGCCGTCACGATCTTCATGGTGGAGCCGGGTGCCAGCTTGCCCTCGAAGGCCGCGTTGAACTCGTCCTCGCGGTGGTTGGCGACGGCGAGCACTTCGCCGGTGCTCGGCTTGACGGCGACCACCGACGACTCGGCGTACCGGGCGACCGCGGCCTCCGCGGCCCGCTGCGCCGAGGCGCTCAGCGTCGTCCGCAGCGTGCCGGCCCGGCCATCGGCGAGGGTGAGCAGCGTCTTCGTACCGGAGTTCGCGCCCTCACGCTCGATGTACAGCTCGACGCCGGGCCTGCCGCCCGCCCGGTCGCCGTACCGCGACCGGAGCTGGTCGAGGACGGGCGCGAGCGACGGGTGGGCCTTCGCGGTCAGCACCCTGCCGTCGCGGTCGACGGCCCTGATGGGCGGCGCCGCGGCCTCCCCGGTCTCCAGCGTGTCGCCGGCGCGCAGCTCCGGGTGCACGACGTCGGCCCGCCAGTCCACGAGGGCCCGCCCGCTGTGCACACCCCGGACGACCCGGAAGGCGGAGGAGTACCGCAGCGCCTTGCTCTTCCCGTCGTACGCCACCGTGGCCCGGACCGTGAACGGCACGCGCGTCCCGCTGATCCGCCCCGCCGTGAGCCGCACCTTCCGGATGTGCGCGTCCTCCCGATACCCGGTCAGGACCTCGGCGGCCACCTCCGCGTTGTCGGTGTACGCCGCCGCCCCGTCCGCGTCACCCTTCGCCCACGCGGCCAGGAACGCGCCGGCCGTCTCCTTGACCTCCGCACGCGACGGCGGCCCGCTCCTGCGCGCGGAGTTCTTCCCCGACGACGAACCGCCGTCGGCGTTCACCGCGGTCACCACGTTGTACGCGCCATATCCGGAACCCCCCACCAGGACGGCGAACACCCCACCGACCAGAGCAGCCTTCGCTCCTTTGCGCATCAAGCGCTCCCTCCCCAGGAATCCCATCAGCCTAAGAGGGCCCCGGGACGAGGGGCGCGCAACACGTCGGGTGTTATCCGAAGGTGTCCGTTTATCGCTGTCAGACCCAGGTATCGAGCCACATTCTGGATCGCCAGGAATCGATCGGGATCGCCTGGCCGGTATAGATCGGCCAGAAGTAAATGATATTCCGAGCGATCGGGGCCATTGCGGCCCCGACCTGCCCCGGAACCCTGCGATGCGGGTCGCCGCCCCCTATCTGGGCCGTCGCTGGGCCGTGATCTTGGGAACAAGCAGCGCGTTGTCGACCGCTTTCCGGGTCCTCCCCTCGCTGCTCGGCATCAGGTGCGTGTACGTCCTGAGCGTGAATCCAGGGTCGGAGTGTCCGAGGTACTGGCTCAGCGCGCGGATGTTCTCGCCAGCGTCCAGGAGGACGGACGCGTAGAAGTGCCTGAGAGCGTGCATGCCGTCCTCGCGTGCCGCCGCGTACCGCTCGCCCTCCTCCGGCTCCGGGATGACGCCAGCGACGGCGAGAGCGGGTTTCCACATGAAGTCGTTGAAGTAGCTCACGCGGACGTGCAGCCCCTCGTTCCCGCTGTACAGCAGCCGCTTGGTCACGAGGGGCCCGTCAGGCGTGCGCCACGGCAGCGTGACCGTGATGGGCGGGAACTCCTCTGTGTGGGCGCGCAGGGCGCGGCCCACCGTCATCGGGAGCGGCGCGCTGCGCTCCTTGCCGCCCTTGGGCGGTGCGAACACGTACTTCCCGCGGATTCGCTTGAGCTGGTGCGTCACGTGCACCCACCCACCGTCGTAGTCGAGTTCGTCCTCGGAGAGCCCGAAGATCTCGCCTTGGCGCAGGCCGCATCCCGCGCCCGGGTCCACGGTGGCTTGGAACCTCTTGGGCAGTGCCGACCGCACGTCGTAGACCCGAGCGGCTGTCCACGGGACGACGCGCGGCTTGGCAGGCTTCGGCAGACGGACGGTGCGGGCGCGGCACGGGTTCTTCGGAAGGAGCCCGTCCTCCACGGCTGCGTGCAGCGCGGCCGACACCGTGCCGACGATGACGCGGCGGCTCGACTCGGCAGGCACGGTGCCTTCGAGCGCACTGATCCAGTCCCGGATGTGTTCGGGCTTGAACGACCCGATGGGGCGCGTGCCGATGTGCGGGTACGCGTGCAGCCTCAGCCGACGCTCGGCCGCCTCGCGGCTGTTGACCTCGCCGGTGTGGGCGCTGACCCACTTCTCGGCGTACTGCTGGAAGGTGGTGCGCGCTGTCCTGGGGTCGATGTACTGGCCGCGCGACATGTCGGCCTCGATGTTGCTCAACCACTTCTCCGCGAGCCGCTTCTGTCCGTCGCGGAAGCTCTTGGACTTCTCGGAGCCATCGGGACCGACGTACCGGGCGCGGTAGCGCAGTCCGCTGCCGTGGCGGTCGGACTTGGCCTTGTGGGGCTTGCCGTTGGTGTCGGTCTCGGTCTTGTACCAGCGGTCCTGGATGTGGCCTGCCACGAGGGGGCGTTCCCTTCATGAGACACGGCAGGGAGAGCCGCGCGGGGCGGCTCTCCCTGCCGTGCTGGGGGTCTGGCTGTTCGGTTAGGCGGCGGCTTCGGCCGCCATGCGTTCCTGTTTCCAGCGCTGGACGTCGGCGGGGTCGTAGCGGATGTGCTTGCCGACGCGGAAGCCGGGCGGGCCGGTGCGCTTCTTGCGCCACTGGTAGACGGTCTCCTTGGGCACCTCGAACATCTCGGCGATGTCGTCGGGGGTGAGGTAGCGGTCGGGTAAGCCGCTGCGGAGGGTGGCGCGGGGGTCGGGTTGAGCGGAACGGGTTCGGCTCATGGGGTCCTCGGAAGTCGGGTCGTGTTGCGTTCGCAGGCTTCTCAGGGCGCGGGTTTGTCCGAGGTTCGGATTTCTGCGTCATTGCGTCATCAGCGTCATACGGGCCTCTGACCTGGGGCTTCGCGTGACGCAGCGGATTGGGGGTGCGTCATGCGTGCGTCATGGGGTGCGTCATCGCATGACGCAGATGACGCAGGATGACGCAGAGCCCGTCGTCTGCGTCATGGCTGTAGCCGCAGGCCAGGGGTCGGTTTCCCGGCTCGATGACGCAGATGACGCAGCGTCTTCCCTCTTAGGACAAAAGGAGGGGGTGTCTGTTGTCGTGTGCTGCGCCTTACAGCGTGGAGAAGGAGCCGCTGCGCGGCACGACCTTGGGGCGGCGCGGTGCGCCGAACAGCAAGAAGAGCACGCCCGCGCGGGGTGCTCTTCTTGCTTGTCCGCGCTCACGTGTGGCGCGGGTCAGAAGATCGGCTTCTGCTCGTGTGGGGGTGGGGTGGGCAGGCGGGTCATTTCGAGGTAGCGGCCCTCGCTGGTGCGGCCGGAGTCGATGAGGACGCCCCGGGCGGCCAGCGTCGGCTGGAGACGCTTGAGGCGGTCGGAGAGGACCTTTCCCGTGGTAGGCCATCCCTTGGGCAGGGGCCGCAGATCCTCGTCGCTGTAGAGGCCGCTGAGGTGGTGCAGCCACTCGGTGGAGGTCATCCGCTGTGCTGCGTCCCCTTCCATGGTGTCGGCGTGCCGGAGGACTGTCTGCGCCAGGAGGTCGCCCTCGATGACGTCGTCGTTCAGGTCATCCAAGATGGCCCGATAGGCGCTCAGCGCTCCCAGGCCGGTGGCCGCGTCGAGTTGCGCGCACAGGTGTGCGAAGTCCGCCATCCGCAGATCGGTCGGGGTGTCTGCGTCGGCCGCGCGGACCTTGACCGTCAGATCGAGCAAGGACCCGAGCACGACGGGCAGGACCTCCGCGTACTCCGCCCACAGTTCTGCTTCGGTGCGCCGGACTTGGGGCCGTTCCAGGCGCAGTGGGAGGAGGCGGTCGGCGAGGTCGGGGCGGATGACGCCGACGTCGATGCCGGTCAGGAGCAGAGGGCGTCGGTAGCGGGCCCGGAAGACGTCCCCGTCGGTGAACAGAGCGCGTTTGACGTTCTCGGCTCCGGTGACGACGCAGCACATGGCATCGGCCAGGTCCGGGGTCAGGTGGGAGAGGTTGTCCAGGGCGGTGACCCATCCAGCGGCCACGGCCGCGATCAGGTTCTCCTCGTCCTTCGGCGCGCGGCGCAGGTCGCCGCTCATGCCCTCGACGATCCGCACGAGCATGCGCCCGCCGGTGGACTTGCCCGCGCCCTGCGGCCCGGTGAGGAACGGGGCGGGGACGGGCACGGACGGACCGAGGCAGCCGATCAGCCAGGCGATGGCCAGGCACTCGGTTTCCGCATTGGCGAAGTTGCACAGGCGGAGTAGGAGGTCGATGCCCTTGCCGTTGGTGTCCTTGGTGGGTACGGGCAGTTCGCCGGTGAGCTGGGTACGGCGCCAGCACACTTCCCACGGGTCGGGAACGGCGATCTCCCATCCGGTGGGGTGGATGCGGACGGACTGCCCGTCGTTGCGGCCAAGGTCCAACCACGTCGCCCCGTCGAAGCCGGGGGCGACGCGGATGTGCACGGCCTGCGTGTCCTCGTACAGGGCGAGGGCTTCGATCAGGTCCAACGCCTCCTTGAGGGCGGTGCCGTTGAACACGCCGCGCCCGTCGCGGAAGAGGCCGACCATGAGTTCCTGGCGGTGGCTGCCGGTCGTGCCCTGGGAGCGGATCGGGCGGGCTACGGGGTGGCCGTTGCGCTGCGCGTACACGGTGCCGTCGGTGGTGCGGAAGTACCGGAAATGGGCCTGTGCGTAGTCGGTGATGACCTTGCGCGCGGGGTTCTTCTCGTCCTCGGGCATGGTCACAGTCCCAGCCGGGTGTGGGCGTTGGTCCATGCGTCGGTGCAGTGCCGGGGCGACTCGCCCTTGGCCTGCGCGGCGGCGAACAGCCGTCCGACGTGAGCCTCGGTGAGGCAGCCGCACCGGCCGTGCGTGGACAGCACGACCAGGAACGTGCGGTAGACGGTGGCGTGCACGCCACTGCGGGCGTCGGTGATGCGCTGCTCGGCCATTGCGATGCCCCGCTCCAGATACGCGGGCGTACGGTGCCGACACGCTCCGCCCCCGACCGGTGCAGGCACGGCGATGGCCTTCGGCGCGTGGCGGGCCGTGGCGGGCTTCGTCGCGGCCAGCATGAGGACGGCGTCCGGCAGGGCCGTGGGGGTGCCGGTGCCGTGCCCGCGCCAGCGGGCGTAGGCCATCGTGGACTTGATGTCCACGCCCGGCCGGACGCCGTTGGCGGAGCCCATCGCCCCGAAGTAGATCCAGTGCTCACCACGGGTGGTGCCCACGGTCTGCGTGGTGGGCAGGTTCTCGCGCGCCCACGTGATCGCGTCGGCGTCGTCGAGGTCGACGACCGTCAGTCCTGCCCCGCCGGGGTGGTAGGCGACGCCCGTCGCCTGAACCCATGCGCGCTGCCAGAGGCCGGAGCTGATGACGTCTGGGTCCGTGGTCGCGGCGGCCCAGCCGTGGCAGGTGCCGGGGCACTGGCAGGGCCCGGCGGTCTTCATGTTGGGTCGGCCACCGCACGTGTTGTCCGTGCAGGTACGGCAGTTGCCGAACGGCACCTTCCCCGCTCGCAGCGGCAGAACGGGCACACCGGAGGCTGCCAGGGCGAGAGCGGTCCCCAGGTGCTCTCCCCGATTGTCGGTCGGTTGCGTCATGCTGGGAGACCTCCACAGCTCTGATTCGGGCAGGTGGACAAGGGCGGCCCCGGTTCTTTGGCGAGATGCGGGGGCCGCCCTTGGCGTAGCTACTGCTCGTCGGCGATCCAGTCGGGGTTCCAGGTGGCGAGCTGGTACATCTTCAGGACCTCGATGAGGAGTTCGTCGACTTCGCCGGTGGGGTCGTCGGGGTCGGTGACCAGGACACGGGGCGGGCAGGTGAGTCGGCCCTGAACGGTCAGGCGATGGGCGGGGGCGTCGTCGGGGTCGGTGTCAGCGCGCAGCGTCCAGACCTGGCCGGGCGCGGCCAGCACGACCGGGTCACCGCGCAGGATGCGCCGGCAGGTGAGGCGTAAGGCGACCGACTCGGGGAGGTAATCGAGTTCGGTCAGTTCCCGGGCGCGGGAGTGGAGAAAGGCGCGGGCCTGGTCGGCGCCCACGATCAGGGCGAGGGGGGTGGTGTGAAGGGTCACGGTGCGGGTTCCTTCCTGTGCCATTTGGCCTTGGGGCGTGTGAGTTTGACGGTGATGCCGCCGACGCCGACCGTGCCGACGGCGCCGTAGACAGCGGTGGCGGTGTGCGCAGCGATGTCGAGCAGCGCGAGGAACGCCACGACCAGGCCCATGCCACCGACACCGGCCGCAGCGACGACAGCGGCGCCGATGAGGTAGGCGCGGGCCGTGCGGCGCGCTGGGGTGGGCACGGGGTGCACGAGGATGATCGGCTGGCCGGTGGCCTGCGCGCGGCGGTAGACGTCGGCGGGGATGTGCGGGGCGAGGATTCCGGGCGGTTCGGGGTGGGGCATACGGTGCTCCCTTCCGGTATGGCCGGGTTCCCGGCACGCCCGCGCACCCGGTGCCGCTGCAGGTGTGCGGGCGTCAGGCCCGGTGTCAGGTGGTGTCAGCGGCCTGGTGTCAGGGCGCGTGACACCCGCTCCCGCCTAGGGGTTTGGGTGTCAGGCGCCCGTGACGGTGTCAGGTGTCAGGCCGCCGTCAGGACAGCGGGCACGCCGCCGTCGGGGCGGGGGACGATGCGCCACCGGCCAGTGGTGTTCGTCGGCTGCAGGCGGCCCTCGATGGCGGCTTCCTTGAGCCGGGCGGACACCCACGGGCGGGACAGACCGTGACGGTCGCACCAGTCCATGAAGTCCTTCGGGCCGACGATCATCTGCCCTGCGGCCTCGAACTCGTCCAGCGCCTGCGCGAAGAGCACGCGGGCCTCGTCCGGGGAGGGCTTGCGGCCCGTCTCCTGTCCGAACAGCGGGATGTCGTCGCCGTCCTGCAGCTCGGGCAGTTCTGCCTCGGGGTCGATATCCGCGTCTTCGGGGTCGACCAGCGGGCCCTCGTCGTCGACGTCCTGGTCGTCGTCGACGTGGACCTGTGTCGCCGACGGCGCAGCCGTGTCGGGGGCGGTGCGGCCGGTGTACGCGGCCCCGGCCACGCTCTTGAGGGCGCGCGCTGTGACGGGATCGGCGACCGCGCCGTGGCGCTGCGTCCACAGCGCGAGTCGCTGCATGGCGTCCACGGCACGCGGTGTGAAGCGCCAGGTGCGGCCCGGGGAGGCGTACCGGTCCTCGTCGATGCCGGGCGAGACGACGTAGCAGTACCCGGGCTTGCGGTTGCGCCACGCCCCCGGATGGGCGCCCGCGGCCAGGACCTCGTCGGGCAGGCAGAACCCTTCGTCGTCGGGGGCGCAGCCGAGTGCGACCACGGAGGGCAGCGAGGCCCGCGTGCTCGTGCTCATCTGGTCGTAGGAGGGGCGTTGCAGGGAGACGACCAGGGCCATGCCCGCGGAGCGGGCTTCCTGTGCGATGCCGGTGAAGGCGTCGTCGCCGATGAACCGCAGGGTGTTCGCGGCTTCCTCGAACCAGGCGACCATGAACGGCATGCCGGGGCAGCCGCACGCGCGCCCGTCCGGCCGGCAGGACTGAGCTGGGTCGCGCTGCTCGCGCGCCGCCTCGGGCACCCACTGGCGATACCGGTGCTGACCGAGCCAGCGGGTGCGGGCCGGGATCGCGGCTTGGACCGCCGCGACCATGACCTCCGTGGGCGCGCCACCCTCCACTGCCCAGTCGTAGCCAGGCAGCAGCGGCCGGAAGTCCTGGAAGGACTTGGGGTCGGAGAAGACCATGGTCACGTCGGAGCGCGAGAGGATCTCGGTCTGGAGGTTCAGGGCGGCGTCGCCCTTGCCGGACCCGGTGCCGCCCGCGATCAGCACGTGCGTGGAGTTCCGCCCGGATTCCTGGTCGCCAGGCAGCCACAGCAACAGCGGGGAGCCGTCGTCGTAACGACCGATGACCAGCGGATCCGCGATCGACCCGCCCAAGTTCGACGGTCCCTCCCACTCCACAGACTCGGCCAGCATGTCCTCGGGGACGATGACCAGGTCGCCCTCGCGGGCGGAGTCGGGGTCGGGGGCGTAGCGCACGGCCGACGTCGGCAGGTTCAGTGCCGAAGCGATCCGCGGCAGGGTCCGGGGCACGTCGTCATTGGTCTGCTCGCCCGGCACCAGGCCGACCCGCGCGGTGACGCGGTTCGGCTCCGCCCGGGCCGCGCGGATCTGCGCCCGCGCCAGCCCGATCTTCTCCATCAGCCCGCCATCCGCGCCGCCCGCACCGTCGCTGGTGTCGGACGTGCGCATGAAGATCCGCACGTTCCACGACAGCGCGAGCGCCGGGCCGCCCATCAGGTAGAGATCGCCGATCGGCTCAGCCGTCGGCCCGGCCAGGCACGCGGCCGTCAGCCACGCCGAACCCAGCGCCGTGGTGATGGCCGAGTGGAGGCGGCGCTGCCTGCTCGCCGCCTTGCCCATCACCCAGGCGCCGCCGGACAGCGCCACCGACGTCAGGGTCAGGCCCACGGCGGCCGACGGGGAGGCGGCCCACCGGTCGTGGCCGAGGACCCCGGCCACGCCGACCCCGGCCATGCCCAGCCACGGCGGGAGGTGCGGCTTCGCGCGGTGCGCCAGGTAGTTGCCCATCCCGCCCGCACCCGAACCGCTGTCGCGGCTGCTCATCAGGTGCGCGAGCTGCGTCTGCGCGGACTGCTCCGCCCGGCGGCTCACTGCTGTGCCCAGTTCATCGACGGGGCCTTGGGCCTGCGGGCCCGGTGCCGGACCCGGTTGATCTCCTCCTGGTACTCCTGCTGGAACACCGAGTAGCAGGCCGCGGCGTTCTTCGCCGCGTCACGCAGCGCGTTCGCCGACCGCTTCATCTTGCGGGAGACCTTCGCCGCGCGGATCCGCGAACCGAAGGCCCGGCCCTCGGGGTCGGGAACGGCGGCGAGCACGCTGTGCAGGATCTCGGAAGCCATGGCGACCTCCATCGACATCATCACCCCGGCCGCGCGCAGGGTGTTGCAGTAGTCGCGCACCTGCGCGGGGGAGTTGAACTCCGGCGGCGGCAACAGCGACTGCCCGCCGACAGCGGCGTGGCGCCCGCTGCCGCGATTGACGTTGATGTTGATGTTCGGCATGAAGGAGCCGCCCATCGCGCCCACGAAGCCGCCCGCGGCGGCCCCGGCGTTGGCGAACTTGTTGCCCTTGTCGGCACCGCGAGCGGCGCCGTTTCGGGTCGGGGTAGCCATCAGGCCTTCTCCTCAGACGTGGTGCGACGGATCGCGGCCCGCACGCCGTAGGCGGCCAGCAGACCAACGAGCCACAGGACCTCAAGGGGCCCGGCCAGCGGGCCGAGCAGGATCGCGAGCGCACCCCACAGGCCGACGACGGCGGCGAGGGAGGCGACGGCCCGCTGCCACGCCCGCACCCCGCCCGTGAAGCGGCGGTAGAGCGGCGGCGTGAGCAGCACGACCAGCGGCAGCCCTCCGGCCACGGCGACCAGGACACCCGTCCACGGGGCCAGGGCGTGCAGGATCGCGGTCAGCACCAGGGCCAGGAGGGCGAGGCCGGCGGGCAGGAACACGAGACGGTGGCGCCATAACAAGCGCCCCACCGTGCGCAGGGCCTGGCTGGACAGGGTGGGGCGTTCGGGCACCACGAGCAGGAACGACTGCTGACGGCGCCCGCGCTGGCGCGGGATACGAACGGTGGTGGCCCCAGCGGGCACCTTCACGGTGCGGGCCCGGGGACGGGTACGACTGGACACAGCGAAACTCCAGGAAGTCGAAGGGAAGTTGCGGGGGTTCAGGCGGTGGACTGATCGGCGGCGGCGATGCACGCGCCGCAGATGCCGTGAGAGCGCGGGATGCAGTAGCCGACATCGCGCAGGCAGCGCGGGCAGGTGCGGCGCGCGAGCATGGCCAGCGCGAGCGCACCCCACTTGCGGGAGGTCATCGGACGCACCCGGGCGGCGCGGTCGACGCGGTAGAGGTAGGCGACGCGCACTCCACCCGCGCGGCGGTTGGCCCGCATCACCTGCGCGGCGATCGGCTGGCCGCCGGGCCGCAGCCCGCGGGCCCGTAACTGCCGCATGGTGGCCAGGCCGTCCGGAGCCATCTGCCAGGGGTAGGTGGGGATGCCGTGCCGGGCCCCGGTCGGGTCGAAGCACTTGCCGTAGACGCCGGACATCAGCCCACCGCCTCCAGCGCAGCCCCCATGTCGGCGACAGCCTGGGAGCGCTGCTCCTGCAGCCGGGCAGACACCCAGCCCAGCGACCACCCGGTGTCGTCCGCGAGCTGCCGCACCGTGCGCTCACCCTCACGGAACGAGGCGACGTAGGCGCGCGCTTCGCTCTCCGGCATCTTCGTGAACACCCCCGACCTGCCGTTCACGCCGCTCGCAGCGCTGTTCACGGGGAGAGCCTGGGCGTTCACCGTGCCCTGAGTGGGCGCGGCCGGGAGGGCCCGATCGGCCTTGCGGTCCGTGCTCTGTTCGCGCCGTGAACGCCCGGCCAGTGCTTGCTGTTCACGGCGCCGCGCGTCCTCGCGCTGCTGCTGTTCGTGCCGTACGCGGTCGTCGTATTCGCGCTGCTCACGGCGCATGTCCGCCTCGCTGGCGAGGCGTTCACGCTCCATGCGGACGGCGTGCTCGCGCTCCTCGCGACGCGCACGTTCCTCGCGGTCGGCCCGCTCGCGATCCAGGCGTTCAGTGTGCTCGCGCGCTGAACGTTCAGCGTGTTCACGCGCCTCACGCTCGCGTTCACGAACCTCCCGCTCCTGCTGTTCACGGGCGGCTTGTTCCTCGGCCCGTGAACGCTCGATGCGTTCAAGGGCCCGGCTGATCGCGCGCCGGTAGGCAAGCCCGGCCTCTGCGGTGACGATCAGCAGGAGCGGAGCGATGGCGTGCACGGCCACGCCCACGAGATCGGACTTCAGAGCGCTGTCGCCGATGTTGAGCAGCAGCGTCATCAGGCCGGTCATCCATCGCAGCACGGCAGGCCACGGCCCGCTGCTGCCACCGAGCCGAGCCACGACCGCGTCCAGGCGGACCACGATGATGACGGCCGCGTCGACCACCAGCGGGAGGATCGGGGCCGTCCACTGCCACTGGGCAGGCGTGACCCGCTCCACCAGCGGCGTGACCGTCAGCACGGAGAACAGCACCGCACCGCCGGTGATCGCCCACGTGCCGGTAGCGAGCGTGCGCTCCGCAGACTGGATCTGCGCGGGAGTCAGGGAATCAAGCACCGCTGCCCCCACTCCTGGAAACGGCGCTGAACGCGGTCAGCCGGACCGACGCACCCGCGAAGTCCGTGCCCGCCTCCAACACCCAGGTGCGGCCCTCGCTCTGCATGCCCAGCCGCACGTCCTCACAGGCGATGCCAAGCGCGAGCCGCCACGACTCGAACGCCCGCAAGTCGTCGTGCAGGGACAGCTCCAGCCGGTTCGGGAAGATCGGCGAGACGTGCACCGCCGGGGCCGGGAGGGCGGGGAAGTCGGCGGCCACCGCGCGCAGCGCGCGCAGCGACACCGTCAGCTCCTCCATCGCCAGATCAGCCCTCATGCGGCCACCGCCACACTCCGCGCCGCGCACCTGCCCGCGCGCCGAACCGACGCCTGTCGGGCCCGCCGCGGACGCGGGCACCGCCTCGGCACACCGCTCGCCTTCAGCAGCGCCCGGGCGTAGGCCGCGGCGATGGGGTCGGCCTCCCGCAGCTCCACCAGGACCTCGTGGGCCACGGCCAGCCGCGCCGCCCGGCCCTCCCGGGACTCGCCGAACTCACCGGTGAACAGCTCTGTGTCGAACCCCGCCGAACGCTCAGCGAAGCCCAACGCCAACTCTGCGAACTCCGCTGCTGTAACAGCGGTATGACCAGCAACGATGCACTTCATGGGTCGTGTCTCCTTAGTCGGTGGGACGGCCCGAACAGCGCCCCCGGAGTAGCCGCTCCGGGGGCGCACGCCGTTGAAGTCGGTAGACCCGGTTCCCTCAGCGCTGCTCGTACGAGACGACCAGCGGGGGTAACCGGCCCCCGCAGCAGATGAGCTGCGGAGAGGTAGAAATGCGCTGAACCACGCACGGGACAGGTCCCGTACGCGCCCGCCCGCTTGCTGCGAGGTGGGGCGGGATTCCCCAAGACCCATCGACCACCCGTGTGCAGGTGGCTGGGCCGGCACTCTGTTGAGTTCTCAAGGGACGACCAGCGAGGGGCTCCACGTGGAAGCGAGCTATCCCGAACTAGCGCTGCGATGGAACAAGCCCAGAGAGGGCGACTTGCACACCGCGAATCGGGAGCGACTCCTTCATCTGGTGCGCACCAGAAGGTAAGCATCTGGTGCGCACCAGAGTCAAGGAGTCCCGCCGTTTCGAGCGGCGGTTGCCCGCCTTGGCGCATCTCCAGAAGACCTGTTCGGGAGGGGTGTCGGTAGCCAACAGCCCTTAACTCCCTTGCTGTTAACCCCTGTTGACCTGCGGTGATGTGAGGCATGCTGGGAAGGTCAGGGAGTGGACCTATCGCCGGGCGGTGGCCTGTGAGTACAGGACTTCGGAGCGCGCGAACGTCGCGGAGCTGGTCTCAGGAGCGACTGGTTCGCGAGATCGAGCAGTACGCCCGACGGCACGTCATGGACGTCGCGTCGACCGCGAGTTTGCGGGTGTACGTGTCCGAGTGGGAAAACGGGAAGCGCGCCATCTCGGACCGGTACGCGGTGATCCTTCGGCAGCTCCTCGGCGTCACCGATGCGGAGTTGAGGCGCGGGCCGCTCGCGTCTGCGCCACCATCCGCCGACGGGTACGACGAACTGCTGAGCCGGATCGACTCAGCAGGCAGTGTCAGCGAACCCATGGTGAAGGCGTTCGACGCTCAGACCGAGTTACTACGCACCATGGACCGCCAGATGGGCGCGGCTGGTCTCGTGGACCAGATGACGGGGCACCTCTCGGCTTTAGAAGACGCGCTGAACTTCACGGTGCTCCCCACCGCGCGACGTCCCGTGGCGCTCGCGCTCGCGGGAGCGTCAACCCTGGCGGCATGGCAGGCAATTGACTCCGGTGCGGTTGAACGGGCCTGGCGTCACTACGAACTCGCCAAGCGTGCGGCCCGAGACGCTGAAGCCCCCATGTACCTCGCCCACGCGATGGCGGAGCAGGCGTACGTACTCTGCGAGGCTGGCCGACCGTCCCTCGGAGTCGACCTGGTCCGCGACGCGCAACGCACCCTTGCACGGGACGGTTCCCCTCGCCTCGGGGCGTGGTTGTCCGCAGCTGAAGCCGAGATGTGCGCTCACGCCGGTCTGCCTGATGACTGCCGGCGGGCGCTCGATGCGGCCGAGGCGAGGATCCCGTCCGGCTCCGGGGACCGCGACCCGGACATGCTGAGCATCTTCCTGAACGGCGCCCACCTCACCCGCTGGCGAGGCAACGTTCTTGCCCTGCTCGGAGATGATGAGGCAGTGACCAGCCTGTACGACGCCTTGGAAGCTGCGGACCCGACGTTTGTCCGCGCGCAAGGTGGGCTCCATACCGACCTCGCGCAGGCGCACTTGGCGCGAGCGGAGTACGACGACGCCAACACCCACCTGAGGCAGGCACGACTGCTGGCCAGCCGCACCGGCTCAGTACGGCAGCGCCGCCGCGTCGACCTCCTCAGCGCGCGTTTGTAACTCCTTGCTTTCCGCGGCTCGCCAGGATGTGGAGCAGGGCCACGAGAGTGCCGGAGCCCATCAGTTCACCACGGGCCATCAGCCCCGGAATGTCAGCGAGCGGGACCCACTCGATGTGTCCGGCCTCTTCCAGATCCGTCGGCGGGCCGACCCGCTCGGCCTCGTGCCCGACGAAGATCTCGTGGGGTGAGTCGACCATGCCCACCATGGGCTGATAGGTGACGACGTGTTCCACCGATTTCGGCCGCCAGCCGGTCTCTTCGACGACCTCCCGGAGCGCTGTGGCCGCAGGCTCCTCGCCTTCGTCCACGATGCCGCCTGGCAGCTCCCAGCCCCACTGCTGAGGGACGAAGCGGTATCGCCACATCATCAAGACGCGGTCCTGGTCGTCGAGAACCGCGGTGATGGCCACATGCTGGAGCTTCACCACATGGTGCTCGAATCGCTTCAGGCCGGGCGGCTCAACATCCCAAAGCTGGAGCTTGACCCAGCGATTGTCGTAGAGGTCTCGCTCACCGTGGATGCGCCATGGCTCCAGCCCTTCGGGAGTCTCGACACTCACCGCTCCGGGCACCCGGTACGAACTCCTGCCTCGAACCTCCAGGGCGCCTTCCGCCACAAGCCGGGCCAGCACTTGTCGAAGCGCCGTCCGGCCGATGCCGAGTTCCTCGACGAGCGTTCGCTCCGAGGGCATCTTGTCGCCTGGGGCGTACTCGCCGGACGCGAGCCGTGCACGAATCGTCTCGTAGACCTTGGCTGTCTTCGGCCCCATCCGCAGCGCACTCTCCGTTCTGAGGTGGTGCATACCAGCGTAACGGCCACCGCATCACGTGATGCGGTGCTAACCCTCGTCGGGGCCCGCGCTCGCGGGGATCACGCGGTCCCCAGCGGGTGCACGAGCCGAGTGTCGGGGCCACCCCCGCACGCGCGGGCACCACAACCCCTGCGACGGCGACGGCCGTGTGCGCGTGGGACCACCCCCGCACGCGCGGGGACCACCTCGACGCCGCTCCGGCGCATCTGGCTCGTGAGGGACCACCCCCGCACGCGCGGGGACCACGGGCGACCACGCCGAACGCCCAGATCGGGGGCGGGACCACCCCCGCACGCGCGGGGACCACCGCCTGGGCGATCATGTCCCACCACATCTCGCGGGGACCACCCCCGCACGCGCGGGGACCACTACCTCGTCGTCACCGGCCCGCTAGGAGCCGAGGGACCACCCCCGCACGGGCGGGGACCACCGCATTCGCGTTCCTCGTGCCGCTGCGGTGTGGGGACCACCCCCGCACGCGCGGGGACCACGCCGGGTCAGCGGCGCGGCGCCGGTTCGCGGCGGGACCACCCCCGCACGCGCGGGGACCACGGCGCCCGCTTCTTCCATCGCCTCGTCCCACAGGGACCACCCCCGCACGCGCGGGGACCACGCCATCGAGGACGACATCACGCTCCTGCACCCGGGACCACCCCCGCACGCGCGGGGACCACGCGGGTCACTGGCCTTGGAGGTTGATCCAGAAGGGACCACCCCCGCACGCGCGGGGACCACGACCAGGAGCGCAGCGCGAAGCGCAGCGGCTGGGGACCACCCCCGCACGCGCGGGGACCACCAGGTGCGCCATGACGACGCGGTGCCGAGGCAGGGACCACCCCCGCACGCGCGGGGACCACGCTGTGCCCGCGGAGGACTGCCCCGACGGCACGGGACCACCCCCGCACGCGCGGGGACCACAGGGAGCCGTCGGCCGTCCCCCGGAGATTGCCGGGACCACCCCCGCACGCGCGGGGACCACGGTCCTGGCACGGGAATGCGACCGGCTCTCCGGGGACCACCCCCGCACGCGCGGGGACCACAGGTTCATGCTGATCTCGTGTCGGCGGGCGTAGGGACCACCCCCGCACGCGCGGGGACCACGATCCGCCCACCGGCGAGTGCCGCCAGTGCTGGGGGCCACCCCCGCACGCGCGGGGACCACGGGCGCCGCGTCCGTGGTAGCTGCGCAGCCAGGGGACCACCCCCGCACGCGCGGGGACCACGCCGTCCTCGCCGTCCTCGCCGCGCTCATCGCGGGACCACCCCCGCACGCGCGGGGACCACCTGCTCCTTGATCCAGTCGTAGTCGGCGACGGGACCACCCCCGCACGCGCGGGGACCACCGACCGGCAGGGCCCCACCCCGGACGACTTCGGGGGACCACCCCCGCACGCGCGGGGACCACAGGAGCTGACCAGGCACGTTAGCCAGGCTGACCCCAAGTTTTACTCACTTTCAGAGAAACGGACATTTCTCCTCCCGGGGCATTTGAGTCGGAGGAAGATCACCCCGGGTGTCTCCGTGGAACTGACAAGCAGGCGTACCCAGGTTAGGCAGGACCGCTTCGTCCCGCTGTGGATATGCCGCCCGTCCCGGGCCGTCTGTGGGCCGTACGAGGGCGACCAGCGATGGCCGCCAACGACCAATAACGCCCGGCGGGGGCGCGGTTGGTTCCGCGCCCCCACCGGGCGTATGTGCTGTCAGACCCAGGTATCGAGCCACATTCTGGATCGCCAGGAATCGATCGGGATCGCCTGGCCGGTATAGATGGGCCAGAAGTAAATGAAGTTCCAGAAGATCAGAAGCACCAGGACGCCGGACGCCACCGCGCCCACCACCCGGCGGCGTTCCGAGGAACCCGGTGGTCCGAGGATCGCGCCGATCATCATGGCGAGGGCCAGGCACAGGAACGGCACGAAGACCACGGCGTAGAAGTAGAAGATGGTGCGTTCCTGGTACATGAACCAGGGGAGGTAGCCCGCCGCGACGCCGCACACGATCGCGCCCGCGCGCCAGTCCCTGCGGAAGAACCAGCGCCACAGGACGTACAGGAGGGCGATGGCGGCCGCCCACCAGAGCAAGGGCGTGCCGAGGGCGAGGACTTCGCGGGCGCACTTCTCCTTGGTGTCGGCGGGGCAGCCGTCGACGCCGGGGGAGGGGGACTCGTAGAAGTACGAGACCGGGCGGCCGTCGACGATCCAGCTCCAGGGGTTGGACTGGTAGGTGTGCGGTGAGGACAGGCCGACGTGGAAGTCGTAGACCTTGTTCTCGTAGTGCCACAGGCTGCGCAGCCAGTCCGGTAGCCAGGACCAGTCGCTGTCCTTGCCGTCGGTGGCCGCCCAGTTGCGGTAGTAGCCGCCGCTGCCGTCGCTCGGCGAGAGGATCCAGCCGAGCCAGGACACCAGATAGGTGAACATCGCGACCGGCACCGTGGCGACGAACGCGGGCAGCACGTCCCGTCGCATCGCCGCCAGGTACGGCCGGTCCGCCCCGGCGACGCGGCGCGCGCCCGCGTCCCACAACACGGTCATCAGGCAGAAGAAGACCATGATGTAGAGGCCGTTCCACTTCGTGGCGAAGGCCAGGCCCAGGCACAGCCCGGCCGCCCAGCGCCACGGCCGCCACCCCAGGCGCAGCGTGTGCGCCACGTACGCGTCCGGGCGCGCGACCCCGTCGGCGTCCACCGGCAGCGCCGCCGCGAGTCTCGCCCGCGCCTTGTCCCGGTCGATCAACAGGCAGCCGAAGGCCGCGAGTACGAAGAACATCAGGACCTGGTCGAGCAGCGCCGTGCGGCTCATCACGAAGTGCAGGCCGTCCACGGTGAGCAGCGCGCCCGCCAGGCAGCCGAGGAACGTCGAGCGGAAGAGGCGCCGCCCGATCCGGCACAGCATCAGGACCGACAGCGTGCCGAGCACCGCCGTCATGAACCGCCAGCCGAACGGGTCGAAGCCGAACAGCCACTCCCCGACGCCGATCACGTACTTGCCGACCGGCGGATGCACCACGTACGCCGGGTCCGTGGGCAGCGCGATGTCGCTGCCCTGCTTGATGACCGACTCGTTGATCTTGTCCGGCCAGCTCAGCTCGTAGCCCTTGTGGAGGAGGGCCCAGGCGTCCTTCGCGTAGTACGTCTCGTCGAATATCACGTCCTTGGGGCTGCCGAGGTTCCAGAACCGCAGCACCCCCGCCACCAGCGCGACCGCCAGCGGACCCAGCCAGCCCGACCAGCGCACCAGCCGCCGCGACAGCTGCGGGGGCACGCCGAGCGCCACCCAGAGCCGGTCGCCCGGCTGCGCGTACGGCGGGACGAGCCGCTCCCGCACGTCTCCTCTGGGCCGGGCCGCGTAGCCGAAGCGGCGCAGCCGGTGCTGCCACGACGACGGCTGCCGCTCCTCGGCTGCCTGGCCCTGGCGGGTGTCCGGGGAAGACGCGGTACTGGTCACCGCGCCATCGTAGGGAACCCGACTGTGACAGTCCCGCGCCCGGCCCCTGCGAGGATGGATCCGTGACAGGAAGCGCAGATTCAGTCGTCAGTCCGTCCGGAAGCGCCGGGACCCCGGCTTCCGTCGGCACCCTCGTCCTCGCGGGCACTCCCATCGGCGATGTCGCGGACGCGCCGCCGCGGCTCGCCGCGGAGCTGGCCGGGGCCGATGTCGTGGCCGCCGAGGACACCCGCAGGCTGCGCCGGCTCACGCAGGCGCTCGGCGTGCAGGTGGGCGGCCGGGTCGTGTCGTACTTCGAGGGCAACGAGGCGGCGCGCACGCCCGAGCTGGTCGAGGCCCTGGCCGACGGGTCGCGGGTGCTCCTGGTGACGGACGCGGGCATGCCGTCGGTGTCCGACCCCGGGTACCGCCTCGTGGCCGCCGCCGTCGAGCGCGGCATCCGGGTCACGGCCGTGCCCGGTCCCTCCGCCGTCCTCACCGCCCTCGCCCTGTCCGGGCTGCCCGTCGACCGCTTCTGCTTCGAGGGCTTCCTGCCCCGCAAGGCGGGCGAGCGGCTCTCGCGCCTGCGCGAGGCGGCCGAGGAGCGGCGCACGCTGGTGTACTTCGAGTCGCCGCGCCGCCTCGACGACACCCTCGCCGCGATGGCGGAGGCCTTCGGCGACGAGCGCAGGGCCGCGGTGTGCCGGGAGCTGACCAAGACGTACGAGGAGGTCCGCCGCGGTTCGCTGAAGGAGCTGGCCGAGTGGGCGGCGCCCGGTGACGTGCGCGGCGAGATCACCGTGGTGGTCGAGGGCGCCCCCGAGAAGGGCCCCGCCGAGCTGGGGCCGGACGAGCTGGTGCGCAGGGTGCGGGTGCGCGAGGAGGCGGGGGAGCGGCGCAAGGAGGCCATCGCGGCGGTCGCGGCCGACGCGGGCCTGCCCAAGCGGGAGGTGTTCGACGCGGTGGTCGCGGCGAAGAACGCGGGGCTCGGGGGCTGAGGCCGCCCCCTCCGCCCCTCCGGTGTCCGGCGCGGGGCGGGCGACCCGGCGCACTTGCCCGGCGCACAGGTCACAGTTACGGCGCGGGGGGCGCGCGGGAGAGCCCATCGGCGGGCAAAGGACTATCGTGAATGTTAAAGCGCGGGTCGCGCACCAGGCCGGTTTTCTATGGAAAGGCCAAATCGCGCCCAACAGTCGACAGGTCTGATGCGCTCGCTTCGGGAAAGGCGTCCACTGGTTCCAGGGACGCACCCGTCCCACACCGCCGGACCGGGTCAGGAAAGACCCCGGTCGACGGTGCTTGTCCAGCGGACAAGAGGAGCTGGCATGAGTGAGATCGCAGACACCGGTCACCGCACCGCGGCTGTCAATGTCGTCCATGAGTCCTACGCCTTCGCCTGCATGCGCTGCGGGCACGGCTGGGAGCAGTCGTACGAGATCGAGCACCACGTCGACGGCAAGGGCCAGGAATTCGTGATGTACGTGGCGAACGGCCAGCGGGTGCCGTCGCCGCTGACCCGGCCCACCTGCCTGAACTGCGGCGGGCACGTGGTGCGCATCATGCGGGCGGGTCAGGTGTCCTCGGTGCGGTCGGCACTCGAGTCCCTGCATCACCGGCAGGCCGCGCAGCGGGTGGCCCGGGGCGGGGCGGCGGCGGCCGCGTCCGACGAGTCCGCCGCGGCCGACGGCGAGGCGGCCCCCGAGCCCAAGCACCACTGGCACCTGTCGGACCTGCTGCACCCCTTCCACCACCGCAAGGCGGGCTGACCTTCGCGGGGCGCCCCAGTCCCGCCCCTTCTCCGAAACCGGGGGCTGCCGCCCCCTGGACCCCCGCTGTCGGCGCTCCGCGCCTCGTCCTCAATCGCCGGACGGGGCTAGAACTTCGCCGGTGCGGGCCAGAACCTGGCCCGCACCGGCGAGATATATAGCCCCTCCGGCGTTTGAGGAGCGGGGTCTGGGGCGGAGCCCCAGTTTCGGGAAGGGGCGGGATTGGGGAAAGCCCCGCAGGGCTTCGTACGATCGACGTATGCCCGCCGACAAGAACGCCGCACCCCCGCTGCCGGAACCCCTGCGGGTGCCGGTCGCCGACTCCCACACCCACCTGGACATGCAGTCCGGCACCGTCGAGGCAGCCCTCGCCAAGGCGGCCGAGGTGGGCGTGACGACGGTCGTGCAGGTCGGCTGCGACGTGGCGGGCTCACGCTGGGCCGCCGACACCGCCGCCGCCCACACGCCGGTGCACGCGGCCGTGGCCCTGCACCCGAACGAGGCGCCCCGCATCGTGCACGGCGACCCCGACGGCTGGTCGCGCCAGGGCGCCCGCCCCGCAGGGGGCGACGGCGCCCTGGACGAGGCGCTCGCCGAGATCGACCGCCTCGCCGTCCTCCCGCACGTCAAGGGCGTCGGCGAGACCGGCCTCGACTACTTCCGCACCGGCCCGGAGGGCAAGGCCGCCCAGGAGCGCTCCTTCCGCGCGCACATAGAGATCGCCAAGCGGCACGGCAAGGCCCTGGTCATCCACGACCGGGAGGCCCACGAGGACGTCCTCCGGGTCCTGAAGGAGGAGGGCGCCCCCGAGCGCACCGTCTTCCACTGCTACTCCGGCGACGCCGCCATGGCCCGCGTCTGCGCGGAGCGCGGCTACTTCATGTCCTTCGCGGGCAACGTCACGTTCAAGAACGCCAAGACGCTGCGCGACGCGCTCGCCGTCGCCCCGCTGGAACTCGTCCTCGTCGAGACCGACGCGCCCTTCCTGACCCCCGCCCCGTACCGCGGACGGCCCAACGCCCCCTATCTCATTCCGGTCACGCTGCGCGCCATGGCCGAGGTCCGGGGCATCGACGAGGACGCCATGGCCGCGGCGATCTCCTCGAACACGGCCCGCGCCTTTGATTACTGATCGATAACGACCGAAGGTTTCCCCGGCTTGACAGCTTGGGTCAACACAGCGACACAGAGTAGTCGCCCTGCTTTGGAGAGTGACGGCGCCTCCGCTAGGTTCTGCAAGCCGATCTGCACTTGGCTTGTCAGTGGTCACTTGTCAGCTGGAGCGTCGTCGTGAGCAAACCGCAGTACGAGACGTACGAGCAGCCGCAGTACGCGCCGCACGGGCCGCAGGGCCCGTATGACGCCTACGACCCGTACGACCCCTACGGGCCCGCGTACGGCTATGAGGGCGCGGGCCTCGGCGGGGGCGCGGTGGACGGGCCCGCGACGCAGGTGTTCACCGCCGCGGAGTTCAGCGCGGCGGACGCGTTCGACCGGGCCGACGGGTTCGCGGGGAACGGTGTGCCCACGCAGGTCTTCGGGGCGGGCGGCGCCGTCGTGGACGAGCTGCCGACGCGGACGTTCACCCCGGACGCGTTCGCCGGGGGCGGCTTCGCGGTGGATCCGGCGGGGGGTCCGACGGGGGGCCGTGGCGGGGGCGCGTACGGGTATCCGCACCCCGGTGTGCAGGGGCACGCGGGGGTCGCGGACGGGCGGGAGAGCCGGGGGGCCGGCGGAGGGGTGGCCGGGGACGTGGCGTTCGACGACGAGGGGCTCGGCGACGGGGTGGCCGGCGGCGGGATGCGCGGGTACGAGGGGGATGGGGAGGCCGACGGCGAGGCGGTCGACGGTGAGGTAGTCGACGGCGAGGCGGTCGACGGTGAGGCCGCCGGTGACGGGCGGGCCGGGGGGCGGCGGGGGGCGCGGCGCAGGCGGACCGCCGAGCGGCCCGACGGCCTGCGCAGGCTCGTGCCGCAGGCGCTCGTCGTCGCGTTCCTCGCGGGCGGCACCTCCGCCTTCGTCGCCAACGACAAGGCCGTCCAGCTCACCGTCGACGGCAAGGTGCGCACGCTGCACACCTTCGCCGACGACGTGGGCGAACTCCTCGCCGACGAGGGCGTCGACGTCGGCGCGCACGACATCGTCGCCCCCACCACGGCCACCGCCCTCGCCAGCGGCGACGAGATCGCCGTCCGCTACGGCCGGCCCGTCCAGCTCACCCTCGACGGCCACCGCCGCGAGGTCTGGACGACCGCCCGCACCGTCGACGGGGCGCTCCAGCAGCTCGGCGTGCGCGCCGAGGGGGCGTACCTGTCGACCTCGCGCAGCAAGCGCATCGACCGCGAAGGGCTCGACCTGGACGTCCGCACCGAGCGCACGGTGACGATCATGGCCGACGGGCGGTCCCGGACCATCCGTACGAACGCCGCGACCGTCGGCGAGGCCGTCGAGGAGTCCGGGGTGACCCTGCGCGGCTCCGACACCACGTCCGTGCCGCCCGGCAGCTTCCCGCGCGACGGGCAGACCGTCACCGTCATGCGGATCTCCGGCCGCAAGGAGGTCCGCGAGGAGCCGATCCCCTTCGACGTCCAGAAGACCGAGGACGCGTCGCTGCCGCGTGGCACGGAGGTCGTGGAGCAGGCGGGGCGTGCGGGTGCGCGGCGGATCACGTACTCGGTACGCACCGTCAACGGCGTGAAGCAGAAGCCGAAGCGGTTGCGCAGCGAGGTGGTGCGGGAGCCGCAGACGCGGATCGTGAAGGTCGGGACGAAGGTCCAGCCGACCGCCGTCGCCGGGGCCGAGGGGCTCGACTGGGGGGCGCTCGCGGCGTGCGAGTCCGGGGGGCGGGCGTCGGCCGTCGACCCCTCCGGCACGTACGGGGGGCTCTACCAGTTCGACACCCAGACCTGGCAGTCCCTCGGCGGCGCGGGTCGCCCCCAGGACGCCCCCGCCGCCGAACAGACCCACCGCGCCAAGAAGCTCTACGTCCAACGCGGCGCCAGCCCCTGGCCCCACTGCGGCCGCCGCCTCTGACCGCCGCTCCGCGGCGGATCCCTCCCACCCGCCCGCCCGTTTACTGGAACCAGCAGGCTTCGGGCCGGCACCGAGGTCATCCCGCGCCACACCTGCGGCTGGTCCGGCCTCCCGGTGCCAGGTCCGGTCGTTCGGCGTCGATGGGGTGGGTGGGGGAGGAGGGGGGGCTGGGGGTGAGGTCGATGGGCGGGATCCCGGCTCGTCCGGCACTTGGGGTGAGGGGAGGCTGTGGGTGAGGTCGGCGGTGGGAACTCAGTCCGTCCGGCACCCAGGGGGCCCGGGCCACGGCCCACGGGCAGGCGACGGCCGACGGCGGGCATCTCAGCCCGTCCGGCGTTTGAGGACGAGGCGCGGAGCGCCGATGGCGGGGGACAGGGGCGGAGCCCCATGAGCGGGGGCGGGCGCAGGCCGACCGGCACGGCGGGGCCAGGGGCAGCGCGCCCCCGGGCAACCGCACCGACAGGTGAGCGGCGGACCCAGGGCTACCCTGGGGCGGTGAGCACCACCGAGCAAGGCCCCCTCCTCGGCCCCGCCGACATCCGCGACCTCGCGAGCACCCTCGGCGTACGCCCGACCAAGCAGCGCGGCCAGAACTTCGTCATCGACGCGAACACGGTCCGCCGCATCGTCCGCACCGCGGACGTCGGCCCGGACGACGTCGTCGTCGAGGTCGGCCCGGGCCTCGGCTCGCTGACCCTGGCCCTCCTGGAGACCGCGTCCCACGTGACCGCCGTGGAGATCGACGACGTGCTCGCCGCGGCCCTCCCGGCGACGGTGGAGGCCCGCATCCCGCGGAAGGCGGCCGCCTTCGACCTGGTCCACAGCGACGCCATGCTCGTCCGCGAACTCCCGGGCCCCGCCCCGACGGCCCTGGTCGCGAACCTCCCGTACAACGTCGCCGTACCGGTCCTGCTGCACATGCTGGACACCTTCCCCAGCATCGAGCACACGCTGGTGATGGTGCAGGCGGAGGTCGCCGACCGCCTCGCCGCCGCCCCCGGCTCGAAGGTGTACGGCGTGCCGTCGGTGAAGGCCAACTGGTACGCCGACGTGAAGCGTGCGGGCGCCATCGGCCGCAACGTCTTCTGGCCCGCCCCGAACGTCGACTCGGGCCTGGTGTCGCTGGTGCGGCGCGCCGAGCCGGTCAAGACCACCGCCTCCAAGCGGGAGGTGTTCGCCGTGGTGGACGCCGCCTTCGCGCAGCGCCGCAAGACGCTGCGCGCCGCCCTCGCCGGGTGGGCGGGCTCCGCCGCCGCGGCCGAGGCGGCCCTCGTCGCGGCGGGCGTCTCGCCGCAGGCGCGCGGCGAGTCCCTGACCGTCGAGGAGTTCGCGCGGATCGCCGAACACAAGGGAGCCGCGGCGTGAGCGTCACCGTACGGGTGCCCGCGAAGGTCAACGTCCAGCTCGCGGTGGGCGCCGCGCGCCCCGACGGCTTCCACGACCTCGCGAACGTCTTCCTGGCCGTCGGCCTGTACGACGAGGTCACGGTGACCCCGGCGGACGAGCTGCGGGTGACCTGCGCGGGCCCGGGCGCCGACCAGGTCCCCCTGGACCGGACGAACCTGGCGGCGCGCGCGGCCGAGGCGCTGGCCGCGCGGTACGGCCGCCGGGCCGACGTGCACCTTCACATCGCCAAGGACATCCCCGTCGCGGGCGGCATGGCGGGCGGCAGTGCCGACGCGGCGGGCGCCCTGCTCGCCTGCGACGCACTGTGGGGGACGGGAGCCTCGCGGGCCGAACTCCTCGACATCTGCGCCGAGTTGGGCAGCGACGTGCCGTTCAGCCTGGTCGGCGGCGCGGCCCTCGGCACCGGGCGCGGTGAGAAGCTGGCCGAGCTGGCCGTCGGCGGCACCTTCCACTGGGTGTTCGCCGTCGCCGACGGCGGCCTCTCCACGCCCGCCGTCTACCGCGAGTTCGACCGCCTCACACCGGACGCCCCGGCGCCCGCCGCGTCCCCCGCGCTGCTCGACGCTCTGCGGACGGGGGACGCCACCGCTCTCGCCGGAGCCCTGACGAACGACCTCCAGCCCGCCGCGCTCTCCCTCTTCCCCGCCCTCACCGACACCCTGAAGGTCGGCACGGAGGCGGGCGCCCTCGCGGGCATCGTGTCCGGCTCGGGGCCGACGACGGCGTTCCTGGCGAAGGACGCGGAGTCGGCGGAGCGGGTGGCGGCGGCGCTGCGGGGGTCGGGGACGTGCCGGGGGGCGCGGGTGGCCGTGGGCCCGGCGACGGGGGCGACCGTTCTGTAGGGCGATTCCCTACAACCTGTCGATGGCCGTCAGGTCGATGTCGATGTCGTACGGCACGGAGAGCTTCAGGCGACCGCGGTGGATGCCCGTCAGGGCGTACGTCCCGGACGCGCCGCCGCGTTCGTAGACCTGGACTACGGCATGGTCGTCCAGCCCCGCCATCTCGACCAGCCAGAAGTGGGGGACCCCCGCGGCGGCGTACTTCTGGGGCTTCGTGGTGGAGTCGCGGGACAGGGAGTCCGGCGAGACCACCTCCACGGCCAGCAGCACGTCAGCGGCGGGGAACGTCATCCGGTCCCAGTCCTCCACGGCCTGTCGCTGGAGGACGGACACGTCCGGCTCCAGGCCGTTGGCGGGGTCGAGGACCACGACCATCTGGCGGTAGACGCGCAGCGCGGCGGGCGCGGTGCGGGCGAGGCCCTCCCGCAGCACGTCGGTGGTGATGCTGTGGAAGCAGTTCTGCGGGTGGCGGAAGACCAGACTTCCGTCGATCAGCTGGGTGTGCGAAGGCAGGTCGGGCAGCGTGCACAGGTCGTCCACGGTCCAGCCCTGTGGCGGTGGCACCGGCCACCGCGGGGCCTCGTCGTCAGGGTGCGGGGTCTTATCCGTACGCATACGCGGCAGTCTGTGCCGCCGCCGACCACCGGGGCGACGTGGTCTCCCGGCGTCACCTCATCGAGTGCCCCGCCCACCCCGCCCGGCGCCCGCGCCCGCACGCCCTACCCTTGAAGGCTGATCCACCCCCTCGTCAGGAGTGAAATGGCCGTCAACCTGGTCAATGTCGAAAACGTCAGCAAGGTGTACGGCACCCGTGCCCTGCTCGACGGCGTCTCGCTCGGCGTCTCCGAGGGGGACAGGATCGGCGTCGTCGGGCGAAACGGCGACGGCAAGACCACCCTCATCCGCATGCTCGCCAAGCTGGAGGAGGCCGACACCGGGCGCGTCACGCACAGCGGGGGGCTGCGGAGCGGGGTGCTCACGCAGCACGACTCGCTGGACCCGGCGGCCACCGTGCGGCACGAGGTCATCGGCGACCTCGCGGACCACGAGTGGGCGGGCGACGCGAAGATCAGGGACGTGCTCACGGGCCTGTTCGGCGGGCTCGACCTGCCCGGGTTCCCGCAGGGGCTCGACACCGTCATCGGCCCGCTGTCCGGCGGCGAGCGGCGGCGCATCGCGCTCGCCCAGCTCCTGATCGCCGAGCAGGACCTGATCGTCCTCGACGAGCCCACCAACCACCTCGACGTGGAGGGCATCTCCTGGCTCGCCCGGCACCTGCGCGAGCGCCGCTCGGCACTGGTGTGCGTGACCCACGACCGGTGGTTCC
Organism: Streptomyces sp. RK9; assembly: GCF_045070545.1. Taxonomy (NCBI): domain Bacteria; kingdom Bacillati; phylum Actinomycetota; class Actinomycetes; order Kitasatosporales; family Streptomycetaceae; genus Streptomyces; species Streptomyces sp. RK9. The sequence goes on along the minus strand of NZ_CP173704.1, from coordinate 195,447 downwards.
TCGACCAGGTGTGCACGCGGATGTGGGACGTGCAGAAGGGCACGGTCTACGAGTACGAGGGCGGGTACTCCGACTACGTGTTCGCGCGCGCCGAGCGCGAGCGCATCGCCGCCACCGAGGAGGCCAAGCGGCAGAACCTGGTCCGCAAGGAGCTGGCGTGGCTGCGGCGCGGCGCCCCGGCGCGTACGTCCAAGCCCCGGTTCCGGGTGGAGGCGGCCAACGAGCTGATCAAGGACGTGCCGCCGCCCCGGGACACCAGCGAGCTGATGAAGTTCGCCACCACCCGGCTCGGCAAGACCGTCTTCGACCTGGAGGACGTGAGCGTCCAGGCCGGTCCGAAGCTCCTCCTGAAGCACCTGACCTGGCAGCTCGGCCCCGGCGACCGCATCGGCCTGGTGGGTGTGAACGGCGCGGGCAAGACCTCGCTCCTGCGCGCCATGGCGGAGGCGGCCCGGTCGGCCGGTGAGACGCAGCCCGCCGCGGGCCGGGTCGTGGTCGGCAAGACGGTCAAGCTGGCCTATCTGTCGCAGGAGGTCGCCGAGCTGAAGCCGACGCTCAGGGTCCTCGAGGCGGTGCAGCAGGTGCGGGAGCGGGTCGACCTCGGCAAGGGCCGGGAGATGACCGCGGGGCAGCTGTGCGAGACCTTCGGGTTCGGCAAGGAGAAGCAGTGGACGCCCGTCGGCGACCTGTCCGGCGGTGAGCGCAGGCGGCTGCAGCTCCTGCGCCTGCTGATGGACGAGCCGAACGTCCTCTTCCTCGACGAGCCCACCAACGACCTCGACATCGAGACGCTGACGCAGCTGGAGGACGTGCTCGACGGGTGGCCGGGATCGATGGTCGTGATCTCCCACGACCGGTTCTTCGTCGAGCGCACCACGGACCGGGTGTTCGCCCTCATGGGTGACGCGACGATGCGGATGCTGCCGCGCGGCATCGACGAGTACCTGGAGCGCAGGAGCCGGATGGCGGAGACGGCGGCGGCCACGGTCGCCCCCGCGCCCGCCCCCGTGGTCGCGGACGGCGCGAAGGCCGTGTCGGCCGCCGACGCGCGCGCCGCGAAGAAGGAACTGCAGAAGATCGAACGGCAGCTGGACAAGATTTCCGAGAAGGAGACCAAGCTGCACGCGCAGATCGCCGATAACGCCACAGACTTTGAAAAGGTGGCGAAATGGGACGCCGAACTACGCGAACTTGTCGGCGAGCGCGAGGAGTTGGAGATGCGTTGGCTGGAACTCGCGGAGGATGCGTGAGTTTCCCGTAACAGACGCATTACAGGCCGGTCCTCCCTTGGGAACAGGGGCAGGACCGGCACCCGCGATGGCTGGATCGGAGTGATAGAAAGGGCAGCCTGAGCACCACTTGGCGTGCCGAAAAATCAGTGAAGGGGGAAGCGCTGATGACTCAGCCGCCCAATCAGCCGCCGCACGGCGGCTTCGGAGCTCCACAGGATCCGTCCCCAAGCTCTCAACAGAGTTCGAGCGGGGGAGGCCCCAACCAGGGCGGGAACCCGCAGCCGGGCTACGGCTACCCCCAGCAGCCGCCCGGCCAGGCAGGTCCTTACGGCTACCCGCAGCAGCCGGGCCCGTACGGCCAGCCCACGCAGCCCGGCCAGGCAGGCCCCTACGGCCAGCCCACCCAGCCGGGCCAGCCCGGTCCCTACGGGCAGCAGCCCGGACCGTACGGCCAGCCCACGCAGCCCGGCCAGGCAGGCCCCTACGGCCAGCAGCCGGGCTACGGCTACCCGCAGCAGATGCCCACCGGCGCCCCGGGCACCCCGCCTCCGAGCGGCGGCAAGGGGCCCTTCAAGGGCAAGACCGCCGTGATCATCGGGGCGGCCGTGGCCGCCCTGCTCGTCGCGGGCGGCGCCGTCTTCGCGCTCTCCGGCGGTGACGACGACAAGAAGAAGAGCGAGTCGAAGAACAAGAACCCCAAGGCCTCCGCGCCGGCCAACCCGGGCGACGGCAGCGGCGACGGCCACGAGGGCAAGGAGGACCTCAACGAGGGCCGCCAGTCCGGCGAGGCCAAGGTCCTCTGGTACAAGGAGGCCCCCAAGGCCCCCGGCAAGGGCGCCGACGCCCCCGGCATGTGGGTCGAGGACGGCATCGCGGTCAAGGCCGCGTACCGCGAACTCCTCGCCTACCACGTGGACTCCGGCAAGCCCGCCTGGACCGCGATCAAGCTGCCGCAGGAGATCTGCGCGGCCACGCCGCAGGTCAGCGACGACGGCAAGATCGTCGTCGCGTACAAGGCCGGCATCAAGCAGAACGCCAAGTGCGACCAGCTCCAGGTCATCGACCTGAAGACGGGCGAGAAGGGCTGGCAGAAGCAGACCACGGAGAAAGGTCTCTTCGACTCCACCATCGGCCTGGAGCTGAGCATCACCGGCAACACCCTGATGGTCGGCCGCTCCCAGTCCGGCACCGCCTACAGCATCAGCGACGGCGACAAGCTGTTCGACGCGGAGAAGAAGGACGAGGGCACCTGCTTCCCGGCCGGGTTCACCGGCGGCGACCGGATGCTGATGAAGTTCTCGTGCGGGGCGAGCACGCCCACCGAGCACGACGAGGTCGTGGAGCTGAACCCCAGGACCGGCAAGATCCAGTGGACGAAGAAGTTCCCCAAGGGCTGGCGTCTCGAGCACGTCTACTCCACCAGCCCCACCGTCCTCTACGCCACCAACGAGGACAAGAAGCAGTGGAACATCACCACGCTGAAGTCCGGCAGCGGCAAGACCCGCTCCGAGGTCCAGGTGAACGAGGACTTCGCGCCGGAGTGCGGCTGGGGCGGCCTCGGCGGTGACCTGCAGGCCTGCTCCGGTGCCGTCGCCGACGACAAGTACCTCTACCTGCCGACCAAGAAGACGTCCGGCGCCAACCAGATCGTCGCGATCAGCCTGGCCAGCGGCAAGGAGGCCTGGCGGGCGAAGTCCCCGCTCGACACCTCGATGGTGCCGATGAAGACGCAGGGCGGCGACCTCGTGGCGTACGTGGAGCCGTCGTACGACTCCGGCGGCCGCGTCGTGTCCATCGGGACCAGCGGCTCGCACACGCCGAAGACACTGCTGCAGAACCCGGCGGGGACGTCGAAGATCGAGAACGGCTTCTACTCGAAGGCGGTCGACTACGTGGACGGGCGCTTCTACCTCTCCACCACCCGGCTCTCCGGCACCGCTCAAGGCCGCGAGAAGCTGATGCTGGCCTACGGCAAGTGACCCTCCCCACCGCTCAGTCACCCCATCCGTCCCCCCAAGGAAAGACGTCATGACACAGCCGCCCCAGCCGCCCAACCAGCCGCCGCAGGGTGGGTTCGGCGCCCCCCAGGACCCCCCGCCCGGAGGGTTCGGCGCTCCCCAGACGCCCCCGCAGCCCGGCTACGGCTACCCGCAGGCGCCGCAGCCCCCGCAGACCCCGCCGCCCGCGGCTCCGGCGGCCCCGCCCGCGGCCCCGCAGACGCCTCCGCCGCCCCCGCAGGGCCAGCCCAACCAGGGCTACCCGCAGGCGCCCGGCACCCCCGGCACCCCGCCGCCCGCCGCGCCCGGCACCCCGCCGCCCTCCTACGCCCAGCCGACGCAGGCGGCCTTTCCGGCCGTCGGGCAGCAGCCCGGGTACGGCTACCCGGGGCAGCCCGGTCAGCCCGCCCCGCAGCAGGGCTACGGCTTCCCGCAGCCGCCGACCATGCCGATGCAGCCCCAGCCGGGCGGCGGCGGTGGCGGCAAGAAGCCCAACAAGCAGATGCTGATCATCGTCGCGGCCGTCGCGGCCATCGGCCTGATCGTGGGCGGCGGTGTCATCTACGCCGGTTCGAAGAAGGACGACGACAAGAAGAACAGCGCCGACGGCGGCGACGGCAAGGGCGGCAAGGGCAAGAAGGGCGGCTCCGACGGGCCGCCCGCCGCCGGCGGCCCCGCCAAGGAGAAGGTGCCGGGCAACACCAGCGCCAAGGTCGGCTTCCAGGTCCCGGCGCCCGCGGTGCCCAAGGACAGCGTGTGGAGCGTCGCGGGCTCCTGGCTCACCGAGGACACGTACGTCAAGAGCGGCTACACGGGCAAGGACAAGGACCACGCCCTCATCGCCTACGACCCCGCGTCCGGCAAGCAGAAGTGGACGATCCCGGTGGCCGGTGAGACCTGCGCGGTCTCCAAGGAGGTCACCGACGAGGGCATCGCCGCGGTCGTCTACAAGGACGCCAAGTCCACCAAGGCGAACAAGTACCCCGACTGCAGCCAGGTCTCCGCGGTCGACCTGAAGTCCGGCAAGAAGCTGTGGACGGAGAGCGTCGACGGCAGCGGCTCGCCCGTGGAGTTCGAGGAGATCGCCATCTCCGGCGACACCGTCGCCGCGGGCGCGGGCACCGGCGGCACGGGTGCCGCCTGGGACCTGTCCGGCAAGCTGCTGTGGAAGCCGAAGGTCGGCGACGAGTGCAAGGACGCCGGTTACGCGGGCGGCGACCAGCTCGTCGCGGTCCGCAAGTGCGGCGGCTACGGCGACGAGAAGCTGAAGATCCAGCTCCTCGACCCCAAGACCGGCAAGGACAAGTGGAGCTATCCGCTGACCGCCGGCGTCGACAACGCCAAGATCATCTCGACCAACCCGATCGTCTTCGGCCAGGACACCGAGGAGATCACGGCGAGCGGCGCCACCGACGTGTTCTCGCTCAGCAACGCCGGCAAGCTGCGGGCCCGCATCAAGCTGGAGGACGGCAAGTACTCCCACGACTGCGAGGTCAACAAGTGGGCGAGCTGCAAGGCCATCGTCGTCGGCAACGACAAGCTGTACGTGCCCACGCGCCAGCACGACGCGGGCGGCTCCGACTACGGCTTCACCAACGAGATCATCGCGTTCTCGCTGGCCACCGGCAAGACGACCGGTGACCGCGCCGACGCGGGCGACGACGGCGAGATGTTCCCGATCCGCATGGACGGCGGCAACCTCCTCGCGTACAAGGGCGGCGGCTACAACAAGGGCGCCAAGGTCGTCTCGCTCGACGGCAAGTCGATGAAGGAGACCACGCTCCTGCAGACGCCCGCGACCGAGTCGGTCAGCCGCGCCATCAGCGGCATGGTCCCGAAGTCCAACGAACTGCTCTACACCGGCGGCAACCTGTTCTTCGGCAAGGAGCTGATCAGCAAGCCGTACTCCAAGGACGACAAGGAGTTCATCGCGCTGGGCTTCACCACCCAGTAGCCGCTCCCGAAGCGTCACCCGGCCCCGCGCTCGCCCGAACGAGTGCGGGGCCGTTTCGCGTTGCCCCGGTTCACGCTCCGTACTCGCGTGCTGGACCCGCCGTGCGCATACCGCGGGCCCGCCGTGTCCATGCTTCTGAACGGCCGTGATTGAGGCATTCCGGGCCGCTTCTGCACGGTAGGGGCAGCGCAATGTCGAACAAGCGTGTAGCTTCCGGGGGATGGAGGGCCGGGGCCCCCGATCCGTGGGGGGATCATTGGGGGAATCCGTGGGGGACTTTGGGGGGTTGCGCTGTGGGTGTGCGGCTCATGGTGGTCGACGACCACCGATTGCTCGCCGAGGCACTCGCCTCGGCGCTGAAGCTGCGCGGGCACCGGGTGCTCGCCGCGGCGGCGCCCGCCGCCGGGGCGGCGGAGCTGGTGATCAGCAGGGCGCCGGAGGTGTGCCTGCTCGGCACGGCCACACCGGCGGAGCCGGGCATGTTCGACCCGGTGGTGCGGATCAAGCGGGAGCGGCCGCAGGTCGCCGTGGTGGTGCTGGGGCCGGTGCCCTCGCCCCGCGGGATCGCGGCGGCCTTCGCCTCCGGCGCGTCCGGATACGTACGTCATGACGAGCGCATCGAGGGAGTCGAGCGCGCCATCATGAAGGCGCGCGCCGGGGAGGCCGCCGTCGCGCCCCAATTGCTCCAAGGCGCCTTCAGCGAGCTTCTCAACCCCGCGGCCCAGCCCGACGACGAGGGGCAGCGGCTGCTGCAGATGCTCACTCCCCGTGAGGTGGAGGTCCTCGTGCGGGTCGCCGACGGCGAGGACACCCGGCTCATCGCCGCCGGGATGGGGATCGCGCCCAGCACGGCGCGGACGCATGTGCAGCGGGTCCTGATGAAGCTCGGCGTCGGGTCCCGCCTGGAGGCCGCCGCGCTCGCCGCCCGGACCGGGCTGCTCGACCGGGCCGAGCGGAGCGGCGGCGGGGAGGGGGAGCCGGTCGGGGGCGGGGAGCCCCACGACGGGCTGAAGCCCTAGGCGTACTGGACCCTTAGGCGTACTGGCCGGGGACGTAGTCGCCCGCGGGCTGCTGGGTGATGACGTTGCCCCGGTTGAAGGTGTTGATCAGGGCGATCTGGCCCACCAGGGCGGCCAGTTGCTCCTCGTCGTAGTACTTGGCGGCGTTCGCCCAGGCCTCGTCCGTGACGCCGCCCGCCGCGTCCGCGATGCGGGTGCCCTGTTCCGTCAGTTCCAGGGCGGCGCGCTCGGCGTCGGTGAAGACCTTGGCCTCGCGCCAGGCGGCGACCAGGTTCAGGCGCAGCGAGGTCTCGCCCGCGGCCGCGGCGTCCTTGGTGTGCATGTCGAGGCAGCCGCCGCAGCCGTTGATCTGGCTGGCGCGGATCTTCACCAGTTCGAGGGTCGCGGCGGGGACCGTCGACTCGGTGAGGACCTTGTTCGCCGCGATGATGTGCTTCCAGAACTTCATCGCGGTCGGGTTCTCGAACATGTTCAGTCGGGCTTCCATGGCCTGCTCCTCTGCCGTTGTGGTGGCTACACACCTAGGACGGAGGCAGGGCGGAGCGATGTGACACGGGTGGGTGTGACCTGCGTCGCAGCCCTTGAGCGGCAGCTGAAGGGCCCCTGAGCGGCCTGGTCCGGCTAGAGGCGGCGCGCCCCCGCCGACGCCACCGCGGGGAACACCCGCGGCGCCGCGTACCCGGCCGCCGCGAACGCCTCGTGGACCGCCTTCGTGAGGGACTCCGCGTCCGCGGCCTCGGCCAGGACGATCGCGGAGCCGCCGAAGCCGCCCCCGGTCATCCGCGCCCCGAGCGCCCCGGCCGCGCACACCGTCTCCACCACGAGGTCCAGCTCCGGGCAGGAGATGCGCAGGTCGTCCCGCAGCGAGGTGTGGCCCTCGGTGAGGACGGGGCCGATGCCCCGCACGTCACCGGCGTCGAGGAGGGCGATGACCCGCTCGACGCGGTGGTCGTCGGAGACGACGTGCCGGACGTAGCGGCGCACCTTCTCGTCGTCCAACCGGACTAGGGCGGCGGGGAGTTCGGCATACGGGACGTCGCGGAGGTGGGAGACGCCGAGCGCCCGCGCGCCCGCCTCGCACCCGGCCCGCCGCTCCGCGTACGCCCCGTCGCCGAGGGCGTGCTTGACGCGGGTGTCGACGACCAGGAGCGTCAGGCCGTCCGCGGTCAGGTCGAAGGGGACCTGGCGCACGGACAGGTCGCGGCAGTCCAGGTGCAGGACGTGCCCCGGCGTGCAGGCCGCGGACGCCATCTGGTCCATGACGCCGCACGGCACGCCGACGAAGGCGTTCTCGGCACGCTGGGCGAGCAGGGCCAACTCGCGGCGGGTCAGGCCCAGTTCGTAGAGGTCGTTGAGGGCGAGGGCGGTGACGACCTCCAGGGCGGCGGAGGAGGACAGGCCCGCGCCGGTCGGGACGGTCGACGCCAGGTGCAGGTCCGCGCCGCCGACCGTGTGGCCCGCGTCCCGCAGTGCCCAGACGACGCCCGCCGGGTACGCGGCCCAGCCCCCGTCGGACAGCGGCGTCAGGGAGTCCACCGCCAGCTCGACGACGGGTCCTTCGATGTCCGCGGAGTGCAGCCGCAGGACCCCGTCGTCGCGCCGGGCCACCGCGGCGACCGCGGTGTGCGGCAGCGCGAGGGGCATCACGAAGCCCTCGTTGAAGTCCGTGTACTCGCCGATGAGGTTGACGCGGCCCGGCGCCGCCCACACTCCGGCGGGCTCGTGGCCGTACAACGCGGTGAAGGTGTCGACGAGTTCGGTGGTCGGCTCCGTGACGGCGGACATCTTCTGGTTACCCCCTCTGCTGGGCGAAGGCCCAGGCGTCGGCGACGATGCCCGCGAGGTCCGCGCGGGACGGGTTCCAGCCGAGCCGCTCGCGGGCGGTGGCGGCGGAGGCCACGAGGACCGCCGGGTCGCCGCCGCGGCGCGCCGCCACGACTTCGGGGATCGGGTGTCCGGTGACCTTGCGGACGGTCTCGATGACCTCGCGCACGGAGAAGCCGTTGCCGTTGCCCAGGTTGCAGATCAGGTGCTCGCCGGGGGTCGCGGCGTCCAGGGCGAGGAGGTGGGCGTCGGCGAGGTCGGCGACGTGGATGTAGTCGCGCACGCAGGTGCCGTCGGGCGTCGGGTAGTCGTCGCCGAAGACGGAGATCGCCTCGCGCCTGCCCTGGGCGACCTGGAGGACGAGCGGGATGAGGTGCGACTCGGGGTCGTGCCGCTCGCCGCAACTGCCGTACGCGCCCGCCACGTTGAAGTACCGAAGGGATACGGCACCGAGTCCGTGCGCCGCCGCCTCGCCGGTGATCATGTGGTCGACGGCGAGCTTGGAGGCGCCGTAGGGGGAGGTGGGGGCGGTCGGGTCGGTCTCGGTGATGGGGGTGCTCACCGGCTCGCCGTACGTGGCCGCCGTGGAGGAGAACACCAGCTTGCGCACGCCCGCCTCGCGCATCGCGGCGAGCAGCGCCATGGTGCCGCCGACGTTGTTGTCCCAGTACTTCTCGGGCTTCACGACGGACTCGCCGACCTGCGAGAAGGCGGCGAAGTGCAGCACCGCGTCGTACGGCGCCTCGCCCTCGACGTGCAGCCACTTGGCGGCGTCGCGGATGTCGCCCTCGATGAACGCCGCGCCCGCGGGCACGCCCTCGCGGAAGCCGGTGGAGAGGTTGTCGAGGACCGTCACCTCGTGCCCGGCCTCGATCAGATGCTGGGCGACGACACTGCCGACATAGCCGGCGCCACCCGTGACCAGGTACTTCCCACTCATCAACTCGCTACCTCTCGCAGTCGCTGGGCCGCGGCCTCCGGCGGCACATCGTTGATGAACACACTCATGCCGGATTCGGAACCCGCGAGGAACTTCAGCTTGCCCGAAGTGCGGCGAATGGTGAAAAGCTCGAGGTGGAGCGCGAAGTCGTCCCTGTTGACGCCTTCGTACTCCGTGAGCGCCGTGAACGGGGCCTGGTGCCAGGCCGCGATGTACGGCGTCGGCGGCTCGCTGCCGCCCTCGCGCTCACCCGCCCCCTCTTTCCCGCCGTCCCGCCCATCGAAGATCCGGTCGAAGCGCCGCAACAGTTCCAGATACACCTGGGGAAACTCTGTGCGGGCCGCCTCGTCCAGGCCGAGCAGGTCGGGCACGCGGCGCTTGGGGTAGAGGTGCACCTCGTAGGGCCAGTGCGCCGCGTACGGCACGAAGGCCACCCAGTGCTCGGCGTCCAGGACGACGCGCTCGCCGGCGCGTTCCTCGGCGAGGACGTCGTCGAAGAGGTTGCGGCCCCCGGTGGCCGCGCGGTGGTCGGCCAGGGAGCGCAGCATCAGGGCCGTGCGCGGGGTGACGAAGGGGTAGCCGTAGATCTGCCCGTGCGGGTGGCCGAGGGTCACGCCGATCTCCGCGCCCCGGTTCTCGAAGCAGAAGACCTGCGCGACGGACGGCAGGTGCGACAGCTCGGCGGTGCGGTCCGTCCAGGCCTCCAGGACGAGCGCGGCCTGCTCCTCGGTGAGGTCGGCGAAGGACGCGGTGTGGTCGGGGGTGAAGCAGACCACCTCGCAGCGGCCGGCGTCGCCCGCGAGGGAGGGGAAGCGGTTCTCGAAGACCACGACGTCGTACGAGGAGTCGGGGACCTCGGTGCGGCGGCCGCCGGTGGAGGGGCACAGGGGGCACTCGTCGGCCGGGGGGTGGTAGGTGCGGCCCTGGCGGTGCGAGGCGATGGCGACGCTGTCGCCGAGGAGGGGGTCGCGGCGGACCTCGGAGGTGGTGGCGACGGGGTCCAGGGGCCTGCTGTCGACCGCCGTGCGGACGGCGTCGTCGCGCACGTCGTAGTAGATGAGCTCACGACCGTCGGCGAGACGAGTCGAGGTCTTCTTCACGTTCGGGGCTCCTTACACCGCCCGCCAACAGAACCGAACACAACAAACCACAAGCCAACAAGCACGTCAATGCCCACGGCGCCTGCCGGGGCGTCGCCCCCTCGCCCAGCTCACCCGATGATCCGTAGCGAGAAACGATCATGGACTCGATCACAATCAAACAAAGAACATCAACAGAACTGTTCACTTACTGAAGGTCGAGGCGTAGGTTCCGGTCTGATCAGTTCGCGCGACGAAGCGAGTTCACATGCAGTCCCCTCCTTCCGCTACGCACATCACCCTCGCCGAAGGGCTTCGGCTGCCCACCAACGGGCTGGACTACGCGATCCTGGCGATCTACTTCGTGGTCGTCCTCGGCATCGGATTCGCCGCCCGGCGCTCCGTGAAGACCAGCCTCGACTTCTTCCTCTCCGGGCGCTCCCTGCCCGCCTGGGTCACCGGCCTCGCCTTCGTCGCCGCCAACCTCGGCGCCACCGAGATCCTCGGCATGGCGGCCACGGGCGCGCAGTACGGCGTCGCGGTCGTCCACTGGTACTGGATCGGCGCCATCCCGGCCATGGTCTTCCTCGGCCTGGTCATGATGCCGTTCTACTACCGCAGCAAGGTCCGCTCGGTCCCCGAGTTCCTGCTCCAGCGCTTCGACAAGTCCGCCCACCTGCTCAGCTCGGCGCTCTTCGCCTTCGCCGCCGTGCTCATCGCGGGCGTGAACCTCTACGCCCTCGCGATCGTCGTCGAGGCGCTGCTCGGCTGGCCCCAGTGGGTCGCCATCGTCGTCGCCGGGTTCTTCGTGCTCGCGTACATCACCATCGGCGGTCTGTCCTCGGCGATCTACAACGAAGTGCTCCAGTTCTTCGTCATCCTCGCCGCGCTCATCCCGATCTGCGTCATCGGCATGAAGAAGGTCGGCGGCTGGGACGGGCTCACCGGCTCCATCGAGAAGCAGCACGGCGACAACTTCATGACCGCCTGGGGCGGCACCGGCATCGGCGACGCCAACCCGCTCGGCGCCAACTGGCTCACCATCATCCTGGGCCTCGGCTTCGTGCTCTCCTTCGGCTACTGGACGACGAACTTCGCCGAGGTGCAGCGCGCCCTCTCCGCGAAGAACCTCTCCGCCGCCCAGCGCACCCCGCTGATCGCCGCCTTCCCCAAGATCTTCATCGTCTTCCTGGTGATGATCCCCGGCCTGGTCGCCGCCGTCCTCGTCCCGAAGATCGGCACGCCCGGCTCGGACCTGACCTACAACGACGCGATCCCCTACCTGATGCAGGAGTTGCTGCCCAACGGCGTCCTCGGCATCGCCGTCACCGGACTCCTCGCCGCCTTCATGGCGGGCATGGCCGCCAACGTCTCGTCCTTCAACACCGTCTTCACGTACGACATCTGGGCCAAGTACGTCGTCAAGGGCCGCGAGGACGGCTACTACCTGAAGTTCGGGCGGCTCATCACCGCGATCGGCGTCTTCGCCTCCATCGGCACCGCCTTCATCGCCTCGTCCTTCTCGAACATCATGGGCTACCTCCAGACCCTCTTCTCCTTCTTCAACGTCCCGATGTTCGTCGTCTTCATCATCGGCATGTTCTGGAAGCGGGCGTCCATGAAGTCCGGCGTCTGGGGGCTGCTCGCCGGCACCACCGCCGCGATGGTCAACTACTTCTGGATCTACAAGCAGGGCGTCATCGACATCCCCACCGATCAGGGCGCCAACTTCGTCTCCGCCATCGTCGGCTTCGTCGCCGGCGCGGTCGTCATGGTCGCCGTCACCCTCTTCACCGCCCCCAAGCCGGAGGCCGAGCTGGCCGGGCTCGTGTACGGGACCGTGTCGCCGGGCATGGAGGACGACGGCGCCGAGCCGGGCGACGACGCCTGGTACCGCCGTCCCGCGCTGCTCGGATGGGGTGCGGTGGTGCTCGCCACCGCGTGCTACGTCCCGTACTCGTTCTGACCCGGCCCCGCGCCTCCTACTCACACTCCGAGGGATCATGTCCGACCTGCAGAAGGAAGTCTCCGAGCTGGAGCGGAAGTCCGCGACGGCCGCGCGTCTCTTCGACATCCGGCGCATCATCGGTGGGCTTTTCGTCGTCTACGGCGTCATCGTCACCATCGCCGGGATCACCGCGTCCGACGCCGACCTCAAGAAGGCGGAGGGCATCAACATCAACCTCTGGACCGGCCTCGGCATGCTTGCCCTCGGCCTGTTCTTCCTGGCGTGGCTGTGGCTGCGGCCGGTGGTGGCCCCGACGGCGGAGGGCGAGGCGTAGGTCCTCGCGGGTGCGCCCCAGGCCCGCCCCTTCTCCGAAACCGGGGGCTGCCGCCCCCTGGACCCCCGCTGATCGGCGCTTCGCGCCTCGTCCTCAATCGCCGGACGGGCTAGAGAGTGTGCTGCTGTATTTCAGCCCCTCCGGCGTTTGAGGAGCGGGGTCTGGGGCGGAGCCCCAGTTTCGGGAAAGGGGCGGGACCGGGGCGCCCCGCGAAGGTCACCCCAGCCGCTTCGTCAGGGTGAACTCCTTGTGGCCCTCGGGGTAGTCGGGGATGACGGCGACGACTTCGTAGCCCTGCTGCCGGTAGAAGGCGGGGGCCTGGAAGTCCCACGTCTCCAGACGGGAGTTGAGACAGCCGCGCTCCTCGGCGGCCAGCCGCTCCGCATCGGCGAGCAACCGCCCCCCGAGCCCCGCCCCCCGCGCGTCCTCGGCCACCCACAACAGACTCACATGCAGCCACCGCCCCCACGTGTACCCCGAGAGCCCCCCGACCAACTCACCCGCGTCGTCCAACGCCCAGACACCGACCGGCTCTTCCCGCTCCTCGGGCGTGCCCTGAAGAGCACGAAGGACCGGCGAGGCATCCCTGTTGGCGTCCCGCAGGGCCCCCCGAAGCAGACGAAGACGTTCTTTGTCGACTCCTGTCTCAATACGAAACATACGGCCCACCATAAACGCGCTGGCCAATCAGTTCTGCAAATCCACTTCCGCTCGGGGCCCCCGTCCGTACTCTGAAGGGCAGCGCCGGTGGGGGCCGGCGCCGATCAGGGGGCGAGACAGTCGGGTGCGACGCCCGGCGTGGGGGTGGCAGTCACGGCACGGCGGCGGCCGTGCGGCTGCGGTGTCCCCACTCCGGGTGCCGCGCCCGTGTCGGTCGCTCTCCGACCTGTGGGGGTTTCCGTGGTTCGAATCCGAGTCCTGGTCGTCGACGACCACCGTATCTTCGCCGAGTCGCTCGCCGCGGCGCTCGCCGCGGAGCCCGACGTGGAGGTGTCCGCCGCGGGCAGCGGCCCCGCGGCCCTGCGCTGCCTGGACCGCGCGGCCGCGGAGGGCCGCAGATACGACGTCCTGCTCGTGGACGCCGACCTGGGCAGCTCCGCTTCGGCACTGCAGGGCGCCCGCCCCGCCGTGCCGGTGCACGACGGCCAGGCCGACGGCCTGGTGGACGGCATCTCGCTGGTGGCGGGCGTGCGTTCGGGCCAGCCCGCCGTGCGCACGGTCGTGCTCGCGGAGAAGGACGACCCGCGCCGCGCGGCGCTCGCGCTCGGCGCCGGAGCGTCCGGCTGGGTGGCGAAGGACTGCTCCCTTTCGCGGCTGCTCACGGTCATCCGGGGCGTCCTCCGCGACGAGACGCATCTGCCGCCCGCCCTGCTCACAGGCGTCCTGCGGGAGCTGACGGCGGCCCGTAAGCACCGCACGGAGAGCGAGCGGCTCGTGGAGTCGCTCACCCCGCGCGAGCGCGAAGTGCTGCGGTGCATGGTCGCGGGGCTCGGCCGCAAGGCCGTCGCCGAGCGGCTCTTCCTGTCGCCGCACACCGTCCGCACCCATATGCAGAACGTCCTCGGCAAACTCGGCGTGCACTCCACGCTCGCCGCCGTCGCCCTGGCCCGCAGGGCGGGCGTCGGCCCCGCCGACCTAGCCGGGGACGTTGTCGAACGGGGCGGTCAACTGGCGTAGCAACGCCGCCAGTTCACCGCGCTGGGCGCGCGACAGCTCACCGAGGATCGCCCGCTCCTGGTCGAGCAGGCCCGCGAGGGCCTGGTCGGCCCGGTCGCGGCCCTCGTCGGTGAGCCGCACAAGGACGCCGCGACGGTCGCTGGGATCCGGCAGCCGCTCCACCAGGCCCTTCTTCGTGAGCCTGTCGATGCGGTTGGTCATCGTGCCCGACGTGACCAGGGTCTGGGTGAGGAGCTGGCCCGGCGAGAGCTGATACGGCGCGCCCGCGCGCCGCAGCGACGTCAGCACGTCGAACTCCCAGGGCTCCAGCTCGTGCTCGGAGAACGCCAGCCGACGCGCGCGATCGAGGTGGCGCGCCAGCCTGCTCACGCGGCTCAGCACCTCGAGCGGTTCCACGTCGAGGTCAGGGCGCTCCCGACGCCATGCAGCGACCAGCCGGTCGACCTCGTCCTCCATGACGATCAGTGTAGGGGGTCTGTCGACATGAAGTCTCTTGACGTCAAGATACTTCGAGGGTGAGGATGGGGAGAACGATTCGGTACGCGTTCACGACGAGGTCGGCCGTGGGCCATCTCGCCGTCGTCGCCTCCGTCGTATCTGCCGTCTCGGCCGCCTCCGTCGTCTCCGTCGCAGAGGAGCACTCCCATGCCGCCCACCGCGTCGCCCACCTGGGACCCGGACCAGTACCTGCGCCACTCCGGGCACCGCGCCCGGCCCTTCCTCGACCTCCTCGGCCGGGTGCCCCGGCTCCCCGCCGACGACGGCCGGCCGCCCCGTATCGCCGACCTCGGCTGCGGTCCCGGCAACGTCACCGTCCTGCTCGCCGAGCGCTGGCCCGACGCGCACATCACCGGCTACGACAACTCCCCGCACATGCTCGAGCAGGCGGCGGCCCTCGCCGGGCCCACGGCGGGCGGTGGCCGCCTGGAGTTCGAGGCCGCCGACGCCGGGGCGTGGGCGCCCGCCCCGGGGACGTACGACCTGATCCTCTCCAACGCCACCCTCCAGTGGGTGCCCGGGCACACCGAGCGCTTCCCCGACTGGGTGGCGGCCCTGCGACCCGGCGGGGTGCTCGCCGTCCAGATGCCCGCCAACTTCCAGGCGCCCAGCCACACCCTGATGCGGGAGCTCTGCGCGAGCGGGCGCTGGCGGGAGCGGCTCGGCGGGGTGCTGCGGCACGCCGACGCCGTCCTGGAGCCCGGCGCCTACCTGGAGGTGCTTGCCGGGCTCGGGTGCGAGGCCGACGTCTGGGAGAGCACGTACCAGCAGCTGCTCGGTGGGGACGATCCCGTCCTCGACTGGGTCAAGGGCACCGGGCTCCGCCCCGTCCTCACCGCGCTCGCCGACGACCCGGAGGCCAGGGACGCCTTCCTCGGCGAGTACCGCGATCTGCTGCGCGCGGCCTACCCGGCCGGGGCGCACGGGACCGTGTTCCCCTTCCGGCGGCTCTTCGCGGTGGCCCGCAAGGGCGGTGCGCTCTGATGCTCGCCGCCGTCGACCACGTACAGCTCGCCGCCCCGCCCGGCAGCGAGGATCTGCTGCGGGCGTACTACGCGGACGTGCTCGGCATGACCGAGGTGCCGAAGCCGCCGGTGCTCGCGGGGCGCGGGGGCTGCTGGTTCCAGGCGGGCGCCGTCCGGCTGCACCTCGGTGTCGAGCCCGGCTTCCGCCCCGCCCGCAAGGCGCACCCCGGCCTCCTCGTCACCGGCATCGAGGCCTACGCCGCCCGGCTCACCGCCCTCGGCGCCCAGGTCACCTGGGACGACCACCTCCCCGGCCACCGGCGCTTCTACTCCGAGGACCCGGTAGGCAACCGCCTGGAGTTCCTGGAGCCCGACGGCGCGGCCCGAGCCGTCACCCGGGGGTGACGGCCCCGCCTTTGCAGGGCGGGGCCGTCAGGACTTGCGATGGCCTATCAGGCGCGGCTTCGGCTCCAGGCCGTCCAGGCCGTGCCAGGCGAGGTTGACGAGGTGGGCGGCGACTTCGGCCTTCTTGGGCTTGCGGACGTCCAGCCACCACTGGCCCGTGAGGGCGACGCTGCCGACGAGGGCCTGGGCGTACAGGGGGGCGAGCTTGGGGTCGAAGCCGCGGGTCTTGAACTCCTGGCCGAGGATGTCCTCGACCTGCGTGGCGATGTCGGAGATCAGGGAGGCGAAGGAGCCGGTGGACTGGGGGATGGGGGAGTCGCGGACCAGGATGCGGAAGCCGTCCGTGTACTCCTCGATGTAGTCGAGGAGGGCGAAGGCTGCCTGCTCGCAGAGCTCGCGGGGGTGCCCGGCGGTGAGGGAGCCGGTGACCATGCCGAGGAGCTGGCGCATCTCGCGGTCCACCACGACCGCGTACAGACCCTCCTTGCCGCCGAAGTGTTCGTACACGACGGGCTTGGAGACACCGGCCTTCGCCGCGATCTCCTCGACCGACGTGCCCTCGAAGCCCTTGGCGGCGAACAGGGTGCGGCCGATGTCCAGCAGCTGCTCACGGCGCTCGGCGCCGGTCATCCGGGTCCGGCGGGCCCGCCGGGGCTTGTCGTTGTTCGAACTCGCGGAGCCCTGCGGGGCCCGGTCGGAGCGCGTCGTGCTCGGATTCCTTGCGTCGGTCGCCACGTGGTCCATCATGCCGCGTCTACGGCCTGGGGCTTGCCAGGGGCGGGAATCGCACCGGTCCCGCCCGCGCCGTCGGGCCCCTTGCGGCGGGCGTCGATCCGGGACTTCGTGGGCCAGCGCACGTCGTACGCCCAACCGAGCTGTTCGAACCAGCGGATGAGCCGCGCGGACGAGTCGAGCTGGCCGCGCATCACACCGTGGCGGGCGCTCGTCGGGTCGGCGTGGTGCAGGTTGTGCCAGGACTCGCCGCAGGACAGGACCGCGAGCCACCACACGTTGCCGGAGCGGTCGCGGGACTTGAAGGGGCGCTTGCCCACGGCGTGGCAGATCGAGTTGATCGACCACGTCACGTGGTGGAGGAGCGCCACCCGGACGAGTGAGCCCCAGAAGAAGGCTGTGAACGCGCCCCACCAGGACATCGTGACCAGGCCGCCCACCACCGGCGGCAGCGCGAGCGACACCACGGTCCACAGGACGAACTGGCGCGAGACGGCCCGGATCGCCGGGTCCTTGATCAGGTCGGGCGCGTACTTCTCCTGCGGCGTCTGCTCCTCGTCGAACAGCCACCCGATGTGCGCCCACCACAGGCCCTTCATCAGGGCGGGGACCGTCTCGCCGAAGCGCCACGGCGAGTGCGGGTCGCCCTCGGCGTCGGAGAACTTGTGGTGCTTGCGGTGGTCGGCCACCCAGCGGACGAGGGGGCCCTCCACCGCCATCGACCCGGCCACCGCGAGCGCGATCCGCAGCGGGCGCTTGGCCTTGAAGGAGCCGTGCGTGAAGTAGCGGTGGAAGCCGATGGTGATGCCGTGGCAGCCCAGGTAGTACATGAACACAAGGAGGCCGAGGTCCAGCCAGCTCACCCCCCAGCCCCAGGCCAGCGGCACCGCCGCCAGCAGGGCGAGGAACGGGACGGTGATGAAGAGGAGCAGCGCGAGCTGCTCCACGGAGCGCTTCTGTTCACCGCCGAGGGTCGCGGACGGGAGCGGGGCGCCCGCCGGCGCCCCCTTTGATTCTTCGATGACGTCGGGGCTCGTGGTCATAGGGGCTTCCCCTGGGGGGTCGAGGGTGACTGCGGGAGATGCGGTGCTCGGGAGATCCGGAGGTGTCGACGCGCGTCGAGCGGGAAGGCACCGGACGGACGGGTGCCCAAGGAAGGCCCGCTCATACGCGTGGCTACGGGACCGTAGGTTACGGCCTCGTAAGTATCGCAGTGCGGGGGATCGCGGCAAGAGGCCGCGAGTCCGCCCAACCCGGCGACACCTATCCTTGGATCGGTCGGACAGCGCGGTCCGCTCTGTATCTCCCCCGGTTCCACGGCCGGGACCCCTCCCAGACGTGCCCACCCCCGTTCTCCGTCCCGGAAACGGCGGGCTTCACCGCAAGGAGCCGCACCTGTGAGCAGTGCCGACGACCAGACCGCTACCACGGCCACCGCGAGCACCACGTCCACCTCGGCCGGGACGAACAGCGAGCTGCGCGCCGACATCCGTCGCCTCGGCGACCTCCTCGGCGAGACCCTCGTACGCCAGGAGGGCCCCGAGCTCCTGGACCTGGTGGAGAAGGTCCGCCGCCTGACCCGCGAGGACGGCGAGGCCGCAGCCAAGCTCCTCGGCGGCACCGAGCTGGAGACCGCCGCGAAGCTGGTGCGCGCCTTCTCCACCTACTTCCACCTCGCGAACGTGACCGAGCAGGTGCACCGCGGCCGTGAGCTGCGGGCCCGCCGCGCCGCCGAGGGCGGCCTGCTCGCCCGCACCGCGGACCGCCTGAAGGACGCCGACCCCGAGCACCTGCGCCAGACCGTCGAGCACCTGAACGTGCGCCCGGTCTTCACCGCGCACCCCACGGAGGCCGCCCGCCGCTCCGTCCTGAACAAGCTGCGCCGGGTCGCCGAGCTCCTGGAGACCCCGGTCATCGAGTCCGACCGGCGCCGCCACGACACCCGTCTGGCCGAGAACATCGACCTCGTCTGGCAGACCGACGAGCTGCGCGTGGTCCGTCCCGAGCCCGCCGACGAGGCCCGCAACGCCATCTACTACCTGGACGAGCTGCACGCGGGCGCCGTCGGCGACGTCCTGGAGGACCTGACCGCGGAGCTGGAGCGCGTCGGCGTGCAGCTGCCGAGCGAGACCCGCCCGCTGACCTTCGGCACCTGGATCGGCGGCGACCGCGACGGCAACCCGAACGTGACGCCCGAGGTCACCTGGGAGGTCCTGATCCTCCAGCACGAGCACGGCATCAACGACGCCCTGGAGCTGATCGACGAGCTGCGCGGCTTCCTCTCCAACTCCATCCGCTACACCGGCGCCACCGAGGAGCTGCTCGACTCCCTCCAGTGCGACCTGGAGCGGCTGCCGGAGATCAGCCCCCGCTACAAGCGCCTCAACGCCGAGGAGCCCTACCGGCTCAAGGCCACCTGCGTCCGGCAGAAGCTGGAGAACACCAAGCAGCGCCTGGCCAAGGGCACCGCGCACGAGCCGGGCCGCGACTACCTGGGCACCGCCGAGCTCCTTCACGACCTCACGCTCATCCAGACGTCGCTGCGCGCCCACAAGGGCGGCCTGTTCTCCGACGGCCGCATGAACCGCACCATCCGTACGCTCGCCGCCTTCGGTCTGCAGCTCGCCACGATGGACGTGCGCGAGCACGCCGACGCCCACCACCACGCCCTCGGCCAGCTCTTCGACCGGCTCGGCGAGGAGTCCTGGCGGTACGCCGACATGCCGCGCGAGTACCGGCAGAAGCTGCTCGCCAAGGAGCTGCGCTCGCGCCGCCCGCTCGCGCCGTCCCCGGCGCCGCTCGACGCGGCCGGGGAGAAGACGCTCGGCGTGTTCGGCACGGTCAAGAAGGCCCTGGACGTGTTCGGGCCCGAGGTCGTCGAGTCGTACATCATCTCCATGTGCCAGGGCGCCGACGACGTGTTCGCCGCCGCCGTCCTCGCCCGCGAGGCCGGGCTCATCGACCTGCACGCGGGCTGGGCGAAGATCGGCATCGTGCCGCTCCTGGAGACCACCGACGAGCTGCGCGCCGCCGACGTCATCCTGGACGAGATGCTGGCCGACCCGTCCTACCGGAGGCTGGTCGCGCTCCGCGGGGACGTGCAGGAGGTCATGCTCGGCTACTCCGACTCCTCCAAGTTCGGCGGCATCACCACCTCGCAGTGGGAGATCCACCGCGCCCAGCGCCGCCTGCGCGACGTCGCCCACCGCTACGGCGTGCGCCTGCGCCTCTTCCACGGCCGCGGCGGCACCGTCGGCCGCGGCGGCGGCCCCTCGCACGACGCGATCCTCGCCCAGCCCTGGGGCACCCTGGAGGGCGAGATCAAGGTGACCGAGCAGGGCGAGGTCATCTCCGACAAGTACCTGGTGCCGTCGCTTGCCCGGGAGAACCTGGAACTGACGGTCGCCGCCACCCTCCAGGCCTCCGCGCTGCACACCGCGCCCCGCCAGTCCGACGAGGCCCTGGCCCGCTGGGACGCCGCGATGGACGTCGTGTCCGACGCCGCGCACTCCGCGTACCGCAGGCTCGTCGAGGACCCGGACCTGCCGACCTACTTCCTCGCCTCCACGCCGGTCGACCAGCTCGCCGACCTGCACCTGGGCTCCCGGCCCTCGCGCCGCCCCGGCTCGGGCGTCTCGCTCGACGGCCTGCGCGCCATCCCGTGGGTGTTCGGCTGGACCCAGTCGCGGCAGATCGTGCCGGGCTGGTTCGGTGTGGGCTCCGGCCTCAAGGCGCTGCGCGAGGCCGGTCTCGACACGGTCCTCGACGAGATGCACGAGCACTGGCACTTCTTCCGGAACTTCGTCTCCAACGTGGAGATGACGCTCGCCAAGACCGACCTGCGCATCGCCCGGCACTACGTGGACTCGCTGGTGCCCGACGACCTGAAGCACGTCTTCGACACCATCGAGGCCGAGCACGCGCTCACGGTCGCCGAGGTCCTGCGCGTCACCGGCGGCGAGCGCCTGCTCGACTCCAACCCGGTGCTCCAGCAGACCTTCTCGATCCGCGACGCCTACCTGGACCCGATCTCCTACCTCCAGGTCGCGCTGCTCAAGCGGCAGCGGGACGCGGTGGCCGCGGGCGACGAGGCCGACCCGCTGCTCGCGCGGGCGCTCCTGCTCACGGTCAACGGGGTCGCGGCGGGGCTGCGCAACACCGGCTGACCCGGCCGCACGCTTCAGGCCTGGGGCCCCGCACCTTCGTCAGGTGCGGGGCCCCAGGGCCGTTCCGGAGGTTCCGGCGGACGCGGAGGGTCCAAAGACCGGCTCTCAGAGCGCGAGCGCCGTGAACGCCGCCGTCAGCTGGATGCCGCCCGCGAGGGCGAGGATCGCCGCGACCTTGTTCAGCCGCAGCCCCCCGGCCACCACCACCGCCGCGAGCAGCAGCGCGCCGCCCAGCGGCAGCCAGGCGTGCAGGAAGCCGGGGCCGCCGCTGCGGACGGCCTCGTCGGAGCCGGGCTTGACCACGACCGGGATGCGCTCGCCCTTCTTGGCCGCGACCGACTTGTCGATGACGACGCGCTGCCGAGGCTCGCTGCCGGACGCCGGGGCGTAAGGACCGGTGCACTCGTCACCGCCGCAGCGCGCGAGCGACAGCATGCCCCGCTCCCGCCCGTCGTCAGGAACCATCACGTGCCGCGCCGTCCCCCACGACGCCCAGACACCGGCGGCCAGGATGAGGGCGGCGACGATCCCTGCCGCGCCCCGTAGTACGTATGCGGGCATGGCGGCGATCCTTGGGGAGGCCGGCACGCTGCGTCAACAGGCGACGGCGTGAACGTCCCCTACGTCAGGAGTTGTACGTGCTCTGCGCCCGCTCCAGGCCCTCGGTCACCAGGCACTCCACGGCGTCCGCGGCCCGGTCCACGAAGTAGTCCAGCTCCTTGCGCTCGGCGGCGGAGAAGTCCTTGAGGACGAAGTCGGCGACCTGCATCCGGCCCGGCGGGCGGCCGATGCCGAAGCGGACCCGGTGGTAGTCGGCGCCCATCGCCTTCGTCATCGACTTCAGACCGTTGTGGCCGTTGTCGCCGCCGCCCAGCTTCAGGCGCAGCACGCCGTGGTCGATGTCCAGCTCGTCGTGGACGGCGACGATGTTCGCCGTCGGGACCTTGTAGAAGTCGCGCAGCGCGGTGACGGGGCCGCCCGACAGGTTCATGTACGAGCTGGGCTTGGCGAGGACGACCCGGCGGCTGCCGGGGCCCATCGGGCCGATCCGGCCCTCCAGGACGTGCGCCTGCGCCTTGGCGGCCCGCTTGAAGCTGCCGCCGATGCGGTCGGCGAGCAGGTCGGCGACCATGAAGCCGACGTTGTGGCGGTTCATGGCGTAGCCGGGGCCGGGGTTGCCGAGACCCACGATCAGCCAGGGGGCGCTGGGGTCCGTCGTCATCTGTGTGTCTCCTTCATGGCACCTTCATAGCGCAACCGCCGCCCAGCGCCAGGGCGCTGAGCGGCGGTCGGTACTGCCGGAATCGAGGATCAGGCCTCGGCGGCCTCGTCGCCCGCGGCCTCGGCCGGGGCCTCCTCGGCCTGCGCGGCCAGGACCTGCAGGACGACGGTGTCGTCCTCGACGGCCAGGGAGACGCCCGAGGGCAGCGCGATGTCCTTGGCGAGGACGGAGGCACCGGCCTCCAGGCCCGCGATGGAGACGCTGAGGGACTCGGGGATGTGGGTGGCCTCGGCCTCGACCGGAAGCGCGTTGAGGACGTGCTCCAGGAGGTTGGCGCCCGGGGCCAGCTCGCCCTCGGCGACGACGGGGACCTCGACGTTGACCTTCTCGCCGCGCTTCACGAGGAGCAGGTCGACGTGCTTGAGGATGCCCTGGCGGAGGGCGTCGCGCTGGACCGCCTTCGGGATGGCCAGCTCGGACTTGCCCTCGATGTCCAGGGAGATCAGGACGTTGGAGGTGCGCAGGGCCAGGAGCAGGTCGTGGCCGGGCAGGGTGATGTGGACCGGGTCGGTGCCGTGGCCGTACAGGACGCCGGGGACCTTGTCCTCGCGGCGGATGCGGCGGGCGGCGCCCTTGCCGAACTCGGTACGGACCTCGGCGCTGAGCTTGACCTCAGACATGGTGCACTCCTCGTAGAAAAGGTGAACTGATGTGGTCACCCGGCCACGACTGGCCTGCTACGAAGAGCGCGTCGATAACGGACCGCCACACCGTGCGTTCGTGAAAACGCGAGTGCGGCCTCCCTCGCCGAGCAACTTCGACAGTCTACTCGGCGACGGAGGCCGCACCAAAAGGATCTTGCGGGCGGTGCTTACGCGGGGCCGCTCTGCTCCTCGAAGAGGCTGGTCACGGAGCCGTCCTCGAAGATCTCCCGGACGGCGTTGGCGATCGTCGGGGCGATGGAGAGGACCGTGATCTTGTCCAGCTCCAGCTCGTTCGGCGTGGGCAGCGTGTTGGTGAACACGAACTCGCTGACCTTGGAGTTCTTCAGGCGGTCCGCGGCCGGGCCGGAGAGCACGCCGTGCGTGGCCGTCACGATGACGTCCTCGGCGCCGTGCGCGAACAGCGCGTCGGCGGCGGCGCAGATGGTGCCACCGGTGTCGATCATGTCGTCCACCAGGACGCAGACGCGGCCCTCGACGTTGCCGACGACCTCGTGCACGGTGACCTGGTTGGCCACGTCCTTGTCGCGGCGCTTGTGCACGATCGCCAGGGGGGCGCCCAGGCGGTCGCACCAGCGGTCGGCGACGCGCACGCGGCCAGCGTCGGGGGAGACGACCGTGAGCTTGTCCTTGTCGACCTTGGCGCCCACGTAGTCCGCGAGGATCGGCAGCGCGAAGAGGTGGTCGACGGGGCCGTCGAAGAAGCCGACGATCTGGTCGGTGTGCAGGTCGACCGAGACGATCCGGTCGGCGCCCGCGGCCTGAAGCAGGTCCGCGACCAGACGGGCCGAGATGGGCTCGCGGCCGCGGTGCTTCTTGTCCTGGCGGGCGTAGCCGTAGAACGGCACGATCACGGTGATGCTCCGCGCGGAGGCGCGCTTGAGGGCATCGATCATGATCAGCTGTTCCATGATCCACTTGTTGATCGGAGCCGTGTGGCTCTGGATCAGGAAGCAGTCCGCGCCGCGCGCCGACTCCTGGTAGCGCACATAGATCTCACCGTTGGCGAAGTCGAAGGCCTTGGTCGGCACCACGCCGATACCCAGCTGATGCGCGACCTCCTCGGCCAGTTCGGGGTGGGCGCGGCCGGAGAAGAACATCATCTTCTTCTCGCCGGTCGTCTTGATCCCGCTCACAGCACAGTCTCCTCAGACGTGTTCCCTGGCCGCGAGGTGTCCTCGCGCCAACCAGCCGATTTCGTGCACCTATCAGCTTTGTGCACCTATCACGGTACGCGGTGTCAGGCGCACCTGTTTCCGGTCAGCTTTCGCCGGCCGGGGTCTCGGAGGTCCGGGAGGCGGCCTCGGCGGCCCGCGCCGCCGCGCTTCCCGGACGCTTGCGGGCCACCCAGCCCTCGATATTCCGTTGCTGGCCACGGGCGACGGCCAGCGAACCGGCCGGTACGTCCTTCGTGATCACGGAGCCCGCGGCGGTGTAGGCGCCGTCGCCAATCGTGACAGGAGCCACAAACATGTTGTCCGAACCCGTCTTGCAGTGCGACCCCACCGTCGTGTGGTGCTTGGCCTCACCGTCGTAGTTCACGAACACGCTCGCGGCGCCGATGTTGGAGTACTCGCCGATCGTCGCGTCGCCCACGTAGCTCAGGTGCGGGACCTTGGTGCCCTCGCCGATCGTGGCGTTCTTCATCTCCACGTACGTACCCGCCTTGGCCTTCACGCCGAGCCGGGTGCCGGGACGCAGATACGCGAACGGGCCGACGCTCGCCCGCTCGCCCACCTCGGCGGTGTCCGCGACGGTGTTGTCGACGCGGGCGCCCGCGCCCACCGTGGTGTCCTTCAGGCGGGTGTTGGGGCCGACCTCGCAGCCCTCGCCCAGGTGCGTGGCGCCCTGGAGCTGGGTGCCGGGGTGCACCACGGCGTCGCGCTCGACGGTGACGCCCGCGTCGATCCACGTCGACGCCGGGTCGACGACGGTGACGCCCGCGAGCATCGCCGCCGTGAGCAGCCGGTCGTTCAGGACCCGGCGGGCGTCGGCGAGTTGGACGCGGTTGTTGATGCCCGCGATCTCGCGGTGGTCGTCGGCGACACAGGCGCCGACGCGGTGCCCGGCCTCGCGCAGGATGCCGAGGACGTCCGTCAGGTACTCCTCGCCCTGGCTGTTGTCGGTGCGGACCTTGCCGAGGGCGTCCGCGAGGAGCTGCCCGTCGAAGGCGAAGACACCCGAGTTGATCTCGCGGATGGCGCGCTGCGCGTCGGTCGCGTCCTTGTGCTCGACGATCGCCGTCACGGCGCCGGACGCGCCGTCGCGCACGATGCGGCCGTACCCGGTCGCGTCGGGCACCTCGGCGGTCAGGACGGTCACCGCGTTGCCGTCGGCACCGTGCGTGGCGGCCAGGCTCGTGAGTGTCGCGCCGGTGAGCAGCGGGGTGTCGCCGCAGACCACGACGACCGTGCCGTCGATGCTGTCGGGGCCGCCGCCCAACTCCTCCAGGCCCATCCGCACCGCGTGGCCGGTGCCGTTCTGCTGGGCCTGGAAGGCGGTGCGCACCTCGGGGTCGATCCCGGCCAGGTGCGCGATCACGCGCTCGCTCTCGTGTCCGACGACGGCGACCAGGCGCTCGGGGGACAGCTCACGGGCGGCGGCGAGCACGTGCCCGACGAGGGAACGGCCGCAGATCTCGTGCAGGACCTTCGGCGTGGCCGACTTCATACGGGTGCCCTCACCCGCTGCGAGGACGACGACGGCTGCCGGGCGATTGGCGCTCACAGGGGTGCCCTTCGGCTTCGGATGCTTGGGGAGTGGACATCCGCAGGATACCGGGGCGTAGTGGGGCGGAAATGAGTGCGGGTCCCGACCGTGGCGACGGGACCCGAACCGTGGATGTGTGTGAGGTGGCTCCCCCGCAAGGATTCGAACCCTGTCCTGCTGGCACCAAAAGCCAGTGTGCTGCCAGTTACACCACGGGGGACAGCGCCTCAGACCTTACCCGAGTCGCTCCTCGGCGTCGGCACTGATGCCCTTCCACCACCCCTCAATACGGCAGTACAGATCGGCCCCTTGGCGCACAGTGACGACGAGGCAACCGTGGTAGTCGTCCCCTGTGTTCTTCCGGACGGTCTTGGGGTTGTGCTTCTTCAGCGTGGTCCGCTGGAACGTGGTGACGTCGACTCGCACGACATCGGCCCAGAATCGCTCCGCCGAGGCAACGTCGGCCGTCTCGTGGATCATCAACCTGTGCCGCAAGCGTTCGGGTGCGACGCCCAGCAGGTCGAGCCAGGCGAGGTAGACGCGGATCATGTCAGGGTCGCTGTTGACGAAGAGCACGCTCTCGCGTCGGGCGTACGGCTTGCTCTTCTGCCCCTCGGCCCAGTACAGCCCGACGCCCACGAGGAAGAGCTCCCGGTCGCTCAGCTCGCCGACCTCCCTGCGGGCCGCGTCCTTCAGCTCTGCGCGCCTTTCCTCTCGAGCGCCGCGGTACTTTCGCAGTCCTTCCCGCATCAGGGCACGCTGCTCCTCGGGCGAGTAGCGGGGCTCCGGCTTCGGCAGGTCCCGCACCCACAGGGAGATCGAACTCTTCGAGCAGCCCAGCTCCGCCTGGATGCGGTCGTAGGTCCAGCCCTGGAGGCGCAGTCGCCTCGCCTGCTCGCGCAGGTCGTCCTTGGCGTTGGGGCGTCTGGTCCACTCGGGCGGCGGCTCGCCCCGGACCAGTCGGTGCAGGAGGTCGTTGTTGAAGACCTTCAGCTTGTCGCGGATCTGGCGCAGGCTGCATCCCTCGCGCCGAAGGGCGAGTGCCCGCTCCCGCAGTTCCTCGAAGTCGGCGTACTTGCCGGTGATCTCGGTCATCCGGCCACCCTCGTCCGGAATGCGGACGTCCGGGTCGAATGGCTGGTCGATTCAACTGTTCGAGGGTTACTCGGCGGTATGCCCCCGGTGCACCAGTCGGCGCGCACGCCGGTGCATCCCCGCGCCACCCGCCGTCTGCCCGCGCCACCCGACATCCCCGGGCCCGAAACTCACCGGAAAACGCGACGCCGACGCCCTTACGCTGGAAGGCATGACCACGACGGGGGAAAGCGACACCGCGGCCAGGACCGGGCCGTGGTGGTGGGAGAGGCGGCGCAGTGCCGTCCTGGACGTGGGCCTCGGCCTCGCGTCCGCGGCCGAGTGCGGTGTCGAGGGCGTGCAGTTCGCCGACGACGCGGGCATCCCGGTCGCGGTCGGCGTGGGCTTCGGGGTGCTCGCCGGGTCCGCCCTCGTGCTGCGGCGCCGCTGGCCGATCGCGGTCGTGCTGATCTCCGTCGCGATCACGCCCGCCCGCATGGGCATCCTGATGGCCATCGTCGGCCTCTACACCCTCGCCGCATCCGAGCTGCCGCGCCGCATCATCGGCGCCCTCGCCGGCATGTCCCTCGCGGGCACCCTGATCGTCACGTTCGTCCGCACCAACCAGGACATGGCCAACGGCGACCTGACCATCGGCGAGGGCTTCATACCGTTCATCGCCATCAGCACCTCCCTCGGCGTGACCGCACCGCCGGTCCTCCTCGGTCTGTACGTGGGCGCGCGCCGCCGCCTCATGGAGTCCCTGCGCGAGCGCGCCGACAGCCTGGAGCGGGAGCTGCAACTGCTCGCGGAGCGCGCCGAGGAGCGCGCGGAGTGGGCCCGCGGCGAGGAGCGCACCCGCATCGCCCGCGACATGCACGACGTGGTCGCGCACCGCGTGAGCCTGATGGTCGTGCACGCGGCGGCGCTGCAGGCCGTCGCCCGCAAGGACCCCGAGAAGGCCGTGAAGAACGCCGCCCTGGTCGGCGACATGGGCCGCCAGGCCCTGACCGAGCTGCGCCAGATGCTCGGCGTGCTGCGGGCCGGCGACACCCCGCCGAAACCGGCCCCCGCGCCCGCTCCCGTCCCCCTCGCCGCCGTCGGCGAGGCCGCCGACCGGGCGGCGCCCCGCGCCGAGCCCGCCGCCGGCCCCACCGCCCCCGACCTGCCCGAAGGCCCGTGCCTTGCCGAGCTGGACGAGCTCGTGGACCAGTCGCGGGCCGCGGGCATGGCCGTGGACCTGTCCGTGGAGGGCGACACCCGGGGATACGCGGCCGACGTGGAGGAGACCGCGTACCGCGTCGTCCAGGAAGCCCTCACCAACGTGCACAAGCACGCCGCGGGCGCGAAGACCTATGTGCGGCTCGCGCACCGCGCCGCCGAGATCGCCATGCAGGTCGAGAACGGCCCGCCGCCGGAGGCGGGACCGGCCGAGGTGCTGCTGCCCAGCGGCGGCAACGGCCTGGTCGGCATGAAGGAGCGGGTGACCGCGCTCGGCGGCGTGTTCGTGTCCGGGCCGACGGACGCGGGCGGCTTCAAGGTGTCCGCGGTGCTCCCGGCGTCGGCCGGTCAGTGATCTTCCTCATACGGGTCGGTGGGCGGAGCCTCAGCCCGTCGTGAGCCGTACCGGCTGCGTGCCCGCGACCAGCGTGGTCAGGGCCTGGTCGAGATGGCGGCCCAGGAACCAGTCGCCGCTGTGGTCGAGGCTGTAGACCCGGCCCTCCGCGTCCATGGCCAGCAGCGCCTGCGTCTGCGTCTCCTCGCCGAGCGGACAGACCTCCGTGCCGAGGGCCCGGCCGAGGTCGCCGAGGGTGCGCGCCATGTGCAGGCCGTACATCGGGTCGAGGTGCAGGACCGCCGGGGCTATCTGACGGCCCGGGCCCTGCGGCGTGACGTGCAGTCCGCCGAACTCCGCCCAGGCCTCCACGGCCGCGGGGAACACCGCGTGCTGATGGCCCGCGGGTGAGGTGTGGCGGCGCAGGACGTCGGCCCATATCTCGGCCTGCTTGATGTCCCAGCGGCCCGGCGCCCAGCCCGCGGTGCGCAGGGCGGCGTCGACGGGCACGGGGAAGCGGGTGGAGCTGTCGGTGTGCTCGATGTGCATGGCATGGCCCTCGTGGTGCGGGTGCGGATGGCGGCGGCCGGTGCGCGGGGCACCGGGGGTCGTCGGCTGGGGGGCGCCCCGCGTCACGCGTCGGGCGCGGTCGGGTCGACGACGCGGACGCCGAAGTGCGCGGTGAGGGCGGTGCAGGAGCGGCACGGGCGGGCGAAGGCGCCGTGCAGGGGGTCGCCGTCCTCGCGGATGCGGCGGGTGGTCAGCTTGGCGTGCTTGAGGGCCTTGCGCGCCTCGCCGTTGGTCATCGGCTTGCGCGAGGCCCGTTTGGAGCGTCCCGCGTCGGCGGTGGTCAGGTGCCGGGAGATGAGGACGGCCTCCGCGCACCGCCCGGTGAAGCGCTCGCGCTGGCCGCTGGTGAGGGTGTCGAGGAAGTCCTGGACGAGCGGATGCAGGTCCGGGGGGTCCTCGCCGCGCCTCGGGGTGCTGGTGAGGGTGGTGCCGCGGACCGAGAGCGCGGCGGCCACGGTGGGCAGGATGCCGTCGCGGCGGTGGTGCAGGACCGGGGCGCCGACGGGCTCGCTGCTCCAGCCGACGCGCGGGTCCCCGGGCTCGGCGGTCGCGGTCGCCCCGGTGGTCGGGCCGGGTGCCGTGCGGGTGGTTCCGGAGCCGGTGACAGGTGTGCCGTGCGCGTTGGACATGCCGCTTGGTGCCGTGTGCATGTGGTGTTTCCCTCCCCGTGCCCGCGGTGTCAGCCGCTGGTGCCACGCCCCCGCGTTGCGGGAACAGACTGCCAAATGGGGCGCGTGGTGCGGAAGCTGGGGCTGTACGACACGCCTGGGTTTCGCCTCTGGGTGACTGGCTCGTGGCGGGTGGTCACGGTTTCGGGGCCCGGTGACCGGTGTCGTGCTTGCGCATAGGCTGTCGGCGTCCGTGAACCCACAGTGCCGCAGGAGGGCATCCGCCATGACGCAAGGTCGGCCAGGTCGGCTCGGGCAGCAAGCCGCGCCGCCGAACGCGGCCTACGCCGGGCAGGTGGTCCACTTCCCGGACCCGGTCCGCGCCGCCCGCCACCCCAGAGGGGTGCGGGTCGACGGTGACGGCTACCCGGACTTCTCGCCGTACGCGCGCGCCGCCGCCGAGATCGCCGAGCCGCCCGAGGGCTTCGGCGTGGACGAGCTGCGCCTGACGGACTACGTCTCGGCGAACGCGGCACTCGCCGCGTCCGGACACGAGCTGTGGGACACGATCCCCGCGGTCGCGACCCCGCACGGCTGGACCTGGCACCACGCGCCGCACGGCCGCCGCCTTCAGCTGGTCCCCGTCGAGGTCAAGGCCCTGCTGCGGCACCACGGCGGCATCTCCACGGCGCCCGTCGACCAGGACAAGCGCGGCACCCGCCCGCTCCAGGAGACCCGCCCCGCGCACCTGGCCCTGCCGAAGGCGGCCGTCGCCGTCACGGAGGCCCAGATCACGGGCGTCGAGGAGGACCTGGGCTACCGCCTTCCCGGCGCCTACCGCTCCTTCCTGAAGGCGGCGGGCGGCTGCGCCCCGGTCGGCACGGCCCTCGACGCGGAGCTGGGGCTCCTCATCGACCAGCCGTTCTTCACGGTCCGCGACGAGGCCGCGATCAACGACATCCTGTACGTCAACAAGTGCCTGCGCGACCACCTCACCAAGGACTACCTGGGCGTGGGCTTCGTGCAGGGCGGTCTGCTCGCCGTGAAGGTCAAGGGCGACCGGATCGGCTCGGTGTGGTTCTGCGCGTACGACGACGTGCGGGACGTGGACCCTTCCTGGGCGCCGGCCGAGCGCGTGCAGCGGCTGCTGCTGCCGTGCGGCGACGACTTCGACGCCTTCCTCTCCCGGCTCGCGGGCAGCCCGCCCGAGCTGGAGACCGTGGCGAACCTGATGGTGGACGGCGGCTTCGCGCGCGCCGTCCCGGTGGGGGAGTGAGCTTTCCGATGGTGACCTTCGCGCAGGCGCAGGAGCGCGCCGAGGAATGGATCAACGGTGACGTGCCGGGCCCCGGCCACCGCGAGGTGCGGGTGCGGGAGTTCGAGCTCGGCTTCGTGGTGTGGGCGGAGGACCGCGAGGGCGGCCCCCGCTCGGACGGCGGCCACCAGCGGCTCGTCATCGCCCGGGACAGCGGCGAGGCGACGCTGTGGCCCGCCCTGCCGGTGGGCGAGGTGATCCGCCGCTACGAGGAGGAGTACGGCGTGCCGGACGCGGCACCCGAACCGGCGCCCGAGCCGCCGCAGCGGATGGACCTGAACCAGACGTCGTTCCTGTTGAGCCCCCCGGAGTGGCTCCAGGAGGCGGCGGACAAGCTGGGCATCCCGGACCGGCGCGGCTCCGGTGGTGACGCGGGCGGGGGCGCGCACGGTGGTTCCGGGGCGGATTCCGGCGCGGTTGCCGGTTCCGGTGCGGGAGTTGGCGCGGGCGCCGGTGCGGGATTCGGCGCCGGGGCCGGTGCCGTCGCGGCCGGTGCTTCCGGGCAGCCGGAGGGCGAGCCGCTGCCGACCATGGCCGGGCCCGGTCCGGCCGCCGCCCCTGCGGCTCCTGCGGCCGCGCAGCCCGCTCCCGGCGTGCCCGACGGCGGTACGGCGTGGCCCGCGGCCGGGGTGCCGGGTGGCGACCAGGGCGCCGGGGCCGGTGGCGGCGCGGCGGCGCCGGGGGTGCCCGCGTCGGCGACGCCGTGGGCCGGGACGGACACGAACACCGACGCCGACGACGTGGCGGTGCCGCTGCCCGCCACGGTGTTCTCGCCGCCGCTGACGTTCGACGGCGGCGAGGGCGACGAGGAGCAGCCGCCCGCGGCGTCCCCCGAAGCCAAGACCGCGCTGATGTCCGGCGGCAGCCAGCTCCCGCGGACGGCTGTCGCGCCCGCCCTCGACGAGCCGCTGCCCGGTGCGCAGGGCGCGGGGCCGAACCTGCCGCCCCCGCCCGCCGGTGCCGCGGTGACCGGCCCCGACCTGCCGCCCCCGCCCGCGGGGTACGCGCCCGCCGCGCCGCCCGCCGGATCGCCGGTCGGCGGCCCGAACCTGCCGCCGCCTCCTGCCGGTTCGGCAGTCGGTGGCCCCAACCTGCCGCCTCCGCCTGCTGGTTCGGGAGCGGGTACCCCGCCTCCGTACGGATATCCGCAGGGGCCGGACGCGTCCGGCGCGGGTGCGCCCGGCGCTTCCGGTGCTCCTGGCGTTCCTGGCGTTCCCGCCGGGAGTACGCCGCCTCCGGGCGCGCAGCCCGCTCCCGGTGCTCCCGCGCCGGGGGCCACGCCGCCGCCGTCCGCTCCCGGGGCTCCGGGTGCGCCCGCGGGGGGATACGTACCGACGCAGCTGATGTCGCCGCTCGGCCCGGGCGGGCAGACTCCCGGCGCCCCTGGGGCTCCTGGTGCGCCTGCCGCGCCTGCGGCTCCCGGTGCTCCCGGTGCGCCCGGTGCGCCCGGGGCTCCGCAGCCTCCCGGCGCGCCCGGTGCTCCGGGTACGCCTCCGGGTGGGGTGCATCACGCGGCGACGATGTTGGCCGACCCGAGCCTGGGCGGCGGTGTGAAGCCTCCGGGTGCGCCTGGCGCCCCTGGTGCTCCGCAGCCTCCCGGTCCGCCCGGTGCCCCTGGTGCGCCCGGCGCTCCGCAGCCTCCGGGCGCCCCCGGTGCCCCGGGTACGCCCCCCGGCGGGGTGCACCACGCGGCGACGATGCTGGCCGACCCGAGCCTCGGCGGCGGCCTGAAGCCCCCGGGTGCGCCTGGCGCCCCTGGTGCTCCGCAGCCTCCCGGCCCGCCCGGCGCCCCTGGCGCTCCCGGCGCTCCGCAAGCCCCCGGTGCTCCTGGCGCCCCCGGAGCCCCCGGCGGCGGCGTCCACCACGCCGCCACCATGCTCGCGGGCCCGGCCGTCGGCGGCCCCGGCGCACCCGGCGCACCCATGCCGCCCGGCGCTCCCGGCGCCCCTGGAATGCCTGGCGCCCCCGGCGCACCCCTGCCTCACGGCGTGCCCGGTGGCCCCGGCGCCCCCGGCATGCCCCCGCCCGCCCAAGGCATGGCGCCCGGCCAGCCGTACGGCTACCCCCAGCCGCCGACCGGGCAGCCCACCGTCGGGCCCGGCTACCAGGCCGTGCTGCGCTACCGCGCGCCCGACGGGTCCGAGCAGCAGGTCATCCGGCGGTCCGCGCCGGGGACGCCGCACCCGGAGTGGCAGATCTTCCACGAGCTGCGCTCCATGAACATCCCGCCGGACCAGGTCCTCGAACTCCACACCGAGCTGGAGTCCTGCGACCTGCCGGGCGCGTACTGCGCGCGGATGATCCGGGAGACCTGGCCGCAGGCGCGCATCGCCTCGATCGCGCCGTACGGCAAGGACCACGCCTCGCGGCAGCAGGGCATGCACCAACTCCTCGCGCACCAGGGCGAGCTGCACCAGGTCGCGGACGGCCCGGCGCGCCCCGCGCCGGTGCGCGCGCCGCTGCCGCAGGTGCCGCCCGCGCCGGCGGTGCCGCCGGAGGGCGTGGCCCAGGAGCTCGCGGGGGCGTTCGGCCCCGGCGTCTTCCGCTTCGACCAGCGGGCGGTGTCCCGGCAGGGCGTGCCGGACGTGGTGGCGCACACGCTCGTCGTGGCCGGGCTCCCGGTCGACTTCGGGCCGTTCTTCTGGGCGCAGGCCCAGCCGGGGCGGCCGGTGCCCACGCTGGCCGAGATGGCGCAGGAGCGGGGCGTGCAGCCCGCGTCCGACGCCGGTTCGTACCTCGTCATGGGCAGTGACTTCGGGCGGGCGATCTGCGTCCAGTACGGCACCGCGAACATCGTGGCCGTGCCGGTCGAGGCGGGGCCCGGCGGCGCTCCGGTGCCGCCGCAGTTCGTGAACACGGGCCTGCCCGAGTTCGCCCGCTGTCTCGGGCTCCTCGGCCGCATGTGGCGGCTGCGCTACGGGCTCAACCAGGAGCAGGCGGGCCGCTGGACCGTCGACTTCCAGACCCAGCTCGCCGCCCTCGACCCGGCCGCGCTCGCCTCGCCGGAGAGCTGGTGGTCGGTGCTCCTCGAGCAGATGTGGGACGGACTCCTGTAACCCGTACGAGGCACGGGGAAACAGCTGAACGAGGCGCCCGACCTGGGGATCAGGCCGGGCGCCTCGCTCGTGCGCGCTCGCGTACGCGGGTGGCCCCGAGGGCTCGCTCAGAGCTTCGTCGTACTGCGGAACGACAACCCGATTCCGACTTCTGACCCCAATTGACGCATCCTTGACCGGATGGGATGGGCGGAGTGTCGCGTTATGACCACTTCCGCTTGATCCATCAAGATGTGCGCCAATCGCGTTGTACGCGGTCGGCGCGACGGCGAGAGTCTGTGTGGGCGAAAGAGGGGATCAAGGATGAGCGGCAGCGGTGTGTCGGTATCACCTCATGGCTTCGTCGCCGTGCGCGGGCGCGGCTACCGTCCCGGGCAGGTGGACGTCTACGCCGACGCCCTGTCCCGGGACCGCGACGCGGCGTGGGAGCGCGCCGCCCGCCTCACCGTCCTCGCGAAGGAGATGGACGCCGAGGCCGCGCACATGCGCGAGGTCGTCGCGCGGCTCGCTCCGCAGACGTACGAGACGCTGGGGCAGCGCGCGCAGTACCTGCTCGCGCTGACCGAGGACGAGGCCGCGGCCGTACGGGACGCGGCGGCGGCCGCGGCGCGCGAGACCGAGGAGGCCACCGCCGCGGGCGCGGCGGCGCTCGCCGGGGCCGCGCGGGCGTACGCCGACTCGGTGTGCGGCGAGGCGGAGGAGCGGGCCCGGCAGCGGCTGCTCGCGGACGGCGCCACCGCCGACGAGGTGCGCGTGTCCGCCCGTACGGATGTGAAGCAGTGGCGCGGCGAGGCGCTGGCCGCGCTGCGGGACATGCGCCAGCGCACCAGTGGGCTCCTCGCCGACCTGGAGAAGGAGCACGCCGAGCGCTGGGAGGCCGCCGAGCGGGAGATCGCCGAGCGGGAGGCCGCGGTCGAGGCGCACGAGGCGTCGCTCGTCGCCGCCGCCGAGGCCCGCCTCGCCGAGGCCGAGCGGGCCAGGGCCCAGGCCGAGGAGGCCGCGCGGCACGGGCAGGAGGACGCGGAGGCGCGGGCCGCGGATGTGCTCGCGCGGGCGCGGATGCGGGAGGAGCGGGTCGGGCGGGAGACGGAGCGGGTGCTGCGGGAGCACGGGGAGCGGTGGGACGAGGTCCGGGCGCACATGGACCATGTCCGGAGCAGCCTCGCCGCGCTCACCGGGCGGGGCGCCCAGGAGGACGGCACCCCCGGCCCCGGCACGGTCCCGGGCCCGACCCCCGCCACGGACTCCTGACCCCGGGGCATCCGCCCTCAGCGCTGCCCCCGCTCCCCACGTCCCCGCCGCTGCGCGGCGGCTCGGTCCCACCCGCCCACCCGTGGCTCTGGTCCTCAGGGTTGCCGCCCTGCGCCCCTTGTCGTCGCCCGTCTGCGGCCCGGTTCCCACGCCCCCGCCGCTGCGCGGCGGATCCGCCCCACCCGCCCACCCGTTCGCCCCCGACCGGACACTCGCCGCCCGGCAACCCCACACCCACCTGCCGGGTCCCCGCCGGCGGGAGCATCCGTGGGCCCGGGGAGCACCCCGTGCCCCACCTCCCCCATCCCCCCAGCCGGCACGGACGGGTGGGATGCAACCCCCACGGCGAGGCCGGCCCGCACCGCGCTCAGCGCCCCCGCGCCCCGCGAGCCCCCGCCAGGATGAACGGTTCCACCGCCTCGTACCGGCCCCGTTGTTCCCGTTGGACGGTGGGGCGGGACGTGATCGTGCCGAGCCAGCCGAGGAGGAAGCCGAGGGGGATGGAGGCGATGCCGGGGGTGGTGAAGGGGAACCAGTTGAAGTCGTGGGTGGGGAAGGCGGCGTTGGGGGAGCCGGAGACGAGGTTGGTGCCCGTCATGAGCACGGCGCAGCCGACCGTGCCGCCGATGAGGGTCCAGAGGAGGCCCGCCCGGGTGAAGCGGCGCCAGAAGAGGGTGTAGATCAGGGCGGGCGCGAGCACGGACGCGCCGAGGCAGAAGGAGAGGGTCACCAGGGGCTGGAGGCTGCGGTCCTGGATGAGGACGGCGAGGGTGATCGCGAGGGCGCCCACGGCCAGCGCGCAGCCGCGGGCGAGCGTCATCTCCCTGCGGGGCGTCAGACCGCGGCGGCAGGCCGCGAACACGTCGTGCGCCAGGGAGTTGGCGCAGGCCAGGATCATCCCGGCCACCGAGGCGAGCAGCGTCAGGAAGATGGCGGTGGCGACCGTCGTGAAGAGGAGCGTCTCGGCGCCGGACGCGTCCGCGCCGAACACCGCCCGCGTACCCAGGAGATACGCCGTGTTGCCCTGCGCGTCGTGCGCCGACACCGCCGCCCGCCCGAGCATCGCCGTCGTACCGAATCCGATCACCGTGATGACGAGGACGAAGAGGGCGACCGAGGAGACCGCCCAGGACAGGGAGCGCCTTATCTCGGGTGCGCTGCGCGCCGTGTACATGCGCATGGTGATGTGCGGCAGGCACGCCCCGCCCAGGACCACCGTCAGCTCGGAGCTGATCATGTCCAGGCGCGGCATCGGACCGCCCTCGAACTGCAGCCCCGACCGGAGGTAGGCGGGGCCGAGTTCGCTGCCCCGCTGCGCCGCGGCGAGCAGCGCCCCGGGGTCCCAGTCGAAGCGCCGCAGGATGAGGACGGCGACCACCGTCCCCGACCCGAGCAGGATCACGATCTTGAGGATCTGGATGAGGGCGGTGCCCTTCATGCCCCCGATCGCCGCGTAGCTGATCATCAGCGCGCCGAGCGCGATCACGCACCCGGTCTTCAGGCCGGGGCTCGAGAACCCGAGGACGAAGGCGAGCAGGTCGCCCGCGCCCGCCAGTTGGACCAGCATGAGGGGGAGCAGCGCGGCCAGCGTCGCCGCGCACGCGGTCACCCGCACCACCCGCCCCGGCATCCGGCGCGCGAGCACGTCCCCCATGGTGAACTCGCCCGCGTTCCTGAGCGGTTCGGCCAGCAGGAACATCAGGAGCATCAGGGACAGGGACGTACTGAGGGCGAGGACCACGCCGTCGTAGCCGAGCAGCGCGATGACGCCGGTCGTGCCGAGCACGGACGCGGCGGAGATGTAGTCGCCCGCGATGGCAAGGCCGTTGCGCAGCGGCGTGAGGCCGCCGTACCCGGTGTAGAACTCGCCGAGCCCGTCCCGGTCGGGACCCGTCATCACGCACAGAAGGAGCGTCAGCGTGACGACGGCCGTGAACGCCACCAGGGTCATGTTCTGGGTCGTGTCAGCGGCGGTGATCACGGTTCGCCTCCAGTTCCGCGAGCTTGCGCAGGCGCGCGGCGAGCTGGTCGAGCCGTCGCCGCGCCGTGAACTCGTACAGCGCTATGGCGAGGCACATCACCGGCAGTTGTACGAGGCCGAGGAGCAGGCCCGTCGTCAGGCCGCCGGAGACCTCGCTGTTCATCAGGGAGGGTGCGCAGCCGGACAGGATCAGGAAGAGGGTGAAGTAGCCGAGCGCGGTGAGGGTGGCGACGCGGCGCTGGCGGCGGTAGGCGGTGCGCAGGACCCGCAGGTCACGGTGGTTGCCGAGGGCGGGGTGGCGGGGCGCCGCGCGGGGCGGTGGCGGCGCTGGCGGCGGGGGGACGGGCTGCCAGGGGTAGGTGGCGTAGGACGGGGACGAGTCGTGCGGAGGGTGGTTCATCCCGGTTCCTCTCCAAGCGCGGCTTCGGTCCGGTGCGGACCGCGAGGGAGCGAGGGCCGAGAACGCTACTTGCTGGTAGGGGAGGCGCGCGGGGTTTTCGCCATACTGGTCAGTCGGTATGGGTCTCGTCGAGCGGTGAATGGGTCAACCGGGGCGTTTGGTGCGGCAGTTGGGTGTCAGGGGCACGCGGTTCGTCGGGTGTGCCGGGCTCGTCCCGTGCGCCCTGCGCCCCCGGTCCCTCGGGCGCGCCGGGCTCCGCGGGTGCCTCCTGGATGACGGGGAACCTGCGCGGCGCCACGAGGAGCAGCACCAGCAGGCACACCACCGCCGCGCACGCCGCGCCCACGTACACGGCGTCGACGGCCGCGTCCACCGCGCGCCGCAGCCGGTCCGCGTCCGCCACCGAGTCCGGGTCGTCCAGCGCCTTGGCCACCGCGTCGAGGGAGCCCGCGCCGCCGAGCCTCGCGCTGAGCACCCCGTTGGCGACCGCGCCGAACAGGGCGGCGCCGACGGTCTGGCCGATCTGGCGGCAGAACAGGACGGAGGCGGTGGTCGTGCCGCGCTCCGCCCAGCCCACGGTCGACTGGACGCCGACGATCAGGGGGAGTTGGAAGAGGCCGAGCGCCGCGCCGAGCAGCAGCATCAACAGGGCGGGCTGCCAGG
The DNA here is from genome assembly GCF_045070545.1 of Streptomyces sp. RK9. Taxonomy (NCBI): domain Bacteria; kingdom Bacillati; phylum Actinomycetota; class Actinomycetes; order Kitasatosporales; family Streptomycetaceae; genus Streptomyces; species Streptomyces sp. RK9. The sequence goes on along the minus strand of NZ_CP173704.1, from coordinate 157,551 downwards.
CCGAGCCGGGGTAGGGCAGCAGCGGGAAGGTGAAGAGGACGCAGGCCGCGGCGCCGATGCCGAGCATCGCCGTGTTGCGGAAGCCGATGCGCCGGTAGACGTGCTGGCTGAGCGCCGCCGACACCGGCCAGCTCAGGGTCATCACGGAGAGCACGAACCCGGCGGCCACGGGCGCGAGTTGGAGCACCGACTGGGCGTACGTCGGCAGGAAGACCGTGGGCGCCACCATCACCAGGCCGAGCGCGCCGAGCGCCAGGTTCACGGCGGCGATGGGGCGCCGGCGCCACACCCAGCCGGGTAGGACGGGGTCGGCCGCGCGGCGCTCGATGACGACGACCGCGGCGACGCACAGCAGCCCCGCGGCGAACAGGGCGAGCGACGGCGCCGACAGCCACGCCCAGGCGACCCCGCCCTGCACGAGCGCGGTCAGGAGCACGCCCCCGGCGGCGAAGACGGCGAGCGCTCCGGGCCAGTCGATACGCTTCCACACCTCGCTGCGCGGCCCGGTCGCCGCCGTCGTACGGGCGGGCTCGTGCAGGTGCCGGACGATCAGCCAGAGCGCGACCGCGCCGACCGGCAGGTTGATCAGGAAGATCCAGCGCCAGTCCGTGTACGCCGTGATGAGGCCGCCGACCGCGGGGCCCGCGACCGCCGAAGTCGCCCACACCGTCGACAGCTTGGCCTGTATCTTCGGGCGCTCCTTGAGCGGGTACAGGTCGGCGGCGAGGGTCTGGACGGTGCCCTGGAGCGCGCCGCCGCCGAGGCCCTGGACGACGCGGAAGGCGATCAGGGCGCCCATGTTCCAGGCGAGCGCGCACAGCGCGGAGCCGAGCAGGAACAGGACGCAGCCGGCGATCAGGACGGGCTTGCGGCCGAAGGTGTCGGAGAGCTTGCCGTACACCGGCAGCGTGACCGTCGCGGCCAGCAGATAGCCGGAGAACAGCCAGGAGAAGACGGAGAAGCCGCCGAGCGTACCGACGATCTGCGGGACGGCCGTGGAGACGATGGTGGCGTCCAGCGCGGCGAGCGCCATGACGAGCATGAGCGCGGCGACGACGGCCCCGCGCCTGTCGGTCCTCGGCATCCCGGGATTCCTTCCCCCTGCACTTATTGCCTCGGGTCACTTTCTCACCGCGCGGGGCCCCGGGGGAGGGTGGAGGGTCTCTCGGCTGGTGGGGCGGGATTCCGGTCACCAGGAGGGTGGAGCGACCCTGAGAACCGCTCCACCGGCGGGTGGAGAACCCCTAGGGGGACCTCCGTACTACGGACAGGGAAACGTTGGTACCGACGGAGGACGAAGGCGCCTGACCTGGTCCTTAGATTGGCTTTATGCCGCGGGGCCGGAGCACGGGCCACCGGCACTGAGACGAACCTCAGCTTCGGGGGTGGGGTTTTCCCCAGCAAAAGACTGCGCTCCGCACCAGGGCGCCGGGGTACCCCCGCGGACCAGACTGATCCACGTGAGCAAGCGGTGCGACCGGAGGCCCGACGGGCGGCCGGGCAGGCGAACCGAACGGTGCGGCAGCAGGCAGTACGGCAGCAGGCAGTGCGGCAACGAGCTCATCTCATCACCGACATAGGAGACTTACCGTGACAACGGCTGTGACCACTCCCAGGCACGGGGGTACTGGAGGGCGTACGGCCGTGGCGGCTCGGGCACGCCAGGTCGTCAAGGCGTACGGCACCGGCGAGACCCGGGTCGTGGCCCTCGACCACATCGACGTGGACATCGCCCGCGGGCAGTTCACCGCGATCATGGGCCCGTCCGGGTCCGGCAAGTCCACGCTCATGCACTGCCTCGCCGGCCTCGACACCGTCTCCTCCGGGCAGATCTATCTGGACGAGACCGAGATCACCGGCCTGAAGGACAAGAAGCTCACGCAGCTGCGCCGGGACCGGATCGGCTTCATCTTCCAGGCGTTCAACCTCCTTCCGACGCTCAACGCCATCGAGAACATCACGCTCCCGATGGACATAGCGGGCCGCAAGCCCGACCGCGGCTGGCTGGACCAGGTCGTCGAGACCGTCGGCCTCGCCGGGCGCCTCAAGCACCGCCCGACCGAGCTGTCCGGCGGCCAGCAGCAGCGCGTCGCCGTGGCCCGCGCCCTGGCGTCACGACCGGAGATCATCTTCGGCGACGAGCCGACCGGGAACCTGGACTCCCGCGCCGGCGCCGAGGTCCTCGGCTTCCTGCGCCGCTCGGTCACCGAGCTCGGCCAGACCATCGTGATGGTCACGCACGACCCGGTCGCCGCGTCCTACGCCGACCGCGTGCTGTACCTGGCCGACGGCCGCATCGTCGACGAGATGTACAACCCCACCGCGGACCAGGTCCTGGACCGCATGAAGCACTTCGACGCCCGGGGGCGCACGTCATGACCGTCCTCAAGACCTCCATGCGCAACTTCCTCGCGCACAAGGGACGCATGGCGCTCTCCGCGATCGCCGTGGTCCTGTCGGTGGCCTTCGTGTGCGGCACGCTCGTCTTCTCGGACACGATGAGCACCACCTTCGACAAGCTCTTCGCGGCGACGGCGTCCGACGTCACCGTCAAGCCCAAGGACGCCGGCGACGCCGGTGACGACGGGCCGAAGACGGGCAAGCCCGAGTCGCTGCCCGCCTCCGCCATCGCCCAGGTGAAGAAGGCCGACGGCGTGAAGTCCGTCGAGGGCGCCATCTCCAGCGACAGCGTCACGGTCGCCGACTCCGACAACAAGAACATGGGCCCGTCCACCGGCGCCCCCACCCTCGCGGGCAACTGGACGAAGAACGACCTGCGTTCCATGGAGATCACCTCCGGGCACGCCCCGCGCGGCCCCACCGAGGTGATGGTCGACGCCGACACCGCCGACAAGCACAACCTCAAGATGGGCGAGGAACTGCGCACCATCACCGCCGCCGGTGACTTCAAGGCGAAGATCGTCGGCATCGCCACCTTCAAGGTGACCAACCCGGGCGCGGCCGTCTTCTACTTCGACACCGAGACCGCCCAGCGCGAACTGCTCGGCGCCACCGGCCGGTTCACCCACCTGAGCGTCAGCGCCGCGAGCGGCTTCAGCGACCAGCAGGTCAAGGACAACGTCACCAGGACGCTGGCAGGGGACGCCTCCGCGTACCAGGTCAAGACGCAGAAGGAGAGCGCGGCCGACGACCGCAAGTCCGTCGGCAGCTTCCTGGACGTCATGAAGTACGCGATGCTCGGCTTCGCCGGGATCGCCTTCCTCGTCGGCATCTTCCTCATCATCAACACCTTCTCGATGCTGGTGGCCCAGCGCACCCGCGAGATCGGCCTGATGCGGGCCATCGGCTCCAGCCGCAAGCAGGTCAACCGCTCGGTCCTGGTCGAGGCGCTGCTCCTCGGCGTCATCGGCTCGATCCTCGGCGTCGGCGCGGGCATCGGCCTCGCGGTCGGCCTGATGAAGCTGATGTCCGGCGTCGGCATGGAGCTGTCCACGAAGGACCTCACCATCGCCTGGACGACCCCCGTGGTCGGCATGGCGCTCGGCATCATCGTCACCGTCCTCGCCGCGTATCTCCCGGCACGCCGAGCCGGCAAGGTCTCCCCGATGGCCGCGCTGCGCGAGGTGGGCACGCCCGCCGACGGCAAGTCCAGCGCCCTGCGCGCCCTGATCGGCCTGGTCCTCACCGCCGCCGGAGGCTTCGGCCTCTACACCGCGGGGCAGGCGGACAAGGCCAGCGAGGGCTCCCTGTTCCTCGGGGGCGGCGTCGTCCTCACCCTCATCGGCTTCGTGGTCATCGGCCCGGTCCTGGCCCGCTTCGTGGTCCGCGTGATCAGCGCGGTGATCCTGCGGATGTTCGGCCCCGTCGGCCGCATGGCCGAGCGGAACGCCCTGCGCAACCCGCGCCGCACCGGTGCCACCGGCGCTGCCCTGATGATCGGCCTCGCCCTGGTGGCCTGCCTCTCCGTGGTCGGCTCCTCGATGGTCGCCTCGGCCACGGACGAGCTGGACAAGTCGGTGGGCGCGGACTTCATCATCCAGGCCGAGTCGCAGAGCATCACGGCCAAGGCCGAGGAGAAGCTGAAGAAGACTCCGTACATCTCCCACTTCACCCGCAACAAGGAGATCAAGGCCGACCTCACCCTGCCCGGCGGCAAGACCAGCAAGGGCGCGGAGCTGAGCGCCGCCGACCCGACGTACGCCAAGGACCTGCGCCGCGACACCGTCGCCGGTGAGCAGTCCGCCGCCTACGGAAAGAACGCGATGTCGGTGGGCGAGGACTTCGCCAAGAAGCACCACTTGAAGGTCGGCGACGAGCTGAAGGTCGCCTTCGAGCACGGCCGCACCGCCGAGCTGAAGCTCGCCGCGATCACGTCGGAGGACGGGTCGTTCGACAAGGGCGCGATGTACGTGAACATCGCCACGGTCGAGCGCTATGTGCCCGCCGACCGGATGCCGCAGACCGGGATCGCCTTCGCCAAGGCGGTCGACGGCAAGCAGGAGCAGGCGTACAAGGCGCTCAAGGACTCCCTGGCGACCTACCCGCAGTACAAGGTCCAGGACCAGACCGACTTCAAGCAGAGCCTGAAGGACCAGGTCGGCCAGATGCTGAACATGGTCTACGGCCTCCTCGGCCTCGCGATCATCGTCGCCATCCTGGGCGTCGTGAACACCCTCGCGCTCTCGGTGGTCGAGCGGACCCGGGAGATCGGCCTGATGCGGGCCATCGGCCTCTCCCGCCGCCAGCTGCGCCGCATGATCCGCCTGGAGTCGGTGGTCATCGCCCTCTTCGGCGCCCTCCTCGGCCTCGGCCTCGGGATGGGCTGGGGCGCCACGGCCCAGAAGCTGCTCGCCCTGGAGGGCCTGAAGGTCCTGGAGATCCCCTGGCCGACGATCATCACGGTCTTCATCGGCTCGGCCTTCGTGGGACTGTTCGCCGCGCTGGTCCCGGCGTTCCGGGCGGGCCGGATGAACGTGCTGAACGCGATCGCCACGGATTAGCCACCGCGACGGGGGAACGGGGGAGGGCCGGGGTCAGGGGAACGTTCCCCTGACCCCGGCCCTTGCGTATGGGGCTGCGCCCCTTTCCCCTGCCCATCGGCGCTCCGCGCCTCGTCCTCAATCGCCGGACGGGCTTTTCCCCCACCCACCCGCCCTTCCAGGGGCTCTCGCCCCTGCCCCCCCGGGCCTCTCGCCCCTGCCCACCCCCGGGCCTCTCCGGCCTCACTCCCGCCTCTCGCCCCACTCCCGCCTCTCCAGCCTGTTCCCGCACTCCTCCAGCCCGCTCCCGCACTTCTCCAGTCCGCCCCGGCAACGATCCAGCCCGTCCGGCGATTGAGGACGAGGCGCGGAGCGCCGATTCGGCGGGGGCCTGTCCTACCCGCCCGGGACTCCCACCCCGGGGGCCCGGGGGCTGTGCCCCGGTTTCGGGAAGGGGTGGGACTGGGGAGCCCCCGGCAAGGCCCCCGGCCCGCACCGCACCGGCAGGTGAGCCCCGCTCGGGCGACGTACCCTGGACACCCCCGGCCCGTGCGACGAGTCGGGCTGTTCGCGTTGTCCGCACCGTTCTCTGCCCCGGACTGGATGCCCCTTCATGAGCCTGCACGGACTGCTGGACGCCGTCGTCGAGGACGCGGCCCTCACCGAAGCGGTGAAGGCCGCGGCCGACGGCAACCGGCATCACATCGACCTCGTCGGCCCCCCGGCCGCCCGCCCCTTCGCCGTGGCGGCCCTCGCGCGGGAGGCCCGCCGCACGGTCCTCGCGGTGACCGCCACGGGCCGCGAGGCGGAGGACCTGGCCGCGGCGCTGCGGACGGTGCTGCCGCCGGAGGGGGTCGTGGAGTACCCGTCGTGGGAGACGCTGCCGCACGAGCGTCTTTCCCCGCGCTCGGACACCGTCGGCCGCCGCCTCGCGGTCCTGCGCCGCCTGGCGCACCCGCGCCTTGAGGACGCCGCGGACCCCGAGACGGGCCCGGTGTCGGTGGTCGTGGCCCCGGTGCGCTCCGTGCTGCAGCCGCAGGTCAAGGGCCTCGGCGACCTGGAGCCGGTGTCGCTGCGCACGGGCGAGTCGGCCGACCTGAACGAGACCGTTCAGGCCCTGGCCGCGGCGGCGTACGCACGCGTGGAGCTGGTGGAGAAGCGCGGCGAGTTCGCCGTACGAGGAGGCATCCTCGACGTCTTCCCGCCCACCGAGGAGCACCCCCTGCGGGTGGAGTTCTGGGGCGACGACGTCGAGGAGATCCGTTACTTCAAGGTCGCCGACCAGCGTTCCCTGGAGATCGCGGAGCACGGCCTGTGGGCGCCGCCGTGCCGCGAGCTGCTGCTCACCGAGGAGGTCAGGGGACGGGCCGCGGCGTTGGCGGAGCAGCACCCGGAGCTCGGCGAGCTGCTCGGCAAGATCGCCGAGGGCATCGCGGTCGAGGGCATGGAGTCCCTGGCCCCGGTCCTGGTGGACGACATGGAGCTGCTGCTCGACGTGCTGCCGAAGGGGTCGATGGCGCTGGTCTGCGACCCGGAGCGGGTGCGCACCCGGGCCGCCGACCTGGTGGCGACGAGCCAGGAGTTCCTGCAGGCCAGCTGGGCGGCGACGGCCGGTGGTGGCGAGGCCCCGATCGACGTGGGCGCGGCCTCGCTGTGGGGCATCGCGGACATCCGGGACCGGGCGCGTGAGCTGGGCATGATGTGGTGGTCGGTGAGCCCGTTCGCCGCCGACGAGACCCCGGACCCCTCCGACATCACCGACTTGGCGGACGCCGACACCCTCAAGCTCGGCATGCACGCCCCGGAGACCTACCGCGGCGACACCGCGAAGGCCCTCGCCGACACCAAGGGCTGGCTCGCCGACGGCTGGCGCACGGTGTACGTCACGGAGGGCCACGGCCCGGCAGCCCGCACCGCCGAGGTCCTGGGCGGCGAGGGCATCGCGGCCCGCCTCGACGCCGACCTGGCCGAGCTGACCCCGGCCGTGGTGCACGTGGCGTGCGGCTCCATCGACTACGGCTTCGTCGACCCGGCCCTGAAGCTCGCCGTCCTCACGGAGACCGACCTCACCGGCCAGAAGGCGGCGGGCAAGGACGGGCAGCGCATGCCCGCCCGGCGCCGCAAGACCATCGACCCGCTGACCCTGGAGCCGGGCGACTACATCGTCCACGAGCAGCACGGCGTCGGCCGCTACATCGAGATGGTGCAGCGCGCGGTCCAGGGCGCGACCCGCGAGTACCTGGTCGTGGAGTACGCCCCCGCCAAGCGCGGCCAGCCCGGCGACCGGCTCTACATCCCGACGGACCAGCTGGAGCAGATCACCAAGTACGTGGGCGGCGAGGCCCCGACCCTGCACCGCCTCGGCGGCGCCGACTGGACGAAGACCAAGGCGCGTGCGAAGAAGGCGGTCAAGGAGATCGCCGCCGACCTGATCAAGCTGTACTCCGCGCGGATGGCGGCCCCTGGCCACACCTTCGGCCCCGACACGCCCTGGCAGCGCGAGCTGGAGGACGCCTTCCCGTACGCGGAGACGCCCGACCAGCTCACCACCATCGCCGAGGTCAAGGAGGACATGGAGAAGTCGGTCCCGATGGACCGCCTGATCTGCGGCGACGTGGGCTACGGCAAGACGGAGATCGCGGTCCGCGCGGCCTTCAAAGCGGTCCAGGACGGCAAGCAGGTCGCCGTCCTCGTCCCCACGACGCTCCTGGTCCAGCAGCACTTCGGCACGTTCTCCGAGCGCTACTCGCAGTTCCCGGTGAACGTCCGGGCGCTCAGCCGCTTCCAGACGGACACCGAGTCGAAGGCGACCCTGGAGGGCCTCAAGGACGGCTCCGTCGACATCGTCATCGGCACCCACCGCCTGTTCTCCTCCGAGACCAAGTTCAAGGACCTGGGCCTGGTCATCGTCGACGAGGAGCAGCGGTTCGGCGTCGAGCACAAGGAGCAGCTGAAGAAGCTGCGCGCGAACGTCGACGTCCTGACGATGTCGGCGACCCCCATCCCCCGTACGCTCGAAATGGCCGTGACCGGCATCCGCGAGATGTCGACGATCACGACCCCGCCGGAGGAGCGGCACCCGGTGCTCACCTTCGTGGGGCCGTACGAGGAGAAGCAGATCGGCGCCGCGATCCGCAGGGAGCTGCTGCGCGAGGGCCAGGTCTTCTACATCCACAACCGCGTCGAGTCCATCGACCGGGCGGCGGCCCGTCTGCGCGACATCGTGCCGGAGGCGCGCATCGCGACCGCGCACGGCCAGATGTCCGAACAGGCCCTGGAGCAGGTCGTCGTGGACTTCTGGGAGAAGAAGTTCGACGTGCTCGTGTCGACGACGATCGTCGAGTCCGGCATCGACATCTCCAACGCCAACACCCTCATCGTGGAGCGCGGCGACAACTTCGGCCTGAGTCAGCTGCACCAGCTGCGTGGCCGCGTCGGCCGTGGCCGCGAGCGCGGCTACGCGTACTTCCTGTACCCGCCGGAGAAGCCGCTGACCGAGACCGCCCACGAGCGGCTCGCGACGATCGCCCAGCACACGGAGATGGGCGCGGGCATGTACGTGGCGATGAAGGACCTGGAGATCCGCGGCGCGGGAAACCTCCTGGGCGGCGAGCAGTCGGGCCACATCGCGGGCGTCGGCTTCGACCTCTACGTCCGCATGGTCGGCGAGGCCGTCGCGGACTACCGCGCCTCCCTGGAGGGCGGCGTGGAGGAGGAGCCGCCGCTCGAGGTCAAGATCGAGCTGCCGGTCGACGCGCACGTCCCGCACGACTACGCCCCCGGCGAGCGCCTGCGCCTGCAGGCGTACCGCTCGATCGCCTCCGCCAACACGGAGGCCGACATCAAGGCGGTGCGCGAGGAACTCACCGACCGCTACGGCAAGTTGCCGGAGCCGGTGGAGAACCTGCTCCTGGTGGCGGGCCTGCGCATGCTGGCGCGGGCGTGCGGGGTCGGCGAGATCGTCCTGCAGGGCACCAACATCCGCTTCGCGCCCGTGGAGCTCGCGGAGTCCCAGGAGCTGCGCCTCAAGCGCCTCTACCCCGGCACGGTCATCAAGCCCGCCACCCACCAGGTCCTGGTGCCGCGCCCGAAGACCGCGAAGGTCGGCGGCAAGCCGCTGGTCGGGCGTGAACTGCTGGGCTGGGTCGGGGAGTTCCTGACGTCCGTGCTCGGCTAGGGCCCGGCGGGGCCCGGGTGTCCGGAGGCCCGGCGGCGCCCCGAGAGGCGCCGCCGGGCTTTTCGTGGGCTCCCGGACTCAGAGGGTGCGCAGGTCCAGGGCGTTGGCCATGGCCCGGTACCCGGCGTCGTTCGGGTGCAGCCCGTCGCCGGAGTCGTACGCGGGCGCGATGCGGTCCGGGTCCGCGGGGTCGGCGAGGGCGCGGTCGAGGTCGACCACCTCGTCGTACGCGCCGGAGGTGCGGATCCAGTCGTTGACCGCGTCGCGCTTGGCCTCGTTGGCCGGGGTGTCGTAGAACGAGCCCTTCACGGGCGTCAGCGTGGCGCCGACCACCTTGATGCCGCGGGCGTGGGCCTGGCGGATCAGGGAGCGGTGGCCGTCGATGAGCTTGCGGACCGACACCTCGGGGGTGGGGCCGCCCGGGTAGGTGGGGCCGCTGCCGCCGATGTCGTTGATGCCTTCGAGGACGATGACGGTGCCGACGTTCGGCTCGCTCAGGACGTCCTTCTTGAAGCGGACGACGCCCTTCTCCCCGGCCCAGGAGGTGTCGTTGGTGACCTGGTTGCCGCCGATCCCGTGATTGAGGACGCTGCGCGGCTTGCCGGCGGCGGCGAAGCGCTCGGCCAACTTGTCGGGGTAGCGGTTGTTCGTGTTGAGGCTGGAGCCGTAGCCGTCGGTGATGGAGTCGCCGAAGGCCACCACCGAGTCCCGGCGCACGCCCGCCCCGCCGCCGACCTCGACGCCGGAGAGGTAGTACCAGGAGTCGCTGGTCTCCGTGAACGCGGCGCCGTCGCGGTCGGACGTGTGGTCGCCCTGGGCGCGGTAGCTCGTCGCGGAGGAGGCCAGGTGGAAGGTGGTGGGCCCGGTCGGCTCCGCCAGGTGCAGCGTGACGGTCAGCGACTCCAGGGCCCGCACCGGGAACGGCACGCTGTCGCTGTACGCCGTGCCGCCCGCCGGGATCGTCAGCGACCCCTGCTTGCCGAAGGCCAGCTTGCGCACCGAACCGCCCTCGACCGACGCCCCCTCGGCGGTGCGGGCGATCGTCGCGCCGGAGATCCGCAGCGGCTTGGTGCCGTACCGGTTCGACAGCTCGATGCGTGCCTTCGTGCCGCCCTTGCTGACGCGGACGACCTGCCGGACGGTGTGGTTCTCGAAGCCCCGCTCGGACCAGTTCGGCGCGAAGACCTCGGTCGGCGCCTGCGGCGACGCCGCCCAGCCGCCTTGCCAGGAACCGCTCTTGGCAGGGCCGTGTTTGCTCTTGTGCGCGGTGGTGTCGTGCCCGGCCGCCACGGCGCCGGAGGGCCCTGTGAGCCCCTGCGCGCCGACGACGGGCAGTGCGGCCAGCGTGGCCGTCGCGAGCAGCGCGGCGCCCGCGCGGCGCGCCGAACCCTTGGAACCGATGCGTCCGTTCATGTGTCCCGCCCCCATGTCGCGTGCCCCGTCCGGATCGTCCGGCAAGGTCACTGCCCTCAAGCGGAGTCGTGCTCCGGCTATTCCCGGGGCGGGCGTTCTTCCGGCGCGTCAGGGGGTGTCAGGGCGTGTCAGGGGACGTCAGAGTGCGTCAGGGGGTGCAGGCCGCCGCGACGGACAGGCTGTTCTCGTAGAGGTGGTGGCGCGTGATCCGCCCGTTCTCGACGGTGAGGCGCAGCGCGAACGGGCCCTCGAAGGACTTGCCGGTGGCGCGGACGGTCCCCGACAGGTGCCCCATCAGGACGGCGTCGGCCCCGTCGACGAGGAACGTGTCCAGGGAGGCGCGGGAGTCCTCCGCGACGGTGTGGCGCGCCAACTCCTCGGCCTGGGCGGCGCATTCGGCGCCGGTGGCGCGCGGGCGGATCCAGGGGCAGGCCGGGTTCTCGGCGAGCAGCCAGTCGACCTCGTCGGCGAACAGCTCCGTCATCCGCGCGGTGTCCCCGGCGAGACGGGCGGTGAGGAACTCCTGGACGGTGGCGCGGGTGGCTTCGGCGGTGGTCTGGGGCGTCTGCGTGGTTTCCATGGGCAGAATCCTGCCGGGCGGGGAGCGGGGTGGTCGATTACTTCGGGGGTAATGACCGCCGCCGCGGGTCCGGCGGCCCTGCCGGGAATGTGCGGGTTGGGCCCCGAAGGGCGGTATGGTCTGGACCACTTGGCCGCTACCGTGGGGCCGTTTCAGGGGAGGACATGACTGTGAGGCTCGGGGAGACCGTGACGTCCGGCGGTGGCTCGGCGGGAGGTCGGGGACGGCGACGGCGTGCGGGCGCGGGCGCGGCGGTCGCCCTGCTCGTGCTCGGCGGTGGTCTCTCCGCCTGCAAGGGCGACGACGACAAGGCGGGCGACGCGGGTGGCGCGCCCGGCTCCGGTACCCGGGGCGGCCCGGCGCTCGCCGCCGTGGACGCGCTCACCGTCAAGGGCCGCGCCCCGAAGACCGGTTACGACCGCGCGCGGTTCGGCAGCCCCTGGGCCGACACCGACTCCAACGGCTGCGGGACGCGCGACGACATACTGAAGCGCGACCTGGACGCCGTGAAGTTCCGCGGCGGCGACTGCACGGTGACGTCGGGCACCCTCGCCCCGGACCCGTACACCGGCAAGGACGTGACGTTCACGCGCGGCCGCAGCCGCGTCGACATCGACCACGTCGTCGCCCTCTCCGACGCCTGGCAGAAGGGCGCGAACGGCTGGCGGGCGAGCAAGCGCATCGCCCTGGCCAACGACCCCCTGAACCTCCTCGCCGTCGACGCGGGCCCCAACCGCGGCAAGGGCGACGGCGACACGGCCACATGGCTGCCGGCGAACAAGTCCTACCGCTGCGCGTACGTGGCGCGGCAGGTCGCCGTGAAGAAGAAGTACGGCCTGTGGGTGACCGCCGCCGAGCGGGACGCCATGCGGAAGGTCCTTGCGCGCTGCCCGCAGGAGAAACTGCCGGGCGGCGGGAACCCGACGGCGGCGCCGGGGCGGTTCCGGGCGCGGTGAGGTGCGGCTCGGCCTGCCGTGCCCTGTGGCCGGGCCTGCCGCGACCTGCGGCTTCGCCCGTGCGGCGGGGCGTCGGCCGGGCTCCGGGCGGCCGCGCGCTAATTCGGTTTCCGGGCCGCGCCCCGGCCGTTAGCGTGCGGGCATGGACCTCACGATCACCCCGCTCGCCGAGCGGCCCGAACTCACCGACCCGATGTGGGCGATGGACGACACCTGGGTCGAGTTCGTGCAGTACGACCCCGTCGCCTGGTCGCTGATGATGCGGATCCCGGTGGAGTGGCCGGAACACGTCCTCGTCGCCACCGACGCCGGGGGGAAGGTCGTGGCGCGGGCGTTCAGCGTGCCGTTCGCGCTGGGCGCCGAGGGGCGCGGGGAGCTGCCCGGCGGCGGCTGGGACGCGGTCATGCTGTGGGCGTTCTCGGACCTCAAGCGGGGCCGGGAGCCCGACACCGTCAGCGCCATCGAGATCACGGTCGCCCCGGACGCGCAGGGGCACGGCGTCTCGGGCCAGGTGCTCGCGGCCCTGCGGGAGAACGCGCGCGGGCGCGGCTTCACCGAGGTCGTCGCGCCGGTGCGGCCCAACGCCAAGCACCTGGAGCCCGCGACGCCGATCGAGGAGTACGCGCGGCGCACCCGGCAGGACGGCCTGCCGCACGACCCGTGGCTGCGCGTCCACGTCCGCGCGGGCGGCGTCATCGAGAAGGTGGCCCCGGCGTCGATGACGGTGTCGGGCACGCTGGAGCGGTGGCGGGCGTGGACGGGCCTGCCGCTCGACGAGGAGGGGCTCGTCGAGGTGCCGGGCGCGCTGGTGCCGGTGCACTGCGAGCCCGGGCGCGGGTACGCGGTGTACGTGGAGCCGAACGTGTGGGTGCGGCACGCGCTGTGAGGTGCGGCGGGCCCTGTGGGGTGAAGCGGGCCCTGTGGGGTGAAGCGGGCCCTGTGGGGTGAAGCGGGCCCTCGGGGGCGGGCGCGCTTCGTGAGGTGAGGCGGGCCGCCCGTCAGTTCATCTTGTCGAGGTCGAGGACGTCGCCGCTCGGGGCCGTCGTGTCCACCGGCTTGTCGTAGTCGCCGAAGGTCAGGGACTCGGTCCGCTTCGTGGTGTTGTTGACGATCTTCAGCAGGTACGGCTTGCCCTCGGTGGCCACGTAGATCGTGTACCTGTCCTTGCCCTCGGTCTCGTGCAGGGCGAGGGCCGGGGTGCCGTCGACCGACGTCTGCTGGCCGCGCCGCGCGGCCGAGTCGACGTCCTTGAACTCGGCCAGGATGAGGTCGAGGTCGCAGAACGTGGCCATGCCCTTGGCGTCGGACGAGGTCGCGCTGGACTTCGACCAGCGGTCGGCCATCAGCTGCACGGCCGCGGCGGTCTCGTCCTCCGGCTGGTCCTTGGTCTCCGAGCGGATGAACTCCGCGTCGGGCCGCTTGTACACGGTCTTGCGGTTCACGATCAGGTCGACCGAGCCCTGGTCCTTCATGCTCATCGAACCGGCGCACTCGCCGCGGGTGTTGAGCGCGATGTCCATGTCGATGGCGCCGCCCTCGTCGTCGGGCGCGCTGCCCTTGAGGGTGAGCGACTTCGCGCCGGTCGTCGCGGCCACGGACTTCTCGACGATGTCCGGCCCCGACATGCCGGGGAAGGGGCCCTTCGACCCGCCGCCGGACTTCTCCCCGCCGTCCCCGCCGTCCGCGCCGTTCTTTCCGTCCTTGGCGTCCTTGCCCGACTGCGTGTCGCCGGACTCCTTCACGGCGCCCCACGGCGAGGAGCCGTCCTTGTCGCTGCCGCAGGCCGTCAGGGTGACGGCCGCCGTCGCGGTGAGACAGAGCGCGGCGAGGGTGGCGCGACGAGCGCGCGAACGGTGCTGCATGAGAGGTCCCCCCCAAGGGATCGTCCGGAGCACCTATGAGAGCAGTTAGCTGTGAACCGAGTCAACACGGTTCACGGTGAAGGAGTCGTTAACGCATGTGAAAGGGGTTCGTTCCGTACGTCTGGGTAAGCTCGGTTCGCGCGCCGTCGGGGAGAAGGCGGCGCACGGGGAGCGAGCGAGACCGGACGACGAGGGGCGGGCCAGTGACGACCAGCGGGCCGACGCGGCAGGGGAACGGGGTGCCGCGCGCACGGGGCGCGGCCGAGGGGACGGCGGACGCGAACAGCGCCACTCACGCCACCGACGCCACGGGCGCCCCCGACCCCACCGAAGTCACCGCCGCCGGCATCGCCCGCCTCGCCGGTGTCGGCCGCGCCGCCGTCAGCAACTGGCGCCGCCGCCACGCCGACTTCCCCAAGCCCGTGGGCGGCACCGACACCAGCCCGTCCTTCGCGCTCGGCGAGGTCGAGGGCTGGCTGCGCGGCCAGGGAAAACTCTCCGAAGTACCGCTGCGCGAACGCGTCTGGCAGCAGCTCGCCGGACACCCGGCGGGCCCCGTCCCCGCCCTCCTGCACGCCGGGTGCGCCCTGCTCCTCGTGCACGACCGGCACCCCGACTGGCTGGCGGCGAGCGCCGTCTCGGACGAGCGGATGGCCCGCCTCCTCCCGGACCTCATCGAGGGCGTGCTGACCCCGCGCTTCGGCCCGCCGACCGCCACCCGCGCCGTGCACGCCCCCGCGCCCCCCGAACTCCTGCCGTCCGCCCCGCTGCTGCGCTCCGTCGCCGAGCTCGCCGCCGAACTCGGCGCCCCCACCGCGTACGAGTTCCTGCTCGGCCGCCACCTGGACGCCAACCCCCGCCAATACACCCTCACCCCCGAGGGCCCCGCCGACCTGATGGCCGCCCTCGCGGGCGCGGGCCGCGCCGGGCGGACCGTGCTCGACCCGGCCTGCGGCACCGGCGCCCTGCTGCGCGCCGCCGCCCCCGGCCCCGGCAGGGACGGCGCCGACCGCCGCCTGTACGGCCAGGACAGCGCCCCCGAACTCGCCGCCCTCACGGCGCTGCGGCTCGCCCTCGGCTCCGCCGCGACCGTGCGCACCGCCGCCGCCGACACCCTGCGCGCCGACACGTTCACCGACCGCGCGGCCGACGTCGTGCTGTGCCACCCGCCGTTCAATGACCGCAACTGGGGCCACGACGAGCTGGCCTACGACCCGCGCTGGGAGTACGGCCTCCCGGCCCGCACCGAGTCCGAACTGGCCTGGGTGCAGCACGCGTTGGCGCGCCTGCGCGACGGCGGCGGCGCCGTGGTCCTGATGCCGCCCGCCGCCGCGTCCCGCCGCTCGGGCCGCCGCGTCCGCGCCGACCTGCTGCGCCGCGGCGCCCTGCGGGCCGTGATCGCGCTGCCCGCCGGTGCCGCGCCCCCGTACCACCTGCCGCTGCACGTGTGGGTCCTGCGCAGGCCGGGGCCCGACGCGCCGAGCGCCCCCGAGGTGCTGCTAGTCGAGGCCGGGGGCGGCGGCGCGGCCGACGGCAGGCACACCGACGGGCGGGACCCGCAGGCCTGGCCGCCGCTGCGGGACGCCGTGCTCGGGGCGTTCCGCCGGTTCGAGCGCGCGGGCACGCTCGCGGAGGAGCCGGGCTTCGCGCTGTCGGTGCCGGTGCTCGAACTCCTCGACGACGAGGTCGACCTGGCGCCCGGGCGCCGCCTGCCGCCCCGGGCCGCGGAGGGCGGCGCCGACGAGCTGCGCGCGGTACGGGCCCGGCTCGACGAGACCCTGCGCCTGACCGCGGGCCTCACCCCGCCGGAGGCCGCCCCCGGCACACCGGACACGGCCCGCTGGCCGCTCACCACCATCGGCGAACTCGCCCGCGCGGGCGCCCTGTCGATCCACCCGGGCCAGTCGGCGACCGCCGGGACCCCCGCCGACGTCCCCGTCCTCACCGAACACGACGTCCTCGCCGGAACGGCACCCTCCGCCACCACGTCGTCCGCGCCCGGGCCCGCCGTCGGCGCACCCCACCAGGACCCCGCCGCCCAGACCGCCGACGCCCCCGTCCGCACCGCGCCCGGCGACGTCGTCGTGCCCGTGCTCGGCGGCACCGCCGCCGCCCGCGTCATCGACGAGACCACCGCGGGCGCCGTGCCCGGCCGCGGCCTGGTCCTGCTCCGCCCCGACCAGGACGCCCTCGACCCCTGGTTCCTCGCCGGGTTCCTGCGCGGCACCGCCAACAACCGCCAGGCCAGCAGCTACGCCTCCACCTCCGCCCGGCTCGACGTGCGCCGCCTGCAACTGCCCCGGCTCCCGCCCGACCGACAGCGCGGCTACGGCGAGCGGTTCCGGGCCCTCGCCGCCTTCGAGGACGCGCTGCGCCTCGCGGGCCGCCTCGGCGAGCGACTGGTGCGCGGGATGCACGACGGCCTGACCGACGGCAGCGTGTCGCCGTGAGTCCGACGGGGCCGCCGTGCCGCCAGAAGCGTGCCGCCGCAGCGACATGACCAGTACGGCAACGGTTCGGTACAACCCGGGACCGGTTGTTCGAGTCGGCCTATACGCTCGATTCTGCATTCGTTCGTTCGTCGGCCGTACGTCTCCGGGCCCAGCACTTTGCCCCGGAGGACGCGTACGGCCGCGTCAGGTATCAGGAGCAGCCATGCACGGCCACGGCTACGGGCCGCAGCACCCTCCGGCCCCCTCCGGCGGACCGACGGTGACGCTGCGCGTCATGTTCGTGGTGCTCGCCGTCGTGACCTGCGGCTTCCTCGCGGCGGCGCCGATCCTGCGGCTCGCGCTCGTGACCCGCAGGACACGGGACTGGGCGGCGTTCGGTGCCGTCGTCACGCTCGACGTCGCGGCCATCGCCTTCGTTGCCAAGGACCCGGGCGAGGAGATCACCACCTGGCGCGGTGAGCTGGGCGTCGGCCTGCTCCTCGGCACCCTCGTGGCCGCCGTGACGTACTACCTGATCCTGGAGATCCGCCACTTCCGGCAGGCCGACGCGCAGGCCCGCCTGCTCTACCACCAGACGCAGGCCATGGGCTACGCCACCGGCCCCCAGCAGGCCTACGGCTACCCGCAGCAGACCGGCCCCGTCCCGCACCCCGGCCCGGGCCCCCTGCCGTCCCCGCCCGCCCACACCCCGACGCCCCCGCCGCCCGCGCGCCCCGCGCCCGCCCGCATCCACCAGGTCCGCGCCGAGCTGGACGAGCTCAGTGACTATCTGCGCAAGCAGGAAGGCGGCAACTGACCGTGGCAGGCGGGACGGACCACCGTCTGATCGCAGGGCGCTACGAACTCTCCACGCTCATCGGCCAGGGCGGCATGGGCCAGGTGTGGACGGCGTACGACCAGCGCCTGGACCGCCGGGTCGCGGTCAAGCTGCTTCGGCCCGACAAGGTCGCGGGCGCCGAGGCCGACGAGCTGCGCCGCCGCTTCCTGCGCGAGTGCCGCGTCACCGCCCAGGTCGACCACCCCGGCCTGGTCACCGTGCACGACGCGGGCACCGAGGACGAGGACCTGTACCTGGTCATGCAGTACGTCGACGGCGCTGACCTCGGCGACCACCTCGCCGAGCACACCCCCTACCCCTGGCAGTGGGCCGTCGCCGTCGCCGCCCAACTGTGCGCCGTGCTCTCCGCGGTGCACGCCGTGCCGATCGTGCACCGCGACCTGAAGCCACGGAACGTGATGGTCCGCCAGGACGGCACCCTCACCATCCTCGACCTCGGCATCGCCTCCGTCCTCGACACCGACACCACCCGCCTCACCCACACCGGCTCCCCGATCGGCAGCCCCTCGTACATGGCGCCGGAGCAGGCCATGGGCGGCGCCGTCGGGCCCTACACCGACCTGTACGCGCTCGGCGTGCTCCTGCACGAACTCCTCAGCGGCGACGTGCCGTTCTCCGGCTCCACCGCCCTCGGCGTGCTGCACCGCCATCTGTACGAGCCGCCGCTGCCGGTGCGCAGGCTGCGCCCCGAGGTCCCCGAAGCCCTGGAGGCACTCGTCCTGCGGCTGCTCGCCAAGGACCCGCAACACCGGCCCGCCAGCGCCCAGGACGTGTACGAGGAACTGGCCCCGCTGCTCCCGGGCCGCTCCGTGCCGACCGGCCACCCCCTCGACCCGACCCGCCCGTTCCTGCGCCCGCACGCCCCCTGGCCCGACCGCGCCGCGACCCCCGCGCCCGCCCCGCAGACCGGTCCGACGGGTCCCGCCCGCGGCCAGGACGTCGCCGCCGCCGTCGACGAGGTCAAGCGCCTCCTCGGCGAGGGCCGCATCACGCAGGCCGTGGACACCCTCGGCGCGATCCTGCCGACCGCCGCCGCCCAGCACGGCGAGCACTCCCCGGTCGTACGCACCCTGCGCAAGCAGTACGCGGCCACGCTCATGGACGACGGCCAGTACCGCCGCGCCCTGCCCGAGCTGCGCCGCCTCGCCGACCAGCGCGCCGCCGAGTCGGGACACGCCGACCCGCAGTCCCTCCAGTTCCGCTACGAGGCCGCCCAGTGCCTGGAGCAGCTCGGCGAACCGGCGGCGGCCCTCGCCGAGTACCGCACGCTGCTCCCCTATTACGAGAACCAGTACGCCACCGACGACATCCGCCAGTCCCTGGAGATCCGCCGCCGCATCGGCCAGCTCCTGCTGGCCCTCGGCGACCGCTCCGCCGCGCACGACACGCTGGGCCGCCTCGTGCTCGACGCCGAGCGGGTGCACGGCATCGGACACCCGTTCCCGGCGGAGATCCGGCGGACCCTGCAGTGGCTGGGGCAGGTGCGCGGGTAGCCGCGCGGGGAGCCACGCGGGCAGAGGAGAGGGAGGGGGGACGGCGGAGGGTGCCCCAACTCGCGGCGAATCGTTGGTTTCGGCGAATCCCCTGAACGAAGTTCGTGGGGAAGGGTGGCCGAGCCGACCACCACTGCCTACCATCGATCACCGCAAGACTTTGTGCAGCGAAGCACAATCTCTCCACCGGGAGGCCCACTTGCACCGCCGCAGTCGCTCCGCGCTCGTCCTCTCCGCCGCAGCCCTGCTCGCGGCCCCGCTCCTGACCGCCTGCGGCAACGACGCGCACCCCGGCGCGGCCGCGGTCGTCGGCGACCAGCGCATCACGGTCGCGCAACTGGAGAACCGGGTGAACGAGGTGCGCTCCGCACAGCGGGCCGCCCTGCCGGACGACAAGCAGTACGAGCAGGTCATCGCCAAGACCGGCGGCCTGACCCGCAGCACGCTGCACACCATGGTCCTGGACAAGGTCCTGCACCGGGCCGCGCGCGACGCCGGGGTCGGCGTCACGCGCAAGGAGATCCAGACCATGCGCGGCCAGCTGGAGCAGCAGGCGGGCGGCAGGAAGGCCCTGGAAGCGGGCTGGCTCCAGCAGTACAGCGTCGCGCCCGAGCACCTCGACGACAGCATCCGCACGGAGATCGAGGCCCAGAAGCTCGCCCGCGCGCTCGGCGCCGACATGAACGCCCAGGACGGCCAGAACACCTTCTGGGCCACGCTGTCCAAGACCTCCAAGAAGCTCGACGTCGACCTGAACCCGCGGTACGGCACCTGGGACGTCAAGACCAGCAAGCGCACCGACCTGCGCACGCCGTGGGTGCGCGAGGTGTCGGGCGGCGGCTCGACGCGGGCGGAGGCCTAGCGGCAAAAGCCGGGCGGGCCGACCGAGAAGGTGCCTGTCGGCGATGGCGGCATTGTCAGTGGCGTGGGTTACGTTCGGGGCGTGAACGAGATCGAGACCGGCCGAGTCGTGCTGCTCACCACCAGCCACCGCGTCGCCCCCGGCCTGCTGTCCTGGACGGCCTGGCGGCTGCTGCACGACGCCGACGAGGTCCTGTGCGCCGACGCCGCCCACCCGCAGCTGCCGTATCTCCGCGAGGCGGGCGTCGAGGTCAAGCAGGCCTCGCCGACCGCCGAGGAACTGGTGGGCGCGTGCGCCGGCGGCCGCACGGTCCTGGTGATCGCCACGGCCGAGGGCGACCGCCCGCTCACCGACGGCCTGGCGCGGCTCGCGGGCTCGGGCCGGGTCGCGATGCCGGACCTGGAGCTGCTCCCCGGTTCGTACGACCTGCCGGGCGCCCGCCTCCTCGACCTGGTCCAGGTCATGGACCGCATCCGCGCCGAATGCCCCTGGTCATCCCGCCAGACCCACCAGAGCCTCGCGAAGTACGGCATCGAGGAGGCGTACGAACTCGTCGAGGCCATCGAGGACGGCGACAAGGACGAACTCCGCGAGGAACTGGGCGACGTCCTGCTCCAGGTCGTCTTCCACGCACGCATCGCCGAGGAGGACGAGGACGCCCCGTTCTCCCTCGACGACGTCGCGGCCACCATCGTGGACAAGCTGATCCACCGCCACCCGCACGTCTTCGGCGAGGAGACGGCGGCAACGCCGGAAGAGGTCAAGGCGCACTGGCTGCGCACCAAGGCCGAGGAGAAGCAGCGCGACTCCGTCACCGACGGCATCCCCCTCGGTCAGCCCGGCCTGGCCCTGGCCGCGAAGCTGTCCTCCCGGGTCCGCACGGCAGGCCTGGAGGTCCCCCTCCCTAAGGGAGAGGGCATCGGGTACGAGCTGCTGGCGATGGCCCTCCGAGCGGAGACGGAAGGAACGGACCCGGAGGCGTCCCTGCGGGCGGCGGCACGGGCGTACAGGGACGCGATCCTGGCGGCGGAGGCAAATTCAAGGACGTCTGGCGCCTGAGCCCGCCCCGGGGGGCGAGATTTCAGCCCGTCCGGCGTTTGAGGACGAGGCGCGAAGCGCCGATTCGGGGGAGGCCCGTTCCACCCGACCGGATACCGTCGACCCATGCAAGACCAGCCCCAGCCCCCACCTCCCCCCGCCCCGGACCTCTTCACCTGGGAGTTCGCGACCAACCCCTACCCCGCGTACGCCTGGCTCCGGGAGCACGCCCCCGTGCACCGGACCGAACTCCCCAGCGGAGTGGAGGCCTGGCTGGTCACCCGCTACGCCGACGCCCGGCAGGCCCTCGCCGACCAGCGGCTGTCCAAGAACCCCGCGCACCACGACGAGCCCGCGCACGCGAAGGGCAAGACGGGCATCCCGGGTGAGCGCAAGGCCGAGCTGATGACGCATCTGCTCAACATCGACCCGCCGGACCACACCCGCCTGCGCCGCCTGGTGTCGAAGGCGTTCACGCCCCGCCGGGTGGCCGAGTTCGCCCCGCGCGTGCAGGAGCTGACGGACCAGCTCATCGACGCGTTCCTGGACAAGCCCGAGGAGCGGGGCACCGCCGACCTCATCCACGAGTTCGCCTTCCCCCTCCCCATCTACGCGATCTGCGACCTGCTCGGCGTCCCGCGCGAGGACCAGGACGACTTCCGGGACTGGGCGGGCATGATGATCCGGCACGGCGGCGGCCCGCGCGGCGGCGTCGCGCGCTCGGTGAAGAAGATGCGCGGCTACCTCGCGGAGCTCATCCACCGCAAGCGCAGCGACCCCGGCGACGACCTCATCTCGGGTCTCATCCGCGCCTCCGACCACGGCGAGCACCTCACGGAGAACGAGGCCGCCGCCATGGCCTTCATCCTCCTGTTCGCCGGCTTCGAGACGACCGTCAACCTCATCGGGAACGGGACGTACGCGCTCCTGACCCACCCCGAGCAGCGCGAGCGGCTGCAACGCTCCCTCGCCGCCGGGGACACCGGCCTCCTGGAGACCGGCGTCGAGGAACTGCTCCGCTTCGACGGCCCCGTGGAGCTGGCCACCTGGCGCTTCGCCACCGAGCCGCTGCGCATCGGCGGCCAGGACATCGCGGCCGGCGACCCCGTCCTCGTCGTCCTCGCCGCCGCAGACCGCGACCCGGCCCGCTTCCCCGACCCCGACCTCCTCGACCTGTCCCGGAGCGACAACCAGCACCTCGGGTACGGCCACGGCATCCACTACTGCCTCGGCGCCCCGCTGGCCCGCCTGGAGGGCCAGACGGCGCTGGCGACCTTGCTCCGCAGGCTGCCCGACCTGCAACTGGCCGTCGATCCGGCGGAGTTGAGGTGGCGCGGCGGGCTCATCATGCGTGGCCTGCGGACCTTGCCGGTGACGTTCACGCCGCCCGCACGCTGACGGGGGAGCGGCACGTGTCTGACGTACCGTCAAGACTGTGACTTTCACGTGATCTGCGCTGCATCGACTTGTGACTGACGTTCGACTGCGGCTACGTTCACGACGGCTCGGCACCCCTCGGCACCATGTGTCGCAGCTGTTCTTGTCGTCGCTCGAAAGGCACGTGCATGCTCTCCGGCCAAGGCCGTCACCGCCGTCCCCGTCAGGCCCCGGCGATCGTCGTCGCGGCGGGCGTCACGGGATCCGCCATCGCCATCCCGCTGCTCGGCGCCACGGGCGCGCACGCCGCCGAGGCCTCGACGTGGGACAAGGTCGCGGAGTGCGAGAGCGGCGGCGCGTGGAGCGCCAAGGGCGACGGGTACTACGGCGGTCTGCAGCTGACGCAGGACACCTGGGAGAGCTACGGCGGCCTCGCGTACGCGCCGAGCGCCGACCAGGCGAGCCGCTCCCAGCAGATCGCCGTCGCCGACAAGGTCCTCGCCGACCAGGGCCCGTCCGCGTGGCCGAACTGCGGCCCGGCCGCGGGCCTCAGCAAGGGCGGCGCGGCCGCCGACGTCGACCCGGGCCTCCCGCCCGCCCCGTCGACGTCCCCGGAGTCGTCCGACGGCGCCGAGGGCTCCAAGGGCTCCAAGGACGGCGAGAAGGGCGAGAAGGGCGACAAGGGCACCGGCGACGCCGCCGACGCCAAGGGCAAGGACCGTGGCGCGGACGCCGAGGACGACAAGGGCGAGGAAACCGGCAAACACCGCAAGCCCGACAACAGCGGCTCGGCCGACGAGAGTGACGAACGCGACAAGGGCGGGCAGAGGGGCGAGAAGGGCGCGGACGAGGACGGCAAGTCCGGCGACCGCGACAGCACTTCGCCCGAGGCCGGCTCCGAGGCGGGCCGTGAGCCGTCGGGCGCCGACGAGTCCGCGGAGGGCTCCGAGGACTCCTCCGGCCTTCCGTCCGGCCGCCACCGCGGCTCCAGCGCCGACGAGGCCGACGGGACGGAGAAGGGCGGCGCGGGCTCCGCGGGCCGCCACGCGTCGCGCGGTGAAGGGCGCGACGCGCGTGACGCCACCGACCCCGCGGGCACCTACACGGTCCGCTCCGGCGACAACCTCTCGCAGATCGCCGACCGGCACGACCTTGACGGCGGCTGGTCCACCCTCTACGCGGAGAACAAGCGCACCGTGGGCGGTGACCCGGATCTCATCCTCCCCGGTCAGCGCCTCGACCTGAGCGAGGAAGAGGCCGCGGAGGCGGACCGGAAGTAGGCGTCGCCGGGCGGAAATTGACTGGCAGTTCGGGGTGAATGTCCGGGTTAAAGACGGTGAGAGGCAAGTGAGAGATGGGTCTCAGAAGCCCTGATCGTCTTTGAAATTCCGGTGATTGCCTGTCTACGGTCGTGACCGCTCGCCACAGCGGGCCCCGCCGGTCGGTACGCCGAATCCTGCCAACGGCCGGACGGGAACAGTCGTCGCTTCGAGCGCCGAAGGCAGGAGCGGGGGACCCAAGGTAAGCGCCGGGCCCACGCGTTGAGCGGCCAGCGGCCGCGCGACGCGCAGGACCGGCTAGGGGTGAAGTCGTACGGAAGCCGTACGGCCGGGCACTCACCCGCCCGAACCCGACAGCTCACCTCGCAGGCGTCGGTGAGGGGATCACTCCATGCTGCTTTCCGGCAAGGGCAAGCACCGTCGTCCGTCCAAGGCCACCCGCGCGGCCGCCGTCGTCGGTGTCACCGGCGCCGCCGTCGCCGCCCCGCTGATGGCCGCCGGCACCGCGAACGCCGCCACCGTCGACCAGTGGGACCGGGTCGCCCAGTGCGAGTCCGGCGGCAACTGGTCCATCAACACCGGCAACGGCTACTACGGCGGCGTGCAGTTCTCCGCCTCCACCTGGGCCGCCTACGGCGGTACGAAGTACGCGGCCACCGCCGACAAGGCCTCCAAGGCCCAGCAGATCGAGATCGCCGAGAAGGTCCTCGCGGGCCAGGGCAAGGGTGCCTGGCCGAGCTGTGGCGTGGGCCTCACCAGCGCCCCGTACAACGGTGGCGGTGCCGAGAAGCCGCAGCAGCAGCCGCAGCAGCAGGCCAAGCCCCAGCAGCAGCCGCAGCAGGCTCAGCCGCAGCAGCAGGCCAAGCCGCAGCCGAAGCCGCAGCAGGCCGCCCCGCAGACCGAGTCGAAGAAGACCGTCCAGACCCCGACCGGCAAGGTCGTGAAGAAGGGCGACGGCGAGTACAAGGTCAAGACGGGCGACACCCTGTCCAAGATCGCCGACGAGCACGACGTCAAGGGCGGCTGGCACAAGGTGTACAAGCTCAACGGCGACATCATCTCCGACGCCGACGTGATCTACCCGGGCCAGCAGCTGCACCTCAGCTGAGCCTGAGCCCGACCCGCGCCCTGTCCGGCCCGTCCGGACAGGGCCCCCGCTCCGCCCCGCGGAGCGCCCCCGTCCCCACGGGTCTCCCTCGCCCCGGTGCGCGTATCCCCCGTACGCACCGGGGCGAGGTGCTGTCCGGGGGGCGTCCCCGCCGGTCCCGGTGCGCGCCGAGGTCGTCCCCGAGTACGCCCAGGGCGAAGCTACCGGCCGGTAAGAACCTGTGGTTCCGTCCGGATTCCCAGGGAATTGGCCCGATGGCCGTCCCACGGGGCGGGCGGTCGGCTGGCCGAAGCTCCCGGGCCCGTTAGGCTCAGGAGACGCAGGGCCGATGAAGACCATGCAAGCCATGCGCAAGCCCGCGCCCCCAGTGGTGCACGCCATGCGCCCCTAGCGTCACATCCCATAAGGAGATGCTCGTGCCGTCCATCGACGTCGTCGTAGCCCGGGAAATCCTGGACTCCCGAGGCAACCCCACGGTCGAGGTCGAGGTCGGCCTCGACGACGGGTCCACCGGCCGCGCCGCGGTCCCGTCGGGCGCCTCCACCGGTGCCTTCGAGGCCATCGAACTGCGTGACGGAGACGCCAACCGCTACGGCGGCAAGGGCGTCGAGAAGGCCGTCCTCGCCGTCATCGAGCAGATCGGCCCGGAGCTCGTCGGCTACGACGCCACCGAGCAGCGCCTGATCGACCAGGCGATGTTCGACCTCGACGCCACCGACAACAAGGGCTCGCTCGGCGCCAACGCCATCCTCGGCGTCTCCCTTGCCGTCGCCCACGCCGCCTCCGAGGCGAGCGACCTGCCGCTCTTCCGCTACCTGGGCGGCCCGAACGCGCACCTGCTGCCCGTTCCGATGATGAACATCCTGAACGGCGGGTCCCACGCGGACTCCAACGTCGACATCCAGGAGTTCATGATCGCCCCGATCGGCGCGGAGTCCTTCTCCGAGGCGCTGCGCTGGGGCGCCGAGGTCTACCACACGCTGAAGAAGGTCCTGAAGACCAAGGGCCTGTCGACCGGCCTCGGCGACGAGGGCGGCTTCGCGCCGAACCTGGACTCCAACCGCGCCGCCCTCGACCTCATCGTCGAGGCCATCAAGCAGGCCGGTTACGTCCCCGGCGAGCAGATCGCGCTCGCCCTCGACGTCGCCGCGTCGGAGTTCTACAAGGACGGCAAGTACGAGTTCGAGGGCAAGTCCCGCTCGGCCGCCGAGATGACCGAGTACTACGCCGAGCTCGTCGAGGCGTACCCGCTCGTGTCCATCGAGGACCCGCTGTTCGAGGACGACTGGGCGGGCTGGAAGGTCATCACCGACAAGCTGGGCGACAAGGTCCAGATCGTCGGCGACGACCTCTTCGTCACCAACCCCGAGCGCCTGGCCCGCGGCATCGAGGAGGGCTCCGCCAACGCCCTCCTGGTGAAGGTCAACCAGATCGGTTCGCTGACCGAGACCCTGGACGCCGTCGAGCTGGCCCAGCGCAACGGCTTCAAGTGCATGATGTCGCACCGCTCCGGCGAGACCGAGGACGTCACCATCGCCGACCTCGCCGTCGCCGTGAACTGCGGTCAGATCAAGACCGGCGCCCCGGCCCGCTCGGACCGCGTCGCCAAGTACAACCAGCTGCTTCGCATCGAGGAGATCCTCGACGACGCGGCCGTGTACGCGGGCCGCAGCGCGTTCCCGCGCTTCAAGGGCTGAGCTTCACCTGAAGGGCTGCGCCGCTTGAAGGGCTAAGCCCTAGCCAGTCGTACGTACGTCCCCGTACTCGGTCCCGTACCGTGTGCGGGGACGTACGCGCGTACTGGGGAGGCGAGACACATGGCCGGGAAAGTCCGGGACAAGGACCGGTTCTCCACGGCGACCCGGCTGCGGCTGCTCGGCGAGCAGACCGCGGAGCGCGTCTACCGCTCGCAGACCAAGCGGCAGGCCCGCCGCTCCCGGCTCACCGGCCGCGCCGCGCTCCTCGTGCTCGTCGTCTGCTCGCTGGTCGTGGCGCTCGCCTACCCGATAAGGCAGTACGTGTCGCAGCGCGCCGACATCGCCGAGCAGCGGCAGAAGCAGTCCGAGCACCGCGAGAACGTGGAGCGGCTGCGCGACGAGAAGGCCCGCTGGCAGGACGACGCGTACGCCGAGCAGCGCGTCCGGGACCGGCTGCACTATGTGATGCCGGGCGAGACCGGGTTCACCGTCATCGACCCGGCGGCCGCGGAGGACCACCGCGGTGACGAGGCGGCCGCGGACCGGCCCTGGTACGCGAACGTCTGGGACGGCGTCGACGAGGCCGACAGGGCCGGCGCCGCCGATCGCGCCGACGACAATTGACACCGTCAGTCCAGTACGAACCGAAAGACAGGCATGCAGACGCCCCCGCCCCAGACCGAGCCCACCGCGCCCACGGACGCCGACATCACCGCGTTCCAGGAGCAGCTCGGGCGCCCGCCGCGTGGTTTGCGCGCCATCGCGCACCGCTGCCCCTGCGGCAATCCGGACGTGGTCGAGACGGCGCCGCGGCTGCCCGACGGCACGCCGTTCCCCACGACGTACTACCTCACGTGTCCGCGGGCCGCGTCCGCGATCGGGACGCTTGAAGCGAACGGCGTCATGAAGGAGATGACGGAGCGGCTCGGCACCGATCCCGAGCTTGCCGCCGCGTATCGGGCCGCCCACGAGGACTACATCGCGCGGCGCGACTCCATCGAGGTCCTTGAGGGCTTCCCCTCGGCCGGGGGCATGCCCGACCGCGTGAAGTGCCTGCACGTCCTCGTGGCCCACTCGTTGGCCGCGGGCCCCGGGGTGAACCCGCTCGGCGACGAGGCCATCGCCCTCCTGCCGGAGTGGTGGCGGAAGGGCCCCTGCGTGGGCAACGCCGACCCCGCCTGACCCGGCACCGGGGCGCCCCGGCCCACCGCTCCGCGGCGGGCATTCCCCACCCGCCCACCCGTTTCCACTGGACCGTCAGTTCCAGGCCGCCTGTGCCACTTGCGGCAGTCCGGCGTCAGCAGGCCGTTCGACGCCAGCCGCCAGCCGCCAGCCGCCAGCCGCCAGCCGTCGGCCGCCAGCCTGCCGGCTTCGCTCGGCCGGGGCAGCCTCAGCTGCTGCCCCCCCACCCTGTGGGCAGCTGGGCCGCCAGGGGCGGCACGGGTGGGCACAGCCCCGGCCGACGGCACCGTCAACGACAAGGAGAACCCCCGATGACCCGCGTGGCAGCCATCGACTGCGGTACGAACTCCATCCGCCTGCTCGTGGCCGACGCCGACCCCGAGACGGGGCAACTCGTCGACCTGGACCGCCGGATGGAGATCGTCCGGCTGGGCCAGGGCGTGGACCGGACGGGACGGCTCGCCCCGGAGGCGCTGGAGCGGACGTTCGCGGCCTGCCGCGAGTACGCCGAGGTCATCAAGGAACACGGCGCGGAGCGCCTCCGCTTCGTCGCCACCTCCGCCTCCCGCGACGCCGAGAACAGGCACGACTTCGTCCGCGGCGTCCTGGACATCCTCGGCGTCGAACCGGAGGTGATCAGCGGCGACCAGGAGGCCGAGTTCTCCTTCACGGGCGCGACGAAGGAGCTGAAGGGCCACCCGGACCTGCCGGGCCCGTACCTCGTCGTCGACATCGGCGGCGGCTCCACGGAGTTCGTCGTCGGCGACGACCGCGTGCGCGCGGCCCGCTCCGTGGACGTCGGCTGCGTGCGGATGACGGAGCGCCACCTCGTCCAAGACGGCGTGGTCCTCGCCGACCCGCCCACACAGGCCCAGCTCGCCGCGATCCGCGCGGACGTCGAGGCGGCCCTGGACCTCGCGGAGGAGACGGTCCCGCTGCGCGAGGCCCACACCCTCGTGGGCCTGGCGGGCTCGGTCACCACGGTCGCCGGCATCGCGCTCGGCCTGGACGCGTACGACTCCGCGGCGATCCACCACTCCCGCTTCCCGTACGCCCGCGTCGCGGAGATCGCCGACATGCTGGTGCGCGCCACGCACGCCGAGCGCGCCGCGATCCCCGTGATGCACCCGGGCCGGGTGGACGTCATCGCCGCGGGCGTGCTCGTCCTGCTCGCGATCATGGAGCGGGCGGGGGCCGCCGAACTGGTCGTGAGCGAGCACGACATCCTCGACGGGATCGCCTGGTCGATCGCCTGAGGGCCCCGTACGGCGATCGGCTGAGCGTTCCGAACCCCTTCTGAGCGGCCCGGAGGGGGGTTGGAACGCTTCCTTCCGGGGCTCCGCCGAGAAAGTTCGTGAAGTTCTTCACAAGGAAATCGGCCCTGTTGGGCGAGGTTTTGAGGAGTTCGGCCCGGGAACGGGCGAGGTACGGGCCCGCGGGCGGGCGCCGCGAGTGCTTCCGGGGTGTTGCCGGGGTGTGAACCAGGGGGTGGTCCACCGGGCGCCGGAGCCAGGAGCGGCAGCTCACGAGGGGTTCACAACGACTCGCGTGGGGCGGTGGTTCCCCCGTGAGGTCATGACCTCCGTCACGTGGGCGGCGAAGTGTAGCAGAGGCCCCACCCATGCTTGTGAAGGGGCGCACGAGCGACCCCCGTGGAGGGGGTGGATACTCGATGGCATGAGCACCACGGAGCGTCCCAGGATCCTCGTAGTAGGCGGTGGGTACGTAGGCCTGTACGCAGCTCGACGCATTCTGAAGAAGATGCGCTACGGAGAGGCGACCGTCACGGTCGTCGACCCGCGCTCGTACATGACGTACCAGCCCTTCCTCCCCGAAGCTGCGGCCGGCAGCATCTCGCCTCGGCACGTCGTCGTCCCGCTGCGACGCGTGCTGCCCAAGGCGGAAGTCCTCACCGGCCGGGTCACCACCATCGACCAGGACCGCAAGGTCGCCACGATCGCGCCGCTCGTCGGCGAGGCGTACGAGCTGCCGTTCGACTACCTGGTCATCGCGATGGGCGCGGTCTCCCGCACCTTCCCGATCCCCGGCCTCGCCGAGCAGGGCATCGGCATGAAGGGCATCGAGGAGGCCATCGGCCTGCGCAACCACGTGCTCGAGCAGCTCGACAAGGCCGACTCCACGACCGACGAGGAGGTCCGCCGCAAGGCGCTGACCTTCGTCTTCGTCGGCGGTGGCTTCGCCGGTGCCGAGACCATCGGCGAGGTCGAGGACATGGCCCGCGACGCGGCCAAGTACTACAAGAGCGTCAAGCGCGAGGACATGCGCTTCCTGCTCGTCGACGTCGCCGACAAGATCCTCCCCGAGGTCGGCCCGAAGCTCGGCGCCTACGGCAAGGAGCACCTCGAGGGCCGCGGTGTCGAGGTCTACCTGAAGACCGGCATGGACTCCTGCGTGGACGGCCACGTGGTCCTGAACAACGGCCTCGAGGTCGACTCCAACACCATCGTGTGGACCGCCGGCGTCAAGCCGAACCCGGCCCTCGCGCGCTTCGGTCTGCCCCTCGGCCCCCGCGGCCACGTGGACACCCAGACGACCCTCCAGGTCCAGGGCACCGACTACATCTGGGCCGCGGGTGACAACGCCCAGGTGCCGGACGTCGTCGGCCGCAAGGCGGGCAACGAGAACGCCTGGTGCCCGCCGAACGCCCAGCACGCCCTGCGCCAGGCCAAGGTCCTCGGCGACAACGTGATCTCCGGCATGCGGGGCTTCCCGCAGAAGGAGTACAGCCACGCCAACAAGGGCGCGGTCGCGGGCCTCGGCCTGCACAAGGGCGTCGCGATGATCGTCATGGGCAAGATGAAGATCAAGCTCAAGGGCCGTCTCGCCTGGTACATGCACCGCGCGTACCACGGCATGGCGATGCCGACGTTCAACCGCAAGATCCGCGTCTTCGCTGACTGGACGCTCGGCATGTTCCTCAAGCGCGAGGTCGTCTCGCTCGGCGCCATGGAGACGCCGCGCGAGGAGTTCTACGAGGCCGCCAAGCCGGCCCCGAAGCCCGCGGCCAAGGCCGAGGTCCCGGCCGCTCCGGTCGAGGAGAAGGCCGCTTCCTGACGGTCGTCTGAGCCAGGGCCGTCCGGCGGCCCGCAGCAAGGCCCGCAGTACAGCGTGAAAGGGTCCCCGCCATCCGTGGTGCGGGGGCCCTTTCGGCATTCCCGGGGGCCCCTAGATGCCCACTGCATGCATTTTGCATATTCGTAACGGTGCAACGGGACTGCGCGCGCCGCCCGTTGGTGTTTACGTGGTGTTGGACCGTTCCGTTCCGGGATGTGATCACGGAGGTGTGCGCCATGCAGGACGCCGCACTGCGGCTGCAGAATCTTGCCGAGCAGTTGGTGGGAACCGAGCTGCCGGTTCGAATCCGGGCCTGGGACGGTTCGGAAGCGGGGCCGCCGGGCGCCCCCACCCTCGTCGTACGCCACCGCCGCGCCCTGCGCCGCCTGCTGTGGAAGCCGGGCGAGCTGGGGCTCGCACGGGCCTGGGTGGCCGGGGACATCGATGTCGACGGCGATCTGTACCAAGCCCTCGACCTGCTCGCCGAGTTCATCTGGGAGCGCGCCGACGACGCCCCGAGCCTCACCGAGAAGCTGCGCGACCCGCAGGTCAGATCCGCCGCCAGGGCCCTGTTCGCGCTCGCCGCGCCGTTCCTGCCGCCGCCCGTGCCGCGCGAGGAGATGCGCAGGCCCGGCAGGCTGCACCGGCACACCAAGGGCAGCGACAAGAAGGCCATCAGCCACCACTACGACGTCGGCAACGACTTCTACGAGCTGGTGCTCGGCCCCTCGATGGTCTACTCGTGCGCCTACTGGGAGTCCCCGGACTCGACCCTCGCGGACGCCCAGCGCGACAAGCTCGACCTCATCGCCCGCAAGCTCGACCTGAAGCCCGGCATGCGGCTCCTGGACGTCGGCTGCGGCTGGGGCTCCATGGCCATCCACGCGGCCCGCGAGTACGGCGTGCGGGTCGTCGGCGTCACGCTCTCGCAGGAGCAGGCGGCGTTCGCCAGGAAGCGCATCGCCCAGGAGGGCCTCACCGACCGCATCGAGATCCGCGTCCAGGACTACCGCGACGTGCGCGACGGCCCGTACGACGCCATCTCCTCCATCGGCATGGCCGAACACGTCGGCGCCGAGCGGTACTTGGACTACGCGCACGACCTGCACGCCCTCCTGAAGCCCGGCGGCCGCCTCCTGAACCACCAGATCGCCCGCCGTCCCCAGCTCGACGAGTCGGCGTACTCCGTGGACGAGTTCATCGACGCCTACGTCTTCCCCGACGGCGAGCTGGCCCCCCTCGGCACCACCGTCGGCCTCCTGGAGCGCGCGGGCTTCGAGGTCCGCGACGTGGAGTCCATCCGCGAGCACTACGCCCTCACCCTGCGCCACTGGGTCGCCAACCTGGAGTCCCACTGGCCTCAGGCGGTCCGCCTGACCTCCCCCGGCCGCGCCCGCATCTGGCGCCTCTACATGGCGGCATCGGCCCTGGCCTTCGAGAACAACCGCATAGGGGTCAACCAGGTCCTGGCGGTACGGACGCCGGAGAGGGGCAGGTCGGGCATGCCGCTCCGGGCGAGGGAGTGGAAGTCAAGCCCGTCCGGCGTTTGAGGACGAGCCGCGAAGCGGCAAAAAAAGGGGGGCCAGGGGGCGAAGCCCCCGTATGACGACGGGGCCCCGGGGTGCGCGCACCCCGGGGCCCCGCTCAGCACAGCGCAGGCGTTACTCGGACTTGATGGCCTGGAGCGGGTTGAGGCGAGCCGCGCTGCGCGCGGGCCAGACCGCGGCCAGGACACCGACCACACCCGCGATGGCGAGGAAGATCAGGATCCGGCCGACGGGCACCTCCATGGAGTACGTGGACACGGTCCCGGAGATGGAGTCTCCGGCGACCCACCCGAGGAAGAGGCCGAGGCCGACGCCGAGCACCGCGCCGAACAGCGAGATGACGACCGACTCCAGGCGCACCATCTGCTTGATCTTCGCCCGGTCGAGCCCGATGGCGCGGAGCATCCCGATCTCGTGCTTCCGCTCGAAGACGGACATCGCCAGGGTGTTGATGACACCGAGGACGGCGACGAGGATCGCCATGGCGAGCAGGCCGTACAGCATGTTCAGGAGCATGTTGATGGCGCCGCCGACCTCGTTGCTGATGTCGTCCTTGTCCTGGATCTTGATGGCGGGGTTGTCGCCGAGGGCCTTCACGATGGCGTCCTCGGCCTTGCCGGACGCGCCGTCCTTCATCTTCAGGAGGACCTGCTGGTCCTGGACCTTCGACAGGTGCGGCGTGACGATCGGGGTGGGCGTGAAGAGGCCGTCGATCATCTCGTTGGGCTTGTAGACGCCCGCGACCTTCAGCCGGGTGGTCCTGTCGTCGTCGAACTTCACCGGGACGGTGTCACCGGCCTTGAGGCCCTTGGCGTCGGCGGTCTCCTCGTCGACGAGGGCGGCGTTGCCCTTGAGCGCGGCGGCGGATCCGCTGGTGAAGTCCAGGCCGACGAGCTTGTCGAAGGCCTTGGGGTCGACGCCGGAGATCCGGGTGTCGCGGCCGTCGGCCTCGCCCCAGGTGGTGCGCAGGGCACTGCTGGCCTCGACCTCGGGCAGCTTGGCCAGCTGCTCGTGGACCTTGGGGGTCAGCGGCTGGAAGTTGGCCATCGAGACGGCGTAGTCGGCCTTCAGGGAGTCCGTGGCCATCTTGTTGATGGCGCTGCCCATGGAGACGGCGACGACGGTCATCGCGGTGATGAGGGTCAGGCCGATCATCAGGGCGGACGCGGTGGAGGCCGTGCGGCGCGGGTTGCGGACCGAGTTGAGGCGGGCCAGCTTGCCGGTGACGCCGAAGGGCTTCAGGAGCGGGCCCGCGCCGGCGATGAAGGGGCGGGAGAGCAGCGGCGTGAGGACGATGACGCCGACGAGGATCGTCGCGGCGCCCCCGGACTTCACGTAGTTGTCCTCCATGAACAGCATGACCGCGCCGAGGGCGACGAGCAGCGAGCCGATGGTGTTGCGTACGACGAGGCCGCGCATCGTGGGCGAGGCGTGCACGCTGTTCATCGCGGCGACCGGCGGGATCTTCGCGGCGCGGCGGCCGGGCAGCCAGGCGGCGAGCATGGTCACGACGACGCCGATGATCAGGGCGGTCAGGATCGTGTTCGGACCGATGACGAGGGGGCCGTCGGGCAGCGAGGCGCCACCGGCGTTCATCAGGGACTCCAGGCCGACGGCCACGCCGATGCCGAGCGCGAAGCCCGCGACGGCGGCGACCAGGCCGACGATGAACGCCTCGATGAGGACCGAGCGCGTGACCTGGCGGCGGGACGCGCCGACGGCGCGCATCAGGGCCAGCTCCTTGGTGCGCTGGGCGACCAGCATGGTGAAGGTGTTGGCGATGATGAAGATGCCGACGAACAGCGCGATGCCGGCGAAGATCAGCAGCACCTGGCTCATGGAGCTGGTGTTCTGCTCGATCATGCGGTCCTGCTCGTCCTTCAGCGAGACGCCGGTCTCGGCCTCGGTGTCCTTCGGCAGGATCTTCTCGACGGACGCCTTCAGGGCGGTCTCGGAGGTGCCGGCGGCGGCCTTCACGTCGATCTCGTCGTACTCGGACTTGCCGAGGACCTTGCGCGCGGTGTCGTTGTCGAAGACGACGAGGCTGCCGCCCGCGACGACGCTGCCGTCGTCGGTGTCGAAGACGCCGCTGACCTTGGCGGTCTTCACGGGTCCGTCGGTGGAGTAGCGGACCGTGTCGCCGACCTTGTAGCCGGTGCGGTCGGCGGTGCGGCTGTCCAGGGCGATGTCACCGGCCGACTTCGGGGCGGCGCCCTCGGCGAAGTCGTAGCGCGGGTCCTTGCCGTCCTTGCCGGGGAAGTAGTTGGCGCCCGTGGTGCCCCACTCGCCGCCGACCAGCTTGCCGTCCTTGTCGGCGAGGGCGGTGAAGCCGGAGACGCTGCCGAGGGCCGACTGCGCGCCGGGCAGCTTCCCGGCCCGGGTGAGCAGGGAGTCCGTCAGCCGGTCCGGCTGCTTGGCCTCCTGGCCGTCGTCCCGGGAGCCGCCGTCGGGCTTGATGGCGACGGAGACGTGGTCGAAGCTCTTGGCCGACTTGTTCTTGTAGGCGGAGCCGAAGGTGTCGGTGAAGACCAGGGTGCCGGAGACGAACGCGACGCCGAGCATGACGGCGAGCACGGTCATCAACAGCCTGGCCTTGTGCGCGAGCACGTTGCGCAGGGCGGTACGGAACATGGGTGTGAGTCCTGGTGAGGGTCGGGCGTGGGGCGCCCTGGAGGTCTGGGGCACGGTGGCGCCCCTGGAAGGGGCGCGGGGAACTGCGCGACCAGCCACAAGCCGACCCGCAGATTTGGTACTGGCGGACGAACCCTTAGCTCGTCCGACCCTTCGCGTCGAAGTCCTTCATGCGGTCGAGCACACCGTCAGCGGTCGGCTGGATCATCTCGTCCACGATGCGGCCGTCGGCCAGGAAGATCACCCGGTCGGCGTAAGAGGCGGCGACCGGGTCGTGCGTCACCATGACGACGGTCTGCCCCAGCTCACGCACCGAGTTCCGGAGGAAGCCGAGCACCTCCGCGCCGGACCGCGAGTCCAGGTTCCCGGTCGGCTCGTCCCCGAAGATGATCTCCGGCTGGGAGGCAAGGGCGCGGGCCACGGCGACACGCTGCTGCTGACCGCCGGACAGCTCGGTGGGCCGGTGGGACAGGCGCCCGGCCAGACCCACCATGGAGATGACCTGCTCCAGCCACTGCTTGTTCGGCTTGCGGCCCGCGATGTCCATGGGGAGCGTGATGTTCTCCAGGGCGGTCAGCGTCGGCAGCAGGTTGAAGGCCTGGAAGATGAACCCGATCTTGTCCCGGCGGAGCTTGGTGAGCTGCTTGTCCTTGAGGGTGGACAGCTCGGTGTCCCCGATGCGCACGGAGCCGCCGCTGAAGCTGTCCAGGCCCGCCACGCAGTGCATCAGCGTGGACTTGCCGGAGCCCGAGGGGCCCATGATCGCGGTGAACTCGCCCTGCCCGAAGTCCACGGAGACATGGTCCAGAGCGACCACCTGGGTCTCACCCTGGCCGTACACCTTGGACAGATCCGTGGCGCGGGCGGCCACCTGGGTGGCGCGGGCGGCGAAGGAAGTGGTGGTGGTCACGGGCGGATGCTCCTGTCGGGACGGCGAGTGGGGTACGTACTCCATCGTCACGGCGGAACGGCCTCGTGGAGTCAGCCGCTGTTCCGGTTCCTGGGGGCGACTCCGGTCGGACTCGGTGGGGGCATGTCATACCTGGGGATGACGGGCGGCCCCTACTCGGGATCGGGGGCGTGCTCCCTTGCGCGGGTGTTCACGAGGGCTTCGGACAGGGGTCACGGCAGGGGTCGTCAGGGGGCGCTAAAGGGGCGGGGAAACACGGCGCGGACGTGTCGCCCGTGGACGGCTAAATTCCGTCAATTCCCTCACCGGCGCGTGCCCCCGCCCACAGGGCCGATGGCAAGTACCACCGGCCAGTACCGCGTGCTGATGCACCCTCAGACGTCAATAAAATAAGACAACGTCGGGCTGTCGTTCCGCTGTTCGGGGGATGCCTCCCGATAGGGTCGAAGCCTTGTTGCGGAGCCCACGCACCTGCCCGGATGGTGGAATGCAGACACGGCGAGCTTAAACCTCGCTGCCCCTTAGCGGGCGTACCGGTTCAAGTCCGGTTCCGGGCACCTCCGCCCCCTTTCCCGTCACCACAGGCGCGGCGCGTCCCGCACGCGCACGGGCGGCGCGCTCCCCGCGCGCCGCCGCGTGACGGACCGTCAACTCGGCGGCGCCTGCTCGCTCTTGATCAGCGCGAACGGCGCTCCCGCGGGGTCGGTCAGCATGGCCATCCGGCCGATCCCGGGGGCGTCCATCGGCGGGATGAGCGTCGTGCCCCCGGCCTCGAGCCCCTTGGCGTAGACCGCGTCGCAGTCGGCCACCTCGAAGTACGGATGCCACTCCGGGCCCGAGCCCGCGTCCAGGTTGTCCTGGTGGAGCTGCATCAGGCCGCCGTGGCTGTTCTCCTCCGTGCCGCCCGCCGGGGTCAGCACGGTGTACGTCATGCCCTCGCCCATGTCCATGTCGGTGAGCTGCCAGGAGAACACCGCGCGGTAGAAGTCCTTCGCCGCCGCCGCGTCCGTGGTGTACAGCTCGGCCCAGGTCAGCGAATTCGGTGTGTTCACGAGGTCCACGCCCTTGGTGTCACCCGGCTGCCAGACGGCGAAGTCCGCGCCCGCCGGATCGCTGAACTGGCCCATCCGGCCGAAACTGAACACATCGTCCGGAGGCACCCGCACCGTGCCGCCCGCCTGCTCGACGGCCTTGGCGGTGGCGTCCGCGTCCGCCGTGTGGAAGTACAGCGTCCAGGCGGAGGACGCGCCCTCCTCGGTCAGCGGACCGAGCCCGGCGACGGTCTTGTCGTCCTGCACGAAGAAGCCGTACCCGCCGCTCTCCGGGCCCGCCGACTGGAACTGCCAGCCGAAGACGGCGGAGTAGAACGACACCGCGGCGTCGGTGTCCGGTGCACCTAGATCCAGCCAGTTCGGGGCGCCGGGGACGAAGTCGGTGGAAAGCATGGTCCTGCCCTTCGAAGGTGGGTTCCTGGGCTCTTCTCAGCATGGCAGCCACCCCTGACAACCGCGCCACGAGCACGCCGCACCACCGTTGACACCCGCCCCGGGCGGCCCGACACTCCCGTGATGCGCACCACCGTCGCGATCATCGGAGCGGGCCCCGCGGGCCTCCTGCTCGCCCGTCTCCTGGACGCCGCCGGCATCGAGTCCGTCGTCCTGGAGAGCCACGACCGCGCCTACGTGGAGCGGCGCCAGCGCGCCGGGATCCTGGAGCAGTCCACGGCCGACACCCTGCGCGCGGCCGGGGCGGGCGCCCGCATGGACCGCGAGGGCCTGCGTCACACCGGCATCGAGCTGCGCTTCGAGGGCCGCAGGCACCGCGTCGACTTCCCCTCCCTGACCGGCGGCCGGGCGGTGACCGTCTACGCCCAGACGGAGGTCTGCAAGGACCTGATCGCCCTGCGGTTCCGCGGCGGCGGCCCGCTGCTCTTCGGGGCCGAGGCGCTCGCCGTCGAGGACGCCGACACCGACGCGCCGCGGGTGCGCTACCGCCACGAGGGCCGTGAGGGCGTCCTGCACTGCGCGTACGTCGCCGGGTGCGACGGGTACTGGGGCGTGTCCCGGGCCGCGGTGCCCGCCGCGCTCTCGCGGACGTACGAGCGCAGGTACCCCTACGCCTGGCTCGGGGTCCTCGCCGACGCCCCGCCCTCCCACGACGAGCTGGTGTACGCACGGCACGACCGCGGCTTCGCCCTCCTCAGCATGCGCTCGCCCACGGTGTCCCGCCTCTACCTCCAGGTCCCCGAGGGCACCCGCGCGGCCGACTGGAGCGAGCGGGCGATCTGGGACGAGCTGGACCTGCGGCTCGCCACCGACGACGGCGGGCGGCTCGCGCGCGGCCCGATCACGGCCACCTCCGTCACCCCGATGCGCTCCCACGTCCACGAGCCGATGCGGCACGGCAGGCTCTTCCTCGCCGGTGACGCCGCCCACATCGTGCCGCCCACCGGCGCCAAGGGCCTGAACCTGGCCGTGGGCGACGTCGTCACCCTCGCCCGCGCCCTGGTCGCCCACCACACCGACGGCGACCCCACGGGCCTCGACACGTACTCCGCGACCTGTCTGCGCCGGGTCTGGCAGGCCGAGCGGTTCGCGTACGCGATGACGGCCATGCTGCACCGCGACCCCGACGCCACCCCCTTCGACGACCGGCTCCAGCTGGCCCGGCTCGACCGCATCGCGACCTCGCGGGCGGCGGCGACGGACCTGGCCGAGAGCTACACGGGCCTGCCGTTCGACTGAGCGGGCGCCCGGAGGGGGCGGAACACCGGAGCCTCGGTGAGCGTTCCTCGTAACAGATGGGGAAAGATCCTCCCTGAGCACTAGGGCTGGATCTTTGCCAGCCCATTACTCTTGAACCAAAGCCACGCACGGTGGCCATGGAGGAGTGAGATGAGGAGCAGTAACCCGGTCTTCTCGCGACGGGGGTTCAGCCGCGACAACGGCTATGCGGGCTTCAACGCGCAGCCGCAGGCCGGGGGAGCCGCAGCCGTCGGGACGCAGGCCAATCCGTACGCGCAGGGCAACCCGTACGCGGGCGCGGGCCAGCAGGCCCCCGCCAACCCGTACGCCAACAACCCGTACGCCCAGCAGGACCTCCAGGGCGCCCCGCCCCAGTCCCCGGTGACCACCGGCCGCATGACGATGGACGACGTCGTCATGCGCACGGCCACCACGCTCGGCGTCCTCGTCGTCACGGCCGCGCTCGCCTGGGCGCTGCTGCCCGTGGACGACGCCAACATCAGCAAGTCCTACGGCATCGCGATCGGCGCCGGTCTCGTCGCGATGATCCTGGGCTTCGTCCAGGCCTTCAAGCGCAAGGCGTCGCCGCCGCTGATCCTGACGTACGCCGCCCTGGAAGGTGTCTTCCTCGGCGTCGTCTCCAGCGTCGTCGACAACCGCATCGCGAGCGGCGCGGCCATGCAGGCCGTGCTCGGCACGATGGCGGTCTTCCTCGGCGTCCTCGTGGCCTACAAGGCCGGCTGGATCCGTGTGAACCGCCGGTTCTACGGCTTCGTGATGGCGGCCGCCCTCGGCTTCATCCTGCTGATGGCGGTGAACCTGCTGTTCGCCGTGATCGGCGGCGGTGACGGTCTGGGCTTCCGCAGCGGTGGCCTCGGCATCATGTTCGGCATCATCGGCATCCTGCTCGGTGCCTGCTTCCTGGCCCTGGACTTCAAGCAGGTCGAGGACGGCATCGCGTACGGCGCCCCGCGCGAGGAGGCCTGGCTCGCCGCCTTCGGCCTCACGATGACGCTGGTGTGGATCTACATGGAGTTCCTGCGGCTCATCGCGATCCTGCAGGGCAACGACTGACGCCCGCCCCCGGGCGGCTGACGTCCTGAACACGGCCGAAGGGCCCGCGGAACGCCTTCCGCGGGCCCTTCGCCGTTGTCTGCCTGGCTTGCGTTGGCTTTGCGTTGCCTGCCTGTCTTCGCGGGGGAACGGGGGTCGGGGTCAGAGCAGTTTGCGCGCGGCGCGGCGTAGGTCGTACTCGTGGATGATCGCCTTGGCGTGGCCGTACGCGAGGTTGTGTTCGCCGCGGAGCCAGCTGACCTTCTCCTCGAAACGGAAGAGAGAGGGGCCCTCGTCGACGGTGCGGAGCCAGTCGGAGACTTCACGACCTGTGCAGTGGGGGATTCGCGCGAGCAGATTTCGGTGGGTCTCCTCGGAGAAGACTTGGGACATCGGCGCCTCCGGACGCGTTCGATGTGGTCCGTCCTTCACGCCACCGTGCCTGAGCGTTCGGGTATTGGCAACAGTCCCTGCTCGACGCGTAGGGTCGCACAGTGCTCGATACGACGCCTTTGATCACGGCCGTTGACCGATTCGCGGACCGGCTGCGGGCCGCGCCGCAGTCCAGACTGCAGCGCGGGGCGGCGGCCGAAGCGCTGGCGCTCGCGAGGGAGTTGGCCCTGCGCACGCAGGTGCGGGAGACACCGGGAAGCGAGCCGCGCCGGATGCCGGACGCCGGAATGTTCGCGGCGGCCGACCAAGTCACCGTCGCGGGGCGGGACCTGGCCCTGGTGCTCGCCGACGAGGGAGAACTCGCGGAGGCCGTGGAGCTGGTGGAGCAGGCACTCGGGCGGGCCGGAATCTGACCGGATCCGGCGCCCCGGGGCTCCGGAGATCCGCTGTCGGGTCTGTGGGGTCTGGCGGGCCTGTCGGGTCTGGCGCCGTCAGACGCTCGCGATGACGCGGTCGGCGAGGATGTAGACGTTCTCCGCGCCGCACGCGAACGTCAGGGCGTACGCGCCCGACACGCCGGAGCCGCCGAGCAGGACCGGGGCCTGGCCGTCGCGCAGGGCGGCGGCGAGCAGTTCCGCGGTCTCGCGGTGGCCCGGGGTCATGCAGAGCGTCGTGCCGTCCGTGAAGACATAGACGTCCAGGGTGCCGAGGGGGCCCGGGCGGACGTCGGCGAGCGCCGTGCGGGCGTCCGCGAGCTCCTCCAGGCAGGCCACGGTGCGCTCGTGGTCGCCGTGGGCGCTGGACTGGACCGGCACGAAGTCGGGGTGGGAGGGGTGGCGGCGGCGGGCCGCGGCCAGCTCAGGGGAGTCCGCGGCGAACTCGTCCGCGGCCCCTGCCGGGTCGGCGAAGGGCTCGACGACCGGCTCCAGGCTCTCCGACTCCAGGCCCGCGAGATCGGCCTGGCGCGGCAGGAACAGCTCGTCCGCGATGCCCTCGGGAAGGCCGCTGAGGAGCGAGGGCGTGTCCGCGATGTCCCGGGCCTCCTGGGCGGCCCAGAAGGCGCGCGCCTCGGCCAGCTCGCGCTCGCGCTCCTCGGCGAGGGCCTCGGCGACCGCGGCGCGTATCTCCTCGGTGTCCACCGCGGTGCGGGCCGCGGGTACGGAGACGCGGCCGGCGGCCGCGCCGCGGCTCTCGGCCAGCTCGGTGCGCAGCTCGGTGATCTGCTGCCGCAGGCCCCGCACGGTGTGCAGGGTGGCGGTGCCCACGGCCGTGGCAGCGGCCGCGGAGAGCAGCAAGGCAAGATGCATGGCGCTCACTGACGTACTCCCGGTTTCAAGTCGACCCCCGACTTCCTACATCAGCTTGAAGCCTGCACCATCCCGCTGTCAGTGCATTACGTCACGAATTGGACAGGACTTTCGGCCCGGTGTTTATTCGCGCATCCACGCTGACCTGGGCAATTGCGCCTCCCTCAGGAGATTGGTCACATCCTGGGGGAGATTGGGTCACGAATGAGTGGAGGGGCCGAAGTGGCCGCCGCGTCCCGGCTCGTGAGACGGGCGGCCACGCAGGGTGCCGGACCCGCCGCTTCGGGGCGTCGCCCCGGCGGTACGGTCCCGACGATCAGCTCAGGCGCTCGATGACCATCGCCATGCCCTGACCGCCGCCGACGCACATCGTCTCCAGGCCGAACTGCTTGTCGTGGAACTGGAGGCTGTTGATCAGCGTGCCGGTGATGCGGGCGCCGGTCATGCCGAAGGGGTGGCCGACGGCGATGGCGCCGCCGTTGACGTTCAGCTTCTCCAGCGGGATGCCCAGGTCGCGGTAGGACGGGATGACCTGGGCCGCGAAGGCCTCGTTGATCTCGACCAGGTCGATGTCGCCGACGCCGAGCCCGGCGCGCTTGAGGGCCTGCTTGCTGGCCTCGACCGGGCCGAGGCCCATGATCTCGGGGGAGAGGCCGGAGACGCCGGTCGACACGATCCGGGCCAGTGGGGTCAGGCCGAGGTCGCGGGCCTTGGTGTCGCTCATGATCACCAGGGCGGCGGCGCCGTCGTTCAGGGGACAGCAGTTGCCCGCCGTGACCAGGCCGTCGGGGCGGAACACCGGCTTGAGCCCGGCCACGCCCTCCAGGGTGACGCCCGCGCGCGGGCCGTCGTCCTTGCTGACGACCGTGCCGTCGGGCGTCGTGACCGGGGTGATCTCCCGCTCCCAGAAGCCGTTCTTCAGGGCTTCCTCGGCGAGGTTCTGGGACCGGACGCCGAACTCGTCCATGTCCTCGCGGGTGACGCCCTTCAGGCGGGCGAGGTTCTCCGCGGTCTGGCCCATCGCGATGTACGCGTCCGGGACGAGGCCGTCCTCGCGCGGGTCGTGCCAGTCCGTGCCCGTCTCCTGGGCGCGGGCCGCGGTGCGGGCCTCCGCGTCCGC
The DNA here is from genome assembly GCF_045070545.1 of Streptomyces sp. RK9. Taxonomy (NCBI): domain Bacteria; kingdom Bacillati; phylum Actinomycetota; class Actinomycetes; order Kitasatosporales; family Streptomycetaceae; genus Streptomyces; species Streptomyces sp. RK9. Next base: position 115,515 of record NZ_CP173704.1, on the reverse strand, counting down.
GAACAGCGGGTTGTGGGTGTCGGGCTGGCCGTCGCTCGTGCCCTTCACCGAGCGGGACACCATCTCCACGCCCGCCGAGACGAAGACGTCGCCCTCGCCCGCCTTGATGGCGTGCAGCGCCATCCGGGAGGTCTGCAGCGAGGACGAGCAGTAGCGCGTGATCGTGCAGCCGGGGAGGTGGTCCATCCCCATCTGTACGGCCACGATCCGGCCCAGGTTGTGGCCCTGCTCGCCGCCGGGCAGGCCGCAGCCCAGCATCAGGTCGTCGATGTCCTTCGGGTCGAGCGCGGGCACCTTGGCCAGGGCGGCCTGGACGATCGTGGCGGTCAGGTCGTCAGGGCGCAGCTCCTTCAGGGAGCCCTTGAAGGCGCGGCCGATGGGGGAGCGGGCAGCGGAGACGATCACGGCTTCGGGCATCACGGGCTCCTACTGGCGGGGGCGCCCTGGGTCAGGGCAGGACTCCCTGGGAAGTTACCTGCACGTATCGCTGTCGGTCACGGGGCGGGGGCTGTGACGCGGGCCGCATTTCTAAGCGGCTGCTCAGGGCCTCGCGGTGCGCCCCAGGCCCGCCCCTTCTCCGAAACCGGGGCTTCGCCCCTGGGCCCCGGGGGTGGGTGTCCCGTGGCGGGTGGGACGGTCCTCCCCCGAAATCGGCGCTCCGCGCCTCGTCCTCAATCGCCGGACGGGCTGAAAACTACTGCCCCGGGGCGGGCCGGAAAGGTGCCGCGGGGTGGGCCCGTTTCGGGGCTGAAGGTGCCGCGGGCTGTTGTTCGGCCGAAGTACTGGCGGGGGCGGGTGGGTGGGAGAGAGCCTGTCCGGCGTTTGAGGACGAGGCGCGGAGCGCCGATTCGGGGGTGAGCCTTGTGGGGCTGAGGGGGCCGGGGAGGGGCGTCCGCCGAGGCCTACGGGATGGGGGTCGGGTCCGGTTCCTGGATGCGGCGGCGGCGCCTGCGCTTGAGGAGGGCCCAGGGGCCCCGGGGGCCCGTGGGCATGGCACCGGTGACCTCCGTGCCGCCCTCGGACGCGGCCTTCGCGGCGGCGCGGGCGACGGGCAGGAACCCCTCGCGGCGCGACACGTCGGGCCGCTCCTCCTCCGGCCAAAGACCGAGCGCGGCGCACAGCGTGGGCAGGACGGCCATCGCCGCGGTGGCGTACCCCTCCGCCGAGGGGTGGTAGTTGTCGGGCCCGAACAGCTCCCGCGGATTCGCCGCGAACTCGGGCCCGAGCAGGTCACTGACGGACACCGTCCGTCCCCCCTGCTCCACCACCCCGATCGTCTGCGCGGCGGCGAGCTGCCGCGAGACCCGCCGGGCCAGCCACCGCAGCGGCTGATAGACGGGCTCGATGGTGCCGAGGTCGGGACAGGTCCCCACGACCACCTCCGCCCCGGCGGTCCGCAGCCTGCGCACCGCCGCGGACAGGAACCGCACCGACCGGGTCGCGGGCATCCGGTGGGTCACGTCGTTCGCCCCGATCATCACCACGCACACGTCGGGCACCCAGCCCGTCTCGTCGGACAGGACCAGCGACACCTGTCGCTCCAGGTCGTCGGACTGCGCCCCGGGCTGCGCCACCACCCGCACGTCCACCGGCCGCTCCGCCACCGCGGCGAGGCCGGAGGCGAGCAGCGCTGCCGGGGTCTGCTGGGCCCGGCGCACGCCCTGCCCCGCGGCCGTGGAGTCGCCGAGCATGGCGAACCGCAGCGGCTCCCCGCACGCGGACCGCTCGGCGAACGCCGCCCCGTACCGCCCGTTCGCCCGCGGCGGCGCCCCGTACCCGCCGTTGCCCACCGATCGCTTGGCCAGCTGCACCTCGGCGAGGACGATCCCGACCGTGGCCGCGCCGAGCAGCCCGATGCCTCCGCCGCCGTACGCCGCGCCCGCGGCGATGCGCCGCGCCACCCTCGCCCTCGACATGCTCCGCCGTCACCTCAGTCCAGTCGTGTGGAGCCCATTTCGTCCCGTACATCCAGTCATTGCCCCGTCGGACAGGTCGGCCAATCGCGAGCGGAGGTGAACGGGCGAGTCGGAGCCGTAGGCTGGCGGCACCGAAAACCTCGTGCGGCGTCCCCGGGCGCGGGCCGGTGGGGGCCGTACGACACCTGCGGCCCACGCGGCTCGTCCGTCACGGTGGGCATCCACGACATCGCAGCCCGGACACCCCGGGCAGCCCGGACACCCCGGAAAAACGGAGACCACGGTGCATTTCCACGACTCGATGATCAGCCTCGTCGGCAACACCCCGTTGGTGCGGCTCAACAACGTGACCGCGGGCCTCAAGGCAACGGTCCTCGCCAAGGTCGAGTACTTCAACCCCGGCGGCTCCGTGAAGGACCGCATCGCGCTGCGCATGATCGAGGCGGCGGAGGCCAGCGGCGAGCTGCGCCCCGGCGGCACGATCGTCGAGCCGACCAGCGGCAACACGGGCGTCGGCCTTGCCATCGTGGCCCAGCAGAAGGGCTACAAGTGCGTCTTCGTGTGCCCGGACAAGGTGTCGACCGACAAGATCAACGTGCTGCGCGCGTACGGCGCCGAGGTGGTCGTCTGCCCGACCGCCGTCGACCCCGAGCACCCGGACTCGTACTACAACGTCTCCGACCGCCTCGTACGCGAGATCCCGGACGCCTGGAAGCCGGACCAGTACTCCAACCCGAACAACCCCCTCTCGCACTATCACTCCACCGGCCCCGAGCTGTGGGAGCAGACGGAGGGGAAGATCACCCACTTCGTCACCGGCATCGGCACCGGCGGCACGATCTCCGGCACCGGCGGGTACCTGAAGGAGATCTCCGGCGGCAAGGTCAAGGTCGTCGGCGCCGACCCCGAGGGCTCGGTGTACTCCGGCGGGTCCGGGCGGCCCTACCTCGTCGAGGGCGTCGGTGAGGACTTCTGGCCGACGGCCTACGACCGGAACGTCACCGACGACATCGTCGCGGTGTCCGACAAGGACTCCTTCCAGATGACGCGGCGCCTCGCCAAGGAGGAGGGCCTGCTCGTCGGCGGCTCCTGCGGCATGGCGGTCGTCGCCGCGCTGCGCGTCGCCGAGGGCCTCGGTCCGGACGACGTCGTGGTCGTGCTGCTCCCCGACAGCGGGCGCGGCTACATGAGCAAGATCTTCAGCGACGAGTGGATGAACGACTACGGCTTCCTGGAGGAGGCCGGCGACCAGCCGCGCGTCGGCGACGTGCTGCGCCGCAAGGAGGGCGGCGAGCTGCCCTCCCTCGTCCACATGCACCCCGAGGAGACCGTCGGCGAGGCCATCGAGGTCCTGCGCGAGTACGGCGTCTCGCAGATGCCGATCGTCAAGCCCGGCGCGGGCCACCCGGACGTGATGGCCGCCGAGGTCATCGGGTCCGTCGTCGAGCGCGAGCTGCTCGACGCGCTGTTCGCCCAGCGGGCCTCGCTCGGCGACCCGCTGGAGAAGCACATGTCCGACCCGCTGCCGCAGGTCGGCTCCGGCGAGCCCGTCGCCGACCTGATGTCGGTCCTCGGCACCGCCGACGCCGCCATCGTCCTCGTCGAGGGCAAGCCGACCGGTGTGGTGAGCCGTCAGGACCTGCTCGCGTTCCTCGCGGAGCAGCAGGGCTCGTAGGCGGTTCCCCGGGGGCGGGCGCGGCGGTCGCACGGCTGCCGTGTCCGCAACCGGGCGGCGGGCGGGGGAACTTCGCGGAAGCGGTACGAAGGCGACACGTCCGCGCAGCACGCGCTTAACACGCGTACGGCACCTTGGTGGATGTCGGCGTCAGGACTTCCGGAGCGGCTCCCGGACCTCCAGCGGCGCCCGGACGCGGGGCCCGGTTCTGACCCGGCCCGCGTCCCTCGCGGGGACCGCCGTCGTCCCGTCCTCGGAGCCCGGCTCCGAGGGTGCGGCGGTCCCCGCGCCACACGCGTCCTCTATCCGACCTCAGCCCTCCCGAGCCCCGGGCGGGGGCGCCGCCGATCGCGCTTCGCGCTCGTCCTCAATCGCCGGACGGGCTCTTTTTGGCTCCTGCTCGGACTCAGTCCGACCACTCCGACTTGCGCGAGCGGCGGAACGCCGACAGCAGGCCCGTCCCCCGGGCCGCGTGCACCGCGTTGACGCCCACGATGCCGAACCAGGTCACGAACAGGCCGGGCAGGTCCGCGTTGACCACGCCGATCGCGGAGAGCGGGATGGCGAGGATCAGGGAGACCACGCCGAAGCCGAAGCGCTCGCCCCAGGAGTCGACCCCGCTCGCGGGGTTGCGCGCGCCCCGGGCCACGATCATCTGCTGCTCGGCCAGATGCCTGCGCATCTGGCGGTCGATCGTGCTGTCGAGGCGCTTCTCGACCTTTTCGAGGAACGAGTCGACGAGCGCGGACTCGTACTCTTCGCCGAGGTCCTTGCGCGCGTGCAAGGCGGCGTCGAGTTCCTTCTTGAGTTCGGCGTCACGTGGGGCTTCCATAGCCCATACGGTACGCAGGCTCCGCCGCCCTGACAGTGGGGGTAGCCCCCCTTTCGGCACTGGGCCAAGCCCTATGGCCCCTGGTCAGGGCAGTACGCGCACCAGGCCGGAGTCGAGGTCGTAGCGGGCGGCGACGACCGTGGCGGGCCGGAACGCGGGGTCCGCGCGCAGCGCGTCCCGCATGCGCCGGGCGTGCGCGGCCACGGTGTGGTCGACCCAGTCGCCGGGCTCGTCCCGGCAGGCCCACGCGGACGGGCCGATGCCCTCGACGAGCCGGGCGAGGTGCCCCGGCACCTGCTTGCCGGTGCGCAGCTGCTCTATCGTCGCCGCCACCGCCCCGCACCGCTCGTGCCCGAGGACGAGCAGCAGCGGTACGTGCAGCTCCACCACCCCGAACTGGAGGGAGCCGAGCACCGCCTCGTCCAGGACCTCGCCGGCCGTGCGGATGCAGAGGAGGTCGCCGAGCCCCTGGTCGAAGACCAGCTCCGGCGGCACCCGGGAGTCGACGCAGGACAGGACCGTCGCGAACGGGTGCTGCTCGTGGGCGACCTGCACGCGCCGCGCCCGGTCCTCGTGCGGGTGGAGCGAGCGGACCCTCGCCCAGCGCCGGTTCCCTTCGAGGAGGGTCGCGAGGGCCTTCTGGGCGGTGGCGGGGCGGGCGCGGTCCGCCGCCGTGCGGGCGGGGGCGGGCGCGGCGGAGGCCACGGCGGTGGCGGAGGTGAGCACGGTGGCGGCTGTGGCGGTCAGGAAGGCACGGCGGTTGGCCGGGGATCGGCGGGCGGTGGTGGGAGATATGGGCGGGGTGGTGGGAGGTATCGGCGGGGTGGTGGGAGATATCGGCGGGGTGGTGGGAGGTATCGGCGGGATGGTGGCGGGCATGACGCGTCCTTCGAGGTCCGGGGCGGGGCGTCCCCCGAGCTCTGAAGGAGCAGGGGGGACTCCCAGGGCGGGAGCAGGGGCGTGGGGCGGTTCAGGGTAATCAGCGCCCCTGGAGCGTCAAGTCGCCTTGGTCCAGGCTTGGTTGATTTCGCGTCAGTTCATGGCGTGCGCGATACCGGCTCTTGAACCGGCGCCGGAGTCCCGTACAGTGTCCGCTCCGGGATGTGTGCGGTGTTCCGGCGCGCCACGGCCCAGTACAGGAGCGCCGGGACCGCGAGCCCCACCATCCAGGAGATGTCCGCGCCGCCGAGCGGGTCCACCAGCGGGCCGGTGTAGAAGTGCGTGACGAGGAAGGGGAGTTGGGCGAGGAGGCCGACGCCGTAGACGGTGAGGGCGTCCCAGCGCCAGGCGCCGTAGCGGCCGTGGGGGTCCGACAGGGCCGGGATGTCGTAGCGCTCCTTGGAGATCAGGTAGTAGTCGACCAGGTTGATCGCCGACCACGGGGTGAAGAAGGTCAGCAGGAACAGCAGGAAGTCCTTGAAGGACGTCAGGAAGCTGTCCTTGCCGAGCAGTGCGACCGCCGTGCCCGCGACCATGATCAGCGCGATGTACGCCGAACGGCCGCGCGGGGAAAGCTCCTTCTGGCCGCGGAAGCCGCTGACGCTCGTCACCATCGACATGAACCCGCCGTAGGTGTTCAGGACGTTGATGGTCAGCTTGCCGAGCGCGATCACGAAGTACAGGAACGAGGCGACCAGACCGGTGCCGCCGAGCCCCACGACGTACTCGACCTGGTTGCCCATGAACGCCCCGCCCGCGCTCGCCGCCACCAGGACCCCGAACGTCATCGACCACTGCGCGCCGAGCGCCGAGCCGGACAGCGTCCACCAGAACGTGGCCCGCCCCGACGTCGTCCTCGGCAGATAGCGCGAGTAGTCCGCGACGTACGGCCCGAACGCCAGCTGCCAGGACGCGGACAGGGAGACCGCGAGCAGGAACATCGGCAGGTCGAAGTGGGCGTCGGAGAGCAGCGCGGAGAGGTCGACGCGGTCCAGGAGGCGGATGCCGAGGTAGATGAACGCGAGCGCGCAGATCACGCTGGCCACCCGGCCGAGCGCGTGGATCACGCGGTAGCCGACCGCCGCCATCACCGCCGTGACCGCCGCGAACAGCACGATGCCGGTGGTGTCGTTCGTGTGCGTCAGCTCCGCCGTGGCCTGCCCCGCGAGCACGCTGCCGCTGGCGAAGAAGCCCACGTACATGAGGATGACGAGCAGCAGCGGCACGACGGCGCCGCGCACCCCGAACTGCGCCCGGGACTGGATCATCTGCGGCAGCCCCAGCTTCGGGCCCTGCGCCGAGTGCAGCGCCATCACCGCGCCGCCCAGGACGTTGCCGAGCAGAAGGCCGACGACCGACCACACCACGTCCCCGCCGAACACGACGGCGAGCGCGCCCGTGACCACGGCCGTGATCTGGAGGTTCGCGCCGAGCCAGAGCGTGAACTGGCTGAACGCCGTGCCGTGCCGCTCCGCGTCGGGGACCACGTCGATGGAGCGCCGCTCCACCAGGGACTCTGCCATGCCGTAACCCCTTACTTCTTCTCTGTGATGCCGTGCTTCGACGCCCAGTCGTTCGCCACGTCCTCGGGGTCCTCCCGCTCCTTGTCGACGAGGCGGTTCAGCTCGGTGAGGTGCGCGGTCGTCAGGACCGCGCCGAGGCGGGCGAGGGCCTTGCGGACCGTCGAGTCGGCCTTGCGGTCGGCGATGAGGGGCACCACGTGCTGGCCGGGGATGAGGTTCTTGGGGTCGGTGAGGACCACCCAGTCGTGGGCGGCGATGTCGGTGTCGGTGGTGAAGAGGTTCGCCACGTCCACGTCGCCCTTCTTCAGGGCGCCCTTGACCAGCGGCCCGGAGGAGTCCAGGGACTTGAACTCCTTGAACTCCACGCCGTACACGTCCTTCAGACCCACCGCGCCGACCGTGCGCTTCTTGACCTCGGGCGCGGCGCCGATGACGAGCTTGCCGTTGTGGCGGGCGAGGTCGGCGAGGGACGTCAGGTCGTACTTGTCGGCGGTCTCCCGGGTCACGGCGAAGGCGTCGGAGTCCTCGGCCTCGCCGTAGGGCAGGATCTGCAGGCCGCGAGGCAGGGCGATGGCGAGGGCGTTCTGCATCTCGCCCTCCTCGGTGGCCGTGGCCTTCTTGTCGAGGTAGTGCAGGAGCGCGCCCTGGTACTCGGGCAGCAGGTCGACGTCGCCGCCGCGCAGGGCGGGGATGAGGATCTCGCGGGTGCCGAGGTTCGGGCGGACGGTCGTCTTCACGCCCGCCGCCCCGAGGGCTGCCGCGTACAGGTAGCCGAGCACCTGGTTCTCGGTGAAGTTGGCGGTGCCGATGGTGACACCGCCCTTGCTGGAGCCGCCGCCCGAGCCGCCACCGCCGTCGCCGTTCAGCGAGGTGATGCCGCCGCTGCACGCGGAGAGGGCCGGGACGGAGGCGGCGGCGAACAGGCCGCCGAGGAGGGTCCTGCGGTTGATGGGGGACATCTGCCGTACTCCTAGGCGTGCTTGGCGGGGCGGTGGCGGAAGAGGGCCCGTTGGAGGCCGGAGAGGGCCAGGTCCAGGACGACGGCGACGAGGGCCACGAGGACGGCGCCGCCGAGCACCTGCACGAGGTCGCGCTGGGCCAGGCCGTCGAAGACGTAGCGGCCGAGACCGCCGAAGGAGACGTACGCGGCGATCGTCGCCGTCGCCACCACCTGGATCAGCGCGAGCCGCAGGCCCGTCATGATCAGCGGCAGGGCGAGCGGCAACTCGACCTGGAGCAGCACCTGGTGGCCGCGCATGCCCTGGCCGCGCGCCGCGTCCCGCACCTCCGGGTCGACGGCGGACATCCCGGCGTAGGTGTTGGTGACGATGGACGGCACGGCGAGGGCGACCAGGGCCACGTACACCGGCCACATGGAGAGCCCGCTGGCCAGGAAGACGAGGACGACCAGGCCGACGGTGGGCAGGGCGCGGCCGAACGACGCCAGGTTGATGGCGACGAACGCGCCGCGTCCGGTGTGGCCGATGAGCAGGCCGACCGGCAGCGCGATCACGGCGGCCACGAGGGTGGCGAGGAGCGAGTACTGGAGGTGTTCGGTCAGGCGGTGCCCGATGCCGTCGGGGCCCGCCCACTGGTCGCCGTCGACGAGCCAGGCGCCGAGGTCCTTGAAGAGTTCGTACACGGCGGATCAGGCCTCCCGCCTGCGTCGGTTCCAGGGCGTGAGGACGTACTGGACGGCGACGAGCAGCGCGTCCGCGACCAGCGCGAGCAGCAGGGTGAGGACCACGCCCGCGATCACGGGGGTCGGGAAGTCGCGCTGGAAGCCGTCCGTGAAGAGCTGGCCGAGGCCGCCGTCGCCGATGTACGTGGCCACCGACACCAGCGAGATCGACATGACGGTCGCGATCCGCACCCCCGCCATGATCACCGGCAGGGCGAGCGGGAGTTCGACGGTCAGGAGGGTGCGCAGGGGCTTGGTGCCCATGGCCTTGGCGGCCTCCTTCGTCTTCTGCGGGACGGAGTCGAGGCCTTCGACGGTGTTCCGCAGCAGGACGACCAGCGTGTAGATCGTCAAGCCGGTGACGGTGGTGGTGCGGGTCAGGCCCGAGACCGGGAGGAGGAGGACGAAGACGGCGATGGACGGGATCGTGAAGAGGATGTTGGACAGGCCGAGGAGGAGTCCGCGCAGGGGGCGGACGCGGTGTGCGAGGACCGCCAGGGGCAGCGAGATCAGCAGGCCGAAGAAGACGGCGGAGAGCGCGGCCTGGAGGTGGTTGACGGTGAGCGTGGTGAGGTCGTCTGTGTGGTCGGCCAGCCACGACCAGTCGACGGTCACGCGGCGGCGTCCTTGGCGGGGGCGGCTCCGGTGCCGGTGGGCGCGCTCGGCGTGAGCGAGGCCTGGGCGTGGGCGGCGCCCGCGTGGGTGTGGATGTCGTCGCGGGAGGTGACGCCGGTGAGGACGCCGTGCGTGTCGACACGTGCCACCAGTCCGCGCGGGGCGGCTATGGACTCGTTCAGGGCGGAGAGCAGGGAGTCGCCGTCGCGCAGCGGGCGGACCGGGGTGCGGGTGTCCGACTCGGTGTCGTGCCAGGCCAGGGGCCTCCCGGCGGAGTCGAGGGCGAGGGTCCAGCGGCCGCCTTCGGGGGCCGGGGCCTGCGGCACGGCGGCGAGCGTGGACAGCGAGAGCAGCTTCAGACCGCGTTCGGCGCCGAGGAAGTCGGCCACGAAGTCGTCGGCGGGGCGGGCGAGGAGTTCGGCGGGCGGCGCGCACTGCACGAGGCGGCCGCCGGTGCGGAACACGGCGATGCGGTCGCCGAGCCGCACGGCCTCGTCGATGTCGTGCGTGACGAAGACGATCGTCTTGCCCAACTCCTCCTGGAGGCGCAGGAGTTCGTCCTGGAGCTGGGTGCGCACGACCGGGTCGACGGCGCCGAACGGCTCGTCCATGAGCAGCACCGGCGGGTCGGCGGCGAGCGCCCGCGCCACGCCCACGCGCTGCTGCTGGCCGCCGGAGAGCTGGTGCGGGTAGCGCTTGCCGGCGTCGGGGGCGAGGCCGACGGTGTCGAGGAGTTCGGCGGCGCGGGCGCGGGCCTTGCGGCGGCCCCAGCCCAGCAGCAGCGGCACGGTCGCCACGTTGTCGAGGACGGTGCGGTGCGGGAACAGGCCCGACTGCTGGATGACGTAGCCGATGGAGCGGCGCAGTTCGGCGGCGTCCTGGTCGAGCACGTCGCGGCCGCCGACGCGGATGGTCCCCGACGTCGGGTCCACCATTCGGTTGATCATGCGGAGCGTCGTCGTCTTGCCGCAGCCGGAGGATCCGACCAGTACGGTGACGCCGCCTTCCGGCAGGTCGAGGGAGAGATCGTCGACCGCCGTGGTGCCGTTCGGGAAGCGTTTGTGGACCGTGTCGAACTGGATCATGAGTGAGTCCCTTGCCCGGCTGTATATCGTCATGCAGAGTTCTCGTTACCTGAATAGGTTGTCAATGCTCCGGCGTAAATCACTGGTAACGAGTGCTCGACGGGCGAGATAGGCGGTCCGGTTTGAGGAGGAAATGCGCGTGATGCCGTCTCATATCGCGGACGTGGTGGCCGGTGGAGGTTCCGGTTCCGGCGTGACGTCCCCGACCGGCGAGGCCGCCGAGGTCGCCGAGGTCCCCGTGGTGGTCATCGACGGCCTCGGCCTGCCCGTCGCCGACGTCGTCCGCCTCGCCGACTCCGCCGCGCGGCCCGTGCCCGGCACCGACGCCCTCAAGCGCGTCGAGGAGTCCTGGCACGCGGCCCGCCAGATCGCCTCCTGGGGCCGCGTGTACGGCCGCTCCACCGGCGTCGGCGCCAACCGCACCGAGGACGTCCCCACCGAGGCCGCCGCCGACCACGGCCTGCGCCTGCTGCGCTCCCACGCGGGCGCCATCGGCGCCGAGCTGCCCGCCCGCGAGGTCCGCGCCATGCTCGCCGTGCGCGCCAACCAGCTCCTCGCGGGCGGCGCCGGACTGCGCCCGAGCGTCGTGACCGCGCTCTGCGAGGCCCTGGAGACCGGGGCGTACCCGGTGGTGAACGAGTTCGGCTCCGTCGGCACCGGCGACATCGCCGCCCTCTCCCAGATGGGCCTCGCCCTCGCCGGCGAACACCCCTGGCAGGGCGCCGCCCCCCGCCCCCAGCCCCTGGACAACAACGACGCGCTCGCCCTGATCAGCAGCAACGCCCTCACCCTCGGCCAGTCCGCCCTCGCCCTGCACGAACTGCGCGGACTCCTCGGCGCGACCCAGGTGGTGGCGGCCCTCTCCCTGCTCGCGGTCGACGGCTCCTACGAGGCGTACGCGCTGCCCGTCCACGAGGCGCGGCGGCACCCCGGCTCCTACGCCGTCGCCGGGAGCATGCGCCGCCTCCTCGGCGCCGCCGACCGCCCGACACCGCCGCTCGGCCGGATCCAGGACCCGTACGGATTCCGCTGCGTCCCGCAGATCCACGGGCCCGCGCACGACGCCGCCGACGCCCTGGAGAACGTTCTGACGGTCGAGATCAACGCGGCCGCCGAGAACCCCCTGATCTCGCCCGCCGACATGGCCGCCTACCACCACGGCGGCTTCTACATGGCCCAACTCGCCCTGTCCCTGGACCACTTCAGGCTCGCCGTCACCCAGGCCGCCCGACTGTCCAGCTCCCGCCTCTCCACCCTCAACGAACCGGCGTTCACCCGCCTGCGCCCCTTCCTCGCCGACGCGGAGCCCGCCTCGTCCGGGGTGATGATCCTGGAGTACGCGGCGGGCGCCGCCCTCGGCGACCTGCGGGCGTTCTCGGCCCCCGCCTCGCTCGGCCACGCCGTCCTCTCCCGGGGCGTCGAGGAGCAGGCCAGCTTCGCCTCCCTCGCGGCGCGCCAGACGCTGCGGGCGTGCGGCGCCTACCGGCTCGTGGTGGGCTGCGAACTGGTCGCCGCCGTACGGGCGTTGCGCCAGCGCGAGCTGCGCCTCGAACCCGGGCTCCCGGTGGCCCGGGCGTACGAACTCGCCGCCGAGGTCCTTGAGCAGGACACCGCGGACCGCCCGCTGACGGATGATGTGACGGCGGCGGCCGCCCTCCTCGACCGGTTCACGGAGCTGTGGGAGCACCTGGGCACGGGGGGCATCGGGAACTCCGGGGGCATCGGGGGCATCGGGGACGCGGCCGGTGACGAGGGGATCACGTTGACAGAGCGACGAGGTACGGCATGAGTGACAGTCCCGCGGCGCGGCTTCAGGTGCTCTTCGAGGGGCACCGGCTGACGCCCACCCAACGGCGCATCGCCCACTGCATGGTGCGGCGCGCCGCCGACGCGCCCTTCCTCTCCAGCGTCGAGCTCGCCGAACTCGCCGGCGTCAGCCAGCCGTCCGTGACCCGCTTCGCCGTCGCCCTCGGCTTCGACGGCTACCCCGCGCTCCGCCGCCACCTGCGGGAGGTCGCCCCCGCCGAGGCCGGAGCGGAGGCCGACCTCAACGAGTACCAGCAGGCCGTGCAGGCCGAGATCGAGAACCTGCGGCACCTCTCCGAACTCCTCGCCGACCCGGCGCCGGTGGAGCGGGCCGGGCGCGTCCTCGCCTCGTCCCGGCCGCTGCCCGTCCTCGGCCTGCGGGCCGCCGCGTCCCAGGCCTACGGCTTCTCCTACTTCGCGGCGAAGGTCCACCCCGACGTGCGCCTCCTCGACGAGGGCGGCTCCATGCTGACCGACCGCGTCGACGCGGCCGTGCGCGCCGGGGCCTCCGCGCTGCTCTGCTTCGCGCTGCCCCGCCACCCCCGCGAGGTCGTCGACGCCCTCGCCTACGCCCGCTCCACCGGCCTGACCGTGGTCACCGTCGCCGACTCCGCGTTCGCGCCCGTCGCCGCCCACAGCGATCTGCTGCTGCCCGCCGCCGTCGGGACGGGGCTCGCCTTCGACACGGCCTGCGCGCCGATGCTGCTGGGGCGGGTGCTCCTTGAGGCCATGTGCGACGGGCTTCCCGACGCGCAGGCCCGCCTTGAGGAGTTCGACGTGGGGGCGGCCGAGCGGGGGCTGTTCGTGGAGTAGCGGGGTGTCCGTGGAGCAGCGGGTCGTTCCTGGAGCAGCCGGGCGGGCGGTACCGGGGTTGGTGGGCCGGGGCCGCCCGCCCGGGTCCTGTCAGACGTCCAGGCTCGCCTCGATGCGCTTGAGCTGGTGGCGGGCCATGGCCAGGTTGGCCCTGCTCTTGTCGAGCGCCAGGTACAGGAAGAGGCCGTTGTTGTTGCGCCCCTTGATGAGCCGGATGAGGTGGTACTGGGAGCCGAGCGAGATCAGGATGTCCTCGATCTCGTCCTTGAGGCCCAGCATCTCCATCGTGCGCAGCTTGGCGCGGACGACGTCCGTGTTGCCCGCCGCGGCCACGGACAGGTCCATGTCCTTGCCGCCGCCGAGCGTGCCGAGCGCCATGCCGCTCGTGTAGTCGACCAGGGCGGTGCCGATGACGCCTTCGATCGACGTGCTCGCTTCCTTGAGCGCGGTCTCCGTGTTGGCCATGAGGGCTGCACTTCCTTTCCGTCTGGTGGATGCCCGTGACGAGGGCGATGAGGGTGTGGTGGGGGTCATGGCGCGGCGTCCTCCGTATCTCCGGTGCCGCCGGTGCGTCCGGTGGCGGCGTCGACCAGCTCGCCGATGAGCACGCTGGAGCGGCGGCCTTCCAGATGCAGTCGGCCCACGTTCACGCGGGGTTCGGCGAGCAGGGTGAGCACCGCCGTGGAACCCGCGGTGTACGTGGCCACATAGCCCTGTTCACCGCGGATCAGCAGTTCCCGGAAGCCGCCCTGGTGGGTGGCCTCGGACAGCCGCAGGGCCACCCCGAGCGCCGCCGCGGTGAGCGCGCACACGCCCTCCGCCTCGATGTCGGTGGTGTCCTGGGCCAGCACGAGCCCGTCGACGCTGGCGGTCAGGGCGCCCCTGAGCTGGGGTATCCGGGTCCGCAGTCGTCTCAGTTCGCCGAGTACGTCGGCTTCGGCCGCCATCAGCTTTCTCCTCCCGGCGCGCTTCCAGGGCACGGTGAACTTCATGGGACCGAGGGCTCGGTCCGGCGGGCGGTGCGGAGCGTCACAGGGTGGCCTCCAGCGCGTCGCGGATCCGGCGGAGCAGCGCGATGTCCGGCTCGACGCAGTCGGGCGCGGCGGGTCCGGGGAGGGGCGGCGACGCGGGTTCGGGGAGGGCCGATGCGGGCTCGGAAAGAGGCGAGTCCGGGTCCTGGGCCCGTGTCCGCGGGCTCTCCACGAGTCCGGCGGCGGCCATGCGTCTGATCTCGACCAGGGTGTGGAAGGTGGGGCGGCCCAGGGCCCAGGCGATCGCCTTCGGCGTGCGGACCCCGTCGGCGAGCCGCAGCAGGGCGCGCTGGCGGCCGGTGACCGTCTGGCCGGGCGCCGGCCGGCGGGGCACGACCGGGGCGGTGTCCACGTCCGCGCAGGGCCAGACGCTGTCCAGGAGCGCGTGCCGCCGCCGGGTCTCGCGCGCCACGACGGCGGCCGGCACGGGGCGCACCCGGCCGAACCAGTGCGTGACCCCGTAGCGGAAGCGGGTGGGCCCGCTCGCCGGGCCCAGGGCGAAGAACGCGGCGTCGAACAGCGCGCCGAGGTGGCACAGCTCCAGCTCGCCCGCGGTCACCCGGCCGCTGCCGACCAGGTCCTGGCCCACCTCGTGCCGGGCCCCCGCCCGGGTGAGGGCTTCCTGCCAGTTCTGCGCGGGCAGCGCGCCGCCGACGGTGAGCAGCACGTCGAGGCCGGGCGCCGACGGGCTCTCGGCGTGTACGACGTGCCCCTCGGCGAGGTAGAGGATGCCCTGGTCGCGCAGGAACACCCCGGTGGCGCGCTCGGCGGCCAGGCGCATCAGCATCGGGAAGGCGGCGGGCGCGGCGGCCGGTGCCCGCGTCGGCGCGCTCTCCCACACGGCCGTCACCTCAGCACCAGCCGCTCGGACAGGTCCCGCAGCCGGATCCGGGCGAGCGCGAGGTTGCCGGTGTCCCGGTCGAGCCAGAGGTAGAGGAAGACGCTGCTGTCGAAGCTCGTCTCCACGAAGCGGATCACATGGAACCCGTTCCTCGTGCTGAGCAGGAGGTCCTCGACCGGGAGCCGCTCGTCGGGCGGGGCCTCGCCCGGGAAGCCGTCGTGCGACTCGACGAACGCCCGGTACTCGGCCGCCGAGCGCGCCACCTCGGCGGTCTCCGCGGCCGTCGCCTCGTGGTCCTTGTTCGGCGAATCGCCGACCGAACCGAGGGCGAGCCCGCTGGTCCAGTCGACGATCGCCGCTCCGCGCGCACCGGGCAGTGTCATCGCCTCGAGCAGACACTCGTCGATACCGGGCACGTGGCTTCCCCTTCCCCAGGGTGGAACAGGGGTGGCCCCCACCACCCCGCCGGCCGGCCCGAGCCGCCCGGAGAGAGGAAAGTACGCAGAGAAGCCGAAGTTCCGTGAGGAATGGGTATTTCCCTGGGGAACATGCCCGAGCCCGACGCGATCGGTTCGGCGGCCGTTTCGGGAACGGCCCGTCACTGACCAGATGTATCGGGCAAATGATCGAGGCGTCCCTCGGGCCGGTGGGTCAGTCCTCGGCGCGCGCCCGCAGTACCACCTTGTTCACCACCCACAACCCGATGCCGATCGCGAGCAGCACCCCGGCGCGGATGTAGACGTCCGCCGGGCGGTCCGCCAGCGGGCTCGCGAGGATCAGGGCCGTGATCGCGCCGAGGACCGGCAGCGCCGTGGGGGTGCGGAAGTGCGGGTGGTCCACCGGGTCGCGGCGCAGGACGAGGACGGCGACGTTGACGACGGCGAACACGCACAGGAGCAGGAACGCGGTCGTGTCGCCGAGGCCCTCGATCTCGCCCGTCGTCACCAGGCCGACGGCCAGGAGCGAGACGAAGACGATGCCCACGATCGGGGTGCGGCGGCGGGGCAGGACGCGGCTCATGGCGCGCGGCAGGATGCGTTCGTTGGCCATGCCGTAGCAGAGCCGGGAGGCCATCATGATGTTGATGAGGGCCGAGTTGGTGACCGCGAACAGGGCGATGAGGGCGAAGAGTTTGTGCGGGAAGTCCACGCCCCCGGCCTTCACCACTTCGAGCAGCGGCCCGCTGGAGCCCGACAGGGTCTTGTGGTCGACGAGGAGCGACGAGACCAGGGCGACCAGGACGTAGATCGTGCCGGTGACGGCGACCCCGATGAAGATCGCCTTGGGGAACGTGCGCGTCGGGTCCTTCGTCTCCTCGGCCATGTTCACCGAGTCCTCGAAGCCCACGAAGGCGAAGAAGCCGAGCGCGGTCGCCCCGAGCACGCCGGTCAGCAGGGCGTACCCGGTGCCGTCCGTCTCGAACTCGGTGAGCCGCGCGGGCTCCCCGTCCCCGCTGAGCACCGCCCACGCGCCGATCGAGAGGATGATGAGCAGCCCGGTCAGCTCGACCACCGTCAGCACGACGTTGGTCTTCACGGACTCCGAGACGCCGCGCAGGTTCAGCGCCGCGAGGACCAGGATGAACGTGACGGCCACGAGCGTCGGCGGCAGCGCGTCCCCGGTCAGCTCGCTCAGATAGTCACCGCTGAAGGCCCGCGCCGCCGCGCTCGCCGACGCCAGGCCCGACGCCATCACCATGAACGCGATGATGAAGGTGAGGAAGGGGACCTTGAACGCCTTCTGGGTGTAGAGCGCGGCCCCGGCCGCCTTCGGGTACTTGCCCACCAGTTCCACGTACGAGGCCGCCGTCAGGATCGCCACGACGAACCCGATCGCGAACGGCAGCCACAGCGCGCCGCCGACCTTTCCCGCGACCTTGCCGGTGGTGGCGTAGATGCCGGTGCCGAGGATGTCGCCGATCACGAAGAGGATGAGCAGCTTGGGGCCGAGCACCCGTTTCAGGCCCGGATCCTCGGCGGCCGGTGGGTTGGTGGTGCCGCTGGTTCCTGACGTCGTCACAGGAGCCTCCCCCGAGTGTGACGGAGTGCCGTTTCCGGCTGGGAGGGATCTTCTTCCCGGTGCGGGGGCCGATGAAGCGGGAGTTCGAGAACAACCCGCGATCGGCCCCACGGGCGGCCCCGCCCGGATCAGGGCTCCTTGAGGGTGACGAGGACGGCCAGGGCCAGGGGGATCAGAGGGAGCAGGCAGAGCAGGGAGAGCACGGGCATCACGGGGCTCACGGGATCGCCGGGACCGGGGTCAGGACGTGGGCACGTCGAGCTGGAACTCGCGCGTGCGCCGGTAGGTGCGAAAGCCCAGGGCGTGGTTGACCGCGAGCATGTGGACGTTGTCGTCGGCGTTGTCCGTCTCGATCTCGGCGACGCCGAAGTGCTCGGCGCGCAGCCTGCGCACCATGGCGGCCTTGACCCACAACCCCAGTCCGTGGCCGCGGTGTTCGGGCACGACCGCCGTGTCGTACTGCTGGACCCGGGGCGGCGCGCCCTGGGGGATCAGGATCTCGGTGTAGCCCGCCATGGTGCCGTCGTCGTGGACGGCGGCGACCGTCAGGAGCGTGTCACCGCGGTCGGCCACCACCTTGGCCATGGCGCGGACGCGGTCGGTGTCCCACGCCACGCTGCCGTAGTCCAGGTCGCCCATGGGCATGTCGTTCATCGCGTTCTTGGCCGCGGCGAAGGCGGCGGCGAGGCCTTCGGGGACGGCGCCGGTCCAGCCGGTGAGGCGGTAGCCGGGGTGCTCGGCGTCGGCGGCCTTCGCGAGGTCGGCGGCGGCCACGTCGTCGAGGCGCAGCAGCAGGTGGTCCAGGGTCAACGCCCCGCGGAAGCCCCGCTGTTCGGCGAAGGCCCGGCCGGGCCCGTCGGCGGCGGCCTCGGCGATCAGGCTGCGGCGGCCCTCGGCGCGGCAGGCCGCCACGGCCGCCGCGAGGAGGCGGGAGCCGGTGCCGAGGCGCCGGTGCGCGGGGTCCACGTGGAGTTCGAGCTCGGCCAGGTGGCTGCGCCCTGCGGAGCCGAAGAGGCGCAGGCCCGCGACGCCGACGGGCACGCCGTCCGGCCCGGCGGCCAGCCAGGTCAGCCGGTGGCTGTCCAGGGCGGGCTTGGTGAGGCGGGCGCGGATCTGCTCGGGTCCTGGTGGCAGCACGCCTGGTAGGTCATGGGTCATGGAGGCGGCGACGACCCGGTGCCAGGCGGCGGCGTCGGCGTCCGTGACGTGCGGGAGCGGGCGGGGCAGGGCGGGCTCGGGCAGGGCGGGTTCGGACAAGGCGGTGACTCCTGTGGTCGGCGGGGTGGTTGCGGGGTGGTTCAGGTGGTCGAAGTGGTCGAAGTCGTCGAGGGGGTGTGATGGCCGGGGTGGTCGGGTCGGTCCGGTCCTTCGGCCCTGACGGGGCGATCGGGTCCGTCGAGGCGTGCGCGTCGCGTCAGCTCGCGGTGCCCGCGCTCCAGCGGTCCAGGAGGGCGTACGCGGGGGCCCACCGGTCGACGTACGCGGCGCACGTGGCCGCGGGCAGCGGGGCGAGGAGCCGCCGCACCGTCGGCTCGTCGGCGCCGTCGAGCAGCCACGGCAGCAGCAAGGGCGCGTCCGGGCCGATCCGCCGGGCCTGGACCCGGCCGAAGCGCTTCCCCTGCTCGGCCGTCAACTCCCGCCGGACCAGCGGCAGGACGGTGTCCTCCTCGTGGTCGAGGTGACCGGCGACGCCGCTGGTCAGCGCGTCGGTCAGCAGGCCGAGGCGCAGCGCGTCGGCCCCCGGGTCGGCCAGCGTCGCGTCGATGGCCTCGACCACCGGGCCGATGGCGGCGTGCTCGGCCTCCGTCACCGCGAGCACCGCGAGGTCCTTCGGGCGTCCGGCGAGGCGGTGGCGCAGCGGCGGCCACAGCGCCTCGTCCTCCGCCGACTGGTGGGCGCGCAGCGCCTTCTTCAGGAGCTGCCATCCGGCGGCGGTGGCGAGGACGTGCCGGGGGTCGTGGCCGGCGGTGGCGGTGACCCGGTCCAGCCGGGCCAGCTCCCGGCGCAGGGCGTCGTGCATCGCGTACAACGCGGTCAGATCGATGGCGTCGTCGGCACCGCTCATGGGTGGTTCACGGGGCTTTGTACGCGTACTCGCATGCCCTCAACCCTCGTGCGGCCCCCACATATGATCAAGGCGAGTTTTCGCGACGTCCGATAACCACTGGGTTATCGCCGGACGGCTGGGGGGCCGGTGGAACTGCGGGACATCGAGATATTCCTGGTCCTCGCCGAGGAGCTGCACTTCGGCAGGACCGCGCAGCGGCTGCACGTGTCCCAGGCGCGGGTCAGCCAGGCCATCAAGAAGCAGGAGCGGCGCATCGGCGCCGAGCTGTTCACCCGCACCAGCCGCACGGTGTGCCTGACGGAGGTCGGCCGCCAGTTCCGCGACGACCTGCAGCCGGTCTACGCGGGCCTGCACCAGTCCCTGGAGCGCGCCCGGCTGGCCGCACGCGGCGTCACCGCGCAGCTCCGCGTCGGCATGCTGCCCTTCAACCTCGTCGACCTGCACCCCTACTGGAAGGAGTTCCGCGCGCGGCACCCGCAGTGGGGGCTCCAGATCCGCCAGACCACCTTCACCGACGTGTTCGGCCAGCTCCGCAGCGGCGCCATGGACGTCATGGTGGCCTGGCTGCCGGTGGAGGAGCCGGACTTCACCGTCGGGCCGACCCTGTGCACCGACTCCCGGATCCTCGCCGTGGCCGCCGACCACCCGCTCGCGGGGCGGGACTCCGTGCCCCTGGAGCTGTTCGCCGACTTCCCGCACAGCACCGCCCTCGCCCTGCCGGACTACTGGGAGGACAGCTATCTGCCCTTCCACACCCCGCGGGGCCGGGCGATCGAGCGCGTGGCGGTCGCGGACAACGCCGACGAGCTGATCGGCATGGTCGGCATGGGCGAGATCATCCACAGCTTCCCCGGCCATGTCACCCGCTACTGGGGCCTGTCGCACATCCGCTGGCTGCCCGTGCCGGACCTGACGACCATGACCTTCGCCCTGGTCTGGCGCACCGAGGCCGAGAACGACCTCGTCCGCGCGCTCGCCGCCACGGTGCGCGACCTGGGCGTCCACCGCTTCTGAGGCCCCGGCCCCTTCTGAGGCCCCGGGCCCCTTCCGGGGCCCCGTGCCTCAGAGCTCGCGCAACGCGTCCCGCGCCCCGCCGCCCGACTCGGCGACGATCTCCTCCACGCGCTGCTGCGCGCGCACCACCGAGAACCGCACGCCCCCGCCCTCCTCCCGCGGACCCGCCGCGAAGCCGTGGATCGCGGGCCTGGCGAGGCTGTTGTACGAGTAGTGGTGGGCGAAGTAGTACGCGCCGGTGTCGAGCACCGCCACGTGGTCGCCCTGTTCGAGCGGCGGCAGCTCCCGGTCCCTGGCGAGCAGGTCGCCCGCGAAGCAGGCCGGGCCCGCGACGTCCTGACCGGTGCCGGGGCCGGACTTGGGTCGTCCCTTCGCGTCGTACGCGGCGATCCTGAGCGGCCACGACTCGGGCGCGTACACCGTGCGCGTCGCCACCTGCACGCCCGCGTGCGTCAGCGCGATGGGGCGCCCGCCCGCCGACTTCACGTACTCCACCCGCGCGAGCAGCGTCCCGTGCTTGGCGAGCAGCGAGCGGCCGAACTCGGTGACCAGGCCGTAGCGCCCGTCGAGCAGCCCGGGCACCTCGCGCTTGAGGAGCCGCGCGTACTGGGCGAACGTCGGTGTCTGCTCGTCCGACGCGAAGTTGACGGGCAGGCCGCCGCCGATGTCGAGGGTGTCGATCCGGCGGCTGCCCGCGCGCGCGTTGATCTCCTCGGCGAGCGCGTACGCGGCCGCGACACCGGCGGTCATCAGCTCCAGGGGCATGCCCTGCGACCCGGAGTGCGTGTGCAGGCGGGTCAGCCAGGGCCGGTCCAGATACGCGCGCACGACCCACTCCCTGGCGCCCTCGTCCCGCAGCGGCACCCCGAACTTGGAGGTGGCCGTGGCCGTCGAGAGCGCCTCGATCGCGCCGCCGCCGACCTGCGGGTTCACCCGGATCCCGACGGGCGACCGGGTGGGCGCGGACTGGACGAGGGCGTCGATGCGGGCCAGTTCCTGCGCGTTGTCGGCGTTGACGGCGATGCCGAGGGCGAGGGCCTCGCGCAGCTCCGCGGGGGTCTTGGCGGGGGAGTCGAGGACGGTGTGCGCGGGCGGTATCCCGGCGGCGCGGGCGAGGGCCAGCTCGCCGGGGCTCGCGACCTCGGCGCCGATCCCGGCGTCGTGCAGGAGGCGCAGGACCGGGACGAGGGGGGTCGCCTTCACGGCGAAGGCGTGCAGGACCCGGGTGCCGGGCGCGGCGACCTCGGCGAACGCGGCGCGCAGGGCGGCGGCGCCCGCGCGGATCCCGGCGACGTCGAGGAGCCCGGCGAGCGGGGCGTCCGGGCCGACGATGCCCTGCTCGACGGCGGCGCGGATCGCCTGGTCGCGGCGGTCGCGGGCGGGGGTGCCCTGGGGCGGGGCCTGCCCGAGGACGCGCGTGAACTGATCCGTCGCGTCGTCGTCCGCCCGCCGGTCGGCCGCGCGGCCCTTGCCGTCCTTGTCGTCGATCTTGTCGTCGAGGCCCATGTGATCCAGACAATCACCCGTGCGCCGCCCTCGCTGCCCCGCTGCGCTATTGACTAGGTCTATTCACGACCCCAGGATGTGAATATCAACGTCACAGCATCGAGCCGTCACAGCACCGAGGAGGCACTGCCATGTCAGGACCCCGCCCCGTACGGGCCCCGCGCGGTACGGAACTGAGCGCCCTGGGATGGCAGCAGGAGGCCGCCCTCCGGATGCTCCAGAACAACCTCGACCCCGAGGTCGCCGAGCACCCCGACAAGCTCGTCGTCTACGGCGGCACCGGCAAGGCGGCCCGCGACTGGCGCTCCTTCGACGCCATGGTGCGCACCCTGAAGACCCTCAAGCAGGACGAGACGATGCTCGTCCAGTCCGGCCGCCCGGTCGGCGTGATGCAGACCCACGAGTGGGCGCCGCGCGTGCTCATCGCCAACTCCAACCTGGTCGGCGACTGGGCGAACTGGGAGGAGTTCCGCCGCCTCGAGGCGCTCGGCCTCACCATGTACGGCCAGATGACGGCCGGTTCCTGGATCTACATCGGTACGCAGGGCATCCTCCAGGGCACGTACGAGACGTTCGCCGCCGTCGCCGCGAAGAAGTTCAACGGCACGCTCGCCGGGACGATCACCCTCACCGCCGGGCTCGGCGGCATGGGCGGCGCCCAGCCGCTCGCCGTCACGATGAACGACGGCGTCGCGATCTGTATCGACGTCGACCCGCGCGCCATCGAGCGCCGCATCGAGCACAAGTACCTGGACGTGAAGGCCGACTCCCTGGAGCACGCCCTCCAGCTCGCCGTCGAGGCCCGCGACGCCCGCCGCCCGCTCTCCATCGGTCTCCTCGGCAACGCCGCGGACCTGCTCCCGCGCATGCTCGCCGAGGGCGCCCCCGTCGACATCGTGACGGACCAGACCTCCGCCCACGACCCGCTGGCATACCTGCCCTCGGGCGTCGACTTCGACGACATGGCGACGGCGGCCGAGAAGGACCCGGCGGGCTTCACGCAGCGCGCCCGCGAGTCCATGGCCAAGCACGTCGAGGCCATGGTCGGCTTCATGGACGCGGGCGCCGAGGTCTTCGACTACGGCAACTCCATCCGCGGCGAGGCCCAACTCGCGGGCTACGACCGGGCGTTCGCGTTCCCCGGCTTCGTGCCCGCCTACATCCGCCCCCTCTTCTGCGAGGGCAAGGGCCCCTTCCGCTGGGCGGCCCTCTCCGGCGAGGCGAGCGACATCCACAAGACGGACAAGGCGATCCTCGACCTCTTCCCGGAGAACGAGTCCCTGCACCGCTGGATCAAGATGGCCGGCGAGCGCGTCCACTTCCAGGGCCTGCCCGCCCGCATCTGCTGGCTCGGCTACGGCGAGCGGGACAAGGCCGGCGAGCGCTTCAACGACATGGTGGCGTCCGGCGAACTCCAGGCCCCCCTGGCCATCGGCCGCGACCACCTGGACTGCGGCTCGGTGGCGTCCCCCTACCGCGAGACCGAGGCCATGCTCGACGGCTCCGACGCGATCGCCGACTGGCCGCTCCTCAACGCCATGGTGAACGTGGCGTCGGGCGCCTCCTGGGTCTCCCTCCACCACGGCGGCGGCGTCGGCATGGGCCGCTCCATCCATGCGGGCCAGGTGTCGGTGGCCGACGGCACGAAGCTCGCCGGCGAGAAGGTGCGGCGCGTCCTGACGAACGACCCCGGGATGGGGGTCGTCCGGCACGTCGACGCGGGCTACGACATCGCCGACTCGGTGGCGGACGAGCGGGGCGTACGCGTTCCCATGCGGGAGGGCGAGTGAAGCGCCCCGAAGGGGCGCGGGGAACCGCGCGCCCGGCCACGACGGCGCCGCAGTCGCAGACGGCGCCCGACTTCACGGCGATGTGGCGCGACCTCAGCCCCATCGGGCGTGACCCGGGCACACGCGGCTACAGGCGCTCCGCCTGGACCGGCGCCGACGCGGACTGCCGCACCTGGTTCCAGGAGCAGGCCGAGACCCGAGGCCTGACGTACGAGACGGACCGCAACGGCAACCAGTGGGCCTGGCTCGGCGACCCGGCCCAGGGAGACGCCGTGGTCACCGGCTCCCACCTGGACTCCGTCCCCGACGGCGGCGCCTTCGACGGCCCCCTCGGCGTCGTGTCGTCCTTCGCCGCGCTCGACGAACTCCGCGCCAGGGGAGCGACGTTCACCAAGCCCCTCGCGATCACCAACTTCGGCGACGAGGAGGGCGCCCGCTTCGGCCTGGCCTGCGTCGGCTCCCGCCTCACCGCGGGCAAGCTGACCCGCGAGGCGGCGTACGAACTGCGCGACGCGGACGGCGTCAGCCTCCCGGAGGCGATGGAGGCGGCGGGCTACGACCCGTCGACGATCGGCGCGGACCCCGAACGCCTCGCCGGGATCGGCGCGTTCGTGGAGCTGCACGTGGAACAGGGCCGAGCCCTGGACCTGTCCGGCGACGCCGTCGGCATCGCCAGCGCCATCTGGCCGCACGGCCGCTGGCGCTTCGACTTCCGCGGCGAGGCCAACCACGCGGGCACCACGCGCCTGGTGGACCGCAGGGACCCGATGCTGTCGTACGCGGAGACGGTGCTCGCTGCCCGCCGCGAGGCCGAGCTCGCGGGCGCCGTCGCCACCTTCGGCAAGATCGCGGTCGAGCCGAACGGCGTCAACGCCATCCCGTCCCTGGTCCGCGGCTGGCTGGACTCGCGCGCCGCCGACCAGGACACCCTGGACACCGTCGTCACGGCGATCGAGAAGGCGGCCCGCGAGTACGCGGACCGGCACGGCATCGACCTGGACGTCGTACGGGAGTCCTTCACGCCGGTCGTGGAGTTCGAGCACGCCCTGCGCGACGAGCTGGGCGCGGTCCTGCGGGAGCGCACCGGCCGGGAGATCCCCGTCCTCGGCACGGGCGCGGGACACGACGCGGGCATCCTGTCGGAGTCGATCCCGACCGCCATGCTGTTCGTGCGCAACCCCACGGGTGTCTCGCACTCGCCCGCCGAGTACGCGGCCGAGGACGACTGCCTGGCCGGGGTGCGCGCACTGGCCGACGTACTGGAGGGTCTCGCGTGCCGCTGACGCACACCTACTGGGCCGAGCACGCCTGGCTGGACCCGGGCGTCGAGCCCGGCGTGGCGCTCGACGTCGACGCGGACGGCAGGATCGCCGCCGTCCGCACGGGCGTCGCGGCCCCGCCGCCCGGCGCGACCGTCCTGCGCGGCCTGACCCTGCCCGGCCTCGCCAACGCCCACTCGCACGCCTTCCACCGCGCGCTGCGCTCCACCGTCCAGGTGGGCAGCGGTACGTTCTGGACGTGGCGCGAGGTCATGTACTCCGTGGCCGACCGGCTCACCCCGGAGACGTACCACGCCCTCGCGCGGGCCGTGTACGCGGAGATGGCGCTCGCCGGGGTCACGGCCGTCGGCGAGTTCCACTACCTCCACCACGCGCCCGGCGGCACGCGGTACGCCGACCCGAACGCGATGGGCGAGGCGCTGATCGCCGCGGCGGCCGACGCGGGCATCCGCATCACGCTCCTCGACACGGCGTACGTCGCCGCGGGCCTGCGCAGCGCCGCGGAGGGCGAGCCTCCGAACCACCACCAGCTCCGCTTCTCCGACGGCACGGCCGAGGCCTGGGCCGAGCGGGTGTCCCTCCTGAAGGAGGGCGACCGGGAGCACGTGCGCCTCGGCGCCGCCATCCACTCCGTACGGGCCGTGCCCGCGCGGCAGTTGGGGACCGTCGCCGAGTGGGCCGCCTCGCGCGGGGCGCCCCTGCACGTCCACCTCTCCGAGCAGACCGCCGAGAACGACGCCTGCCTCGCCGTCCACGGCCGTACGCCGACGCGGCTCCTCGCCGACCACGGGGTGCTGGGTCCCCGCACCACGGGTGTCCACAACACCCACCTCACCGACGCCGACATCGCCCTCATCGGCGGGTCCGGCACCGGCACCTGCATGTGCCCGACCACCGAACGGGACCTCGCCGACGGCATCGGGCCCGCGCCCGCCCTCCAGCGCGCCGGCAGCACCCTCTCCCTCGGCAGCGACAGCCACGCCGTCATCGACCTCTTCGAAGAGGCGCGGGCCATGGAGCTGAACGAACGCCTCCGTTCGCGCACCCGCGGGCACTGGACCGCCGCCGCCCTCCTGCGGGCCGCCTCCGCCGACGGGCACGCCGCCCTCGGCTGGGCCGACGCCGGTTCCCTCGAAGCCGGCGCCCTCGCCGACTTCACCACCGTCGCCCTCGACTCCGTGCGGACCGCCGGGGCCGTGCCGCGGCTCGCGGCGGAGGTCGCCGTCTTCGCCGCCTCCGCGGTGGACGTCCGGCACACCGTCGTCGGCGGCCGCCACGTCGTCCGCGACGGCGCGCACACGTTGATTCCCGACGCGGCATCGGCACTGGCAGAGGCGGTGGCAGCGCTGCACTGACCTGCGCGGGGCGCCCCAGTCCCACCCCTTCCCGAACCCGGGGGCTGCCGCCCCCGGACCCCCGCTGATCGGCGCTCCGCGCCTCGTCCTCAAACGCCGGACGGGCTGAGATCAACCGGCACATTTCCCGCCCGCCCCGGCAACCTCCTAGCCCGTCCGGCGATTGAGGACGAGCCGCGAAGCGGCGATACGGCGGGGGTCTGTCCCACCCGCCCGGGACCCCCACCCCCGGGGCCCAGGGGCGGAGCCCCGGTTTCGGGAAGGGGCGGGACTGGGGAGCCCCCGGCAAGGCCCCCGCCCCGCACCCACCCCCCGGACAGGACCATGACGACGACCACCACCACCACGACCGCCATCACCAACATCGCCGCCCTCGTCACCAACGACCCCGCCCTCGGCGAGGGCCCCCTCGGCCTCGTCGAGGACGCCGCCCTCGTCCTGGAGGGAGAGACCGTCGCCTGGGTGGGCCCCTCCGCCAAGGCCCCGCAGGCGGACGAGACGTACGACGCCGAGGGCCGCGCGGCCATCCCCGGCTTCGTCGACTCCCACTCCCACCTCCTCTTCGCAGGCGACCGCACCAAGGAGTTCAACGCCCGCATGGAGGGCCGCCCGTACGAGGCCGGAGGTATCCGCACGACGGTCGCCGCGACCCGCGCGGCCACGGACGCGGAGCTGGAGGCGAACGTCACCCACTACCTCCGCGAGGCCCTGCTCCAGGGCACGACGACGTTCGAGACGAAGTCGGGCTACGGCCTGACGACCGAGGACGAGTCCCGCGCCCTGCGCATCGCGGCCCGCCACACGGACGAGGTCACCTTCCTGGGCGCCCACATCGTGTCCCCGGACTTCGCGGACGACCCGGCGGCGTACGTGGCCCTCGTGACGGGCGAGATGCTGGACGCGTGCGCCCCGCACGCCCGTTGGGTGGACGTGTTCTGCGAGAAGGGCGCGTTCGACGGCGACCAGGCGCGGGCGATCCTGACGGCGGGCAAGGCGAAGGGCCTGCACCCGCGCGTGCACGCCAACCAGCTCAGCTACGGCCCGGGCGTCCAGCTCGCGGTCGAACTGGACGCGGCGAGCGCGGACCACTGCACGCACCTGACGGACGCGGACGTCGACGCCCTGGCACAGGGCGACACGGTCGCCACCCTCCTGCCCGGCGCCGAGTTCTCCACCCGCGCCGAGTGGCCCGACGCCCGCCGCCTCCTCGACGCGGGCGCCACGGTGGCCCTCTCCACGGACTGCAACCCGGGCTCGTCCTTCACGTCCTCGGTCCCCTTCTGCATCGCCCTCGCCGTACGGGACATGGGGATGACCCCGGACGAGGCGCTGTGGGCGGCCACGGCGGGCGGCGCCGCGGCCCTGCGCCGCACGGACGTGGGCCGCCTCACCCCCGGCGCCCGCGCCGACCTGGCCCTCCTGGACGCGCCGAGCCACGTCCACCTGGCGTACCGGCCGGGGGTTCCGCTGGTCTCGCGGGTGTGGCAGCGGGGCGTACGCGTGCGCTGACGGACCTCAGGCGAACGTGACGAGCGGCCCGAGATCGGCCGCCCACTCGGGATGGCGGGCGGCCTTCTCCTCGTGCATCGCCATGAGCCGGCCGGCCAGCGCCGGGTCCATGTCGTCGGAGACGTCGGGGCCGACGGCGATCCTGGCCAGATGGGGAATGATCTCCAGGTCTCCCGCGAGGTGGACCGGGTCGTACATGTACCGCTCCAGGGCCGGCAGGTCCTCGATGCCCACGCAGTAGGCGTGCGTGAAGCCGTCGGCGGGGTCGCCGAGGGCCTGGCCGACCGTGCCGAAGGAGACCGACTCGACGGACGCCGTGCGCCGCATCAGCGTGAGCACACGGGCCTTCTGCTCCTCGGTCGTGCCTTTGCGTCAAGCAGTCCCGGCGACGGGCCCGGTGGATCCCGCGGATCCCGTGGATCCGGCAGGCCCAAGGGCGCCCCGCGTGGGCGCGTCGACAAGAGGGAGGCGATCCTCCGCGCCGCGTTCGTCGTCTTCTCGCGGCGCGGGTACGCGCAGGCGTGCGTCCAGGAGATCGCGGAGGAGGCGGGGGTCGCCAAGCCGACCGTCTACAACCACCTGAACGACAAGGAGTCCCTCTTCCGCCATGCCGTCGAGGCCGAGGCCGACGCGCTGCTCGCGGAGCTCCTCGCGGCGGTCGAGCAGCTGCGCGACCGGGCGCGGGACGAGGACCCGCGGGACGCGCTGACCGACCTGGCGCAGCGGCTCGCGGGCATCTGGTGCGGTGAACGGGCCCACGCGCTGCGGCGGTTGACGTACGCGCAGGTGACGCAGTTCCCGGACCTGGTCGAGATCGTCCAGGAGCGCGTCGCGCAGCGCCCGGCCGCGGCACTCGCCGACCGGCTCGCCCGCCTCTCGCTGGCGGGGCGGCTGCGCCCGTGCGATCCGGAGCCGGCGGCCGAGCACTTCTTCGCCCTGCTCGCCGGGCCTCTGGAGTCCCGTTCCCGGCTGGGCACGCGCCGCGTCCCGGCCGCCGAGCTGCGCGCCACCGCGGCAGCGGCCGTGGACGTCTTCCTGCGCGCGTACGCGTCACCCGGGGACAGCGCAGGCAGTGCGGGCGGCGGGGGCGGGGGAGGGTGAGAGAAAACGATCGCCGGACGGGCTCGACTCACTGAGCCCGTCCGGCGATCGAGGACGGCGGAAGCGGCGTGCGCTCACACGCTCACTCTTCGAGCGTCAGCCCCTTGCGGAGCTTCACGAGTGTGCGCGAAAGCAGCCGCGACACGTGCATCTGCGAGATGCCGAGTTCCTCGCCGATCTCCGACTGCGTCATGTTGGCGACGAAGCGCAGCGAGAGAATCTTCCGGTCCCGGGGCGGGAGTTCGGCGATCAGCGGCTTCAACGACTCGACGTACTCGATGCCTTCGAGGCCGTGGTCCTCGTAGCCGATGCGGTCGGCGAGGGCGCCCTCGGAGTCGTCCTCCTCCGGCTGGGCGTCCAGCGAGCTCGCGGTGTAGGCGTTGGACGCCGCCATGCCCTCGACGACCTCTTCGTTCGAGATGCCGAGGCGCTCGGCGAGTTCGGCCACTGTCGGCGCGCGGTCGAACTTCTGGGCGAGTTCGTCGCCCGCCTTGGCGAGGTCGAGGCGGAGCTCCTGGAGCCGGCGCGGGACGCGCACCGACCACGACGTGTCGCGGAAGAAACGCTTGATCTCGCCGACGATCGTCGGCATCGCGAACGTGGGGAACTCGACGCCGCGGCTGAGCTCGAAGCGGTCGATCGCCTTGATCAGGCCGATGGTGCCGACCTGGATGATGTCCTCCATCGGCTCGCTGCGGGAGCGGAACCGGGAGGCGGCGAACTTCACCAGGGCGAGGTTCAGTTCGACGAGGGTGTTGCGTACGTACGCGTACTCGTGCGTGCCTTCCTCGAGGGACTCCAGCCGCTCGAAGAGGGTCTTGGACAGCGCGCGGGCGTCCAGTGGCGCCACTTCGTCGTACGGGGGGATCTCGGGGAGCCCGGAAAGGCTCTCGCCGACGCATCCGGGCCGCTCGGCGGTGTCGGGGGCGGTCGCGGTGTCGGCGAGCGGGCGCTCTGCCGTCGCGGCCCGTGCGCCCTCGGCGGCGGGGCCCGAGATGCCCGGCGTACGGGTGTCGGTGCGGTTCGGCGGGGGTGTCGACGTCGCCTGGTCAGTGCGCGATTCGTCGAGCCGGGGTGACATGGTCTCCTCCATCGTTCTCGGCATATGGCTGCCGATGCCACTACGTGCACTGCGGTGTGCGGCGCCTCCATGGCCGTCCGTGTCGATTGGTGTCTCTTCTACCCCTACCCGCTTCCGCGTCGGAGTCGCAAGTGCGTTCTGTAGCGAAATGTCCGAATTCGGGGGGTTGTTCGGCTACCCGGGACCGTAGGGAAGGCGTAATGTTCAAGGGCGTCATCGCGCGTCATCGCGCGCGGTAAACAGCCCACGACGGTCGGGAAGAGAGTGACGGCATGGACCGCGGGACGGTCGGCAGTGCACACAGGGGCCGGCTTCTGGTCGAAGTCCGGAATGAGGGCCGCAGCGCCGTCGTGACCCCGGCGGGTGAGTTGGATCACCACACCGCCGATTTGTTGCGCGAGCCGCTTGAGGCCTGTGTCGACGACGGCTTCAAACGCCTCGTGGTCGACTGCTCACGACTCGAATTCTGTGACTCGACGGGGCTGAACGTGCTTCTCGGCGCCCGGCTCAAGGCCGAGGCCGTGGGGGGTGGGGTCCATCTGGCGGGGATGCTGCCGGTGGTGGCCCGAGTGTTCGAGATCACGGGAGCCGATGCCGTCTTCACCGTCCACGAGACGCTCGAAGCGGCGCTGGCCGACTGAGTCGGGGTGATTCTCGCGTATGGCGCAAAGAGTTACGCGTCAGTTGTCGCTGTGTGATCGTTGCGTTACCAGTGTCACACGGTTCGTGCAGAATCCATGGGTGTCCGGGCGGTTCGGCAGGGCAGGAGACACCCTGAGTCCGTCGTCCACATCCATCAAGTCATTCATCAAGTCAAAGTCAGAACGGCAAGCGGCCGGAAAGGCAGCCGGGCGGGCGGGGGTCCGCCGGTCGTCGCACTTCCTCCCTTGTCCAGTCCTCTTGTCGGTGAGGTGAAGTGCTGATGAGCACCACCCGGCCTTACTCGCCGGGCGACCGCGGCCCGGAGTCGGAGGCCGCCGTCGCGGATGCTCCCGCTCCCGCGGCCACCCCGGACTCCGGGGGCCGCCAGGTCCGCAGGCTGAGCCTGAACGGGGCGAGCGGTGTCGTGCCGCTCTCGCGCGACTTCACCCGGGAGGCGCTGCACGCCTGGGGCTGGCTGCCCGCGGCGGGCGCCGACCGCCGCGCCGCCGCCGAGGACGTGCTGCTCGTCGTCTCCGAGCTGGTCACCAACGCGTGCCTGCACGCGGAGGGCCCCGAGGAGCTGTGGCTCTCCTGCGACGGCAAGGTCCTGCGCGTCGAGGTCTCCGACCGCGGCGCGGGTCAGCCGGCGCCCCGCACCCCGCACCGCGCGGGACGGCCCGGCGGGCACGGGATGTTCATCGTGCAGCGGCTGTGCCTCGACTGGGGGGTCGTGCGGACGCCCGGGTCCACGGGCAAGACGGTCTGGGCGGAGCTGGGCGCGCCGGGCTAGCGCGACCGCCGGGCACTGCGCTTCCCTCCTGGTCCCTCCTGTTCCCTCCTGGTTCCGGGGCGACCTCGACCCCGGCCCTCCTCGCATCCCCTCGCTCCGCCCCCCTCTTCGCTCCGCCCCCCACCTCGTCCCGACTCGCCCCCACCCCGCCCCCGGCTTCCGGCCATCCGGCCCCCGCCCCCCTGGGCCCCTTCCGTCACCCCGGCGCCCTCGCGCCCCCGGCCGCCGTCGCCGAACGGCCGCCGCCCCGCTTCCCCGACGCGCCGGATCAGCACGGATCCGACGCGTCCTTTGTCTTCCCTCGACAAGGCCCCGGGCGTACCTTGAGCGCCAAATCTGATGTGCCGTCAGTAAATTCGCACAGCGGCACGGACTCGCCCGCACCACCGGCATGAGGGGAAAACGAGGTGTCGTACCAGAAACAGACGGCCGCGCTCGTGCTCGCCACGGCCATGGCCGGATCGGCTCTGCTCCTTGCCGCACCCGCCGCCCAGGCCGAGGTCCAGGACGTGGACTACCAGTGCAAGACGCCCATCGGGAACAAGGGGGCGGTCTCGCCCATCGACATCAAGAGCGTGAAGAGCGGCAGCGGCTACAAGCTCACGATGTCCTTCCAGAAGGGCGTCTCCTCCAGCCCCGTCGAACTCGGCAAGGGCGCGATGAAGCCCAGCGCGGTGATCAAGCTGGGCGGCGCCGAGAGCGGCACGGTCGCGGTCTCGGGGGCCACCAACACCGGGGCGATCCCGGCCAACACGCCCATCAAGATCAGTGACTTGTCGGGCACGTACACGCCGAAGAAGTCGGGGAAGGTCACGTTCACGGCCGGGGTCCTCACGATCAAGGCGCTCGGTACGACCACGACGTGTACGCCCGCGAACAACCCCAAGCCGTCCCTGACCCTGGACGTCAAGGGCTCCGGTGGTTCCGGCGGCTCCGACGACACCGAGCCGGACACGGGAGCGGGGGCGACGTCCGGCTCCGGTTCCGGTTCCGACGCCGGGTCGGGTTCCGGCTCCGGCGAGAAGGCAGGCGGCGAGGAACTCCCGCAGACCGGACCCACCGACTCCGCCATCGCCCTCGGCACCCTCGGCGGCACCGTGCTGCTCGCGGGCGCGGCCGGAGTGCTGTGGCTGACCCGGCGCAACCAGGCGGCGCGGTCGCGCTGACCCCGCACACGGACCGGGTACGAACGCGGGGGAGCCGATGCCGCTGAAGCCGTCGACGTGGAGCACGCGCGGGACACGGGCGCTGTGCGCGGGCGCCGCCGTGCTGCTCGCGTCGTGGTGCGCGGGGCCCGCGCAGGGCGCGCGGGCCGACGACGCGGGCGGTCCGGCGCGCTCCGCCGACGCCCCCGCCTGGTCCATCGCGCCCTCCGCGGGCAGCGGTTCACGGCCCGCGCGTGCCGACGGGCGGCCCTGCTTCTACGCGGAGGGCGGCCCCGGCGCCGTGCTCCGCGACACCCTGTCCGTCACCAACCCCGGATCCGCGCCGCGCACCGTGACCCTGCGCGGCGCCGGACCCGCGGGCACCGGGAAGTGGCTCACGTTCGCGCAACGGCAGCTGACCGTGCCGCCGCGGACCCGGGCCGAGGTGCCGTTCACCGTGACGGTGCCGTCGGGTGCCGCGCCCGGCGACCGCTTCGGTGAGGTCGTGGCGCGCGGCGGCGGGCGGGACGCGCGGGTCCCCGTGCGGCTGCGGGTGAGCGGGCCCGCGCTCGCCGCGCTCACCGTGGAGCGGGTGCGCGTCGACGCGGGGGCGCGGCGGATCTCGTACGACCTGGTCAACCGCGGCACCACCGTCCTCGCACCGAAGGTCGTGGTGCGGGCCGACGGGATGTTCGGCGAACTGCTCGACCGGCGGGCACGGGCGGTGCCGCGCGAGCTCGCGCCCGGCCGGCGGGTGTCCCTGAGCGAGCCCTGGGACGAGGCGCCCGCGCTCGACTCGGTGGACGTACGGCTCACGGTGACCGCGGCGGGCGGGGTGGCGGAGCGGGCGAGCGCCTCCGCCTGGATCGTGCCGTGGCCCGCGGTCGTGGGGAGCGCGGCCGGGGGCGCCGCGGTCCTCGTGGGGGGCTTTGTCTGGGTACGTCGGCGTCGGCGGGCGGAGGTCTGCGGTGATGGTTGAGTCGGCACGAGCCCGCCACGGCACGGAGGGGAACTCCCGGCGGCCCACCGGACGCGGCCGGAGCGCCTTACCCGCCCCCGCCGCCCTCCCGCGCGCCGCCCTGGCCCTGGCGCTGCTGTTCGCCGCCCTCGGCACCGTCCTCGTCGCGCCCGCCCCCGCCCGGGCCGCGGAGAAGCCCACCGTCACCCTCTCCGAGTCCCAGGCGGGTACGGGTGGTTCGGTGACCGTCAAGGGCAAGGGCTGGCGGCCGAAGGCCCTCCTGATGATGCTCGTGTGCGGGCAGGCCACGCCCGCCCTCGGTGTGCCCGGCGGCACCAACTCCTGCGCCAACTCCCGGGGGCGGGCGGTCACCACCGACGGCGACGGCACCTTCAGCAAGGCGTTGCCCGTGGCCGAGCCGCCGGAGGCCTGCCCGTGCGTCGTGCACGTCGCCACGGTGACCGGGAAGAAGGCCGCGGCGGACGCGGCGTTCAAGGTCGCCGGGCACCCGGTGCGGCCGCTGCCCGCGCGGCCGCAGGGCGGCGGCAGGCTGTCCGTCCTCACCGACACCCGGCTCGACGGGTCCAGCGGGCTCCTCACCTGGTTCGGCGCCCCGCCGTCGCGGCAGCTCGTCTTCACCGTCGGCAACGTCGGCTCCACCCCGGTCAAGGACCCCGTCTTCCAGGTCGGCACCTCGCACGGCGTGTTCGCTCCGCAGTGGGAGGAACAGCAATGGCGCGGCACGATAGCGCCGGGCAGGAAGGCGCAGATCAAACTGTCGGTCGACCTCCCCGCGGGCGCGCACGGCGACTATCTGGTGTCGCTGCGGTACGCCGACCGGGTCCTCGCCGAGCAGCCGTGGGGCGTGGGCCGTCCCTGGGGCGTCACGCTGTTCTGGATCCTGCTGTGCGTCGTCGTGCCCGCGGCCGTCTTCCGGATCGGCATGGTCCTCGTCGACCGGCTCCGCCCCGACCGGCGCCGCCGCCCGCCCGGCCGCCACCGCACGTCCCGCGTCGGCGAGTTCACCGTACGCCTGCCGCGCCTTCGCCTGCCGCAGTCCGCCGTGACCGCCGAACGCGACACCGCCACGCCCCCGGCCACCGCCGGGGCGGCCACCACCAACTTGCCCTGGTTCAGCCCGGACGCCGATCCGGGCGCACCCGCGGGACAGCTCTCCGCACCGTCCGACAACGGCCCCACGACGAAGGGAGAATCATGAGGAGGACGCGGAGGAAAGGGAGCGCGGGGGCACCACCACCCCGTACGAGAGCGACCGCGGCCGGCGTCGCCCTGATGCTCGGCGGCACGGGGCTCGTGGGCGGGACCCTGCTGGCCGCCGCCGGTCCGGCGCAGGCCGCGGAGGTCGCGTACAAGACCGAGTGCGTACCACCCCCGATCTCCAATCTGCCGCCGGTGCACGGCACCACGAAGGTCGACGTCAAGGTGCCCGCCGAGGCGAAGGTCGGCGACGAGGTCGAGGTGGTGTGGAAGACCGTCCAGGCCGCGTCCAAGAACCCCGACATCCTCGACCTCGGCAAGGACACCGTCCTGCCGACCGGCACGATCAAGGTCGGCGGCGCCCAGAGCGGCGACCTGTTGCTGGAGGGGACGCGGACCAACCCGCCGATCCCCAAGGGCGGCCCGATGGTCCTCTCGGACATGAAGGGCAAGCTGAAGCTGACCAAGCCGGGCGAGGTGACACTCACCCCGGACGCGTACGACATCAACGTCAACAAGCCCATCTCCACGGACACCAAGTGCAAGCCGGAGGAGGCCGTGAAGGTCGCCGCGACCATCAAGGTGACCGAGGGCGGCGGCAGTTCGGGCGGCACCACGTCGGGCGGCAACTCCGGCGGGACCACCTCCGGCGGCAACTCCGGTGGTTCCAGCGGGAGTTCCAGCGGCGGTTCGGCCTCCGGTGGCAGCGACAGCGGTGGTACGACCAGCGGCGGCAGCACGTCCGGCGGCTCCGGCTCCGGCGGCTCCACCGGCGGCGGTGACGGGCAGACCGACTTCCCCGGCAAGGAAGTCCAGATCCCCTACAAGTGCAAGACGCCCATCGGCGACAAGGAAGCCACCTCGCCGGTGCAGATCAACGCCAAGAAGAACGGCGGGAGCTACGGCCTGACCGTCCAGTTAAAGAAGTCCGTCATGGACAGCCCCGCCGACATCCCCGCGAACTCCGTCACGCCGTCGATGCAGGTCGTGCTGGGCGGCGCCGACAAGGGCACGGTCCCGGTCGAGGGCCCCGCGAACAAGGAGCCGATCAAGTCCGGCGCCCCGATCACCATCCCCGACCTCACGGGCACGTACAAGCCGGGTGCCGACGGCAAGTCCACGCTGTCCCCGGGCGTCCTCACCGTGAAGGCGCTCGGCACCACCACGACCTGCACCCCGGCCAAGACCCAGGTGTCCCTCGAACTCGACACGTCGGCGCAGCCGGGCGGCGCGTCCGGCGGCTCGTCGGGCAGCGGCACGGCGGGCGGCTCCGGTACGGCGGGCGGCTCCGCCTCCGGCTCGGCGGGCGGCGCGGCGGCGTCGGGCGGCGGCCTCGCCGACACCGGCGCCGAGGACAACGGGGCGCTGCGGGCGCTCGGCCTGGTCGCGGGCACGGCGATCCTGCTCGGCGGCGCGGTGTTCACGTTCCTGCCGCGTGGGCGCCGCAGGTGGCTGCGCTGAGCGGGGGCCGCTGGGCCAGGCTGAGCCGGGGCGGCTGAGCTACGGCTGTGGGCTGCGGGCGCCCGAGTGCGCCCGCAGCCACGCCAGTACGTCCCTGGCGAGCCCGGGCGCCTTCAGGAGCGGGCCGCCGTGGGCGGAGCCCGGCAGGGTCCGCACCGTCACGTCCCCGAGGCCCGCCCGGCGCTGGGCGGTAGCGAGTTCGGCGGAGTGCGCGGGCGGGACGAAGTCGCCGGCCGAGTGCACCAGGTACAGGGGTGCGTCCCGGGCGCCCGACGCGTGCGAGGCCGCGGCCAGGTCGCCCCAGCGCGCCCAGCAGCGCTGCCCCGACGTGTCCGGGTCGCATCCGGCGAGACGTTTCGCCGCCTGCCGCAGCGCCCGCTGCCGGGCCGGGGCGCCGGGGCGGGCCCCGTCCTGCCAGGCCCGGTAGGGCGAGGCGACGGGGGAGAGGGCGGCGACCCCGCGCACGTACGTGAGGCCGTCCCGGTACGCGCCCACGCTCACCGCGAGGTGCCCGCCCGCCGACGAGCCGAGCAGCAGCGGCCGGGGCGCGCCGGGGCCCTCGCGGCGGGCGATCCAGCGCAGGGCGGCGAGGACGTCGGTGCGCTGGGCGGGCCAGACGGCGTCCGACGAGAGCCGGTAGTCGGTCTCGTACACGGTGAAGCCCCGCGCCGCGAACCACCGCGACCAGCCGCTCCAGTCGGTGTCCCGGGCCCACGACCCGCCGTGCAGGACGACGAGGGACGGCTTCTTGCCGCCGCCGGACGGGCCGCCGTACACGGTCACCGTCTGGCGCGCGTGCTCGCCGTAGGAGAAGACGCGGCCGGGCGGGGGAGCCTCGGGCGAGGCCTCGGCGGCGACGCTCGCGGAAAGCAGCGTGCCGCACAGGGACAGGGTCAGGAGCGCGCGGCGCAGGTTCGCGGAGCGGTGGCGCGGGGCCGGACGGCGGTGGCGCGCGGTCGGGCGGCGATGGCGCACGGTCATGGGGCGATGGTCCACCGGGGCCCTCCGGCGCGCCCCGGGAAACGCCAAGGGCCACCGCACCGGGTGGTGCGGCGGCCCTCAGTTCGTACGAACGGCCTCAGGCGGGTGTCAGTTGACCTCGCCCATGAGTGCCTTGACCTTCTTGCGGTACATGTACACCGCGATACCCGCGACGACCGCGAGGGTGGCCTCCATCGCGACCACGCCGGTCTTGTTCAGGTCGACGCCGGCCGTGGACAGCAGGCCGGTGGTGCAGTCGCCCGCCGTGACGGCGAGGAACCAGACGCCGAGCATCTGCGAGGCGTACTTCGCCGGGGCCATCTTCGTCGTGACCGACAGGCCGACCGGGGAGACGCACAGCTCGCCGACGGTGTGCATGAAGTAGATCGCGACCATCCAGTACGCGCCGACCTTCTCGCCGTCGCCCGCCATGGACAGCGGCAGCAGGAAGACGAAGAATGAGGCACCGGTGATGACCAGGCCGATCGCGAACTTCACGACCGTGGTCGGCTCCTTGTCACGGCGGTTCAGCGCCATCCACAGGAAGGCGGCGACCGGCGCGAGGGCCATGATCAGGACCGGGTTGACCGACTGGTACCAGGAGACCGGGAAGTCGAAGCCGAAGATCGAGGTGTCCGTGGAGTTCTTGCCGAACAGGGCCACGGTGGAGGCGCCCTGGTCGTAGATCATCCAGAAGACCGCGGCGGCCAC
Source organism: Streptomyces sp. RK9 (assembly GCF_045070545.1). Taxonomy (NCBI): domain Bacteria; kingdom Bacillati; phylum Actinomycetota; class Actinomycetes; order Kitasatosporales; family Streptomycetaceae; genus Streptomyces; species Streptomyces sp. RK9. Next base: position 78,129 of record NZ_CP173704.1, on the reverse strand, counting down.
GAAGAACCAGATGTACGCCGTCATCCGGGACTGCTCGACGTCGGTGAGCTCCTTGTCCCGCTTGATCTTGGCGAGCACCCAGATCGGGATGACCAGGCCCGCGACGGTGATCGGGACGATGGCCCAGTTCAGGGTGTAGACGCCGGTGGCGATCGTGACGCCGTAGAAGACGACGGCGGCGATGATCCACAGCATCGCCTTGCGCAGCAGGCTCATCAGCTCCGGCCGCTCGACCGGCTTCGGGACGACGCTGCTGCGCTCGCTCAGGTGGCGGCCGCCGAGCAGGAACTGGGCGAGGCCGAGCGCCATGCCGAAGGCGGCGAGGGCGAAGCCCAGGTGCCAGTTGACCTTCTCGCCGACGGTGCCGATGGCCAGCGGGGCGAAGAAGGCACCCAGGTTGATGCCGATGTAGAAGACGGTGAAGCCGCCGTCGCGGCGCGGGTCGTCCGGGCCGTCGTAGAGGTGGCCGACCATCGTGGAGATGTTGGCCTTCAGGAGGCCGGAGCCCATGGCCACCAGGACCAGACCGAGGAAGAACACCGCCTTGCCGGGCAGGGCCAGGGTGATGTGCCCTGCCATGATCACCAGGGCGGCGATCGTGATCGTCTTGCGCGGGCCCCAGAGGCGGTCCGCGAACCAGCCGCCCGGCATGGCGAGCAGGTACACCATCGCCATGTAGATCGAGAAGATCGCCGTCGCCGTGGCGGCGTCCATGTCCATGCCGCCGGGGGCGACCAGATACAGGGGGAGCAGGGCCTTCATGCCGTAGAAGCTGAAGCGCTCCCACATCTCGGTCATGAAGAGAGTGGCCAGGCCGCGGGGGTGGCCGAAGAAGGTCTTCTCGGAACCAGGAGTGCTGGCCGAGTCCTTCGTCAGGCTGGACGCCATGGGTCGATCCTCGTGGTTCGGGACGCGGTGCGGCGGGGGACCGCGGGCGCGCCCGGTGGGGGGCGGTCGGCACCGGTGTCCTGCCGCTCACCCCGCACGCCTGAGGAGGGGTTGGTGCCACGGTGTCCGTGGAACACGAGGGACGGTGACACCGAGATCCACACCCCGGGACGCATCATCGCGTGCGGGGCCCGACCACAGGTCATTCCTTTCGAAGGCCGGTGAAGACAGCACCGGCCCACACACAAAAGCGACCCTTGGCGCGCAATAGCGGGCCAAAGGTCCTTGAGTAGTGCTACAGGCGTCTCGCCACCATACGCCACGACAGAGCGGGATTTGGAAGGACTTGAGACATGGATCACAGGTGACTCAGGAACCAACAGCCCACATTCCAAGGTGTACGCGAGACCAACCCAAGGATCTCACGTAGTGGACCCTGGAACGTGTTCCTCCGTTCCTGGGGGAGCGCGGGTGCGGACAGGGGCGCGGGGTCGTCCGGCGATCACCCTGCTGCGCTGGTCCGACGCGGACTACCATCACCCCATGACCCGTGTACTGCTCGCCGAGGACGACGCGTCCATCTCGGAGCCACTGGCCCGCGCACTGCGCCGCGAGGGCTACGAGGTCGAAGTGCGCGAGGACGGTCCCACCGCCCTCGACGCCGGGCTGCAGGGCAGCGTGGACCTGGTCGTGCTCGACCTGGGCCTGCCCGGCATGGACGGCCTCGAGGTCGCCCGCCGGCTCCGCGCCGAGGGCCACACGGTGCCGATCCTCATCCTCACCGCCCGCGCCGACGAGGTGGACACCGTCGTCGGGCTCGACGCCGGCGCCGACGACTACGTCACCAAGCCGTTCCGCCTCGCCGAACTGCTCGCCCGCGTCCGGGCCCTGCTCCGGCGCGGCGCCACCGAACCGGCCCAGCCGCCCGCCACCCACGGCGTCCGCATCGACGTCGAGTCCCACCGCGCCTGGATGGGCGAGGAGGAACTCCAGCTCACCGCCAAGGAGTTCGACCTCCTGCGCGTCCTCGTCCGCGACGCAGGACGCGTCGTCACCCGCGACCAGCTGATGCGCGAGGTCTGGGACACGACCTGGTGGTCCTCCACCAAGACCCTCGACATGCACATCTCCTGGCTCCGCAAGAAGCTGGGCGACGACGCGGCGAACCCTCGGTACATCGCTACGGTTCGGGGGGTCGGGTTCCGCTTCGAGAAGAGCTGAGCCTGGCCGGGGGGCCTGCACCATCGGGGCCCGCCCCGGTCGGCCGGGGCCCGCGGTGGCCCGGCCGACGGCAGGTGAGGGGCACACTGGGGTGGTCCGTCCCCCTGCCCGGCCGGAGGGCCCCGTGCGTCGTCGCCTCATCAACTCGACCCTCGCCGTAGTACTCGTGGTGATCGCCGTCTTCGGCGTCTCCCTGGTGATCGTCGAGACCCGCACGATCAGCAACAGCGCCCAGGAACGGGTGGACTCGGAGGCCCTGCGCCTCGCGGGCATCGTGGACAGCCGGCTGCTGAGCGACGAGCGGGTCAGCGGGGAGGTGCTGCGCAAGCAGGTCGACACCGACCGCTACGCCCGCATCGAGATCCCGGGCCGCGCCCCCATCGAGGTCGGCACCCGCCCCACGGGCGACGTGATCCGCGCCACCCGGGACGGGGAGGAGGGCGAGAAGGTCACGGTCGAGGAGCCCCGGACGGCCGTCACCCAGGAGGTCGGCCGGACCCTCCTCATCATCGGCGGCGTCGCCCTCCTCGCCATCGTCGCCGCGGTCCTCCTCGCCGTACGCCAGGCCAACCGCCTGACCTCCCCCCTCACCGACCTCGCGGAGACCGCGGAGCGCCTCGGCTCCGGCGACCCCCGCCCCCGCCACCGCCGCTACGGCGTCCCCGAGCTGGACCGCGTGGCCGACGTCCTGGACGGCAGCGCCGAACGCATCGCCCGCATGCTCACCGCGGAGCGGCGCCTCGCGGCCGACGCGTCGCACCAGCTCCGTACGCCCTTGACCGCCCTCTCCATGCGCCTGGAGGAGATCACCCTCACCGACGACCTGGACACGGTGAAGGAGGAGGCCACGGTCGCGCTCACGCAGGTCGAGCGCCTCACGGACGTCGTGGAGCGGCTGCTCACCAACTCCCGCGACCCCAGCACCGGCTCCGCCGTCACCTTCGACCTGGACGAGGTGATCAAGCAGCAGCTGGAGGAGTGGCGCCCCGCCTACCGCAGCGCGGGCCGCGCCATCGTCAGCTCCGGCAAACGCCATCTGCACGCCGTCGGCACTCCGGGCGCGGTCGCCCAGGTCCTGGCCGCGCTGATCGAGAACTCCCTGATGCACGGCGGCGGCACCGTCGCCCTGCGCACCCGTGTCACCGGCAACCAGGCCGTCGTGGAGGTCACGGACAGCGGCCCGGGCGTGCCCGCCGACCTCGGCGCGCGGATCTTCGAGCGGGCCATCAGTGGTCGCAATTCGACAGGAATCGGCCTCGCGGTGGCCCGGGATCTGGCCGAAGCGGACGGCGGCCGTCTGGAGATGCTCCAGGGCAAGCCGCCGGTGTTCGCGCTCTTCCTGTCCCGTACGCCGTCATACCGGGAGGGCAAGGAGGGCAGGGACGGTAAGGACGGCAGGGATGGCAGGGACGGTAAGCATCACGAAGCTTCGGACGCTTCCGGGGGCACGGTGCGCTGAGCCGACCCGAGCCCGGCCCCGCCGCTAGCGTCCGGCCCCGCCGCCCCGAGCCCCCGACGCCGTGCTCGGCCGCCCGTCGTCGCTTCCCGGCTCCCGCTCCTCCAGGAACGATTCCGCATGCGCCACGGCCTCGCGGGCGGGCAGGGTCCGGAACACCCAGGTGCGGTACGACCAGAAGCGGAACAGCGTCGCTATGCCCATGCCGACGAACTTGAAGACGTTGGACTGGAGCCTGCTGTCCCAGTCGAAGCCGTACGTCGCGACGTACAGGACGCCGTTCTCGATGACCAGGCCGACCGCGCTGAACAGCAGGAAGAGCGTCAGCTCCTTGGTGCGGCCGCTCTTGTCGCGGTCACGGTAGGTGAAGTACCGGAACCCCACGTAGTTGAAGGCGATGGCGACGACGGTCGCGATGACGCTCGCGCGCACCACCTGGAGGTCCGTGAGGTGCCGCACCAGGTTGAACACGGCGAAGTTGACCAGCGTTCCGACCGCCCCCACGGCCCCGAACTTGGCCACTTCACGTGCGAGTCGGTCGAACCGCACCCTCAGTGCGCCGCGCTCCGTCATGGTTGGTCGCCCCAGCCCCCGTCGATTGCGTGTGGTCCGTCGACGGGATCGAAGTCGAGCGGGTGGTGTGCGTGCGCATCGCCGGTCTGTTTCCCCAGTCGATCCGTCGTCTCTCCCGGTCGATCCGTCATTTCGTTCGCGTCAACCCAGCCATGCTAACCAGCGACCTCCGTCGGCGCTCGTGGACGACGTCACTCCGGTGCACCCCTGTGACGCCGGTGCACGGGATCGGGCCGCTCCCGGATGGCCGATACCCTGTGGGTGTGACGTTCCCGGTAGTCGGCATGGTCGGCGGGGGGCAGCTCGCTCGTATGACACACGAGGCGGGCATCCCGCTCGGCATCAGGTTCAAGCTCCTCAGTGACACCCCGCAGGATTCCGCGGCGCAGGTCGTCAGCGATGTCGTCATCGGCGACTATCGCGACCTCGACACGCTGCGTGACTTCGCGCGGGGCTGCGACGTGATCACCTTCGATCACGAACACGTACCCACCGAGCATCTACGGGCCCTGGAGGCGGACGGCATCCCCGTGCGCCCTGGGCCCGACGCGTTGGTGCACGCCCAGGACAAGGGGGTGATGCGCGCGAAGCTGGACGAGCTCGGGGTGCCCTGCCCCCGCCACCGCATCGTGAAGGACCCGGCGGACGTCGTGGCCTTCGCGGCCGAGGGGGCCACGGAGGGTGACGGCTTCCCGGTCGTCCTCAAGACCGTGCGCGGCGGGTACGACGGCAAGGGCGTGTGGGTGGTGCGCTCCGCGGACGAGGCCGCCGAGCCGTTCCGCGCGGGCGTCCCGGTCCTCGCCGAGGAGAAGGTCGCCTTCGTACGGGAGCTGGCGGCGAACGTCGTCCGGTCCCCGCACGGGCAGGCCGTGGCGTACCCCGTCGTGGAGTCCCGGCAGGTCGACGGCGTGTGCGACACGGTGATCGCGCCCGCGCCCGGGCTGAGCGAGGAGCTCGCCGGGCAGGCCCAGGAGCTGGCGCTGCGCGTGGCCAAGGAGCTGGGCGTGGTCGGGCACCTCGCGGTCGAGCTGTTCGAGACCGCCGACGGCCGTGTCCTGGTCAACGAACTGGCGATGCGACCGCACAATTCCGGCCACTGGAGCCAGGACGGCGCGGTCACCTCCCAGTTCGCCAACCACGTCCGCGCGGTCCTCGACCTGCCGCTCGGCGACCCCCGCCCGCGCGCGAAGTGGACGGTCATGGCGAACGTCCTCGGCGGCGACTACCCCGACATGTACACCGCGTACCTGCACTGCATGGCGCGCGACCCGCAGCTGAAGATCCACATGTACGGCAAGGACGTGAAGCCCGGCCGCAAGGTCGGTCACGTCAACACCTACGGCGACGACCTTGACGACGTGCTCGAGCGCGCCCGTCACGCGGCCGGCTACCTCAGAGGAACGATCACCGAATGACCGCACCTGTCGTTGGCATCGTCATGGGCTCCGACTCCGACTGGCCCGTGATGGAGGCCGCCGCGAAGGCCCTCGACGAGTTCGAGGTCCCCTACGAGGTCGACGTCGTCTCCGCGCACCGCATGCCGCGCGAGATGGTCGCGTACGGCGAGCAGGCCGCCGACCGCGGCCTGAAGGCGATCATCGCGGGCGCGGGCGGCGCCGCCCATCTGCCCGGCATGCTCGCCTCGGTCACGCCGCTGCCCGTCATCGGCGTCCCGGTGCCGCTGAAGTACCTGGACGGCATGGACTCCCTCCTGTCCATCGTGCAGATGCCCGCGGGCGTGCCCGTCGCCACGGTCTCGGTGGGCGGCGCCCGCAACGCCGGCCTGCTCGCGGCCCGCATGCTCGCCGCGCACGACGAGGAACTCCTCGGCCGGATGCGGGAGTTCCAGCAGGAGCTGAACGACCAGGCGACGGAGAAGGGCAAGCGCCTTCGCGCCAAGGTCGAGGGCGCGGGTTCCGGATTCGGCTTCGGCTCGGGAAAGTGAGCGCATGACCACGCTGCCCGAATCCCTGGCCGAAGCCCGTTCCCTGCTGGCGGAGTTCCCCGTCGTCGACGGTCACAACGACCTGCCGTGGGCGCTGCGCGAGAAGGCCGGGTACGACATCGACCGCCTGGACATCGCCGCCGACCAGACGGGCCGCCTGCACACGGACATCGGGCGGCTGCGGGCGGGCGGCGTCGGCGCGCAGTTCTGGTCGGTGTACGTCCGCACGGACATGGCGGGCGACACGGCGGTCAGCGCGACGCTCGAACAGATCGACTGCGTACGGCAGTTGCTCGCCCGCCACCCCGGGGACCTGCGCGCCGCGCTCACCGCCGCCGACATGGAGGCGGCCAGGAGCGAGGGCCGCATCGCCTCCCTGATGGGCGCCGAGGGCGGCCACTCCATCAACAACTCCCTGGCCACCCTGCGGGCGCTGCACACGCTCGGCGTGCGCTACATGACGCTCACGCACAACGACAACATCGCCTGGGCGGACTCGGCGACGGACGAGCCCGGCGTCGGCGGGCTCTCCCCGTTCGGCCACGAGGTGGTCCGGGAGATGAACCGCGTCGGCATGCTCGTGGACCTCTCGCACGTCGCGGCGACGACGATGCGGGCGGCCCTGGACACCTCGGTGGCGCCGGTGATCTTCTCGCACTCCTCCGCCCGCGCGGTGTGCGACCACCCGCGCAACATCCCGGACGACGTCCTGGAGCGGCTGCCCGCGAACGGCGGCGTGGCGATGGCGACCTTCGTGCCGAAGTTCGTGCTCCAGGCGGCGGTCGACTGGACCCTCGCGGCCGACGAGGACATGCGCGCGCACGGCTTCCACCACCTCGACACCACCCCCGAGGCGATGAAGGTGCACGCGGCCTTCGAGGAGTCCACCCCGCGCCCGGTCGCCACCGCCGCCACGGTCGCCGACCACCTCGACCACATGCGCGAGGTCGCGGGCATCGACCACATCGGCATCGGCGGCGACTACGACGGCACGGCCTTCACTCCGTCCGGCCTCGACGACGTCGCGGGCTATCCGAACCTGATCGCGGAACTGCTCACCCGCGGCTGGTCGAGGCCCGACCTCGCCAAGCTGACCTGGCAGAACGCCGTCCGGGTGCTCGGCGCGGCGGAGGACGTGGCCCGCGACGAGCAGTCCCGGCGCGGCCCGTCGATCGCGACGCTGGAGCGCCTTGACGGCTGACGCGGTCTCAGCTTGCTTGCGGGGCGCGGCCGTTGGGGCCGCGCCCCGCTCTCGTAGCGAGTTCTGGACTGATTGATCCAAATGGGTTAGCGTGGTCCGGGCCGAAGGGGGAGCGGGCATCCGCTCGCCCCGGTAATGGAACGCAGAGTCCATAACTCGACTGGGGGAGAACACCCATGACGACCGACGCACGACCGACGGACGCCGACCTCGCCCGCTCCCTGGCGGGCGGCTTCACCAGCGCGCACGCCGACGTGAACGGCACCACGCTGCACTACGTCACCGGCGGCAGCGGCGAACCCCTTGTACTGCTCGGCGGCTGGCCGCAGACCTGGTGGCAGTTCCACAAGATCATGCCGGAGCTGGCCCGCCGCCACCGCGTCATCGCCGTGGACCTGCGCGGCATGGGCGGCTCGGCGAAGCCGGAGGGCGGCTACGACAAGAAGACGATGGCCCGGGACGTCCACGAACTGATCCGCCACCTCGGCCACGACAGCGCCCACCTCGTCGGGCACGACATCGGCGCCATGGTCGCGTACGCCCACGCCGCCAACCACCCCGAGGCCACCCGCAAGGTGGCGCTCCTGGACGTGGCCCACCCCGACGAGAACATCCGGAAGTTCTCCCTGCTCCCCGCGGCCGAGGCCGGCACCGACTGGGAGACCGCCCCCGGCATCTACCTCTGGTGGTTCGCCTTCAACCAGGTCAAGGGCCTCCCGGAGCGACTGCTCGACGGCCGCGTGGACCTCCTCAACGACTGGCTGTTCGGCTACCTGCTCAAGGACCAGTCCTCGATCGACGACCACTCCCGCGCCGTGTACGCGGCGGCGTACGGCACACCGGACGCCGTCCGCGCGGGCAACGCCTGGTACCAGGCCTTCCGCCAGGACATCACCGACTTCGCGACGTACGAGCGGGTGGCGGCGCCGATCCTCGGCCTCGCCGGCGACCGCAACCTCGACTACCTGCGCGAGACCCTCGCCCGCCACGGCACGCACACGACGGTGCGCGCCGTGCCGGACTCCGGCCACTACCTGCCGGAGGAGCAGCCGGAGCGGGTCACGAAGGAACTCACGGAGTTCTTCGCCTGAAAGCCGTGCGCCGCCGGCCCGCGCCGGTGGTACGGCATTTCATTGAATACGCGACCTTCCTCGCAACTGTGGTCGAACAGTACGAGCCGTACTCGGCTTGGCCATATCTGCGCCTGTGCGCCGGCCCCCGCTGCCGTGATCGTGGGAGGTCTGTGCCGGGTGGCACCGATCAGCGGCTGATCGGTGCCACCCGGCCGTCCCGCTACGCGCTCCGTGAGAGAGGAAGTCCGTACATGGCTCCGATCCCGGTCAAGCCCGGCAAGTACAAGGTCCACGCCCACATCATCGGCCCGACGAGTCTGCTGACGGCGACCGAGTACGCCGTCAAGCACGGCGCCCCCGTCATCACCGACCGTTTCAACCCGCTCCCGATCGAGCAGGAGTGGATCATTGATCTCCCCGAGTCCGGCCAGGAGTCCGTGCCCGGGTCGCCGTACGTGATCCACCTCGCCTACCACCCCGCCGCGGGCCTCGTCGTGCCCGAGGACAAGCTCTTCGTGAACAGCGTGCCGCGCGCCGAGTGGGCGAAGTTCACCTTCGAGCGCGTCATCGGCGGCGTCAAGATCCTCTCGGACAAGGGCCTCGCCCTGCGCGCCGGGCACCGCGGTGCCCAGATCAACCTCGTGCCGCCCAAGCCCGAGTTCCAGGAGACGTGGACCCTGGAGTACGTCGGCCCGATCCCCTCCGAGGAGGAGTAGCGGGGGAGCGCGGGGTGGCCGTCGGCCACCCCGCCCATCCGCCTACGGCAGGTTGCGCGCCATCACGATGCGCTGAACCTGGTTCGTGCCCTCGTAGATCTGCGTGATCTTCGCGTCGCGCATCATGCGCTCGACCGGGTAGTCACGGGTGTAGCCGTAGCCGCCGAGGAGCTGGACGGCGTCCGTGGTGGCCTCCATGGCGATGTCGGAGGCGAAGCACTTGGCGGCGGCGCCGAGGTAGGTGAGGTCGGCGTCGCCGCGCTCGGAGGCGGCGGCGGCCTGGTACGTCAGGGCGCGGGCCGCGGAGATCTTCATGGCCATGTCCGCGAGCATGAACTGCACGCCCTGGAAGTCGCCGATCGGCTTGCCGAACTGCTTGCGCTCCTGGACGTAGCCCTTGGCGTAGTCGAGGGCGCCCTGCGCGATGCCGAGGGCCTGGGCCGCGATGGTGATGCGGGTGTGGTCCAGGGTCTTCATGGCGGTGGCGAAGCCGGTGCCCTCCTCGCCGATCATGCGGTCGGCGGGGATGCGGACGTTGTCGAGGTAGACCTCGCGGGTGGGGGAGCCCTTGATGCCGAGCTTCTTCTCCGGGGCGCCGAAGGACACGCCCTCGTCGCCCTTCTCGACGACGAAGGCCGAGATGCCCTTGGAGCGCTTCTCGGGGTCGGTCACGGCCATCACCGTGTAGTACTCGGAGACGCCCGCGTTGGTGATCCAGCGCTTCACGCCGTTCAGGACGTAGGAGTCGCCGTCGCGGACGGCCCGCGTCTTCATGCCCGCCGCGTCCGAACCGGCGTCCGGCTCGGAGAGGCAGTACGAGAACATGGCGTCGCCCTTGGCCAGCGGCGTCATGTACTTCTTCTTCAGGTCCTCGGAGCCGGAGAGGATCACGGGGAGCGAGCCGAGCTTGTTCACGGCCGGGATGAGGGAGGACGAGGCGCAGACGCGGGCCACCTCCTCGATCACGATGACCGTGGCGAGGGCGTCGGCGCCCGCGCCGCCGTAGCTCTCCGGTACGTGCACGGCGTGCAGGTCGGAGGAGACCAGGGCGTCGAGGGCCTCCTGCGGGAAGCGGGCCTCCTCGTCCACCGCGGCGGCGAACGGGGCGATCTTCGCCTCCGCCAGGGAACGGATCGCGTCGCGGAGCATGTCGTGCTCCTCGGACGGGCGGTACAGGTCGAAATCAGCCGATCCGGCCAAGGTATCTCACGCTCCAAGCACGCTGAGGACGCTAATTACCGTTAAGTAACCCAAATTTTAGGGGTCTGCTCACGCGAGGGATACGTGAGCTTGACGACAGCGGAAGATGTGCCCGGTGGGAGCCCCTGTTACGCCAGGACTATGCTCGGGCACCGCGCAGCCGTCGTACCCGATCCACTGGAGCACCGCATGGCCCTCAAGATCACCGTGATCGGCACCGGCTACCTCGGTGCCACCCACGCCGCGGCCATGGCCGAGCTCGGCTTCGAGGTCATCGGGCTCGACGTGGTGCCGGAGAAGATCGAGACGCTGCGCCGGGGCGAGGTCCCGATGTACGAGCCCGGCCTCGACGAGCTGCTTCGCAAGCACGTCGCGGGCATCGAGGGCTCCACCGGCCGGCTGCGCTTCACGATGGACTGGGCCGAGGCCGCGGACTTCGGCGACGTGCACTTCGTGTGCGTGAACACCCCGCAGAAGCACGGCGAGTACGCCTGCGACATGAGCTACGTCGACGCCGCCATGGAGTCGCTGGCCAAGCACCTCACCAAGCCCGCCCTGGTCGTCGGCAAGTCCACCGTGCCGGTGGGCAGCGCCGAGCGCATCGCCGCCAGGCTCGCCGAGCTCGCGCCCGCGGGCGGCGAGGTCGAGCTGGCCTGGAACCCGGAGTTCCTGCGCGAGGGCTTCGCCGTCAACGACACCCTGCACCCCGACCGGATCGTCGTCGGCGTCCGCAGCGAGCGCGCCGAGAAGATCCTGCGCGAGGTGTACGCGACGCCGGTCGCCGAGGGGTCCCCCTTCATCGTCACCGACTTCCCCACCGCCGAGCTGGTCAAGACCTCCGCCAACTCCTTCCTCGCCACGAAGATCTCCTTCATCAACGCCATGGCCGAGGTGTGCGAGGCCGCGGGCGGCGACGTGGTGAAGCTCGCCGAGGCGCTCGGCCACGACGACCGCATCGGCAAGAAGTTCCTGCGCGCCGGGATCGGCTTCGGCGGCGGCTGTCTGCCCAAGGACATCCGCGCCTTCATGGCCCGCGCCGGCGAGCTGGGCGCCGACCAGGCCCTGACCTTCCTGCGCGAGGTCGACTCGATCAACATGCGGCGCCGCGGCCACATGGTGGAGCTGGCCCGTGAGGCCGTGGGCGGCGGCTCCTTCCTGGGCAAGCGGGTCGCGGTCCTCGGCGCCGCCTTCAAGCCGGATTCGGACGACGTGCGCGACTCGCCCGCCCTGAACGTGGCCGGACAGATCCACCTCCAGGGCGGCCAGGTCACCGTGTACGACCCCAAGGGCATGGCCAACGCCCGCCGCCTCTTCCCGACCCTCGGGTACGCCGACACCGCCGAGGACGCCGTCCGCGGCGCCGACGTCGTCCTGCACCTCACGGAGTGGCAGGAGTTCCGCGACCTCGACCCCGAGGCCCTGGGCGCCGTGGTCGGCCGCCGGGTGCTCCTGGACGGCCGCAACGCGCTCGACCCGGAGCGGTGGCGCGCGGCGGGCTGGACCTACCGGGCGATGGGGCGGCCCGCGGCCTGAGCGCCGTCCGAGCGGGCGGCTAAGGCCTGCCCGGCGGGTCGGCCGACGGCTGCCCTGCGGGTCGGCCCCGGCGCGCCCGGTACGCGCGCATCTTGGCCCGCGCCCCGCACACCCCCATGTCGCACCAGCGGCCCCGGCCCCCCGGGCTGCGGTCGTAGTACGCCCAGCGGCAGGTCTCGGCCTCGCAGCCCTTGAGGCGGGACCAGGTGCCCGCCACGACGGCCTCCGCGACGGCCGCCGCCACCCGGGACACCAGCGGTTCCGGATCGGCGGGCGCCAGCGACGCGGCGCCGTCGGACCCGTCCACACGCACCAACAGGGGCGCCCCGGCCAGGAGTTCGCCGAGCGGGCGCACCTCCTGGTGCGGCGCGTGCCCGGCGTGGGCGAGGCAGACGGCCCGCAGTGACTCCCGCAGCTCCCGGGCCGCGTCCACGTCCGCCGGGGCGAGGCCGAACCGTTCCCGCCCCGCCTCGGTGTCGAGCTCGTCGGTGCGCGCCTCGATGTCCAGCGTGTTCACCAGGTCCTGGATCAGCGCGAGGCCCCCCGGCGCGGGCGCTCTGTCATTCATGGTTGCGACGTTACCCGTATGGGGCCACTATGGGGTAACCAGAGTGGTTACCAGAGAACGCCGAATACCGGTAACAGAGATTCCGACCGAGGAGAGCTCATGGCCACCCCTGTCGTCCGCCTGCGCACCGTCGCGCTCGACTGTCCCGATCCGCACGCCCTCGCCGCGTTCTACGCCGGGCTCATCGGCGGCACGATCCACGACTACGACGGCGACGGGGAGTGGGTCGAACTGCTCGCCCCCGGCCGCGTGCGGATCGCCTTCCAGCGCGCCGACGGCCACACCCCGCCCGAGTGGCCGCGCTCCGACACCAACGGCCAGCAGTTCCACCTGGACTTCGACGGGGGCTCGACCTGGGCCGAGATCGACGCGGCCCAGGAGCGCGCCTTCGCCCTCGGCGCCCGCCCGCTCGACCTGGACGACGGCGGCGGCAAGCGGGACTGGCGCGTGTACGCGGACCCGGCGGGGCACCCGTTCTGCTTCTGCCTGGTGGCGGAGGCTGACCGGGTCTGACCGGGTGTGACCGGGGCGGCGGGGGCGGGGCGGGCGACTCCCGGCCGCCCGCCCGACGAAAGCCGCCCTGGGCCCGCGCCCCCGCTCTCAGCCGTCGAGCCGCCCGATCGTCGCCGTCGACGCCCCCCGCCGCTCCCGCGCCGCCCGCGCCGTGAAGTCCGCGCCCCGCAGCACGCGCTGCACGTTGCCCCAGGTGAGCGCCGTGACGTCGGCCTCGGTCCAGCCCCGCCCGAACAGCTCGGCGACCAGCCGCGGGTAGCGCGAGGCGTCAGTCAGCTCCCCGGGGTGCCCGGACCTGGTGTCGTACATCCCGGAGATCCCGACGCACTCGGTCCCCGCCACCCGGCGCACATGCTCCAGGTGGTCGGCCACGTCCCCGAGCGTCGGGCCCGCCCGGTCGGCCGTGAGCGGCACCAGGCACAGGCCCTTCGCGGCGCCGACCGCGGCGAGCAGCTCGTCGCTGAGGTTCGCGGGGTGCTCGCGCAGGGCGCGGGCCCCGGAGCGGGTCCAGAGGGAGGGCGCCTTGGAGACGGCGAGGACGCGGTGGGCCGTCGCCTCGGAGGCCCCGGAGAGGTCCGCGAGGACGCCCAGCCGGTTCATCTCCCGCACCACCTCCTCGCCGAACGTGCTCAGCCCGTCCGCGCCCGCCCAGGAGGTGCCTGCCAGGGTGAGGGAGCTGAGGCCGAGGGTGTGCAGGGAGCGCAGGGCGCCGAGCGAGTCGCCGATGGCGCGGGCGCTCGCCGGGCCGATCAAGGTGGCGATGCGGCCGCAGTTGCGGGCGTCCGTGGTCTCGGAGGCGTCCCGGGCCACCCGCAGCCCGCCCGCGTACCGGGCGACCACGTGCTTGACCAGGTCGAGCTGTTCGAGGGCCGAGCTGACCGCGCGGTCGCCCTCGGGCTCGTCGTCCGGCATCTGGAGCGACCAGAACTGCATGCCGACCCGGCCCGCCCGCAGCCGCGGCAGGTCGGTCTGCAGCCCGCTGTCGCCCAACTCCAGGTCGTACCAGGGAAGTTCGCGCAGCGCGCCGGGCAGGCCGCTGTAACCGTCGGCCACGGGGTGCGCGGCGAGCAGGGCCTCGGCCCGCTCCAAGGCGTCCCGCAGCTCCGGCTCCAGGGGCTCCGGCGCGGGCTCGGGCGTTCGGTCGTCGTCGGTGGGGGCGGGCACCGGGCGCACGTCGTGGGTGGGCGCGGTGCGCTCGTCGTTCGCCCCTGCCTCGGCCGGGGAGTCGAGTTCGTCCTGGAGGTCCGCCATGGCAGGGCTCCGCTCGGTGGTGGCGCTTGTGGGTGGTGGTCGAACCACCGTGCCACGGGGTCCGCGCGGCTTCGCGGCGGACGAGGCGTTCGGGGTACGCCGGTGCTCGTACCCCCGAGAAGTCCGTGCTCCCCGACGCCGTGTCCCCGTGTCCCCGTGTCCCCGTGTCCCCGCGTCCCCGCGTCCCCGCGTCCCCGCGTCCCCGGACACGCCGACGGCCCCGGCGCCGCGTCGTCACGCGGTGCCGGGGCCGTCGGGGCGGTGCGCCGGACGGGTCGGCTAGTTGCCGGACACCGTCACCTTCTCGTCGTTGTTGAGCTGCGACACCAGCTGCTTGACCTTGGCCTTGTCCCAGACGAGGTTGCCGCCCGCGGAGCCGGAGATCGGCATGTTCATCGACTTGCCGTCGCCGCCGGTGACGCCCTTCATGGCCCAGAACATGGAGGCCACGTCCATCAGGTCCATGTCCTTGTCGACGACCAGGGTGTCCAGGCCCGCTCCCATCGTCGGGTACAGCTTGAACGGGTTCATGACCGTCCCCGGCGTCGCCGCCTGGTTGGCGAGGGCCGCGAGGAACTTCTGCTGGTTCTTGGTGCGGTCCAGGTCGCTGCCCGGCAGGGCGTAGCGGGTGCGGACGAAGGCCAGGGCCTCCTCGCCGTTCAGGGTCTGCTTGCCCGCCTCGAAGTCGGCGCCGGACTTCTTGTCCTTGAAGCCCTTGGGGATGTTCATCTCCACGCCGCCGACCGCGTCCACGATCTTGGCGAAGCCGCCGAAGCCGATCTCCGCGTAGTGGTCGATGCGCAGGCCGGTGTTGGCCTCGACGGTGCGCACGAGCAGCTCGGGGCCGTCCTCGCCGTACGCGGCGTTCAGCTTCTTGCAGACCTGGGTCGTCGTGTCGCAGTTCCGCGCGGGGTAGATCTTGCCGGAGTCCGAGCCCTTGAAGGAGGGGATCATGACGTTCGAGTCGCGCGGCAGCGAGATCATCGTGTTCCCGCCGTCGTCCGCGACGTGCAGGATCATCATCGAGTCGGTGCGCTTGCCGTCGGCAGAGCCGGTGTGGAGCTTCTTCTTCTCCTCGTCGGACATGCCCGCGCGGCTGTCCGAACCCACGATCAGGTAGTTCGTGCCCTTGCCGCCCTCGGGCCGCTCGATGACCTTCGACAGGTCGACCTCGCGCTTGAGCTTGGAGTCCGCCCAGAAGTACGTGCTCACGGAGACCACGATCAGCAGGGCGAGGAACGTCACCAGGCCCCAGGTGATGCGCTTCTTCCAGTTGACCGGCGGCTTGGGCGCGCGCGGCGGCGCAGGCGGGCCACCGGGGCCGCCGGGGCCCTGCGGACCGTCGGGGCGGCCCTGCGGCGAGCCGTACACCTGGCCGGTGTTGTAGCCGCTGTCGTAGCCGTCCTGCTGGTGGCCGTCCGGTCCGCCGGGACGGGCGTGCGGGTCCTGGCCGCGCTGGTCGCGGTAGAGGTCGTCGTAGACGTTGTCGTCGTACGAGGGCTGGCGAGGCTGGCGCGGGACCGAGCCGGGCTGGCCGGGGGCCGAGGGGCCGCCGCGCTGGACATGGCGCATCACACGGGCGCCCTCGGGCTGTGCGCCGTCGCTGCCGTACCCGTGGCGGTCACCGTTGCTGTTCCGCGCGTCTGGCCAATCGCTCATGTGGCTTAGTGTGCAGTGCCGTACCCCGCGCCTCACAGGGAGGGCGTTGTTTCGGGTCAGTGCTGTTGCAGAGCTGATGCAATGTGCCGCACGCCACTTCGGCCCCTCGGGCGGACCCGCGCGATCGTTTTCGGCCGACTGATGGCGCGTACCGGGCGTTTAGGCTTGTTCCATGACTGATCACGCCCCGATAGGGGCCGGAGACGACCTTCCCGGCAAGCCGACCTCGGCCTCCCGCACCACGCTGAGCCACATCATGACCGCGGGTGACACGAACCTCCTCGGCACGGTCCACGGCGGCGTGATCATGAAACTGGTGGACGACGCGGCGGGCGCCGTCGCGGGGCGCCACTCCGGGGGGCCCGCGGTCACCGCCTCCATGGACGAGATGGCGTTCCTGTCACCGGTCCGCGTCGGCGACCTGGTGCATGTGCACGCGCAAGTGAACTGGACGGGCCGCACGTCCATGGAGATCGGCGTCCGCGTGATGGCCGAGCGCTGGAACGAGTCCACCCCCGCGCAGCAGGTCGGCTCCGCCTACCTCGTCTTCGCCGCCGTCGACGCCGACGGCAAGCCGCGCACGGTGCCCCCGGTCCTCCCCGACTCCGAGCGCAACGAGCGCCGCTTCAAGGAGGCTCAAATTCGCCGTACGCACCGCCTGGCGCGCCGCCGCGCCATCAAGGAGCTGCGCGCCCAGGAGCCCGACGCGAGCTGAGCACGGCGGGGGCGGCGGGTCCCAGGGGATCTGGTGGCCCCGGGAACCCCGTCCTACGCTTGAGGCATGGCGGATGCGCAGCGGCACCCGAACATCGACACGGCGATCCGCTACCACCGGGCCGTCGCCCGCGGCGCCCTCGGTGAGGAGCTCGCCGGGTTCTTCCACGACGACGCCGTGCACCGCGAGTACCCCAACCCGTTCCTGCCGGACGGGGCGGTGCGCGACCTGACCGCCATCCTCAAGGCGGGCGAGCAGGGCGCCAACCTGCTCAGCAGGCAGACCTTCGACGTCCTCAACGCCGTCGCGGCGGGCGATCAGGTCGCGCTCGAGGTGACCTGGACCGGCGTCCTCGCCGTGCCGCTCGGCGATCTGCCCGTCGGCCAGGTCCTGCGCGCCCATATCGCCACGTTCCTGACCTTCCGCGACGGCAGGATCGTCGAGCAGCACAACTACGACTGCTACGAACGCACCGACGCCGTACGCGACGACGACCCGCCGGAGGGGCCCTAGCGCCGGGCCCCCGCCCCGCCGCCTACGGACACACCACCTGGTCCCCGGTCAGCGCCCCGTACTCGCCCTGGTGCGCGTCCTCCGCCCGCACCGGACGCACGCCCTTGAAGTCGCTGCCCGCGATGACCTTCAGCGTCGCGCCCTGCCCCTTCACCACCCGCATCTCGCAGCCGGGCAGCGCCGTGGCCAGGGACTTCGCCGAGCGGTCCCAGCGCGGGTCGTACGCGACCACGCTGCGCGTCACGGGCTTGGCGCCGGGCGGCGGCAGCGCGCTCCCCGGTGCCCGCGTGGTGCGGAACCCGGTGGTCCGCAGCGCCGCGTCGACCCGCTCGCCGAGGCCCGGCGTGCGCGTGCCGTTGTCCACCTGCACCCGGATCTGCTGCGGGGACACCGGCACCGTCGCGGGCTTCTGCTTGACCTGCGGGGCGAGCGGCTTGTCCTCGCGCAGGGCCTTGAACAGCTTCCCGGCCTTCACGGGGTCCCACTTCAGGGTGGAGCCGATGCCCGGCACCTTGAAGCCCATCTTGCCGATCGGCACCGTCGTGAACTCCGACGACGACGGCGAGAAGTTCCGCATCGCCCTCCCGAGGGTGAGCATCTCGGTCGTCCCGAAGCCCTTGTCGGCCCGCACCGATTCCAGGAGCGTCTTGGTGACGTCGTTGAACTTCACCGGGTTCAGGAGCACGCCGCTGCTCGTCGCCTTCGCGATGAGCGCCGCGAGGAAGCGCTGCTGGCGCTGCATCCGGCCGAGGTCGGACGCCCCGTCGACGTACCGCGAGCGGACGTACTGCAGTGCCTGGCCGCCGTTCAGCTCGTGCGTGCCGACGGGCAGGTTCAGGCCGGTGTGGGAGTCCTTCAGGGGGCGGGTGGTGCAGATCTCGACGCCGCCGAGGACGTCCACGGTCTTCATGAAGCTGGTGAAGTCGACCTCCAGATAGTGGTCGATCTTCACCTTCGTCATGTTCTCGACCGTGCGCACGGTCAGGTTCGGGCCGCCCTCCGCGTACGCCGCGTTCAGCTTCACGGGGTGCGCCCGGTGGTGCTTGCGGGAGTTCTGGTCGATGTGCTCGGGCATCTCGGCGTACGAGTCCCGGGGCAGGCTCACCACGCTCGCCCGGTCCCGGTCCTCCGAGATGTGCACGATCATGACCGTGTCCGTGCAGTGGCAGGGCGCTCCGCCGAGGCGGTACTTCCTGCGCTCGTCGCGGGTGATCCGGTCGCGGCCGTCGGTGCCCACGAGCAGCACGTTCATGCCGTTGCCCGCCTCGGGCCGGTTCTTCATGTCCTTGAAGGCGTCGACGCGGCTGATGCCGGTCTCCAGGCCCGAGACCACGGAGTGCCCGATCCCGGCGGCGGCGAGCACCCCGACGGACAGGGTGGTCGCCACCCGCATGGCCCAGCGGGGCCGCCGCACCCGCCGGCCCGCCCGGGGACCCCCCTTCGGGACCGGTCGCGGTGGTCGAGGGCGGCGCGGTGGGGTGGCGGGGGAGCGGGGCGGTGTGGGCACTGCGGGGCACCTCCGCGGTCGTGGCACTGGGCGGGGGACGCCAGAACCGTAGGCCCATACGATCTGCGGACCGGGGTAGCGACCCGGACGGCGCGCGCCCGTGTCCCCCGTTCGCGGTAACGTGACGCCCGATGCTCCACTTTCCCGGGGGCGACCCCCGGACTCCCGGCCGAGCGATGAAAAGGACCCCGCGCAGTTGAAGTCCGACGTGCATCCCCCCGCTGTCTCTGTGATCATGCCGGTCCTCAACGAGGAGCGGCACCTGCGTGAAGCCGTGCACGCGATCCTCCAGCAGGAGTACGCGGGCGAGATGGAGGTCGTGGTCGCGCTCGGCCCCTCCACCGACCGCACCGACGAGATCGCCGCGGAGCTGGTGAAGGAGGACCCGCGGGTGCACACGGTCCCGAACCCCACGGGACGCACGCCCGCCGCCCTGAACGCCGCGATCAAGGCCTCGCGCCACCCGATCGTGGTACGCGTCGACGGCCACGCCGCGCTCTCGCCGGGCTACATCACGACCGCCGTGCGCCTCCTGGAGGAGACCGGCGCGATGAACGTCGGCGGCATCATGCACGCCCAGGGCACCAACGCCTGGGAGCAGGCCGTCGCCGCCGCCATGACCTCGAAGATCGGCGTGGGCAACGCCGCCTTCCACACCGGTGGCGACGCACAGCAGGCCGAGACGGTCTACCTGGGCGTGTTCCGGCGCGAGGCCCTGGAGCAACAGGGCGGCTACAACGTCGAGTTCATCCGCGCCCAGGACTGGGAGCTGAACTTCCGGATCAGGGAGGCCGGGGGCCTCATCTGGTTCTCGCCGGAGCTGAAGGTGTCGTACCGCCCGCGCCCGAGCGTGAAGGCCCTCGCCAAGCAGTACAAGGACTACGGCCGCTGGCGCCACGTCGTCGCCCGCTACCACCAGGGCTCCATCAACCTGCGCTACCTCGCGCCGCCGGTCGCCGTCTGCGCCATCGCCGCGGGGCTCGTCGTGGGCGCGGCCCTCACGCCGTGGGGCCTGGTCGTGCCCGGCGGGTACCTCGCCGCCATCGTCGCGGGCTCCGTCCCGGCCGGCAAGGGCCTGCCCCTGAAGGCGCGCCTTCAGATCCCCGTGGCGCTCGCGACCATGCACATGTCGTGGGGCTGGGGCTTCCTCACCAGCCCGCGCTCGCTCGCCAAGCGGGTCATCGCCTCGCGCCGCCCGGCGGTCCTCGGGGAGACCCAGGAGGCCTGAACCCCGGCTCGCAGGACCACGGCCCGGAAGACCTGAAGAACCCCGAGGCCCAGAAGGCCTGAAAGAGCCCCCTGACCCCCCCTCCCGGGGGCCAGGGGGCTCTTCGGCTACCAGGTGAAGTTCGGGTCCACCTTCATGCAGGCCTTCTTGTCGGAGCCGCTCAGCGCGTCCGCCGAATCCGGCGTCGAGTCGTCCTGCTTCGCGGCCTTCT
Source organism: Streptomyces sp. RK9 (assembly GCF_045070545.1). Taxonomy (NCBI): domain Bacteria; kingdom Bacillati; phylum Actinomycetota; class Actinomycetes; order Kitasatosporales; family Streptomycetaceae; genus Streptomyces; species Streptomyces sp. RK9. Next base: position 58,158 of record NZ_CP173704.1, on the reverse strand, counting down.
TCGGCCTGTCGCCCTCGCGCCAGTCGGCGCCGACGACCAGCGTGATGCCGGAGACGTCCGTGGACTTCTTCACCGAACTCAGCGGCATGCCCAGGGCCTTGGCGACCCGTTGCGCGTCACCCTCCAGTTCCACGCTCGGATAGCGGATGACCGTCTTGTCCTCGGTCACCGACGCCGACGTGTCCGGCGCCGCCTTCACGAAGCCGAGCCCGGCGAGGGACTGCGCGACGGCGCTCGCCCGGCCGCCGGCGGCGGGCTGGGTGGCCGTACGCGTGCCGTTCTGGACCTGCAGCGCGATCTCCCCGTCCGGCGCCGCCGGGTCGTCCGACAGCTTCTCCTTGGCGGGCTTGCGCTTGCCCTTGCCGTCGAGGGCGATGTCGTCCCGTACCAGCCGGAAGAGCTGCTCGGCGTCGCCCGGCTTCGGGACCACCCGGGATCCGGCGTACTCGAACGGCATGGTCGTCATCGTCGTGCGCTCCGGCGAGACCTTCTTCAGCTCGTTGCCGAGGCCGATGAGCTTCAAGGGGGAGCCGATGCCGGGGTCGACCTTCAGTGCCCTCGTCGCGTTCTCGGCGAGCTTGCGCAGCCGGTTGGGGCTGGTCAGGCCGGTGTTCTCACGCAGCGTGCGGACGAGCGAGTTCATGTACATGTGCTGGGCCTTGGCGCGGGATATGTCGGTGCCGCCCTCGAAGCCGTAGCGGGTGCGCAGCCACTGCAGGGCCTGCTCGCCCTTGATGTTCGTGGTGCCCTTCTCCAGCTTCAGGCCCGAGCCCTTGCCCTCGCTGGTGCGCGAGTGGATGTTCTTGTCCACGCAGACGGGCACACCGCCGATCGCGTCGGCCATCGACACCACACCCGAGAAGTCGACCATCATGAAGTGGTTGATATGGATGTTGGTCAGCTTCTCCCAGGTGGCGACCGTGCAGCCGGGGCCGCCGCGGCCCAGGGACTCGTTCGTCATCGTGCGCGGGCCGCTCTCCGGGTACACCTTGCCGTCGTCCGGGTCGGTGCACTTGGGGATGGTCAGGAGGGTGTCGCGCGGCATGCTGATGACGGACATGTTGCTGCGGTCCGCCGACAGGTGAAGGAGCATCTGTACGTCCGCGAGCGGCGGGCCGCCGAAGGTGTCCTTGGCGCCGCCGAGCTTCTGGTTCTCCTTGGAGTCCCGGGCGTCGGAGCCGATCAGGAGGATGTTCAGGGGCGTCTGACCCGCGGAGTTGGGCGTGGGCTCGGGGGCCCGGTGGTCGCCCAGGTTCAGGTCGTCCGTCTCCAGGTTGCCGTTCAGGTGCTGGTAGTAGAGGTAACCGGCGCCGGCCGTGCCGAGTATCAGGACCGAGAGGACGATCGCCGACCAGCGCAGGACACGGCGCTTGCGCGGGCGTCTCGGCTTGCCGCCGCCCCCGTCACCACCGCCCCGCGCGCCCTTGCCGGGCGGGCCCGACGTGCCGCCCTTGGCGGTGCCGTTCTTGGCCCGGCCGCCGCCGGTGCCTGCTCCTTTGGCACCCGCGCCACGCCCGGCCCGCGCCCCGTCGGCCCCCACCGCACGGGATCCCGCCGCCGCGGCGGCGTCGCTTGTGCCGGATTCCTCCGCCGTGCCCGAGTCCGCGTCGGGCGAAGTCCTCCGCGTCCCCGCCCCACCGGACGCTCCCTCCCCACGGACACTGTGCTGCCCCATCCCTGCCCCTCCCCGCCCTGCTTCACAAGTGCGGCCGCCCCACGGCGACTTGCGGCGCGGTGCCGCCGCCACACCCGGCGGCGGTCGCCGGCCCGCCGCCAGGTGTGGCGTTCTGTGAGACGTCAAACAACTGTCTCAGGTCACTTGGCACACACGGATTTGTCGGCACCGACCTTCTGGATGCCGTCCGGTGCCTTCGACGGAGCACTTATGGGCACCCCCGCGCCCTTGAAGTCGGCACCGAGGGTCAGCACCATCGCGGGCAGCCCCTGCGCGTTCTTCTCGCTCTCGCCCGGCTTCAGCGCCGACCCGGGCAGCCCCATCAGCTCGGCGAGCCGCCGCGCCTGGTCGGCCTCGCCCTTGCCGTACTCCAGGGTGGTCTTGCCCAGGTTCTTCGGCGCGTTGCCGAGCTGGCTGGACTTCGTCACGCCCTCGTTGTTCTGCAACCAGGCGAGGGTCGCCTGCGCGGCGCCCGTCTTGCCGCTGCCGTTGTAGATGTCGACGCGCACGTCGGCGGGGTCGGCCTTGGGGCCCTTGAGGCGGGCGGCCACCGCGGCCTTCTCCTTCTTCTCCTTCTTCTTGACCTCGGTCAGCGACACGTCCTCGCGCATCATCGAGAACAGCTCGTCGGACTTGGCCTTGTTGAGCACGACCGTGACGGGTGTCTTCTCGGCGGGGTTGTCCACCACCGGGGTCGTCGCGAAGGTCAGGTTCTTCATGTCGAGCTTGCCGAGCTCCATGCCGAGGTCACGGAGTTTCATTATGTCGGCGATCTTGGAGTCGACGGTGAGCGCCTTCGTGCCCGCCTCCGCCAGACTTATCATCTTCTTCGGGCTGGTCAGCGTGCCCCCAGACTTGAGCTTGCGCATCAGTGAGCTGAGGAACTGCTGCTGCAGCTCGATCCGGCTGAGGTCGCCGCCGTTGCCCACGGTGTGCCGGGTGCGGACGAAGGCCAGGGCCTCCTCGCCCTCGATCGTGTGCTTGCCCTTGGGCAGCTTCAGATGCGACTTGGGGTCGTCGATGTCCTTGGCGAGGCACACGTCCACGCCGTCGACCGCGCTGGACAGCGTCTTGACCGCGTTGAAGTCGGCCACCATGAAGTGGTCGAGCTTTATGCCGGTGATCTCGGTGACGGTGCGCATGACGCAGCTCGGCGTGCGCTCGCTCTGGCCGAGGCTCTCGTTGAAGCGGACCTGCTGCGAGCCCGGGATGGTCTTCATGGAGCCGTCGTCCTGCTTGGTGGGGCAGTCCGGAATGTCCGTGATCATGTCGCGCGGGATGCTCAACGCGGTCGCGTTGGAGCGGTCCTTGGAGACGTGCAGCAGGAGCGTGGTGTCCGCGTGGCCGACGCTGCCCTCGTCTCCGTAGCCCTTGTTGCCGTCGCCGCTGCGCTTGTCCGTGCCGACGAGCAGGATGTTGATGGCGCGGTCCTTGCTGAACCCGCCGGTGCCCGCGCCGTCGTCGGAGACGGCGGTGATGTTGTCGTTCAGGTGCTGGTAGTAGAGATAGCCGCCGACGGCGGCGACGACGACCACGAAGGCCACCGTGCCGCCCGTCCAGATGGCGATCTTCTTGCCGGTGTTCTTCTTCTTGGGCCGCCGGTTGCGCCGCCCGCCCGTGGCCGCCTCCGGCTGCGCGCCGCGCCGCCTGCGCTGGCCCGGCACCTGCTCGCGGCCGTGCTCCCTGCCGCCGGTGGAGCCGTGCTCGGACCCCTGGCGGCGGCCGTGGTCCCGGCCCTGGTCCCGCCCTTGGTCCCGGCCGCGCTCACGGCCGCCCGGGCGCTCGGAGCCCCGCCCCGGCGGCCGGGGCGCGGCGCCACGGGGTCCGGGAACTCCAGGCGGCGCCGACTGCCCTGCGGAAGGACTCAGTCGCAGTTCGTAGTCGCCGGTCTGCGGGTTCAGTACCCACTGGTCTGCGGGGTCGATGTCATCAGCCCGCCCACGGCCTTGCGCGTCCACGGTTGTTTGCGTCCTCCGTCAGGGCCACGCGGCGCCTTTCCCCCCTCAAGAAGGCGCTCGGTCAGTCGTACGACGGTGCGCGGTCGCGAAGACCGGGCACCGGATCGGCTCACACTATCCGCCCAGTTCAGCGTCCAACGACGCCGGTGACAAATTCCACTCCCCCTTGAGGCACCTACAACTGGGCAATCCACCCAATTTCTTTGCCGAGGTGCCCTTCCGGGCGCCGAGGGTTTTACTCGCAGCTGGTCCGGTCGGCCGTGTTGCCCCGGAATGTGGGCGCGGGGCTCGGCGTATGACTCGGGTCGTCCGGCTTCTCGTCGCTCTCGTCGTCGTAGCTCCCCGAGGAGCCGTCGTCGCCCCCGGAGTCTTCGGCGGCTTCGTCCGACGCGCCGTCCTCGTACGCGGATTCGCCTTCGTCGTACGTCTCTTCGGAGTCGTCCTCGTACGCCTTGGCGGCCGTCCGTTCGTACGCGGCCGCCGCGGCGTCGCGCGTCACGCGCACCGGCTCGTCCTTCCGCAGCCGCGTGAAGAGCTCGTCCGCGGCCGGCTCGACCAACTCGTCGCGATTCGCGTCATAGGTGTAGGAACGCCGCGGCACGGTGAGGAACTGAACCCGTTCCGTGGGGATATCGCGCACCCCGCGCACCAGTTCGTACAAACCGCGCAGACTCGCCAGGCCCGGGTCCGTCGTCAGCGAGGACGTGGCCGCGTCCAGAACGGGATAGAGCTTCACGGGATTCAGCAGGACGTCATTGCTGCGCACCTTGTTGACGAGCGCGGCGAGGAACTCCTGCTGGCGGTCCATGCGATCGGTGTCGCTGCCGTTTCCGATGGACTTGCGGGCGCGTACGTAGCCGAGGGCCTGCTCGCCGTCGAGGGTCTGCGGTCCCGCGGGCAGCCGCACCTTCGCCGCCCGGTCGTCGACGGGCTCCTTCAGGCAGACCCGCACCCCGTCGACGGCGTCCACCATGTCCTTGAACCCGGCGAAGTCCACGACCATGTGGTGGTCGATCCGGATGTCGGTGAGCTTCTCCACCGTGCGGATCGTGCAGGCCGTGCCGCCGAACTCGAACGCCCAGTTGAACTGGGCGAATTGGGCGCGGGTGCGGGAGCCGTCCGGGCGGCGGCAGCTCGGGATGTCCACCATCAGGTCGCGCGGCAGCGACACGGCGGTCGCGCTCTGCCGGTCCGCGGCCAGGTGCAGCAGGATCGTGGTGTCCGAGCGCTGGGTGCCGAGGTCGCGGCCGTACTTGCGGTTGTCGCGCCCGGAGCGGGAGTCGGAGCCGATGAGCAGGATGTTCTGGGCGTCGTGCACGAGCGGCGTCGGCCGCTCCTCCTCGTAGCGCGCGAGCTCGGCGGCGGCGCCGGTGTCCTTGGTGATGTTCCCGTTCAGCTTCGTGTACGCGGCCCAGCCGACGCCGCCCGCGGCGAGCACGAGGACGGCGGTGGCGAGCGCGGCCCAGCGCAGCCAGCGGAGCCTGCGGCGGCGCGGTCCGAACCCCGCGGGGCTCACGCCCGCCCCCGGCGCGTACGTGGCCTCGCGTGGCGCGGTCGCGGCCCCTGCCGCTTCCTCGCCCGGCTCGGACGGCGTGCGCGCGGTGTCGGTCACGTGGCGGTCCACCCCTCATGGCTGCGGTCGGTGCACGGTCGCTCTGCTCGCTCAGTGCGCTCTTACGACCATGGACCGGCGCGCGCCGGGGGGCCTGCGGGCCAGGGGCTCCGCTGGGCCGAACGGGGGAGGCGGGCGGGGCTCCGCCGGGACCTCGGCGGGACCTCAGCGGGCCGTCGCCGTCACCCGCTCGCTCTCAAGCCGCTTCTCCAGGCCGCCCTCGCCCAGCCGGTCGAGGTGGCGGCACAGGACCACCGAGCCGCCCGCGGCCAGCGGCGCGTACAGCCCGGCGCTCAGGCCGTCCCAGGTGTCGTACGGGCGGTCGGAGAGCAGCCGGGAGCCCGGGGCGAGGCCCAGCTCGGCGGCGTCGGCGCCGGCCCGCGCCACCAGCTCGGCACCGGTCAGCTCCAGGCCGCCGACGGCGAGCGCGGGCTCGTCGGGGTCCACGGGCGCGTACGGGGCGAAGCGGTCGCCCTGGCTCGGCACCTCCACGGCGTAGTCGGCGAAGCCCGCGGGGGCCTCGGGGAAGCGGCCGCCGAGGGGGCGCAGGGCGAGGGCCACGCGCTCGCCGGAGCAGGCCCGTCCTGCCTCAAGGGTGTCCGGGCCGCTGACGACGAGGTCGGCCGCCGCCGGGTCGCCGCCGACGTCCGCGACGACGCCCACGGAGGAGCAGGCGAGCAGCCACACCGCCGTCTGCCAGTGCGCGGGCAGGAGCAGCGCGACCCGGTCGCCGGGCTCGGCGGACAGTTCGCCCTGGAGGAGGTTGGAGGTCTTGGCCACCCAATTGGCGAAGGTGGCCACGGACAATTCGACGCGCTCGCCGGTCGCGTCGTCGTAGTACGTCACGAGCGGGCGCGCCGGGTCCGCGGCGAGCGCGGATCGCAGCAGGTCGGCAGGGGTGCGGTCGTTGGCGTTCACGGCCGCAAGGGTACGCGGCCGACGGCGTGTCGCCGTTGCGCGATGCCCAGTTGGGGCCGCCGGTCGGGCGGTCGTCGGGCCGACGGGCCGTCAGTTCCGGGCGTCTCCCGATGGACAGATATGTACTGCTATGTCAACTATCAGTTGTATGCGTGGATTCCTTGCTTCCTCGATCGGTGTCACCTGCGCCACGGCGCTCGCCCTCCCCCTCGCCCTGACGTCGTCCGATACCGCGGCCGTCACCCGGCCCGCCGCGGAGACGCTGCCCGGCAGCACCCAGTCGCTGTCCCTGGGACCGCTCGGCGCCGACCGCGCGGGCGGCGCCGGGTCCCGCGACCAGGGGCTCGCCCGCCGCGACGTACGCCCGTTCTCCCTGGTGGGTGTCGTCTGGGACGACCCGGACGTCGAACTGCACGGCCGGGTCCAGGTCCGCACCCGCGCGACCGGCACCACGAGCTGGTCCTCCTGGCAGGAGGTCGAGACGCACAACCACGAACACGCCGCCGACCCCGGCACGGCCGAGGGCGACTCGGGCCGCGTCCGCGGCTCGACGGCGCCCCTGTGGGTCGGGGACTCCGACGGGGTCGAACTGCGGGTCCGGGCCGAGACCGAGGGCGGCCCCGGGCGGGCCACCGGACGGGCCGGGCGCGCGCTGCCGGAGACGGAGGCGGCCCTGCCCGCTGGCCTGCGCCTCGAACTCGTCGACCCCGGCGAGCACCCGGCTCCGCCCGCCGACCAGTACGAGGGCGGGGCGCCGCAGGGAGCCCCGGCGAAGGCCGACGGCGTCCAGGCCGGGCTGCCGGACGCGGCCGGTGGCCTCATGACCGCCGAGTCCGCCGCCGCGTCCGCCGTGAACGCCGACCTCGCCCCGCTCGGCGCCACCGCCGTCACCCCGCTCGACCGGGCCCACACCCAGGCGGACCTCGTCGCCGCGCAGGGCGGTGACCTCACCAGGGCCAGGCCGTACGTCGGGCCGCGCCCGCGCATCGTCACCCGGCGCGGCTGGGGCGCCGACGAGGGCCTGCGCGAGCGGAACTTCGCGTACACGAGGACCGTCAAGGCGGCCTTCGTGCACCACAGCGCCACCGGCAACAACTACGGCTGCTCGCAGGCACCCTCCGTCCTGCGCAGTATCTACCGCTACCACGTCAAGAGCAGCGGCTGGCGCGACTTCGGCTACAACTTCGCCGTCGACAAGTGCGGAAACATCTACGAAGGCCGTGCCGGGGGAGTGGCCAAGGCGGTCCTCGGCGCGCACACTCTCGGTTTCAACAGCAACAGCATGGGCATCGCCGTCCTCGGCACGTTCACCAGCGCCGGCCCGCCCAAGGCGGCGGTGACCGCGGTCGCGAAGCTCACCGCGTGGAAGCTCGGCCTGTTCGGCGCGAATCCCCGCGGCAAGACGTATCTGAAGTCGGGCGGTGGCAACCTCTACCGGAAGGGCAGCAACGTCAGGCTCAACGTGATCTCCGGCCACCGGGACGGGTTCGCCACGGAGTGCCCCGGTCGGCTGCTGTACAAGAAGCTCGGCACGGCCCGGTCCGCGTCGGCCCGCTACCAGGGCCGCTGAGGTCGTCCCACCGGGGCCGCCGAGGTCCGTCCACCGGGGCCCTGGGGTCCCTCGCCCCGCGGACCGGCTCATCCATCTGCATACACTGGCCGGCCGACACGAAACCTCGGCCGGCCCCAGCAGGAAGCAGAGACGACAGGTGACAGAAGCGATCCTCCTGGTCGGCGGCAAGGGCACCCGGCTGCGTCCGCTCACGGTGAACACACCCAAGCCGATGGTCCCGGCGGCGGGTGTCCCCTTCCTCACCCACCAGCTGGCCCGCGCCCGCGCGGCGGGCGTCGACCACATCGTGCTCGCCACCTCCTACCTCGCGGAGGTGTTCGAGCCGTACTTCGGCGACGGCTCGGCGCTCGGCCTCCACATCGAGTACGTGACCGAGGAGGAACCCCTCGGCACCGGCGGCGCCATCCGCAACGTCGCCTCGCGGCTGCGCTCCGGGCCCGAGGACCCCGTCCTGGTCTTCAACGGCGACATCCTCACCGGCCTGGACATCCGCGCCCTCGTCGCCGAGCACCGGCGCGTCGACGCGGACGTCTCCCTGCACCTCACCAAGGTCGCCGACCCGCGGGCGTACGGCCTGGTCCCCACCGACCCGACCGGGCGCGTCACCGCCTTCCTGGAGAAGCCGCAGACGCCGCAGGAGATCGTCACCGACCAGATCAACGCGGGCGCGTACGTCTTCCGGCGCTCCGTCATCGACACGATCCCCGCGGGGCGGCCCGTCTCCGTCGAACGCGAGACCTTCCCCGACCTGCTCGCCTCCGGAGCCCATCTCCAGGGCATGGTCGACTCCACCTACTGGCTCGACCTCGGCACCCCGCAGGCCTTCGTACGCGGCTCCGCCGACCTCGTCCTCGGCCGCGCGCCGTCCCCCGCCGTGCCCGGGCGCTGCGGCGACCGGCTCGTCCTGCCCTCCGCCCGGGTCGCCTCCGGCGCGAAGCTCACCGGTGGCACGGTGATCGGGGAGGACGCCTTCGTCGGCGAGGGCGCCCGGCTGGTCGGCAGCACGGTCCTCTCCGGCGCGGTCATCGAGCCCGGGGCCGTCATCACCGACTCGCTCATCGGGGCGCGGGCCTCGGTCGGGGCCCGCTCGGTCCTCACCGGGGCGGTCGTCGGAGACGGGGCGTTCGTCGGCGCCGACAACGAACTGCGGGACGGGGTCCGTGTCTGGTGCGAGGCCCGCCTCCCGGCGGGCGCGGTCCGCTTCTCCTCCGACCAGTAGCCGCCGGGCGCGGGCCCCTTCCCACCCACCCGCCCCGACTCGTCCTCCGCCCGGGCAGTCGGCACTGCCTGCCCGCCGACCGCCACCCCGCCACGGCGCTCCGCGCCTCGCCCTCAGTCGCCGGACAGGCTCTCTCCCACCCACCCGCCCAAACCTGCACTCTGCTGCGCAACAGCCCGGCACCCTCAGCCCCGCCGGGCTCACCCTCGCTATCGGCGCTCCGCGCCTCGTCCTCAATCGCCGGACAGGCTCTCTCCCACCCACCCGCCCCCACCATTCGTCCGACCGGGCAGTCGGCACCATCAGGCCCGCCCTACGACACCTCTCCGCCACGCCCCGCGACACCTCTCCGCCTTGCCCCGCGGCACACTTCCGCCCCGCCCCGCAGCACACTTCCGCCCCGTCCCGCGGCACTTTTCCGGCCCGCCCCGCAGCACACTTCCACCCCGCCCCGGGGAAGTTTTCAGCCCGTCGTGGGGGTCCCCCCTGCTCCTTAAGAGCTTGGGGGGAGTTTGAGGACGAGGCCGCAGGCCGATCGGGGGCGGACTGTCCCACCCGCACGGGAAACCCACCCCCGGGGGCCCGGGGCGAAGCCCCGGTTTCGGGAAGGGGCGGGATTGGGGAGCCCCCGGCAGGGACACCACGTACCCTCGACGGATGTCGTCCCGTTTCGTCCCCCACCCCACCCGCACCACCGTGCGCGGCGGCGAAACGACGATCCCCCGAGGCACCCCCCGCCAGAACACCGCAGCGGCAACCCGCACCTGGAAACCCCCGGCCCCCCTGAACCTGAGCCTCACCCTCGGCCCCCTCCGCAGAGGCCCCGCGGACCCCACCTTCCGCACCACCCCCGACGGCTCCGTCTGGCGAGCCACCCGCACCCCCCAGGGCCCGGCCACCCTCCGCGTCGCCCTGCGCACGGGCGAGGCGGAGGCGGAGGCCTGGGGCGAGGGCGCGGACTGGCTGCTCGACCGCCTCCCGGACCTCCTCGGCGCCGCCGACGACCCGACGGCGTTCGTACCCCGCCACCGCCTGGTCGCGCAGACCGAACGCCGCCGCCAGGGCCTCCGCCTGCTCCGCACGGGCCTGGTGATGGAGACCCTGATCCCGTCGATCCTGGAGCAGAAGGTCACGACGGACGAGGCGTACCGCGCCTGGCGCCTCCTCGTCCGCAAGTACGGCGAACCGGCCCCGGGCCCCACCCCCGCCCAGGCCCACATGTACGTGATGCCGGACCCGCGCACGTGGTCACGCGTCCCGTCCTGGGAGTGGCACAAGGCGGGCGTGGACAACAAGCGCGCGTCGACGATCCTGCGCGCGGCCCGGGTGGCCCCCCGTCTGGAGGAGGCCGCGGCGATGGACCCGGTGGCGGCCCGCACCCGCCTCGAACTGATCCCCGGCATCGGCCCCTGGACCTCCGCCGAGACCGTCCAGCGCAGCAACGGCGCCCCCGACGAGGTGACGGTCGGCGACCTCCACCTCCCCGGCATCATCGGCTACGCCCTCGCAGGCGACCGCACAGCCGACGACACCCGCATGCTCGAACTCCTGGCCCCCTACGAGGGCCAACGCCACCGAGCAGCCCGCCTCATCCTCCTCAGCGGCCACACCCCACCCCGCCGCACCCCGAAAATGCCCAAGGCGAACATCGCAGCACTCTGAGCCTCCGAGGCGGCACCTTCAGGCCCGCCTCGGGGCAGTGGTATTCAGCCGGTCCGGCGTTTGAGGACGAGGCGCGGAGCGCCGATTCGAGGGAGGACTGTCCCACCCGCCACGGGACGCCTGCCTACGGGGTCCAGGGGCGCAGCCCCCCACGCGGCGGAGCCGCAAATTGTCACAGCCGGGAAGGGGCGGGACTGGGGCGCCCCCGCGAGGCAACCGCTACCGCACAGCCACGAACCCCTCAACCCCCCGCTCCCCCCGCGGCGCCGCAGGCGAAGCCGCATGCCCCACAGCAACGGCCCCCATCGGATCCCAGTCCCCAGGAAGCTCAAGAGCCCCCCGCACGACATCCCGACAGAACATCGTCGAAGACACCCACGCCGACCCGAGCCGCTCCCCGGCCAGCGCGACCAGGAAGTTCTGCACCCCGGCCCCGGCGGCGACGACGAACATCTCCCGCTCGGCCCCGTCCCGCCGAGCGTCCCCGTAGGTGTGCGCCCCGTCCATGACGAGGCACGGCACCACGAGGTAGGGGGCGTTGCGCAGCACGTCCCCGCGCCGCACCCGCCGCGCGATGGCGTCCTCGGACTTTCCGTCCCGCCGCAGATCGGCGATCCAGGCGTCCCGCATGGCGTCGAGCAGCCGCACCCGCGACTCCTCGGACTCCAGGAGCACGAACCGCCAGGGGGTGGTGTGGTGGGGCGCGGGCGCGATGACGGCGGCGGCGACGGCGCGTCGTACGGCTCCGGGGTCGACGGGCTCGTCGGTGAACTCCCGTACGGTCCGCCGCAGCGACAGCGCCTCGCGCACGGCCTCGGACGTACCGAGCCGGAACATGTCGTCCCGGGCGTCGCGCACGAGAGCCCGAGCCCCGACCTCAACACCCTCGGCCTCGAAGCCGCCCCGCGAACCCTCCGACCCCCCCGAACCCTCCGAACTCCCCGAACTCTCGGGCCCTTCCGATCCCCCCGCACCCGACACAGCCGACACACCCGACGTACCTGCCGCCCCCGCCGCCCCCCGGGTGACCACATGCCCCAGCCCCCGCACAACGGCGACCGGCAGCCCCGCGGTCTTCCCCTTGACGAGGTCCCCGGCGGCAGCCAACTCATCGGCGGTGGCGACGACGGTGGCGACGAGCGGATTCCCGAACGCGTCCGTGCCACCGCGCAGGTCGTCGAGGACCCGCACGCCCGCGGCGCCGATGGCGACGTCGGTGAGCCCGGCCCGCCAGGGCCGTCCGAAGGTGTCGGTGACGATGACGCCGACGTCGACGCCGAGCGCGTCCCGCAGGCCCTGGCGGATGGCGCGGGCGGAGGCGTCGGGGTCCTCGGGGAGCAACAGGACGGTCCCGGCGGGCGTGTTGGAGGCGTCGACGCCGGCGGCGGCCATCACGAGGCCCTGCCGGTTCTCGACGATGCGCAGGGTCCCGCGCCGGGCCACGACGCGTACGGTCTCCGCGTCGATGGCCGCTTCCCGGTCGGCGGCCGCGACGACGCGCCCCTCGGCCTTGCTGACGATCTTCGAGGTGACGAGCACGACGTCCCCGTCGGCGAGCGCGGGCTCGGCGACGGCGATCAGCTTCGCGACGTCGTCACCGCGCCGCACCTCGGGCAGCCCGCCCACGGCCCACACCCGGAACCCGGGCACGTCCCCGGCGGCCGGGGCCCCCACGGCACCCGCCCCTACGGAGCCTGCCGCACCCGCCCCCGCGGAACCCACGGAGCCCGCCGCACCACCCCCGGAGGAACCCCTCACGCCCGCACCTCCTCGGCCAGCGCCAGCGCCTCCCGCGCCATCGCCGTGGTGGCGTCCTCGTCCGTCATGAGCAGGGGGATGGCCCGGCACCGGATCCCGGCGGACTCGACGCGCTCGACGGTGGCCGCGTCCACCGTGTCGACGAGCCAGCCGTCGAGGAGCCCGCTGCCGTAGTGCTCGGCGACGGCGGCGGCCGTGGTCTCCACGCCGACGGCGGCGAGGACCTTGTCGGCCATGCCGCGCACGGGCGCGTCGCCGACGATGGGGGAGAGGCCGACGACGGGGACCCCGGCCTCGGCGATGGCCTCGCGGATGCCGGGCACGGCGAGGATCGTGCCGACGCTCACGACGGGGTTGGACGGCGGGAACAGCACGACGTCGGCCTCGGCGATGGCTTCGAGGACGCCGGGCGCGGGCTTGGCCTGCTCGGCGCCGACGGGCACGATCGCGTGCGCGTCGACGGAGGCGCGCAGCCGCACCCAGTACTCCTGGAAGTGCACGGCCTTGCGCTCGCCGTCGAGCTCGATGCCGACGTGCGTCTCGACGCGGTCGTCGGACATGGGGATGAGCCGCACGCCGGGCTGCCAGCGCTCGCACAGCGCCTCGGTGACGGCGCTGAGCGGATAGCCGGCCGCGAGCATCTGTGTGCGCACGATGTGCGTGGCGAAGTCCCGGTCGCCGAGCCCGAACCAGTCGGGTCCGACGCCGTACGCCCCGAGTTCCTCCTTGACCTTGAAGGTCTCGTCGGCCCGCCCCCAGCCCTGCTCCTCGTTGATGCCGCCCCCGAGCGTGTACATCACCGTGTCCAGGTCGGGGCAGACCTTCAGGCCGAACAGGTGGATGTCGTCACCGGTGTTGCCGATGACCGTGATCGCCGCGTCGGGCGCGGCCTTCTTGAGGCCGCGGAGGAAACGGGCGCCGCCGATGCCGCCGGCCAGAACCACAATGCGCATGCGCCCAGCATCGCAGGCGGGTACGACATCGTGTCAGGCGGTCACGGGATTCAGGCGGTCACGGGATCGTGCGGCGCGCGGGCCTCGCACCGGGCGGTGTGCATCGGCATCTCGGTGAGTCCGGGGTAGTACACGTGCAGGCTGACGGCCGGTTCCAGGGAGTCGTTGACGACCTCGTGGACGTACCCGGGCGCGAAGACGCGCTGCGCGCCGGAGCCCAGGGCGCGGGTGCCGCGCTCCGTACGCTCCGTCAGTTCGCCCTCAAGGACGGTCAGTACGCCGCTGGAGCGCCCGTGGTCGTGGGATCCGCTGCCCTGTCCGGGCACCCACGACAGGAGCCACACCTCGTAGCCGGGCCCGGTGCGCAGGCGGTGGTACCAGCGGGTGGCGGCGTCGTACTGGACGAGGTGGGCCCACTGGGAGCGGTCGGCGGCGATGCCGCGGGCGAGGCCCGCGAACTCGGCGACGGTGACGGGGTGCTCGCGCGCGGGCTGGAGGAGGTGCGGGACTTCGAGGATGTCGCCGGCGATCTGGAGGTCGCTGTCGCTGTTCATGGTGCGGTGGTTCCTCAACGTATGAGTGCTGGGGTGTCGCAGGATGGGGTCGTACGAAGCCGTGCGTTTCGGGCGAGCTGTACGAAGCGGTACGACGCGGTGCGAGAAGGTCGTACGAGGGGGAGTGGCTCAACAGCCGGAGGCGTGCCTCAACAGCTGGAACAGATGCCCGTACAGCGACAGCGCGCGGGGGCAGCACCGGAAGACCCGCCAGTGCGGGTCACGGGAAGCGCCAAGTTCGCGAGCATGCCCACCAGGACAGCGGCTCACACCCTTGGTGTCAACTCGACGTCCGAATTGTGGACAATGTTTCACCTCATCCGGTTCCCCTGAGCGGCGAAAGGTTTGTGCAGTCGCCCCTGGGACACATGCCGCATCAACCAGCGCTCGCGGGCGCGTCAACCGGCGCGTCAACCGGCGCTCGTCCGCCGTTGTGATCCTGTGATCCGAATGTGATCCGGTTCGCTTCGGTTTCGTCCGATGCAACGGGAGTGGGTGCCGTGGCGTCCCTGTCGTTGAGGTCACTGAGTGCCCATGACAGGGCGGGCGGTGGATCGGCCGCTGGCAAGTGTCACGTTTTAGGTAGATTTGAACACTTTCCGCAAAGCCTTGGTTCCGCAGAGTGAATAAGGGGCCCAATAGCAGATCTCGGCTTGACTGGCCCGGATCGGCACACTTGTAATTTCACTCGTGTCGTTCAGCCGAAATCGGTAACGGCAGCACCACGGGGACGCGAAGACAGACGAGGGGCGCACATGACCGAGCTGGTTCAGGAACTGCTGGTCGAGGACGCGGACGAAGAAATCGGCTGGCAGGAGCGCGCACTCTGCGCCCAGACCGACCCCGAGTCCTTTTTTCCCGAGAAGGGCGGCTCCACGCGCGAGGCCAAGAAGGTCTGTCTCGCCTGCGAGGTCCGCTCCGAATGCCTTGAGTACGCGCTTGCGAACGACGAACGCTTCGGCATCTGGGGCGGCCTCTCGGAACGCGAACGCCGCCGCCTGAAGAAGGCGGCCGTCTAGCCCGGTGGCCGTCCGCCCCCGCCCCGGGGCCGTACGACCGCCGGCGCCCGATCCTCCGCATTGCCCCCTTCGAGCGGCACTCATACCCCTTGTCGCCGCTCGTCGCCGCACAACGAACAGCCCGTCGCCCAAGGGTTATCCACAGGCGGCGGGCTGTTGTGGTGCCAGCCGTTAGTGTGGGGCCCCGTCCGAGACGCCGCAGCGCCCCCACGGGGCGCGGGCGTCCACCGCAGTCCAGCGAACCGGGGCCCGTACCTCGATGTCCGTGCACAGCCACCCGGCAGCCCACGAAGGCGCTGCCGCCGGGTTCGACCCGTCCCGCGCGGCCGGCTTCGACCCGGCAAGCCCACCCGAGTTCCCGCGGCATGTCGTCACCGCCGTGCTCGTCTCCCACGACGGCGCCCGCTGGCTGCCCGACGCCGTCGCCGGACTCCTCGGCCAGGACCGCCCCGTGCAGAACGCGATCGCGGCCGACACCGGCAGCGCCGACGACTCCGCGCGCCTGCTCACCGAGGCCCTCGGCCCCGACCGCGTGCTGCACCTGGCCCGCCGCTCCGGCTTCGGCACCGCCGTCGACGAGGCGGTCCGCACGGCACCCGTGCTCACCCCCGAGGACCTGCCGTACCTCAAGCGCCCCAGCGGCTGGGACCCGGTGAGCCGCAGCTGGCGCGACGAGACGTACGACATGCCGGAGCTGCCGCACGGCGAGCCCGAGCAGTGGCTGTGGCTCCTGCACGACGACTGCGCGCCCGAGCCCGGCGCCCTCGCCGAGATGCTGCGCGCCGTCGAGAACGAACGCGAGCTCGGCCAGGACACCCAGGACATCGCGATCGTCGGCCCCAAGCTCCGCGGCTGGTACGACCGCAGGCAGCTGCTCGAGGTCGGCGTCTCCATCGCCCACTCCGGCCGCCGCTGGACCGGCCTCGACCGGCGCGAGCAGGACCAGGGCCAGCACGACCACGTGCGGCCCGTCCTCGCCGTGTCCACCGCCGGGATGCTCATCCGGCGCGAGGTCTTCGAGCAGCTCGGCGGCTTCGACCGGCGCCTGCCCCTGATGCGCGACGACGTCGACCTGTGCTGGCGCGCGCACACCGCGGGACTGCGCGTCCTGGTCGCCCCCGACGCCGTCGTGCGGCACGCCGAGGCCTCCTCGCGCGAGCGCCGCACCGTCGACTGCGTGGGCCGCACGGCCACCTCGCCGCACCGCGTGGACAAGGCCGGCGCGGCGTACACCCTCCTCGTGAACTCCCGCACGGCGGTGCTGCCCTGGGTCGTCGTGCGGCTCGTCGTCGGCACGGTCCTGCGCACCCTCGCCTACCTGCTCGGCAAGGCCCCCGGGCAGGCGCTCGACGAGGTCGCCGGGCTCTTCGGCACCCTGCTGCGGCCCGAGCGGATCCTCGCCGGACGCAGGAAGCGCGGCAAGCCGGTCGTCGAGGCGAGCGAGACCCGGCCGCTGTTCCCGCCGCCCGGCGCCACGGTCCGCGCCACCGTCGAGCAGGTCGCGAGCAACCTGGTCGGCCGCTCCGACCCCGAGGTCTCCGCCGCCGGACGGCACGGCGCCGTCGAGTCGGGACCCGGCGGCGACGACGCCGACTTCCTGGAGATCGAGCAGTTCGCCAGGGTCAAGCGCGTCGCCCGCAAGCCCGGGCCCGTGCTCTTCGTGGTGCTGCTCTTCGTCTCGCTCATCGCCTGCCGTGCCCTGCTCGGCGGCGGCGCGCTCGCGGGCGGAGCGCTGCTCCCCGCGCCCGCCGACGCCTCCGGGCTGTGGTCGCGGTTCCTGGACGGCTGGCATCCGGTGGGCGTCGGCGGCACCGAGACCGCGCCGCCCTACCTGGCGTTCCTCGGCCTCCTCTCCACCCTCCTGCTCGGCTCCAGCGGCCTCGCCGTCACGGTGCTCCTGGTCGGCTCCGTGCCCCTCGCGGGCTTCACGGCGTACTTCGCGTCCCGGCCGCTGGTCCAGTCCCGCCTCCTGCGCGCGTGGGCGTCCGTCGCGTACGCCTTCCTGCCCGCCGCCACGGGCGCGCTCGCGGGCGGGCGCATCGGCACCGCCGTCCTCGCGATCCTGCTGCCGCTCATCGCCCGCGCGGCCGTCTCGGCCGGCGGCCTCGCCGCGACCGACGGCGCCCGCGGCAGCTGGCGCGCCACCTGGGCGTACGCGCTCCTGCTCACTGTCACGACCGCCTTCACGCCGATCGTGTGGCCCATCGCGCTCGTCCTCGGCCTCGCGCTGCTCGCGGTGCGCCGCCGTGACCTCGCCGCGTACGGCCCCCGGTTCCTCGCCGCGCTCGGCACACCCCTGCTCGTGCTCGCGCCCTGGTCGCTCTCGCTGCTGCCGTTCGGCTTCTTCAAGGAGGCCGGGCTCGAGTACGGCACGGGGGCCGCGTCGGCGCTCGACCTGCTCGGCGCCAGCCCCGGCGGGCCCGGCACCGTCAGCGGGCTGCTGCTCATCGGCGTCGTCCTCGCCGCGCTCGGCGCCCTGCTGCGCGGCCAGCGGCAGGCGGCGATCCGCACGGCCTGGGCCGTCGCCCTGGTGGCGCTGGTCTTCGCGGCCCTGTCGAACGGCTCGGCGTGGGCGGGCCCGGCCACGCTCGCGTACGGCATCGCGCTGCTCGCCGCCGCCGCGCTCGGCGCCGACGGGGCCCGCGCGCGGGTCGCCGAGCAGAGCTTCGGCTGGCGGCAGCCGGTGGCCGCGCTCATCGCCTTCGCCGCGGCCGCGGGCCCGCTGCTCGCCGCCGCCGGGTGGATGATCGGCGGCGCCGACGGCCCCCTGGAGCGGCGCGACCCGGTGCAGGTGCCCGCGTTCGTCGCCGAGGAGAGCGGCACCCAGGACCAGGCCCGCACCCTCGTCCTGGACAGCTCCACGGCCGCCGAGGTGTCGTACACCCTCGTCCGCGGCTCCGGCGCCCGCCTGGGCGACGCCGAACTCGCCGCGGCCGACGGCACCCACGAGCGCCTCGACCGGATCGTCGGCCGCCTCCTCGCGGGCTCCGGCGCCGACCAGGCCGACCAGCTCGGCGGCTACGCCGTGCGGTACGTCCTCGTCCGCGACGGCGCCCCCCGCCAGCTGAGCCGCACCCTCGACACCACCCCCGGCCTGACCCGGCTCAGCCAGGAGGACGGCAGCGCCCTGTGGCGCGTGGACCGGCAGGTCGCCCGCGCCGCCATCGTGCCGAGGACCGGCGACCCGGAGCCGGTGGCCGCGGGCCCCGTCGAGCTGCACACCCGCATCCCCGCGGGCAAGGAGGGCCGCGTCCTGCGCCTCGCCGACTCGGCCGACCCGGGCTGGACGGCCACCCTGGACGGCCGCGCGCTGACCCGGACGACGGTCGACGGCTGGGCGCAGGGCTTCGAGCTGCCCCCGACCGCCGGCCGCCTCGACGTCACGTACGAGCCGACGGCGGGACACACGGGCTGGCTGTGGGCGCAGGGCGCGCTCGCCGTGGTCCTGGTGGTCCTCGCGCTGCCCGGGCGGCGCAGGGACGTCGACGACGACCTGCCCGAGGAGCCCGTGCTTCCCGCCCAGGCGGTCACGGGCGAGGGCCGCAGGGCGCGCAGGCTGCGGGCCCAGGGCGAGGGCGCCCCCGACGGCCCTGACGGCACCGACGGCACTGGTGGCGCTGGCGCCGGGGCTCCGGGGCAGGAGGGCCTGGGCGGCGTCCCGCCCCAGCACACCCCGGAGCAGGCTTCCGGGTACGACGGGTGGCAGACCCCCGCCCCCGCGGGCGCCGACCACGGCGCGTACGGCGGCGAACAGGCCTACCAGGGCGGGCGGTACGGCTCCTACGAGCAGCCGTACCAGGCCGATCCCTACCAGGCGGGCCCCGGCGCCGCGCCCGGCGGCCAGTACGACCCGTACGCCTACGGCGGGTCCTACGGAGGCGATCAGCCGGGCTACGGACAGACGTACGACCCGGCGGGCGGCACCGGGAGCGTCCCCGGGCCGGCCGACCCCGCCGATCCCGCGGACCCCGGCTACGGCCGGCAGCTCCCGCCGCTGCCCCCGCAGTCCCCGCCGATGCCGCCGCGGCCCCCGCGCGGCCCCGACAGTGAGCGTCCCGACGGGAGCCAGCAGTGAACCGCACCACCGTGTCCCTGATCGCCGCGACCGCCGCCCTGGCCGCCGTCACCGGCTTCGCCTCGGTCAACGCCCCCGACGGCGGCGACGACGCGGCGAAGACCGCGAAGCGGCTGCCCGTGGAGCGCACCAGCCTGCTGTGCCCCGAGCCCAGCACGTCCGACCTCGCGGAGACGAGCTACACCGCCTTCACGCCCTCCTCCGAGGGCGCGGGGAGCGGCGGCAAGGCCGAACTCCTGCCGGCCCCCAAGGTCCTGACGGACACCGCCAAGAAACGCACGAAGGGCCTCAAGCCGTTCCTGACCCAGAAGTCCCCGGGCAAGCCCGTGACGGGCGAGGAGTCGGGCGCCGAGGCGCCCGCGCTGGTGGGCAGCGCCGACGGCGCCCTCGCGCCGGGCTGGACCGTCCAGCAGACCACCACGGTCAGCGCGGGCTCGGGTCGCGGCGTCCAGGGCGCCAACTGCGTCGCCCCCGACACCGAGTTCTGGTTCCCGGGCGCCAGCACCGCCAAGGGCCGCAGCGACTACATCCACCTGACCAACCCGGACGACTCGGCGGCCGTCGTGGACGTCGAGCTGTACGGCCGCGACGGGAGCATCAAGGCCGACGTCGGCCAGTCCATCCAGATCCAGCCGCACTCCAGCGTCCCCGTGCTGCTGTCCACGCTCACCGGCAAGCCGTACACGAACATCACGATGCACGTCGCCGCGCGCAGCGGGCGCGTGGCCGCGGCCGTGCACTCCTCGGACGACAAGCTCGGCGGCGACTGGCTGCCCGCCTCCACCGACCCCGCCCCCAGCCTGGTCATGCCCGGCATCCCCAAGGACGCCACGTCGGTGCGCCTGGTCGCCTTCGCGCCCGGCTCCGACGACGCGGACCTGAAGGTGCGCCTGGCCTCGCCGACGGGCGCGATCACCCCGGCGGGGCACGAGACGCTGCACGTGAAGTCCGGCATGACGGCCGCCGTCGACCTGGGCGACGTCACCAGGGGGGAGGCCGGTTCGCTGCTCCTGACGCCCACCGAGGACGCGGTGCCGGTGGTCGCGGGTCTGCGCGTCACCCGCGGCAAGGGCGACAAGCAGGAGACGGCGTTCATCCCGGCGACGAGCGCCGTCGGCGCCCGCGCCACGGTCGCCGACAACCGCGCCAAGGGCTCCACGCTCTCCCTGGTGGCCCCCGGGGAGACGGGCCGCGTGAAGGTGACGGCGTCGGCGGGCTCGGAGGCGGGGGAGCCCGTCTCGAAGACGTACACGGTCAAGGGCGGTACGACCCTCGCGGTCGACCCGCCGGTCCCGTCCGGCCTCAAGGGGTCCTACGCCCTCACCCTGGAGACCGGGTCCGGCGGCCCCGTGCACGCCGCCCGGATGCTGGAGCTCCCGGAGAACGGCATCCCCATGTTCACGATCCAGACAGTGCCGGACGACCGGGGGATGGTGGCCGTCCCGAAGGCCGAGCAGGACCTCGAAGTGCTGCAGAAGTGAGGGCGGGGGGCCGGGGGTGCGCGGCCCGGGGCCGGGGCGGCGCGGCCGGGGCTCGGGGCTCCTCGCGGGCCCCGGTCTACTCCTCGCCGTAGCGCGGGTCCACGGACTCCGGCGAGAGGCCGAGCAGCTCCGCCACCTGCTCCACGACGACCTCGTGGACCAGCGCGGCCCGCTCGTCGCGGCCCTTGGTGCGGATCTCGACCGGCCGCCGGTAGATGACGACCCGCGCGGGCCGTCCTTCGGAGGCCGAGATCGTCCCGCCGAGCGGCACCGTCCCGGCAGCCCACTCCTCGTCACCGGCGTCACCGCCGATGGTCGGCGGTACGTCGAGCACCAGGAAGTCGATCTCGGTGAGCTGCGGCCAGCGCCGCTCGAGGCGCTCCACGGAGTCCTGCACGAGGTCCGTGAACGCCTCCGCGCGGCTGGCGGAGAGCGGCACCTGGGGAGGCGCCACGGGGCCGCGCATGCCCCTGCCGTGACGGTCGCGTCGGCGGGGCCTCGGCTCACTGGAGCGGGGTTGTACGGGGTCGTCCATCACTGGGGAAGCGTAGTCCTCGAGATCGCCCTTTCCGCACGGAGCACGGCATGTCGCTTCCTGACCATTCCAGCCAAGCTTGGGCTCGATTGCGTATCTCTCCGGGACCGTCGATCTCGCGACGATTGGCCGCATTTGTACCGAGTGGTGACCGCGTTCAACACCGCAGGCCCCTCTGGTCCCTTGCGTCTTTGCAGGTCAACGGCGCGCCCGCGGGGAGCCCTGTGCGCGGGATCACAGCACGACACGGGGGAGTGACCTCATGGAGAGTCGTCGCGGCCCGCTCAAGAGTGCGGTACCGTCCAACGTCGTGAGCCCTGTACGTCGCTGTTCGCGCACCGCTTGCGGCCGTCCCGCCGTCGCGACGCTGACGTACGTCTACGCCGACTCGACCGCGGTCCTCGGCCCCCTCGCCACGTACGCCGAACCCCACTGCTACGACCTGTGCGCCGAGCACTCCGAGCGCCTCACCGCGCCGCGCGGCTGGGAGGTCGTCCGCCTCGCCGACGGCTCAGGACCGGCCCGGCCCAGCGGCGACGACCTGGAAGCGCTCGCCAACGCCGTGCGGGAGGCGGCGCGGCCGCAGGAGCGGGCCGCGGGAGCCGGTGGGGGCGGGGCGCGCTCGGCCGACCCGATGGAGGTCGGACGCCGGGGGCACCTGCGGGTGCTGCGCTCGCCGGAGTCCTGAAGCGCCTCTCCGTGGAAGGCTGTTCTCCGTAGACGGGCGTTATTCACCCTTGAACAACCCGCCCCGCACGCCCCATTGACGTGACGTTGGCGCGGACACGACCATTCCCCCCAGTTGCGAGAGATCGCATTCCGCATCGCGGAACCGGGAGGCGTGGTGTACGTCCAGGAACTGGAGCCCGTGGCCGACTCGCTCGGCCTGTCCGCCCTCGTCGCGACCCTGCCCCTGCTCACCGTCCTCGTCCTGCTCGGCGCTGTCCGCATGAAGGCCCACCGCGCGGGACTCATCGGCCTCGCGGTCGCCGCAGCCGTCGCCTGGCTCGCCTACGGCATGCCGCTCGGCCAGACCGCGTCCAGCGCCGCCCAGGGAGCCGTCTTCGGGCTCTTCCCCATCCTGTGGATCGTCGTCAACGCCCTGTGGGTGTACCGGATGACCGTCCGCACCCGGCACTTCGACATCCTGCGCCGCTCCTTCGGACGACTCTCCGACGACCCGCGCATCCAGGCGCTCGTGGTCGCCTTCTGCTTCGGCGCGCTTCTGGAAGCGCTCGCGGGCTTCGGCGCGCCCGTCGCGATCTGCTCGGTGATGCTGGTCGCGCTCGGCTTCGACCCGGTGCGCGCCGCCGTCGTCGCCCTCGTCGCCAACACCGCGCCAGTGGCCTTCGGCGCCATGGGCACCCCCGTCGTGACGCTCGCCCAGGTCACCGGCATCCCGCTGGACACCGTCGCCACCGTCGTCGGCCGCCAGACCCCGCTGCTCGCCCTCGTCGTACCGCTGCTCCTGGTCGCCCTCGTGGACGGCCGCCGGGGTCTGCGCGAGACCTGGATGCCCGCCGCGGCCTGCGGATTCGCCTTCGCCGCCGCCCAGTTCGCGGCCTCCAACTACGTCTCCGCGCAACTGGCCGACATCGGTGCCGCCTTGGCGGGCGCGGGCGCCCTCGTCGCCGTCCCCGGCGCCCGCAAGCCGGCCGCCGAGCCCGTCCGCGCCGCCGTCCTGACCGGCGCCCGCAGCACCGACCTGGACCACGACGACCCGCGCCCCGACGTGCTGCGCGCCTACGCCCCGTACGCCCTCATCGTCGCGATCTTCTCCGTCGCCCAGATCCCGCCCGTGAAGGACTTCCTCGCCGAGGCGACCCGCACCTTCGACTGGCCCTTCCTGAACGTCGGCGACCCGGCGGGCGACCCCGTCGGCGGGAACGTCTTCTCGCTGCCGGTCGTTTCCACCGGTGGCACGCTCGTGCTCCTCGCGGGCGTCGGCACGGCGGCCGTCCTTCGCGTCCCCGCGCGCGTGGCGGCGCGCGAGTGGCTGGCGACCGTGCACGAACTGCGGTTCGCGATCCTCACCGTGACGAGCGTGCTCGGGCTCGCGTACGTCATGAACCTGTCCGGACAGGCCGCCACCATCGGGCACTTCGTGGCCGACGCGGGCGCGGGCCTCGCCTTCCTCTCGCCGGTGCTCGGCTGGTTCGGCGTCGCCGTGTCCGGATCCGACACCTCCGCCAACGCGCTGTTCGGCTCGCTCCAGGTGACGGCCGCCGAGCAGTCGGGCCTCTCGCCCGAACTCCTCGCCGCCGCGAACAGCTCGGGCGGCGTCCTCGGCAAGATGATCTCCCCGCAGAACCTGACGATCGCCTGCGCGGCCGTCGGGCTCGCGGGCAAGGAGGGCGACCTGCTGCGCAAGGTGCTGCCCTGGAGCATCGGGCTGCTCCTGGTGATGTGCCTCATCGTGGTCGGGCAGAGCACCGCGGTCCTCGGGTGGATGCTGCCCTGACGCGGCTTCCGACTCGGCGGTGCGGGTAGTTTGTTGCCACCGACGAGGGCTTGCCGAGCTCCCTGAACCTTGCAGAGAGGGTTGCCGTGACTGCTGATCTGTCCCAGCTCGTGAAGGCGTACGACGTGCGCGGGGTGGTCCCGGACCAGTGGGACGAGTCCCTGGCGGAGTTGTTCGGCGCGGCCTTCGTGAGCGTGACGGGAGCGGACGCGATCGTCGTCGGGCACGACATGCGCCCCTCGTCGCCCGGTCTGTCCCGCGCCTTCGCGCGAGGGGCCGCGGCGCGCGGCGTCGACGTCACCGAGATCGGCCTGTGCTCGACGGACCAGCTGTACTACGCCTCGGGCGCGCTGAACCTGCCCGGCGCGATGTTCACGGCCTCGCACAACCCGGCGCAGTACAACGGCATCAAGATGTGCCGCGCGGGCGCCGCACCCGTCGGCCAGGACACCGGCCTCGCCGACATCCGCGCCCTGGTCGAGCGCTGGTCGGACGAGGGCGCCCCCGCCCCCGACCCGGCGGTGACCCCCGGCACGCTCACGCGCCGCGACACCCTCAAGGACTACGCGGCGCACCTGCGCTCCCTGGTGGACCTCACCACCATCCGCCCCCTGAAGGTCGTCGTCGACGCGGGCAACGGCATGGGCGGCCACACCGTCCCCACCGTCTTCGAAGGCCTGCCCCTCGAACTCGTCCCGATGTACTTCGAGCTGGACGGCACCTTCCCCAACCACGAGGCCAACCCGCTGGACCCGGCCAACATCGTCGACCTCCAGGCGCGCGTCCGCGAGGAGGGCGCCGACCTCGGCATCGCCTTCGACGGCGACGCCGACCGCTGCTTCGTCGTCGACGAGAACGGCGGCCCCGTCTCCCCGTCGGCGATCACCGCCCTGGTCGCCGCACGCGAACTCGCCAAGCACGGCGGCTCCGGCACGGTCATCCACAACCTGATCACCTCCTGGTCGGTCCCGGAGGTCGTCCGCGAGAACGGCGGCACGCCCGTGCGCACGCGCGTGGGTCACTCCTTCATCAAGGAGGAGATGGCCAAGTCGGGCGCCATCTTCGGCGGCGAGCACTCCGCGCACTACTACTTCAAGGACTTCTGGAACGCCGACACCGGCATGCTGGCCGCCCTGCACGTCCTCGCGGCCCTCGGCGGCCAGGACGGCCCGCTCTCCGGCCTCGTCGAGCAGTACGACCGCTACGCGGGCTCCGGCGAGATCAACTCCACGGTCGACGACCAGAAGGCACGCCTCGCGGCCATCCGGTCCGCGTACGAGGGCCAGGACGGCGTCACCATCGACGAACTCGACGGCCTGACCGTCACGTCCACGGACTGGTGGTTCAACGTCCGCGCCTCCAACACGGAGCCCCTCCTCCGCCTGAACGCGGAGGCCCGTGACGAGAAGACGATGACCCGGGTACGGGACGAGGCACTGGCGATCATCCGAGCCTGAGCCGGGCTCACGCCGCACGCTGTGGCTGTCGGCGCACCCACGCACAAGTGGGTGCGCCGACAGCACGGCAGGCTTGCGGGTGCGGGTGCGGGTGCGGGTGCGGGTGCGGACTGGCGTCCTGCCCAGCGCTCGCGGTCACACACCCTGCGGCGAGCTGGCGTCCTGCCTCGCCTTTCGCGGTCACACACGCCCCAGGGCGAGTCGACATCCAGCCGCGTTTGTGGGCAGGCGTTCCGCCCGGCGATAGGGGTCTCCCCTGCTCGAGCGAAGCCGAGAGCTTGGGGAAGGGTGGGCACGAACGCACCACGGGCCGCACCCGAGAAACAAGCGTCCGCCCCACCGGGGCATCCGGGGCGAAGCCCCGCCTCGACCCCGCCCAAGGCCCCTGCCCAGCGGTACCCTGACCAGGCCACACACCCACGTACCAGCACGTTCGAAAGGACCCGCACCATGCCGCTCGAAGCCGGCCTCCTGGAGATCCTCGCCTGCCCGGCCTGCCACGCCCCCCTCAAGGAGACGGACACGGAACTGGTCTGCACGGCGAACGGCACGGACTGCGGCCTGGCCTACCCGGTCCGCGACGGCATCCCCGTCCTCCTGGTCGACGAGGCCCGCCGCCCCGCGTAACGATCGAAGAGGCGCACCGTACGAAGCCGCGACCGGCACCCCGTACGACCACCCAGCCCGCCACCCGCCGTCGCACGGCGATCGGAGGCCGCCCTCATGCTCGACGACTCGCTCCTTGACGCTCCCGAGGCCCTGGCCCGGGCCGACCTGCACGATCTGCTGCGCGGCGCCGCCGAGGCGGGCGCCCGGGTGCGGACCGCGCTCCGGCACGCCACGGAGTCCGGCCTCACGGAACTCAAGCCGGACGGCCGCCCCCGCGCCGTCCTGATCGCGGGCCCGGGCACCGCGGCGACCGGCGTGGCCGACCTCATCACCGCGCTCGCGGGCACCGGCTGCCCCGTCGTGCGCCTCGCGCCCACCGGGGTCGCCCCGGCCGCGGGCGCCCTGCGCTGGTCCCTGCCCGGCTGGACGGGCCCCGTCGACCTGCTGCTCATCGTCACCCCGGACGGCACGGAGCCCGGCCTGACGCTCCTCGCCGAGCAGGCCTACCGCCGCGGCTGCACCGTCGTCGCGGTGGCCCCGTCCCGCACCCCGCTGGCGGAGAGCGTGGACGGCTCGCACGGCCTGACGGTCCCGATGGCGATGTCACCCGTGGCGGCGTACGGGACGACGTACGGCGAGGCGGAAAGCCGCGTCGGCACGCGCCAGGAGCCCACCACCCCCGGCCGCCCGGACCCCACGGACCCCGCCCAGCCGGACCCCACCGGCCCCGGAAGCCCCGACACCCTCGGCCACCCCGGCGCGGCCCACGGCGTACCGGAGGACCGCGGCCCCCTGACCGCCCCGCACCACGATCCGCCGGAGGCCCCCGCGGCCGCCCCCGGCACCCTCTGGGCCCTGCTCACCCCGCTGCTCGTCCTCCTGGACCGCACCGGCCTGATCGCCGCCCCCGTGGACACCCTGCAGAAGGTCGCCGACCGCCTGGACGACGTCGCCGAGCGCTGCGGCCCGGCCATCACGACGTACAGCAATCCCGCGAAGACCCTCGCCGTGGAGCTGTCCGAGTCGCTGCCGCTGATCTGGAGCGAGGGCCAGGCCGCGGGCATGGCGGGCCGCCGCTTCGCCGCCGCCCTCGCCGAACTCGCGGGCCACGCCGCGCTCGCCGCCGAGCTGCCCGAGGCCCTGCCCGCGCACGCCGCGCTGCTCGCGGGCGGCGGGGCGGGCGGCGCCGACAGCGACGACTTCTTCCGCGACCGCACCGAGGAACCGGCCGTGCTGCGCGCCCGCGTGATCATGCTCCGCGAGCGCCCGTCCGACGCCGGCGGCCTGACCGCGGCGCCCGCCGCCCGCGAGCTCGCCCACAGCCACGACACCCCGCTCAGCGAGCTGGAACCGGAGGACGGCAGCGACCTGGAACGCCTCGCCGAGCTGATCGCCATCACGGATTTCGCGGCCGTTTACCTGACGCTCGCCTCCGGGGGCCGATCATGACCGCAGGCCGACCGTGCCGGGTGCCCCACGTGACCGCGCGCCGACCGCGTGTCCGACGTGACCGCACGCCGACCAGGACCGCACGCCGACCACGGGTGACCGCCCCGGCCGGGGCGACCGCACCCGCGTACCCGCACCATCCGTAAGGGAGACCTCCCCCGTGGACCGCCTCACCAACACCATCCGCCCCTACGCCTGGGGCTCCACCACCGCCATCGCGGAGCTGACCGGCGCCGAGCCGACCGGCGAGCCGCAGGCCGAGATGTGGATGGGCGCCCACCCCGGCGCACCCTCGCGCACCGAGCGCGGCCCGCTCAACGAGGTGATCGACGAAGACCCGGCGCGCGAGCTGGGCCCGCGCGCCGTCGCCAAGTTCGGCCCGCGCCTGCCCTTCCTCCTGAAGATCCTCGCCGCCGGCGCCCCCCTCTCCCTCCAGGTCCACCCGAACCTGGAAGAGGCCAAGGAGGGGTACGCCGACGAGGAGCGCCGCGGCGTCCCCGTCGACGCCCCGCACCGCAACTACAAGGACGCCAACCACAAGCCCGAACTGATCTGCGCGCTCACGCCCTTCGACGGGCTCTGCGGCTTCCGCGCCCCCGCCGAGGCCGCCGACCTGCTCGCGGGCCTCGGCGTCGACTCCCTCAAGCCGTACGTCGACCTGCTGCACGCCAAGCCCGAGGAGGCCGCGCTGCGCGAGGTCCTGACGGCCGTCCTCACCGCCGACCCGGACGACATGGCGCGGACCGTCACCGAGGCCGCGGCCGCCGCCGAACGCCTCGGCGGCGACTACGCCCCGTACGCCGCCGTCGCCCGCCACTACCCCGGCGACCCCGGCGTCATCGCCGCCATGCTCCTCAACCACGTCCAACTCCAGCCCGGCGAGGCCATGTTCCTCGGCGCCGGCGTCCCGCACGCCTACATCCAGGGCCTGGGCGTGGAGATCATGGCCAACTCCGACAACGTGCTGCGCTGCGGCCTCACCCCCAAGCACGTCGACGTACCCGAACTCCTGCGCGTCGTACGCTTCGAGGCCACCGACCCCGGAGTCCTGCGCCCCGAGGCCTCGGCCGACGGCGAAGAGGTCTACGAGACGCCGATCGACGAGTTCCGCCTCTCCCGCTTCGTCCTGCCCGCGGGCGGCGCCGCCCACGACCTCACCGCCGACACCCCGCAGGTCCTGCTCTGCACGGCGGGCACGGTCCGCGCGGGCGACCTCGCCCTGACGCCCGGACAGTCCGCGTTCGTCCCCGCCGGTGAAAAGGCCGAAGTGTCCGGGACCGGCACGGTTTTCCGCGCCACTGTGGTCGCCTGACCCGCCGCACGCCTCCAGTGCTGCAACAATGACCCACCGCAAAGGCCGGGCCGCGCAGCGCCCGGGCGTGGGCAACGCGTAGTGACGCAGGCGAAGGGACATCGGGCACACATGAGTGCGTCAGGCGGAACAAAGGCGATCGTGGCGGCACTCGCCGCCAATCTCGCGATCGCGGTGGCGAAGTTCGTGGCGTTCCTCTTCAGTGGCTCGTCCTCGATGCTCGCCGAGAGCGTCCACTCGCTCGCCGACTCCGGCAACCAGGGCCTGCTGCTCCTCGGCGGCAAGAAGGCCCAGCGCGAGGCGACCCCGCAACACCCCTTCGGCTACGGCCGCGAGCGCTACATCTACGCGTTCCTGGTCTCCATCGTGCTCTTCTCCGTCGGCGGCATGTTCGCCATCTACGAGGGCTACGAGAAGATCAAGCACCCGCACGAGATCGAGCACTGGTACTGGCCGGTGGGCGTCCTGGTCTTCGCGATCATCGCGGAGTCCTTCTCCTTCCGTACGGCCATCAAGGAGTCCAACGCCCTGCGCGGCAAGCTCACCTGGACCCAGTTCGTGCGCCGCGCCAAGGCCCCCGAGCTGCCCGTCGTGCTCCTGGAGGACCTCGGCGCCCTCGTCGGCCTGGTGCTCGCGCTCGGCGGCGTCGGCCTCGCCCTCGCCACCGGCGACGGCGTCTGGGACGGCATCGGCACCCTCTGCATCGGCGTCCTGCTCATCCTCATCGCGATCGTCCTCGCCGCCGAGACCAAGTCGCTGCTCCTCGGCGAGGCCGCGGGCACCGAAGAGGTCGCGAAGATCGAGCAGGCCCTGGTCGACGGCGACACCGTCACCGGCGTCATCCACATGCGCACGCTCCACCTCGGCCCCGAGGAACTCCTCGTCGCCGCCAAGATCGCCGTCCAGCACGACGACACGGCCCGCGAGGTCTCCGAAGCGATCAACGCCGCCGAGGCCCGCATCCGCACCGCCGTCCCCATCGCCCGGGTCATCTACTTGGAGCCGGACATCTACAACGCGGAAGCGGCAGCGACGGGCACGAACCCGGCGAAGTCCCCGGGCGGCCACTGACGGCAAGGGCCCCGCACCAGTCCGGTGCGGGGCCCTTCAACGTACGGCCTGCGTACGGGCGTACCGGCCCTCACCGCACCTCGCGCAGCACCTCCAGCACAGCCCTCTCATCCGGCGCGGCCTCAAGCCGCTCCCGGAACCCCCCGTCCATCAACTTCCGCGAGAGCATCGCCAGAATCCGCAGATGCTCATCACCCGCCGAAGCCTCCGGCACGGAGATCATGAAGATCAGCTTGGCCTTCGTACCGTCGAGCGCCCCCCACTCGATCCCCTCAGCGGACCGAGCGAACCCCACGACCGGCGAGGTCACCGCATCCGTCTTGGCATGCGGAATGGCGATCTCCTCCCCGAGCCCGGTGGTGCCCTGAGCCTCCCGCCGCAGCGCGGTCCGCACCAACTCCTCCACGTCGACGACCTTCCCGGTCCGCGCGAGCAGCTCGGCCATCTCCCGGATCGCGGCCTCCTTCTCGTCGGCGTCGAGCTGAACCTTGACGGTCTGCTCGGT
This sequence comes from Streptomyces sp. RK9, assembly GCF_045070545.1. NCBI lineage: Bacteria > Bacillati > Actinomycetota > Actinomycetes > Kitasatosporales > Streptomycetaceae > Streptomyces > Streptomyces sp. RK9. Next base: position 28,302 of record NZ_CP173704.1, on the reverse strand, counting down.
CAGATACCCGGAGAGAACATCCGCAGGTGCCGCTTGCACCGGAGTCGAAGCGGCAGGCGCGGCAGGGGACTTCCGCAGCGGTGCCGCCGAAGAGGCAGCTCCGGCCCCGACTCCGGCCCCGACACCCGCGAGCACCGGCTCAGCACCCCCACTCCCCGCACCGACCACCGGCTCCCCCCGCCGCTTCCGCTCACTGATGTCCACCAACGCCACAGTCGTCAGCGCCGTGACCACCGTGCCGATGGCCACAGCCACGAAGAACATCGGCACACCACCGACAGCCCCGAGCACAGCCACGATCGGCCCACCGTGCGGCACCGCGTCCTTCACGTCAGCGAGCCCGGCGACCGCGCCGGCCACCGCTCCGCCCAGCATGTTCGCCGGAATGACCTGCGCGGGCCGCGCCGCCGCGAACGGAATCGCGCCCTCCGAGATCCCGAACAAGCCCATGAACAAGGCCGCGAGCCCGGTCTCCCGCTCCTGCTCGCTGTAGAGCCGCTTGCGGATCAGCGTCGCGAGGCCCTGCCCGAGCGGCATCACCGGAATCGCCGCGGCACACATGCCCATGACGGTCTGGTTGCCGGTGGCGATGAGCCCCGCACCGAACAGGAACGCCGTCTTGTTGACCGGCCCGCCCATGTCGAACGCGATCATCAGCCCCAGGATCGCGCCGAGCAGGATCGCGCTCGTCCCGGTCATCCCGCTGAGCCAGTCCGTCAGATGCTCGAACACCCACGAGATCGGCTTGCCGATGACGTAGATGAAGAAGAGCCCGAGCGCGCTCGTCGCCAGGATCGGGATCACGATGATCGGCATGATCGGCTGGACGAACTTCGGGACCTTGACCTTCTTGATCCACAGCACCAGATACCCGGCCAGGAACCCGGTCACGATCGCCCCGATGAACCCCGCCCCCGCCTTGGAGTCGTACAGCTCACCGGTGTTGGCGATCCACCCGCCGATCATGCCCGGCACGAGGGCCGGCCGGTCCCCGATCGCGTACGCGATGTACCCCGACAGGATCGGCACCATCAGCGTGAACCCGATGACCCCGATCTGGTTCACATGCATCCAGAACGAGTCGTCGGGGATGACCAGACCCCCCTTGGGGTCGGTGTGCCCGCCGAGCGACAGCGAGATCGCGATCAGCAGCCCGCCGACCACGACGAACGGGATCATGTACGAGACGCCGTTCATCAGCGCCTTGTACGCGACGCTCCGCTCCCGGCCGCCGCCCGCGCCCCCGCCGCCGCTCGTCGTCGCGGCCCCACCGGCGCCGCCCCCGCCCCCGTGCACGGGCGCGCTCTGCACCTGCTCGATCAGGCGCTCCGGGTGGCTGATGCCCTCGGAGACCCCGACGGACAGCACCCGCTTGCCCGCGAACCTCGCCAGGTCCACATCCTTGTCGGCCGCGACGATGATGCCGTCGGCATCTCTGACATCGTTGTCAGTCAATACATTTTCGGCCCCGATGGAGCCCTGCGTCTCCACCTTCATCTCGATGCCCTGGCTGTCGGCGGCCTGCTGGAGCTTCTCCGCCGCCATGTACGTGTGGGCGATGCCCGTCGGACAGGCGGTCACCGCGAGCAGCTTCAGGCGTGGGTGCCCACTGGGGTCCCCGCCTGCCACGGGGTCGGCCGGACTGGTCACGTGGATCTCCTAACGCCTTGGCCAAAATCGATCGCGCGCATGCTCCCGATCTCCAGGCATCCTGCAACAGACGCGGACCGGTTCCAAAGCGCAAAGGTCCCGGTTCGGCGGGGTCTCAGGACCTTTGTTCCTTCCTCGATTCGGCCACAGTCCCGCACGAGGCGGGCTGGGGCGCGCTGGGCCAATCGGTGTAGATTCGTGACAGTGCCAGACGTCGCTGCTGATGGCGGTCGGGCGGTCCGCTCCTGGACCGGCCGAGGGAGAGAGGGCCTCCGACGGACTGCGCTGCGTGCGGCGGTGCACCTCTGTGCCCCGACGCCGCAGGTCAGCCATGCCCACCCTCGACCCAATCACGAGGAGCAGCTCAGAATGACTGCCGCCAACGGCCACGACTTCAAGGTCGCCGACATCTCCCTCGCCGACTACGGCCGCAAGGAGATCACCCTCGCCGAGCACGAGATGCCCGGCCTGATGGCGATCCGCAAGGAGTTCGCCGCCAGCCAGCCCCTCGCCGGCGCCCGCATCATGGGCTCGCTGCACATGACCGTGCAGACCGCCGTCCTCATCGAGACCCTGGTCGCCCTCGGCGCCGACGTCCGCTGGGTGTCCTGCAACATCTTCTCGACCCAGGACCACGCCGCCGCGGCCATCGCCGTCGGCCCGAACGGCACCCCGGACAACCCCCAGGGCATCCCGGTCTTCGCCTGGAAGGGCGAGACCCTGGAGGAGTACTGGTGGTGCACGGAGCAGGCCCTGACCTGGCCGAACACGCCCACCGGCGGCCCGAACATGATCCTGGACGACGGCGGCGACGCCACCCTCCTCGTCCACAAGGGCGTCGAGTACGAGAAGGACGGCAAGGTCCCGGCGATCGAGACCGCCGAGTCCGACGAGCACCGCGTCATCCTGCAGACCCTGCACCGCACGCTCGCCGAGAACCCGCAGAAGTGGACCCAGCTCGCCTCGGAGATCCGCGGCGTCACGGAGGAGACCACGACCGGCGTCCACCGGCTGTACGAGATGCACCGCGACGGGCAGCTCCTGTTCCCGGCGATCAACGTCAACGACGCCGTCACCAAGTCGAAGTTCGACAACAAGTACGGCTGCCGCCACTCCCTCATCGACGGCATCAACCGCGCCACCGACGTCCTCATCGGCGGCAAGACCGCGGTCGTCTGCGGCTACGGCGACGTGGGCAAGGGCTGCGCCGAGTCCCTGCGCGGCCAGGGCGCCCGCGTGATCATCACCGAGATCGACCCGATCTGCGCCCTGCAGGCCGCGATGGACGGCTACCAGGTCACGACGCTCGACGAGGTCGTCGAGACGGCCGACATCTTCATCACCACGACCGGCAACAAGGACATCATCATGGCCGCGGACATGGCCAAGATGAAGCACCAGGCGATCGTGGGCAACATCGGCCACTTCGACAACGAGCTCGACATGGCCGGCCTCGCGAAGCTCCCGGGCATCGTCAAGGACGAGGTCAAGCCGCAGGTCCACACCTGGACGCACCCCGACGGCAAGGTCCTCATCGTCCTGTCCGAGGGCCGCCTGCTGAACCTGGGCAACGCCACCGGCCACCCGTCCTTCGTGATGTCCAACTCGTTCGCGGACCAGACCCTGGCCCAGATCGAGCTGTTCACCAAGCCCGACGAGTACCCGACCGACGTCTACGTGCTCCCCAAGCACCTCGACGAGAAGGTCGCCCGCCTGCACCTGGACTCGCTCGGCGTGAAGCTCACGACGCTCCGCCCCGAGCAGGCCTCGTACATCGGCGTCGAGGTCGAGGGCCCGTACAAGCCGGACCACTACCGCTACTGATCCCGGCCCCGGCCGCCACCGCGACCGCCCCGCCACGGGACACCCCGACACGGGACCCGGTCACATCCGGCGGCCGCCCGGCAGTACGCCTCCAGCAGGCCCTCGCCCACCGGGGCGGGGGCCTGCCTCCGTAGCGGCGCCCGCCGGGACGATCTGCCCCACGCCCGACAAGGACCACGCACCATGCCCCGCGGCCGATATTCGCTTCACGATCCGCACGATCACACCCCCCTTGGTGAAGAACACTTCCACTGCGCGCCCGGCCCTTCCGGCTGGCGCTACGTCGCCCAGCGCACCACCCCCTCGGGCGACCACGCGGGCTCCGTCGACCTGGCCATCGACGAACTCGGCCGCCCCATCCGACTCGAACTGCACGCTTCCGGCTGGCAGGTGCGCGCCGCCGCCCTGGACGGCGTCACCTGGGTCCGGACCGACGCCACCGGCGCACACGCCGACGAACACAACGCCCCCGCTCACGCCATCACCGGCACATCCCCCGCCTTCCTCGTCGCCACCGCCCGGCTGCTGCGGCTCGCCCCCGCTTCCCCCGCGACCCGCGTCCGCCTGGTCGCCTTCACGGACCCGGTCCTCGCCCCCCGCACCCTCGACCAGTCCTGGGCCCTGCTGAAAAGCGAAGCACACGCCACTGACAACGGCCCGCTGACCGTGGACGAATACCAGGTCACAGCCCTGGACACGGGCGAACAGCACACCATCCACCTCACCGGCGACGTCGTCCTCGCGGCCCCCGGCGTCGAGCTGGAGAACCTGGAGACGCCGCCGTCGGTGTTCGGCTGAGGCTCGGGCATTCGGCGAGGCCGAGGCATGCGGCGGCGCGGCCTCGGGCGGGTGCGGCCCTACGCCGGACGCCGGTGCCGGTTCACGCGGGCGGCACGAAGCCCGTCGAGGGCCGGGCGGGCTCGTCGGGCGCCGGGGGAGCAGAGGGAGGAGGGGGAGTGGGCCCGGCGGCGGGCTGCGGCGGCTGCGCGGGCGCCGACAAGGCCGCAGGCGTACCGGGCGCACCCGGCACACCAGACCCAGGAGCCACCCCCACCCCTTGCTCCCCGAACGCCCGCCGGGCCTCCCGCGCCTGCCGCTCCTGCACAACGGCGGCGAGGAAGGCCGCCGGGGGCACGCCCTCCGGAGCGGGAGCCCCGGTCCGCGCCACCACATCGTTGGCGAGACGTTCCGCCATCGCCCAGCCGACCTGTGGATCCAACTGCCCCATCCGCGTCAGGTACTGGCGAACGGCCAGCCACAGCCCGTCCGGCACCGCGGACAGATCCAGCTCCGAGAACCGCCCCACGAGCCATGGCGGCGGTGCGGGCACATACTCGGTACGCCCCGCCGGCACCCGCTCCCGTACGACAAGCGTCCCCGCGAAGACGTCCCCGAGCCGCCGCCCGCGTTCCGACACCAGCGAGGCGATGCACGCGACGACCCCGAACGTCATGAGGATCTCCACGACCCCGACCGCCCCGCGCACCAGCGCGTGCCGGAACCGGATCGGCCCGCCGTCGTCCCGCACCACCCGCAGCCCGCACGCCAGCTTCCCGAGCGACCGCCCGTGGCTGAGGGTCTCCACGGCGATCGGCACACCCACGAGCACCAGCACGAACGTCGCCACCGCGATCGCCGCCACCGCCGCGTCGTCGAGCGACCCCGCCGCGGCCAGCAACCCCAAGGTCACGGCCAAGTACGCCGACCACGCCACGACCATGTCGATGAGCACCGCCAGCGCACGACTCGGCAACTTCGCGGGACGCAGTTCCAGCGCCACCGCCTCGCCCGTCACCAGCTCACTCACGCCTGCCGCCCTTCCCTTCGCTGCCCCCGGAACCGCCAGTCTGCCAAGCTGACTATCGATCGCGCCGCACCACGAGAGCCGCAGTACGAGAAGCCGAGGAGCAGCCAACCGATGGACCTCGACGTCTTCGTGTCCGCACACCGGGCCGAATGGGACCGTCTGGACACCCTGCTGCGGCGCCAACGCCGACTCACCGGCCCCGAGGTCGACGAGCTCGTCGTCCTCTACCAGCGCACGGCCACGCACCTCTCGCTGATCCAGTCCAGCGCCCCGGATCCGCAGCTGACCGGCCGCCTCACCCAGCTGGTGGCACGCGCGCGCAGTGCCGTGACAGGCACGCGCCGCGCCTCCTGGAGAGACGCCACCCGCTTCCTGACGCACGGCTTCCCCGCCGCGGTCTACCGCACCCGCCACTGGTGGGTACCCACAGCCCTGCTCTCCATAGCCCTGGCCGCCGTGATCGGCTGGTGGATCGGCACCCACCCCGAAGTCCAGTCCTCGATCGCGGCCCCCTCGGAACT
>NZ_CP173704.1:0-17500 GCF_045070545.1 Streptomyces sp. RK9 | reverse complement strand
GGGTGGCCGCAGAGACCAGCGAGAAGCGACTGTTTACTAAAAACACAGGTCCGTGCGAAGCCGTAAGGCGATGTATACGGACTGACGCCTGCCCGGTGCTGGAACGTTAAGGGGACCGGTTAGTCACTCTTCGGGGTGGCGAAGCTGAGAACTTAAGCGCCAGTAAACGGCGGTGGTAACTATAACCATCCTAAGGTAGCGAAATTCCTTGTCGGGTAAGTTCCGACCTGCACGAATGGCGTAACGACTTCTCGACTGTCTCAACCATAGGCCCGGTGAAATTGCACTACGAGTAAAGATGCTCGTTTCGCGCAGCAGGACGGAAAGACCCCGGGACCTTTACTACAGTTTGATATTGGTGTTCGGTTCGGCTTGTGTAGGATAGGTGGGAGACTGTGAAGCGGGCACGCCAGTGTTCGTGGAGTCGTCGTTGAAATACCACTCTGGTCGTGCTGGATGTCTAACCTGGGTCCGTGATCCGGATCAGGGACAGTGTCTGATGGGTAGTTTAACTGGGGCGGTTGCCTCCCAAAGGGTAACGGAGGCGCCCAAAGGTTCCCTCAGCCTGGTTGGTAATCAGGTGTTGAGTGTAAGTGCACAAGGGAGCTTGACTGTGAGACTGACGGGTCGAGCAGGGACGAAAGTCGGGACTAGTGATCCGGCGGTGGCTTGTGGAAGCGCCGTCGCTCAACGGATAAAAGGTACCCCGGGGATAACAGGCTGATCTTCCCCAAGAGTCCATATCGACGGGATGGTTTGGCACCTCGATGTCGGCTCGTCGCATCCTGGGGCTGGAGTCGGTCCCAAGGGTTGGGCTGTTCGCCCATTAAAGCGGTACGCGAGCTGGGTTTAGAACGTCGTGAGACAGTTCGGTCCCTATCCGCTGTGCGCGTAGGAGTCTTGAGAAGGGCTGTCCCTAGTACGAGAGGACCGGGACGGACGAACCTCTGGTGTGCCAGTTGTCCTGCCAAGGGCATGGCTGGTTGGCTACGTTCGGAAAGGATAACCGCTGAAAGCATCTAAGCGGGAAGCCTGCTTCGAGATGAGGACTCCCACCCCCTTTGAGGGGTTAAGGCTCCCAGTAGACGACTGGGTTGATAGGCCAGATATGGAAGCCCTGTAAGGGGTGGAGTTGACTGGTACTAATAGGCCGAGGGCTTGTCCTCAGTTGCTCGCGTCCACTGTGTTGGTTCTGAAACCACGAACAACCCCATGCCATGGTCACGGTATGGTGCGGTTGAGAGTTTCATAGTGTTTCGGTGGTCATAGCGTGAGGGAAACGCCCGGTTACATTCCGAACCCGGAAGCTAAGCCTTACAGCGCCGATGGTACTGCAGGGGGGACCCTGTGGGAGAGTAGGACGCCGCCGAACTAATTGTAGAGAAAGCCCCCGTGCCATTCGGCACGGGGGTTTTCTGCGTTCCAGGGACATTCCTCCCGCAGGGCATTCCCCCTCTGCCTACAGGCGGCCCGCCGCCTTCAACGACAAATAGGCGTCGGCCAGGGCAGGGGCCAGATCGTCAGGAGTCGCGTCCACGACCGTGACGCCATGGCGGGTGAGCTGTTCCGCCGTGCGTTGGCGTTCCGCCTGAGCCTGCGCGCCGGCCGCGGCGTCGTACACCGCTTCCGTCGTACCCCGAGACTTGGCCATCCGCGTGATGTGCGGGTCGGCGACCGAGGCGACCAGCACCGTGTGGCGCTGAGTAAGTCGGGAGAGTACCGGCAGCAGACCCTCCTCGATGGGGGCCGCTTCGAGACTCGTGAGGAGGACGATCAAAGAGCTTCGGGGGGCGGCGCGCAGCGCGGTCGCCGTGAGGCCGCGGGCGTCCGTCTCGACGAGCTCGGGTTCGAGCACGGCCAGGGCGCTCACGAGGGACGGCAGCACATCGCCGGCGGCCTTGCCCTGGACCAGGGCGCGGACCCGGCGGTCGTAGGCGAGGAGATCCACGCGGTCGCCCGCGCGGGAGGCCAGGGCGGCCAGGAGGAGAGCGGCGTCCATCGACGCGTCCAGGCGTGGGGCGTCGCCCACGCGGCCCGCGGACGTGCGGCCGGTGTCGAGGACCAGCAGGATGTGGCGGTCCCGCTCGGGGCGCCAGGTGCGGACGGCCACCGAGGACTGCCGGGCCGTGGCGCGCCAGTCGATGGAGCGGGTGTCGTCACCGGGGACGTACTCGCGGAGGCTGTCGAACTCCGTGCCCTGACCGCGGATCAGCACACTGGTGCGGCCGTCGAGTTCACGAAGACGGGCGAGCTTCGACGGCAGGTGCTTGCGGCTCGCGAAAGGCGGCAGGACACGCAGCGTCCACGGCACCCGATGGCTGCCCTGGCGGGAGAAGAGGCCCAGCGGGCCCTTCGAGCGGATCGTGACGCGGTCGGCATGATGGTCGCCGCGGCGGGTCGGGCGCAGCCGGGTCGTGATGCGGCGGCGCTCGCCGGACGGGACGTCCAGGGGATTCCTGGACGCGGTGACCTCGGTGCCCGGCTGCCAACTGCTCGGCGGCCAGGCGTCGCGGACCTCGGCGCGCAGACGGCGGTTGGTGGGGTTGGTGACGGTCAGTTGGACGTCCGCGGACTCGCCGAGACGTACGGAAGAGTCGCCGGAGCGGGTCAGGCCGAGGCGGCGCACGGGGGCGGCCAGGGCGAAGTCGCAGGCGCAGGCCAGGGCCAAGGGGGCGTTGACCGCGAGGATGCCGGTCCAGCTGGGCTCCACGAGGCCCACGGGGAGGGAACCCAGCGCCGCCAGGAGGGCGGTACGGCCGGTCAGGGGCATCAGCGGGGCACCGGGACGTGGGCGAGGATCGCGTTGATGACGGAGTCGGCCGTCACGCCCTCCATCTCGGCCTCGGGACGCAGCTGGACACGATGGCGCAGGGCCGGCAGGGCGAGGGCCTTCACGTCGTCGGGGATGACGTAGTCGCGGCCCGTCAGCCAGGCCCACGCGCGCGCTGTCGACAGCAGAGCCGTGGCGCCGCGCGGGGAGACGCCGAGGGTGAGGGACGGCGATTCGCGGGTGGCGCGGCAGATGTCGACTACGTAGGCGGTGATTTCGGGAGAGACAGCTGTCTTGGCGACGGCCGCGCGGGCCGCCTCCAGGTCGTCGGGGCCCGCGACGGGGCGTACGCCGGCGGCGCGCAGGTCGCGCGGATTGAAGCCTTCCGCGTGGCGCGTGAGGACGGCGATCTCGTCCTGACGGGTGGGCAGGGGGACCGTCAACTTCAAGAGGAAACGGTCCAGCTGGGCCTCGGGAAGAGGGTACGTGCCCTCGTACTCGACCGGGTTCTGGGTGGCGGCGACGAGGAACGGCTCGGGGAGGGGGCGCGGGGTGCCGTCGACCGTGACCTGGCGCTCCTCCATCGCCTCGAGGAGGGACGACTGGGTCTTGGGCGGGGTTCGGTTGATCTCGTCGGCGAGGAGGAGATTGGTGAAGACCGGGCCCGGCTGGAACGAGAACTCGGTGGTGCGGGCGTCGTAGACGAGGGAGCCCGTGACGTCGCTGGGCATCAGGTCGGGAGTGAACTGGACGCGTTTGGTGTCGAGTTCGAGGGAGGCCGCCAGGGCGCGTACGAGAAGGGTCTTCGCGACGCCCGGGACGCCTTCGAGCAGGACGTGGCCGCGGCACAGCAGGGCCACGACGAGGCCGGTGACGGCGGGGTCCTGGCCGACCACGGCCTTGGAGATCTCCGTGCGCAGGGACTCCAGGGAGGAGCGGGCGCCGCCGGAGCTCGCGGCGTTGTCAGTGGTCGGGTCCATCATGAAGTACGTACCTCACTTTCGAGGGCGTCGAGTTGGTCGGCGAGGGCGATGAGCCCTGCGTCGTCGCCGGGGGGCGGGCCGAAGAGGAGGGGGAGCAGGTCCTGGCCGGGCGTGCGGAGACGGCTGGTCAGGGCGGGCAGGAGCGCTTCGGGCGTGTGGGCCCGGGCGGTGGGGACGCCGACGAGGGGGGCGAGTCGGGTGCGGGTGGCCGAGCGGAGGGCCGCGGCGGCGCGGTCGCGGGCGTCGGCCTTGCGGTAGAGGCGGGCGCGGCCCTCGGCGGTCTCCGAGGCGCGGATCGCGATGGGGAGTTTCTCGGGGACCAGGGGGCCGAGGCGGCGGCCGCGCCACAGGGCCGCGAGGACGGCGGCGAGGGTGAGCTGCAGCGTGCCCCAGAGCCAGCCCGAGGGGATCAGGTCGAAGAAGCTGTCGTCGGCTGTCTCGTCGACGGCGTCGTCGGAGAGCGAGGGGAGGTACCAGACCAAGTGGGGGCGCGAACCGAGCAGTTGCAGGGCGAGCGAGGCGTTGCCGTGCTTGTCGAGGCGGTCGTTGTGGAGGATGTCGGGGGCGCCGAGGACGACCGTGTCGCCGCGCACCGGGGACTTCTCCGGGGTGTTCCGCGCGGAGCCTTCCGGTGCCTCCTGTGGGGTGTCCTCCGGGTTGTCGCCGGTCTCCGGAGCGCCGTCCTTCGCGGTCGTCGTGGGGAGGACGAGAAGGCTGGGCAGGCCGTCGGAGACGTAGCAGGCCTCGGCGCCGGGGGCGAGCGAGTCGTAGCGGATGCCGCCCACGTCCGCGGAGCCGGCGCGGCGGGCCGTGGGCAGGTCGCAGTCCGGGGACAACGTCGAGTCGTCGCTGGGGGTGGCGTCCGCGGTGACCCCGGGGGCGAGCTTCGACACCGAAGGGCTGCCCGGGGCGACCAGGACGGTGCGGCCGCCGGAGCCCTCCGTGGCGTCGTGCAGCCGGGACTGCTGACGGTCGGTGAGCAGGTCCGGGTTGGCCACCAGGAGGGTGGTGTCGGGGCCCGCGGCGGCCTGTGCCTCGGCGGTGGTGGTGACGACACGCGTGGACACGCCCCGGTCGGCGAGGAGTTCGGCGACGGCGCGGCTGCCGTAGGGGTCGGCGGAGCGCGGGTCGAGGTTGCCGTGCTCGGCGCCGGAGCGGACGGCCGCGATGGCGACGGCGGTCGCCAGGAGGACGACGGCGGCGAGGACGATGCCGCGGGTGCGGGTCCAGAGCTGACGGGGCGTGGCGGCCATCGACGTCGGCGGGGTGGCGGGGGTGCCGTCGGCGGGGGGCGGTGGTCCGTCGGCGCGCGGTCCATCGGCAGGGGGTGGTCCGTCGGTGGCCGGTCCGTCGGTGGTCGCCGCGGGGGCGTCGGTGAGCGTGGTGGGGGCGCTCGTGGGTGCGCCGGGAGTTCGGGGTGTCCCCGGGGCGCCGGTGGAGGGCGCGGGCGGGGTGTGGTGCGTGGGGGGTGTCGGCCCGGGCGGGGTGTCGGGGGAGTCCGTCATCGGATCGCTCCCCAGGAGGTGCTGTCGGACGGGGCGGGGGACGCGGTGGCCAGGAGCGGCTTGGTGCGCTCCAGGTCGCGGTCCAGGTCGGCGAGCCGGTGGTACGCCGCTTCCGTGGCCGTACGGCCTCCGTATGTCACGTCGTCGAAGTCCCGGGCCGCCGCGTGCAGGCGGTCCTCGTGGTCGGGCAGGGGCCGTGCGGCCTCCGCGGCGGCCTCGTCGGCGGTGCGGCCGGGGCGCGGGTCGAGGAGGGCGCGTTCCTCCAGGGAGCGCACGATCGCCCGCATCCGCTCCTGGAGGGCCTGGCTCCAGTGGCCCTGGGCCGCGTGTGCCTCGGCGTCCGCGCGGTGCTCGGCGGCGCTGCGGGGGCGGTCGTCGAAGAGCGCGGCGGACGTGGCGGGGGCGCGGCGGGGGGTGCCGAGGCGCCACCAGAGGGCCGCGGCGACCGCCACCACCGCGAGCACGATGACCACGAGGCCGATCACACCGCCCGGCGCCGCGCCGGACGCCGCGCTGAACAGGTCGTCGACCCAGCCCCAGAAGCGGTTCAGGGCGCGCTGGAAGAAGCCCGGGTCGTTCTCGTGGTACATCGACTTGGACAGTTCGCGCTCGGCCGCCTCCCGGGCGGGGCGGCCCGGGATGGTCAGCGGGGGGCCGTCGTCGCCGGGCAGCCTGACGCCTGTGCCGACGCCGGGTGGGGGCACGGCCGCCGGCACGCCTGTTCCGGGCGGCACCACGGCCGCCCGGAAGCCGGTGCGCGGCCGCGCGGAGGCCGCGCCGAAGAAGGCGTGCGGCAGCCGTGCGGCCGCGCCGAGCACGTCGAGTACCGCCCCCGCCGGCGTCACCGCATCAGCTCCCCGGGGTGCCGGGGGCGTCGTCGGGGCCGTGGCCCGGCACACCGGCGGCGCGGGCGAGTTCGAGGTCGAGGGCCTCGCGGCGGATCCGCTGGTCGATGTAGAGGAGCACGGAGACCCCGGCGGTGATCGGGAACGTCAGCATGGAGCCGATCACCTGCCCGATGCCGCTGACGATCAGGAAGGTCCAGCCGACGTCGCTCGTGCTGCTGTCCAGGATGCTGGACACCCCGTCGCCGCTGACCGCGCCCGCGATGAGGGTGAAGGGGATGCCGATGATCGACACGACGACGTTCGTGATGACCATGGCCAGCAGGTTGATGCCGAAGACACGCCACCAGGAGAGGCGCACCAGCTTGGCGGACCGGCGGAGCGCCTGCTTCACCCCCTGCTTCTCCAGCATCAGCGCCGGAGAGGCGAGCGAGAAGCGGACCATCAGCCAGACGGCGACGACACCGGCCGCGAGCCCGCCGAGGAAGATGAGGGCGACGCCGCCGTCGCCCCCTCCGGCGAGCGTGACCAGGAGCCCGGGGACCGTCCCTGCGGCGACCACGGCGAGGCCGATGAGCGGCAGGAGCAGCGTCAGGCCGAGCAGCTTCCACAGCTGCGGCCGTGCGTCGTGCCACGCCTCGGCCGTGGTGACGGACTTGCCGAGGACGGCGCGGCTCGTGACCATCGTCAACAGCGCCGTGGCGACGATCGTGCCGAGCAGCATGATGACGATGACGACGCCGAATTCGAGGAGCGTGTCACGGAGGGCGCGCACCACCTCTCCGGAGGTCGCGCTGGAGTCCTCGAGCGCCTCGAGGTTCTGGCTGTCGTTGAGGACCAGGCCCTGGAGGAGGACGAGGCAGAGCTCCGAGACGACGGCGACGGTCAGCGAGATGCCGAGGACCGTCCGCCAGTACGTACGCATCGTGGAGACCGCGCCGTCCAGGATCTCGCCGACGGCCAGCGGGCGCAGCGGGATGACGCCGGGCTTCGCGGCGGCCGGCGGGCCCTGCCAGGCGCCCCAGCCGCGGTAGGGGCCGCCGGGACCCGCGGGGCCACCGCCGCCCCAGCCGGGCCCTCCGGAGCCGCCCGTGCCGCCCTGGCCGCCGGGGCCCCCGCCCCAGCCCTGGCCGGGAGGCGCGGGCGGCGGGGGGCCCTGGTCGGGTGCCGGAGGGCTGGGCGCGGACCACTGGGCGGGCGGCGGCTGCTCCTTGGACCACTTCGAGCCCGGGCCGCTCGGCCGGTCCTCGGGCTCGCCGGACCCCTTCTTGTCGGGGTCGTGGCCGTCGGAGGGGGCAGATCCGGGCGAGGCCCAGCCCGGAGTGTCGTTCATCGTCGCTCCTTCACAGTGCCCGTCCGCGGGCGCGGCGGCGGGTTGGCAGCCATCGTGCCACGGGGCGGTTGCCCCGGGGTCGGGCGCGGTGGTGCGGAGGCCGGGTGCCGTGGCCGGATGGGCTGCACACCTTCTATTGTCCGGCCGGTAGCGGGCAGACTGGGCGGATGGCTGATCAGTACGCGCAATCCGGCGAGGCCGTGCCGGCGTCCGAAAGCCCTGAGATCCCCGAGACCCCCGGAATCCCCGCGATTCCCGCGATCCGCTGGGACGAGCCTCCGGAGGGACCCGTCGTCGTCCTCCTCGACCAGACCCGGCTGCCGGGCGAGGAGAGCGAGCTGGTGTGCACGGACCCGCCCGCGCTCGTGCAGGCCATCCGGACGCTGGTCGTGCGCGGGGCGCCGCTGCTCGGCATCACGGGTGCGTACGGCGTCGCGCTGGCCGCGGCCCGCGGCTTCGACGTGGACGAGGCCGCGGACGCCCTCGCGGGGGCGCGGCCCACCGCGGTCAACCTGGCGTACGGCGCGCGCAGGGCCCAGACGGCGTACCGCGAGGCCCTGGCCGGTGGCGCGGACGAGCGGCGCGCGGCGGGGGCGGTCCTCGCCGCGGCGCGGGCGGTGCACGCGGAGGACGCCGAGGCCAGCGGGCGGATGGCGGTGCACGGCCTGGCGCTGCTCGACGAGCTGATGCCCGGGGGCGGCCACCGCGTCCTCACCCACTGCAACACCGGGGCGCTGGTCTCCGGCGGCGAGGGCACGGCCTTCGCGGTGGCGCTCGCCGCGCACCGCGAGGGGCGGCTGCGCAGGCTGTGGGTCGACGAGACCCGGCCGCTGCTCCAGGGAGCCCGGCTGACGGCGTACGAGGCGGCGCGCAACGGCATGCCGTACACCCTCCTGACCGACAACGCCGCGGGTTCGCTGTTCGCGGCCGGTGAGGTGGACGCCGTGCTCATCGGCGCCGACCGGATCGCGGCCGACGGTTCGGTGGCCAACAAGGTGGGGAGCTATCCGCTCGCGGTCCTCGCCCGCTACCACCACGTGCCGTTCATCGTGGTGGCGCCGGTGACGACCGTGGACCCTCAGACCCCGGACGGGGCCGCCATCGAGGTGGAACAGCGAGCCGGCCATGAGGTGACGGAGGTCACAGTGCCCTTCGTGTCGATGGCCGGATCCGAGGCGGGAGGGGGGATCTCGGTGGCACCACTGGGGACACAGGCGTACAACCCGGCATTCGACGTCACCCCGCCCGAGTTGGTGACAGCCGTCGTCACGGAGGAAGGTGTCGTCTCACCCGTGACAGCGGAGGGCCTCGCCGAGCTGTGTGCCAGGTCACGCCAGGTAACGATTAGCTAATGGGATGTTGTCGGCCCTACTGACGAGGAACGGCCCCTCCACCTGCGGCGATTCGCAGGCGAAGGGGCCGTGACATCCAAGCCGTACATCAGTCAGGGTCCGGGGAAGGCCAGGTGGCCTCCAACTGCCGGATGCGCGCCGGTTGCCGCAGCAGCCGGTCGAGCTGCCCGACCGCCCTCACCACGTCCGGGTCCAGCGCCTCAGCGTAGATGTCGAGGGTGGTCGCGATCCGGCTGTGCCGCAGGACCGCCTTGATGATCCTCGGGTGCACGCCGAGGTGGACCAGGAGCGTGCCGCAGGACTTGCGCAGGCCCTTGGGGTTCATCGCCCCGAGCCCTTCCACCCCGATGACCCGTTGCATGGTCAGGTAGAGGTTCTCCGCGAGGAGCGGGTGCCCGGTCCGCGTGACGAACACGTGCCCTTCCGGATCATCGAACCAGGGGCGTCCCCTGCTGATCGCGCGGTCCCGCAGCCAGGCCGTGCGCATCCGGGTCCAGCGCAGGGGCGGGATGCACTGAGCGGGCAGTGGCAGGGGTGCCTTGGACGTGTCGGTCTTCAGGTCGACGTCGATCGTGCCTGCGCTGGTGCGCTGCCGTTGCTGCTCCACCCAGACGATCCGGTTGTCCAAGTCGATGTCATCCCACCGCAGGCCGCACACCTCGGCACGGCGTAGGCCCAGCAGGCACAGGAGCAGGAACGCGGGGTAGTACACGGTCAGGCGCCGGGCCGCAGCCAGGAAGCGAAGGACCGTCACCGCGTCCCAGCTCTTCCCGCTGTTGGTGGGTGCCCGGACGTGCACGAGCTTGGCGACGTTCCGCGTGAGCCCGATGTCTTCCACCATGGCGGCCGTGAGCGCCGCTGAGAGGACCCGGAGGGCATGGCGGGCGGTCTTGGCCGTCTGCTCCGCCGCCAAGCGCGTCATGGCCGCACGCAGCTCCTTGACGCTGAGCTTGAGCATGACCTTGGAGCCCAGACGCGGCCGCAGGTGGTTGCGGACAGTCTGTTCGTAGGTCCGGTAGCTGCCCGGCGAGAGGTGCGGTTTGACGATCACCATTAGCCAGTAGTCGAACCACTGCCCCAAGGTCATGTCCCGGGTCGGGGTGGGGATGCCACCCTGCGCGCGTTCGATCAGCTCACGCCGCTTGCGATCACATTCGTCGTAGGTCTTGCCGTACGCGTACTTCCGCTTCGTGGTTCCGTCCGGCTGCGGAACGTACACGGCCGCCTGATACCGGCCGTCAGTCCGCTTCGTGACCGTGCCTGACCCGTTGGGGTTGCGCTTGCGCTGACCAGGCATCAGGCAGGCTCCTCGAGGCTCGCGCGGACGTACTCCTGAAGGGCGCTCTCAGGGATGCGTCGGCAACCGCCCTCTTTGATCGACGCGAGCCGCTTCGAGCGGATCAGGTCGTAGACCTTCGAGCGTCCGTACTTCAGCCGCGTCATGACTTCCGGCACGGTCAGCAGCACGACGGGAGCGGTAGTCATAGGGCGGCTCCTTCCAGGGCGAGTTGGGTGGGCAACTCGTCTCGGGCGGTGTCGCGGTTGGTCTGGATGTCGCGGGCGATGGAGGCGGCGAGCCAGGATTCGCCGGGGGTGTGGCCGTGTCCGGCGTAGGTCCAGTGGGCGAGGGTGAGGGTGGTCGACTCCGGGTGTTCGTCGGGGTCGGGCAGGCCGAGGGCGGCGCGTTGCTGTGTGGCGCGGTAGTCGGCGCGGACCTGGCGCAGGGCTCCGAGGGTGGTGGAGTAGCGGCGGGATTTGGAGGAGAAGTGGCCCCGGAAGCCGAGCATGTGGGCCCAGTCGCGTAACTTCCGGTCGGGGTAGGCCGCGTGGAGGTCAAGGCAGGTTTCGATCAGGCGCCGGGGATGGTCGGCCACGCCGAGCAGGGTCAGGCATTCTTTGTTGCCGACGCGGCGGTCGACGGTGCCCGTCGTCTCGGCCGCCTTGGTGGCGTACTTGGCGACGTAGGAGGCCACCGCCTGTTCAGTGATCTCTTCGCCGTGGCCGAAGGCGCCGATGGGCTGCACGTCGAGCTGTTCACCCCAGCGCAGGTTACGGGCGGGTAGCGTGCCGACACGGGGCACGTCGACGCTCACGCGGGCGGCGGCGGCGCGGATGGCGTCGGTGAGCAGGCCGACGCTGGCCCACGATGGCGGTGGGGTGTCGGGTCCTTCGGGTCCGTCGAGGCGGATCACGGCGTGGAAGTGGACGGCCCCGCGTTTCTGGTATTCGGCGACCTTGCCGAAGGACAGGCGGGAGGCTTCGCGGGCGGCTTTCTGGGTGAGGCCTGCGCGGCGGGCGATTTCGCGGCGGAGGTAGATCGTGAAGTAGCGCCACAGATCACTTGCGTGGTTGTTCCACAGCACCGCGCCCGCGTAGTCGTAGGCCGCCGCATCCAGCGGAATGCCGAGTACGGGGTCGTCGTCGGCGTGCCGTCGGCCGCAGCGGCAGGGCCGGTTGCCGGGGCGGTTGTGGACGGGCCCGAACGAGGGGGCGGTGAGGGTGGCGAAGACGCGGGGGTGATCGCGCACCGTGGGCGGGGTGCCCTTGGCGGGGTCGCCGACGAGTCCGGCGCGGATGAGGTGGTAGGTGTCGCCCGCGTAGGTCCAGGCGCAGGAGGGGCAGCGGGAGGCGCGGCGGTTGCCGCACGCGATCCGCAGTACGCCGCCCGGCTCATGGTCGGTGGTGTAGGCGTGCAGCACGGTCTTGGTGGCCGGGTCGACGGTGCGGGTTCCGCCGGTGAGGCGGATCGGGTCGGCGCAGCCGCCGGTGCGGCGGATCTGTTCGTGCCAGCGGTCGAAGCCCGGTTGCCCGGCCACCCTCAGCACGTCGGTGAGGGTGGCCGGGTCCAGGCCCGCCAGGGTGGCGGTGTCGGTCATCAGTGGCTCCGTCCCTGGCGGTGGGCGGGCCCGTGCTGTGCGGTGTACTCGTCCACGAGGTCCTGAACGGGGGTGTCGCCGTGGGCGGTGGCGTCGCAGCCGCTGCACACGTAGGAGCCGGTGGCGGGCGCGTACGGGGAGGGCTTGGCGATGTGCAGGCCGGGGGACTCGGGGGTCGGGGTGAGGTCAGCCACGGGATGCCGCCTCCTGCTGGCACGCCGAGCGGGTACCGGTGCCCTGGCAGGCCTTGCAGATGACGCGCAGGGTCCTGCGGGAGCCGTCGAGGTGGCGGGTTCCGGTGGTGATGACGACGACGGGGAAGCCGCCGCAGTGGTGGCAGACCGGCTTGGGCGCGGTGTGCTCGGGCATGATGAAGGTCTCCCTTTCGGGTCCGTTGGATCAGGAAGGTGAAAGGCCGTCCGGGGCGGCGGATCTTTGGCGAGAGAGGCCGCCCCGGAGGGCTACTTGCGCAGTGAGCGCTTGGACTTGGCGGTGCGGTTGAGGGTGATGCCGACGCCGCAGGTGGCCGACAGAACCGCGACCACCGAAGCGACGATGAGCTGAACGACGAACGCGAGCACGAGCAGGACCACGACCGAGCCCGCCGTGATGACCAGGGTCAAGACGATGGGACCGGTGTAGTTGCGGGGCGCTTCCTGGACGATGACGACCTTGCGCAGGTCTGTGCCGGGCGGCATCTGGCGGACCCAGTCGGCGGGCAGGTGACCGGCGCGGAGCTGATCCTCGGGCGGGTGCATCACGGGCCTCCCAGGTAGCTCAGCGGACGCGGCAGCGGTGGCCCCGCGCGGCGACCTCAGCGGGCGTGAACGAGTCGTACTCGGCCGACCAGCCGCAGTCGGCGGCGGCGCAGGCGGCGACGTACTTCATCTCGCCGCGACCGTTGTGGGCGGTGCCGACGGTGACCTGGCCGACGCGGCGCAGGTCGCGGATCATCCGGTAGAGGCTCATGGGTGGATCTCCTTTCAGGGTCAGGTGAGTTGGGCGGCGATTGCGTCGGCGAGCGGGGCGGGGATGCCAAGTCGGGTGCGCAGGGTGGCGGTGTCGATCGCGTATCCGGTGCGGGCCCGGTGGTCGACAGCGACCTTGCGGGCGTGGTCGATCAGCGCCGGGGGCACGGCCGGGGCCGCTTCCGGCAGCGCCGGGGCCGGGGCGAGCCGGGCGATCTCCTGCGTGTCCGGGGCCGCTTCGGGTACGGCGGGCGCCGACGGCCCGGGACGCTCAGGAGCCGGAGCCGGAGCCGGAGCCGGAGCCGGAGCCGGAGCCGGAGCGGGCACGGGGCGTGGGTTGGGCTGGTGGGCGAGGAGGGTGCCGCCGAGGAAGGCCAGGGCGGGCCATCCGGCGACGCTGAAGCGCAGCCAGGCCGGGGGGTGTTCGAGGTCCAGGAATCCGGCGGTGGCGACGTTCGCGCCGAGCGAGGCGACGAGGGCGATCAGGAACCAGGACCAGGCCAGCCAGGACGCGCCGCCGGTGCGCAGTCGGCGCCAGGCGGCGACCAACAGGAGGTCGACGGAGACGGGGTAGGCCCACGCCTTCCAGCCGGTCTGTCCGGCAACGGCGGCCAGGTCGTGCAGGTGGGCGAAGGACAGTGCTCCGGCGATCACGGCTTGGATGAGTACGGCGTCCGGGCGCCAGGAGGGGCGGGCCATCACTGCCACCCCACGTTGGTGATGATCTTCTCGGTGGCGGGGTAGCAGTCGGCGACCGTGTGGCCGATGTAGTCCTTCACGTCGGCCCGCACGTCCTCACGCGGGACGCTGTACTCCTGGGCCCACTCGTCGGGGTTCACGGTGACGGTGAGGGTGATCCGTACCTTCATGGCTCGTGCTCCCTTCTGGTCCGGGGCCGGGCGGGGAATGATCTCCGGCCGCCCGGCCCCGGGCGTGGGGTTCAGTCGGCGGTCGGGGTGGTGGGGTCGGGTGCCTCGAACAGGCCCTCCTGTCCCTCCACGGCGGAGGCGACGGGGGAGGCGAGCCCGCGCGTCACGGGGGCGAGCGGGGTGACCTTGCCGGTGCCCTTGCACAGCGGGCACGACTTGGGCCGGGGCTTCCTCGCGGTCTTGGCGGTCGTCTTGCGTGCGGTCATGAGCTGATCTCCTTCCGGGTTTCGGGCATGGCTCGGGTAGGGGCGTGGCGCGAGGCGGTCGCGCCGACCGGGGGTGCGGGGTGGTTCAGGCGGCTTCAGCAGGCGGGGCCGGTACGGGGGCGATGACCGGCTTGAAGCGGGCCAACTCCGGTACGTACGGGGTGAGATGCGCGTGGCGGTTGCAGGTGTTCACGGCCTTGCGCATGGACACGTGCGGGCCCCGGATGTGCGTCCACTCGCCGGTGGTGGAGGCGACCACGGCCATGCCCCGGCGCTCGTTGGGGATCTGCGTGGTGGCGAACACCGCGTGCGGGGAGATGTCCCCGAAGACCATCTTCGCGGTCGACTCGTCGTTGACCCGGTACGCGGTCCGGCCGGTGAGCTGCGCGCGCAGCATCGTGATGCCGTCACCGAGTTCGGAGCCGAACCGCTGGCCGTAGATGTCCAGGAAGATCCCGGCGGCGCGGCCGAGCTGGACCAGGCGGATCAGCGCGGTGATGATCCGCAGGCGGCGCGGGTCGTTCTTCTTCGCGCTCAGGGTGAGTTCGGCGATCTCGTCGATGGTGAGTACGACGGGCACCGGCCGCAGGTGTTCGGGAAGGTCCCAGATGTTCGCGGCGATCTCCGCATCCGGGGTGTCGGCGCTGATCCGCTGTTCACGGCGGATCACCTGGTAGATGTCCTCCATGCGCGCCACCAGCGCTTCCAGCAGATCAGCGGCGTCATCGGGGTTGTCGGCCAGGGCCGAGAAGCGGCGGGCGAACGGGGCCAGCTCCACGCCGTTCTTGCAGTCGATCCCGGCCAGCGCGACCGGCTGCGGGGCGAGTTCGGCGATCACGGCACGCTGGCCCACCGACTTGCCCGACTCCGTCGCGCCGACGGTGACCGAGTGCGGCACCTGCCGGTAGTCGCGGTAGTGGACCTGTCCGTCCTCCCGCAACGCCACCGGCACCCGCAGCAGCCTCGCCTTGGTGCGGGCGGGCATGCGTACCTCTTTGAGCACGTCGTATCCGGTCATGGTGATCTGTACGACGCCCGGCCGCAGTTCGCGGGTGGTGACCTGGTGGATGGCGAAGGCGTGCCGCAGCCGGTCGGAGGCGGCGGCGAACTCGAAGGCGTCCTGGCCCGGATGCATCCGGATCCGCAGCCGCACCCCGGTACGCGTCGGCGTGATCCGCATCAGACGCGGGACGCGCTGGCGGGGGACCTCTCGCCGCAGCCAGCGCGCGACCGTCAGGCGGAAGCGCGAGGGCGGTGCGGTCAGGTGGCAGGCCTCCATCACGTCGGCGTAGCGCAGACGGACCCGGACCACGGCGGCCGCAGCCCCGAAGCACCGCCAGTACCAGGCCGGGCGCCGCCACCGCATCAACAGCACCAGCCCGGTCACGAGCGCGAGGCCGATCAGTAACCAGCCCATGATCAGGTCCCCGGTGTCAGGGCCACGGCGCGGAACGAGATGCCGTGACGCTTCTGGCCGTTGAACTCGTTCTCCCAGTCACGGGCCTTGAGCCCGATGACCTTCACCGGCATGCCCGGCACCAGGCCCTCGGGGTAACCGGTCTCCGGCACGGTCACCTGGTAGAGGTTTCCCTCTCCCTCGTCCGAGACCAGCAGGCCCACCGTCGACAGGCCCGCACCCGACTCACGGTCCACGGCCCGCTCACCGGTCTTCTTGTTCACCATCTTCGGTTCCGGCGCCGTCGCCACGAACACCACGGCGGTCGAAAGGTCGATCTTGAAGGACGGCATTGAAGCTCCCTCGAAAGTGCCTCCGTAAGGAGATCTCCTCACGGGAACCTCCTTAAGGAGGTCTCACGGAAGAGAGTGGACCTCCTTAAGGAGGTTGGCAAGAGGGTTGGCGAAACTTCTCTAGGGTGACCTCCTTAAGGAGGCCTACACTGGGGGGAGACCTAGAGGAGGCCAAGCAATGCCCGCCAACAAGCGGCTCAACAGCCGCGAGATCGCTGATCAGTTGCGTAAGAAGATCGAGTCCGGCGAGTACCTACCCGGCTCCGTCCTGCCTTCCGAGCGCGAGCTGATCGAGACCTACGGCATCTCTAGTGCCACCGCCAGCAAGGTCACCGGACTCCTCAAGTCGACCGGTCTGGTCGAGAGCCAGGTAGGGCGTGGAGTGTTCGTGCGCCGCCGAACCCAGCTCATCCGGCATGCGCACGATCGCTACGCCCGGCACTGGCGGGAAGCGGGCAAGGCCCCGTTCCGCGCAGAAGTCGAGGCACAGGGGCGGACGGCCCGCGTCGAGGTGACCGACATCGCACGGCTCGTTCCCGAGAAGTGGGTGAACGAACGGCTCGCCCTCCCGATCGGCAAGGAAGTCGTACGGCGCGAGAACACGTACTTCGTCGACGACCACGCGGTACAGATCGTGAACACGTACATCCCGCTGTCGATCGCCGCAGACACCCCGTTGGAGGTGGCCGTTCCTGGCCCCGGCGGGATCTACGCGGCATTCGAGCAACTGGGACACCGACTGACGCGCATGCTCGAAGAGGTCCAGGCCCGTATGCCCCGGACGAACGAAGCGCAGCGGCTCAACGCCTCGCCGGGGACACCGGTGTTGGACGTGCTGCACATCAGCTACGACCAGGACGAGACCCCGATGGACGTCAGTCACTTCGTCCTGCGTGGTGACGAGAACGTTCTTACCTACGAGCTGCCAACTGACTGATGGGACCAGCCCCATGCACTTTGTCGCAGAGCCGGAACAGCCTTCCGAGGTGCGCCCACGTCGCGATGAAGACATCGCCGAGGCTGCGGCAGTCCTTGTGGCGGTTCACGAGGCCGACGGGTACCCCGTGGAGGGCGTCAATGATCCAGAGGCTTGGCTCAAGTCACCGGAGTTGATCCATGCCTGGGTCGCCGTGATGGCGGGACGGGTGGTTGGCCACGCGGGGGTCGGTGAATCACATGGCGACGAAGCGGCAGCGGTTTGGTTCGAGCGAAGCGGTGAGGACGACTCTCAGGTCGTAGTAGCTGCGAGGCTCTTCGTGGCTCCGGAGGCCCGAGGGACTGGCCTTGGGAAGCAACTCACCGAGACCGTCATGGACTACGCACGGCGACACGGCGTGCGTCTCGTCTTCGAGGTCATGACCAAGGACGCCGCAGCCATCCGCCTGTACGAGAAGCTTGGGTGCCAAGAGGTTGGCCGGATCACCCACCGCTACGGAGAAGGTCAGCAGACCAACGCGGTCTGCTACGTCTGGCCCGCCCCGGATCACGTCTGAGCTGTTACAGATTTCTCTACCTCATCAAGGCTCGCTGCGCTCGCTGGCCGGGAGTGCCTGTGCTCTGCGGCCATCGCCTACCCGACCGCCGCCAAGGCCTCCTGGCGCATCAGGGCCGCTTCCGGCCTGCATGCCGCCGCTACCGCGATCCGGCCTCAGAAGGGAAGAGCACCCGGGGCGCACGACCCTGCGCACCCGTCCGCGATCACTCCGCACCCCCACACCCGACCATCCGATCAAGGGGTGAGGATCGATCGTGGATCTGTAGCCGCGCACAGCGCGGCGGCGCCGGGGGGGGGGGGGGGGGGCGGGGGGGGGGCGGCGCGCGGGGGGGGGGGGGGGGCGGGGGGGGGGGGGGGTGGGGGGGGGGGGGGCGGGGGGGGGGGGCGGGGGGGGCGGGGGGGGGGGGGGGGTGGGGGGGGGGGGGCGCGGTGGGCTCGGCGCGCGTCTCCGGCGTGGGGTACGCGGACGGGGCCGATGCGGTGGGCGGG